>NZ_JBHFPV010000012.1:0-4563 GCF_042611095.1 Meishania litoralis
TAAATTGCCAGCTTTTTCATGGCTCCCTGCCCTTGAAAGCAAGCTTTCAGGACACCGCCCTTCAAAAACTGTACATAGCCGCGAGCCGTTGGCAACAAGCTGAAAAAACCGAGAATGGAAACAAAATCAATCGAACAATTAGAAAAAGATATTTGGAAAAAGCCTTCCGAATTTCCGACTGATATGGTTGAAAAATGTTATCGTTTTCGGAAAATAAGTATTGCGGAATTAACTAACGAACAAATAAGACTACTGATTTTTCAACAAATCGGAGTTGAATATCTAATCGGCATCGCACTCGAAAAACTCGAACGAAATATTTTGACCGAATGTGATTTTTACGAGGGCGATTTACTTGTCGCTGTTTCGAGTTTACCAACTGAATTTTGGAATGAAAATCAAACTGAATTTCTGACTTTTAAAAATATTGTTGAACTGAATTCGGAATTAATAAAGAATAAACTCGGAGAGAAAAAATTTGACCAAATAAATGAAAAAATAAAAAGCAATTGCTAACACGTTAAAAATGACAAGCGAAATAGAATTTGATGAAAATTTGTGGTTTAATCACAAAGGTTGCGAGGGCAAACATTATCTGATTGGTAATCCTCATACATTTCGTGGACGAATTTACGCTTGGTGTCCTAAAAAAGGAAAAAGTTTTTTCGTTTCATTATCTGAAATTGAAAAGATGTCGGAATTTTCAAAATACTGGATAAACGGATATTTGAATGGAAATCAACCCGAACCACCAATTGATTCAAATGGCGATGTGGATTTTGACAGTGCTGAATATAAAAAATGGACGAAATCAATTGAGTTATTTACTCGAACAGGATATTGGACTGACGAAAAACGGAATTGTGAAAAATGCGGAGCTGAATTGCTTAACTCTGAACTAAATGAAATTTGTGGAAACTGTTAATAGAAAAAAGCCAGTTGCCAACAATGCGTATAATTCAGCAAGCGGAATCATTAACTTGATAAATTTTCCTACTTTTAAACCTCAGGATAGCCTGAAACTGATTTGACAAGCCAACCTTGCCAAATCATACACAAAGACGTTGGCAACAAGCTGAAAATGAAACACGCATTGAACATATTGCTTTTAATTTTAACTTTGATTTCGTGTAAAAATCAATCGGAATTTAAAACGGAAATAGCTCAAATTGAGAAAACTGAACTGATTGAAATGACACAAACTGACTCAATATCTGAATTGTGGAATATTTTAGTTTTCGAGAAAGGTGGTTGTTTAGGAGGAGAACAGTATATAAGTGAAACGGAATTTAAAAGAGAAGAAAAACCACTCGTTTTCAGCGAAACGGAATGGAAAAAATTCTCGGAGAACGACAAAGGAAAACTGACTGAATTTCTAATCACCAAACTTTCTGACACAACGAAAACAAAAATCCATACTTGCCCATTTTTTGGAGCAACAAATGGAGAAATGGCTGTTTATTCACTTCAGCACATTCACAAAAAGAATTGGTTTGACTTTTCGGAGTTTAAAGCATATAAAGACAAGGAATATAAAAGCGCAACTGAACAACCGCAAATGTGGTTACAGAATATATTGAAAAACGAAACTGACAGAAAAAAATTAGCGGAATTGTTTAAAAACGAAATGAAAGAATAAAAGCCAGTTGCCAACAATGTATAACCGCAATTACGGCGGATTCGACTACGTCCGAATCCACTCGGAATTGCTAAAGTCAGTGTTTAATCCGAAAATAATAGCTAATTTAACCCGTAACTGACGGTTATACTAGACCGTTATGTCCAATTACTGCAAGTACCATGAGAAGCATTTTCATCATATCAAGTTTTCTTCTGACGAACTACCTAAATGCTCAGGAAGTAACGAAAGGACTTATATTACCTGATGAGGGATTTGATGTCTGTTGCTATTACATCCCAACTTCAGGACTGACAATTTATAACCAACCTAATGGAGCAACAGCTGGCAAACTAACTCTGGGAACACCAGACAACAACAAAGAAGTCTATTCTGCTTCAATTCAGGTAAACGGCAAGAATGAGAACTTTGGCTATCCCAACTTACAAATGGTTGGATACGAAATCATGGCCATGACATTTAAAGACGCTCGTTCTAATTTCGTCCAACTTCAAAATGGATATTGGCTAGATATAGATGAGCTAACTTCTAAACAACTCAAGGTAGCATCTTGGATGGATTATACTATTGAGAAAGATACAGAATGGTATGCCAACGATCCCGGATTAAACTTGAGAGAAAGCCCATCAACTGATTCCAAAATTCTTGCAACTCTGAAAGGAGATCTGTGGGGAATTAGACCAACCGATCAGACCAACGGGAATTGGTGCAAAGTCGAAGTAATTCAGTATCGTAAACATCCTTGCTCTGGTGAAGACAACTTGATCATTTCAACTCTGGTTGGTTGGGTCAAGCTAATTTCCGATGAACAAACTTCGAATGTCTGGAATTATGGAAAAGGATGTTAAAAAAGGACATAACAAATGCTATGAATGAATGGGGTTTTATCGGTCAGGATATTTTGGTGGGGATTGGAAAGTCCGCCACAAGTTTTAAATTTAATTCAAGGCGTGGCTATGTGCGAGACGAGAGGTTAGTGCTTTCTAAGCCCCACTCATCATAGCTGGACGATGTCGGCAATACCTCAACCTCGGCATATCTAAAAAATTTCTGTCCCGCTGCGCTAAAATTTTTTATTGATATGCACTCGGTTTCGCTCGCAAAAAGAAAACTTACGTTTTCACCCTTTTTTGCGGTTGCCGACATCGGCTCGCGGCTATCAATTGAAAAAGCCCTTGCACCTGCGTTGCAGGTGACTAAAGATTTTAATATGGAAATAAAAAAAGACGACTTGCCAAAATTAGAGTTTATGTTGAACAAAATGATTGACACAAATTGGCTGGTGCAAGCCGAAGACTTTGTATCAGATGGTATATACAGGCCATCGGAACGAGATATTCTGTTTCTAGACTTCAAGTATTTTTTATCCATATTTGAACATTATCAAGTTGGAACAGTAAATTTTGAAGAAGATTCGCTAAGCGTGCGACCATCTATAAACACCGTCCCATTCAAACGAAATGGAGGGTTCCAAAAATTATATGACGATTCAATTAATCTTGCAAATGAACTGGACAAAAAACAACAGGGGCAAATCAGGAAACAAGTGCAAGAAGAGATTATAAGGCAAAATTCCATTGAAAAGTTCCAGTATGATATATATGGTTTTTGGATTGCTGTTATTTCTTTAATAGGAGTATTAATAAGTTTAGCAATACAACTAACAAGTTGAAAGCCAAAATTACCAAAGTCCATTTTCGATAGTTGAAATTTCTCATTTTTGTCATTTAATGTTATCTTTTTGCTCGAAAATAAGGTTCGTGTACAAGTACTGCCGACATCAAGGGCTATAAACAATTTTTCAAGGGCTAAAACCCTCTCAAATTGTGGGCTTTTTAAATTGCCAGCTTTTTCATGGCTCCCTGCCCTTGAAAGCAAGCTTTCAGGACACCGCCCTTCAAAAACTGTACATAGCCGCGAGCCGTTGTGCTTCATTATAACCAACCATAACCAATGATAAAATTCTTTAGAAAAATTAGACAAAAAATGCTGACTGAAAACAAATTCAGCAAGTATCTGATTTATGCTATAGGAGAAATAATTCTTGTTGTTATTGGTATTTTAATTGCATTGCAAATTAATAATTGGAACGAAGAAAGAAAAGAAAATGCAATCATTGAAACATATTTAAAAAGCATGCTCGTTGATTTAAAAAACGACATTATTAGATTTGACGGAATTATTGAAAGTATGGATGGTCAAATCAAAACTAATTCATCAATATTTCTAAACAAAGCATATCAAAAAAAGCCAATGGATTCCATTGTGTTAATTATAACCAGTTATTTCAATGATTATAAAATTATAGACCAAACCTTTCAGAAAATAAAAAATTCAGGACTCGCGAATCAATTAGGTTCTAAAGAGCTCAATGATGCTATCAACAAATATTATACTGTCGACTTATACAAATTTAATTTATTTATAGACTATGATGAAAAGGGTTCATCAGAAGACGATAAGTTTTGGTTTCTTACCGAGGAATATGAAATCAACCCACCTCACGGAGGAGGTGAAAAATTGATACTGCCCTTTACCGAAAGTGAAGAAACAAGAAAACTAGCTTTTATCAGAAAAATAGAATCTAATTTGGGGAGAAATAAATTACGGAATAATATCACAAGAAAATCATTGGGAATAACAATTACGAAAGATCTAAAAAACAAGGCTGAAATTCTTGCTGAACTAATTATAAAAGAACTAAATAAAAAATAACGAAAGCACAACAATGGCTATAAGTAATTGCTTTTTCTCGCTTACTTCTGAAAATCCTCGCGGATTTTCAGTTTAGTGTGTACTTGCAAAGTTAAGTACTAACCCACGCAACTAATCATAGGTACTGTGTAAAAAAACAAGCTTTTTCCTTAAAATTTTAGGAAACAAGTTGATCTATCAAGTTGTTATCCTGTGCAGCAATAGCTTCA
>NZ_JBHFPV010000013.1:0-1606 GCF_042611095.1 Meishania litoralis
TAGGTCTCCACAGCCAGAGTTCGACGTCGCAGACCGCGGGCCAGGACGGGGAGTGGAGCCCGGTGCTTCCTTTCGGCATCGTCCCCGTGGCGGTGGCGAACCTTCCAGACGGCCGATTGATAGCGTGGTCTTCGCAGTACAAGGACACCTTTCTGGAGACGGGCAACGGGATGACCTATACCGAGATCTTCGACCCGTCGCTTGGCACACACGGCCAGGCGCTGGGCGAGACGACGACCCAGACCGACCACGACATGTTCTGCCCCGGGATCAACAACCTTCCCGACGGCCGTATACTCTCGGCCGGGGGCACCTCGAGCGAGCGCACGAGCATCTACGACCCGGCGACCGGCATATGGAGCCGTGCCGCGGACATGAACATCAACAGGGGCTACCAGGGCAACGTGACCCTGTCTGACGGTTCGGTCTTCACCGTCGGCGGTTCCTGGAGCGGCAGCAACCAGTCGAGCACCAACGGGGGCAAGGACGCGGAGCTCTGGTCGGAGGCCACGGGCTGGATCAACCTGCCGGGCATCCAGGGCGAGGACATCTATACGGCCAACGACCTGGCGAAGGAACAGCAGGGGCTCTACCGGGTGGACAACCATGTCTGGCTCTGGCCGGCGCCCAACGGGCAGCTCTTCCATGCCGGGCCCGGCGAGATGATGCACTGGATCGACGTCTCCGGCTCCGGCTCGATAACCGATGCGGGGCTTAGGGGCCCCGACACCTATTCGATGAAGGGCACCACGGTCATGTTCGACGTGGGGAAGATACTAAAGGTCGGCGGGGCCGAGTCCTACGGTAACGAGAACACGAACAACATCCCGGCCAAGGAGACCTCCTACGTGATAGAC
The DNA here is from genome assembly GCF_042611095.1 of Meishania litoralis. Lineage (NCBI taxonomy): Bacteria > Pseudomonadati > Bacteroidota > Flavobacteriia > Flavobacteriales > Flavobacteriaceae > Meishania > Meishania litoralis. The sequence goes on from NZ_JBHFPV010000013.1 coordinate 858, forward strand.
ATCAACGACCCCGCGAACGTGACGGTCGCCCCTACGGCCAACAACCTGAGTTTTTCAAGGACGATGCACAACAGTACGGTACTGCCCGACGGAAAGGTGCTGGTCACCGGCGGCCTCGATCAGGCCGAGGTCTTCACCGATATAGGCGCCAGGCTCACGGCCGAGCTGTACGACCCGGCGACCAATTCATGGAGCAGCGTGGCCGGCATGGCCACCCCGAGGACCTACCACAGCGTGGGAATATTGATGACCGACGGCCGGGTGTTCGTGGGCGGCGGCGGCCTTTGCGACCTGCCCTACGGGGGCGAGTGCGTAAACCACATGGACGCGGAGATCTACAGCCCCCCCTACCTGTTCACCGCCGGGGGGCAACTGGCCTCAAGGCCGGTGATCACCGGTGCGCCCGATACGGCCGATTACGGCGAGGACATCGGCGTGACCACGGACACCAACGTGACGGAATTCAGCCTGATCCGCTTCTCGGCCGCCACGCACAGTACCAACAACGAACAGCGCAGGATACCCGTGGCGACCACGGGCGGCACCTCGCACACCCTGACGGTTCCCGGGAGGAACCTCCTGCCACCGGGGTACTACATGCTCTTCGCGCTCGATGCGAACGGGGTCCCCAGCGTGGCCAAGACCATCAGGATCGGTACCGCCATCCCGCTGCAGAACAACCCGAACCTGGTCATGCACCTCCCCTTTGACGAGACATCGGGGTCGGTGGCCGCCGACGTCTCGGGCAA
>NZ_JBHFPV010000014.1:0-1421 GCF_042611095.1 Meishania litoralis
TAAATTGCCAGCTTTTTCATGGCTCCCTGCCCTTGAAAGCAAGCTTTCAGGACACCGCCCTTCAAAAACTGTACATAGCCGCGAGCCGTTGTGGTGCATATAATCGAAACACATAAGGAACTGACAAAACAAATGGAATTAATCATAAGAAAAGAACGTTTAGACGACCTTAAAACAGTCTTTAATCTTATAGAAAAGGCATTTGAAAACGAACAAATAAGCGACCACAAGGAACAGTTTTTAGTGGAAAGATTGAGAAGGTCAAATGCTTTTATTCCCGAACTTTCTATGGTAGCTGAAACCAATAACAAAATTGTTGGGCATATTTTACTGACTAAATTGAAAATAAAAAATGGACAAAATGAATTTGACTCATTGACTCTTGCCCCTGTTTCTGTGCTTCCAGAATATCAAGGAAAAGGAATTGGCGGAATACTTATAAAACAAGGTCATAAAAAGGCAAAAGAATTAGGATTCTCATCAGTTATATTGCTCGGACACGAAAAATATTATCCGAAATTCGGATACAAACGAGCCGACCAATTTGGTATAGAATTACCATTTGAAGTGCCGAAAGAGAATTGTATGGCAATTGAATTGGTTGAAAACGGACTGAATGGAGTAAGTGGAATGGTTGAATATCCAAAAGAATTTTATGAATAAAAGGAATAGCGTATTTATCGCAACAAGTATAGACGGCTATATCGCTGACAAAAATGGCGGAATTGATTGGCTAAATTCAGTGCCTAATCCTAACAATGATGATATGGGATATGTTGAATTCATCAGTGGGATTGATGCGCTTGTTATGGGACGAACAACGTTCGAAACTGTAATGGGTTTTGATGTTTCTTGGCCATATAACAAACCTGTTTTTGTATTGAGCAATAAACTGAAAGAAATACCAGAATCACATAAAGACAAAGCCTTTTTAGTCAAAGGAACTCTATTAGAAATTTTAGAGCAAATTAACGGAAAAGGATATGAGAGATTATACATTGATGGAGGAACAACAATCAGGAATTTTTTAAAAGCAGACTTGATTGATGAAATGATATTAACAACTATTCCAATTTTATTAGGTGGTGGTTCTTCATTGTTCGGAGAATTACCAAACGAGCTGAAATTTGAGTTGATTGGAACAAAAACATTCCTGAATCAAATATCTCAAAGACATTATAAACGAAAAAAAATAAAAATACGACACCACAACAATGGCTATAAGTAATTGCTTGTTCTCGCCTACTTCTGAAAATTCTTGCGGATTTTCAGCTTGGTGTGTACTTGCGAAGTTAAACGCTAAACCACGCAACTACTCATAGCCGAGACCGATGTCGGCAATACCTCAACCTCGGCATATCTAAAAAATTTCTGTCTCGCTGCGCTAAAATTTTTTATTGATATGCACTCGGTTTCGCTCG
>NZ_JBHFPV010000015.1:0-1366 GCF_042611095.1 Meishania litoralis
TAGGTACTGTGTAAAAAAACAAGCTTTTTCCTTAAAATTTTAGGAAACAAGTTGATCTATCAAGTTGTTATCCTGTGCAGCAATAGCTTCATGCTTTTGCTGCTTTTTTGTTTCATAGGCCGCATCATAGACCTCTTCATTTTTCCATAAGGTGTACATCAATATCAATAACTTTCTCTGAACGGCTATCAAGGCCACCAAAGGTTTTGCTTTGTTGGGCTTCAGCCTGTTATAGAATCGTTTCAATGTCGGGTTGCAGCGTACACAGGTCATCGATGGCATATGTAGGACCGACCTGATATGGCTGTTCCCCTTTTTACTGATGACCGTTTTTCCCTTGAAATTGCCGGATTCACGCAATACGACATCGTAGCCTGCGTAACTTGTCAATTGTTTTGCACTGGTCATCGACTCAAAGCCCAATGTCTCACCTACCACTGTTGCTGCCGATATAAAAGAGATCCCGGGTATGCTCATTATAAAACCGATCTTTCTTTCCAGTGCTTCGTTCTTTGATACTATCTCTTTCATCTCCGCTTCTATCATTTCTATTTGGCCGTTAAGAAGCTTGAGCCGGTCCCTGTGCCGTTTTAGGGCCTTGGTGCTGCCATGGACGCCCGAATCGATGGCTCCTTGACGGTTGGTCTCCGTAATCCTGTCCTTTATCAAGGAACCGCGCTCCCTGCTCAATGCCTTTAGCTCCTGTAGTTCTTCACTGGGCGGCCGCCAAGGACGAATACTTCTTTCAAGACCCAGCATACTGAGCATTTTACTGTCCAGGGCATCCGTTTTCGAACGCTGGTCCAGACTCTGGGCATAGCGCTTTACACGACCGGACTGCATTACACAGACCCTATAACCATTTGAGTACAGATAATGGGTGATGCCCTGGTGATATACTCCCGTGGCCTCCATGACTACCGTTAGTTCGACGGTATCGTCAACTGACTTTTCCAACCAATTCAAAAGCTCACCATAACCCGATAGGTCATTGGTCACATCAGGATGCGATATGAATTCTTTTTCCAGCTTATCCGTTAGGAACCCGAAGGACAAGGACAAACTCAATTTGGAAACATCGATACCCAGACTTTGTTTCAACCGTTTTGCCATAACATCATTTTTTAGGCTACGATCCTCTTTATCATCCTTGCTCGCATTTGATTCGACCTCCGTGAAAGGGGTCTAGGTACTGTCCGGATTCCAAGAAGATTATGGAAGGGCGGGATTTCTATGAAGCGATATCATTCAATGTATCTAGCCGAGACCTCTCTGTCCCTTCCATTCTAGCTCATATTAATTATTGGGAAACTACTATATTTATCAATAATTGATTAGTGGCTCGTAAACATACGAGCCGAGACCG
>NZ_JBHFPV010000016.1:0-1011 GCF_042611095.1 Meishania litoralis
CCTCAGGCATTTCCGCGCTTGATATTTGGCTCTATCCGAACTACGGCAGCACGGCCCCTGGGAGCTCGCTCTACGACAACCTGGTGGTGAGCAGGGTCGGGGAAGATCCCTGTCCTCCCGGCAGTATCGTGCCTGAGTATACGGTTGACGGGGAGTCCGGCAGCGGCACCTCGCTCACGGTCGAAGAGGGCCAGCAGGTCGTCCTGAGCATGCTCCCCGACGGTATCGGCCTCACGATAACGCTCCCCGGCGGCGGTACCGTTGGGGACGACCACGACCTTGGCAACGTGACGCAGTCCCAATCGGGGACCTATACCTTCACCTCCTCGGAGGGCTGTACGGCGACCTTGGAACTGACCGTGAACGGGGGTGTGGTCTCCTGTCCTCCCGGTAGCATCGTCCCGGAATACCGTTTGGACGGTGTGTGGCAGAGCGGGAGCAACGATGTGAATGTTGCGGAGGGTACCTCGGTTATGCTGAGCATGCTCCCCAATGGCGTGGGGGTCTCGATTACGCTTCCTGACGGTGGCACGGTTGGGGACAATTATAGTCTTGGCAATGTCTCGGCATTTGACAGTGGGGCTTATCTGCTGACCTCTGACGAGGGTTGCCAGACGACCATAAACCTTACGGTGGGCGATGGAACCCCCTGTCCTCCCGGCAGTATCGTGCCTGAGTATACGGTTGACGGGGAGTCCGGCAGCGGCACCTCGCTCACGGTCGAAGAGGGCCAGCAGGTCGTCCTGAGCATGCTCCCCGACGGTATCGGCCTCACGATAACGCTCCCCGGCGGCGGTACCGTTGGGGACGACCACGACCTTGGCAACGTGACGCAGTCCCAATCGGGGACCTATACCTTCACCTCCTCGGAGGGCTGTACGGCGACCTTGGAACTGACCGTGAACGGGGGTGCCGTTACGTGCCCTGACGGGCTTTCGAACGAGGACGGTTCGCTGCCCCTTCCCCCGGGCATATTCTATTCGGGCCTTGACCAGGCGAACGGGGTTTCCT
>NZ_JBHFPV010000017.1:0-832 GCF_042611095.1 Meishania litoralis
GATGTCGGCAATACCTCAACCTCGGCATATCTAAAAAATTTCTGTCTCGCTGCGCTAAAATTTTTTATTGATATGCACTCGGTTTCGCTCGCAAAAAGAAAACTTACGTTTTCACCCTTTTTTGCGGTTGCCGACATCGGCTCGCGGCTATCAATTGAAAAAGCCCTTGCACCTGCGTTGCAGGTGACTAAAGATTTTAATATGGACGACAAAATAGAATGGTTGTTATTACAATTTAATGAAACAGGCTTCCACACAGTAAGGTCGGGACATAATTTTAAGTCAAGCGAAGACCATAAATTATACAGGAACGCATTGACATACCTAGAAGATGAGGGGATTATTGAGAACCTCCAAAATTCGCGGTATCGGATAACCAGTATTGGAATCGACATTTTAAACAATGGCAACTGGAAAAAGTACAAGAAGTCCAAACTTGAAAAAGAAAATATTGAGAACGAAAAAGCTAAAATTGACTTTGCACTGGCCAAAAGAACACTAGAGGAATTTCCTAAAACCAAAAAGAGGGCCAACATAGCTATAGGAGTTTCAGTATTTCTAGCAATTCTAAAATTATTAGAATGGTGTTTATCACTATTATCGCAGTGAGAGCTTGGTTTGTTTTTCTTAAATCCTTGTTCATTTCTTTCTATTTAATGTTATCTTTTTGCTCGAAAATAAGGTTCGTGTACAAGTACTGCCGACATCAAGGGCTATAAACAATTTTTTCAGGGCTAAAGCCCCTCTCAAATTGTGGGCTTTTTAAATTGCCAGCTTTTTCATGGCTCCCTGCCCTTGAAAGCAAGCTTTCAGGACACCGCCCTTCAAAAAC
>NZ_JBHFPV010000018.1:0-525 GCF_042611095.1 Meishania litoralis
CTCCTTGTGGACCTGTGGCACCGGTTGCTCCTGTGGCTCCCGTGGCGCCGGTTGCTCCTGTATCTCCTTGTGGACCTGTGGCTCCTGTGGCTCCCGTTGCTCCTGTTGCGCCTGTTGCGCCTGTGGCTCCCGTGGCGCCGGTTGCTCCTGTATCTCCTTGTGGACCTGTGGCACCGGTTGCACCGGTTGCTCCCGTTGCTCCGGTGGCTCCTGTTGCGCCCGTTGCTCCTGTGGCTCCCGTGGCGCCGGTTGCTCCTGTATCTCCTTGTGGACCTGTGGCTCCTGTTGCGCCCGTTGCTCCTGTGGCTCCTGTTGCTCCTGTTGCTCCTTGTGGACCTGTGGCACCGGTTGCTCCTGTGGCTCCCGTGGCGCCGGTTGCTCCTGTGGCTCCCGTTGCTCCGGTGGCTCCTGTTGCGCCCGTTGCTCCTGTGGCCCCGGTTGCTCCTGTGGCTCCCGTGGCGCCGGTTGCTCCTGTATCTCCTTGTGGACCTGTGGCTCCTGTGGCGCCGGTTGCTCCTGTATCTC
>NZ_JBHFPV010000001.1:0-2036379 GCF_042611095.1 Meishania litoralis
ACTTGCCAAAAACATGGGGAAAACCCCAGGACGCCCAGGAAAAGACAATCGCCATATCCCCAAAGCGGGTGCAAATATAGGACGGTTTTTTAAATTAAAAAGTTTATTCGAATGTTTTTTAAACTTTTTTTAACCCTCTTTTTTTAACCCTCTTAATACTAGCTATTTAAACAAACACCAAGTAAAAAAGGGTATTAAAAATAATGTTTTTTGTTGGATCGAACAAGTACAAGAAACACATTTGTTTCATAAATATAGCTTGCCCGATTCGCCATGAGAACAATATAGCGAATGATCGCAATAACACCCGGTTTTGGATCATAAGCCATGTTTTCCGCTCAGTTCAGCTAACTTTTCAAAAGCAGGGAGTTGCCAAAAATCATATCCTATATATATTGTAAGCGTCAAACCTACATCTTATCTTTGCCGACCTAATTGCAAGAGCAATGAGCATAATAAAAATCACATTACCCGACGGAAGCGATAAAGAGTTTCCAAAAGGAAGTAACCCGCTGGATGTCGCGAAGAGCATCAGTGAAGGTTTGGCTAGAAACGTGATATCGGCAAAATTCAACGATACCGTAATCGAAACCGTCACGCCCCTTACTGAAAATGGAACACTGGTGCTGTACACATGGAACGATAAGGAAGGTAAAAAAGCTTTTTGGCATTCGACCTCCCATATTGTTGCGCAGGCTATCGAGGAACTGTATCCCGGTGCGAAATTGACCATTGGACCCGCAATAGAAAACGGATTTTATTATGATGTAGATTTTGGCGAGCACACTATTTCCGATAAGGATTTTCCAAAAATCGAGCATCGGGCCATAGAGATTGCCCGGGGAAAGCATGATTTCAAAATGAGGCCTGTCTCGAAAAGTGAGGCACTTTCACTTTACAAAGAGCAAAGTAACGAGTATAAGGTCGAGCTTATCGAAAATTTGGAAGATGGCAGCATTACCTTTTGCGACCATGACACTTTCACCGACCTATGCCGTGGCGGGCATATACCTAATACGGGTATTGTCAAGGCCATTAAAATATTGAGCGTCGCCGGAGCTTATTGGAGGGGTGATGAGAACAAACCTCAATTGACACGGGTATATGGTATATCGTTCCCGAAACAAAAAGAGCTTACCGAATATCTTGAATTACTTGAAGAAGCTAAAAAAAGAGACCATCGAAAGCTTGGCAAAGAGCTGGAACTATTCACTTTTTCGCAAAAAGTCGGCCAGGGGCTCCCATTATGGTTGCCTAAAGGCGCCGCGCTGAGGGAAAGATTGGAGCAATTCTTGAAAAAAGCCCAGAAAAAAGCGGGTTATGAAATGGTGGTTACCCCCCATATCGGTCAAAAAGAACTGTATGTAACTTCAGGGCACTATGAAAAATATGGCGCCGATAGCTTTCAACCCATCCATACACCCAAGGAGGACGAGGAGTTTCTATTGAAACCAATGAACTGTCCGCATCACTGCGAAATTTACAAAACCAGACCTTTCAGCTATCGCGAGCTGCCCAAAAGGTATGCCGAATTCGGTACCGTTTATCGCTATGAGCAAAGTGGCGAACTGCACGGCCTTACCCGAGTTAGAGGCTTTACCCAAGATGATGCCCATATCTTTTGTACACCCGACCAGGTAGACCAAGAGTTTAAAAATGTTATTGACCTGTCCCTGTATGTATTGAAATCACTGGGCTTTGAAAATTTCACGGCACAGGTTTCGGTAAGAGACCCGCATACCCCTGAAAAATATATCGGCTCGGTCGATAATTGGGAGAAAGCGGAAAACGCGATCATCAATGCAGCCAAGGAAAAAGGCTTGGATTTTGTCATCGAAGAAGGAGAAGCGGCTTTTTATGGGCCAAAGTTGGACTTCATGGTCAAGGATGCACTTGGAAGGCCGTGGCAATTGGGCACCATACAAGTGGATTATACATTACCAGAGCGTTTCGACCTTACCTATAAAGGTAGTGACAACGAGTTGCATCGACCCATAATGATCCACCGTGCGCCTTTTGGCAGTATGGAGCGTTTTATAGCCCTATTATTAGAACATACGGGCGGCAACTTCCCATTATGGTTGATCCCTGAACAGGCAATAATATTGCCCGTCAGCGAGAAACATGAAAAATATGCTGAAAAAGTTTTAAAATCACTTGAAAATAACGAAATTCGCGCCCTCATTGATGATAGGAACGAGACTGTCGGAAAAAAAATACGTGAGGCGGAAATGAACAAAATTCCATTTATGCTGATCGTTGGGGAGAATGAAGAGGAGTCAAATACGATATCGGTACGAAAACACGGAGGTGATGATCTTGGCTCAATAATTGTTGAAGGGTTTGTCGACTTGGTGGCTAAGGAAATAAGTAGTACCTTAAAGTCGTTTAAAATTAACGTTTAACTAAAAATTATAAGTCATAGCAATTCGTAAAAGATTTAGGCCCCAACCTAGAAGGGAAAATAAAAACCCTCATAAAATCAATGAAAAAATACTGGCTCCAAAAGTTAGGCTGGTCGGTGATAATGTAGAAATTGGCATATACCCGATCCGTCAAGCACTTGACATAGCGGAGGATTTAGGCACTGATTTGGTAGAGATTTCGCCGAATGCCGATCCACCGGTTTGTAAGATAATGGATTACAAAAAGTTTCTTTACGAGCAAAAGAAGCGCGAAAAGGCCATGAAGGCCAAAGCATCAAAAGTTGTGGTCAAGGAAATTCGGTTCGGACCCAATACCGATGATCACGATTACGAGTTTAAAAAGAAACATGCCGAGAAATTTTTAAAAGATGGTGCCAAATTAAAGGCATATGTCTTTTTTAAGGGAAGGTCGATAGTCTATAAAGATCAAGGTGAGATTTTATTATTGCGTCTGGCATCAGAGTTAGAGGAGTTGGGTAAAGTTGAACAAATGCCGAAATTGGAAGGAAAGCGTATGACCATGTTCATTGCACCCAAAACAAAAAAATAGTAGAACAAACCAATAAAAGAAATTATTCCGCGCCGCCCAAATGGGTGGCGCTCCAAATAAAGAAGCGATTTTTGACCGTATATGATAGAGTCGCAAGGAGAAAGTTAAGTACAGTAGTGAGATAATCAAATAAATTTAGGAAAATGCCTAAGCAAAAAACAAAATCGAGTGCCAAGAAACGTTTCAAGTTGACCGGTACCGGTAAAATCAAAAGAAAGCACGCTTTTAAGAGCCATATTCTTACGAAAAAATCGAAGAAGCGCAAGCTTGCGTTGACACATGATACTTTGGTACACCCATCTGATGTCAACAGTATTAAAGAACAATTACGCCTAAAGTAATCGTTCTTGAGGTAAATTAATAATAACCATGGAGTTGGGCAATTACACAAAGACTTATAAGGAGTTCGAGTAAATTAAAAAGTGGCGATTATCGCCCGCCTACTACAAAAAATTAAAAAGTTATGCCAAGATCAGTAAATGCAGTCGCTTCAAGGGCCCGAAGAAAGAAGGTCATGAAGCAAGCCAAGGGCTACTTCGGAAGACGTAAAAACGTTTGGACGGTAGCAAAAAATGCGGTAGAAAAAGCAATGCTTTATGCTTATCGCGATAGAAGAAACAAAAAAAGAACATTTCGTGCGTTGTGGATAACCCGTATCAACGCAGGTGCCCGTCAACACGGAATGTCGTATTCACAATTTATGGGTAAGGTAAAGGCCAATGGTATTGAATTGAACCGCAAGGTTCTTGCCGATTTGGCCATGAATCACCCAGATGCCTTTAAGGCCATTGTGGAAAAAGTAAAATAGATTTTAAACATATCTCACTTAAAAAAAAGGCCGTTCAAATTGAACGGCCTTTTTTTTAAGTAATGGTCTATGCAGACTTTATCTTAGCAACCGCTGCCTTGAACTCATTCCAATCTATTAGCTCATCGCCCGATTTATCATAGCCCTCTATCAGCTTTGACGAAACCAATCCGCGAATGAATCCGTTTATCTCGGCTTCTTTTAACAATTTGACGATTTCACGCTTTGTCAATTTTCGGTCTCCGTCGGCATCAAAGAATTCAAATGCTTCTTGGGGCGTATCAAAGTGTTTGGTTATCAAAATCTGGATCTTGTTAAGAATTGATTCTTCAGTAGTCATTTTTTCAGGCTTGGTATTTCAAGTTAAAGTTAGGTCATTTGGTCGAATCGTGGTTTCCGAATACCGTGATCACCAAATTTCTACCTGACGCATGATCCCGATGTTCGCATAGATAGATTCCCTGCCATATACCGAGATTCAATCTACCCCTTGTAATCGGTATTTGCACAGAGGCGCCAAACAATGAGGCTTTGATATGCGCTGGCATATCATCGGGGCCTTCATAATTATGGATATAATATGGTGCGTTCTCGGGAACCATAACGTTCATATGGCTTTCAAAATCGGTTCTGACCGTTGGGTCTGCATTTTCATTGACGGTCAAACTGGCCGAAGTATGTGTTATAAAAACGTGCAACATCCCCATATCGATGACCGAAATCTTAGGAATCGTTTCGATTACTTCATCCGTAATCAAATGAAAACCTCTTTTATAGGGCCTTAAGCGAATTTCCTTTTGGTAAAAAACCATAATGCTGATCGTATTGCCCTATAAAACTAAGTCATAATCGTTCAAGAACAAATAACTTTGCGACTTTCAAAATGATTATCAATGGATCTATCTAAAATAAAATTGGTCGTTTCCGATATGGACGGCACCCTTTTAAACTCAAACCACGAGGTAAGTGATCGTTTTTTTAGTTTGTTCGAACAACTGAAAAAAAAGGGGATTCTCTTTGCAGCTGCCAGCGGAAGGCAGTACAATAGTATTGTTGACAAGCTTGCGCCTATTAAGGACGATATCATCGTAATTGCCGAAAATGGCGGATTTGCATCACATCATGGCAAAGAAATCGTATTTAACCCATTGCCCCAAAAAGCAAAAAATGTCATTTTGGACAGCTTAAAGGGAGTTAAAGGGCTACACCCCGTACTATGTGGAAAGAACAATGCATATCTTTCGACATCTTCAACAGAATTTGTCGAAAAACTCAAAGAATATTATACCGAATATACCCTAATGGAAGACCTACAAACTTTCGATGGTCAAGTGCTGAAAATAGCGATCTACCACTTTATAAGTTCTGAAAAATATATATACCCCGTGGTCAAACACTTGGAAGGCGATTTGAAAGTCAAGGTTTCAGGGGCGAATTGGGTTGATGTTTCTAACATCAATGCACACAAAGGCTTTGCCTTGCAAAAAGTTCAAGAAATGTACAACATAACTCCTTCAGAGACCCTGGTTTTCGGTGATTACAACAATGACCTCGAGATGATGGCCTTGGCAGATTATAGTTTCGCAATGGAGAACGCACACCCAAACGTAAAAAAGGCGGCTAAATATAGAACTGTAAGCAATAATGATTTTGGGGTTGAACGTGTTTTGGATATCCTATTGATGTAATGATTAATAGGACGGCGCGTAATCTGTTTTTGGATGTTGGATGTTGGATGTTGGATGTTGGATGTTGGATGTTAAAATAATCATGGCAGAGCGATCAACAAACAAACTTTTAAACCTTTTTGGACTTGGGCCTGAACTTGAATTTCTCAAGTTTTTTGCTTCTTCTTTCTTGCTGCCGGAAACAATACATTGTTCAAGATCAAACGATACCCCGGCGAGGTCGGGTGCAGTTCAAGTTCTGTTTTGGGATCCCCAACCCGATGCTGGTAATCTTCGGGGTCATGGCCGCCATAAAACGTAAAAAAACCTTTTCCTTTGATTCCGTGAATATAACGGGCCTCACCATTGATCTTATTTTCGCCCAATACCATGACGGTGGGTTTGACCTGACTTCGATCAAAAGAAGTGGTCTGGCCCATGAACCCTTTGACCAAAGCCGTATGGTTCTGGCACAACATGGTCGGAACCGGATCCCATTTAGCTGAAAAATCCATCAAGGTAAAATAATCCGTTTCGCGGGGCACACGCCGTTTCTCAGTCATGTCTATCGAAGAAAACTCGTAGCGATTGGGGTTTCTTTCCAAAATAAAATCGGTAAAGGCGAATGTCTTTCCAAAATCCAACTTGTTTTGATAGTTGGCCTCAGAAGGGTCGCCATCGAACATTGGTTCACAAATATCAACCCCATCGGCCGCCAGTGCGATATCAAAACTATCGGTCGCGGAACACATGGCGAACATAAATCCACCGCCGATGACATAATTCCTTATTTTCATGGCAACCGCTTTTTTTTCTTCCGAAACCTTGTCGAAGCCCAATTCGGTTGCCAGAGCCTCGGCCTGTTGTTTTTGTTCGATATACCACGGAAAGGCCCGATAGGTGCCATAAAATTTTCCGTATTGCCCCGTGAAATCCTCATGATGTAAATGCAGCCAATCAAAAAGCACCAATTTATCATTGAGCACCTCTTGGTCATATACCGTTTCATACGGTATTTCGGCATAGGTCAAGACCATGGTAACGGCATCGTCCCACGGTTGGTTGCCCTTTGGGGAGTACACGGCAATCTTGGGGGCCTTTTCAAGAATGACAGCTTCCTGGTTTTGTGAAGGACTGCCAATGTCATCCAAAATACTTTGCGCCTGGCCATCGGATAGAATTTCAAAGGATACGCCGCGAATCTGACACTCCTTACGGATATTTTCCCCGTCAGGGAGTAAAAAAGAGCCGCCGCGATAATTCAACAGCCACTGCACCTTTTGTTGTTTGGTCAATACCCAATACGTGATACCATATGCTTTTAGGTGATTTTTTTGACCTTCCGCATCCATTGGTATTAGCAATGAGGAAGCAAAAATCTGCATCGAAAAAAGAAAAAAGAAAAAGAAAAAGAGTCTACCTCGCATGGATCGATTACTTTACGCGCACTATCCCAAAGGTAAACGAAAAACCACGGGCAATTGTTTTGCAAGACGTTAAAGAATACTAAAAAGGAACATCATTCGCATCATCCGGATCTAAGTCATCATTCATCGAACTGCCAAAAGCCTCATTGGCATCAGGTAAGTTTTCGGTTATAAATGGATTCTCTTGATCGGCATTCATCTTGGACTGAAATTCGAAAGGAGAGTCAAAATCGTCAAGATTATCGAATTTACCAAGGTTGCCCACAAATTTCAGCCGTATGTTGTCCAAGCCCCCATTTCTGTGTTTGGCAACAATAAATTCGGCCTGACCCGTCGTCGGTGTTCGCTCCTCATCATCCCACTCTTCAATTTTATAATATTCAGGACGATAGATAAAAGAGACGATATCGGCATCTTGTTCGATTGCACCCGACTCCCTAAGATCCGAAAGAATAGGCCTTTTGCTTCCACCCCGGGTCTCAACGGCCCTGGATAACTGCGACAGCGCAATGACCGGAACGTTCAACTCTTTGGCCAATGCCTTAAGATTACGTGAAATGGTTGAAATTTCCTGTTCACGATTTCCACCTTTCTGGCTGCCGCCAGCGGTCATTAACTGCAAATAATCGATAACAATCAATTTAATGTCATGTTGAGATGACAAGCGTCTTGCCTTGGCCCGCAAATCAAAAATCGAAAGCGATGGTGTATCGTCAATGAACAACGGAGCCTTTTCCAAGGCCTTGACCTTTACGTTCAATTGCTCCCATTCATGCTTTTCAAGCCTGCCCGTTCTTAATTTCTCGGATGACAGTCCGGTTTCTGACGAAATCAAACGGGTTATCAATTGCACGGAAGACATTTCCAATGAAAAGAAGGCTACCGGAATATCGGCATTTACCGCCATATTTCGGGCCATTGACAAGGTCAAAGCGGTCTTACCCATACCGGGGCGGGCCGCGATGATCACCAAATCACTGGGTTGCCAACCCGAAGTCAGTTTATCTACTTTATCGAATCCTGAAGGAATTCCGCTAAGTCCCTCTTTATTGGCAATTTCCTCGATACGTTTTTTCGCCTGGATCACAAGATTTTGCGCCGTTTCGGCAGAGCGTTTCAGGTTTCCTTGGGTTACATCGTACAATTTGGCCTCGGCGGTATCGAGCAGGTCAAAAACATCGGTAGACTCATCGTAAGCATCTTCAATGATCTCATTCGAAATTTTTATAAGACTGCGCTGAATATATTTCTGTAGAATAATGCGGGCATGGAATTCGATATGTGCCGAAGATGCCACTTTTTGGGTCAATTTTATGAGGTAAAAATCACCGCCCACGGACTCCAAGCGACCTGCCTTCTTCAATTGGGCCGAAACCGTTAATAAATCGATAGGTTGAGATTCTTCAAACAGTACGAAAATGGCCTCATAGATATAACGATGTGCGTCTTTATAGAATACATCAGGATGTAGGATATCTATTACTTCATCGACCCCTTTTTTGTCAATCATCATCGCTCCTAACACAACTTCCTCTAAATCAACGGATTGAGGAGGTATTTTACCACGTTCGAGACTGATGATAGTTGATTTGTCGATTTTACGACCGATAACGGGGTTGGTTTTTTCCATAGCAACGAAAATATACAATTAAGCCAAAGTTGTTGTCAGAAAATCTAGTGTGATGTTCACATGTGGTCAACAAATAAGGTGTTAATAAGTTACGGATTAATGTTGATAACAAAAAAAATCCGAACGTAATCACATTCGGATTTTGACAAACTTCGTTATACCGACTATCAACCGTTAAAAACACCCATCTGGGCATATTTCTCCATACGCTGATCGACCAATTCTTTTGGTGATAACTTTTCCAATTCCTCGAAATTGGCCGCAATTTTATTCTTCACGATTTCAAAAACCTTTGTGCGATTGGCATGTGCCCCGCCAACGGGTTCACGGACAATCTCATCGATCAATTTTAACTTTTTCATGTCAGTGGCCGTAAGCTTCAAAGCCTCGGCGGCCTGCTCTTTATACTCCCAACTTCGCCAAAGTATCGATGAGCAGCTTTCGGGCGAAATAACGGAGTACCAAGTATTCTCCAGCATCAAGACCCTATCTCCTACCCCAATTCCCAAGGCCCCGCCAGAGGCACCTTCGCCTATGATGATAACGATAATGGGAACTTTTAAGCGAGTCATTTCCAAGATATTTCGGGCAATGGCCTCTCCTTGTCCCCTTTCCTCGGCCTCGATACCCGGAAAGGCCCCCGGTGTATCGATCAAAGCAACGACGGGGATATTGAACTTTTCTGCAGATTTCATGAGGCGCAACGCTTTTCGATAACCTTCTGGGTTCGCCATACCGAAATTGCGATACTGCCTTGTCTTTGTGTTATACCCTTTTTGCTGCCCTATGAACATATAGCTTTGATCGCCGATTTTGCCCAAACCTCCTATCATCGCCTTATCGTCCTTGACATTTCTATCGCCATGGAGCTCCAAAAAGGTATCGCCGCAAATAGCCCGTATGTAATCAAGTGTGTAGGGTCTACTCGGGTGTCTTGAAAGTTGCACGCGTTGCCAAGCAGTCAAGTTCTTATATATTTCCTTGCGGGTCTCCGTTAGTTTTTTTTCAATCTGTTTACATGTTTCGGTCACATCGACATCACTTTCTTCGCCTATGACCTGACATTTTTCAAGCTGCTCTTCAAGCTCTTTGATAGGCAGTTCAAAATCCAAATACTCCATTAGGTTATCGGTTTGTCTGTTCGAATTGACAAATATAGAATTTTAATAGCTATGATCAGGGCCGCCATGCTATTTAACTTTTTAGATAAACATTGAGGCGATCGGTTTCGATCTTATCTTTTAGCCTTTTGTAAAAGGTAGATCGCCAAGAGGCCAAACATGATGTTAGGTATCAATACCGCCAATAAAGGTGAGAAGCCCGATTGCTGTGCCAGGGTTCCGAAAACCCGATCAAAAAAAATGTAGACGAACGCGACCAAAATACCAAAGGCCAAATTGACGCCCATACCTCCCCTACGTTTGACCGATGATACGGCAACGGCTATTACCGTCAAGATAAATGCCGTTATTGGTAATGCCCATCTTTTGTATTTTACCAAAATATAGGTGTTGATATTTGATGCGCCCTTTCTTTTTTGGTCTTCAATAAATTGGTTCAACTCAATGAAATTCTTGGTCTCGGCTACATATGAAACCGGGGTGAGGTCGTCGATTCTAAAATTGAAAATGGTGTCTAGCCGCTGTTTGCTTTCTATTATGGACGAATCTCCGACAATCTTACGTTTTTTATAGGTTGTCAATCGATAGATGCTATCCTTCTCGATCCACCTGATATTCGAGGCAGAAATTTTAAAGTCCAAGGTATTGTCATCGTTAAAACGCTCAAAGGTAAAATTGTTACCTATCTGCCGCGCCGGATTAAAACTGCTGACATAGATAAAGTCGTGTTCGTTCAGCTGATTGAAAATATTTTCGGTCTGGCGATTTTCCCTTCCCTTCTTTAAATACTTGTATTTAAACTCATTAAAGCCTTTGCTGGCCGTAGGTACGAGAAACATACTCATCAGCAGCATTACAATCGCTACAATGGTCGCCCCCATCAGGTAGGGCCTTAAAAAACGTATATAGGATACCCCAGAGCTCAAAATTGCGATGATCTCGGTATTGGACGCCAATCGTGAGGTAAAGAAAATTATCGACAGAAAGAGAAATATAGGGAACAGTTCGTTTCCAATATAAATTGTGAAATTGCCAAAGTAGACCAAAATTTCATTCAATGGAGCCTCGTTGTCCTGCATCTTGCCAATCTGTTCGGCAAGATGTGCCAAAATACTGATCGGAATGAACAAAAGGAGCATAACGGCCAAGGTGACCAAGTATCTTTTGAGTATATATTTATCAAGTATGCTCACTTACAATCTTTTGTCCATTTGCTTTACCATGATATTTTTCCACTGGGCAAAATCACCGGCTATAATACGCCTTCGAGCTTCACGCACAAGCCAAATATAAAAACCCAGATTATGAATTGTCGCAATCTGCTTTCCCAAATACTCATTGGCGGCGAACAGATGCCTTAAATATGCCTTTGAATATTCTTTATCCACAAAGGTAATGCCCATTTCATCTATTGCCGAAAAATCATTTTCCCACTTCTTGTTCTTGATATTTATGGTACCATGCGCGGTAAACAACATGCCGTTTCGGGCATTTCTTGTCGGCATTACACAATCGAACATATCGATTCCCAGGGCAATGTTTTCAAGTAGATTTATCGGTGTGCCCACCCCCATTAAATATCTGGGTTTATCCTCGGGCAAGATTTCACAGACAACTTCGGTCATTGCATACATTTCCTCGGCCGGCTCCCCGACAGATAATCCGCCTATGGCATTTCCCTCGGCCCCTACATTTGAAATATATTCGGCCGATTGACGCCTTAGGTCTTTATAGGTAGAACCTTGAACAATAGGAAAGAAAAACTGGTCGTAATCATAGCTCAGAGGGGTTTTCTGCAAATGCAATAGACACCGATCAAGCCACCTGTGGGTCATGTGCATCGAACGTTTTGCATATTGGTAATCACACGGATAAGGCGTGCATTCATCAAAGGCCATGATGATATCGGCCCCGATATCACGCTGGATTTCCATTACATTTTCAGGTGTAAAAAAATGCAATGAGCCATCGATATGCGATTTAAATTTTACGCCTTCTTCCTTGATTTTTCGATTTGCGGAAAGTGAATATACCTGATAGCCCCCACTATCGGTCAAAATATTCCGATCCCATCCCATAAATTTATGAAGGCCGCCAGCGGCTTTTATAATCGGTGTTCTAGGCCTTAAAAAAAGATGGTAGGTATTTCCTAATATGATATCTGGGTCAATTTCTTCCCGAAGCTCTTTTTGGTGTACGCCCTTAACAGAGGCCACAGTGCCCACGGGCATAAAAATCGGGGTCTCGATGACACCATGATCGGTCGTCATTGTACCTGCCCGCGCTTTTGTTTGCGGATCCGTATGAGCTAATTTGAATGCCAAATCTTAAATTCTAACCGCAAAGATAACGATCTGTGGTGCATAAACTCCTTAACAAAAAAATAAAGTTGACCGCCCTCGTAGCACGTTGATAAAATCTAATAACTATGACTTGCTTACCCAAAAGATTGCCCCTACATTTGCGCCGCACAAATTAGCAATAGGCATGCCAAAACTAGAGGATTTACAGCAGATCGTCGTTCAGACCCGAAGGGATATTTTACGAATGGTACATAAGGTGAATTCGGGCCACCCGGGCGGATCGCTCGGCTGTACCGAATTTTTTGTCGCTCTCTACCATGAAATCATGCAACTGAAAGATGGTTTCGATATGGATGGCATCGGCGAAGATCTTTTCTTTTTGTCAAATGGGCACATATCGCCGGTTTTCTATAGTGTGCTTGCTCGTAAAGGTTACTTTCCGGTAGAAGAATTGAATACCTTTAGATTGATTGATTCTCGTTTACAGGGACACCCTACCACACATGAAGGGCTTCCAGGAGTTCGCGTAGCATCTGGGTCTTTAGGGCAAGGAATGTCGGTTGCCATTGGTGCCGCCTTGGCAAAAAAATTGAACGGGGACGATCATTTGATATTCAGCCTTCATGGTGACGGCGAACTGCAGGAAGGTCAAAACTGGGAAGCCATAATGTATGCCTCGGGCAACAAGGTCGACAATCTGATCGCCACGATCGACAGAAACGGACAGCAAATCGACGGGCCGACCGAAAAAGTTTTGCCCTTGGGCAATGTTAAGGAGAAATTCGAGGTATTCGGATGGGATGTTTTGGAAATCGCCAATGGCAACGACCTCAAAGCCGTCATTGCCGGGCTCAAGGAAGCCAAGTCGAGAACCGGAAAGGGAAAACCCGTTTGCATTGTAATGGATACCGTTATGGGCCATGGAGTCGATTTTATGATGCATACCCATGCTTGGCACGGCAAGGCCCCGAACGATGAGCAACTCGAAACCGCATTGGCCCAAAATCCGGAAACATTAGGCGATTACTAAATGTTATTTTCTCCCTTTCGGGAATTACAAAAAGGAAACAGATGACAAAATACGAGGATCAAGGAAAAAAAGATACTAGAAGCGGCTTTGGCGATGCGATGACAGCCTTGGGCAGGACCAACCCAAATGTTGTGGCCCTATGCGCCGATCTGGTAGGTTCTTTAAAGATACAGGATTTCATCGATGAAAATCCTGACCGTTTCTTTCAGGTCGGGATCGCTGAAGCCAATATGATGGGCATTGCCGCCGGCTTGACCATTGGTGGCAAAATACCTTTTACCGGAACCTTCGCAAATTTTTCGACGGGTCGCGTCTATGACCAAATTCGCCAGTCGATCGCCTATTCTGGAAAAAATGTTAAAATATGCGCCTCCCACGCCGGAATTACCCTTGGCGAAGACGGCGCCACGCATCAAATATTGGAAGATATCGGAATGATGAAAATGCTTCCGGGCATGACGGTCATTAATCCTTGTGATTACAATCAGACCAAAGCGGCTACCATGGCCATAGCCGATCATAAAGGGCCTGTCTATCTTCGGTTCGGAAGGCCCAAAGTTGCGAATTTCACCGCTGTGGATCAAAATTTTGAAATCGGTAAGGCATTGATGCTCAATGAGGGTTCTGATGTGACGATCATTGCAACGGGGCACTTGGTCTGGGAGGCATTGATCGCCGCCGAAAATTTAGAAAACCAGGGCATTTCTGCCGAAGTCATCAACATACACACCATAAAACCGCTTGACGAGGCGTCAGTGTTAAAATCAGTTAAAAAAACCGGATGTGTCGTTACTGCCGAAGAACATAATTATCTGGGCGGGTTAGGTGAAAGTATTGCCCGAACCCTTGCCAATCAGCATCCTACACCCCAAGAATTTGTCGCCACCCAAGATACCTTTGGTGAAAGTGGAACGCCGGCACAGCTAATGGAGAAGTACGGCCTGAACAATAAAGCCATCGAAAAGGCCGTTTTCAAAGTAATGAAAAGAAAGTGACAATGGTATCGTTTTTGATATTGTCACTATTAAAAACGAGAACATTATGAAACGAACACTTCTACTGGCGGTATTTGCTATGGTGAGCATGACTGCATTTGCACAAACAGGTTCTGGATTCGGTATCAAAGGCGGTTTAAATTATGGCGCCAACGGAAATTATTTTGAATCGGCAGGAGATGCCGCAAGGAATCCGGACAGAAACATCGGTTATCATTTCGGCGTATTCGGCAAATTGGGCAACCGCCTCTATTTTAGGCCCGAACTGATCTATACGAAAACGAAATCAGATTACGATGGCGAAAAGTTTGACATGAGCAAATTGGACGCTCCAATGTTGCTGGGCGCTAAAATAATCGGCCCTTTGAATTTATTCGCCGGCCCTGCGTTTCAGTATATTTTGCAATCAGAGTTTGATGGTATCAGTATCGATAAAGTTGAAAATGATTTTTCGGTCGGCATGCATATCGGAGCCGGTGTAAACTTTGGCAAATTAGGAATCGACTTGCGATACGAGCGGGGTTTCAGTAACAATGAAGCCGAGTTCATCAATTCGAACATAACTTCATTATCGACTAGCCGTGTCGATACACGGCCCGACCAATTGATCTTAAGCCTTGCCCTAAAACTATAGTTAGCGAAAAACAGTATAAAAAAAGGCCCCGATGACTTTTTTAGATCATCGGGGCCTTTTTTACTTTTCCAAATACCGATATCAACTATCGGAGTCTAAATAATCAGGGGTGCCATCACCATCGCTATCGGGAAAAGTAATTTTTCCATCGGCTTCAATAACTATTTCATCCTTCGTCAGAACGGTATCACCGTCATCATCTGGATCTAAAAAATTAGCAAATCTCTGAGACCTGTTAGTATCTTCAAAGTCTTGATCTGTATTATCGTTATATAGATATCCATCCTTATCTAAATCTTCATCTTTGGAAGGAATGCCATCACCGTCATGATCTGCCGTATTCATCGCAAAAACATCCATTTTAAAAATCAAAGGGCTGTACGCCGGGATTATGGTCTGGGAGTTATTAAAATAACCAAGCCCAGATGGAAAAATGACCAAACCGACACCATAGCCTTCTACATCAAAAGTACCGTCATCATTGATTATGGGTGTTCCGCCGGTAAAAAAGTTCGAAGCGCCCTCGGTAAAGCCCCGTGCCCCTTGCTGAGGTGCCTGTATTCTTGCCAGGTCAAACCAAACGGGTGAAAATAATGCCCCATCGAACACTTGCCCGTTCAATAGGCTACCCTCATATCTAACATAAATTGAATCGGCGACGGTAACCTGTTCTCCTATCCCTTTTCTTGCGCTAAGGTAATAATAGGTATGTTGAACATCTTCTTCGCCATCATTCAAATTGAAATGGCTCGATGACCGAGGCACTGTCTTGGTTTCGACCTGATCGATCAACGGGGTTTTATCTGAATTTTCACCGGCTATCGTATCCAATTTAATTCGGTAGTCAAAATCGGCAGTTGGGTTTTCAAACTCCTCATAATTATAAAAGTGCGTCTGTAAATATGATTTGATCTCAGCATCGTTCTCGACCGCCACTTCAGAGAGCAACCTAGGGGGCACCACCACAATATCGTTATCATCATCATTTTTACAAGACCAAATAAATCCCACCATGAGTATCAGAAGAAATATTCTCGTCATTACCATCTATTTATTTTAAAGGCGGCAAGATACAATTTTCCCCTATTTTTGTAGATGCCGTTAACAAAGATTTCTAATTGTCATGCGCATAGACAAATACCTTTGGAGCACCCGTTACTTTAAAACCAGAAATATGGCAACTATGGCATGCAAGAAAGGTCAAGTCAAGGTCAACGGAAACTTGGTCAAACCATCAAGGGAGGTTTATCAGCAAGATTTGATTATGGTACGCAAGAATCAAATCAGTTATGAGCTAAGGGTATTGGACATACCCAAAAGCAGGGTCGGCGCCAAGTTAGTCGATATTTATCGTAAGGATACCACTCCGGCCAGTGCTTTCGAGCAAATGGAGCTGCTCAAATATTCCAAGGATTATTATCGTAAAAAAGGTACGGGCCGGCCTACTAAAAAAGATCGTCGTGAAATCGATTACTATTTGAACGAGGAGGAATGAATCGTAATCAAAATAGAATTTCGTTTTCTATCTTTGGAATTATTCAGTAAGCTATGCAGAACAAGATATTGACCAACGAACAGGTTCAACATAAAATCAGGCGTATAGCCTATCAAATATACGAGGCCAATGTTGAGGAAAAAGAAATCATCATCGCCGGAATCGTTGGGGGCGGCTTGCTTTTGGCAAAAAAGATCCAAAAGGTTCTTCGGGAAATCACAAATGCAGAGGTATTACTCTGCGAAGTAAGTATGGATAAACGGAACCCGGTAAAAAGTGGGGTTAAAACCTCGATCAATGAAGAGGATTATGAAAACAAATCGATAGTACTGGTCGACGATGTTCTGAATTCTGGCACTACATTGATTTATGGTGTACACCACTTTTTAAAAGTACCTTTGAAACAGTTAAAAACTGCCGTTCTTGTCAATAGAAATCACAAAAAGTATCCTGTGAAGGCCGATTATAAGGGAATCTCGCTGTCCACCTCCCTACAAGAACATGTGCATGTCAGGTTTCATGCCAATAATGATGTGGTCTATCTAGACTAACAGCTTCTTGATTTCATTGGTGATCTTTTCAGAAGTCTTATTGTCACAATATACGTTATGGTGTGCCCTTTCGTAAAAAAGTGTCCTTTCGAACAAATGTTTTCCAATAAAATCAGGTAAATCGGTGTCCGCAATATTTTTAATAAGTGGGCGATGCTCTTTCTCTTTCAAAAGTCTTTCGGTCAATTCTTTTATCGAAACCTTCAGGTAAAAAACATTTGCGGTACCTTCTAAAATGGCGTTCATATTATCACCATAGCAAGGCGTTCCCCCTCCTGTCGAAAGAACAAAATTATCTTTGTCAGAAAGAATCATTTTTAAATATTCGCCTTCTTTTTTCCGAAAGTAAATTTCACCTTTAGAGGCAAAGATTTCTGCAACCGAAAGTCCTTCGCTGTTTTCAATATAATCGTCCAGGTCAATAAAATCAATATCGACATCCGTTGCCAAGGTCTTACCGACCGTGGTCTTACCACTACCCATATAGCCCAACAAAACAATACGCATCGACTTAACTTTTTAGCAAAAATCAGTTAATTACAAGTGAATTCAAAGAAAACCTAAAATTCTCTAGAAATTGACTTGTCAAATAAATTAATGACCTTATATTTGCAGCCGCTAAGGAAGAAACTTCCAAGGCTCTTTTTTGATTAAAAGACCTGGTAGCTCAGTTGGTAGAGCATCTCCCTTTTAAGGAGAGGGTCCTGGGTTCGAGCCCCAGCCAGGTCACTTTTAAGAGTCCACAATTATTCAAAAAGTCTGTAAATCGTTAATTTTGCAGACTTTTTTGTTTTTCCTGATTTCATTTGATATCAAATAATGCCACTTTTCGCGGTGCGCAATTCGGTGCGCACTTTTTTGAATTCGTAAAGTGCGCACCTAGAAGCTGTTATACTGCTGATTATCAAGGTTTTATAAATAAAATTTAACATTTTAAAACTTGGTCGTAATCTAGCAGCTTGCTGAATGCTTTAGTTTCTAAACTTAGATATATTGATTACAATTCTTTAAATATATTTACTCCTATCTCTTTCCCTCTTTCGGAAGACATTTCAAATTTCTCCGTTAAAATGAGCTTGTCGTCCTCGAATGAAATTTCACAAATGGAAGCTCCATGATCCATCATCCCATTAATTCTAACTTGACAATAACAAAAATGCAATCTATTATTTTTTACATTGCCCACTAAATACCCTTTTTTAATATTTCCTCCTGAATATTTTGCGAAAACTAATTCTTGCTCTTGGGAAAAATCAAAAATGGTTTCTGAATTGACAATTCCATTTGAAGCAGTTCTTATTACATTCATTCTAATATCTTGAAACATATATCAGGTTTAATTGCACATAATGACTCTCTTAAGGTAGTTCAAGGATTTTGTTGAAATATAGCAAAATCGTTAAGCAATGTTACAAGTAAGGGACAACCGATTTCCTTTGTAGCATTATTTGCTAAGTAGGCTCCACGGAGGCCATTATTTGTCGATTTGGCGGTATTAAGAACAAAAATATCGGTGCCGAATTGCCGTTTAGTGCCCCTTTATACCATGCTTCCGCTTGAGCGGCTTCGAAGCCAGAAGCTGTATGATGGTCATAGCACCATGATTTGGTTTGTCAGGTAGTTAAGGTACATTTTTTTTGGGCAAGAATGCCAACATGCTGGGACTAAAGTCAGCATAGGGAGATGTACTCCAACGGTCTCGGCTGTAATTGGTACGGAAGTTGGAAATATACATGATACCCTATCAATTATCCTCAATCTTTGAATCCAGTACCATTTGTAATAAGGTGCCTATGTCTTCAAAAGCGACATTGTTTTTTACATAGGTGTCCACCAGGTGTACAAATACCATATTCCTTTCTGGAATAACCTCCATCCACTGTCCTCCCGCTCCCCTCGCCGAATAGGTTCCAGCTGGCATGTTACAATTTGGCAAATAGGGACGGAACATTGCAAGGGACAACGGTCCACAGAGCAGATATATGAAGGGCAAGCGGCAAAGCACGGTGGAGCCCGTTTTCGGCACCCTGACCCAGTTCATGGGCCTAAGGAAGATCAATACCATTGGACTAAAACAGGCTAACAAGGTGATGCACCTCTCCGCTATTGCCTATAACCTGAAGAAGTACCTGAATTTCGAGCAGAAAAGTGCCAAGAGCGCGGGCGACCTAAAGGCCCAAAACTTTATTGAAAACATCCTTGAAAAACTGTTTTCCATTCTTTTTGACCACCTATATTTCACAATACGACAACCGGCATAAAAACTAAAAAGCCCTTAAAAGGGCTTAAAAGGGATCATTTATTGAAGTTCGTAGCGCTTGTGCAACGGTTACCATTGTTATATGCTGACTTTAGTTGTTGACCTTTTCGAATTCCCAAAAGACATTGATAATTTTCCAACTATCTTCTTGTTTTACGAGATGAATATATTCAGTCCATCTAGTTTTTGGGTATCCTGTCTTTAAACTAGCACTAGCCATATTTCCATAGACAGTAATGTTTTCTACTAGATTATTTTGATTTTTGGCTTCAAACTTTGCTTTTACAACCATGAGTTCTTTTAATTTTTCAGGCGGAAAATCTTCGCTTATCGTTACACCATCCTGATTTAGACCTCTTTTTGCCAAACGTGGATGCAAAGACTGGTTCATCTTCTCGAAATTATTTTCAAAGAAGTTCTCAATATAGTTTAAAATAGTTTTTTCAATAACTATATCTTCTGTTACTTCTTTTTGAGCATTGACTGTCAATGAAAAAAGTAAAATAATACTTGTAAAAAATAGTGTTTTCATTTTGATTGTCTTTTTATTCATCTTTTTTTAGTTTGCATATAACGGTCTCGGCTGTAATTGGTACGGAAGTTGGAAATATACAAGATACCCTATCAATTATCCTCAATCTTTGAATCCAGTACCATTTGTAACAAGGTGCCTATGTCCTCAAAAGCGACATTGTTTTTTACATAGGTGTCCACTAGGTGTACAAATACCATTTTTTTTTCAGGAATAACCTCCATCCACTGTCCTCCTGCTCCCCTCGCAGAATAAGTTCCAGCAGGCAGGTTACAGTTTGGCAAATAGGGACGGGCATTTTCATTGGTAGCCACCCACCACATATATCCGTATCCGTCCCCACCGTAAATTTCTGCATCCCTACCATACTTTGTGCTTTCCTCAACCCAACTTGCGGGAATCAACTGATTGCCTTGCCAATTGCCTTTGTCTAGCATCAATTGTCCAAATTTTGACATGTCGGTTGCAGAGATTCTAAACATATAAGCTGGATGTATGGATCTGGTTGGTGTCCAAGAGATACTGTCCGACAATTGGAAATTTGCCCCTATAGGATCCATTATATCGTTCTTCAGAGCCCCATAAAAGTTTTTCTCAGTCTCCTGCTCGAAAATGGTCTTCAACACATTAAAATCCCAGTTATTGTATATCCAGAAAGTGCCAGGAAGATTAGTGTCTTGGTCTGGTTTTAGATCATGCATGAAATCTGACTCCGCCTCTGCAGTATGATATACTCCAGAAACCGACTGTAAACAATGTCCAACCGTGGCTGTCTTCTCTTGATCGGTCAAAGCTGGAATGTCATCAATTCCCAAGTCGGCCATCGTGGCATCTATATCAATAGAACCGTCATTTACATACTTGCCATATAACGCACTCATAAAACTTTTTCTAGTCGAATGGGAAATATATTTGGTGTCCACATCGCCCCATTGATACAGTATCTGCCCATCAACCAACACTACCACCGCAGCAGTTTTGGTATTGCGGTTTGCCCATTCTTCAGCAGCTTTTAGCCTTTCAATGGAATATCCTGAAATTGTTTCGGTTTCTTCATCGGTCTTTGCATCGTTTGAACATGATAAAAAGGTAAAAGCGAGTCCAAATGTCAAAATCCAGATATTTGCTTGGAATACGCCTATTGCGTATGTTCCATTTGGTTTCATATGCTTTGATTTAGATTTGAATATTCTTTCAGGCATCCTAAACGTTCTCCATTATTTTGTTATGATTTCATCATTTATTCCAATTAATGGGTGAAGGGGATGGTCTTCTTTTTTCTTCGTTGCTATATAATCCAATAATGCCTTTCATAAAAGCAGAGGGAAATACACCCTCATGTATTTCTCCATCAAGTACTTCTAAATGAACTTTTAAATCATCAATCCTTTTCATTTTCAGCTTATTGACCAAAAGATATAGATCGGTAACCATTCCAAATCCCTCCTCTTCTGCACCTACGGCAAAGTATACCCTTGTCTTTTTCTTGAATAAATCCTTGCCAAGGGAAGAAACCTGTTTCATAAAATACCTTTCAGGTCTATCATAATTCCAGTCATCCCACCATAACGAGGGGCTTACAATAAGATAGCGATCGAACAGGTCCGATTGGGTAAGCAGCGTATGTGTCGCGGCCAAACCACTTAATGAGTTTCCTATAAGAACCCTATCTGAGTCATTCACATTGAAATGCTCTTCAACAAAAGGAATGATTTCTTCCCTGAGAGCTTTCAAAAAAGCATCTGTGCCTCCCGACCCTACATAGTCCGCAGGATTGGACGCAAGAAAATGAGTACTGTTAGGTGGGGAAAATTTGGTCGGAGTATAATCTCTTGTCCGATTTTCTGCCTTGGCAATACCGTCTGCCTCATCTTGATAACCAATACCAATATAATATGCTGGTGGTATGTAGTTAAAGTACTCATAGTTGGAGCTCATTATAGAGGAAGGAACAAACAAACTAAGAGGGTCAAGAAAATAGAATACAGAAGCTTTTTCACCATTTTCTAGTTTTCTAAGAGGTTCCCTGACATAGATCCGATAATTTATGCCATTTGATGATGTGGGCAGATCATAAACCAAGACTTTATGGGGATATTCAAACGGTTTGGGTTGAATGGCTTGAGATATCGACACAAAGGGCAGTATCAAAAGGAACAGGGTCATTGATAAATTGTTCATATTCATTGGTATTTAATACAATAGAGACTCACAAAAATTTCAAGGGTTACATTTGAGGTTTGTTTTGCATAGTAATTCCTGTTTTCATTTTTCTTTCGGCAAGAATATGTGAACATTGTTTCCAATTAATTCCAATTCTTATAAATAAAACTTGGTTCCAGACTTTTTAAATTCGGTTGGTGTTTTACCGGTTTTGGCTTTGAACAAGGTATTGAATGATGATTTTGAGTTAAAGCCCACTTCGTACATTACTTCTAAAATGGTCTCTTTATCATCTCTAGGTTTTAGTAATCGTTCCTTTGCCATGCCCAATCGATATGAATTTACGAAGTCAATAAAATTCTGATCAAGTTGTTTATTTATGATTTGTGATAACTGTTTTGGCGGAATCCTAAGTTGCTGTGCCAAATCACGAAGGGTCAGTCCTGAGTTTTGAAAGGGCCTTGCCTTTTCCATATAAGATTTTATGATTTCCACTTCTTTTTCATTGTCCTCTCCACTACTTTCATCCGATTCAATGATCATTTCATCTTGCTTCGATATCCCCTGAAAAATAATGGGCTGTTGTATACCACGGAAAAACATGCCATTGATCAAGACCAAAAGGCACAAATTCACAAGGGAAAGGCCCTTGATTATTTCTATGGCACTATAAAAATGCTGGTATATGTCGATCAAGAACGTAAGCGTGAAAACGACAAGAATCCATTGTAACCAGGATAAATTAATTCTTGATACCAGAGATTGGGTTTGTTTTACAATCCGTCTGTATCTTGCAATGGATTTAACAGCTACAACCGTGTAAAAAGCAAGACCTATATACATCAATGACCCAACTTTGCCACAGAGTCCAAACCCCGCCAAGGCAGAAAATAACATTATCCCTCCAGGAACGAGATGAAGAAATGCTTTAGGCCTTAAGATAAAATCCTTGAATATCAAACTTTGGGTATATGCATAAAGTAGAGGACCATAAAAAAAGCCAAAAACACATAGAAATGATTGAAGCCCCTCAAAACCAAACCCCATTCTATGCATCAATAAAACTGTCATTTGAAAGCTTAGTACAAGAAGAAAGCTTGCCAAAAGAATGCTCGAAAGCCTTTTGGATTTATGACTTGAAAACAAAATTATGGAGAACATCAAGCTCTGAAAAGCAATGAACAATAAAGAAAGTTGATCTACATTAAAAACCATAATCATTCAGAATTTAAGTAGTGAAAACATTGATCCAAGTATAATTCATTATTGAGGTATTCAAACTATTAAAATATTATATCACTTTATAAGAATATTTTACTTTCCAACAAACGAACAACAGTTCGATAATAACCTGTTTTATCTTTCGCTATTTCAAGTAACTTGTGGAGTTTATCTGAATTGAAATACTTATTTACGGTAATTACTCCTTCCCTATTATGAATAGCTTTGATATCTTCCAAAGGGTTCTCATTCAAAAGAACCAAATCTGCAATATAGCCTTCCGAAATTTGTCCCAGTCTTTTGTATCCCAATAATGTTGCAGCATTTGTAGTTGCCGTTTCCAATGCTTCATAGCTACTAAATCCATTTTCAACATAAGTCTCTAATTCCTGTAGCAGGGAAAGTCCATTAATGGTATAAATGGGGCCCGTATCGGTACCAGCCACAATAGTCACTTTATTGGCATGTAATCCTTTTAAGATTACCTTGTTTAATTCGTTTTCTTCTATAAATGCATTTTGCAATCCTTTAGAGGCTTGTTTTAACCGTTTCACTCGTTTGTTTACAAACATTTTCTTGATAAGTGGATTGACCAACGGGGCATGCTGTTTAATAAATTCATCTCCTTCCTCAAGTACCTGTACATTATTCTTAATTACAGTCATTGTTGGCACAACAGCAATTTTCCCTCTCAATAATCTATTGTTATATGTGGCCATATTAGAGGAATCAGGTTTGTTTCCAAAAATTACTTCTGAAATTAGTTCAACGTGTTCCACTGAAACCAGTTTTTTTCCAAAAAAAGCATCCACTGCTTCGATATCATCCGGTAAATGGCCTGCTACATCAACATCGATTTTTTCAGCCGTTGAATGTATTTCTTTAAGATGGTCCTTCTTTAATCCGCTATACACTTTGACCAAATCGTACCCTTTTTCTTTGTACGATTTTATTTTGGAGTGAATATCAATATCATCCACATTTATATGAAAAGGGCCTATGTTTTTCCCATAATTGAATGCCGGAGTACTTATTATCATTCTCGGCCCAACTATTGCACCTTTGCTGATTTTTTCCCTCCAACGCAGATGCATGGGAAAACCGGACATTACCCTCACACTGGTTACCCCATAGCTTATGGATTGTGGCAAATCTTTTACATCAAAAAAATGTGTGTGTGCATCAATCAGCCCGGGGATCAAATATTTACCTTCCCCATTTATTTCTATGTCAGCTTCTACTGGTTGTCCATAATCTGGTTCAATAGTTTTTATTACCCCGTTTGAAATGTACACCAACTGTTTTGACCGTAATTGTCCCTCACCGGCTTTCATGGAAATGACATTTACATTTCTCAGAACAAGCGAACCGTATTCATTACCGATATCTGAAGCAATTTTACCATCGTAAAGGGACAGCAAAGCACTTATTAAAATCAGAAAAGGAATTCCCAAAAGCCAGTATCTCTTCTTTATTCTATTAATTCTCAATGTTGTAATTCTAAAATTTCAACAATGATAAAGAATGGCTGTTCCAATTCATAAAAGAATACGTTCGGATAAAATCAAAAAGCGTTCGAATTAACATCTTAGGAATAAAGGGTAAGGCTACATTTTTAGGGAAGGCTACATTGCCAACTGATGAATTGGTCAAAGTTGACAAACCAGATTTCTCCATGGCCGATCTCCCTATGGCCAGTCTAGAAAAAGCAAATGAGAAATATTTTGGAAATCTAGATAAATAGATGGCTTAAATGCAAATTAACAAGAGTAAGTTTTACTCTTGCATATAAAACAAAGGTAATTTTTTAGTATTTTTACCTCTATAAAAAGTTTGAGTGTAAATTCTACCTCTTTATGTCTACTTTCAATAAAGATATACCATATAACGATTACCCTTACCCCCACCAAAGAAAGAGTTAGAGACAACTGCCGTTTTATGAAAAACAATAGCTGCTAGTAAAACATTGTCAAAGTTGAATGGGACAATAATAAACTTACCAAACCCCAAGCTTTTTTTTAGACACCATACACTTAGAAGAAGCAAAAGCTAGTTCGGAAATAGAAAACATTATTACCACAAATGATGACTTATATCAGGCATTTGTGGCTGATAAGAAATTTGACAATGCCGCAGCTAAAGAAGTAATCAGCTATAAAGAAGCCTTATGGCGTGCCCTGGCCCACTTGGAGAAAAAACCGTTTTTGACCACTAATCTCTTTATCGAGATTGTTCATCGAATTAAACAAAATGATTCTGGTATAAGAACAACTCCAGGTACTACTTTATACAATACTAAAGGGCAAGTAATTTATACGCCGCCATCAGGAGAATCCATTATAAGAGATAAGTTATCTAACTTGGAAAAATTCATCAACGAACCAAGTAAGCTAGACCCACTTATAAAAATGGCTTTAATGCATTACCAGTTTGAAGCCATTCATCCTTTTGCAGATGGTACCGGTAGAACTGGTCGTATTTTACTCCTACTTTATCTAAAATTAGAAAAACTCTTAGATGTACCTGCCATTTATCTTAGTGAGTACATTATTAACAATAAAGCTGCATATTATAATAAACTAAGACTTGTAACTGAAAATGAAGATTGGGAAGGCTGGATATTGTACATGTTGGACATGGTAGAAATAAGTGCCCAAAAGGGATTAGAACGTCTTGGTAAGATTACTTCGCTTATGGAGAAAATGTCCAACGATATTAGAACCCAGTTACCAGAAGCGTATTCTCGAGAGTTAATAGAAGTCTTATTTAGATTACCATATACTAAAAGAAAACACTTAATCGATGAAAAATTGGGAACTCCTAAGACCGTTGGTAATTATTTAAGAGATTTGGAACAAGCTGGATTTCTAAAATCTGTTAAGGTTGGAAAAGAAAAATTGTACCTCAATTTTCAATTGATGGAAATATTGGAAAAGTAGGTATGTAAAACATATATTTGCATGATCAATTTTATTTGATAGAAGATACAAAAAAATAAGTTCATATGATATATCGTTTTTGATAGGTGCGCAAATCGGTGCACATATTAAAAATTTAGATTTTAACTTATTGAAAATCAAATGATTGGTGCTTAAGTTCGAGCCCCTGTCAGGTCACATAAGAATATAGTTTGAAAAACCTTGCCAATTGCAAAAATTGGCAAGGTTTTATTTTTTTGGAACATCTACCTTCGATTGATATGACAGGATAAAAACCAACAAATTGCGGATTCAAAAACGACCTTTATTAAATGAACGTCCCAACGAACATTTCAGGGTCTGAAAGCTCAAGGGTATTCAACAAATTCTTAAGGTCGATATTTTCAAAAATGGGCATTTGCCCTGTAATTTATCATGCCTCCAGGACACGTGTTTCGGAGTTCAACTAATCGTCCGGGACAACAAACTTCATACTGATTTTCGATTAGGGCAACAACACTATATTAACCGATGTAGCCACACCCACCCGTAACAATGTTTTTAATTTTCATTTTGTACAAAGTATATTTGTTATACTATATTTATTAGAGATTGGGCAAATATGATCTTTTATCTTTTTTAAGTTTTTTCCCATGTGAACAAGGCCATTAAAACCGATAATACGGCAGCACTGATCCAAAAAATAGTAATGTAACCAAAATCATATATGGTTTCACCGTTCACCACTGTCTTATTGCTTTCTATAAGGAATCCACTTGCAATGTCCTGAAGACCCGCGGCCAGATAGCTCATGATCCCCACTACCCCCAGAGCGGCCCCAGAGGCCTTTTTGGAAGCAATATCCACAGCCATAAGTCCTCCCAAATAACATATCAAAGCACCGATGCCCAAACCGAAAATGACCATGCTTATGGCATCCAACCACCATAGATCCTTTGGTCCGAGCAGGAAGAGACATAGTGCAAAGACGTTCATGAGCCCAAAGATCAAAGCAGGCTTGTTCCTGCGTCCTTTAAAGAACTTATCGGAAACAAACCCTGAAGAGGCCGTACCCAATATGCCGCATATCGCACTGATGGCCACCAACGTATTGGACTGTGTCAAAGTATAGCCTTTCGCCGTCTCAAAATAATAGGGGGCCCAGCTATTTACCGCATATCGGGAGATGTACATGAATCCGCTTGAAAGGGCCAGTGCCCATATATATGGATTTTTGAGAACCTCTCTTTGCTCGCTCCATGTAGAGATGTTTTTAGATTTAAAGTCTTCATTCACGGGGGGGGTAAGCCTTTACTTTCCGGTGTGTCGTGAAAGAACAGGTAGATGATAACCGCACCTAGCATCCCTATTATTGCCGCTGCTTTGAAGCCCCATTCCCATCCAAAATAAGAGGCGACTACCGCTGTCAGTATATAGGTCAAGGCCTCACCGATGTTATGGCTCGTACTCCAAAAGCCATAAAAACTTCCACGCTTTTTATCCTTGTACCAACGAGACAGGGAAACGACGCTTGATGGGGCTCCCATGGACTGTACCCAACCGTTTACGCCCCAACAGATGGCAAAGAACAAAAATGTACCTGTAAAGCCCATAATCAGATTGACCAATGCTGATATTAGAAGGCCAAAAGACATAAATCTTCTGATATTGCTGTAATCGGCGAGGAAACCGTTTGTGAATTTTCCAGCGGCATAGGTGAAAAATAAGGTAGACCCTATGATCCCCAATTCTGATTCAGTAAGGATACCGCCATCCAGAATCGGTTTCTTTACAACGTTTAGGCTCAATCTGCAAACATAGTACAGACCATAGCCCAATGTTGCTGAAAAGAATACCTGCCATTTCAGTTTTTTATACCTACTTTGTTGTTCCTCAAATGTACCCAAGACCGGTTCAGGTAGGGATTTTTTAAATAATCCTTTCATTCTGACTATATAATTGTTGGCGAGAACATCACCATTATAGGATTTCTATTATCTACTTTGGTATGGGCCATATTCCTGTTTGACGTCCATTGAAGATTCATCCAGTACAAACACCTTATAAATATTCCCATTCGGCGCAACGCGTATGACAATATGCCCCTGTAGGCTTTTATAATTTTCCCTGAACCAAGGGCCATAGGTTACTAATGTTTCAGAATGCATGTTCGTTGAGAATATATCACGTTCCCCGGTTGTATTGTTTTGGTAAATCAAACGTTGGTACACCTCCTGCCCGGGATGATCCGAACACCAGCTTTGTTGTACCACTACTTTTGGATCCAATGTTTTAACAAAAAACTCATTGGTGGCATCTCGATTTCCATGATGGTTCAAGGTGGTTACTTCAACTGGTCCAACCACCTTTGCCATTGGTGTCTCAACATCGAACCATTCGGGAAGACCAAAGCCCTGCAGACCCGTGTTATCCCCGCCCGTGAAATAATCAAAATCGCCATATGATATTTTTAGCGCAAGGCTCAAAGGATTTTCGTTATAACTTCCCTTATAAAAATCAGTCATCTCCTCTGCCGTGAAATATTCAAAAGTCTCGTCCTCGGTTCCGGTCCAAATAGTAGCGTTCGATTTCACATTGCGAACCCTGAAAGTCGGATAGCGATTTTGGTCGTTCAGCAAATGTATCTGCTTGTCACTACCAACCATCAATGCCTCGGTTGGGATATCCTCTTTGGCAATAAATGACCGGTAATTTTGAAACAGTTCATCTTCTTTTAAATGGCTGGAAAGATCAAGGGGGAAATTTAGATCAGGAGAATTCCTGTCTATTATTTTCCCATAAGGTATCTCATTACCTAAGTCAATAATACTTCCGTAGTGATCTTCATGAAAATGTGAAATCAAGGCATAGTCAATCGAGTCTTTCCACTCAATGGGCATTACCTTCTCTATATAGCGGGCTATCCACTGTGCCGTCGTTTGAGAATCGTTAGGTATTGGGGTGGTTGCCTTTAAAGGAGCATATTTTTTTTCAAACTTTTCCTTGTCCAGGTTTCCGGCATCAAAAAGCATTGTTGTACCATCTGGGAATACAAAAAAAGTGGCGTCCCCACTTCCTGTATTGATATGGTGGATATCGAGATAGCCTTCTTGCCATGGTGAAATATTGGGTTCTTTTGAAATTGTATACCCAACCGAAAAGATATCTTGGTTGGTTCTTTTTTTGCATCTAGATAAGAGCAAAACAATTATCAATAACCCAATGATTTTTACGTTCGAGTTCATCCTAATTCTCATCGTTTAAGGTTATTCATGCAGGTTTTTAGATCGTAAGTACTCCAATAAAATCTTTGGATGATCAGTCTGGATCATTGCAGGTTTAAGGGAAATCACTTTATCCAGTGATCTGTAATCACCTTTTACGAAATCATCATCCTCGTCCCAGAGCGTATTCATAAAGATCAATTGACCATCTTGGTGTGCCAAGTCCATATTCTCCTTTGTAAAACTATCCTCCGTAAAGTGTTGAAGTGAAGACTTTGTTGTCATTTCATAAAAAGCAAAATCTTTTCTATCCTTTGAAAGTGGTAAAACGGCGAATAAGGAATCAATCGCTATCATTTCCATCACTTTCGCCTTTTGTCCGATAAAGGATATGACCTGATGCTCCATTTTTTATTCACACAGAAGCGCATACAACGCTTTGAAATCCAAATCTTTTATATCTAGATTTGGGATCACTTTACCCTTGGCAGTTTTAAGAGCATCACTTAATTTTGGAATCTTATAAGGTGTAACGGAATCTTCTATTTTCAAAGAAAAATTTTGTAGTTCTTTAAATGTAAAGTCATTTAGTTTTCCTTTGCCTGTTGAAACTCTACCAATAGAATCATCGTGCATCAAGACCAAAACACTGTCCTTAGTGGTTCTTACATCGAGTTCCACTAAATCTATACCCAAGATTATAGCGTTCTTTATAGATTGCAAAGAATTTTCAGGCGCATTTTTATGATAAGAGCGATGAGCGCATACGAGTATATTATTTTTTGATTTATAGTCAATGGTTTGAACGACCTTATTAACCGCTAGCTTAGGAACATTAATATTACTCTTTGGTTGTTCCTTAACAGAATGTTTACACGATAAGAACGATAAGAACAATAATACCGATAATAGAATATATTTCTTCATATTAATTTGATTTAAAAGAAAAGGCCGGCTTGTTAGCAAACCGACCTTTAACTAAACTAACAAAAAACTAACTCAAACAACTCTAATTAATACCCAGGATTTTGAACTAAAGCCGGGTTGGTATCGATCTCGTTCTGTGGAATCGGATAAAGTAATTGATTTGTAGATATACTTAATGTTAATGGAATATTACTAGTTTCTGTAACGTGACTATTTATAACCTCTAGAGCTCTGCCCGTTCTTACCAGATCTGGCCATCTGTGGTTCTCAAATGCCAATTCCCAACGTCTTTCATTCTCTATAGCCAACCTAAATTCAGCTTGATTAGTTACTGTAGCCGAAGTTAAATCTGCCAAACCTGCTCTATTTCTAATTTGGTTTACTAGATCAAAAGCCTGACCATCAGCTACGTAACCTTGTTCATTTAATGCCTCAGCATGCATTAATATTACATCAGCATATCTTAACACAATAACATTAAGGTCACTATCCAGAGGCCCTGCAGTTGGTTCCACAAATTTTTTAGGGTATAATATACCTCCAAAATCACCGATGTTAACATCGCGACGTAAATCGGCTTGATCATATGAATTCCATAGATCTTTGGTTGGTCTATTACTACCGTTGGCACTTCCGTTCACTACAAGGGAACCACCTCCAAATGGTGCAAATTGATTCGCAAAAACACTCCCTTCTCCTAGGCCACTCCCTTCTCCATTAACAACAAAAGAACTTCCTTGACCAGAAGAGTATTGAACTTCAAAAATAGATTCTGCATTATTTTCGTTTCCAGACCCAAATAAATCGGCATAGTTTGGCAGCAAACTATATCCTGATACGTTACTTAAGGCAGAAATAGCTTCAGGATAATTGCCTAATGTCAATTGAACCTTTCCTAGTAAAGCATTTGCGGCTCCTTTTGTAGCCTTTCCGACAACTGATTGGTTAGTGGGCAGGGCATTTGCAGCAGCTTCCAAATCAATGATTATTTGGTTGTAAATGGTCGCAACTGGATCTCTACCATTGCCAAAAGCCTCAAAAGGATCGGTTGTTTGTGTAATTACCAATGGCACCTCTCCAAAAATTCTAACCAAATTAAAATAAGTTAATGCTCTAAGAAATTGTGCTTCTCCTTTTCTAATAGCTTTAGTAGAGGCATCCATATTTATTTTGTCTATATTATTCAATATGGCATTGCAACGTTGAATGCCATCATAGCTATCAATCCATGTACTGCTCAATAAGGCATTGGAAGGCTGTACGGCAAAAATGTCCATATCTGTAATAGCCCCTCCTCTTTGTCCCAATGAGGACGACTCTTCAGAGTTATCCGAACGTACTTCAAATAAATAAAAGATACTCTCTCCAAATTGTCCTTGTTTCTGTAGGGCATCATAAGCGCCGTTCACAGCAGTCTCTATATCATCACTATTAGCAAAGTAACCAGCGGCACTTGGTGTCGAAATAGGAGCCAAATCCAATTCATTACTGCATGAAATGAATAAAAAAGCAACTATTACTATAATTAATATGTTTTTCATAATTCTTTTTTTTAATGATTAAAATGTCAGATTAAGTCCTATTGTAAAAGACTTTGCGGTAGGATAACCACCCCAATCTAGTCCAGGAGTTAAAGGATTTGCATTGCCTCCAACATTTGAGTTTACTTCAGGATTACTTCCAGTATAATTAGTAAATGTGAAAGGGTTTATTGATGAAAAAAATATTCTTGCTTTGTCAATACCAATCTTTTCTGAAACTTTAGAGTCTAGGGTATAACCTAAAGCAATATTCCTGAATCTTAAGAAACTTCCATCTTGTAGTATTTTGCTAGATCTATCATAAAATGCACCATTGTTGCCCGCTCTAGCCCATCCTGTACCTGGATTTGATGGCGATTGCCAACGGCCTTCAACACGCTCGGCCAAAGCATTACCAAACCCACCTTCTAATGTCGCAAAGAAATAGTTAAAGTTTACAATGTCATGTCCAACGGTGCCCTGAAGTAAAGCAGTCAGATCCCATCCTTTATATTTAAAGGTTGTTGAAAAGCCATAGGTAAAATCGGGGTTGGGGTCACCTATAACTTTACGATCATCATCATTGATTTGCCCATCTCCATTAACATCTTCAATTTGATAATCTCCCGGTGCGGTTCCACGCCCAGAAGTGACATGTGCCGACGCATCGATCTCTTCTTGGGTATTATATACACCAATAATATTCCATCCATAAAACTCGGCTAACGGCCTGCCAACTTCAGTTTTATGATGTTTAGAAATAATCTGTGTTTGGTCTGTGCCTAAAGACAGTACTTTGTTCTTATTGGTAGATATATTAAATGTAGAAGACCATTCTACACCTCCTAATTTGATATTGTTAGCTGAAATGGCGAATTCAAACCCTTTATTTTCAACTTCTCCCAAGTTTTGTAGCGAGGATGTAAAACCTGATTGCGAAGGCACGGGTACATTCAACAATAATCCATCTGTTGTCGACTTATAATAATCAGCAATAATGGAAACTTTATTATTAAATAACCCAAAATCTATACCTAAATCTATTTGCTTGGTTTCTTCCCAAGATAAGTTGGCATTTGGTGATGTTATTGCCGAAAGACCTCCAAGATTTTCATAATTGGCAGCTCCTAATAAGGCGGTGCCTCCGTAGTTTGGTATTAAATTATTTCCTGTTATTCCCCAACTTGCTCTTAGCTTTAAATCACTTATTGTCTCATTACCTTGTAAAAAGTCTTCTTCACTCATTCTCCATCCTAGTGAAATAGATGGAAAATTACCCCATTTGGAGTTGTCTCCAAATCTTGAAGACCCATCTCGCCTAAAGGAAGCACTTAATAAATATTTTCCTTTATAATCGTAATTTAATCTACTGATATATGAAATTAACGACCACTCTTCTTCAAGTGTATCTCCTCCAGTGATTGTATTTGAACCATTGAATGTTGAAAAATCATTAGCACTGGCATTGGTGCTTGTTAAAAAACTTGAAAACAGCCTTTCTTTTTGAAAAGAGTATCCAGCCAGAACATCTACATTATGGTCATTACCTAATGTTTTCTTAAAGTTAAATGTGTTCTCAGTGATGTAATTGAAAATATCGCCTTCATCCAATCTTCCTACAGCTGCGACAGAGGCTCTGTTTCTACGAGTACCTATACTTGAGGGTCTGAATATGCTAAATTCACTATCAGAATAATTTAGTCCGAAATAGGTTTTGAAATTTAGATTATCAGTTAATGTAAAATCTAGATATGTGCTTCCGATAACATTAAACCGTCTCTGAATGCGTTCAGTAAGAATGGCCATCGCAACAGTGTTTTCAAATCTAGCGCCATTATTCTGTAATCCTGTAGGTGATTGCCCGAATATGATTTGTTCGCTTATGGCAAAGGATCCATCTGGGTTATAAGGTGCGAAATTGGGATATGCGAATTGCGTGATAATTACAATGCCATCATCTCCATGGTGGTTTTCCGATACTTTATTACTTGTAGAATAGCTTGGCGCTACATTTACACCCAATTTAATGTTTTTCAGAAAGGCGTTTTCAGGGTTTTTGAAGATATTGGATTCTAAATTCGTTCTAAAACTATATCTCTTAAAATCTGTACTTATAATGATTCCGTCTTGATCGAAATACTCTCCAGATACTGAAAACTTTGTATCTTCATTACCGCCTCTAGCAGAAAATTGATAACTTCGAATAGGTGCTGTTCTATATATTTCGTCTTGCCAATCGGTATCGATAAGTCCTGGAGTACCAGCTAAATAGGGTTGGTAAAGGTCTGGAACATAGTCTGGAGCAAATACGCCTTGACTTCTAAAGTTTTCTGTTTGAAATTCGGCCCATTGATAGGCGTTTGCCAAATCATAAGTTTCAGCCACTTGCTGAAATCCAACATAAGAATTAAAACTAAACTGGGTTTTCCCTTGTTTTCCTTGTTTGGTAGACACTAAAATAACCCCATTAGAACCTCTGGATCCATAAATGGCTGCCGATGCCGCATCTTTCAATACTTGAACAGATTCGATGTCATTTGGATTGATATCGCTTAAATTAACGCTTTCTGTAGGAAACCCATCTATAACCAATAATGGTGAGGTTCCTGCGGTGATTGTGCCTACACCTCTTACCTTAATATCTGAGGAAACTCCAGGGCTTCCCGTTCCCGCTGAAACCTGAACCCCAGTTACTTGTCCCGCTAGGGCCTGGTCAAAACTGGTTACTGGAAGGTCTGCCATTTGGTCTGATTTTACAGATGCAATGGCTCCTGTAACTTTTTTTCTAGATTGGGCCCCATAACCAACAACGACCACTTCATCTAATTTAGCAGTATCTTCCTGTAAGATGGCTGAAATATTGGTTTGCCCATTTATCGGTATCTCTTGGGTTAAAAAGCCTAAATAAGAAATAATTAATGAGGCGTTCTCGTCTGTAACAGTCAAAGAGAAATTGCCATCAAAATCCGTCGTTGTCCCGTTCGCGGTACCTTTTTCAATAATACTAGCTCCAGGCAACGGTTGGCCGTTTTCATCTTTGACCTGTCCCTGTATAGATTGCTGAGTGCGTTTCTTAACTTTCTCTTCGGGCCATACATTTTTTATAAGTGATATTTGTCGGTCATCAATATGATAGGTTGTATTTGTTCCCATAAATACCCTATCCAAAATAGAATTTACTTTCTCCCTTCTCGCTTTAACGGATACAATTCTTTTTAAATCAACATCTTCAAGAAGGTATAGGAACCTGAATTCGGTTCTATTCTCAATTTCATCAATAAGCTGTTCAACGGTAATATTGTTCAAGTTAAGAGTGACCTTAGTTTGTTGAGAATAACTCTCACTGGCATGCAATGCAAAAAGACTTGTCAACAATAAAAGGACGCTAAGTTTCATCTTTAAATCAAATTTGAACAACGAAGTTTGACCCTTCTTTCGTTTCAGAAGATTTTTCATAATTTTATAGTGTATTAATGTGGTTAAACTTTGATATAATCACTTTATCTAAATCGGGAAATGTTAGCGCATTTTCCGATTTTTCTTTTGAGATATAGTGAACAATAGACCTTTCTATTTAATAAATAGTTTTATGAATTAGTTGTTTATTTCATTGGCGCTTTGGTTTAGTTTGTTTATTTAAGTATGACTTTATTGTCTTCAATGGTGTAGTTAATTCCGTAGGTACTCTTAAAATAATTCAACACCACCTCTATTGGCTCATCCCCAAAATTGGCATTGAATTTTTTTTGGGAATATTTCAAATTTTGATTTATTATGGTAACATTATAATGTCTTTCCAATTTCTTTAATATATTCTCTAAACTCACTCCCCTGAAGATAAGTTCTCCCTTCATCCATGAGGTATATACATCTGTAATTACAGGTTTTGTGGAAATATTTCTTTGCTGTCTGTCAAAACTTCCCTTAAAACCAGGTTCAAGAATTACACCTTCACTTTTCTTATCTAATTGCAGACCTACCGAACCTTCGACCAAAACAACTTCAGTAGTTACATCTTCAGGATAGTTGGAAACATTGAATCGTGTACCCAGTACTTGAATCTCCAGGTTATCTGAAGTGCTGACCGTGAAAGGACGTTTTGAATCTTTGGCCACATGTAAAAAAGCTTCTCCAACCAAGAAAACTTCTCTTTTACCTTCTTTTAAAAAACTGACAGGATATTTTAAAGACGTTCCTGCATTAAGATGAACAATAGACCCATCAGATAATTCCAGTTCAAATCTCTTCCCAAATGGAACGGTCAATTGATTATAAACCAGTTCTTCGGACTCGACAGGAGCTTTGGTGTAAGTTATTCGGTTACCTTTTTGCTTCCCTATTACCTTACCTTGAGTATTTATTATATCCGCCGTCCCTCCTTCTGATATTACTTCAAGATTACCATTTTCAAGCTCCAGGGTAATTACGTCTTCACTGGGAAAAGCAATATTTTCAGTTTTGTCCGAATAAAATCCTTGTTGAAAAAAATATGCGCTACCAAAGAGTATAGCTACGACAGCCGCATATCTTAAATATCTGGTAATCCTTAGGGTAATCAGTGAACGTTTATCTTTCTTTATTTTTTCCAATAAAGAATTCTTGGTTCTTTCCGTATTGAATTCGCCCATTATATCTTCGATTGCGTAATTGATTTTTATATACTCATTAAATAATTGCTTGTCTTCGGATTTCGCAAACCATGAATTCAGTTCATCCCACTCATTTTTTGAAATGGAATTATTTAGGTACTTAATAATGAGTTTTTCTATGTTAGTCATCTTGATAAAACTAAGCCACTATACCCATTACAAAGCCATCTAACAATACCACCAAGTTTTAAATGTTTTTTTTTGTTTTGTCAAAACTATTTTCACATTTCATTCAAATCCCTACATTTGAAAGATTGATAATGAATAAATGATTTAGTAGATGTTTGCGTGCTTACCTTTTATAATGAGTTAGTTAACCGACGAAATTAGATGTTATTATCCATTTCTAATATGAAAGAAAACTTTAATAATAACAATGATTTAATTCGCTATTTAAAAAAAGGCAATACCAATGCCTATGCGTATTTGGTAGATACTTATAACCATAAGCTTTGCTTGTACGCCAACAGTTTGATGAACGATACTCCAGCTTCTGAAGACATTGTTCAAAATGTCTTCATAAAGGTTTGGGAAAAACGTGATAATTTAAAAACCGATTTTTCCGTTAAAAGCTATCTGTACAAATCAGTTTACAATGCTTGTATAAATGAATACAAGAGGAATCAATCAGTCACTGGACTAGAAAAAAAATATATTGAAGAATTAGGGCGTATCGTTGAGGATAAAGATGAAGATGCTTTGGAAAAATTGATTGGTTTGGTCAAGGAGGCTATTCATGAATTGCCTCCAAAATGTAAAGAGGTTTTTCTTCTAAGCAAAAAAGAGGGGTTGACCAATATTGAAATCTCGGAGTATTTGAATATTTCCAAAAATACTATCGAACGGCATATCAACATCGCTTTTTCGAAAATTCGTGAAAATGTTGGAAAAAAGACCGACATGATTCTTTTTCTATTGTTCGGATTTCGAGAAAACCTTAGGGACAAATGATTTTCCTATATTCATATTTGATTTCTTGAAAATTGATTCCGCTTTCCTATATATGGAAAACGCATCTGTTTGTATACTCGACAGAGCCGTTTGTGGTTCCACGGGTGTCCTTGATACCTGAGCATCCAGAAAATTTTCTGAATCCGGATGTGGGATGCTCTTGAGCCAGCCGATCCAAAGCTTCTATAATCTTGCCGTCGTTCTTGCCCTTAGGCCTGTAATAGTACACCGAACTGCTAAGGCAAAGCAGAAAACAGGCCGCTCTAAGGCTCATACCGTGCTCCCTTGCCAAATAATCGGCCGAGGAGCGTTTATCGGCCGGCCCCTAGAGCTTTTTTTTATCAGGTCCTTAAGCGCATTGTTTTGGTGGGCAAGCTCGGTGTACATCTGCTTGTAACGGCTCAGCTCGCCTTCCATCTCTTTTAGCTTTTTGAGCTGAGAGGCGTCCATGCCCCCGTATTTGCCCTTCCAGTTATAGAAGGTGGCCGCACTGATGCCGTGTTCCTTGCAGAGTTCCTTTATTCGGAATGCCCGCTTCGTACTGTTTGAATATCTTGACTTGGGTCTCTGTAAATCGACTTCTTATCATGTCTTTGAATTTACAATTAACATTCTATTTTTGAAGTTAGCTGTTTTTAGGGACACTTATGTCTACTACAATTCTAACAGAATAAGGCACCTCTTTTTTTATAACATTCTGTTTCCTATTTATGGTAAAAATAGATTTTCATTTTTTTTTAATAAACCTATTTCCTATATTCGGTAACGTTAACGAAATTATTGTGTACGTTAACGATGTTAACTGTGGACACTTTGAAGAAAATATTTTCTAATTAGGCGACCCTAAAAGAAACAGTTGTAAAGTTCAATCAAAATGTATTTATAATCAAAATCTTGTTTAATCTATGAAACATACAAAAAACCGTTAATAACGTAACCTCGCTGACTTACTTTCAATAATCTAACTAAACAACAATATGACATGAAAAAATCATTTTTTAAAAGAAAACCGCCTAGAGCAAAGATTTTTTTTGCGCTCTTCTTATGCTGTGCAGCAGGGCTTCAGACAATTCACGGTAATACTTCTTTGTCTTTCGAATACCCCAGTGCTGATCTTGAAGAAATGCAATCTACGGTTACCGGTGTCGTAACCGATGAGAACGGGACTCCCCTACCTGGGGCCAGTGTTTTGGTAAAAGGCACCACAACTGGTACCACTACCGATTTTGATGGCAATTACACCATCAATGTTGATTCCAACGGCACCTTAGTTGTCAGTTATATCGGATATAGCAGCCAAGAAGTCGCCGTGAACGGCAGATCTTCAATCAATATTAGTATGGTCGTCGATGCAAGCCAATTGGAGGAAGTAATCGTTGTTGGATACGGTACCCAAAAGAAGGGCGAAGTCACCGGTTCGATAGAAACGGTAGATGCCGAGCAGTTGAGCATAGTACAAGTTGCAAGTACGATCGACGCCATTAAAGGCCAGATAGCGGGTGTCGATGTACAATCCACGGGTGGTAGACCAGGTCAGACCCCTACGGTAAGAATAAGGGGTAGGCGATCAATAAGCGCGTCTAACGACCCGCTTTATGTAGTTGATGGTATACCTTTAATAGATGGCCCGAACTCAATGGCAGATATTAACCCCGATGACATTGCGTCAATGCAGGTCTTGAAAGATGCCGCGGCAACAGCGGTATATGGATCTCGCGGCGCTAACGGTGTAATCTTGGTCTCGACCAATCGCGGCAGGGTCGGAAAAACAAAAATAACTTATAGCAGCCGTTACGGA
This sequence comes from Meishania litoralis, assembly GCF_042611095.1. Lineage (NCBI taxonomy): Bacteria > Pseudomonadati > Bacteroidota > Flavobacteriia > Flavobacteriales > Flavobacteriaceae > Meishania > Meishania litoralis. The sequence continues at coordinate 38,801 of NZ_JBHFPV010000001.1, forward strand.
GTTACTTCTGCAACACGTTTGGTCGATATGATGAACGGTGAGGAATTCGCAGCCTTGAAAAGGGAATCGAGAAGAATCGGATGGAATGGTACTATTCCCGCAGATACCGAGGTTTTTTTGGATCCCATTGAACTCGAATCGCTTTCCTTGGGAAGGTCCACAAACTGGTTGGACGAAGTACTTAGCAACGGATGGCAGACCAACCACCAAATAGGAATAAGCGGAGGATCTGAGAAGACCACTTTTAGTACTTCAATAGGCTACTTCAAAGAACAAGGTATCATTAGCAATCAAGATTTCGAACGATTTTCCGGTCGTGTGAACGTAGATCACCAAATCAACGATATATTTAAGGTTGGTGCTTCTTTCTTGGTGGCCAAGACCGAGCAAAATTGGGGTTCGAACGCCACAATGGGTGAAGCATTGGCAAATAACCCCCTGGGAGTGCCCTACGATGCAAATGGAGATTTGAAATTCTTGCCGACCAACGATGGCATACGTACCAATCCGTTAAATGAATTGGTCGAGGGTGCCTATATCGATGAACGTACCCAAACTAGGATTTTTGCTCCTATTTATTTGGATATCAATATCATGGAAGGATTGAAATGGACAACTACCTTTGGACCAGATATCCGTTTAGGAAGACGAGGAACCTTTTCGGGAAGCTTCACCAACACAAACCGTGGGGGCCCAGGCAGGGCAGGTGTTATCAATGATATCGATTTTGGCTATACGCTCGAAAATCTATTGACCTATAACAAAGCCTTGAACGATCGACATAACATAAAGGTTACTTTACTGCAAAGTATCCAAAAATCTAGATTTGAAAGATATCAAACCGATGTTACCGGTATACCCTATGAATCGCAGGCATTTTACAATCTAGGCTCCGCGACGAATGGAAGCGTTGTTCAATCTAGACTTACACAATGGGCACTGGCATCCTTTATGGGAAGAATAAATTATGATTTCGATGGCAAGTACCTATTTCAAGCTTCGTTAAGGGCAGATGGCTCCTCAAGATTGGCCCCTGGCAATCAGTGGAAATACTTCCCAGGAATTTCGGCCGGCTGGAGAATGGACCAAGAGGACTTTTTGGCCGACACCCAAGTTTCCGAGATGAAATTGCGGGCGTCTTACGGTGAGGTGGGCAACACTTCCGTACTCCCGTACCAGACGGCAGGTAGGTTAAGTAATTCTGTTTACGCTTTTGGAGAAGACTCTGCACTAGGGTTTGGGCTCAATGAAATACCAAACGAAGATTTGACCTGGGAAGTATCGAAAACCTTGGACATCGGTCTTGATTACGGTTTCTTTAACAACCGTCTCGTAGGATCTTTTGACTGGTTCCGTACCAACACGGTAGACCTATTATTGGCGAGAAGCTTGCCTGCAACATCTGGTTATCAAAACGTTTTGCAAAATGTTGGGTCTACACGCACCACAGGTTTTGAATTTTCGATCAGTGGAGGTATCATCGACAACGATACCAACGGATTCAATTGGGATGTGGACTTGAACATTTCAACTTATAACGAAGAAATCACAGAATTGGCATTGACCGATGCAGATGGAAATCCGTTAGATGACGTTGGTAATGGATGGTTCATAGGAGAGCCGATTAGAGTTTTTTACGATTACGAAAAAATCGGTATTTGGCAGGCCAATGAAGAAGCCGCGGCCTTGGCCGCGGAAAACAAGGTGCCTGGTGAAATCAAGTTGAACGATTTGAACGGCGACGGGGTAATTACACCGGACGACCGTAAGATTATCGGTAATGGTGTGCCTGATTACTATGGTGGCTTTAACAACAAGTTCTCCTATAAAGGATTCGATTTAGGAGTCTTCTTTGTATATCGCATGGGGCATACCGTACTTTCAAATTTTCACGGTGGCAATAACTCCCTTTTTGGACGATATAATAACTTAGATGTTGATTATTGGACCATCGACAACCCGACCAACGCCTACCCGAGACCAAACGAGAATCAGGAAAGTCCGAGAGATGGGTCAACACTCCGCTATTTTGACGGAAGTTTTCTAAAACTTCGTAATATATCGTTGGGCTATAACCTTCCGACATCGATTGTTGACAAATTGGGTATGGAAAAATTACGTTTATCGGTTTCAGGGCAGAATTTATGGTTCTCAAGTGATTATGAGACGTTCGATCCCGAGATTTCCGAAGATGTCACTTCACTTGGTTCTGGTGTAGTGCCGAGCACCAAGCAATGGTCGTTATCATTGAACGCAACGTTTTAAAAAAAGAATTGTTAGTTAAATAGAATAATTTAAATATTATGAACAGAAAAATATATTTAATCTTAGTCTTAGCTCTGGCTTTTAGTATTGAGTCATGTGATAAATTTATAGAAGAGGAGCTGATAACCGATGTATCGGCCGCTTCTTACTATACGACAGAAGGCGGCTTTGAAGATGCAGTAAAGGCCACCTACTCTACTTTCAAGCCTTTTTACGGTCAAGAAATGGGAGCCGCCATGACCACCTTTGGAACCGACATCTGGACCAATGGCGCCGATGGGGGCCACAAGTTTTTTAACTTTTATGACGGCCAATTGAATGGGGCATCGAGCTATGTGACCGCCACTTGGGACCTTTGGTACCAAGGTATCAACCAGGCCAATGCCGTAATCAATCGCTCTGCCGAGGTCGATATGGATGAAGCGCAAAAAAACTTACGTATCGCTGAAGTTCGTTTTCTAAGGGCCTTCTTCTATTTTAATGTGGTAACTACCTATGGTGACGCACATTTATCATTGGAAGAGACCGAAGGGGTCGAAGTCGAAGCGAATAAAACATCGCAATCTGAAATTTATGCCCAAGCCATTGTACCTGATCTTGAATTTGCCATTGCCAATCTACCTAATGAGCAAGACGAATATGGCAGGGCCACCAAACCTGCCGCCGAATTCTTGTTGGGCAAGGCACTATTGACCCGTAGTTATACTTCTTTCGGAGAAGGTTCTGATGCCTCAAGGGCGGAGACCTTGTTCGGCAATGTTATCAATAATTACGGCTTTGAACTTTTGGACAATTTTGCAGATCTCTGGGACATCAACAATCAAGAGAACAGCGAAATGGTCTTTGTAATACCCAATTCGAAAGCGCAAGTTGATAGCGATGTTGATCCTTTCGGACATCGCTGGCATCTCTATTTTCTGCACGAATATGATGTACGGCGCGGTATGACAAGGGACATTAACAATGGGCGACCTTGGAAAAGACACAGACCTACCGATTTTATGTTGACCTTGTGGGATAGGACTATCGATACGCGATATGATGCCTCGTTCAAACATGTTTGGTATGCGAACAAGGAAGAACCCGCAACCGAAGCTGTAGGTGATGAACCTGCAAGGGCGGCCATTGCCATTGGTGATACCGCGATTTATATTCCAGGCCCCGGTAAGGATATCGATTGGCCCCAATCGCGACAAGATGCCGTTCCCTATTTGGTCTATAGTAATGATGAATATAATGAAAGACTTTTTCCGTCGATGAATAAATGGATCGATGCAACTCGACCTGACAGGCAAAAGGTTAATGGTCAGCGTGATTTTATTTTAATGCGCCTCGGCGATGCCTACCTGCTAAGGGCCGAAGCAAGACTGGCACAGAACAACACAACAGGCGCCGCAGAAGACATCAATGTCATAAGAATGCGTGCAGCGGTACCAGGACAAGAAGCGGCTTCACAAATCACGGCAGCTGACGTTGACCTCGATTTTCTGCTTGATGAAAGGGCCAGAGAACTTGTCGGTGAAGGTCATCGTTGGTGGGATCTAGTACGGACAGGCACATTGGTAGAACGAGTGAGGGCCCATAACCCGCAAGGTGCGCCGAATATTCAAGATTACCATACGGTAAGACCAATACCCCAAAACCAAATTGACAGAACTTTAGGAGGCTACCCTCAAAATCCAGGATACCCACAATAATAGTAGTTTGAGTTAGTTTTTTGATCAACCTCCCATTGTATTCTTACGTGGGGGGTTTTTTATGCGCGCCTTTCAAATCATTTTGGCAAAAACTTTCGGGCCAAAGGGAATATTTTCCTTGACCATTATTTCTACAGGAATATCTAAATTTAGTTCAGACCCATCCTGCTTGGTCAAATAATTGAATAGGTTTTTTATAGCGACATAACCCTGATACCGTGGTTGTTGGTTGATAAGAAAATCGATTTTACCGTTTTCGAGATGCTTTAAGTTCTGCTTGTTCAGGTCAAAACCCACTATGAAGGTATTCTTCACTTGGTATTCTTCAAGTATTCGTGGTAACAAATGTGACTTGGAGTTAGTAACGAATATGCCTTTGCGGTCGTCGGTAGCGAACCAGGTTTCCATTTCCTTTGTAACCACGAACTCTCCACTCAAGGAATAATTGATCGTTCGAATTTGCACATCTTGACCAGAATCTTCAAAGAATTTTCTAAAACCACGCTCCCTTTGAACGTTATTGGCATGTATACCACGATCATTTAGCATATTTACGACAAAATAGCAGCCCTTATCGCCCACTAGGCCGTTAAGCAATCTTCCCGCGACTCGACCAGCCTTATAAGAGTCTTGTCGCACAAAATTGGCAGGCATTTCAAGTTCTATTTCAGTATCAATGAAAACAACAGGGATATCTTTCTTATTTGCCCGATCCAATAACTCGTTACTCTCATTTTCAAAAAAAGCGACCGTAACAATAGCATCATAATCTTTCAAAAAGATCTCATCCATAAGTCCCTTATAAGTTGAAGAATCCAAAAACTCGAAATAATCAACTTCCACGCCCAACTCCATCAATTCTTTCACCGCCCTGCCAATTCCCTTTTTAGGAAGTTTCCAATAGCTCCATTTGTTCTTGGTCTCGGGTATAAGTACGGCAAACTTTATTTTCTTGACCGAAGCCAGTTTCAATCGGCTTGCGGTAGTATTCTTGGTATACCCTATCTCTTTGATGACCTTTCGGACTTTTTTTTCGGTTTCCTTTGATACACCGGTTCTATTGTGAAGTACGCGATCTACCGTACCGATCGACACGTTTGCAAGTCTTGCTATTCTTTTGATTCCCATAAACTAGCTGAAAAATTATTCAGTCATATGAAATACTAAAGTACAACCTTTCTCATGCAAGAAAAAATGACCCCAGAATCAATCTAGTTCGGTAACGGAGATATTCCTGAATTGAATGGTCATGTCACGCCCTGGGTGAAGTTGAAGCCCGATAGGGCCCTTCAAATCAGCACCCTCAAGTACATACTCCATTACTTTTTGTCCGTTGAGCCAAACTTTATATGCGTTGCCGACGGCTTCCGCCTTTATGGTGTTCCAATCGTCCATACGCAAAAGTTCCTTTATTTGCTCTGCCTCTACCGGATATCCCATTTTGGGGATATAGGGCGATGCGGTCATATCTCTTTTTAACGACCCCGAGATTCCGATTTGGATCTGTGCGTTTTTCTCGCTCTCACCACGCATAAAAATTCCCGAATCGACCGTGCCTTTTCCAAATTTAAAATCCAATTGTACAACAAAATCGCTGTATTCCTTCTTTGTCCACAAATTCGAACCTTTTTGTTCGGGGTCGCTTTTCGCCCATAAACTCCCTTCTTCAATGGTCCACCATACATTGTCTTCGGGTATTTGCCAATGTTCTAGATCTTCTCCATTGAAGAGGACTGTCTTTTTCGCATCGCTATTCTGACCACATACTGTAAATGTCAAGGCAAAGCTGAAAATCAAGGAAAAAATATATCTCATACCGATCAATCTTATTGTATAAAAGCTACTGCACGTTAAAATCCGTGAAGTGGTGATCTAAAATGTTTTTTGAAAGTTCTGAACCGTTATGTACCAAAATACGATAGTTGAAGGTCGTTGATCCGCCTTTTTTCAGTTTGAAATCCAAGGTTTCCTTTCCTTCTGAAAACACCGCCTGACCCAAAGGATTCGCCGCAAAAAGGCCATAACCTCGGGCATGCCAATATGTTGGATATCCTACATTGTCTTTATGGTCCATTATCGTGATCGAAACCGTTTCGCCATCGATAGTACTTTCCAATTTGACCCAATTATTTCGCGTTCCCCAAACATCGTTGCCCGTCAGGCCTCCACTGCCATGGTAATTTCCATTTATACCCTCATTGTTCAGGGCCTTTACCTCTGTAATGTTTCCTTCGGCATCGGTATAGATTGCCGGCTCATCAGAGGGCAATTCCATTTCACGGGCAACGCGAATACCGATCATTCCTTCTTTATTATCCTTAAAGGAGACATCTTGCAATGCTTTCAGGGTCGTCGAACGATCGATGGTTCTCGTGTTTTCTTCTTCTGAAAATCTGAACTCGGTTATCTCCTCCAACAAATCAACATTATCCGGCGAACGCCAAATCGCACGTATTTTCAAAATACCCTTGTCTGCATCGCTTTCTAAAATCCCTTGATGGAAAATGCTTCCGTATTTATGTTTTTCCGAATCGGGAATGGCATAAGAATTGTTCCAAAAATCCAATCCATTTACATCGCCATAATTCAACCAAAGTCCGGCATGATGGGGATGATCAACTCTTTCATTTGGCCTCGGTTCGTAAGGAAATCCTCTGGTCAATGTTTTTCCACTTTTGGTCAGAATCGGATATAAAATGGGTTTTGGGGTCTGGCCATCATAAATATAATTGGTAAACAATTTACCATTGAGATATATGGCCATCCTTTGTTCATCTGCGTTTTCTACAAATTCCACTTGAGGTATAGCTGCCTCGTCAAGTGTACCGTTCTCAACTTCGGCGTCCTTTTTAATCTCCTTACATCCCAGCAGCAAAACCGCCAGTATCGTATACCGGTATATCTTATAGAAAGTCATAGATTTTAGTTCTTAGTATTGAAATACCTTGCCTCCGGCCAGTACATCTTGCGATGCTTCGTCGAAAGTGGCCTTTAGACCTGTTCTCAGTGCGGCCGTGGTCATGATATTGGCAATGGAATGGTTATAACCCGCTTCTACCGGTCCATTTGTTTTTTCCCTGCTACGAACGCACTCCATCCAATTCAACATATGCAACGAGGTCATATTGTCTGCACCCGTATCGGCTGAAGTAACCACTTTTGGCGCATTTTCAGATAGGTCAAAACCCTTTAGTTTGTTCGCTTCCATTCCCATTGCACTTGCATGACGCTCCGAAAGGCCGCCATTGTCGCTTACCTTATTCGTATCTAGGTTCAATTCACCTGCATTGGAATAATAGATTTCTTTAGTGCCTCCCGCCGAATTCGTAAACCTTGACGAATAGGTTACCTGGAAGCCCGAATCTAGGTCATCTGCCGGACCATAATCGAATACGGCCGACATGGTATCAAAGTTCTTGCGACCGTCTTTCCACAAATAGATTCCACCATTTGCAGCTACACTTCGCGGATGCGCCAAACCCGAAAACCAGTGCACCGTATCGATCTGGTGCGACATCCATTGGCCCGGAATCCCCGAAGAGTAAGGCCAGAACAATCTGTATTCCAAATATTTTCTAGGATCCCACGCCGCTGGTGGGCGGTTCATTTGATAGCGTTTCCAATCGGTATCTGACTCTTTTATTTCACTTGTCAGCTTGGGTAAACGCCACCGACCAGGTTGATTGACGTTCCAGGTCATTTCGACCATTACGATATCGCCAAACTTGCCCGACTTGATGAAATCGTTGGCGGCATGATAGTTGGCCCCGCTTCTTCTTTGCGAACCGATCTGGAATACGATACCCGATTCTTTGACGGCCTCCAATCCAACGCGGGCATCGGCCATGGTCTCGGCAAAAGGTTTCTCACAATACACATCTTTTTTTGCATTCGCGGCCTGTACGGTATGCAGGGCATGTTGAAAGTCGGCCGTTGATATTATTACGGCATCAATCTCGTTTTTATCGTACATTTCTTCATGATTGCGCCATTTGGCAATGGTTTGACCCGTCAATTCCTTAACGTAGGCCACACCTTCGTCCCTTCTTCTGTTCCAAATATCGGAGACCCCGGTGAACTCAAAGTTTTGGGCCTTGCTGTGCATATTAAAGGCAGGGATCAACGCGCCCTTTGCCCTATTTGAAAAACCTGCAATACCTACTCGGACACGATCGTTAGCGCCCAATATTTTTTTATAACTCTTGGCACTCATTGCATTGGCGCCCAAAACAACTCCGCTTGAAGCCAGGGCTGTTTTTTTGATAAAATCTCTTCTCTTATTGTCCATGTTCGATGATTTAAACTATTATTTAGAATTCGCGTACCTTGATATTTTTAAAGGAAACCTTGTCGCCATGATCCTGCAGCAGTATCAGCCCTTCTGGAATGCGTCCAAAATTCTCCCATTTCTCATACTTGCTTTTCTCTACCAAGGCCTTGAAAGCTTGGCTGAAACGGTCGTACTCGACGACCTTGACCTGATTCAGCCAATGTTCGACATGTCCTCCTTTGACCACAATTCGGGCGTTGTTCCATTGCCCGACCCCTTTAAAGTTTTTCCCTCTGGAATTATTATTGTTCTCGGCTCTAATAAGGTCATATAATGACCCAACAGTACGGTTGCCATTTTTTCCCATTTTGGCATCGGGATGTGCCTTGTCGTCCAAAACTTGGAACTCCAATCCAATTGCCGAGCCCTCTCCTTTGTTCAATTCAGAATCGACAAAATATTTTATGCCGCTATTGGCCCCTTCGGTAATCTTAAAATCGACACTAAGTTCAAAATCACTGAAGGTATCGTTGGTAACGATGTCGCCACCGTTTCGAGATTCCTCGCCACCTGAGGACAAAACACTGAGTACTCCGTCGGCAATCTCCCAACCATACTCGGGAAACTTGTCTAGTTTCGCCCCACGCCATCCATTTGTTGTTTTTCCGTCCCACAACAATCGCCAACCTTTTCTCCTCTCACTCGGGGTCAACTGGTTTGTTAAATAGCTGATTTCGGGCACATCGTTATCGAGTGGTTTTCGCGAGTTCTCTAAATTATCCGTTTTGATTTTTATATTTTTCCATTTAACGATTTTCCCTTCATGTTCTTTGTCTTGAATGGCATGTACCTGAAATGCGATAATACCTTCAGCGGTTGTATCATCGACCAAATTGGCACACTGCACATCATTGACCCAAGTACGTATATGGTTGCCAATGGCCTCGATTCGGTAATGGTTCCATTCGCCCGGCACAAAGGCATTTTGTCCCTTAGGGTTGCGCGTCAACGGATAAAGCCAACCATTTCTAGCCTCGTCGTAAACTCCGCCCGCCCACTTACGGGCACTGGTCTCAATCTCACATTGATACCCATGTACCCTTCCGTTCATGATATCGGGATCGCTAATACTACGAAACTGGACCCCGGAATTCAATCCGTTTTCAACAAAAACATCGAATTCAAGAATGAAATCACCATATTTCTTTTTGGTCGCCATAAAACTATTCGGTGTGTCCATCTTTGATACCCCGATCAACTCCTTATTCCTTACCTCGTATTTGGCGTTGCCGTTAAGCTGTTCAAAATTTTTCAGGTCATTGCCGTTGAACAACATTTCCCAATTGTCCTGGGCCTTGGTCGAGTGGCCTATAAAAATGGCAAAAAACACCAGTAGAATTACCTCTTTTGGCACTAACCTCGAAAATTTGCATATCAATGAACTTGACTTGGGGGGCAATGGTGAATTCATATATTAAAATATTTTTCCGTTAACGTTAACGAATGTAAAAAATATTTTTAACTTATGAGCCTTTAGAGCATATTTCTTAAAAAGTTTGCCCAAGTGTCAGATTCGACCCTTAATTTGATCCTTTCGGAAAAGTTGAACTTTCCAGTTCAATCAATGCCAAGGATATCAATGCATTTTTTAATTTTAACAACTAAACCAAACCAACTTGATACACTCTAATTTTTTATTAGAAAATAGATACTCGGAAGAACTCTATCACGATTTCGCGTGTAAAATGCCAATTATCGATTATCATAATCACCTTTCTCCCAAGGATTTGGCCGATAACAGAATCTTTGCGAACATCACAAAGATCTGGATCGACGGCGACCATTACAAATGGCGCGCCATGCGCACCTTAGGTATCGATGAAAATTTTATTACCGGTAATGCCTCCGATAGGGAGAAGTTCCAAAAATGGGCATATACCGTGCCCTATTCAATGAGAAATCCGCTGTATCATTGGACCCACTTGGAACTTTGCCGTTATTTTGGAATAAATGACCTTCTGACCCCATCTAACGCCGATGAGGTTTATGCGATTACCACTGAAAAACTAAGCACCGATGTTTACAGCAGTCAGAGCTTGATTTCGAAAATGAACGTCGAAGTAATGTGTACCACCGAAGACCCTACCGACTCGTTGGAGCATCACCAAAGACTTTCGAAAAGCAGTTTCAAGACCAAGGTCAGCACTGCATTTCGCCCCGATAAGGCCATTTTTATCGAAAGCGAAGCTTATAACGATTATTTGAACAAACTAGAGTCGGTGGCCAATACGACCATAACTACCTATGAAGATCTAAAAACGACACTTCGCCAAAGAATACAATTCTTTCATGAAAATGGATGTCGTTTGAGCGACCATGGACTTGAAAATCTTTGTGCCGATGACTTTACCGAAACTGAGATCGAATCCATTTTTGAACAAAGAAGAAATGGGAAAAGCGTCGCGAAAGAACAGGCATCAAAGTTTCAAAGTGCCCTACTCTTATTTCTTTCAGAAACCTATCATGAAATGGGATGGGTACAACAATTCCACTTAGGTGCGCTCAGGAACACAAACCGTAGAATGCACCGTATTTTAGGTCCCGATACCGGTTGGGATTCAATTGGCGACTATCAACAGGCACAAAGTTTGGCTAAATTTTTGGATACATTGGACACCAATGATAAATTGACCAAAACCATACTCTACAATGTCAACCCGACTTATAATGAAGTTATGGCCACTATGACCGGCAACTTCAATGACGGAAGTATCAAAGGTAAAGTACAATGGGGGTCCGGATGGTGGTTTTTGGACCAAAAAGACGGTATGACCGATCAATTGAACGTGCTCTCCAATATGGGTCTTTTGAGTTGTTTTGTAGGAATGTTGACCGATTCGAGAAGTTTCCTTTCCTTTCCTCGACACGAATATTTCCGTAGGATTCTGTGCAATCTTTTCGGTATGGAAATCGAAAAAGGAGAACTACCCAATGAAATGCAATGGATAGGAAAGCTCGTTCAAGACATTTGCTACAACAACGCCAAGGAATATTTCAATTTGTAAGTTGAAGAATTTCTTGAATGCAACCCTGCCTTGTGGCAGGCGGCTATCCTCTAGACAAACCACTAGGGGTCATTACTGGTTTTATTTTGACCTAAAGGCCATAAACCAAAATACTGTATTTTAGGCTAAAGTAGTTCCGACCTCTCCAAATGAGAGGTGGAATCGGAAACATTACCTTACCGGCAAGCACGCTCGACACGCCCCGATTGCTATCGGGGTCGAATTCTTTAGATTAAATTCAAAAAGGGTCTTATATTTGCCATCTCTTCTTAAAAAGGCGCACGTGGCGGAACTGGTAGACGCGCCAGCTTGAGGGGCTGGTGGCCATTAGGCCGTGGAAGTTCGAGTCTTCTCGTGCGCACAAAATAAGGTCGTCTGTTAAGACGACCTTTTGTATTTCCGATAAATCGAATACTATTCTTGAATCAGTCTTTCGAGCAGATCATAAACCTTCTTATTGTCCCAGTCGGAAATCGCAGTCTGGTGTACCACGATATTGCCCTGCTTATCAAGGATATAAGACCCAGGAGGTTTCAACAGTTTTATCGGGCTCGGCTCTCCCACAATTTGATAGGTAATCGGAAAGGTATATTTCTTTCTGGCAATGAATTCTTCCGGTAGCTCACGCTCTTCGTTGGTTATGACATAGAAATCAATTTGATCTTTGTAACGTACAAACAAATCTTGTATATCATCCATTTGAGCTCTCGACGGCAGGTTCCAAGATGCCCAAAAGTTGACGAAGATTACCTTGCCTTTAGATTTCTCAAAATTGAAAAAATTCCATTCAGCGTCTTTCAGTTTCCAATCATAGGTCGAAATTTTCCCTTGATTCTCTTCCGAAATTATAGTTGGAGTGGTCGCAAACCATTTGTTCAATAGTTCTTTGCTAAAGTCCCCTAAAGGGGTTACAAAAAAAGAAAGTACCAAACCGATCAACAGAACGTTTAAAATCGTCTTTCCTTTGATCTTCATAAGCGGGGTTTCTTCAAAACTAAAAAACTCCCGATCATCATCGGGAGTTTCTCAAAATTATTTTCGATCATTATCAAACAGCGTTTTCCCTTTTGATAACGTTCAAGGCCGAACCTTCCCTAAACCAACCGATCTGCGAGTCGTTATAGGTATGATTTACCTTAATGTTGTCTTTACTTCCATCTGAATGTACTACTTCAATGGTCAACGGTTTTCCAGGTGCAAAATCGGCTATATCGACAAAATTGAAGGTGTCGTCTTCTTGAATCAAGTCATAATCTTGCTCATTCACAAAAGTAAGGGCCAACATGCCCTGTTTTTTCAGATTGGTCTCGTGAATACGTGCAAAAGACTTTACCAATACAGCGGCCACACCAAGATGCCTGGGCTGCATGGCGGCATGTTCACGTGAAGAACCTTCACCGTAATTATGATCCCCTACCACAATAGACTTGATACCCGCGGCTTTATAGGCCCGTTGCGTATCAGGAACTCCCCCATATTCACCCGATAATTGATTCTTAACAAAGTTGGTCTTTTTGTTATAGGCGTTTACGGCACCAATCAAGGTGTTGTTGGCTATATTATCCAAATGTCCTCTGAAACGCAGCCACGGCCCAGCCATCGAAATATGGTCGGTCGTACATTTACCAAAAGCCTTGATCAGCAATTTCATACCTTGAAGTTGCTCGTTGGTAATCGGTAAAAAAGGTTCCAAAAGCTGTAGTCGCTCTGAATCAGGGTTCACAATGACCTCTACCCCACTTCCATCGGCCTTAGGCTCCAAATAACCCGCATCCTCGACATCGAAACCGTTGGGAGGAAGTTCGATGCCCATCGGTTCGTCCAACTTTACTTCTTGACCTTCATCGTTAATCAATGAATCGTTCATCGGGTCAAAATCCAAACGTCCGGATATTGCTATCGCTGCCACCATCTCAGGCGAACCCACAAAAGCATGGGTATTTGGGTTTCCATCTGCCCTTTTGGAAAAATTTCGATTAAAGGAGTGTACGATCGTGTTTTTTTCTTCACCTTTCAAATCGCTCCGATCCCATTGGCCGATACATGGGCCACATGCATTCGTAAAAATGGTAGCTCCCAAATCTTCAAAAATCTGAAGCAATCCATCACGCTCGGCCGTATATCTGATTTGCTCGGACCCAGGATTGATTCCAAAATCCGATTTCGGACTTATTTTTTTGGTGACCGCCTGTTTGGCAATCGAAGCGGCACGCGTCAAATCTTCATATGACGAATTGGTACACGAACCAATTAACCCCCAATCAACATTTATAGGCCAGCCATGCTCTTTCGCCTTAGGTCCCAACTCACCGACCGGCGTGGCCAAGTCCGGCGTAAACGGTCCGTTCAAATGAGGCCGCAATTCGCTCAGGTTTATTTCTATAAGTTCGTCAAAATATTTCTCAGGATTGGCGTATACCTCGTCATCTGCCGTCAAATGTTCCCGTATTTCGTTCGCCGCATCGGCAATATCACCTCTATCGGTCGCCCTTAGATAACGTTCCATAGAGTCATCATAGCCAAAAGTCGAGGTAGTAGCGCCTATCTCGGCTCCCATATTGCAGATAGTACCTTTACCGGTACATGAAAGGTTTTTGGCACCTTCCCCAAAATATTCGACAATGGCACCAGTACCTCCCTTTACGGTCAAGATACCAGCGACTTTTAGAATGACATCTTTGGCAGAAGTCCATCCAGAAATCTTCCCGGTCAATTTAACCCCTATCAATTTCGGGAATTTAAGTTCCCAGGCCATACCCGCCATTACATCGACCGCATCGGCACCACCGACACCAATGGCCACCATTCCCAGGCCTCCTGCATTAACCGTATGTGAATCGGTGCCTATCATCATTCCCCCCGGAAAGGCATAGTTTTCCAAAACAACTTGGTGTATGATGCCGGCCCCAGGTTTCCAAAAACCGATACCGTATTTATTGGAAACGGATTCCAGAAAATTGAACACTTCGGCACTCGTACTATTGGCACTTTTCAAATCAGCGGCCGCACCACTTTTGGCCTGTATCAGGTGATCGCAATGTACCGTTGTGGGAACGGCCACTTTTTTCTTTCCGGCCTGCATAAACTGTAATAACGCCATTTGTGCCGTCGCATCTTGACAAGCAATACGATCCGGTGCGAAATCGACATAATCCTTACCCCTAACAAATGCCTTGGTAGGCGAACCGTCCCATAAATGGGAATACAATATTTTCTCAGCCAACGTAAGGGGCTTGCCCACAATTTCACGGGCTTTGTCCACCCTTTCTCCCATTGTGGCATAAACACCTTTAATCATGTCAATATCAAATGCCATATATTCTAAATTTTTAGGTTTTGAGTTACAAACCCAAAGATGGGTTCAATTCAACGAAATTAAGAAAATACTGGGGGCAAATAAAATTTTCGTCAAATGATTGGTCACGATTTGACAAATTGACAAATGTGTAGCCATTTTTGACCGATTAATGTTTAATTCGGCAAAAAAATGTACTAAGTTCAATTAAGTCAAAGGAGTTTGCCAATGATATCCTCTTCGGAAATACCTTCGGCTTCGGCCTTGTAGTTCTTGATGATGCGATGCCTTAGGATTCCCATGGCCACGGCTTGCACATCTTCGATATCAGGTGAGAATTTTCCATTTATGGCGGCATGGGCCTTTGCACCCAATATTAGGTTTTGGGAAGCCCTTGGACCTGCCCCCCACTCAATGTACTGCCTTACAAAATCATTGGCCGTTTCAAGCAAAGGTCTGGTTCTATTGACCAATTTCACAGCATATTCGACAACATTTTCAGGAACGGGAATCCGCCTGATCAAATGTTGGACTTCAAGTATCTCTTCTGCACTAAAAAGTGCATTTACGGTCACTTTTTCATCTGAAGTGGTCGACTTTACCACTTGTATCTCTTCTGCAATGGAAGGATATTTCAGCTCGATGGCGAACATAAATCGATCTAACTGCGCTTCAGGAAGTGGATAGGTACCCTCTTGTTCGATGGGGTTCTGTGTGGCAAGTACAAAATAAGGAAGATCAAGCTTATATTGATGGCCGGCAATGGTCACAGCTCTTTCCTGCATGGCCTCCAAAAGTGCGGCCTGCGTCTTCGGAGGCGTTCTATTGATCTCATCCGCCAATATAATGTTCGCAAAAACAGGGCCCTTTATAAACTTGAAGTTGCGGTTTTGATCCAATACCTCACTGCCCAAAATATCACTCGGCATAAGATCAGGGGTGAACTGAATCCGTTTGAAATCAAGGCCCAAGGTCTGTGCAATGGTATTCACCATCAATGTCTTGGCAAGCCCCGGAACCCCTATCAACAAAGAATGCCCCCCAGTATAAATCGAGAGTAATATTTGGTCTATGACAACCTCTTGACCAACAATCACCTTTGCGATCTCAGACTTCAGGCCTGCATGCTTTTTAACCAGGCTATTTATGGCTGCTACGTCAGACATTCAATTATTCCTTAACCCAGTTATTGGCGAAATCACAGTCTTTGTTACCGTCACTAACGCTCACATAAGTATCCCTAATATGTTCTTCCATCCACTTTCTAATGGCTTTGTACTGCTTTTCGGTCTTTGCCAGTTGTTGGATCTTGATATAATCTTGGGCAAAATCGGCCTTATGCTCTTCATACCGATTGGTAATCTTCAATATCTTGTAGGATACACCTCCTCCCCGAGGGTCTTGTTCCATAATGGGATAAGAGATTTCGTTGTCCTTTAGGTTACGTACCTGATTGTAAAGCGTCGGGTCCATTTTGGTCAATTCGAACCGCGAATCAAAATTTGTAGGATTTCTCAAGAGACCGCCATCAAATTTCGTTTCTTTTTCATCTGAAAAATTTAGCGCGGCCTCGGCAAAAGTGAACTTACCGTCAAGAACGGCCTGACGGATACTATCGAGTTCTTTTTTCGCCTCGTCAAGGGCTTCTTGCGAAACTTCGGGTTGTAAAATAATATGCCTGACATCCCGCTCTTGACCTCTTATCTTTTCCACATATAGAATGTGAAAACCGAACATGGTCTCAAAAGGTTCAGAAACGGCACCTTCAGGCGTACTGAAAACCACATCTTTAAAGGTTTTATCAAAGCCGGAATCTTTGGTAATGCTGCCCAAAAGTCCGCCTTGCGATTTACTCGGTCCTTGTGAATACAATATGGCCTTGACGCTAAAACTGGCATCATTATCCTCGATATCCTGCTTGATGGCGTTCAGTTTATCGATTACCTTTTGTTTTTCCTCCGCGGTAGCCACAGGTTGCTTCACGATTTGCGAGATTTCCATCTCGGCACCAAAGATCGGCCGCTCATCCTCGGGTATCTTATTGAAGAATTGACGGACTTCCTCTGGGGTAATCTCAATATCCTCGACGATACTCTGTTGCATCTTTTCGGATAGCATACGAAGCTTGATAATTTTGTTGATGTCCTCCCTCAAACTGGCCTCGTCTTCCTTTTTATAGAACTTCAGCAGTTTCTCCATGGATCCCAATTGCTGGAGAAAACCTTGAATCTGCCGATCTGTGGTCGCCGCAACCTCATCGTCGGAAACCAAAAGACTGTCTTGAACCGCCTGATGCGCATACAACCGATCTTCCATCAGCTTGCCCAACATGCTACAGCGGTTGACACCTTCCATGGATGCCCCTTGGCTTTTTAGGTCGATAATCGTTTTTTCAATATCCGAATCCAAGATTACATGGTCACCCACAACGGCAGCAATACCATCAAGTTTTATTTTTTTGAAATTTCCAGCGGTGTCTTTCTGGACGCCTGCGTCAGCTATCAACTCAGGTTCCTGAGGTTCGATCTGGGTATCGGGAACCTCTTCAACTTCTTGGGCATAAAATGAGCCCGACACGATAAAAACCGCTAAAACATAAAATATTCTATTCATCATCAAAAACTTCAAATTCTTTATTTTTAATTGCCTCATCAATGATCTCGGTTTCAAGTTTTCGAATAAAGTCTAGTTTTCTTCGGCTGATCAAAACCTGTTTTATCGTAGGCTCTATGAAAGACAAGGGAGCGATATCGTTAGTTTGCAGTACATCGGTTATCTTGGCCAAATATACCCCTAATGCATCCTCCAATTCAAAAAATTGTGATTTTTTTAGGTACTTATCCTGATTTTCTAAAGTCAACGGCGGAATCTCATCGATTACCCTCGAGGCCCTGATCCAAATAGAATCGTTGAAGTTCAACTTTTTAAACTGTACCCCTATCGAGTCAAGATAGGCGACATCGGCCTCATCAAAATTCTTCAGTTTCTCAATGACCGTTTCTTTGTTCAAAAACTGCTTGGGAAGTTCAATGAACCTTATTTGCACCAACTTCTCCTTTAACTTGAAGTTCTCTTTTTCTTTTTCGTAAAAACTTTCCAATTGGGCTTTGGTAATCGCCGTATCGCTGCCCTGCGCCACCAATGCTTCCTTATACGCGCTTGTGTAAAGATCGGCCCTATAATTTTCTACCAATGCGTCAAATTCCGCCAACTTTTCTTCAGGCAAATTAATCCTGGACTTATTCAACAGCAATCTTTTCGATGCCCAATTGTTTATATAATTGGTTACGAATGAAGCACTATCTTCTTTCGACAATCCTCCATTCAATACGTGGGCCAAGTCTTCTTCGTACAAATAGTTCTCGCCGACCCTTGCTATGGCGGTACGCCCCTTTTCTTCCTCCCTTAGATAACTGCAGGAAGTGAACAAGGTCAAGCCAATGACAATGGCCATCACCAGGAAAGATTTGAGATACATCTGATACATCTCGCAAAAATAGTAATTCGGGCTGCTTGCACAAGCAATAAATACCATGATTAACACAATTTTAGCCACTGATTATCGCTAATCTTATAATCCTTATTATTTTTAAAAAACTTATAATCAATAAATTATATTTCATATTTCAAAATCAGGCAACCTCTTGGATTCCAACCAGGTGATATTTCAACAAAGCGATTGGCAAAAGCCCATCGAACTTCTGTCGACACAAAAAGTTTAAATGAGTTCTATTCACTAATTTAGTGGGACGATAATACAATGTAGCATCATGAGATATACTACAGAAATCGAGATCGACATACCGCGAAATGAATTTGTCAAAATTCTTGACATCCCAGAAAACATGAAGCACTGGCAGCGAGGTTTGACAGGTTACACAATACTTTCAGGAACCGCAGGACATGAAGGTTCTAAAATGGAACTGCGCTATAAATTCGGCAAACGTGATATGGTGTTGATAGAAACCATTTTAAAGCGAAATATGCCCTACGAGTTTCATGTGACCTATGATACCAAGGGGGTGCACAATATTCAAAAGAACTATTTTAAGGATATCGATGGTAGGTCCACAATATGGATTTCGGAATCTGAATTTAGATTTTCAAGTTTTTTTATGAAGGCAATAGGTTTTTTAATGCCCGGATCCTTCAAAAACCAATCGAGGATATATGCCCAGGATTTTAAGGCCTATGCCGAAAAGGGGACCTCGGTAACGAACCAATAAATTAATCATTAGCATTGCAAGAAGAAAAAATCAAACTGATATGGGACTTTAGGGGTCCGGCGGCGGCAAGAACCGCCGAACACCACGAAAAACATTTAAAGGAATACATTGTTCTCGAAAAACTTGACTCCAAAATAACCGGATGCGCCCATCTTGACGAAATGCAAAGCTTTGCTTTTATGGTGGTGCCCAAATCTCAAATGCCCAAAGTACGCGATGCACTAAAACCCCATAGGGGAGAACTTTACGATGAATAACAATGCTCACAGTCAAAATCTAAATATGGTCAGATATCTCGCCTTTGGCCTGAACGTTCTGCTTTTTTCTATTTTTTCGATTTCATGCAGCGAACAAGAACCCTACGGAAATCTACTTGACCTGGCCCTGGCTTCCGAAAATATAAATATTAGAAGGGTTATGGATAGTGTCGAACGATACGAAGTACAGATACGCTATACCCAGATCGACCGGCGAAATGACAGTATTATCTTTACCGACTACGATTTTCAGGTAGATGACCATCGCTATTTTTATCCGGCCAGCACAGTGAAATTTCCCGCAGCGGTACTGACATTACAAAAACTCAATACCATCGATTCATTGAACAAAGACAGTCGGTTCTATGTCGAAGGAGATTCGATAGAAACGACCTTCGCCAAGGAAATTTCAAAGATATTCGCGGTGAGCGATAATAATGCCAACAATCGATTGGTGGAGTTTTTAGGGCAGGACGCAATTAACGATGGATTGAAAAAACGTGGGGTTTCGCCCGTACGAATTTCACATCGGTTAGGATACCATTCAGACGATCTGGCCACAAAACCTTTGATCATTTATTTGAACGATAGCACCACCGCAATTTTTGAAGGTACGGTGAACAGCGCACCAAGACCACTGGAAATTGAAGGTGTCAAAAAGGGAAAGGGTTATATTGATGAAGATTCGCTTTTTCAAGAACCTTTTGATTTTAGCTTAAAGAACTACTATCCGATATCAGCACAACACGGCCTATTGAAACGAATAATATTTCCCGAGATATTTCCCGAGGAACAACGTTTCGACCTGAGCGTCGAACAGCGTGAGTTTTTACTTTCGGCAATGCATACCTTACCCCGACGCGTGGGATATGACCCTGAAGAATATTACGACGGATATTGTAAATTCTTGATGTACGGCGACATCAAGGAAAACATTCCCGATAACATCAAAATCTATAACAAGGTAGGCTGGGCCTATGGAACCCTTACCGACTGTGCCTACCTCGTTGATGAAAAGAATAACATAGAATTCATGCTGACTGCCACTCTTTTGGTAAACCACAACG
Organism: Meishania litoralis; assembly: GCF_042611095.1. Taxonomy (NCBI): domain Bacteria; kingdom Pseudomonadati; phylum Bacteroidota; class Flavobacteriia; order Flavobacteriales; family Flavobacteriaceae; genus Meishania; species Meishania litoralis. The sequence continues at coordinate 58,943 of NZ_JBHFPV010000001.1, forward strand.
GAATTTTCAATGACGACACTTATGAATTCGATGAAATCGGTATTCCTTTTTTGGCCGAATTGGGCCGCGAAATTCATAAATTGGAACTTCAACGAAAAAAAATAGACGACTATGGAAAACCTATCATTTGATTCGTTCACCAAAAAAATATATATAAAGACCGATGTAAATACAGTATACCAATGTTGGGCGACCAAATCGGGAATCGAAAAATGGTTTTTGCGAGAAGCCGAATATACCTCTTCACAAGGCCACCTTCGAAACCATAACGAACCTATCGAAGTCGGCGATAGCTATATCTGGCGATGGCATAACTGGAACGGTCAAGAGGAAGGTACAATATTACAGGCAAACGGAACCGATTTTTTGGAATTCTCGTTCGCCTCCGACATTTGCAAAGTATCAGTAACCCTAGAACAAAAAGATAAATCAGTGCTGGTTACCCTGATGCAATATGAAATGCCGACCGATGAGAAAACCAAAATGGAAATCTACAACGGCTGTAGTTGTGGGTGGACTTTCTGGCTAGCCAATCTAAAAGCTTATCTTGAGCACGGTATTCTGCTCAATGAGAAAGAATTCGATCTTACCGACATACCCCAGGCCGGCCATATTTATGTCAACATGTAAAGTGCATGGTAAAAATGGACCGGAATCTATAGATCAAAGCAAGTGAACAAAAAAGTAGACGATTATCTCAACAATCTTAATACGTGGCAGGACGAACAAAAAAGGCTTCGTGAACTGATACTGGATTGTGGCCTAACGGAAGATTTTAAATGGATGCACCCTTGTTATACCTATAAGAACAAGAATATTGTTCTGTTTCATGGTTTCAAGGAATACTGTGCCATTCTATTCATGAAAGGAGCATTACTAAGCGACTATAAGGGTATTTTAATCCAACAAACGGAAAACACGCAATTTGGCCGACAAATCAGATTCAAGCATATTTCGGAAATCAATACCCTTGAGCCGACGATCAAAGAATATATTTATGAGGCCTTAGAGGTCGAAAAACTGGGTTTGAAAGTCGAAACAAAAAAAACGGCCGACTTTGAAATACCCGAAGAACTGGAACAAGTTTTTAGTGAAAACCCAGATTTTAAGATTGCATTTGATAATTTGACACCGGGCAGACAGCGAGGTTACCTTTTGCACTTTGCCAAACCGAAACAATCAAAAACCCGATCGACAAGAATAGAAAAGAACATCGAAAGAATCTTCAAGGGCAAGGGATTGAACGAGTGCGTATGTGGGCTTTCAAGACGAATGCCGAATTGCGACGGCTCGCATAAGCAATTGGAGACGAAGAGTCTCTAGGGTGTTTCGGAAATTATTTCTTCTTTCAAGCCTGAACGTAATGCCTCCGTACATTCTGCATAAATGGTTTTACATGTTAGAAACCGTTAAATTTGTAGCTTCAAACATAGCTTGTGCAAGAACCAAAACGGACACGCATCAATAAATTCCTCAGTGGGGCCGGGTACTGCTCGCGCCGTGCGGCCGATGTGCTCATTGAACAAAATCGGGTTACGATTAATGGCACTGTGCCAGAAAAAGGTACCAAGATCACAGAAAACGATGAAGTAAGAGTGGATGGTATTCTGGTATCCGCCCCTAAGGAAAAACAGGTATATCTCGCTTTCAATAAACCGGTAGGTATCGTCTGCACGACCGATACCGGGGTCGAGAAAGACAATATCATCGATTTTATCAATTACCCGACACGGATCTTTCCGATAGGGCGTTTGGACAAGCCTAGCGAAGGACTCATCTTTTTGACCAATGACGGTGATATCGTAAACAAAATATTACGCGCAAGAAATAACCATGAAAAAGAGTATATAGTAACCGTAGACAAGCCTATTACCCAAAAATTTTTGAGGCAAATGGGCCAAGGCGTTCCGATTTTAGATACAGTAACACGAAAATGCCAGGTGGAAGAACTGGGCAAGTATCAGTTCAAGATTATCTTGACCCAAGGGCTCAACCGTCAGATACGGCGCATGTGCGAATATCTGGGCTATAGGGTCAAAAGGCTAAAGCGCGTGAGGATCATGAACGTCAGGTTGGACGTACCGGTGGGTCAATGGCGTAATCTCAGTGATGAAGAACTTGCCGAAATCGATCGTTTGGTCACCCATTCGCGAAAAACGCATGATTAGTTCATAATCAGGTTATTTTCATTGATTCTTGATTATCCCTATACTAAGAGACAACTTCGAGCTCCACATCATATATATTAGATATTCGATGCAATTAACTATGAGTTGGGTGATTATTTTATTCTTTTGCTTCACCATTATTGGGGTAGCGCTTTCCATACGCTTTCTATTCAAAGAAAAAGGTGATCTATTTGCAAATGTCTTATTAGGTGTATACACTTTTTTGTTCGCATTCGAACTTTTGAACAATTGCCTGCGGTGGTCTGGTATTATTTATAAACCTGGCTTTATTAATCTCAATTTTACCCACTTTCCCCTGTGGACCGTTTACGGAGCACTAGTGTACATCTACGTACGCCGAGTAGTCGATAAAACCGGTTTCAGATGGACCGATGCATTGTTCCTGATTCCCCCAGCAATTACCATCGCTCTTCTATTTCCTTATTACTCATTATCTGACGAAGGCAAAATCAAGGCATTGGAAGACGGAAATACTTATGATTATATTCATTTTCCCGATTACGGTATTTGGGTCGTTATCTCCATAATGTTTTTTTACGCTACCCTGACCTACTTTGGTTTTTGGCAAAACAAAGGGGTAGGTTTTCGAGAGAATAAGTGGCTGAGATGGTTTGTCGGATCGTACCTCGGTTTTGTCTTCATGTTCGCTCTTTATATCTTTTTGGTCAGGTTCGGCATTATGGATCCTTCATACGATTATTTCATTGATATCGTAATCGTATTTTTTATCGGAATGCTTGCCTTCTTCGGGTTCATACAACCCGAGGTTTTCGAAGGCAAATCGATCAAAGAGGCCATACCGTTCGTCAAATATAGAAAAACGGGGCTGTCAGATGGGCTATCACTTGAAATGAAGAAGAAATTGTTGCGGATCATGGAAGTACAACAGCCCTATCTCGACAATGATCTAAGGTTGGACGATCTGGCATTGATGATAAAGCTCTCGCGAAACCAAACATCTCAAATTATCAACGAGCATTTCAACTTGTCGTTTTTCGACTTTATCAACCAGTATCGCATCAAAGATGCAAAGAATCTTTTGCTTCAAAACAAGGAAGACAACAGGACCATCGGCCAAATAGCCTATGATGTAGGTTTCAATAACCGGGCTTCATTTTATAAAGCCTTTAAAAAGTTTTCCGACGGAAACCCATCGGACTATGTAAAACATACGCAAGCATCATAAATCAAATTGATGAAATACGAACTTGATCTTAAAACTTATTTTAACTACCGATGAAATCTTCCGCCAATACGATTTTCGCAATGATAATGTGCCTTTTGTTGATTTCCTCCTACGGTTGCAAAAAGGATGACAAAGATTTGTCGGCAAAGGAGGCGATAGAAAATGAAAATGTAGTGGCCGTTGGATGTCCAAAAACAGAATATAGAGATTGGAAAACTTCAGAATACGTTCTGCCCTATCCGATGGGCCAAAGTTATATGGTCACGCTCAGTCATTGTGGTGGGTCATTTCATAGCATCGACGGTCCGGATCAATTTGCAGTTGATTTTGCAATGGACATCGGTCAAACCATCACTGCCGTAAGGGAGGGTATCGTTGTACACGTCGAAGAATCGGGCATCGATGGCGAGTTTCCGAATAATCTGGTCGTGATAGAACACGAAGATGGTACTTTTGCCCAATACATGCATTTGACACAGAATGGAGCCTTGGTCGAAAAAGGCGATAAGATCGAACAGGGGCAAAATATCGGTTTGAGCGGTAACACCGGTTTGGCAGGATTTCCGCATTTACATTTCGTCGTGACCGAAAAGGGTAGCTTTCATTATCCGTATACGTCGATTCCCGTTACATTCAGAAATACATCGCCTAATGAAAGAAGTTTGGCCGCCGGATACCGATATACCGCATTTGATTACTGACCAAACAAATAAACCAAAGAGCTTGGCGCACAGTGTTCAAAGAAAATTCCATATGAGCTCGAGCCCGCTTTAAAGAATGATTAAAAATACTTTTTTAACAACATATATAATTAATAATCACTAACTTAGAAATAAAATAATTTTGCGCTGAAAAAAAATTCGATACGATGAAAACAACAATCATAACCCGTAAGAAACGTCTGATGATAACATTAATATCAGTGTTATTCATTGGTGCACTATACAATGCCAATGCTTTTTTTCAAGAAACGGCGAACCAAGACTATGAACAATACAAAGGAGAGGTCTTGGATTCAGAAACCAATAAACCATTGGTCTTTGCGAGTCTGGCCCTTGAGGGTTCCAATATTAGTACTATCACGAACACCGAGGGAGAATTCTCCTTGAAAGTACCTGAAAATATTGCACAGGGCAACGTGTCGATTACTTTTCTGGGTTATAAGAACAGATCGATACCGTTGGCACAATTTAAGAAAGAGGACAACAAGATTATGATGGAAGTATCTGTCGTACAGCTTTCCGAAATCAACTTGAGCATTCCTAAAGATGCACGTAATTTGGTGCAGGAGACTTTGGAGAAAAAAGGTGAAAATTATTTTGAAGACCCTACTGTGATGACCGCTTTTTATCGCGAGACCATCAAAAAAAGAAGAAAGAACGTTTCGCTTTCCGAAGCCGTGGTCAATATCTACAAAGCCCCGTATACTTCTGTGCGAAGAGATGCGGTACAAATGTACAAAGCAAGAAAAAGTACAGATTACAGCAAACTTGATACGGTGGCCCTTAAACTTCAGGGCGGACCTTTCAACGCTCTTTTCGTCGACCTTATGAAGTACCCTGAATACATTTTTACAGACAGGTCGATCGACGATTATATCTTTAGCTTCGACCGTTCGATCCAGGTAAATGACCAGCTTATTTATGTAATAAACTTTAATCAACGCGACGATATTGCAGACCCGCTCTATAAGGGCCAACTTTTTATCGACGCGGATAACAAAATATTGACCAGTGCCATCTATTCATTGAACATTACCGATAAAGAGGAAGCCTCAAAGCTTTTCGTTCGTAAAAAACCAAAAAATGCGAGGGTATGGCCGACCGAAGTCGCCTATCGTGTAGATTATCGCGAAAAAAACGGTCGTTGGCATTATAGCTATAGCAACGTGTTGCTAGAATTCAAGGTAAATTGGGATAAGCGGCTTTTCAATTCGGTATACAGTATGACATGTGAAATGGCCGTTACGGATTGGGAGAAAAATTTGACCAGTAATTTTCCAAAATCCAAGGAGCGGATAAAATCGTCGATTATCTTGAGCGATGAGGCCCTTGGTTTTGCCGATCCTGATTTTTGGGGCGAATACAATATCATAGAACCTGAAAAATCAATCGAGTCGGCAATAAAGAAAATTCAGCGCCAACTTAGAAGGACCCAGTCAAAATCGGGTGCAGCGGCACCATAACATCACTTTTATAACGACCAAGACTCAAAAGGCCACTTTTTACAGAAGTGGCCTTTTTCCATGTAAGCGTAAGTCTGAAGAAGGTAGTCTTTCTTAATTCGCCACCTCACTGATAAACTTCAACCGGTACAGTCGTAATTCCTCATCTTCGTATTCACCGTCAAATTCCTTTAACGCCTCTTCTACATCGTCGGTATCAGCTTCCAAAAAATATTCATGTATCTCTTCTTGTTGGTCTTCATCCAATACCTCATCTATCCAGTAACCGAGATTCAATTTGGTACCGCTATAAACGATCTGCTCCATTTCTTTTATGAGGTCGGGAATCTCCAACCCTTTTGAAGATGCGATATCGGGAAGGGGAAGTTTACGGTCTACATTTTGAATGATATATAGCTTAAGACCCGAATTCGCACCGGTGCTCTTTACAACAAGGTCTTCAGGACGGACTATCTCGTTCTCGTCAACATATTTTGAAATAAATTCAATAAAAGGCCCACCATACTTCTTGGCCTTACCCTCGCCTACTCCGTTAATATTGACCATTTCCTCCATTTTAATAGGATATTTTAAGGCCATATCTTCCAAAGAGGGATCCTGAAATACCACGAAAGGGGGTACTCCCAGCTTATTGGCCTGGGCTTTTCGAAGGTCTTTGAGTTGTTTCAAAAGTTTTTCATCGGCAACCCCCGCCTTTGCCGCACTGACAAGTGCCCCATCATTGGCCATATTGTACACATGGTCTTTCGTCATCATGAACGATGTTGGGTTTCTCAAAAAAGCTTCCCCTTTTTCAGTGACATGCAAAATTCCGTATTGTTCGATTTCCTTTTGTATAAGACCTGCAACCAATGTTTGCCTAATAAGTGCCATCCAATAGTTTTTATCCCTATCGGAACCTATACCGAAAATTTCCTTTTCGTTGGTCTTGTGCGAGGCGATCAACGCGTTTACCTTACCGGTAAGTGCCTTTACGATTTCTTTTGACTTGAATTTCTCACTGGTTTCCTTGATTGCCCTTATTAACTTGACAACGTTTTCCTTGGCCTCTTCCTTTTCTTTGGGGTTTCTTGAATTATCGTCCATATCGGCACCTATTCCGTTGATTTCGTCAAATTCTTCACCAAAATAGTGCAACATGAATTTACGGCGCGACATAGAGGTTTCGGCATAGGCAACGACCTCTTGTAACAAGGCGTTTCCGATTTCCTGCTCGGCCACGGGTTTTCCTGACATGAATTTTTCGAGTTTTTCGATGTCCTTATAAGAGTAAAAGGCGAGACAATGGCCGTCACCATCGTCCCTTCCAGCACGGCCGGTCTCCTGATAATAGCTTTCTATACTTTTAGGAATGTCGTGATGAATGACATATCGAACATCGGGTTTGTCGATTCCCATTCCGAAAGCAATCGTGGCGACAACGACATCAACATCTTCCATCAAAAACATATCCTGATACTTTGAACGGGTCTTGGCATCGAAACCTGCATGATAAGGTACTGCGCTGATGCCATTGACTTGCAAGACCTCTGCCAATTGTTCGACCCGTTTACGGCTCAGGCAGTAGATGATTCCAGACTTTCCTGAGTTTTGCTTAACGAACCTTATGATATCGGCATCGACATTCGCCGTCTTTGGTCGTACTTCATAAAAAAGATTGGGTCGATTGAACGAGGCCTTGAACACCTTCGCATCGGCAATGCCCAAATTTTTGATAATATCTTCTTGTACTTTCGGAGTGGCGGTCGCCGTCAACGCAATGATGGGAATATTTTCCCCGAGTCTATTCGAAATCGATCTCAAATTACGGTATTCTGGTCTGAAATCGTGGCCCCATTCTGAAATACAGTGGGCTTCGTCAATAGCCATAAAAGATAATGGTACCGACTGTAGAAATTCAATATACTCATCCTTGGTCAACGACTCGGGCGCGACATAGAGCAGTTTTGTAATACCGTCAAGAATATCACGCTTGACCCGTTTGACCTCTGATTTGTTCAAAGAAGAGTTCAAAACGTGAGCAATGCCTTCTTCGGAAGAAATTCCACGAATCGCATCGACCTGATTTTTCATTAGTGCTATCAACGGCGAGACAATAATTGCGGTACCTTCGTTCATCAAGGCCGGAAGTTGATAGCACAGCGACTTTCCTCCTCCTGTAGGCATGATGGCAAAGGTGTTCTTACCCTTAATGATATTCTTGATTACTTCTTCTTGAAGACCTTTGAATTTAGAGAACCCAAAGTGTTTTTTTAACGAGGCATGCAGATCTATTTCTCCAAAAGCCATACCATGTTTTGTCATTTAACCAACTTTCAACGGGCCATGACCCATAAATTTTTAATAGTCAATTTACACACTTCTGATGACTTAACTTGTACGATAGCGATAAAAAACCTAAAATCTAGAACAGTATGTCTCTTGTTCGACATGAAACCTTATAGAAAATGAGGTGTTTACTATCACATTAGATTTTTTAAAGACCGTTTTCATTGTTGATCAACAAAAGCCAATCGCAATTAATAACTTTAAATGTAAAAGAATTGCCAAGATCGAGTTCTTCAGATAAAAGATACTTTGTGTAATTTTGCTATCTTAAAGATAAGACATTCTTTTAGGAATTCAACTATATTTCCTAAAACAGTCCTGTAACCAGAAATATACTTTGAGCGACACAAAAGCCATTCTCGCATTAGCCCGTCAAACGATCCAGATCGAAAGCGAGGCCATTCAGAATTTGACGTCTTTTATAGACGAAAACTTTGCAGATGCTGTCAATGCCATTTTCAAGTCAAAGGGAAGGGTGGTTATCTCAGGAATCGGAAAAAGCGCGATTATCGCCTCGAAAATCGTTGCCACCCTGAATTCTACCGGCACTCCTGCAATATTTATGCATGCCGCTGATGCCATTCACGGTGATTTAGGAACCATTCAAGAGAACGACGTTGTTATCTGTATTTCGAAAAGCGGCAACAGCCCCGAGATAAAAATGTTGGTCCCTTTGATAAAGAGGGGCAAGAACAAACTTATCGGAATGACCGGTACTATGGAATCTTTTTTGGCACAGCAGGCGGATTATGTGCTCAATACATCGGTAGAGAAGGAAGCCTGCCCCAACAACCTTGCACCGACCACCAGTACAACGGCTCAATTGGTCATGGGTGATGCCCTTGCCGTTTGTCTGTTGGACCTGAAAGGGTTCAGCAGCAAGGATTTTGCAAAATACCATCCTGGTGGCACCTTGGGAAAACGGTTATACCTTCGTGTAAAAGATATTGCCGACAACAATCAGAAACCCCAGGTACATTTGGAAACCGATGTAAGAAAAGTAATCGTCGAGATCTCAGAGAAAATGTTGGGAGTGGCCGCCGTAATAGACCATGATGAGATAGTAGGTATTGTAACCGATGGTGATATTCGTCGAATGCTCAACAAATATGACAATATCAATGGGCTTACCGCCCGAGATATCATGACATCGAACCCTAAGATAATCCAGACCGAAGTACTTGCGATAAAAGCCCTTGAAATGATGCAAGACAATGGTATTTCGCAATTGTTGGCGGTCGATGGAAAATCGTACCGGGGCATCGTGCATTTACATAATTTGATCAACGAAGGAATTATATAATGGCAAAGAAAAAACAGACCAAGTCACCGGACGAAATGTCTTTCTTGGATCATTTGGAGGAACTCAGGTGGCATTTGATCCGTTCCACCTTGGCAGTTGTAATCATAGGGAGTGTTGCCTTTTTGATGAAACGCTTCATCTTCGATACAGTACTGCTCGGCCCTTCGTATATGGATTTTCCCACGTACCGTCTTTTTTGCGATATAGCCACCTCCATTGGTTTTGATTCCGCATTTTGTGCCGACAAACTTCCGTTTACGATTCAGAGCCGGCAAATGGCGGGACAGTTTTCGGCCCATATCTGGACCTCGATTTGGGCCGGTTTTATTGTGGGATTCCCATACGTATTATGGGAAATGTGGAAATTTATTAGTCCCGGGCTACATGATAACGAGCGGAAGAATTCACGAGGTTTTATACTTATTGCCTCCTTTTTGTTTTTCATGGGCGTACTTTTTGGGTATTACGTTGTGGCCCCTCTATCCATCAACTTTTTGGGCACCTATCAGGTAAGTGAGGTGGTATTGAACGAGTTCGATCTTGATTCATATATTGGCACCTTAAAAGCTTCTGTTCTGGCTTGTGGCATCTTGTTCGAGCTGCCTATTGTCATTTTCTTTTTGACCAAGGTTGGTCTCGTAACACCCGAAATCATGAAAAAATACCGAAAGATTGCTTTGGTCATCGTATTGATACTTTCGGCAGTCATTACTCCACCCGATGTGGCCAGTCAGATAATCGTTGCCATACCTGTTATAGGTCTTTACCAGATCAGTATTTACATATCGCAGTTTGTTTTGAAAAGGGAGGCCAAAAAAGAGGCGAAACTGGCAATGCAACGTACTAAAAAAAGTTAAACCTTGCCATATTTCTCGATAATACCCGATTTTAAAGTTTAGTTTTACAAAAATGAAGCTCAGGGCCGAAAAAATAATGAAGTCTTACCGAGGGCGCCAGGTCGTCAGAGGTATCTCTTTGGAAGTAAACCAAGGCGAGATCGTCGGCTTGCTCGGCCCCAACGGTGCGGGCAAGACTACTTCGTTCTATATGATCGTCGGACTCATAAAGCCCAATGGCGGAAATATTTTCTTGGATGACATGGAGATTACCAATTTTCCCATGTACAAAAGGGCACAAAACGGTATCGGATACCTGGCCCAGGAAGCTTCGGTATTTCGAAAATTGAGCATCGAAAAAAATATTCTGAGCGTATTGCAATTGACTAAGCTAAGCAAAAAAGAGCAGCATATGAAAATGGAATCGCTCATAGAGGAATTCGGTCTTGGTCATATTCGTAAAAATCGTGGTGATCTACTTTCCGGCGGTGAACGTAGACGCACCGAGATTGCCCGTGCGCTTGCTACGGATCCCAAGTTCATTCTGCTCGATGAACCTTTTGCCGGGGTCGATCCCGTCGCAGTAGAGGACATTCAAAGAATCGTGGCCCAATTGAAGAACAAGAATATCGGCATTCTGATCACGGATCACAACGTTCAGGAAACACTTGCCATAACAGAACGTTCATATCTCATGTTCGAAGGCGGCATTTTGAAATCAGGGGTTCCCGAAGATCTTGCCGCCGATGAAATGGTACGAAAGGTCTATTTGGGCCAAAACTTCGAACTACGCAAAAAAAAGTTGGATTTTTAAAGTTCAAACCGAACTGCCATTCGACTTAAATCCACTTATCGAATGAATATTATGAATTCTTAGGCTACACGCATTTTCACCAATGTCCATCTATTTTTTGGTATTCGGCACCAACAACGAACTCAAAATATAAAAAAGAATGATCAAGGGTACCGCCAAAAACCGCATCGTGATCAACAAAACCAAACTCACTATTATAAAAATATAACGAAGTGCATTATCCTTAAAGCTCCAGTTGTTGAACTTGAGGGCAAAAAGTTCGATTTTAGAATTCAAAAGATAACAACTCAAGATCGTCATTGCCAGCAAGAACCATTGGTTCAAAACAATACTGTTCAAAAAATCATTATTGTGGTGCAAAAGAATAAGGGGCAACGATACGATCAACAAGGCATTGGCCGGTGTCGGTAGACCGACAAAAGATGATTGTTGGCCTTCATCTAAATTAAATTTTGCAAGTCGATAGGCAGAGGCCATGGTAATCAGAAACCCTAAAAAAGGTAAAGGCGAGATATCCAAATTTTTGGCCCAAAAGATGCTTGAACCGGCATTCCACCCGCCCATTTCAGACATATTCAACAATTGAAACATGACAACACCGGGTACCAATCCGCTGGTAATCACATCGGCCAATGAATCCAACTGAAGGCCCAAATCGCTTTTAACATCCAATATCCGCGCTGCCAAGCCATCGAAAAAGTCAAAGATTATCCCCAAAAACATAAACGATGCAGCAAGTTCCAGTTGGTTCAGAACCGCAAACACGACAGCGACGCAGCCACAGAAAACGTTCATGAGCGTAATAAAGTTGGGAATATGTCTTTTCATGGATAAAAAGGTTGCATCAGGTAAAAATAGTACAATTTTCGTTCTATCGATTTGAAGACCTATTTTATTCGGATATTTGCCAACAGTCAGTCATACAGTTCAAAAATGCCATTTAAAAAACTGCTTTTTCTTCTTTGTACGGTTGCGACCCTCTTTGGTTCGGCCCAAATACCGGAACTCTCCCCACTATCAAAGATAAGTGTCTTGACGAGCGGCCCCGGTGATGTACTCTACTCCGCTTTCGGCCATAGTGCCTTTCGCGTGCAAGATCCGACTTTGGCAATCGACGTGGTCTATAATTACGGGGTATTCGATACAAGTGGTGAGAATTTTTATTGGAAATTCTCGCTGGGCAGAATGGACTATAAACTGGTGAGGCAACGTTTTGGCCCCTATTTGCAGAGTTACAAATTCGAAAACCGATGGGTCAAAGAACAGCTATTGAACCTGTCGCATACAGAAAGGAACGAGCTTTTTAAGTTTCTCGAAAACAACAACCTGCCCGAGAACAAGGTCTATTCATATGATTATTTTTCAAACAATTGTGCGACCAAGATTTGGGATGTACTACAAGAGGTTTTGGGCGAAAAATTGGTTTTTAAAGAAGATTATATTGACCAGAGGTATAGCTTTCGCGAACTTATCCATCATAATATCAATACGAACTCTTGGGGTGCTTTCGGCATCGATGTTGCCCTGGGATCGGTAATCGATAGAAAGGCAACTGCCAAAGAACATATGTACTTGCCCATTTATATATATTACCAATTGAATGCCGCCCAACTTAAGGGTCTGCCACTAGTAAGCAATACGACCACTCTTTTTGACTCCGATACCGAAAAAAACGGTCCGGGCTTTTTCGCAACGCCATTGTTTCTTTTCTTGATCATCGCCATTTTGATATTGGTAATCACCTATTCCGATTTCAAAAAGAGAAAACGAAGTAGGGCATTGGATGTTTTCATTTTATTGTTGACAGGGCTTTCGGGCGTGGTGCTGTTCTTTCTGTGGTTCTTGACCGATCATATATGGACCGTTCAGAATTACAATATTTTTTGGGCCTTCCCGCTAAATGTTTTTATGGCCTTCGTCATGCTGCGACGATCGCCGCCTCGATGGACCGGAAATTATTTTTTGCTATTATTGGCCTTGCAAGCGGCCATGCTGCTGTTCGGCATCTTTAGAATACAATATTTCAGTCCGGTACTGCTTCCACTATTTTTGGCCCTGGGAGTTCGCTATTTTTATTTATGGTATTCGTCTAAAAATTTCAAAATTCTTTCGAAGTGAACCTTGTTACAGTTGAGAACATTACAAAGTCGTATGGTGCATTGGTACTCTTTGATGAGATTTCCTTCGGAATCAACAAAGACCAGAAAATTGCCTTGATCGCCAAAAACGGTACCGGCAAAACATCGATTCTTAATATTTTGTCGGGCAACGACGTTGCCGATTCGGGCCAGGTCAATTTTCGAAAGGGCCTTCGCGTATCATACCTGGAACAGGAGCCCAGGTTAAACCCCGACCTCACCGTCGAAGAAACTATTTTTGCTTCCGATAATGAAGTGCTGCGAGTCATCCATAATTATGAAAAAGCCCTGACAAAGCCTGAAGACCCCGATGCCTATCAAAAAGCATTCGATGCCATGGAGCGCTTCGGTGCTTGGGACTTCGAAACCCAATACAAACAGATCTTGTTCAAACTAAAGCTTCAAGATCTTAATGTTACGGTCGGTAAACTTTCAGGGGGGCAGAAAAAACGGCTGGCATTGGCCAATGCCTTGATCAACCGACCCGAACTATTGATCTTGGACGAACCGACGAATCACCTCGACCTTGAAATGATCGAATGGCTCGAACAGTATTTTGCCAAAGAAAACATCACCCTGTTCATGGTGACCCACGACCGCTATTTTTTGGAACGGGTCTGTAACGAAATCATCGAATTGGACAATCGGACACTCTATTCATACAAAGGCAATTACTCGTATTATTTGGAGAAAAAAGAAGCCCGAATCGAACAGGAGGCGGTAGAGCAACATAAATCCAAGCTGTTGTTCAAAAAAGAACTCGCCTGGATGCGCCGACAACCCAAGGCACGAACTACCAAATCGAAATCCCGGATCGATGATTTTCATAGTATCAAGGAAAAAGCCAACCAAAGGCGAAAAGAGCACGAGGTACAGCTTGAAATCAATATGGAACGGGTCGGAAGTAAAATTCTTGAACTGCATAAAATTTCGAAATCCTACCCCGACAAACCCATTCTCGACAAATTCGAATACGTTTTTACCAAGGGGGAACGCGTAGGCATCATCGGAAAAAACGGTACGGGAAAATCGACTTTTTTAAATGTCATTACAGGTGCTGATCGACCCGATTCGGGAAAGGTCGTCGTTGGCGACACCATCAAATTCGGATACTATACCCAAAAGGGAATTGCCGTAAAAGAAGGTCAAAAAGTTATCGATGTTATTCGCGAATTCGGTGATTTTATCCCGTTAAAAAAAGGAAGGCAAATTTCGGCACAGCAACTGCTCGAACGTTTTCTTTTCGATCGTAAAAAACAATACGATTTTGTCGATAAGTTGAGCGGTGGCGAACGCAAGCGACTTTATCTCTGTACGGTACTTATCCAAAACCCGAATTTTTTGATTCTTGACGAGCCCACTAATGATCTGGATATCGTTACCTTGAACGTTCTCGAGAATTTTTTGCTCGATTTTCCCGGATGCCTCTTGGTCGTATCGCACGACCGCTATTTTATGGATAAGATCGTAGACCATTTATTCGTCTTTAGGGGCAATGCCGTCATCGAGGATTTCCCAGGAAATTATTCCGATTTCAGGGCCTACGAAGACAGTGCCATTATCGAGTCAAGAGAAGAACGAAAAGTCGAAAAAGAATCGAAAACAGTCAAAAACGGCTGGAAAAATGAGGAAAAAAGACAAAAATTGTCGTATTTGGAGCAAAAAGAGCATAAAACACTCGAAAAAGACATTCATAGCCTAGAGACCAAAAAGGAAGAAATACAGACAAAATTTGCCGAAGGAAACCTGACCGGTGAAGAAATCGACCAACTCGCTATCGAACTCAAGAAAATTTCCGATAAAATCGAAGAAAAAACAGAACGATGGTTCGAACTTTCGGCCTTATTGGAGGGGTGAAACGAACAACTCTCCATACAGGCGATTACCTCAATCAATAGAATACTTTTGTACAAAATTATAGCATACCTGAATTTCCTGTTTTCTTCTACCAACCAGCACGGTGTCCACTCCCCTTTTGTTTATGATTATGTTACCAAATGTCTCTATGCACGACAAAAATTTAAGGTCTCAAAAGCCGAAAATGTGCTGTTCAAAAGTATGGGCTACTTCAATGTGAAAAACATCTGGATTTCCTCAGGATCAAAACCGCTACAAAAGAAAATACAGGCCGAACATCCATCCATTCAAATTAATCATGGACCGTACGATCTTATTTTTATCGATGCCCCGCATCTTGAGGAAAGCTTTAACTTTCTTTTTGAAAATATACACAACAACAGTATGCTGCTGATCGGTTCCATTTATAAGAACAAGCCGTGCACCAAGCTCTGGCAGATGGTCAAGGACCATGAGAAAGCACGTGTGACCATAGATATGTACCATTGTGGTGCGGTATTCTTCAGAAAAGAACAAGCTTCCGAACATTTTAGGATTCGGATTTAATCCCTTAATTTTAAAAATCAATCCTATCGTGATGGACTATTCGATTTATATTATTGCCGGGGGCCTTTTTGTCGCCTACGTTCTTTTTTCAATGGTAACAAGGGGGCGTTCGAAACGAAGAAAGGGTAAATCGTTTCTGGAAAACTATAAACGAAAGGACAAAAGGCAATGAAAATATACACCAAAACAGGCGACAGCGGCACGACTGCTCTTTTCGGGGGAACCCGGGTCAAAAAATATCACTTGCGCATAGAAAGTTATGGCACCCTTGACGAATTGAATTCATGGTTGGGTCTAATTCGTGACCAAGAAATAGATTCGCGCACAAAACAGAACCTGGTATCGATCCAAAAAAACCTTTTTACCATCGGTGCCATATTGGCGACCGATCCCGAAAAGGCGGTGCTTAAAAATGGGAAAGAACGCTTGAACATACCCAAAATTTCTGAAGGCGATATTACCCTTTTGGAAAAGGAAATCGATTCAATGAACGAAACTTTGCCACCAATGACACATTTCATTCTTCCTGGCGGTCACACGACCGTGTCATACTGTCATATTGCCCGTACGGTATGCAGACGTGCCGAAAGGCTTGCTTCACATCTTCACGAAAACGAGCCTTTCGATTCGAAGGTACTGTCATTTATCAATAGGCTTTCCGACTATCTCTTTGTCTTGGCACGAAAATTGTCAAAGGATTTAAAAGCCGAGGAAGTGAAATGGATTCCCGAGAAAAAGGTCTAATAAATTCCACATTTCTTCGTTATCAATTTGTTAATGCAAAAATAATGTTGATAAAATAGTCGAAATACTTTGCTAAAAAGTTGGCTGTTTGCTTTAAAAAATTACTTTTGCAAAAATTTTAAAATCAAACTATTACGATGTATTGGACATTAGAATTAGCATCTTATTTAAGTGATGCGCCATGGCCAGCCACAAAAGACGAATTGATCGACTACTCGATCCGTACCGGTGCCCCTTTGGAGGTTGTCGAAAACCTTCAATCCATGGAAGAGGAAGGCGGCGAGATATACGAGTCCATCGAAGAAATCTGGCCTGACTATCCTACCGAAGAAGATTACCTCTGGAACGAGGATGAATATTGATAACATTACGATAATTGAATCTAAAAAGTCTCTTCTGAGGCTTTTTTTTATGTAATTTTGGCAGTGCTTCGACGGCGTTTGGCCTATCGGCTTGGTGCCTGTCATGAAATTGAAAACTGGAACAGCTTTTGCTGACCAATTACCCAAATGGGTGAAAATCCCATAAAAACAATTCATTTTGAAACGATTCCTAGACTTTCATTGGTACGTTTTCCCAATTAACAATAGCATATTATGAGTTTTATAAATTCGGTACTAAAGGCATTTGTCGGTGATAAATCCAAAAAAGACGTAAAAGAACTTCAGCCTTTGGTCAACCAGATAAAGTCGTTCGAAACGACTTTGGAAAATTTGACCCACGACGAACTGAGGGCCAGAACGAAAACCTTCAAAGCAAAAATCGAAGAAAATTGTAAAGCGGTAAATGACCAAATGGCCGAACTTCTCGAACAGGTCAAAACGTCTACAGATATTGATAAGAACGAAGAACTCTACAATGAAGTAGATAAGTTAAAAGAAGAGGCCTATAAAATATCGGAAGACACTTTGAACGAAATATTGCCCGAGGCATTTGCGGTGGTCAAAGAGACCGCCAAGCGGTTCAAGAACAATGAAACACTTACTGTGATCGCATCCGAATATGATCGTCTGCTCTCTGGTAGTAAGGATTATGTAACCTTGGATGGAGATAATGCGATATGGAAAAATTCTTGGGACGCCGCCGGAAAAGAAGTCACTTGGGATATGGTACACTACGATGTACAATTAATAGGGGGTATCTGTTTGCACCAGGGCAAGATTGCCGAAATGCAGACCGGTGAAGGAAAAACATTGGTGGCAACGCTACCGTTATACCTGAATGCCCTTTCGGGCAACGGGGCACACTTGGTCACCGTGAACGATTATTTGGCAAAAAGGGATAGTGCCTGGATGGCACCTATTTTTCAGTTCCATGGGCTTTCGGTAGACTGTATCGATCACCATAGACCAAATTCGGAAGGCCGACGTGCCGCCTATAACGCCGATATCACTTATGGAACCAATAACGAATTCGGTTTTGATTATTTGAGGGACAATATGGCCCATACGCCAAAAGATCTGGTGCAACGCCCACATCATTATGCGATTGTCGATGAGGTAGATTCCGTTTTGGTAGATGACGCCCGTACCCCCCTGATCATCTCTGGTCCTGTGCCCGAAGGCGATCGTCACGAGTTCAACGAGTTGAAACCTAAGATTTCAGATATCGTAAACAAACAGCGCCAACATCTTACCGGCGTACTCGCCGAGGCAAAAAAATTGATTGCCGAAGGCGATACCAAAGAAGGCGGATTTTTGTTGTTAAGGGTTCACAGAGGACTTCCGAAGAACAAAGCTTTGATCAAATTCTTGAGCGAAGAAGGCGTCAAGCAATTGCTACAGAAGACCGAGAACTTCTATATGCAAGACAATAACCGCGAGATGCCCAAGGTAGATGAAGATCTGTTGTTCGTTATCGATGAAAAGAACAATCAGATAGAACTTACTGACAAAGGAGTCGAGTACATTTCGGGATCTGACAACAAAGATTTCTTTGTAATGCCCGATATTGGCGGCGAAATAGCCAAGATAGAGAATCAAAATCTCGACATTGAAAAAGAGGCCGAACTCAAAGAAGAACTCTTTAAAGACTTTACCGTAAAAAGTGAGCGTATACATACCATGAGCCAGTTGCTCAAGGCCTACACCCTGTTCGAAAAAGACGTGGAATATGTGGTCATTGACAACAAAGTTATGATCGTAGACGAACAAACGGGCCGCATCATGGATGGTCGTCGGTATTCCGATGGGCTCCATCAAGCGATAGAAGCCAAAGAGAATGTAAAGATCGAGGCTTTGACCCAAACTTTTGCAACGGTCACTTTACAGAACTATTTTAGAATGTACCGCAAGCTGGCAGGTATGACAGGTACCGCCATCACCGAAGCAGGTGAATTCTGGGAAATCTATAAGTTGGATGTCATGGAGATTCCAACGAACAGGCCCATTGCACGCGATGACAGAAACGACTTGATCTATAAGACAAAGCGTGAAAAATATAATGCCATTATCGACGAGGTGACCAAACTCTCGGAAGCCGGTAGGCCGGTTTTGATAGGTACGACCTCGGTCGAAATTTCAGAGTTGTTGTCACGAATGTTGAATATTCGAAAAGTGCCCCATAATGTACTGAACGCGAAACTGCATAAAAAAGAGGCCGATGTCGTTGCCGAAGCCGGAAAATCTGGAATAGTGACGATTGCCACCAACATGGCGGGGCGCGGTACCGATATCAAATTGAGTGATGAGGTAAAAAAAGCCGGCGGACTTGCAATCGTCGGTACCGAAAGACATGATTCTAGAAGGGTCGATCGCCAGTTAAGAGGTCGTTCGGGCCGTCAGGGAGATCCTGGAAGCTCACAATTTTATGTTTCTTTAGAGGACAACTTGATGCGTCTGTTCGGATCGGACCGCGTTGCTAAAATGATGGATAAAATGGGCTTGGAAGAGGGTGAGGTCATTCAACATTCCATGATGACCAAGTCCATTGAAAGAGCCCAGAAAAAGGTCGAGGAAAACAATTTCGGGGTGCGAAAACGTCTATTGGAATATGATGATGTAATGAACGCACAACGCGAGGTCGTCTATAAAAGAAGGCGACATGCCCTACAGGGAGAGCGTTTGAAAGTCGATATCGCCAATATGGTCTACGATACCTGCGAGGTAATCGCCGACACCAACAAAGCGGCCAATGATTTCAAGAATTTTGAGTTTGAACTGATCAAATACTTCTCGATCACCTCTCCGATTTCGGAAAGCGATTTTACCAAATTAGGAGTCCAGGAAATGGCCAACACCATTTACAAGGCAGCCTATGATTACTATCAAAATAAAATCGAGCGTAATGCACAGACCGCGTTTCCGGTAATCAAAAAAGTATATGAAGACAATGCCAATAAATTTGAACGCATCGTAGTTCCTTTTACAGATGGTATCAAGACCTTGAATGTGGTCACCAATCTAAAGGATGCCTATGAAAGTGACGG
Organism: Meishania litoralis; assembly: GCF_042611095.1. NCBI lineage: Bacteria > Pseudomonadati > Bacteroidota > Flavobacteriia > Flavobacteriales > Flavobacteriaceae > Meishania > Meishania litoralis. The sequence goes on from NZ_JBHFPV010000001.1 coordinate 78,496, forward strand.
TAAGCAATTAGTCACCGATTTTGAAAAGAATATCACGCTGGCCATTATCGACGACGCATGGAAAACCCATTTGCGCAAAATGGACGAGTTGAAACAATCTGTACAATTGGCCGTCCACGAACAAAAAGACCCTTTACTGATCTACAAATTCGAAGCTTTCGAGCTTTTCAAGAGTATGATCGAAAAGGTGAACAAAGAAGTGGTTTCGTTTTTGTTCAAGGGAGAATTACCGACAGGCAATCCCAACGAAATACAAGAGGAAAGGAATGTAAGGAGACCGAAAGAAAATCTTCAGACGACTAAGGAAGAAATTCCGAATAGCGATGAACGTGCCGCACAAAGTAGGGCCATCGGTCAAAATCAGGGAGGAAGACCGGCCGTTACGGAAACCATTGTACGCGAACGGCCCAAAATAGGTCGTAACGAAAAAGTGACGATTAAGAACGTGATGTCGGGCGAGAGTAAAACCGTCAAATATAAACAGGCCGAACCTTTATTGGATAAAGGTGAATGGGTTCTGACCGAAGACTGATCTATCGAATAAAAAGTTTTCAAATGGCGACCAAAAAAGGTCGCCATTTTTTATTCGTTAAAATTCGATATCTTTAAAAACAATCCAATTCCCTTAAAACAATGACCACATCACGACGCAAATTTCTCACCTCAATCAGTATGTTGGCAGCCAGTTCGGCCATGCCTATTCACGCATTTGATTTTGGCAAATCCAAAAAATTAAAGGTAGCCCTCGTCGGTACCGGTATCAGGGGTATCACTTTTTGGGGCAAACGGTTAGTGGATGAGTATTCTGATATTTTGGAATTCGTAGGACTAGCGGATATCAACCCGGGAAGATTGGAACATGGCAAAAAATACATAGGTGCCTCCTGCCCTACCTTTTCAAATTTTGAAGAAATGGTAAAGACGTCAAAACCCGATCTGATCATCGTGACCACAAAAGATTCGACGCATCACGAATTTATAATTAAAGGACTGGAGATGGGCTGTGATGTTTTGACCGAAAAGCCGTTAACTACAGATGAGACCAAGTGTCGGGGTATTTTGGAAGCCGAGAAAAAATCAGGAAAAAACCTTATCGTCGGCTTTAACTATAGGTGGAGTCCATACGCCACAAAAATAAAGGAATTGCTGGCATCAGGTTCGATAGGAGAAATAACCTCTGTTGATTTTCATTGGTATTTGAATACCTACCACGGTGCCTCCTACTTTAGAAGATGGCATGGCCTGGTAGAGAGTGGAGGCTCGCTTTGGGTGCATAAATCGACACATCATTTCGATCTGCTCAATTGGTGGATCGATTCTGAACCGAGCGAGGTATTTGCCTACGGAGACTTGGAATTCTATGGAAAGAACGGGCCCTTCCGAGGTAAGAATTGCAGAGATTGCGAGCACACGGCAAACTGTGATTTTTATTGGGATATAAACAAGGATAAATTTCTAAAAGCCCTGTACGTAGACCACGAAAAACACGACGGATACATTCGTGATAACTGCCTATTTAGGGAAGAAATTGATATTTACGACAAAATGTCGGCCCAAATAAAATATGCCAACAACGTGGTTGTCAACTACTCTTTGACCACCTATTCACCTTTTGAAGGTTGGCGCGTATCCTTTAACGGTACCGAGGGCCGAATAGAAGCTTGGCTCGATATACCCTACAACAAAAATGTGGCGGTCGACCAAGCCGCTATGCACGCTAAGGAAATGGAACAGGCAGAAGACCAAGAATTCCATATCGAGCCTATAATCGTGCATAAATTATGGAAAGATTATTATACTGTCGATGTCAAGACCGAAAAGAGCGGTCACGGCGGTGGAGACGGACGTTTGCAGGACAAGATATTTAGAGACACCCAAAGTGTGGATCCCTATGGTCGAAGCGCAGGTTCTCGAGACGGTGCCATGTCATGCCTTATCGGTATTGCCGCAAGAAACAGTATTGAGTCGGGCAAGGCCATAAAAATTGAATCCTTGACCGACCTAAAGCCAAAAATAAAACGAAGTTGATTCACATCTAGCCCACTATATTAAGTTTGATTTACTTTTGTAATCTGCCAAACATGATTAGTTTTACATAAGTTATTTCAAGAGTAGGTTCAAAGTAAAATAGGGTTATGGAAGGTACAACCATTGATGTGGAACGCCTGCGGGATAAGATCAATCTGGTTCTCCGGGTCAATTATATTGCCGCTTCCCTGGCCATAATATTTTCAGCTGTATGCCTTTTTCTGTTGAAAATAACTGAGATCGTCCCACATACCTTTTTGTTTTTTGGGTTGTTCAACCTACTGAACACACTCCTTTTCAGGTATCACAAAAACCTTACCCTAACTTATAACATTTCATCGATAGCAGCGTTGGTCTCTGCCTTGGTCATCACCCTATATACCGGCGGAATTGCGAGTCCGTTTATATTTACGCTGGCCTTGATCGTGTTTGCGGGCTATGTGACCACCAGACAATACGGCCAAGTTTATCTCAACCTAATTTTGTTCCTGATTATATTGATCTATTCACAAAGTTTGGAGGACTTTAGTTTTACAAGAAATGTCATTCCCGAAGAATCACAGAGTCTATTCAATTTGCTGTCCGTAATGTTCTCAGTATATCTTCTGGGCAATGTCTTCGGCAAGAATTTATTACGCACCCACCATCGCGTATATAAGTCAAAAATGGCCATAGCCCAACAGATAAAAGAGCGCGAGACACTTTTAAAAGAAATTCATCATAGGGTCAAAAACAATCTACAAACCGTTTCAAGTTTGTTGAGCCTACAGTCAAGAAACATCGAGGACCCAAAAATGAAAGAGTTGATCAAAAGCAGCCAAAACCGTGTCATTTCTATGGCCATGGTACACGAAATGCTATATATGCGCGACGACCTTTCAAAAATTGAATATGAATCATATGTTCAAGAGCTCGCAGATTATTTGATCCGATCCCTCAAAGGGACCGAAAACCGCGTGAAATTAAATATTGATATACACGATATCAAACTGGGAATAGATACCGCCATTCCATTGGGCCTGTTGATCAATGAAGCCATAACCAATGCCCTAAAATATGGTATTAAAGGAGATGAAGAAGGTGAAATCAATATCGCATTGAAAAAAGAGGCGGGCAGTGAATATGTACTGAACATTGGGGATAATGGTGTTGGTTTCCCAGAGACCGTAAATCATAAGAACACCAAATCTTTGGGCCTTAAACTCATACACAACCTTGCACGTCAACTAAAGGGTTCGATCAACCGCGACGCTTCAAAAAAAGGCACTTATTATATTGTGAAGTTCAAAGATATAGGCAGTAATTTTCATTCGATAGCCTAAACTTAGACTTCTGATCGCATCGATTATATAAAAAGTTCTCTTGTAGCTATCCACGTGAATGGCTTTCTATTTTTATACCTATATTTAAAACGGTTAATTCAAATATATTATCGATGGTAAAACGATTACTTGTGCTTGTTTTGTTATGCAATACTTCACTTTATGGCCAAGACTATTTCTTAGAAAAATATGAGCCTTATACTAGCAAGATACCTTCGCCCGAGCAATTCTTGGGTTATGGTATCGGGCAACATCATACACGCCATGATTTGATCGTTGCCTATTTGGAAAAGCTGAGCGAAGTTTCCGATAGGGCATCCATACATTATTATGGCAAGACCCACGAAGGACGTAAATTGGTCATTTTGACCATTACTACCCCGGAAAATTTATCGAATCTTGAAAACCTAAAAAAACAACATCTGGCATTTACGGATCCCGAACAAAATGCTTCGAACTACGACAATGTGCCGGTTTTTATCAATTTAGCTTATAATGTTCACGGTAATGAGCCTTCGAGTTCCGAGGCCGCGATGTTGACCGCCTATACCCTTGTCGCTTCCGAGAGTGCCGAAATAGAAAAATATCGAAAGAATGCCGTAATCTTTATAGACCCGACCATCAATCCGGATGGACGTGACCGACATACCCAATGGGCAAATACCTATCAAGGAGCTCCCGAAGTAGCCGACCCTCAAGATGCTGAACATAACGAATATTGGCCAGGAGGGCGCACCAATCACTATTGGTTCGATCTGAACAGGGACTGGTTGCTGGCCGTTAATCCTGAAAGCCGGGGAAAGTTGAACTGGTACCATCAATGGTACCCCAATGTGGTTACCGACTTTCATGAAATGGGAAGTCAAAGCACCTATTTTTTCGAGCCGATGAAAGACAATGGGTCATTAGATCCGATTATGCCCAAGGAAAATTATGAGGACCTGAACACCCTATTCGGAAATTATTTTGCAAAAGCAATGGATAGCATCGGTTCGTTTTATTTCACCAAAGAAGTATTTGATGGCACTTATCCTGGCTATGGCTCTTCCTATCCTGACCTACAGGGTGGCCTGGGGCTCCTTTTTGAACAGGCCAGTTCACGAGGGCATCGCCAAAAAACGGCCTTTGGCGAAATCACCTTTCCTTTTACGATCCGAAACCAGTATACTTCAAGTATTACCACGGTCAGAGCTGCTGTCGAAAACAAAGCGTATATGCGCAAATACCAACAAGATTTCTTCAAAAGCGCGCTGACCAACGCGGCCAAAAGCAAGATCAAGGGCTATACATTTGGTGACGAAAAAGATCAAAACCGCACCAAGGCATTTATAGATAAGTTATTGTTGCATAAAATCGATGTGTATAAATCAGGAAACAAATATGTGGTTCCGACCAAACAGCCACAATATCGAATGGTGCAGACTATGTTCGAAACGTACGGTAAATACCGTGATAGTGTCTATTATGATGCTTCCGCATGGTCGGTGGCCAATTTTTATAATATGAAATACCGACCGGTTACCAGCCTTAATCTTGGCGAGAAGGTTACTGACCTAAAGGGTTTGGTCACCGTTGATCCCGTAAAAAAATCAAACTATGCCTATGTAATCGATTGGCAAGACTACAATGCGCCGGCTGCTTTGAACTACTTGCAATCGCAAGGACTCGTATTATCGAGTTCGGCAAAACCTTTTACCACAATGGTAGGATCTGCGACCAAGACTTTTGGTTATGGCACATTGATGGTCCCGGTGAGCTTACAAAAGAAAAATCCCGATGAAATATTCGAACTGCTCCAAAAAGCCCAACAAGAATATGAAGTACCCATTTTTGCCATCAATACGGGACTTAACCTAAACGGAATCGATTTAGGCAGCGCGTATGTCTCACCCATAAAAAAACCCAAGGCCTTTATGCTGATCGGCAATGGGGTAAGTTCATATGAAGCGGGCGAGGTATGGCATTTGCTCGATACCCGCGTTCGCATGCCCGTTACGAAAATTCCGATGCGCAATTTCAATAGGGCCAATTTTGATAAATACAATGTCTTGGTCATGGTTTCGGGCCGCTATTCACTCAATGAAGGGCAGCAGAAAAAAATCAAGGATTGGGTGAGCAAGGGCAATACACTTGTCACCATAGGATCCGCATCGAAATGGGCCGTTGAAAAGAAATTGGTCAAAGAAAAATTGACCGAAGTCAAAAAAGATTCCACAGAAAAGACAATGCGCAAGCCATATGTCGATGCTCCCGAAAATATTGGTAAAGAAAGCGTGGGTGGTGTAATTCTAAAAGCCGATATAGATATTACGCATCCCCTGGCTTTTGGATATACAGACACCACAATACCTGTTTACAAGAATAATGAAGTTTGGTTGGCGCCAAGCAAGAACGAATATTCTACCGTGGCCAAATACAGTGCCGACCCGCATATCGATGGTTTTATGACCGAAAAGAACAGAGATGAATTCGTAAAGCCTTCCGCATCATTGATAGTTAGTCCGTTGGGAGGTGGCCGTGTGGTGCTTTTTGCCGACAACCCAAATTTCCGAGGTTCATGGTATGGCACCAATCGTTTGTTCTTGAATGCGCTTTTCTTGGGAAACCAAATCCGAATTCCTGAATCAAACTAATCTGATTATTTAAACCTTCACAAATTAACAAATGCAAAAACAAAAGTTCTTAATTGCGATAGCCCTATTCGCTATAGGTGTTTCCCATATTACGGCACAATCCCTCGAGGGAGATGGACCTTTTTCACAACTCATTATCCGTGGGGTAATGTTGATCAACGGTAATGGGGCGCCACCACAAGGTCCCATCGATATTGTCGTCGAAAACAATATCATTAAAAAAATACAAGTGGTCGGATACGATGGTGTACCTATTGACGAATCGAAAAGGCCGAAACTTACTTCGGGAGGCAAAGAATTGGACTGTAGCGGTATGTATCTCATGCCCGGGTTCATTGATATGCACGGCCATATCGGCGGTAAGGCCCAAGGTGCCGAACCCGATTATGTCTTTAAGCTTTGGATGGGACATGGGGTTACCACCGTGCGTGAACCAAGTGGACGCGGGGTAGATTTCACGATGGATCTAAAACGCAAAAGTGCCAAAAATGAAATCGTTGCACCGCGCATCTATGCCTACACCGGTTTCGGGCAAACAAGCAAAAACTTCAATCCGCTGAACGACATACCGATTTCCACGCCCGAACAGGCACGTGAATGGGTACGTGCCAATGCCAAAAAAGGTGCTGATGGCATTAAGTTTTTTGGAGCTGAACCGGAAATCATGGCGGCGGCTTTGGACGAGAATAAAAAACTCGGACTTGGATCCGCCTGCCATCATGCGCAATTGAGTGTGGCGCGTTGGAATGTCTTGCATTCCGCTCGTGCGGGCCTCACCTCCATGGAACACTGGTACGGATTACCCGAGGCGTTGTTCGATGATAGAACCGTCCAGGATTATCCGTTGGACTATAATTACCAAAACGAACAGCATCGTTTCGAAAATGCAGGTAGGCTTTGGGCGCAGGCAGCTAAACCGGGTTCCGAAAAATGGGAAAGCGTAATGACAGAACTTTTGGAACTTGATTTCACGTTAGATCCAACTTTTAATATCTACGAGGCCAGTCGCGATCTACAGCGTGCACGACGGGCCGAATGGCACGAAGAGTATACCTTGCCCTCACTGTGGGAGTTCTATCAACCCAGTAAGATATCGCACGGCAGCTATTGGCACGATTGGGGCACGGAGCAGGAAGTCGCCTGGCGCGAGAATTTTCAATTGTGGATGAAGTTCATCAACGAATATAAAAATCGAGGGGGTCGCGTAACCACAGGCTCCGATTCCGGGTTTATCTTTCAACTCTACGGATTTGCCTATATCCGTGAATTCGAGCTACTGCGTGAGGCAGGTTTCCATCCTTTGGAAATCATTCGGGCCGCCACCCTGAATGGCGCCGAGGCATTAGGGGCCGATGATAAGATCGGAAGTGTTGCCATTGGCAAACTGGCCGATTTTGTCGTGGTCGATGCCAATCCACTGAAAAATCTAAAAGTACTTTACGGAACAGGGGCCGTAAAATTAACGGATGATAACGAAGTCATTCGTGAAGGTGGTGTCAAATACACCATTAAGGATGGTATTGTTTATGACGCCAAGGCATTGCTCAAAGACGTCAAACGCATGGTTGCCGAGGAAAAAGAAAAAACAGGTTTTAAATTACTTCAACCCGGTGTAAAGGAGTAGTAATTCTCAATAGCGGGATGCTATTACAAAAGCCCGTCTTTCGGTATTGCGAAGGCGGGCTTTTATAGGCTTCATGTTCTTCCTATTTTCTAGGTTCATAATTTACCGGAACCTTTATGGGCCTTAATTGACCTTTGGTCTTTGGAAAAATGCCCACATAACTCAAATAAAGGGCAACAGGTAACATAAGTGCGATGATGATCATAACTGTACGGGTTTGTAACGCTCGCTGTTTAACGAGGTAGTTTTAATGTTTCAAGTATTATGCCAATTTGGCTTTGGTATTTTTTGTAGCAAAATCGAGCTCTTTTCTAACCTTAGAGTTTTTACGGCGATATAACCGAGCTACCGAGTTTTCTTTTTGGGCTGCCATTTCTTTTTTAGAAACAATATGATCGTTGCCAGTGACCAGAACAACACCCATTTCAATAGACTGAACTTTATCATGGTTTTCTATGTTTTGGGCCAGAGCGATTGCTCCGAAGATGAGTACAAATACGAGTGTTAAAACAGCCTTCATAAGCTAAGATTGGGTTATACCAAGATAACCCCGAAGCAGGCCCCGGAAGGGTTTCAAATCGCTAAAAACCCTTATTTTTCGGTATCTGTAAAAAGGTCGGATGAAGTGTTATAAAGTGTCGATAAAAATTCAAAGCGGTTAAAACGACTTGCCGAAAAAAAATGTTTTTTATCGATGATTTTCCGCTATCAAAATGAACTTCCGATTTAAAATCTGACCGATCTTTGTTCTGGGAACCCTATATTTGTCTTGTGACCACCGCGCAATTTCAAGAGTTTTCAAAAAGGATCGATCAATTGACCCTTGAGCATAAACCAACGTTCGGAAAGATGAGTACGGGCCAAATGGTTTGCCATTGTACCGACCAATTGCGATTGGCTTTCGGATCTTTACGGCCTGATGAAGATTATATCAGAATTGACCCTAAAAAAGTCAGGGCACTTGCCCTTAGCGGAAAAACGGTACCTACTCCAAAAGGTTTGGACCAAGTGAAAGGTGGGGGCACCAAGCCTACGACCTTGGAAAATGACAAACTACTTTTAAAAGCACATCTGCAAGAGCTGGTTAATTTACCGGAAGATTATGCATTTGCACCACACCCCTATTTTGGGCCATTCGATAAAAAGAGATGGACGAACCTAACCATATACCACCTGAACCATCATCTCGCACAGTTCAATGTATGACCAAAAGGCATTCTTTATATCGGTCTTGAAATAGACCCACTTAGAAATTGCGCCCAAATTTGGGTATCTAACAAAAGTATTATCGGGAAACTAGTATTACAGCGGGTGAATTGATAGGTAGATCATGCCATCTTCGCCCTATCCCTTTTGGTAGTGAAAGACAAGGCCTTCTTAACTTTACTGTTAGACCTTCTGTACAAACGGGCAACTTCGGTGTTTTTTTCGGTCACTGTTTTTTCGACGGTGATTTCGGTTACAATGCTCATTTCGATAGTTTCTACCTTTACTTCTTTGGTAGTGTTCTGAGCTTGGGCGGCCATTCCGACAAAAAGAACAAAAATTAAAGTTGCGATGGTTTTCATGACTTGCGTTTTTATATAATAAAAACGCCGTAGGCCCCATTCTACAGGGTTTGCGTTCGTTCAACGAGACCAAATACTCGTCGATCTGCAAAAGTTCGGATTAAGTGCAAAAAACACTCGACGAACGTCTGAAAGGGGAATTACAACTTACCGAAAAAAGATGCCGTTCGACCGGATTATCCATCGGTTTGCAACAGTCAAAATTGCAGAGTTATGTAATTTATTGGCAACTAAGGACTCAACAATCCGTCGGGCAAACCCCTAATCAAAATTTTATTTACCTTTTGGTCATATCGAAATTGATAAATTGCCCGAACAAGTTTAGAACCAGATAAACCTATAACCGCATTGATAATGTCAGAATTTGAAATAAATGGTCTTGACCATGTCGCTATTCGCGTAAAAAATCTTGAAGCCGCCATTGGATGGTATGAAAACGTTTTGGGATTAAAGGTTTGTAAACTGGCAAAATGGGGAGAATCCCCTATTTTCATGTTGGCCGGAAAAACGGGAGTGGCTCTTTTTTCAGCTGGCCTTAATGATACGGAACTTGACCCTCTATCAAAAAATGTAGGTATTGATCACTATGCATTTAATGTGACCCGAGAAAACTTCATAAAAGCGAAGATGCGATATGATAAGCTGGACATTGACTATGAATTTAAAGACCACTTCTACTTTCATTCGATATATACCAAAGATAGAGATGGGCATACTGTGGAACTGACCACCTTGGTTGTCGATGAAAAGTCATTCTATTTGAGTGAGTAGTTTTACGCTATGCTATGAATTACTTAATACTCGATTAGCTGGTTCATATCTCGAGAATCCACTTTTAAAAATTATCCCAGACACTAAAAGAATAATATGTATTGATCATGCCATCTTCGCCCTATCCCTTTTTGTAGTGAAAGACAAGGCATTCTTAACCTTGCTGTTAGACCTTCTGTACAAACGGGCAACTTCGGTGTTTTTTTCGGTCACTTTTTTCTCGACGGTGATTTCGGTTACAATGCTCATTTCGATAGTTTCTACCTTTACTTCTTTGGTAGTGTTTTGAGCTTGGGCGGCCATTCCGACAAAAAGAACAAAAATTAAAGTTGCGATGGTTTTCATGACTTGCGTTTTTATATAATAAAAACGCCGTAGGCCCCATTCTACAGGGTTTGCGTTCGTTCAACGAGACCAAATACTCGTCGATCTGCAAAAGTTCGGATTAAGTGCAAAAAACACTCGACGAACGCATCCCATACCCAAATCACTTAATCGAGACAAAGTGCATTTCAACCAAGTCCATCTACTTGTATTTACTTTCGTAATCGGATATTCATGAGTATAAAAACATCAATTCAAAGTATTTTTCTATTTTTAGCCCCATGGATTTGAAAAAAATATTCGGTACGGTTTTGACCCTTTTGGGTATCGGCGGACTTATCTATACGGCTATTCTTTTTGCCAACAATTCGGGAACTGTTAAAATGATGATGGTCTATGGTATTCTTGGAGCCATCTTCTTCTTTGCAGGCGTGGGATTGATAAGAAATACAAAAAGCGGAGCGTAGCCTATACCGTCTTTAAATTGCAGAGGTTAGAGTAGGAATGAAGTATGTTCCACTCAAATTCCTTCTTTACGGAGTACCTGCAATGGAGGGCTATTAAGCACGCCCCTACTGTTCATAAGACCGATAACCACGACCAACAGGGCTAACCCTGGCGCGACTACCAAGAAAGGTATCCAAGATGGTGAGAAATCGATGTTGAATACATATGCGGCCAATAATTTGCTTCCAAAAAAAGACAGGAGTACTCCCATACCGCTTCCCAAAATTCCCAAATAAAAATACTCCAGTGCAGTGATATTCAAAATCTGCTTGCCTTTGGCACCTATCGTCCGGAGCAAAACACTTTCCTTTATGCGCTGATATTTGCTGGTTCGCACCGACCCGATAAGCACAATAATTCCCGTCAAAATGCTAAAGAACGCCATGAAGTTGATGACCCACGATATTTTATCCAGAATGTTCTGAATCAGAATCATTAGTTGTCTCAAATCGATGATCGAAACGGTAGGAAATTTTTTTACGAGTTCTCGCTGCAAGCGTGCCGATGACCTTTCATCGGGGGCATTGGTACTCAAAACATGAAACTGTGGGGCGTTTTCAAGAACCCCTTTAGGAAATATTATCGAAAAATTCATTTGCATACGGCCCCAATCAACGGCGCGGGTGTTGGCGACCACGGTTTCCATCAATACGCCTTGAACATTAAAGACCAAGGTGTCGCCTTCCACCACCTTCGCATCTCTGGCGACATTATCGGAAAGCGAAATAGGAATGGCCCCACCTTTTTCAAATTCAGGATTCCATTTTCCCGAAGCAAGACTTTCAGATTCGGCAAGCGAGTCCCTATACGTGGTTCGAAATTCATGGTTCAAGACCCATCTGCTTATCGTTCGGGCCGTATCTTGGCGAATATCGTCTACCGATCGGCCCTTGATACTGTGCATTCGCATAGTAACTATCGGAACGTTATCGATAACCTTCAAATCGTTGTTACGTATACTTTTATCCACACCCGATATTTCATGGGTCTGTACGTCCATTAATATAAGGTTGGGTGTTTTTCCGCTGGTTTCCAATGAAGTCTTGGCCACAAGTATGTTTTTGGTAAAATAAAGGGTGCTGATCAAAAAACTTCCAATACCGATTGCCAAAAGCAATACCAGCGTCTGGTTATTAGGGCGGTAGAGATTCAAAAGACTTTGACGCGCCGTAAAACCCCAAGACGATGGAAAGAACTTTTTAATCGCCCGCATTAACAAGGAGGCAATTCCCGACAAAACACCAAAAACAATGAGTATTCCCAGAACAAAAAACAAAGCGAAACGTATATTGTTCAAAATCCAAAAGGAAAAACCGACCAAGAACAATAATATGGCGGCCATCACCATTATTGCCAATCTCCGTTCCTTTTGCGAAGAGACTTCTTGAATTCGCAACACTTGGAGCGGAGAAACGTACCAGGTACCCAACAAAGGCGACAGGGCGAACAATACTGACATAACAAGGCCCAATAACGGTCCGACGAACAATGGGCGCAAGGCAACGGAAATATCGATCTCCAAGGGCAGAAAATCCTTTAAAAGCATTGGAAAGAACTGTTGGAACATTAAACCGATTATGGTTCCGATAAGGCCTCCTAGCAATCCCATCCCTGCGATCTGTATCAGGTAAATCAAAAAGGATTGTTTTCGTGTTGCTCCCAAACATTTCAAAACGGCCACCGATACCAACTTTTCCTTGATATAAATATGTACCGAGCTGGCTATGCCCACGCAGCCCAATAAAAGGGCGATAAAGGCCACTAGGTTCAGAAAGCGGCCAAAATTGTCGTACCGGCGGCCCAATTGGCGTCCTGTTGACTCATGGGTGTCAAGATCGGCGTGTTCGGCATCAAGTATAGGATCCAATTTTTTGGCCATTTCTCTATAGTCCGGCTCGGGATCTGCCACAAAATAACTTTTATACTCCACGCGGCTACCTATCTGAATCAATCCGGTCTTATCGATTTTGCGATAGGGAATATATACCGGAGGAGCCACGGAGGTAGATACACCCGTGCTACCGGGGCCGGAAGTTATCGAACCCGATATCGGCATGGTGACCAGACCTACCCGAATAGAATCACCTACCTTCAAGTCGAATTGCAGCATTAAGGTGGCGTCGACCAACGCGCCTCCCCTGTTTTGATATTCAATGGCGGCCGAAGGTGGTTTCGTCTCCAAACTTCCATAAAATGGATACCCGCCTTGAATGCCCCGTACAAAGGCCAATTTGGTGCCGCCATTTTTTGGAAACGTGACCATGGACGGAAAATTGATCTCGGTCGCATTGGCACCACCCAAAGAATCGATGATGTCCTGAACTTTTGGCGTATGGGGCTGTCGACCGACTATCAAAAAATCGGAACCCATCAAGGATTTTGACTGCTTTGTAAAATTTTCCTTTAAATTATCACCAAAAGATTGAATAGCCACCAGGGCTGCGACTCCCAAAATAATGGAGGCCATAAACAACAAAAGACGTTTGGCACTGGCCCGACCATCGCGCCATGCCATTTTCAGGAGCCAAGAAAAACCAGCTTCTCCATATTTTAACTGGCGGTCGCTCATATTTGAACGGCGTTATTGTTGGAAACCAGTTTTCCGCCCTTAAGCCTGATAATATGTTCGGTACGCTTGGCCAATTCAAGATCGTGCGTAACGATGATCAGCGTCGTACCCGCGCCATGGTTAAGGTCGAACAACAATTGTATGACTTTTTCTCCAGTTTCCTCGTCAAGGTTTCCGGTGGGCTCATCGGCAAAAAGTATGGACGGTTTGTTTGAAAAAGCACGGGCCAAGGCGACCCTTTGTTGCTCGCCTCCCGAAAGCTGCGATGGATAATGGTGCATGCGATCTTGCAGACCTACTTTTTCAAGCAACTCTACACCCGTCTTGCCTGCATTTTTTACCCCTTGTAGTTCAAGGGGTACGATAACATTTTCCAATGCCGTTAAAGTGGGAAGCAATTGAAAATTCTGAAAAATAAATCCAACCTCCCTATTGCGCAAAAGTGCACGTTCATCCTCATTAAGATCATTGAGCTTGGTCCCGCAAAGCGCTACCGTACCGGTATCGGGCCGGTCAAGGCCGGCACATAGCCCCAATAATGTTGTTTTGCCACTGCCCGACGGCCCAACAATTGCAAATGTTGCACCCGTCTCGACACTGAACGATATATCATCGAGTACTGTCAAGTTTTTAGAACCGCTCGTGTAGGTTTTCCCAAGATTGTCAACGTTTAATATCTTTGTCATAAAATCGATTTCGTCATTTTGCGCAAAGACCGAAAAATAAGCATTTGATTTCGATTTCTTAATCCACAGGTATGCAGATCTTCTTAAAGTTTCGTTATTTTTTGGTGATTATGGCCCTTGTCTCCTGCAAGGAAAACCAAAAAAAAGAACCAAAAAATGTTCCGGGGTCGACTACTGAAAAGGTTTTGGAACCTCAAACCGAGACTGAAACCAAAACCATTCTTTTTTTCGGGAACAGCCTCACCGCAGGATATGGACTAAGTACCGAAGAAGCTTTTCCGGCACTGGTTCAATTGCGTTTGGATTCTCTTGGACTTGACTATACCGCTATCAATTCGGGACTCAGCGGTGAAACGACCTCGGGAGGATTAAATCGACTGGACTGGGTATTGAACCAAAAGGTAGCTATTTTCATATTGGAACTGGGCGCGAACGATGGTCTGAGGGGTATTCCGCTTGACGAGACCAGACAAAATCTGCAATCCATAATAGATTTGGTACAAGCAAAAAATAGCGATACCGAAATAATTTTGGCGGGCATGCAGATTCCGCCCAATATGGGCCAAGATTATACTACTGAGTTCAGAAAAATCTACCCTGATCTGGCCGAAAAGAACGGGTTGAGGCTCATCCCGTTTATATTGGACGGTGTTGCCGGTATTCCCGAGTTGAATTTACCTGACGGAATACATCCGACCGCTGAAGGTCATAAAATAGTTCGTGATAATGTCTGGGAGGTTCTAAAGGAAGTACTTGGTCTAACTGAAAGTTGATCAAGCCATTTTTACCTTGTTTTTTCTACCATGAAAGAACAAGTGCTTCTTGACGACCGAAAGCCTTCTTCTGTAAATCAAGGAAAGTTCTTGTTTTGATTCTGCATTATCGAACAAAGTAATGTCGGCCTTAAAATTACTTTTCGAAAACGGAGCGGTCTCGACGATTTTCACCTTGTCAAGGGGAAAATTTTGTGCGCGGCCAAGAATTCCAAAAAATAATACTATAAACAAAAGTATAATACTCCGCATGGTTCGAGGGGTTTGGTCTCGTTATAACCCTTCAACCGTTGTTTTGACGTGTTTCAATTCGGTAAAGTGCTTGGTTTTGACGATAAAAAGAATAAAAATCGGTGAATGGCCAAATTTTGTAGTCCTACAAAAAGACTTGTAAGAACCTATAATCGAAAAAATCATACATTTAATCGATGTATTCGGCAATAAAAGGAAGGTTAATCGAATCGATCGATTTAATTGCTTCAAATAACGCGACTAATTCTTAATGATTCCCGTAAGTATTTGTAAATTTTAGCTACTAATCGGCATTGAAAAACAAAATAATCAAAATGAAGCTATTTAAAGTTACGATTCTAGTTTTGGCCACAATGGTTTCGAGTAGTTGCCAATCAAAAGTCAGGGAGCACAAGCAGGTTGAAACTTCGGAACATATTGAAGAAAGCGTTATTCCAGTTTCCCAGGATTTAAAAAATTACGAAACCGCATATTTTGCAAGCGGCTGTTTTTGGTGCGTCGAGGCCATTTTCGAAAGTGTAAGGGGTGTCAAGGAAGTGATTTCGGGATATTCTGGTGGAAGCGAGAAAAACCCGACCTATGAGCAAGTCGGGCGCGGACTCACAACCCATGCTGAAGCCGTAGAGGTCTATTACGACCCCAAGGAAATTTCGTTTACCGAACTGGTCCAAGTATTTTTCGGGTCGCACGATCCTACCAGTTTTAATAGGCAAGGTCCTGATAGGGGGCCACAATACCGATCTATCGCATTTTATAAAAACGAAGATGAAAAGAAGATTATCGAAGACTATATGAAAGCCTTACGTGAGCAAAAAATCTACGACGCCCCTATTGTTACCGAAGTGACAAAATTCGTCAAGTTCTATGACGCCGAAGATTATCATCAAGATTATGAACGAAAACACCCGAACAATTCATATATCAGAAATGTTTCGATACCGCGGTTGAACCGGTTCAAGAAAAATTTTCCCGGATTTCTGAAAGAAGAAGCTCATTGAGTTCTTGACATATTATTCGCGAAGAACGTGAGCGCACATTGCGATGGCTTATTGAAGTCTTTATTTTCGTATCTTTAGGAATCATTCCTTGAAAGTACTTGAAAATGAAAACTTTATACAAATTCGTAGGTATTGCAATAGTATGTCTTTTCGCCTTACAAGCCTTTAAAAGAATACCGCAAGAAAACATCCTGCTACAGAACATTATAAGCAAGCTCTTGATCTATAATACAAATGAAGGGCCGGAGAAAACCTACCTACACACCGACAAGGACTTTTACACCAACGGCGAGACCATTTGGTTCAAGACCTATTTGGTCGATGGCATAACCCACACCAAGAGTGATAAAAGCAAAGTCATCTATGTTGAACTGGTCAACCCTCAAGATAGTATTATTGCAAAACGCAAGCTCTATGTGAATACCCTTGGGGCCTCTGGCGATATTGAGCTGGATAACGACATACCGCAGGGCAACTACTATCTACGTGCGTACACCAAATATATGTTGAACGAAAACGAGCCGGTTATCTTTCAAAAGAAGATTCCAATCGTTGTCCAACGAATTCGAACCAATGTGGTTTTGGATGGTCTTACCGGAACCAATTTAAAAAATAACACGGTGCAAGACGCTCATTTATCAAAATCTTTCGGAAAACCTCATGTTAGATTCTTTCCTGAAGGAGGCCAATTGGTCGAGGGAATCAATACGATACTTGGTATCGAGGTATCCGATACCAAAGGTAATGGCATTGCACTAAAGGGATACATTGAGGATGGTAAAGGCAATAAGGTCAAACCTTTCGAAAGCCAAGAATTTGGTCTCGGAAAGGTCAATTTTAGACCTGAACCTAACACCGATTATTATGCAAGTGTAGTACTAAATGGTGTTGAAGAAAAATTTCCTTTACCAAGAGCCGAAGACATTGGCTATGGCCTTAGCATTAAAAATCGTGGCGATCACTTACTATTGCAGGTCAGCAGTAATACTGAAGAAGGGGTTGCCGGCACTCTGCTCATTGGGCATTTACGGGGCAAACTTATTTTTAATCGCGTAGGCAAAACTGCCGACAAGCAATCCTATGGGGTGAAACTTTTCAATAAGGAACTTTTGGACGGAGTCGCCCAATTTACCCTTTTTGGCCCTAATGGCGAGCCTGTTTGTGAACGTCTGACCTTTGTAGACAATCCATATAACGACGTGAAGCTTTCCTTATCTACAAATGACAATATTTATGGGGCTCGTGAAAAGGTCGATTTGAATATGTTGCTGACCAATTCCAACGGTGTTCCTTTGTCCGGTGAACTTTCCTTAGGCGTAGTGACCAAGAACAGCCAGTTAAACAGTCTAACCTACAATGATGATATCAGAAGTTGGCTGTTACTGGACTCTGATCTCGGAGGTTCGATTCCGGATCCTGATTTTTTCTTTGCCGACAATTCGGAGAAAAGAAAGTACTTATTAGATGCCTTAATGCTCACTCACGGATGGCGACGCTTCGTGTGGGTCGATATGCTCGATAAAAAAACAAATAAAGTATTGGAATACCGACCAGAGAAAGGAATCATGATTTCTGGAAAGACCACCAAATTCAACGAGGAATTCGTTCCGAAGAAAGCCATGGCTTCCATGACACTATTTGGCAAAGGTCTTGTACACGATGAACAGCAGACCAACGACGAGGGCATGTTTAGTTTCGGACCATATATTTTTGCGGATAGCATTTCCGGTATCGTTCAAGCCTTTGATTCGTTGGCAAAAAGAAAGTTTAAACAAAAGCATTATTCCATTTTTTTAGATTCCCCATGGCCCAAAGTCAATGTGAAAAACAATAAGCAAGAAAAACTCGATCGGAGAACCTTGATTTACAATACCGAGTATCTAAAAGAATCGTACCAAAAAAAAGTTGCTGATTTCAAATATGACCCCAGGGTTACTCATCTCAATGAAGTAGTTGTTACAGACAAGAAAAAAACAAGAAGGGCGATTATCAACGAAATTTACGATGCCGAGCAAACTTCCGGTCTTTTTTCTAGACGAGTGTATAGAGATTCCATTCCTGGCAGTGGAGTTCTCAGCGCTATGGACTTATTGGCTAGAATGCCAGGAGTTTGGATAACTGGCACCTTTCCGGATCAAAGAGTGATTCTTCCTGGCGGACCTAAATCTCTAAATGCGGGATCAAACCCATTGGTTCTTATTGATGGTATGCAAACCGATATTAGCCTTCTAAAAACACTTCGAGCTCCTGAAATCAGTTTTATAGATGTTGTTTGGGGATCTGATACTGCCCTTTGGGGTTCTAGAGGGGCTGGAGGTGTTATCGCAATATATACCGAAAGAGGTTATAGTTTCGACAAAGAAGATGTCGCGGTACCGGGTATTGTTAATTTCGAGATACCCGGGTTCTACAAGGTTCGCGAATTCTATACGCCAAATTATGCCGAGCACAAACCAGAATACGAAAAACCCGACTATCGCACTACCCTCTTTTGGCAACCCAACTTGAAAATCGATAAAGATGGTAAGACTTCCATCGATTTCTATACCGGCGACAGTCCCGGGAGTTACCTAGTAAAGGTCGAAGGCATGACCGATGATGGGCGACCCGTAAGTGGTCTTCACTCTATTGAGATACATGAACCAAACTAATACTGGACGTAAGCGATATATCACAAAGCGACCTAAAACAGGTCGCTTTTTATTTGTAGCTTTAGGGGGTATTTTTACATAATTCGTAACTTCTTTGGTTTTTATAGTGGATTTAGGTATTCGACTCCTTTATATTTAGCCAACCATGAAACCCTAAGGATAATTTCATCGAACCGATATTATCCTCGCAAATAGCAATGAGAGATCGATAAATAAAAAATCATGACAACGAGACGCAATTTCATCAAAAAGACCTCGGCAGGTGCGACGGCAATGACCTTGGGAAGTATCATCATGCCGAAATGGGGGTATTCGAACATTCTTGGGGCGAACGACCATATCAACTGTGCGGTGATCGGTGTACGCAGTAGGGCCAAGGCCCATGTCAAGGCCATTAATGCCGACCCCAATGCCAAGATCATCTATAATTGTGACGTTGACGACGTAATTATCGAAGAGCACAATGCTTGGTGCCAAGAAAACATTGGTTATGTGCCCAAGGTGATGAAAGACTTTAGAAAAGTCTTGGAAGACAAGGCCGTCGATGCTGTCTTTATTGCCACTCCCGAACATTGGCACGCCCCAATGGCCATTATGGCATTGCAGGCCGGCAAACATGTATATGTAGAGAAACCGTGTAGCCATAATCCCCATGAAAATGAGCTTTTGGTACAGGCCCAGAACAAATACGGCAAGAAAGTACAGATGGGCAATCAACAGCGTTCGGCTAAAACCTCGATTAACGCCATAAACGACATCCGTAACGGAATAATCGGCGAGGTATACAAAGGTGAGGCCTATTACTCCAACAACCGTGGTTCGATAGGTAAGGGAAATAAAATCGATGCACCGAAAACGTTGGATTGGGAACTGTGGCAGGGTCCGGCCCCAAGAAAAGCGTATCAAGACAACATCCATCCGTACAATTGGCACTGGTTTCGAAATTGGGGTACGGGTGAAATGCACAACAATGGCACCCATGAAGTGGATATCTGCCGTTGGGCACTGGGCGTCGACCTACCCGAAAGTGTCACTTCCTTTGGAGGAAAATATGCCTATGACGATGATTGGGAGTTTGTCGATAACCAACAGGTCACCTTCAAATACCCGAACGATAAATTCATAACTTGGACAGGCCACAGCCGTGGACTGATCCAACCCGAAAGGCCCGGTCGCGGAATCACGATTTACGGAAGCAAAGGTTCGATAATGCTAGATCGTAATTTTTACAAGCTTTTTGACCTTGGGGGCAACCCGATAAAATTCGAATACGAACAATCGGGAAGCGAGACCACGAATACAAGAGGAGAAGGCGGCTTGGATATCAACCATGTCGGCAACTTCTTCGACGCGATCCGAAAAGACGAAAGTCTTCATGCCGATATCAATGATGCCAGTATCTCAACAATGCTTTGTCACCTTGGGAATATGGCACAGGATGCCGGGGAAACGTTGAAAATAGATCAAAAAACGGGAAAAGTGCTGAACAATGAAAAGGCCATGAAAAATTGGAAACGCGAATATGAAAACGGATGGGAACCCAAAGTTTAAATAGCGAATCCTTGATCTACCATAAACCAAACGTTCACGGTCAATGCACCGAAACCATAAATTAGATAATGAAAAGAAGGGATTTTGTAGTTAAAAGCGGCTTGGCAACAACGGCCATAGCTACCTCATCATCGGTATTTGCCGGTATCTTAAATTCAAAAAAAGCGAACGAAACGATCAATATCGGCATTATAGGTACAGGAGACCGTGGTGGCGGATTGCTTCCCTTTATCAACGAAATCGAAAATTTAAATGTGATCGCCTGCTGCGATATCCTTCCCCAACGATTGGAAAAGGGTTTGGGCAAAGCCGAAGGTACCGCCAAAGGGTACAAAGATTATCGAAAGCTGCTCGAGAACCCCGATGTGGATGCCGTACTCATTGCCACACCTTTCAATACGCATTCAAAAATCGCCATAGATGCCTTGGATGCCGGAAAACATGTCTATTGCGAGAAAACTTTGGCCAAAGGGTTTTATGGAATACAGAACCTTGTCGAAAAAGTTAGAACATCGAACAGAACTTTTCAAACCGGGCATCAATACCACAGTTCTCGACTCTACACCCACGTAGTGGATTTAATAAAAGATGGTAAAATTGGCAAGATCACGGCCTTCGAATGCCAGTGGAACCGAAACGGTGATTGGCGCAGGCCAATACCGAGTCCTGAATTGGAGCGCGCCATAAATTGGCGCATGTACCGTGAGTTTTCGGGAGGATTGGTGGCCGAATTATGCTCGCATCAACTGGATTTCGTGAACTGGGTAACCGAAAGCGTGCCAGAAAAAGTTATGGGAATTGGCGGTATCGACTACTGGAAAGACGGGCGAGAGACCTACGACAATGTGCATTTGATCTATAGTTACCCGAACGGGATCAAGGCCAAGTTTACATGCCTGACCAGCAATGCCATGGACGATTACAAAATCAAGGTCATGGGCGACAAAGGCACGATAATCTTAGATTATGTAAAGGCCTGGTTTTATCCCGAGGGAAAGAAAAATAGGGAAATCGGAAATGTGGACGGTGTCTCGGGCGCAACCGTCAAGTGGGAAGAAGGAAAAGGTATACCTATCGAAGTGGCCCATAACGACCCCAGCAAACAGGCGCTTATCGATTTTCGCGACAGTATCGTGAACTGTAAAGAACCCGTTTCAAATGTCATTTCAGGTGCAAGGGCGGCCGTTTGTGTGCAAATGGCCCTAGATGCCATGTATGAAGATAAAATCGTAAACTGGCGATCAGGCCTTGGTCTTTAAACCGATATGCAATAAATTCTTTTTTGGAAGATAGTCGCCACTGAGGATCAGTAACGACTGGGAAGGAACAATGCTGCTTGTTATTCTTTGAGCACTACATCACTGAATTTCGAGTTGATCGTAATCGAACGATCGGTATTTTTGCTCTTATGATATCCCTTTTGAACCAAACTGTTCAAATTTTCGGTTCGCTCCAATTGCAGATTTGCCGGGCAGGTAAACTTCGACGAAATACCATTGACATAGACCGTAAATGAAGAAGAGGGCAGTTCACAATCCATTTCGGCATTCTGCAGTGAAACGTCAAGCGTCTTGAAATCATCTCCGACCTTATTTATACGAAGGGGCCCTAGATCGTTTTTTATGTAGGCACTTTTGATCAGTCTGTCGATTACCACATCTGAAGAAGTAGCACTCAACCTCAGGTTGAGCACTTCCTTCAAATCTACCTTATCGGAATAACTGGTCTGCAACTGCCCGTAATTCCATCTTTGCACACTGACAGGGGAATATGAGGCCGTTATAACTGTGGCGTCCCCATCAATGGTACTGGCCAGCAAAGCGGCATATGACAGTTTAGCATTAAGGTTCCTCGTATTTTCAGCCAACTTTACCTCTCCATGGCGCACGTTCATCTTAATCTTGACGGATTTTGGCAATTTTACCTTAATGGTCTTCTTGACCTTATATTTTCTTTTCTCGGCCCCGTTGGAAAAATAGAACATATTCGGGCTTCCTCTCAAACTGTCCCTATCGATCACAATACCTTTCAATCGCCTTCTGGCAAGTTCTTCTTTTTCCCTACTTTGCTCTAGAAGTGCCCGCTTTCTTTCTTGCATTTCAGCTCTTTTTTGATCCAATTTTTCACGCTTTTCAAGTAGGTCAGCACGGTCTTTCTGTCTTTTTTCCATTAAAAGGGCGCGCTTTTCTTCCTGCTTCGCACGACTTTCGGCCATACATTTGCTCCATTCCTCTAATTTTTTTTCGTAGTCCTTGTCAAAACTTTTTGAAAACTCTTTCTGCCATTCCTCCAAATAGTTCTTGCCATCCTTTTTAAAGGCATCGTAATCAAATTCTGCCATGGGCATGGGCGGCATCGGCGGTACCTCGAACAGGTCGGGGAAATCGGCAATCTCAGGGATAACGGCGAACGCAAAATCCAAAGAATCCATATTGGGAATCACCGGGTATTCAAATTGAAAATCAAAATTGTCAAGAACATCAACTGAATGTCCAAAAAGCCATGAATTCTCAGCTTCGGAGGTAATGGTCACTTTTTTACTGTTACCCAAAATCTCAAGGTTGTCACTTTCAAAATAATCTTTGGCCTCTTCATCGGAAACCCCATCAAGTTCAATAATGGCCTGGATAAAAATCTCATTATTGTTCCACGTTTCGAACTCAATGTCGGCATGGCTCGTATTGATATCCAATACGGCTCCATCGGCGACCTTAAAACGTTCTTCAAAGGTTTTGGTCTGCTTTTGTCCGTAAGCACCTATGCTGATGAGACCTAGGGCAAGCACAAAAGATTTAAACGGTATTTGTGTCATGTTCATTTTTTGATGATTTTAATTCGTTCAGTTTTTCCTTTAACTTATGTAATAATTGCAATCTTAACTGCAGATTCTTGATCAAAGCGTTTATGGTCTGGTCGTTAGGTCCGATTTGGTTCAATTCGGCGTTTAAACGGTTGTATTCTAGGTTCAATTCTGACAAACGGTCCATAAACCCATCGACCATCGCTTTGTTGTCTTCCGAAATTTCGAGCTTCGACAGTTCATAATTGATGTTGGCGACATAGTAGTTTTCTACTTTCTTCAAGTCAGGTGAGAGATCGCCCAACGAAATGCCCTCTTTTTTTTCGGTAGTATCACCCTTATTGACGATAGTAGTCTTCACAGGATCCTCGCCGGGGGGCAATAGTTGATACGCTAACCAACCTGCTGCAAGAAGTACCAATACCGCGGCAGCTATCTTAAAAAGGCCAAAAGACGATTTTTTACGTTTTGGCAGTTCATCTTCAATTCGGGCCAAAAAACGTGCTTCGTGGCCTTCTTTCATAAGAAACTTCTCGTTCCGCTGCTCTTTGAATAGTTTTCTAAGATCCTGTCCCATGTTTTCTTTGTTGTAACATTTCCTTTAACAACCCTTTTCCCCGCAATAATCGCGTTCTACAATTTGATGGCGTCAAATCCAGAACCTGGGATATTTCGTTATGATCATAACCTTCCAGCAAAAACATCATGACCACATATCTATATTTTTCGGGAAGACATTCAATACCATTCTTGATTTCTTCCATCGAGATACCGTCTTCGACGGTCCAGTCATCGTTCACTTCAACATGCATATAGCCTTCATCAAGTGTCACCATTTTGTCTTTCTTCGTTTTTAAGAAGTCGATACTCTTGTTGATGACTATGCGCTTCAACCATGCGCCGAAACTGACATCTCCCTCGAACTGATGTATTTTTTGAAAGGCCTTAATAAATGACTCCTGAAGCACATCTTCTGCATCGTCGGCATTTTTCAAAAATCGCATTGCCACACAGTACATACCATCACAGTACTGTCTGTACAGTTTCATTTGTGCGCGCCGGTCGTTGGCTTTGCACTGCTCTACTACATCAATTTGAAACATTAATACGTTTCGGTGTTGGTTTTGAATACGTTGTTGTCTTAAGGACGATTAAAAAAACACGATGTTGCAAAAATCGAGTATTTTTACCGTGATCAAAGTTCGAAGTTTGAAACAAGTTACCTTAAATACCCCTTTTATTACCTTGATCGTACTCGATTATGGGGCGATAATCCAGAAATTATTGGTCAAGGACAAAGATGGAAATTCGAGGAATGTGGTGGTCGGGTACGACTATCCAAGCCTCTACCCGACCGACAAGGTTTTTCTTGGTGCATGTGTCGGTCGTTTTGCAGGACGTATTTCAAATGCGGCATTTGAGCTTGACCGCCAGACCTATCCCCTATACGGGGAACACGGCGTGCACTTGCATGGTGGAAAAGAAGGTTTTGGAAAAAAATATTGGAAAATCGAGGAAGTAGGACGTGGAAGAGAGCCTTTCGTAAGACTATCTTATTTTAGTAAGCATTTGGAAGAAGGGTATCCTGGAAATCTAAACGTAAATGTCACCTATAGATTATCGAACAATACTCTTCAAATAACGCACGAGGCAACGACAGATCGCACCACGATCGTCAATTTGACGAACCACTCATACTTTAGGTTAGACGATGCCGAATCGGTCAATCACTACGAACTTGAACTAAATTGTACGAAAATGGCGGAGACCTACGAGAATCTGTTGCCGACGGGTAACATTGTTTCCGTAAACGGTACCGAGTACGATTTTATGACACGTAAAAAAATTGCCGGCCAGCCTTTGGACACCCCATACCTTGTTGATGCCCGTTCAGAAAGAGTTGCCAAAGTTTACTCCAAAAAAACAGGTATTTCGATGGAGGTCATTACCGATCAGCCTGCTGTCGTCGTCTACACACCACCTCATTTTCCCGGTATTTGCTTTGAGACCCAAAACCTGCCCGACGCCCCGAACCACAGGAATTTTCCGAGCAGCGTACTGCGGCCCGGAGAAAAATACTTTAACGATTCAAAGTTCGTTTTTGGCATTGAATAAACCGTCGCGAACGACCAAGTTCTTCCTTTGCCAATAAAAAAACGTTCAGTTGAGATAGGTTTTAGTAATTTAGGGTAACACAAATAACAAATCTATGAAGTTTTTAAAATGGTTTTTGATCGTAATCGTAGCCTTGGCCCTACTTTTCTTTACTGTGGGCAAACCCTATCTGCAGGAACAGACAAAAAAACATAGTCCAGAAAAAGTGTCGACCTACACCAAAAATGGAATGGACCTGGCCGTAAAATATAGCAGTCCGTTTAAAAAAGGCCGTGTCATTTTCGGAGAGTTGGTACCCTATAATACCATCTGGCGAACCGGGGCGAACGAACCGACGACCTTTACCACAGAAACCGACATTAAGATCAGCGGCAACGAACTACCCACCGGAACGTATTCAATATGGACCAAGCCCAATGCCGAAAGTTGGGTCGTTATGTTCAACAAAGAGGTTCCCGAATGGGGGGTTACCCTACTCAGCGGAGGCAAGGAAACTACCAGAAATCCCGAACAAGATGTCGTTACGGTAGAAGTACCCGCCGAAAAGTTAGCATCGCCCCAAGAAAGTTTCCTTATCGATTTTGAGGATTCCGACAAAACATACCTTACACTATCTTGGGACGAGACCAAGGTGAAAGTTCCTATTGAAAATTAGCATTGGAGCCAAAAAAGAACACTGACACAAAAAATATTTCAAAGGTTCAGGAGAAACGTAAATCATCTCTCACTGAAGAAACACTCGTCGAAGCAATTCTCACCGGTGACCGAGCGGCTTTGGCAAGGGGAATTACGCTGGTTGAAAGTACCCAGGCCGAACATCATAAAAAAGCCAATTTTTTGCTCGAGCAGTGTCTGGCAAAAAAATCCGATAGTATTCGAATTGGTATTACCGGTGTACCCGGCGTGGGCAAAAGTACCTTCATAGAGGCCTTTGGCAAACACCTTACATCGATAGGAAAAAAAGTGGCCGTTCTGGCCATCGACCCCACAAGCGCCCAAAGCAAAGGGAGCATATTAGGAGACAAGACCCGTATGAACGAACTGGTCAAAGACCCCAACGCCTTTATACGACCTTCCCCCTCCAGTGAATCGTTGGGCGGCGTAGCTCGTAAGACCCGGGAAACAATGATCCTATGCGAAGCTGCCGGATACAATGTCATACTTATTGAAACCGTGGGTGTAGGGCAAAGTGAAACAGCCGTACACAGTATGGTCGATTTTTTTCTGCTCTTGAAACTGGCCGGGGCCGGTGACGAACTTCAAGGCATCAAAAGGGGTATTATCGAAATGGCCGACGCCTTGGTCATCAATAAGGCCGACGGGGCGAATCGAAAAGAGGCGCATAGGGCGCAGACCGAGTTTAAAAAAGCATTGCACCTGTATCCGCCCAAGTCGAACGGGTGGATACCAAAAGTCTTGACTTGTTCGGCCTTGGAAAAAACCGGTATTACCGAGATTTGGAATATGATTCTAGAATTTGTTGCCCTCGCGAAAAAAAAGGGTCATTTCATTTCGAACAGAAAGAAACAGAACCAAAGTTGGTTGTTGCAGACCATCGACGAAAGGTTGAAACAAGTTTTTTATTCAGATCCGAAGAACAAAAAACGCCTTGAAGAGTTGATGAACGACGTCAAGACGAACAAAATTTCCCCTTTTCAGGCCGCTGAAAAGTTATTAAGGGCCAACGAAAAAGAAAAGTCTTAAAACGCTTAACTTTGACCAACGGTAAATTCTTTTGATGAGTCTTATTACACAAAGCTTACTTTCCGTAGTGGTACCCCTCTATAATGAGGAGGACAATGTGGAACTGCTGACCGAAAAAATCCATGAAAGTTTAACGGGATACAATTACCAGATTATCTATATCGATGATTTTTCAAAGGATAATACCCGTCAGGTCGTTAAAACAATGAACGACAAAAAGGTTCATCTGATCGAGCTCAAAAAAAACTATGGTCAAAGTCTTGCCTTAGCGGCCGGTATCGACTATGCCGAGGGCGAGTTTATCATCACCATGGACGGCGACCTGCAAAACGACCCCAGCGATATACCACAGATGTTGAATTATGCCGTAAGCGATGAATACGATGTAGTCACAGGAATACGCCAAAAAAGAAAGGATTCGCTAGTAAAAAAAATCCCGTCAAAAATTGCCAACTTTTTGGTTCGCCGTGTGACCAAACTGGATATAAAGGACAATGGCTGCGCATTGAAAGTCTTTACCAAGGATATTGCCAAAGATCTCAACCTTTATGGCGAGATGCACCGTTTTATAACATTGTTGGCCCATCTAGAAGGCGCACAGATCAAACAAGTGCCCGTAAAACATCACGCCCGCCATGCCGGGGTTTCCAAGTACGGTCTTGAGCGCGTTTTTAAGGTAGTTGCCGACATGATGCTTTTGCTCTTCATACGCAAGTACTTTCAAAGGCCCATACATCTTTTCGGTATTTTTGGGTTCCTTTTGATATTGCTCGGCGTTCTGATAAATGTTTACCTGCTTTTCGTAAAATTTTATTTTGGAGAGGATATCGGCAATCGACCCTTGTTGATATTCGGACTCATGTTCATTCTCGCAGGCATTCAGCTATTTACAATTGGCATTGTCATGGAACTTTTGATACGCACCTATTATGAGTCTCAGAACAAAAGACCGTATCGCATCAAAAAAGTGACCGTTGGTGGCAAATCGTCGTAAAAAGCTCATCAGCATTTTGAAAATCGCCATCAGTGCGATACTCGTCTATTTTATTTTTACAAAGGTCGATTTCGCCGAAGTATGGACCATACTTAAAAGAACGAATCCTTTTTACTTCTTTTTGGCCGCCATTCTTTTCGTTCTGTCAAAGATGATCGCGGCCTTTCGCCTTAACCTTTACTTTCATCGGTTAAAAATATTCCTGACCCAAAAAAGTAATTTGAAGCTTTATCTTTTGGGCATGTTCTACAATCTTTTTCTTCCCGGGGGAATCGGTGGAGATGCTTATAAAGGCTATTTGATCAAAAAGAAATTTGAGGTAAGTACCAAAAAGGTAATATCGGTTTTGCTGTTGGACAGACTCAGCGGATTGCTGCTTCTCTTCGTATACGCCTGCATATTGGCGACAGTTGTAGACAATCAAGATCTTCAGGGGCTCAGGCCTTGGTTCGTTGTGGCCATTCTTTTAAGTATCATATCGTTTTGGCTACTTAACAGAAGGTTTTTCAAGGATATGCTTCCAGTATTTTGGATGTCTTTTTTGCACTCGGCAATCGTGCAATTGGCGCAATTGGCCAGTGCCTATTTTATCTTGAAATCCTTGGGGATCGTATTGGACACTATCGCTTATCTATTCATATTTCTGGTATCTTCCATTGTGTCCGTAATACCTCTAACCATTGGCGGTATAGGTAGCCGCGAAGTTACTTTTTACTACGGGGCGACCTTGTTCGGCTTGGACCAAACGAGTTCAATAAGTATAAGTATGGTCTTTTTCTTTATATCAGCGCTCGTTTCTTTTCTAGGAATTTATTACCATTTCAAGAAAGTTGACTTAGATGTTAAGGCCGGTAACAATGAAACCAAGAATTAATAAATATGCACCAAATGCATCTTGTTAAGCACTTTTTTTCTTTTGGCAGGATCCAAGAATTTGGCTTGAAGACGGGTAATCCTAAATTGCTTTTCGGTGAACTGCCGATCCCAATCGAAGCCTGATTCGTGCAGTTGCTTTAATTCCTCTTCGTTGGCATAAACCCAAACATCTTGTTTATCCTTTAATTCTTCCAAAGAAAGAATCCGTACCGGTCGTTTATTATAGAAATCGAGTGCCCAAGTATATCTTTCCGATACTTTATAAATGCCATCCACCGGAATATCGTTCTCGGCAATAGTGTTCGCCATGGTAGAGCCGGCCTGGTACTTCAACAAATTAGGATAAAAATGGAGGTTTAAAACTGCATTCAACAGTAACGAACTACAAACCGCTACCGTTATTATTCGAAAATAGTATGCCTCACGGATCAGACAATAATAAATGATAATGGCACCCGCAGCCAACACTGCAAGGTAGACCAAAGGGCCGTTAAACGGAAAGACATAAAAACAGATCAATGTCGAGGCAACAAAGACCACAGCAAGTATAAAATACTGAATGCCCAAAAAAATCTTCAACTGTTTTATTGAGCCGTTATTACCTAGACGGTAGATGAATGAAGCCGTAAGCACGGCAAACAAAGGAATTACAATATTCAAATAATGTGGCAGCTTAAACTGGGCAAAACTGATGATCGTAAAAATCAGGGTGATTCCGCCAACGGTCAACAACTCTTTATCAAGGGACTTTCGAAATTTTTCGTTTACAAAGACCTTGATCTTTGTAAAATAGGCCAAAACTCCCAGGACCGTCCATGGTAAAAAGACCCAAAGAAACGTATGGAAAAAGAAAAAATAATCGCTACTGTTCTTACCAATTCCCTCACCACTCATACGCTCAAAACTCTGCTCCCAAAAAATGAAGAAAATACCGCTTCTGTTTCCCCTTCCCCTTATGATTTTTTCGGGATGCAAATCGAACTGATGATAATAGGCAAAGAGCATCGGGGCTATGGTAATCGCAAAGATTATTAATGCGGCCAACACTTTCCAATTAAAAAGGACATTAAAATTTCTACTATATGCCAAATGACAGATCAAGGGAAGGCCGATTACCACCAATGCTATCTGGCCTTTGGTGGAAAAAGCGATTCCGGCGGCGAAAGCCCCAAAAAGAACATTTTTTAAACGCTGTGTTTTTATATAGGCCGCCAATTGCCAAATGGCCAAAATAGTGAAGCCCGTAAGAACGGCATCGGTACGAACATCGATTGCGGAAAGTACAATGGTCTGGGCGGTCAAGAAGATCAACGACGCCAACTTACCTACATCTTTGTTATAAAGTAATTTTCCCAGCCCAAAGCAGCTATAGGCACCCAACAGGGTTGCCAAAATTCCAGGGATTCGATAAGCCCAGTCGTGAATGCCGAAAATCTTAAAAGACAGTGCCGCGAGCCAATAGTGCATATGAGGTTTGTCCAAATACTCTTCAGTACCTTTAAAAAGGCTCAAGAAGTCATTCTCCTGGACCATGCGCATGGCCATCACCGCAAATTGCGCAGAATCGTTCTCGAACAGCGTCACGAACATTCCGGCACTGTAAACCAGAAAGGTCAAGAACAATAAAAACCAATACCTACGGTTAGAAATCATTGGGGAAATTTCTGTTGCGCAAATATATACAACTTTGAGGCAATCCAACTTAGAAAGAGTCCGAGAAGCCCCCCAGTAAGGACATCAAGCGGAAAATGCACCCCGATGTAAATGCGGCTATAGGCCATCAAAAAAGCCCAAGCCATCAATAAAAACCCTATGTAGCGCAACTTGCGCCTCAAGACCGCCGTGAAGAAAAAAGCAATGGCAAAAGAATTGGCGGCATGAGCCGAAAAATAGCCGAACTTACCCCCACAGGTATCCTTCACCAATCGCATCAACAAGTTCACTTCGGGATCGTAACAAGGTCGAAGGCGCTGTACCCCATACTTGAAAAAATCGGCCAGGCCGTTTACGGCCACCACTAAAACGATTGCACTCAAAATGACCCAAAGCGTTTTTTTTGCCCCAAAATAGCGATGGGTCAAAAGAATCAACAAAATGTAAATCGGGATCGAGCTGAACTTGTTGGTGACGAACATCCAAAAACCGTCCCAAGAAGGGTTTCCCAAATTATTGAGAAAGAGAAACAGTTCTTTATCGTAACGGATGAGTTCTTCCCACATAGCGGTCAATCTTCATATCGTGCCACCTCCCTGTCATAAAAATCGGTCGCGGCTTGAATCAGATTGGCGGTCTCGCCTTCAAGATCGTCCTCATCTTCCTTGGAAAAATCCTCGAACCATGTTACCTCATCATTTTCCAAATTGATGATAAAACGCGGATATTCGGTATGGACGATGAATATGGCCTCGGGAAAATCGGTATTGTCCCCCAGAATGAATTTAGGTAACTCCATCGGTAATCAGTTTTTTGGTCAAATAATTGAATCGAATATACAACATAATCGCCGAGGCCGTCAAACCCGATAATAAGCCAATCCAAATACCCATGCTTTTAAGTTCGGTCTCTAGGCCTAAATAATAGGAGATGGGGAAACCGATCAACCAATACGCGATAAATGTTATAAAGGTAGGAACCTTTACATCTTGTAGACCCCGCAGGGCGCCCAAAACAACAACTTGAATACCGTCTGAAATCTGAAAAAATGCAGCTATCAAAAGTAATTGGGCCGTAAGGCCGATCACCTCGGTATTGTCGGCCAGGTTGATGGCATTGTCGAGGTCGAGATACAGGGACGGAAACCAATATCTACCCAAAAGAAACCAGACCGCAAATACGATTTCGATCAAGACGGTCAGTAAAAATATCGAATGTGCAATGCGACGTAAAGCCTTATAATTTTTCAAACCCTTTTGGTTGCCGACCCGGATCATTGCGGTCACACCCAGCCCCATACCGAACATAAACGTCATACTCGCCAAGTTCAGGGAAATCTGGTTGGCCGCCTGCGGATTCTTTCCCAAAATTCCGCTGAGCCAGATGGCCGCCGTGAATATGGCAACCTCAAAGAACATCTGCAATGCCGAAGGAAAGCCCAAATTTATGATCTTTCGCATCACTTTCTTTTCGATTTTCTTAAGGTCGAAACCGGTAACATAGTCATGGAACTTTCTTTTATTCTTCAGTATGAGCCAAATGTAAGCGACCATCATGCACCTCGCCACCAATGTGCCGATCGCGGCCCCTACGATTCCCAATTTTGGAAATCCGAAAGACCCGAAAATCAATAAATAGTTCAGGGTGATGTTCACAACGTTTGCAATAATGGTCGCGTACATCGGGTATTTTGTTTGTGAAAGTCCTTCAGAAAATTGCTTGAAGGCCTGAAATATGATCAATGGCACCAGCGAAATAGCGACCAGATCAAGATAGGGCATTGCCAATTCGACGACCTCTTGCGGCTGGTCCATTAAATACATCAACGGTTTGCAAAACAATATCGCCATCAACAATAACAAGCCTAAAATAGTGCATAATACAAGGCCGTGCTTCAAGGCACTTTTTGCGTTGGCCTTGTTACCGGCACCATCGGCCTCGGCAACCAATGGTGTAATCGCTGTCGAAAATCCGATTCCCAATGACATGGCAATAAAAACAAAACTGTTGCCAAGGGATACCGCGGCCAGTTCTGCCGTACCCAATTGCCCCACCATGATATTGTCGGCCAGCTGTACAATCGTGTGGCCCAACAATCCCATGATTACGGGAAGGGACAGCTTCAAGTTATAGCGGAATTCTTTGGTATAATTTTTCAACAAGGTCGCCTGTCTTTAAATGAAAATATCGATCTATTGTTTTGAGCTTGATTCTTGAATTTGAGCTTTTTTGGCCTCCTCCCAAAATACATCCATTTCGGCAAGGGTCATTTCTTTTAACGATTTTCCGATCTCCTTCGCCTTGCTCTCCAAATACTGAAAGCGCCTTATGAATTTTTTATTGGTACGTTCCAAGGCATTCTCGGGATCAACGTTCAAAAACCTTGCATAATTTATCATTGAGAACAGTACATCGCCGAACTCCGATTCCATTTTTTGAGCATTGCCTGAATTGACCTCGTTTTGAAGCTCGGCCAATTCTTCCTGTACTTTTTCAAAAACTTGTTCGGGTTTTTCCCAGTCAAACCCAACGCCCGCAACTTTGTCTTGAATACGGTTGGCCTTTACCAAGGCCGGCAACCCGACCGGAACCCCCTCGAGTACACTTTTCTTACCCTCCCTTAATTTTATGTTTTCCCAATTCTGTTTTACATCCTCTTCATTTTCAACGGTTACGTCGCCGTAGATATGCGGATGTCGATTGATCAATTTTTCACAGATATCGGTGCAGACATCCGCAATATCAAAATCATTGGTCTCGGATCCGATCTTGGCGTAAAAGACAATATGCAACAGCAAATCGCCCAATTCTTTTTTGACTTCCTCAAGGTTATTTTCCAAAATGGCATCGCCAAGTTCGTACGTTTCTTCGATCGTCAAGTGCCTCAGTGTCTGCATGGTCTGCTTTTTATCCCATGGGCACTGCTCGCGCAGCTCATCCATCACGGTCAACAGACGGTCAAAGGCCCTCAATTTTTCTTCCCTAGTGCTCATTACATGAATTTGGGCAAAAGTACAAATCTAGCATCGTAGACCGCATTGCATTATTTAGTATTTTAGGAGGAATAAAAATCAGATGACCGATACCATTAAAATCTGCTTGTCTTTTTCCCGCTTTATCGCTACTATACCACTGTTTACGATTATTGCTGCGGTGGCACAGCCGTGGATAGCTTTCTTGAACACATTGCTATTTCTACTTTTAAAAGAGACACGGTCTACCAGCCCCAAAAACACATCGAATCCCCAAATTGATCCCCTAATAATAAACCTAATGTAATTGCAAGCTATCGTCAAAGATAATTCTATAAAAAACGAACCGACAAAACCAATATAAACGATGCATAAACTTTACTTTTTGTCACTATTATTCATACTTACCACTGTTAATGCCGAAGCTCAGGATATATCCGATAAGGCAAATGCCTTTTTGAATTCGCTCAGTAATGATTTAAGGGAACAGGCACATTTTAAACTTGATGATGCCGAACGTTTTAATATGAACTATGTGCCCATGCCCCGAAAAGGACCCACTTTTTATCAATTCAACGAAGCTCAAAAAACCGCGGCCTTGAATTTACTGAAAGCCTCTTTGAGCGAAGAAGGTTTCGAAAAATCGTCGGAAATCATGGCTCTTGAAAAAGTGCTCCGTATCATCGAAAACAACGATGACGACAAAATGCCAAGCGGAAGACCTCGAAGAGATCCTTTGAACTACCACCTCACCATTTTCGGTGACCCGGCACCCGACCAACCATGGGGATGGCGCTTCGAAGGACACCATCTTTCCTTGAATTTCACATCGGCCGATAGCAGGATCGTATCTTCCACACCTACTTTTTTCGGAACCAACCCGGGAATTGTAAGAAGTACCGAGTTCAAGGGAAAAGAGGTCTTAAAAGAGGAATCCTATTTGGGTTTTGCGCTGATCAATTCGATGGACGACGAACAATTAAAAATTGCCCAAATTGCCGATCAGGCCCCTCGCGATGTGATTACCTTGACCAAAAGAAAAGTTAGCCATATCGAACCCTATGGAATCTCATACAAGGAGATGAACGAAGATCAGCAGGAGCTCTTGACCCAATTGGTACAAGTCTATATCGATAACTATCAAAAAGATTTCGCTGCAGATTTTGCCGACCGAATCGTAAAGGCTGGTTATGAAAACCTACATTTTGCATGGGCCGGAAGCCTTAGTTACGGGTTTGGGCACTACTATCGTATTCAAGGGCCAATGCTCCTCATTGAATTCGATAACACACAGAACGATGCCAATCATGTGCACACCGTGGTAAGAGACCTTGAAAATGATTACGGTGAAGATATGTTGAAAGCGCATTATGAAGAACATCACAAATAAAGAAAAATGATAAACCGAAGAGACTTTTTAATCCGGTCAACGGCTTTTGCGGTCGGCTCCACCCTTTTACCTTCAAATGTTTTTGGCAACACGGCCGGTAGCCGATATGGTGTGCAACTCTACTCCTTTCGTGAGGCCATGGCCAATGATGCCCTCGGTACCTTGAAACAGATCGCCTCCATTGGTATCAAGGAAATTGAATCCGCTCGAAGTAAGGATGGCCACTATTATGGACTCTCTCCCCGAGATATGAAAAAGGCCTGCGACGACCTGGGTATGAAACTGGTGAGCGGCCATGTACTTCTTGACGAAAATTTTGAGAAAACCATGGAAGAAGCGGTTGCTTCAGGCCAAGAATACCTAATCTGCTCTTCGATGCCAACAAATGGACAAAACATCGATAATTATAAAAAGGTGGCCGAAGCGTTCAACAAGGCGGGCGAGGCGTGTGAAAAATTGGGAATCCATTTTGGGTACCACAACCATGAATACGAATTTGAATCGGATCAGGGACAGGTACTCTATGATGTCTTAATGGACAATACGGAACCGGACTTGGTACATATGGAATTGGATCTAGGTTGGGTCATCGTTGGCGGAAAAGACCCCTTGGATTATTTCAAGAAGTACCCCGGACGTTTCCCGCTTTGGCATTTAAAGGATATGGACATGACCAAAAAGGAAAGTACCGAATTCGGAAAAGGCGGATTGGATATCCCTACAATGATGCAAAATCAGCATGCCTCTGGTGTCAAGCATATTTTTATCGAACAGGAAGAATACGCCAGTACACCACTGGAAAGCATGAAACACAACATGGTATTCTTAAAAAATCTGTAAATGGGCCTTCAAAGAGCGTTGATCATCATTGGAATGCTAATCGTATTTTCTTCCTGTAACGAAGAAAAAACACAATATGACATCCTTATCAAAAACGGCCGTATTCTAGATGGGTCGGGCGGTGAACCTTATACAGGTGACATCGCCATAAACGCCGATACCATCGCGGCTATCGGAAAACTCGAAAATGCCTTAGGCAAACAGGAAATCGATGCCTCAGGACTGGCCGTGGCCCCCGGTTTTATCAATATGCTGAGTTGGGCCAATGTTTCGCTCTTGGAAGACGGTCGTTCGCAAGGCGATATTCGGCAGGGCGTTACTTTAGAGGTTATGGGCGAAGGCTCTTCCATGGGGCCGTTGAGCGATTCGATGAAAAAAGAAATGAAAGAGGGCCAAGGCGACATCACGTATGACATTCCATGGACGACTCTCGGGGAATACCTGACGCATCTCGAGACCAAAGGGATTTCGACCAACGTGGCTTCGTTCGTCGGCAACGCGACCTTGCGGGAACATGTTATCGGTATCGAGAAAAGACTTCCGACCGAAGAGGAAATGCAGACGATGAAAAATCTTCTTCGTCAGGGTATGGAAGAAGGCGCAATGGGACTTTCAACCTCCTTGATCTATGTTCCCAGTGGGCATGCCCAAACCGATGAGATCATAGAATTGGCCAAAGTGGTCGCCGAATACGGCGGTATGTACATTTCGCACATACGCGATGAAGAAGGAGGCCTTTTGGAGGCGGTTGATGAATTGATCACCATTTCGGAAGAAGCGAAACTTCCTGCCGAGATCTATCATTTCAAAGCTTCCGGAAATGCCAATTGGCATTTGCTGGACAGTGCCATCCAAAAGGTCGATAATGCGCGGCAAAAAGGCCTCGATATTACTACCGACATGTATATGTACAATGCCAGTTCAACAGGGTTGAACGTGGTTTTGCCCGCTTGGGCCAAGGAAGGTGGCCATGCCGCTACCATGGGGTTAATCGAAAATCCGGCAAAACGAAAGAAAATGATGGATGAAATCGATTTTCATGTACCGCCCGAAAAAATTCTTTTGGTCGGCTTTCGAAATAAAGCGCTTAGGCATCTGATCGGAAAAACCTTGGCCGATGTCGCTAAAGAAAGGGGCAAGACCGCCAACGAAACGCTGGTCGACCTGATCTATGAGGACGATAGTAGAATTCAGGTCGTCTATTTTTCAATGTCAGAAGACAACATCAAAAAGAAATTGAAACTGCCCTATATGAGCATTTGCTCCGACGCAGGTTCGTATACGAACGAAGGTGTATTTTTAGAACAAAGTACCCATCCAAGGGCCTACGGCTCGTTTGCCAGACTTTTGGGGCATTTTGTTAGGGAAGAAAAAGTCATTCCCTTAGAAGAGGCCATATACAAATTGACCACGCTGCCCGCTACAAATTTGAAACTAAAAAAATGGGGCGCATTGAAAGAAGGATATTTTGCCGACGTGGTCGTTTTTGACCCCAATACCATAAAGGACAACGCGACTTTCGAAAAACCCCACCAATATGCCACGGGAATGCAACATGTTTTCGTAAACGGAGGTCACGTATTAAAGGATGGTGAACATACCGGAGCCCATTCGGGCCGGTTCATAAAAGGTCCGGGTTGGGGCGAAAGATAAATTAGATTAGAGTTGTCATTTCGAACGAAGAGAGGAATCCCATATTGCGCGAACAAGTAGATTCCTCGTTCCTCGGATTGACAATTTAAAAACTTTCTGTACCTTGATTCCTTATACAATACCATGATGAAAAATTACCTTTTTATATTTGCTGTTCTTGCCGTTGTAACAACCTCCTGCAAAGCCCAAAATATAATTGCCGAAGGGGCCGAATTGACACTGGTCTCAGATCAATATGAGTTTACCGAGGGGCCGGCCGTGGCTAAAAACGGGGACGTCTATTTTACGGACCAACCGAACGATCGCATCATAAAATGGAATGCTTCCGACAATTCCGTTTCGGATTGGATGAAACCCAGCGGCCGTTCAAACGGACTTTATTTCGACAATGATGGAAATCTATTGTCCTGCGCCGATGAAAAAAACGAATTGTGGTCCATCGACCCTGAAAAGAACGTAACGGTATTGGTCGATAATTATGAAGATAAATTGCTCGGAGGACCCAACGACCTTTGGATCCATCCGAATGGTGGTATATATTTCACAGATCCTTTATACGATCGCCCGTGGTGGAAACCTACCGAGAACAGAATTCAAGAACGCCGGGTTTATTACATGCCCGCAGATAAAAGTAGGATAACGATCGTGGCAAAAGACTTTGTCATGCCCAATGGAATAATTGGATCCAGCGATGGCAAAACTTTATATGTTGCGGATATCGGTGACAAAAAGACCTATGTCTATTCGATAAATGAAGATGGCAGCCTTTCCGAGAGAAAGGTTTTTTGCGAACTCGGATCCGACGGGATGACCTTGGACAATCAAGGTAATGTTTATTTAACGGGCAATGGGGTTACCGTTTTCGACAAAACGGGAAAACAGATCAGACATATTGAAGTACCTGAAAAATGGACGGCGAACGTAACTTTTGGCGGGCCTGACCAGAACATTTTATTTATCACCGCTATGGATTCAGTCTATACTTTGAAAATGGTCGTTAACGGCGTTCGGTACAAAAATTGATCCGGTATGCTAAAAACCATCCGACTAACCGACCGTCCAAAATCTGTTGAACGATCAAAAGAAAGCAACCCATTGAATATACGCCGTATCTTATAAATAAGGACATATTTACATATTTATAAATCACTTTCTAAAACAAACCGACCATGGAATGGAAAAACCTATTTGAAGAAAAAGAATCACAGGAAACGATTGGCCGTATCAATAAATTGACCGCCGAGACCCAGCCGCTTTGGGGCAAGATGAACGTTTCCCAAATGTTGGCCCATTGTAATGTGGCCTATGAACTGGTCTATACCGACAAACACCCAAAACCGAAAGGCTTTAAAAAATTCATGATCAAACTTTTCGCGAAAAACATCGTGGTGGGACCAAAACCATACAAAAAAAACAGTCCGACCTCGCCAATATTCGTAATTAGCGATGAACGTGATTTTCAAAAGGAAAAAGGCAGATTGATCGAACATTTGCAGAAAACGCAGCAATTGGGTGCCGGGCATTTTGAGGGCAAGGAATCGCATGCCTTTGGCAAACTCACTTCAAGGGAGTGGAACACGCTCTTCTCGAAACATCTGGATCATCATCTGCAACAATTCGGGGTCTAAGTATTATTTGACCAAATCGAACATGCGGGTGTATTTGACGATGATGCTGTTGTTGAGCGGGCCGGCCTCCCATGTATTGTAGTTCCAAACCAGAAATAGCCCTGTATTGGCCTGTTGCAACCATCCGAAACGTACATTGGTCGCCCACAACTTATCGGTAGTGTTATGTTGTACAAGACCCTGAATATAGATATTGGGTTTAAAAGCATAGGACAATTGACTTCGTAGGATGTTCGCCGTGAAATTGCCGACAGGAAGCCTAAAATTATTGTATTGCAGGCCCAATTCGGCGTTGAACTTGTCTCCCAACCTCAACCTACCGGTAACGCTCTCTACATATTTAGTACCCCCGAACGAACCCCCGATCACCGAGCGCAGGTTGATCGATAACGGTTTGCTCATATTCGTGAAGAACACAATCTGCGATTCAATGTGGTCATAAGTGCCAGGTTGTACCAGTACCCCCTGCCCCCTGGAAATATCGAAGGCATCCACCACCCCCTCTTTAGTCACATTAATACCGGTATGAAGTTCGGTACCGCTTTTCCACTCAAAATGATTGTCTATATGTAGAAAACTGGTTTCTAGGAAATTATTAAAATTCCAATATCCGCGATATGAAATATGGGGGCGGTATTCCAATATTTTGGCATCTTCTTTTTTGGGTCTTAAATGGTACAATATCAGACCTTCGGGTTTTCGAAACGAGGAACGCAATAGAAATCCTACTTCGGGGTTGAACCCCTGCCCTACTTCGGTGTAGGCTGCCCGAAGCTCCCAATTGTTCCAATTATAATCCCCCTGAAGTTTATAGGAATGTGCATTTATGGTATCGTTGGGATCTTTGGTCTTGGCAAAAAATCCTGATAAACGGGCTTTCTTTCCCAAGCCAAGCTTTCCATCCAAGGCTATGGTGCGATTATAATTGTCATCTGACTGAAGGCCCTGTCGATTTATGAAGACAGCCCCCAGGGCAGACCTTCCCTTGAATTCATGATTGACGCGGGCTACCGTAAAATTGTTCTCTTCAATACCTTTTTCCTGAACATCCTCTGTCCACATGCTCAAGAGACCGACATTGGTACGGTTCAACTTACCGGATAGACGTGCGCCCCCGATTATCGGAACAACGCTTCCATTGTCCCCGATGCCGATCCTTCTGCTAAAGAACAAATCGACCTCTCCGGGGCTCCCTACACTAAAAAGTCCGGCATTCTCTAAAAAGAAGGGTCTTTTTTCAGGAAAGAATAAATTGAAGCGGTCCAAGTTAATTTGTTGATCGTCTACCTCGACCTGTGCAAAATCGGTGTTGTAGGTAAGATCGAGGGTCAGACTTGGTGTTACACTGAACTTCACGTCACCGCCCACCTCTGACGTAAATTTGTTCTTTGAGTCGACAATGGTATAATCATTGTCCATTCTACCCAACACATAAGGTATCACTTTCAAGTTGCCAGGGCTTGGCAAATCGAGGCCGGTCAGGGTTCCCGCCAGCGACAGGCGCTTTAAATCCAGTCCCAATGGCAATGGTGACCAATAAACGATTTCATTACTTTTTCTAATGTTACGCCTAAAGTTGATGCCCCAATCTTTACCCGCTTGAAAGCGCAAGGTTCTGACCGGAATCGCAAACTCGGCACTCCAACCGAAATCGCCAACTTGGGTTCGCACTTCAAAAGAGGCATCCCAATTAAGATTAAAGCCGCCGATTGTTCCGCCTTGTTGTCTATTGGCATTGAAATTACCTTGTCCCTCGTTATCGACCTGTCCATCATATTCTACGCCCAAAGAATTCGTGCCGAAAATAAATCCGTTCTGACCATCCTTATACGTATCCAAGATAAAGAGAAAAGCATCGGTATTATCAAGGTCGGCATCACGGCGGGCATCCGAGACCACAAGGTCATCAGGTCTTGAATCATAACACACGACTGAGAGATAGAACGTTTCTTTCGTATATGCAATACGTATTTCGGTCTTTTCACTCGCCGGTTTGCCAAAATTTGGCTGAACCTGTATCAGATTACCGAAGGGTTCTATTGCTTGCCATAAGGCGTCGTTGATAACTTCTCCGTCAATTATTGGGGCAGTTTCCAAAGCGACGGCACTCGCAACAGGTCGATCAGTATTGCCTGAAACCGAAGGGTTCTGCGCAAATGTTGGTAGGGATAAGATAAAAACACCTATGAATATTCCTATTTTCGAAGAATGCCACATGAGAATCGGTCGGTTTCGGTTGAATGGATATGAAGAACTAAATGTAACATAATTTTTGAAATCACGGCCAAAGAAAAAAGCGACCGTTCGGGTCGCTTTTAATCAGTATTGCAATGCTTCTTTCTAGCTCAATTCTTGTTGAACCAAATAGTAGAAAGCCGGTCTACTCTTCATCCGGATGCTTGACATTTTACCGGCAACGGCATTGATAGCACCCATAGCTTTGTCTTTATCGGTTATCCCTAATTTCTTTTCAACGAAATTTCTTCTTACCGTTTCCAACTCAGACTCGTCGGTCCCAGATACCAAGGTGGCATCCTTGTTGTCTACCATTGATTTTAGGCTGTTCACATAACCGTCTAATTTGTCGTGATCGATATTCGATACACCACATTCGTTCAGTTGGCTTACCGCCGTCGATTTTAATGCTGCTAATTTGTCCGCTAAGTCACTCATTTTTAATACATTTTTGATGTTTAAACTCTTCTTTTGGAACTGAAAGTTAAAAATTTCTTTAGTAAAAAAGGATACCCGGGCTAAAAATATTCACATTTCCTGAATTAATAAAAAAAGCTATCTTGTGGGGTCAAGTGCTCCCTTTAGATATCTTAATTAATCTTAAAAGTGAAAAAATGACTAAAAAAGACTTTTGGCTACCCCTCTATGTTATCCTTTTTTTAGGCTATGGTGGTCTGAACGCTCAGAACCTTGTCAAATCGAACTCACGGCAAACAAGTGTATCTACCACAAGATTGGACAAGTACGAGGCCTTTTTGAAAAAGGAAATTGCTGATGGAAAGATCCCCGGTGCCGTTTCCTATATCATGAAAGACGGACAAATGGTACATCAAGCTGCCTATGGTTATTCGAACCTAGAGGATAAGGCGGCGATGCAGGAAAATCAAATCCTTCATATCATGTCGATGACAAAGCCTATCGTGAGCGTTGCTTTCATGATGCTTTATGAGGAAGGACACTTTTTTCTTTCAGACCCCGTTTCGAAATACTTGCCACAGTTTAAGGATCTAAAAGTCGCCAAAGATGTAAATGCAGGCCTTGAAGGAGAAACCGTACCGGCCAATAAAGAAATAACGATTCACCATGTTTTGACGCACACCGCAGGATTTTCGCATGGACTAGGAGGTACCGCCCTTGACAATGCCTTTGCGCAAGAATTGTATTTCAAGCCCCAAAAAGACATTGAGAGCAGGGTCAATACTATGGTGGCACTTCCTTTGGTCAGTCATCCAGGCGAGCAATGGTATTATAGCGCTTCACCCGATGTACTTGCATTGCTCATTGAGCACTTTTCAGGAATGAACGTTGCCGATTTTCTGCAACAACGCATTTTCGACCCTTTGGAAATGAAGGACACTGGCTACAACGTCGCCAAGGACAATCAAAGAAGATGGGGGCCGGTCCACAACTATAACAAAGAAGGTAAAATGGTCAGGTCGAAAGAACAACTGCCGATAGAGGGCAACACTGTTTTCGGCGGTACCCATGGTCTTTTTTCAACAGCTCCCGATTATATGAACTTTTGCCAAATGTTGCTAAATAAAGGAAAGTGGAACGGTAAGCAGTTATTGAGCCCGAAGACAATCGAAATTATGACGATGAATCAAATCGGTAATCTATCGCAAGGGCCGGGACAAGGTTTCGGACTTGGTTTTGGCGTGACTACAGATGTGGCGGCGAGCAAGAGTTTAGGGTCTGTGGGGAAATTCTATTGGAACGGGGCATACTCGACCTACTTTTTCATCGACCCTACAGAAAACCTTATAGCCATTCTTATGACCCAAGTTCAACCTTATAGCGGATATTACGGGTCGGTATTTCAACAACTTGTCTACCAATCGCTCGTGGACTAAACTATTGACAATTTTTCCTATATTCAGACCCAACTATTCAACGATATTTTATGAATGCTTATCTTTTTGAGTTTATCGGAACGGCCATGCTCATTCTACTTGGCAACGGCGTTGTAGCTAATGTATTACTTAAGGAAACGAAAGGATCCGATGATGGTTGGGTAGGTATTACCCTGGCGTGGGGCATTGCCGTTTTTACAGGTGTTTTTATCGCCGCTGATGTAAGTGGCGCACATTTGAATCCGGCCGTAACTTTGGGACTTGCGGCTGCGGGCAAGTTTTCATATAATTTGGTAGCCGGATACATGCTTGCGCAAATATTGGGAGCCATGGCCGGAACGACCCTGGTATGGCTGGCCTATAAAAAACAATACGATGCGACAACCGATAAGGCCGCGTTGCTCGCCACTTTTGCCACAGGTCCGGCAATACGTAGCCCATTTTGGAATTTTATTACCGAGATGATCGGAACTTTTGCCTTGGTCTTCGGTGTTATGTACATCGCGGGCGGAACCCTTGGCGACCAACCTGTTAAACTAGGCTCCCTAGATGCGTTGCCCGTTGCACTTTTGGTAATCGGTATCGGTCTAAGTCTCGGCGGACCCACGGGATATGCCATCAATCCGGCACGTGATCTGGGGCCACGCATAATGCACGCACTGTTGCCCCTAAAGGGAAAGGGCGGTAGTGATTGGGGCTATGCACTCATACCTATTCTTGGCCCGTTTGTTGGAGGACTTTTGGCCGCTTTCGCATTTCTTGCCATCGGGTATTGAACCTAATTTTTTTTAGTTTTTAAGTTGATCACCGGTATTTAATGTTCACCCATATGGTCATCGCCCACCTACGTCGAATTTAATTTGAACCATTGTTCGATTAAAGTTAAATTCACGGTTTCAAATTCGCAAAGAATGAAATTTGTTTGCTTTTTGTTTTTAATGATAGGGTTTCTGGCCCTATCGCAAAGCCCTGAACGCTTCGATAACGAAGTCGAAGCCATTCAAAAAAAATATGATTCATTATGGGATGCCTCAAATGAGACCATTGTTTTTACAGGAAGCTCAAGTATTCGCATCTGGAAAAATCTAGAACAGCACTTTCCAGGGCGTCAAATCGTAAATTCAGGCTTTGGAGGTTCTCAAGCATCCGATCTACTTGCCCATCTCGACAAACTTGTGCTGCGATTTAATCCCGA
Organism: Meishania litoralis; assembly: GCF_042611095.1. Classification (NCBI taxonomy): domain Bacteria; kingdom Pseudomonadati; phylum Bacteroidota; class Flavobacteriia; order Flavobacteriales; family Flavobacteriaceae; genus Meishania; species Meishania litoralis. The sequence continues at coordinate 122,661 of NZ_JBHFPV010000001.1, forward strand.
AAAAGTATTTATTTATGAGGGAGACAATGACATTTCGGCCAAAAAGAGACCCGGTCAAATTATCAAGACGACGAATACTATCATTAATCGTATTAAAGAACAAAACAAGAACGTTAAAATCGTTCTGATAACCGCCAAGCCGAGTATCTCTCGTTGGGGCCTAAGACGTAAATACAGGCGTCTCAATCGAAAGTTCAAAAAGCTCTCGAAAAAAGACCCTAATATCGACTATGCCGATGTATGGAAGCCTATGTTAAATGGAAGAAAGGTGAAACAAGATATTTTCATTGAAGACGGGCTGCACATGAACGATAAAGGCTATAAGCTCTGGTACGATGTAATCAAAAACCATATGGACTGATATCTTCAGGTATATGCCAATCAAATAATTCAACAATTGTATAATAAAATGAAATCACTGCTCTACAAAACACTCCTGACCCTTGTACTATTGACAACTATTGTTGCCTGTACCGCCGAAAAGAAAAAAAGGGCGTTGAACCTTCCAACAACAGATTTGGCCAAGGAGAACTTGGTACCCATGCCCATGAAGATAATCGCGACCGGCAATGGATTCGCCCTAGATCAGTTTACGGCCATCTATACTTCGCCAAACAACGGAGAATATGAGGAAGTCGGTAAATTTTTGGCCGAGAAGATCAAGACGAAAACCGATCTTGACGTACAGGTCAACGTTGAAGAAATTCCAAACAGGGAAGGCGTGATCTATATCAATCAATCAAACAGCTTGGAACTCGGTGCACAGGAGGCCTATCAACTTTATATCACGCCCGATTCGGTCATCTTGAACTCGAATAGCGCTTCAGGTGCCTTTCGCGGCGTACAAACCTTGAGACAACTGATCCCTGAAATGAGCAACGACACTTTGGCCGACTATCCGATATGGACGATTCCCACGGGCAAAATAACGGACAATCCGGTTTTTGAATATCGTGGTAGCATGCTCGATGTCGCCCGACATTTCTTCAGCGTCGCCGACGTCAAAAAATACATCGACATACTCGCCTACTATAAATACAATGGGTTGCATTTACATTTGTCCGATGATCAAGGTTGGCGCATCGAAATCAAGTCCTGGCCCAAATTGACCGAAATTGGCGGTAGCACAGAAGTAGGCGGTGAATCGGGTGGATATTTCACCCAAGAAGATTACAAGGAAATTGTGGGCTATGCAGCCCAACATTACATCACCATCATACCCGAAATAGATATGCCCGGCCATACAAATGCCGCCTCGGTTTCTTATCCTTTTCTAAATGGCAATGGCAAAAAAGTCGAACTGTACGAAGGCACCAACGTGGGCTTCAGTACTTTCGATACCCGCAAAGACACGGTTTACGCCTTTATCGATGATGTAATACGCGAAATCTCGGCCATTACGCCCGGTCCATATTTTCACATCGGTGGCGACGAAAGCCATGTCACCGAAAAGAAAGATTATATCTATTTCATGGATAAAGTGGTGGAAATTGTCAAAAAATATAATAAGACTCCTATCGGATGGGACGAATTGGCCACCGCAAATGTCGATTCGACTGCCATTGCGCAATTCTGGGGCAGTAAGGAAAATGCCGATATGGCCGTTGAAAAAGGCATGAAGGTAATTATGTCGCCTGCCAAAAAAGCCTATCTCGACATGCAGTACGATACCCTCTCAAAGCATGGATTGCATTGGGCAGCCTATATACCCGTTGACACGGCCTATATCTGGAATCCTGAAAAATATGAGGGCATACCGCTTAAAAATATCTTGGGGATAGAAGCCCCGTTATGGTCAGAGACCATCAGCAATATCGATGAATTAGAGTATTTGGCCTTCCCACGTGCCATCGGCTTCTCTGAATTGGGTTGGTCGACCGAAGAAAACCGTGACTGGGAAAACTTTAAGGTACGGCTTGCCAACCAGGCCCCGTATCTAGACCGTATGAATGTCAAATACTATCCTTCACCGAGAATCGATTGGAAAAAAAGCAAGTATACCTATGAGAAAATCGAGAAGGATTAAAGGTATAACGACTCAGAACCGTAACAAGTGTTCACCTAATATCAAAACATTCAATGGTGTTGGATGAAAAAAAATCAACTTGTCATACTCTGTCTGATGATAGTCTTGCAAGGTTGCAAAAACGAAACTCCGGATCGACGGCAAAAAAATGATGACGCCGAAACGATTGTCAGACCAAAAGTCAGTTTCACCTTTGATGACGGTATAACATCCGATTTGGCCAGTTTTAAATTTGAGGAATGGAACGACATGATTTTATCGGCCCTCATTGGAGCAATTCAAAAGAGAAGTTGCCGAGTTTATATTAGATACGTCGAAATAGCAATGTTCGGCAGGGTTTTATCGGATTGCTGACATTTTCCTGTGGTGAAAAATAACCTGCTAGCTTATCGCTTTATCGATATAGAGATTCTTGTAATAAAGTCATTTATCCTACCAATGGCAAGTAGGTATTCTATTCTTCGGAAGAATCCTCGGGATCGGAAAAATCGGTTATGCCTTTTTCATGAAGAATATTGTACCATTGGATTACCTTCTTTATATCGCTGGCATAAACACGGTCTTCATCATAATCGGGAAGCACATCGAAAAAATATTCCTCCAATTTCAGTTTGTCCTCTTTATGGCCAACTGAAGTCTTTTTGCCTTTTTCTTTGGTCTGGATCCTTAAAAACACCTCTCGAAGTGGCACTTCCTTGTCCAGGGTATATATCGCAATCTCGGAAAGAACGCTTACGTTGCTTTGAACACCAGCGGTAATTCTTTTGCCGTCCTGCAACGATTCGGCCACGAAACCCGTTCTCGTTTGCGTTACCAATTGATAAAGGCCTGGTTTTCCGGCAATTGATAGTATTTTTTCCAAACTCATTGGTTCTTTTTATTTTTCGAATTGGCAAATATTCAACTTTTGCTTTGATTAGCGTTTATTTAACGTACTTTTTTTGCTGCGGGAAATCGCATCCGGTAATCAACCTTTATCTTTCCCTTCGAAATATTGTTCAATCTTCCCTTTAATAATCTTTTCTTAAGCGAAGATAGTTTGTCGGTAAATAAAATACCTTCGATATGATCGTATTCGTGTTGGATCACGCGTGCCAAAAGTCCATCATAGGTCTCGGTATGGGGCTTGAAATCCTTGTCGAGATACGAAATGGTAATCGTATCTAACCTGTTGACATCCTCGCGCACATCGGGTATGCTCAGGCACCCTTCGTTAAACACCCAATCTTTGCCAGTCTCTTCGACAATTTTGGCGTTAATGAAAGTTTTTTTAAAGCTTCCCAAGACCTCTTGTTCTTTCGGGGATAAATCTTCATCATCGGCAAAGGGACCGGTATCTACCATAAATACGCGAATGGCAAGTCCCACTTGGGGCGCGGCAAGCCCTACCCCATTTGCATTGTACATGGTCTCCCACATATTATCGATCAAATCGGTCAATCTAGGATAACCGGGGTCGATTTCCTGGGCGACTTTTCGTAAGACCGGATCGCCATAGGCGACAATTGGTAAAATCATGATATAGTGTTTAAATACCCTTGCAAGATAATCGTTGCGCTGACCTCATCGACCAATGCCCTGTTGCTACGTTGTTTTTTGCCGAGCCCGCCATCGATCATGGCCTGGAACGCCATTTTTGACGTGAAACGCTCATCTTGCCTTACAATTGGGACATCGGGGAACTCTTTTCTCAGCTTAGGTAAAAAAGAAAGGATCAAACCTTCGGATTCAGAAGGAGAGTTATCCATTTGCTTGGGCTCCCCGACCACGAACCGAACTACATTTTCATTGGCAACATATTCCTTTAAAAAATCGATAAGCGTTGTCGTACTTACGGTAGTAAGTCCTGAAGCTATAAGCTGCATCTCATCGGTAACGGCTATGCCCGTTCTTTTCTTACCGTAGTCCAACGCGAGAATTCTACCCAATCCCATTTTTTGGCAAAAATAACCCTTAAATTGTTATATCCCCGAAATCAGCGAACGATTTCTGATACAAGCATGTATCTTTGTCCAAATTTTACCATACACATGAAAGAACTACAACACACCATCGAAAACGCTTGGGAAAATCGCGAACTATTAAAAGAAAACAGTACCCAAAAAGCCATTCGCAAAGTAATCGACTTACTCGATACAGGTCAACTTAGGTGTGCGGAACCTACAGAAAATGGATGGAAGATCAATGAATGGGTAAAAAAAGGTGTTGTACTTTACTTTCCTATACAAAAAATGGAAACGCTCGAAGCCGGTATTTTTGAATACCATGATAAGATTCCATTAAAAAAAGGTTATGCTGCAAAGGGTGTTCGCGTGGTACCCCACGCCGTTGCACGGCATGGCGCCTATATTTCTTCGGGCACCATTCTCATGCCGAGCTATGTGAACATTGGTGCCTATGTTGATGAAGGCACCATGGTCGACACGTGGGCGACCGTGGGCAGCTGTGCCCAAATCGGTAAAAATGTGCACCTAAGCGGTGGCGTCGGAATCGGAGGTGTCTTGGAACCATTACAGGCCGCTCCGGTTATCATCGAGGACAATGCCTTTATCGGTTCGCGTTGTATCGTAGTCGAAGGTGTTCGCGTCGAACGTGAGGCCGTGCTCGGGGCCAATGTGGTGCTCACCGCCTCGACCAAAATCATCGATGTGACGGGCAGCGAACCAAAGGAGACCAAAGGTAGGGTTCCGGCACGCTCGGTTGTTATACCAGGGAGTTATACAAAGACCTTCGAGGCGGGCAATTTTCAGGTACCATGTGCCTTGATAATCGGAACCAGAAAGGAAAGTACGAACAAAAAGACCTCGTTGAACGATGCATTGAGGGAGTATGATGTGGCGGTATAAGTTTGTAGGAATTTTATAGTTGTTTATACTTTTTTCCTTTTTTTTTAGTTATTATCCTGTTGACCAAACTAAAAATACCTACTTATACTTTTAGAATATGAGTTATCCAAAAACGAAAATTTCGGCCTTAGTCATAACTTACAACGAAATGGGATACATTGAAAAGTGTATCGAATCGATCACATTTGCCGATGAAATCATCGTTGTAGACTCATATAGTACTGATGGTACCTATGAGTATCTTAAGATCCATCCGAAGGTCAAGGTCATTCAACACCCCTTTGCCAATTTTACGGCTCAAAAATCATTCGCGCTGAAACAGGCGACCAATGATTGGGTATTATTTTTGGATGCCGACGAGGTAGTGCCCCGAAAATTACGTGAAGAAATCGTTGAAACGGTTAATGGCAATACCGAACATGTAGCCTTTTGGTTTTATAGAAAATTCATGTTCAAGAACAGTGTATTGAATTTTAGCGGGTGGCAAACCGACAAGAACTATAGATTATTCAGAAAAAGTAAAGCCAAATTCTCTGATAAGAAAATAGTACATGAGACTTTGAACGTCGATGGCACTTCAGGTATATTAAAGGAAAAATTGACGCATTATTGCTACAAAAGTTACGAGGATTATAAATCTAAAATGCTCAAATACGGTCGATTAAAGGCCAAAGAGGCGTTTTACAGGGAAAACAGGTTCAATTACTTTTCGTTGATTTTCAAACCCGCTTGGAAATTCTTCCACCATTATATTCTTCGTTTGGGCATTCTCGACGGAAAGAAGGGAATCACCATTTCTTACCTAAACGCATTGGGCGACCTGGAACGCTACCGTGAACTTAAAAAGTTGGAAAAGAAAAACGAGCTTGCCTATTATTTGGTAATGCCGTGATACGTCCAAACACTTTTGTTCTGCTTCACCTCTTTTCGAATAACCTGGTTCTTGGCAATCGCTTCCGGGGTGCGATATCCGCGTTCATGATCTAAATGCACGCATACGGCACTATAACGCAGTTGTTTTGACTTTACGCCAAAATTCATAAGGCGCTCTCCGAATTCACGGTCCTCGCCCCCGTACTGCATCCGTTCGTCAAAACCATTGACGTTCAAGATATCTTTTTTCCATCCTGAAGAATTATGGCCGTTCCAACTGGCCGTGGTAGGCGTGAACGTATTGAACAAAGTTGAAATAAATCCTCTTGCGGTCAATTTATTGTTCTTGAAGGTTTTGGGCAATCCTTTTTCCTTCAACCAATGGATATTGAAACAATTCTGCTTTTCAATATCCCTTTTGGTAATGGCGAGCGAGATATTCATGGGCAGCATGTAATAGCCACCCGAAATGAAAGTGCCCGGTTCTTTATTGATATAGTGTACTTGTACAAAATCTTCCCTTGGTATGCAATCGCCGTCGGTCATCAGAATATAATCGGTCGAACTGGCAACAATTGCCTTGTTCAAAATTCTACATTTTTGAAACCCATCGTCTTTCTGCCATACGTGTTTTATATCGTAAGACACCTCATGATTCATTTTTTCAACCAGATCTTTAGTGGCCTGCCCGGATCCGTCATCGGCGATTATTACCTCAAAGTCTTTGTAGGTCTGGCAATTGAAGCCCCACAACACTTTTTGCAACCACTCAGGCTTGTTATATGTGCTGACTATTACACTAACGTTGCTCACTGAAGATCATTTAATTTGACTACTTTTACAAATGTAGTTTTTTGAACAAGATCTTCCATAGAATTCAAATGCTAAATAGTTGCCTTTTCGACATGATGCAATGAATTTGGCTATATTTGATCCGTCCATAACCGCACTGCCGATCGAGATGAAATTCTTAGTTATTCAACAAAAAATGATCGGGGATGTCTTGGCAAGTACGGTGATTTGCGAAAGTATTAAACATTATTTCCCAAATAGTTCTGTCCATTTCGTCGCCAACGAAAATACATTACCGGTTTTATTGAACAATCCCAGCATAGATAGAGTCGTTGTTTTCGGAAAGGATCTTAGACAGAGCAAATGGAAGTTCTACAGGTTTTTAAAAGCAATTCAAAAAGAGGAATTTCATACCGTTATCGATGCTTACGGAAAATTGGAGAGCAATCTCATTTCACTCTTTGCGCGGTCAAAATACAAAATATCCCACTTTAAAGGCTACACACGGTGGATTTATACGCATACCGTAAAGGAAAACCTGAATCCCGACGGAAAAATTCCTTTGGCCATACAAAATCGATTGGCGCTGTTAGGGCCTATTTTGAATCGACCCAACGATTTCGTAACCTTTCCGAAAATTTTTTTGAAAGAATCAGAAATACATGAAGCCAAAAATAAAATAGATACTATTCGGGATTATAAGAATCAAAAACTAGTAATGATCGGTATTCTGGGTAGTAGCCCGCTCAAGACATATCCTTCGGCATATATGGCCAAAATACTCGATTTCATATGCGAAAAAACAAATACCAAATTGCTTTTCAACTATATACCTAATCAGAAAAGTGATGCTGAGGCTATTTATAACCAATGCAATGAAACCACAAAATCAAAAAGCGTTCTTGATTTTTACGCCCCTTCCTTGAGGGAATTTTTAGCTATTTTGTCCCAATGTTCGGCATTGATCGGAAACGAGGGCGGTGCGGTGAATATGGCCAAGGCTTTGGACATACCTACATTTTGCATATTTAGTCCATTCATAATCAAAGGGGCCTGGCACAGTAACATTCAGGAAAAACATTTCGGGGTTCATTTGATAGATTATCTTCCGGAACTATTCGAAAATAAGGGTAAAAAAGATATCAAACGGAATATAGATACGCTCTATGAAACTTTTAAAACCTCTCTTTTTATAGAACAATTGGGTAACTTTCTATCCAAATACGGCCAGTAACGAAAATGGGGAAGAAAAACTATGGCATATCGATAATCATCATTAACTATAATTCTTCGGAATACACCAAAAAATGTATTGAAAGTGTCTTGCGAACAACAGGGTCTGAAATACCTTATGAGATCGTAGTTGTAGACAACGCTTCAGAAGATTCGGATTTTATGTCCCTAGAGGATTATATCAAAAATCTGGCAAAGAAAAATATAAAGTGCCATCGTAGCCGGATCAATATGGGTTTCGGAGGTGGCAATATGCATGGCGTACAGTTCGCGACGGGCAGGTATTATCTTTTTTTGAACAATGATACTATACTATTTAAGGATGTAATAAAAAGTTGTCATGACTTTATGGAAACAACTCCCGATGTGGCGGTATGCGGTCCCCAAATCTATAATGAAAACAATCAAAAGGAAGTTAGCTTCGACCATTTTACTTCCTTTGCCAGAGAAGTTTTTGGGAGACAGTTCGTCGAAAACGTTTTTTCAAAACCGAAAAGACGAAAAGAACATTCAGAACCAATTGCCGTCGATTATGTCAATGGGAGTTTTATGTTTTTCAGGGCATCTGACTTCAATACCGTGGGAGGATTCGACACCAACATATTCCTGTATTTCGAAGAAAGCGATATTTGCTATCGTTTGAAGAAACTCGGCAAAAAGGCTTATTTCGTTCCGTCGGCTTCCTATACCCATTTTCAAGGTAAAAGCATCGATAAAACAGGCATGCCCATCGCAACCAAAATCGAACTTAAAACCTCGATGTTCTATGTAATTCGAAAAAACCACGGGTATCTTCACTACCAAATGTTACGTCTGTTTTTTATAGTCCGTTATGGTTTGGTATCAATTGTCAAACCCAAATATTTTAAACTCTTTCATCGGATACTAATAGGTCTTCCTCTTGGAAAATCCATGAAACACCAACAAATCATCCGGTAATGACCGAAGAAATCAACAAATGCATCGAGGTATTGAAAAATGGGGGGCTTATACTCTACCCGACAGATACCGTTTGGGGAATCGGGTGCGATGCAACGAATGAAAATGCGGTACAAAGGGTATATGCATTAAAGCAAAGGGAAGACTCCAAAGCCTTGATCTGCCTTGTCGCCAAAGACGCCATGCTCGAAAGGCATATCGAAAAAGTGCCCGAAACGGCTTATGACATTATCGATCTCTCCACAAAACCGACTACCATCATATACGATAACCCCAAAGGGGTTGCCAAAAATCTGATTGCTCCCGACAATACCTTGGCCGTTCGAGTCGCCTCCGATAAATTCTGTAAATACTTGATCAACAAATTCAAAAAGCCCATTGTTTCCACTTCGGCCAATATTTCCGGCAAACCGACCCCAAGATCTTTTGGCGAAATCGGCGAACCGGTTTTAAAGGGAGTGGACTATGTGGTAAATTTGCACCGAAATGAGAAAAACGGAACTCCGTCGTCCATCATTAAGTTGGCAAACGATGGAACGGTAAAAGTAATTCGCGAATAATATAATATTCCTGCCTAACCCGTTTATGGGTAGGCTATGATAAACATGATACGGCCAGACCACAAAGAGGCACTTTCAAGTCCAATATTCAAAATAGTTTCAGATGCCGCCCACGAACTTGGGTTGACATGCTATGTTATTGGCGGTTTTGTACGGGACCATTTTTTGGATAGGGGAACACCCAAAGATATTGATATTGTGGCCGTGGGCAATGGTATTGATCTTGCCGAAAAGGTGGCTTCAAGGCTTCAAAACAAACCGCAAGTATCGGTTTTCAAAAATTTTGGAACGGCTATGATCAAACATGGCAATATCGAACTGGAATTTGTTGGGGCCAGAAAGGAAAGTTATCATCGTGACAGTAGAAAACCCGTTGTTGAGGACGGTACATTGGAGGATGACCAAAAACGCAGGGACTTTACCATCAATGCCCTGGCTCTTTCATTGAACCGAGGAGATTATGGAAATCTTTTGGATCCTTTCGATGGTATGGGCGATCTTGAAAAAAAAGTGATCCGCACGCCCCTAGAACCCGATATTACCTATTCTGACGACCCCCTGCGCATGATGCGGGCCATTCGCTTTGCCACGCAATTGAACTTTGAGATCGAATTGAAATCATTACAGGCCATAACAGCGAACAAAGAACGCATCAAGATTGTGTCAAAAGAACGCATTGTCGACGAGCTTCACAAAATTCTTGCTAGTCCAAAACCTTCTAAAGGTTTCGCGTTACTTCATAAAACAGAATTACTGCCCTTTATTCTCCCTGAATTGATTGCACTCCAGGGTATCGAGGAAATTGAAGGACAAAGGCACAAAGATAATTTTTGGCATACTTTAGAAGTAGTCGACAATATTGCCGAGACAACGGATAACCTATGGTTACGATGGGCCGCGCTGCTACATGATATCGGAAAGGCCCCGACCAAGAAATTCCATAAAAAAATCGGCTGGACTTTTCATGGGCATGAATTTGTCGGTTCAAAAATGGTGTACAAACTTTTTAAAAGGCTCCGTATGCCGCTGAACGACAAAATGAAATACGTGCAAAAAATGGTATTGATGAGTTCTAGGCCCCAAATTCTATCAGAGGATTTTGTGACCGATTCGGCTGTGCGGCGGCTGGTCTTCGATGCAGGGGAATATGTCGATGACCTGATGACCCTCTGTGAGGCGGATATTACGACCAAAAATCCGAAAAGGCAGAAGAAGTACAAAAACAACTTCAAACTCGTACGCCAAAAAATCGTCGAAGTAGAGGAAAGGGACCATATTCGCAATTTTCAACCTCCGATATCGGGCGAAGAAATCATGGAAACCTTTAGCTTGAAACCATCAAGGGAAATTGGCATAATAAAAGACGCCATTAAAGAAGCGATCCTTGAAGGTGAAATACCCAATGAATACGATGCCGCAAAAAAATACATGTTGAAAAAAGGAAAAGAACTGGGCCTTTGACCAAAAGTATCCATCAACAGGGCCTTATGCGCAAAATCATTAATTGAGAATGAAAAAAGAGAATAAATCGGTTATCATCTGGCTACTGTCAGGTTGCTTTTTGATATTCGTTATGGTATTGGTCGGTGGAATAACGCGATTGACGCATTCGGGACTATCCATATCGAATTACAAATTGGTGAGCGGAACCCTACCTCCGATGAACGAGCAAGAATGGCAAGAGGCATTTGAACTTTACAAACAGTATCCCGAATATCAAAAGCTCAACAACCACTTTACGCTCGAGGATTTTAAAGACATCTACTTTTGGGAATGGTTGCACCGGGTAATCGGTCGATTTATCGGCCTGGTATTCATCTTTCCGTTCATTTTCTTTTTGATCAAGAAAAAACTTGACAAGGCCACAATTAAAAAATGCCTTGTACTATTGGTTTTGGGAGGTTTTCAAGGATTTTTGGGTTGGTATATGGTAAAAAGCGGCTTGGTAGACAGGCCCGACGTTTCCCATTATCGGTTGGCGGCGCACCTCATCACCGCTTTTTTGACCTTCGCCTATAGTTTGTGGGTAGCCCTTGATCTTATTTATCCCAAGAAAAAAAGGATAGATTCGGGCATGCGCAATTTAATACGACTCACCTATGCTTTTCTGGTAATTCAGATCATTTGGGGAGCTTTCGTAGCGGGTCTTGATGCGGGCTTTGTACACAACCATTGGCCCATGATGAACGAAGGCCAATTGATCCATGAAACCGTTTTCATCGAACAACGGCCTCTGGTCAAAAATTTCGTCGAAGGCCGAAGTGGCGTACAGTTCATACACCGTTATCTCGCCTATGTAGTAGTTGCGCTTTGTGTGGCCATTTGGTACAGGACAAAAAACCGAACACTAACTTTACTACAGAAAAAAGGAGTGCGGTGGATATTGATAGTGGTCGCTATGCAATTCGTACTGGGCGTATTCACTTTGATATACGCCGTGCCGTTATGGCTCGGAATTGCACATCAGATAGGTGCTTTTTTTCTTTTGGCCACGATGACCTACACCTTACATCGTTTTTCCAAATAACGAAGTCGTTTTAACATAATGTCGTACCTTTGCCCTCACCCAAAAGTTGCGATAAATGATCTATAAAATCAGGATAATTTTGGACGCGGAGGAAGATATTTTTCGAGATGTCGAGATAGAAGCCAGTACCACTATGGAAGATTTCCATAATGTGATAGCACAATCTTTCGGATTTTTGGGCAATGAGATGGCCTCGTTCTACACTTGTGACGAAAATTGGAACCAAGATGAGGAAATCGCACTTTTCGACATGAGTGAAAAAGGGTCCGACGTACGTTTGATGAACGAAACTTTTCTTGAAGATGTCATGACCGAAGATTCGCCGAAACTCATATACGTCTATGACTTTTTGAGCATGTGGACATTCTTTGTCGAATTGGCCGATATTGTTGAAAAAGAAAGTGGGCAGTCTTATCCAAATTTACTTTTCAGTTTCGGTGAACTGCCAGAATCGCCTCCTGAAAAAAGGTTTGAGGCCGATCCAAATTTTGACTTTGACGACACCTTTGAAAACTATGACGACCTCGATTTTGATGAAAATTGGAATTAACAGCCAATTTTCATCATGGTACAGCCCTAACTCCTAACTTAAAAAATGATCAACCTGTATCCCGCCCAAATCGAAAGCATTTCACTTCATCGTGTGGGCAATAAGAATAAGAACGAGAACGTCTTTCTATCTGCCGAACCATTGGCTCTGAACGACGAGACCACGGCATTGCTAAAAGAGTTTTTTTTCAAACCTTTTCGCGAGAAAGAGGAGAACTACTACCATTTGACCAACGAAGTCGATGTAGAATTCAACGAGGTCTATAAATTCGTTTCCGAGATTTTTGAAGATACGGCCAAAGCCCACCAAAATTCCAAAAAATTGGCGACCCATCTGTTCGAGCAATCGAACCACCCGCACATAAAGAGCGGTGAGGTCTACATCGTCTATTTGACAGGAATTCTTTTGGACAATCAAAAGACCGATGCCGTCGGAATTTTCAAAAGTGAGCTAAAACATGATTTTTTGGAGTTTGAGGAAAAAGGCAACAATCTGGATATTGTTATACGCCAGGGCATCAATGTAAATAAACTCGACAAGGGCTGCCTTATTTTCAACCTGAACAAGCAAGAAGGCTATAAAGTGCTATCAGTCGACAATAACCGCTATGATGCCAAATACTGGTTGACCAATTTTTTGGGGGTAGATGCCTTGGCCGATGAAAATTTCTATACCAAGAATTATCTGAAATTCTGCCAGAATTTTGCAAAAGATGTTGTGCTACCGGCCGAAGACAAGCAGCAAGAGGTCTTGTTCATGAACCGCGCGGTCAATCACTTTGCAAAGAACGATGCATTCGAAGAAAGCAATTTCTTGAACGAAGTCATGGAGAATCCTGAATTGATTCCTGAATTCAAACACTACAAGGTCGAGAAAGGGCCCAAATATAGCATTGAAGACGTATCGAGCTTTGATATTGCCAACAAGGCGGTTTCAGATGCCCGAAAGAAAATCAAAAACGTTATCAACCTCGATACGAACATCCAGATTAAGCTCGATTTCATTAATCCGGAATCGGCAGAAAAATTCGTGGAAAAAGGTTGGGACGAAGAGCGGCAAATGTACTATTATCTGGTCTATTTCAATAAAGAACAGAAGAGCTAGAGTGTTAGTGGTCGTATGTATAGGCAATTCGTTCGGGCTAACCTTACCGCCAACTGATCACCGCCCACCGGGTATTTTATTTTCGATAATCTGCTTCATGCTGACATCTTCATAATTTCTTCGAACAAAGCTTAAGGCCAAGTCGAGTACCTCGCCCATATTTTTGCATTTTTTAAAGGCCATATCAAGGGTCAGCTCATAAATTTGATTCTTGAGCATTTCAATGTTCTCGGGCGTTGAGATTACATCGTTCCTACAGATTTCACGCAGTTTTTTAATGCGGTTGCCCGAGCTTAAAATTCGTTTTGCGACGATGGAGCGTTCTTCCAATTTGTACTGATCGACCGAATCTCGCAGTAACTTATCGCCCACGAGTTCGACCATCAACAAATTTTCCTTAAAAAATTGGGGTCTATATACCTTTAATTTTCCTTCGAAACACTGCTGGTCGAAATCGATTGCCCTAATTTTATAGACTACATGATCAAAATCATGGGTAGGAACAATAACATAGTTGTATGAACGCATATCACCCAAAAGCCGAATCATACAACGTTCGTTGAACTTAACGAACTCTTTGGCCAATTGTGCCTTTTCCGATTCGGTACATTTCGGCAAAAACTCCTTGATGAATACATCGCCAGGTATTCCGGCGATATGTTCTTCGATTAGGGTGTCTTTGTAAACCAAAAAGTTTAGGTTGTAAGGTGAAAGCATATGTTCCAACTCAAGGCCATAAATACGCGATGCATCCGCTCTCTTCACATAGAAATAGGTGAAATTATCATTGAGGATGTTCCTGACCTTAATCCGAAAAGGTTTCGAATTTCCGAAAGTACAGTAATCGACGGCATCTACGTTCAAGTATTGGATAATGCTATTACTGCCATCTGAATGTAAAATCGAATATACTTTTTTAAGACTTATATCGATTTCTTTCCTATCGAATTCGGAATAATAGACCCTGATCCATAAAGTGTCTTCGTCATTTGAATCGTAGACGACGACAGAACCGGCAAAACGCAGCAAGTCTTCATAAAAAATGGGAATCTCAATTTTTCGGTTATAATGGTCCAAGTATACATCCAACTGCTCATTCACCGGATAGGCAGGTTTCTTTTTCGACATTAAACGCTCCTCGGACATATTCTGAAATTAAATTAAAAACCGTGAATTGTAACAAATTTAGGCTTTCTTCGTCAAGTAATAACAGACCACCTAAAACAACACCGATTTTGGAAAAAATTCTTACGGTGAACAACCTCACCAAAAAATTCGGTTACCTGACCGCCGTCAAAGACCTTTCATTCAGTATTGAAAAAGGCAACGTCTATGGTATTCTTGGCCCTAATGGAAGTGGTAAATCGACCACCTTGGGCATTGTGCTTAATGTTGTGAACCGTACCCATGGCGAGTTTTCATGGTTCGATGGCAGTACTTCGACGCATGAGGCCTTGAAAAAGGTGGGCGCCATCATCGAACGGCCGAATTTCTACCCGTATATGACCGCCGTCCAGAACCTAAAACTGGTCTGTAAGATCAAAGAGGTATCGGAAGACAAGATCGAGGAGAAACTTCAGCTCGTAGGACTTTTGGACCGAAAGAACAGTAAATTCAGAACCTATTCGCTCGGAATGAAGCAGCGTCTGGCCATCGCCTCTGCCCTATTGAACGATCCCGAAATATTGATTTTGGACGAACCTACCAACGGACTGGATCCACAAGGTATTCATCAAATTCGTGAGATCATTAAAAAAATAGCTTCGCAAGGCACTACGATTCTATTGGCATCCCATCTTTTGGATGAGGTGGAAAAGGTATGCAGCCATGTGGTCATTCTTCGTAAAGGAGAAAAACTGTATTCGGGATCGGTCGACGGAATGTTGGCAAGCCATGGGTTCTTTGAACTGAAAACAGATCAGACAGAAAAACTCGAAACGTATTTGGAAGGCAATTCCAATTTCGGTGAAATAAAATCTGAGAACGGTATGATCACCGCATTCCTTAAAGAAGAAATGAGCGCTGTCGATTTAAACAAAGCCTTGTTCGAAAAGGGCATTTATCTTTCCCATCTCGTCAAGCGCAAAGAAAGTTTGGAAGAACAATTCTTGACATTGACCGAAAACCAAGCAAACTAAGAAAACCATGTTACGACTGCTTCAAATAGAATTTATAAAATTATGGAACAACAGGGCCAGTAAGGTACTGATCATATCTTACTTCGTTCTGTTGACCTCAATTGCGCTAGTAGCCGCCATAAAGTTCGATATAGGCCCCATCAAATTTCATTTGGCTGAAATCGGCATTTTCAACTTTCCTTATATCTGGCACTTCAACACCTTTGTCACGGCCTTTTTCAAATTATTTCTTGCCATCGTGATCGTATCGATGATGGCCAATGAATATAGCAACAAGACGATCAAACAAAATTTGATAGACGGACTTTCAAAAAAGGAATTCATATTATCGAAATTCTTGACGGTACTCTCGTTCGCCTTGATCTCGACCCTCTTTGTCTTCGTGGTTTCCTTGATCTTGGGCTTGGTTTATTCAGATTACGATGAGTTATCGATAATTTTTTCCGATTTGGAGTTTCTATTGGCATTTTTTGTCAAGTTGGTCGGTTTCTTTTCCTTTTGCCTGTTTCTGGGGATTTTGGTCAAACGCTCCGCTTTCGCTTTAGGATTTCTAATCTTATGGCAGATTTTCGAGGGATTTGTTAGGGGAATGATCCGCTGGAAACTTTTCAACGAAGAAACCACCGATACCATTATGGGTTTCTTTCCATTGAACTCAATGTGGAATCTTATCAAAGAGCCTGTTACCCGACTGGAAGCCGTACAATCGGTCGCCGACCAGGTCGGCGAACAGATCGTACTTAACTATCGAACACATTGGTACGAAATTCTCATCGTTCTTGCCTGGACGGCCATTTTCATCTATTTGTCATATGTTTTGCTAAAAAAGCGCGATTTATAGTATATTGTAGGGTTGCGAGACCCTATGAAAAAGAAAATTGTAAATACATTGCTTTTCGGTATGCTCTGCCCTGCCCTGCTTTTAGGTCAAGGCGAGACCGACAATTGGTACTTTGGCAATGGCGCAGGAATCACTTTTAACGATGATGGCAGCGTTACTCCCTTGACCGATGGTCGAATCAGTACCTTAGAGGGTTGTGCAACGATTTCCGACCCACTGGGGGGCTTACTGTTCTATACCGACGGCATTACCGTTTACAATCGCAATCACCAAATCATGGAAAATGGCCAGGGTCTCAACGGCGACCCATCGAGCACCCAGTCCGCATTGATCGTGCCCAGGCCTGACCATCCGAACCTCTATTACATTTTTACGGTTGACACCTCGGTGTTCGAAGGAGATCCCGATTTTGGGCTGAACTATTCGGTCGTTGACATATCGGCCGATAACGGTAGGGGGTCGGTTATTGAAAAAAACCGTCGCCTGCTACAAGATTGTTCAGAAAAGGTAACGGCAGTTCTCAAAGACTGTAGCGATAGGTCAATTTGGGTAATAACGCTGGCATCGGAAAACGGTACCGACCATATTTTAAATACCTATCATGCCTTTGAGGTCAATGCGAACGGAGTTATTACTACCTCTGTAAAGTCCACATTTACTGATTTGGCCATCGAGGATCCAAGAGGATATTTAAAATTATCGCCAGACGGTTCCAAATTGGTGAGTGCCAATGCCAATTTTGGCCTTTATATGTACGATTTTGATGCCACTACGGGCATATTGACCGATCAAGAAAGGATAACTACCTCTTCGGCGAACAAAAATCCCTATGGTGTCGAATTCTCTCCAAACGGACAGTATCTTTATATCCATTCCTCAAATGATATATTGGGTCCCTCGGGCCACGCCTCCACTCTATCACAGTATGACCTACGGGCAGGGGATGTTTCGGCATCCGAAGTAGTGCTCGACAGCCGTTCTTTATACCGAGGTGCCCTACAATTGGGGGACAATGGCAAAATCTATCGAACATTACCACAAAACTACCTCAACGGGTCTTCATTTCTCGGGGTCATTGAAAACCCTAATGAGAAAGGTCTCGGCGCCAACTATGTGCACAACGCGATATCCTTGAGCGGAAGAACCGCTACCCAAGGCCTTCCTCCCTTTATCCAATCTTTTTTCAACAAAATAGACCTTATTGTAAATGCAGATGGTTCCACATCGAACTCCATGGCCATCTGTGAAAGCGAGGGGTTTATACTTCAGACCGATGAAATTGCCAATGCATCCTATAATTGGGAGAAAGATGGCGTGCCTTTGAGCACCACAAGCTCGAATTTTCTGGAAATCAGGAATGCGACCGATGATGATTCAGGACGCTATCGCTTGGTAATTACTTCGCCCGAATTGAGCTGCCCGATTATCGGCGAATCTTCGATAGAGATCGTACCTATGCCGACGACGCCGAATTTGATTTTGGAGCAATGCGATGTTTACCAGGATTCGGAGGACGGTCTGGCCTTGTTGAACCTGAGACAGGTGGAAGCGGAAAATGATTTTGAATACCAATACTTTTTGACCGTAGAGGATAGAATTAACGGAGCACCCATTGATGACCCATTACACTTTCTCAATACAGTTCCCTTTGAACAGACTATATATTATAGGGCGGTCAATGATTTAGGCTGTGAAAATATGGGCGAACTTCAATTGCGGATCAATCCTGTGGTCTTTGGCGAGAATGAGCAAACGACATTTTATAGCTGCGATGAAGACCCTTATGACACAATGCGCATTGGTATTTTCGATTTATATGAAATCGGGCAAGCAAACTACCCGAACAATGAGGTCAACTTTTATGAATCTTTGGAAGATGTTTCTTTGGAAAGAAATGAATTACCGCTAACCTACGCCACGGAAACAAATGTTGTTTATGCCCGTATCGAAAATGCAAACCAATGCCAAGATGTAATCGAGATTTCCCTAGTGGTAAATGCCGCACCCTTCTTTTCAATGTCAGATAGTTATTTGCTATGTACCAATGACCCTGACCTTACGATAAGCGCGCCTGAAGGATTCGATTCGTACACCTTTTCTAGAATCGAGGGAGATACCGAAGAGGTTATTTCGACCAATCGTACAACCCCTATTCTTGAAACCGGAGAATACGTAATCGAGGCTGGTTACGAATATTCGACCAATGGCGAAACAACATTGTGCACAAATCGTGTCAAATTCAAGGTACTGCCATCGAACAATGCGATAATCGACAATGTTCTTATATCGGACATTTCAAGTAACAATACGGTGCAAATTGAAGTTGCGGGCGATGGTGCGTATGAGTTCTCGATAGATGGCGACAAATATCAAGACTCAAATTTTTTTGAAAACATCCCTCCGGGATTCATAACAATATACATACGTGACAAAAATGGTTGCGGAATTACGGAGGAACTGATATCGGTCGTCGGTTATCCGAAGTTTTTCACACCGAACAATGATGGCTTCAACGATAATTGGCAGCTTATTGGCGTCGATGGCAGGTTTCGATCAGGTGCTTCCATAGCTATCTTTGACCGATTCGGGAAGCAGGTCGCTGAAATAGATGCCGGCAGCAAAGGATGGGATGGGACGTTTAATAGCCGAATACTGCCGGCATCCGATTATTGGTTTAAGGCTATTTTGGAAAACGGTAAGGAGTTTAAAGGACATTTTACCCTTAAAAGATAGCGGTAAGTTTGAAGATGTCAAGTTTCGAATTTTGTTCAATGGAAAAAAAAGGTCTTTTTATTGGGTTGCTATTTCTAGGGCTCGTGTCGTACGGTCAGAATTGCCCTCGAATACAAAGTCCATCGAACGGTTCCGTGGGCGTACCCGTGAACACAACGATTACGTGGAATCAGGTAAGTGGAATAGACGGGTACTTGATTTCCTTGGGCACGACGCCCGGTGGTACCGATATTCTCAATCGAAGGTCCGCTGGCTTGGTGAACTCTTTCACACCCGAATTGGGCTTGCCCGATGATACCCTCATATATGTGACCATAAGTTTGTTCGTTACCGATGGCCAACTGGTCGAATGTCCCGGCGAAACCTTTTCCACCGAAGATGTGGTCAACCCACCCAATTGCACACAATTGGCAAATGATCAAGAATCTGAAAGTGATTCCGGTAAAGTCCACTGGCTCTATGCACCGACCGCTACGGGCTATAGAATAACCATAGGAACCGCTCCGGGCGCCACCGATGTGGCCGATGATATAGATGTAGGCAACGCATTGTCGTACAGGCCCGAAAATGGGCTTCCTTTGGATCAGGAACTTTTTATAAAAGTCGTGCCCTACAATGAAAATGGGGAAGCTACCAATTGTTCGGCCCAAAATATGACCTATAGCGAACCTGTTTTGGATTGCACTCCTTTTGTTCCTTTATTGGGTATTCCGGATCGGATAGGAATTTGTCCTGATGGCACAATGGCCGTAGACCCCTATCAAGCGCTGGGCGCATCCGGTTTCCGGTGGTTTAAAAAAAATAACGACAACACCGAGACCTTGCTATCTGATAATGAGGTTTTCTTTCCATCCGAACCTGGCGAATATCGCTTTGAAGTATTTAATATCATTAACGAGAACGGGGTCGGTATCGAGTGCTCCAATTCAAGGGAAATAACGGTTCTTTTCTCTGAAGCACCAGTTATTGAGTCCGTACACATTGAAAGGAGACCTATAGGATTGGAGATAGAAGTGCGGGTCAACGGAACAGGAGAATATGAATATGCATTGGATAATGAAAACGGACCGTATCAACCCACACCTGTATTTCAAGGAGTAAAGGACGGGCAACATATTGTTTTTGTAAGGGATGCCAACGGCTGTGGAATGGATAATCGCGTAATAGAACTCGATCTATCACCAAAAAATTTTCCTGCCTTTTTTACCCCGAACCAAGATGGCATCAATGATTTTTGGCAGTTCATACCCGCTCCTGAAAGTGGGGAGATAAATGTTGAGTATATTAGGATCTATGACCGCTATGGGAATTTCTTGAAACAGTTGGACCCCAATTCGCAAGGGTGGGACGGGTCGTTCAAAGGAAGACGTTTACCCGAATCGGATTATTGGTACTTGGCCGCTTCGTTCAACGGGCAACAATTAAAAGGTCATTTTACCCTTAAACGATAGACTTTTTGGTAATTTATAATAGTTGAATTCTTTAACGATGTCCAAAAAATTGTTCTATTTCGGATTATTATTTCTTGGGATGATTTCTCAGGCCCAGGAATGCCCCGTCATATTTTACCCTTCCGATGGAACAACCGATGTGCCTGTAGACGTTACCTTGACATGGCCAGAAGTAACGGGCATAAACGGCTATCTGCTATCTTTAGGCACAACGCCCGGAGGCAATGATATAATCAACAGAGAAGTGCTAGGACTGAGAAATTCTTTCAAACCCCCTGTAGGTTTGCCCGAAAGCACCACCATCTACGCCAGCCTGAGCATCATTCAATCCAACACCATACCGTTAGCTTGCAATGTAATCCGTTTTACCACATCGGAAGTAACCACGCGCCCAACCTGCACTATTATGGCCGCACCCGATAATAATGCGGCCAACGTAACGGTTGTGACCGATCTTATATGGAACTATTCCCCGACCGCAACGAGCTACAACCTTTCGATCGGAACATCTGAGGGAGGTACCGAAATTCTTGATAATTTCAACGTTGGGAACGTACTGTCTTATAATCCCCCGGCCGATTTACCACAAGATGTATGGATATATGTAACCGTGCGTCCGGAAAATGAGAACGGCATTGCCCAAACTTGCAACGAAGAAAGGTTTTTTACCGGGGCAATAAACGACCCCTGCGAAGATATAGACCCCATTACAGGTGAGACCAAAACATTGGCACCCGCTATGGAATTCCCAAGCATATTTATTAAGTGCAAGGATAGCCCGCCTATTGACGTCGTGGCAGATGACGGGGCGGATGGGTATCGTTGGTACCGTATTGAAAACGGCAGCGAGACATTACTCTCCCAAAGTCGTAATTTTAAAATAACGGAAGCAGGCAATTACTTTCTCGAGGCCTATAATTGGATAGATAAATCGGGCACAACCCTAGAATGTTCAAGCATCAATAATTTCAATGTCCTTCCCTCTGAATCTCCTATTATAGAATCCATAGATATCAGAAAATTGACGGCCGGCAAACAAGTTACGGTAAATGTTACTGGTGTCGGGGATTACGAATATGCGCTTGACGACGAAAATGGCCCTTATCAAAAAGAATCTTCTTTTTACAATGTTCCGGAAGGACCCCATGTCGTATTCGTACGCGACAAAAATGGTTGTGGTATCGTTTCGCAATTGATCGAGCGAGGACTCAAATCAGAAGATTTTCCTACTTTCTTTACCCCCAACCATGATGGCTTCAATGATTTCTGGCAATTCGTTCGGCCAGCTGAAGTAAAGGAAGTCTCAGAGGTACTCGAGGGGTATATTTCCATATTTGACCGCTATGGCAATCTTTTATTTCAATTGGACCCTAATTCAAAGGGCTGGGATGGAAATTTTAAGGGTAGACCACTGCCTTCATCCGACTATTGGTTCAGGGCGGTTTCTACGGCCCAACAAGAAATAAAAGGTCATTTTACCTTGAAACGCTAGCCTAAAAAAATCTAGCCCGACCCAACGGCCAATGCCAAAGGTCTTTCGTATTTTTATAGTATGAAGTTTAAAGTGGTTTCAGAGTTTAGACCTACCGGTGACCAACCCGAGGCCATCCGGCAGTTGGTTGAGGGAATCGAGGCAAGCGAACGTTATCAAACTTTGCTAGGTGTAACGGGTTCGGGCAAGACATTTACGGTGGCCAACGTTATTGAACAGGTACAACGACCGACGCTGGTATTGGCCCATAACAAAACATTGGCAGCGCAGCTTTATTCCGAATTCAAACAGTTTTTTCCTGAAAATGCGGTAGAATACTTTGTTTCATATTACGATTATTATCAGCCTGAGGCCTTTATTCCAACAACAGGACTCTATATTGAAAAAGACCTTTCGATCAACGAGGATATCGAAAAACTACGGCTGAGCACGACATCATCATTGTTGTCCGGCCGGCGCGATGTTTTGGTCGTGGCCTCAGTTTCTTGCCTATACGGTATCGGAAACCCTGTAGAATTTCAAAAAAACGTAATCGCCCTTGAAAAGAATCAGGTCATTTCGCGAACGAAGTTACTGCACCAATTGGTACAAAGTCTCTATTCAAGGACCACGGCCGATTTCAGAAACGGTAATTTCAGGGTAAAAGGTGATGTCGTTGATGTTTTTCCGAGCTATGCGGACCATGCTTTCCGCATTCATTTTTTTGGGGATGAAATAGAGGAAATCGAAGCATTCGACCCTTTTAACAATACCATTATCGAGGTCTATGAGAGACTGACCATTTACCCGGCCAATATGTTCGTTACCTCACAAGACGTGCTTCAAAACGCAATACATCAGATACAGCATGATCTGGTCGCCCAGGTCGATTATTTTAAGGAAATCGGAAAACCACTGGAGGCCAAACGTTTGGAAGAACGCACTACTTTTGACTTGGAGATGATCCGTGAACTGGGCTACTGCTCCGGTATCGAGAACTATTCCCGTTATCTTGACGGTCGCGAAGCGGGTACCCGCCCATTTTGCCTTTTGGACTATTTTCCCGACGACTATTTAATGGTCGTAGATGAAAGCCATGTGACCATTCCACAGGTACATGCCATGTACGGTGGCGATCGGTCAAGAAAGGAAAATCTCGTGGAATATGGTTTTCGATTACCTGCCGCAATGGATAACCGCCCCTTAAAATTTGAGGAGTTCGAAACACTGCAGAATCAGGTAATCTACGTAAGTGCAACCCCCGCGGATTATGAACTGCAACTTAGTCAAGGTGTTTACGTTGAGCAGGTCATTCGCCCGACAGGTCTTTTGGATCCCATTATCGAGGTCAGGCCCAGTTTGAACCAAATCGATGACCTGGTCGAGGAGATACAGCAGCGCGTAGAAAAAGACGAACGCACACTTGTGACCACACTTACCAAACGTATGGCCGAAGAATTGGCCAAATATTTGGCGCGGATCAACATACGCTGCCGCTACATCCATAGTGATGTCGATACTTTGGAGCGCGTTGAAATCATGCAGGATCTAAGAAAAGGGATATTCGACGTGCTTATCGGAGTAAACCTACTGCGCGAGGGGCTGGATCTGCCCGAAGTCTCTTTGGTGGCAATTCTCGATGCCGACAAAGAAGGATTCTTAAGAAGCAATCGTTCATTGACCCAAACCGTGGGTCGCGCCGCCAGACATTTAAATGGAAAGGCCATTATGTACGCCGATAAGATTACGGACAGTATGAAGAAGACCATCGATGAAACCAATTATCGCAGGGAGAAACAAACCGCCTATAATCTAGAGCACAATATTACGCCCAAATCATTGAATAAAAGTCTGGATAATGCCCTGGCAAAAAACTCGGTCTCTACCTATCATTTTGAAAAAGAGGAGCTACGTGCCGCAGAACCCGACCTGGAATATTTGACCAAGGAACAGGTCGAAAAACTGATTCGTGAAAAACGCAAGGCGATGGAAAAAGCGGCCAAAGAATTGGATTTCATGCAAGCGGCAAAACTACGTGACGAAATAAAAATGTTGCAAGAACAGGAGTAAAATCCCAATCATTTTTTGCATCTTTAGGTTAAATTCCTGCTTAATTTTAGAATCTAAATATTTTAATTAATTAATATCATTTATCTAATTGATTTATATTATATTAAGTATGATTTTTAGATTTGTCTAAATTGAATTATTTTAAGGATTTGAATCGATTTTAAATGCTAATCGACAAGCGAAACACGATATTTCAAATATCGTCGATCTTATTTTTTTTCGGCGGTTTTCTGTGCGCCCAAAAGTTGTCTTCCGAAGAAATCAAGACTGCCGCCAACAAAAAATTTCCAGAGGCCGTTTTTGAATTGAATTCATTTTTGGAAATTCCGAACGATGGTCATTTTCCTGACCAGGTAACCGCCAATAAAAAAAAATGCGAGTCGTATTTCTCACAACTTGGGTTTACCGTAAAGACCATTTCGACAGAAGGCGCCCCCCTACTCTTTGCCGAAAAAAAGTTTCGCAAAAAAGCGAAGACCGTACTCTTTTATTTGCAGATCGATGGGCAACCCGTCGACACCACAAAGTGGGACCAGCCCGATCCATTTGAACCGGTTTTGAAAAAACGCCAAAACGGAAAATGGGAAACCATCGCGTTCGAGCGCCTAAAAAACGAGTTTGACCCCGATTGGCGGATTTTTGCCCGTTCGGCATCCGATAGCAAAGGTCCGGCCATGGCATTTATAAGTGCTCTGAAAATTTTGGACGAAAAAAGAATAATCCCGCAATTCAATATTAAGGTAATCATGGATTTTCAAGAAGAAATGGGCTCGCCCCACCTACCGAAAGCCGTGTCAGAAAATAGAGAATTGCTCGATGCCGACATGCTCTTCATTATGGATGGCACCCGTCATGTATCCAACTTGCCTACTTTGACCTTTGGAGCCAGGGGCATTGCCACGGCGACCTTAAAAGTATTCGGCCCTCGCTACCCGTTGCACAGTGGGCAGTATGGAAACTTTGCCCCAAATCCGGTTTTTAAGATGGCCCAATTATTGGCAGGTCTTAAAGATGGGAACGGGAGGGTTACACTTTCAGGTTTCTATGATGGAATAGCGCTTAGCGAACCGGAAAAACAACGGTTGAACAATGTTCCCGAAGATAGCGACAGCATCTTGGCACGTATCGGTATGGCCGATACGGACGGCATCGGCAACACCTATCAGGAAGCTTTGCAGTACCCATCGCTGAATATCAGGGGACTGAACGCCGCATGGGTAGGAAAAGAAGTCCGGACCATAATCCCTTCGGAGGCGATAGCCGAAATCGATATGCGCCTCGTGCCGGAGTCGGACGGCAAACGTCTCATGGAACTTTTGAAATCTTATGTTCGGGAACAGGGTTATCATTTGGTGGATTCCACCCCTACCGAAGAAGAACGAAAAAAGCATCCAAAATTGGCATCGTTCACCTATCGGCTGGGGTCGTTGCCCTTTCGAACCGAAATGGACTCGGAAATCGGGGACTTTTTGAACAGGGCGACAAATAAGGTCTTTGGCGATCAGGTGGTCAATATGCGTACCACGGGCGGATCACAGCCCATGTCGCCTTTTATCACCACATTGAATATTCCCGCCGTATCTATTCGTATTCCGAATCCCGACAACAATATCCATAGTCCTAACGAGAATTTACGTCTCGGTAATTTTTTGGAGGGAATTATAACCTGTCTGGCCATACTGGACGAGCCCATTGAATAAGAAAGCGTCTCCAAGAACGGAGACGCTTCCCAAACTAACCAACTAAACCAACCATTATGCATGTTCTACCTAGAACGATAGAACGAAACATAATTTTTTAAATACCCTTATTTGATCTCGATCATCCTCTTAGGCTTGGGCAATGCCTCTTTTCTCTTTGGAAGTGTAAATCGAAGCAACCCATCAACATAATCGGCCTTGATTTTATCTTCATCAATGGTCTCAGGCAAGGTAAACGCCCTTCTAAAAGAAGTGAATCCGAATTCTTTACGGGTATAGTTGTCTTCTTTTACCTCTTTCTCTGTTTTCATTTCAGAAGAAATCGTCAACACATTGTTGTCGATTTCAATATTGAAATCTTCCTTTTTTCTACCCGGCACGGCAAGCTCAAGTTCGAAATCCTTTTCATTTTCCTTGATGTTCACTGCCGGAACACTGGTATTGTAATTTTCCATTCCACCAAACCAATCTGGTTTGAAAATTTCGTTCATCAACGAAGGAAACACCAAATTATTTCTTTTAACGATACTCATGTCTTTATAATTTAGATTAAACTTTTTTTCTTTAATCCTAAATAGACAAATCGTGTACCATAGACAAATAACTGCCTTTATGTCTTGTTTTGGTTTGGAATTACTGACAAAATGACCTATTTATTTTTAAAAAGGTCGTTCCTCAGATAAAATTTCAGTTATAATGTGCCTTGAAGATATCTATAAGCACATTTGGCGGAATCACCTTATTAGGGTATTTGTGCATGATGGTGAGCACTTGTTGGATCGCCGATGGGGGCAGGCCCATACCCAGACCGATGTTGTGTAAGCGGTTGATTTCCTTTTGTTCTTGAACCTCATCGACATTCATCAACAATACCAAGCGATGAAATTGGAGGATTCTGTCCGCTTGTGATTTGGGCATAATATGTTCCGCTTTTTTTTCAAAAAGCGAATCAAAAGTCGCGCGATCGATTCCAAGATGAGCGGCGACTTCGAGTAGAAAGTTAAATTCCGGTTCTTTGACGGCCCCATCTACCTTTGCAAAGGCTATCATTTCCGATAAAATACTAAGTTTTTCCTCGTGGCTACCCATATCTAAGCGTTCTTGATTGAACAATTCTTATGAAGATAACAATAAATATGGTCATTTCGTATAGTACATGTCAGGACTACCAAAGTCTTTAACAGTGATTATTTTGTGATACCTTGCAGAAAAATAATAGATGAACAACAACGATATTTTTAAAAAACTCAGAGTGGCCCTGAAACTAAGGGACGATGAAATCATCGATATTCTGAAATTGGTCGATTTTAATATCTCAAAAAGTGAACTTGGTGCTTTTTTTAGAAAAGAAGACCACCCAAACTATATGGATTGTGGGGATCAGGTTCTTCGTAATTTCCTTAACGGACTGGTCATTCATTTACGGGGCACGAAAGAAAATCCGAAAAATCCGGGAGAAGTGCTTTCAAGGCAAAACACGGTAAATACAAAAAAACCAAAACCGTCTTATAAATCCGGACAGCGCAAGAAGATGGACAAGGACATTAGTTATGTAAAATATAAGAACAAAAAAAAATCCTGATGAATTCTTCATCAGGATTTTCTTCCAGTTCAAATTGAGCCTACCCCTCTGTAATCCTTACTGGTACTGTAAAGGCCCTGCCTTCTTTGTAAGCGGCGTTATCTACTTTTTTGTAGTTCAACCGACTCTTGACAAAACCTTCAAGCATCTCATTATCGGTATCTACCGATAAGACGACGATTTCCTTGTCTTCGTTCAAAATGAACCTAACATTGGCCGTCCAGTCACCTTTCTCCAAAACGAACGAATTATCGTCCAACAAATCGGCTATCTGGGTAGATAGGCTTTTTGTAGGATCGCTCTTTTTGGAATTTTTCTTTGAATCGTTGGCAAAAATACTTCCTGTAGCAAGTAGCATTGCAGCTACCATTAAAACACTTAATTTTCTCATGACTTGTTTGTTTTTTAACCCTGTACTTATGGTATCAGGATTTGATTAATGATTGATGATATTACTAAAAAGACGTCTCAGAACTAAGAATGTTACATTGAATAGTTATTTTAACAAATAATTAATCATTCCAAGTGTTATTCGACCTTGTAAAATTAGCGAGGAGCGATCTTACATACAATTGAGAACAAGAAGGTTAACCGTTATTTAAAACCCTTAACCTTTACATAAGGCCCGAAATAAAAAAAGGCCATGTTTTAACATGACCTTTACATATGATATTCAACCAATTTAGCCCAATACTTCCTTGACCTTGTCGGCAGCTTCTTGAAATTGTACGGCCGAATGCACCGCTAGCCCAGAATTATCGATAATTTCCTTTGCCAATTCAGCATTGGTGCCCTGAAGTCTTACAATGATAGGCACCTTGATGGCGTCTCCCATATTCTTATAGGCGTCGACAACACCTTGCGCCACACGGTCACAGCGAACGATCCCGCCAAATATATTTATCAAAATGGCCTTTACCGCCGGGTCTTTCAGTATGATTCGAAATGCCTCCTCTACCCTTTTGGCATCGGCGGTACCACCGACATCCAAGAAGTTCGCCGGTTCCCCTCCTGCCATCTTGATGAGATCCATAGTGGCCATGGCCAGACCCGCACCGTTTACCATGCAACCGACATTTCCATCCAAATCGACATAATTTAGGCCAACCGCCCTTGCTTCGACCTCAATGGGATTCTCTTCACGCAAGTCACGCATCTCGGCATATTGCTTTCTTCGATACAGCGCATTATCGTCAATGGAAACCTTGGCATCGACGGCCATTACCTTATCATCGGAAGTCTTCAACACAGGATTGATCTCGAACAAACTGGCATCACTTTCAACGAATGCCTTATATAGGGACATGACGAATTTTGTCATTTCCTTAAATGCCGTTCCCGAAAGACCTAGGTTAAAAGCCACCTTTCGCGCCTGAAAAGGCAACAGGCCCGTAGCCGGATCGATTTCTTCGGTAAATATCAAGTGTGGTGTCTTTTCTGCGACCTCTTCGATGTTCATTCCTCCTTCGGTAGAATACATGATCATATTGCGACCCGTACCCCTGTTCAGCAACACCGACATATAAAATTCACTGGTCTCGCTATCACCAGGGTAGTAAACGTCTTCGGCGATCAAGACCTGATGCACCTTTTTTCCTTCTGCAGAGGTCTGTGGGGTGATCAATCGCATGCCGATGATATTTCCGGCCAATTCTTCCACTTCTTTCAGATTTTTGGCCAATTTAACGCCACCACCCTTGCCACGACCACCTGCGTGCACTTGTGCTTTGATGACGTGCCAGCCCGTTCCCGTCTCTGCGGTCAACTGTTTTGCGGCCTCAACGGCCTCCTTTGAGTTATGGGCGACGATGCCACGCTGTATGCGTACCCCGAAACTTGCCAAAATTTCCTTTCCCTGATATTCGTGAAGATTCATATATAATCGGTGTCTTTAGGTTCGGTGCAAAAATAGCAAACCAAACGCATTTACACCAAAATAAAAGTTATCGATTACCACTGCACATGATTTGGGTCGACTATTTGATTCCCTTAAAGTCCAAGGGGTCGAAATTTCTGAAATCACCATTGAGCTTGATGGTCTTTTTTGTTCTTTCGAGTTCTTTAAGTACAGAAATCGTCCCTATCAAATGTGCCTTTATAAAGGCAAGACGCTCGCTTTCCCGTGAAAGTTGCAAAAGTTGGTACTCTTGCTCATAGGATAGTCCCATTTTATGGGCCAAAATATAACTATGGAACTTTTCGGGAGGTATCGGGGTAAAGGGCACTTCCATAAGTCGATATAATTCTTCTATCAAGTCCAATACTTCCACCGTCTCGGTCGCTTCGACATCGTTGAAAGAATCAAGGAATTGAACCACGCCACCAGCGTAGGGCTTGCTAGGCATTTGATTCTCAAAGGTCAGGATCTTGAATACCTGTCTGGCGACGCATACGACATCCATCTCGCCATTCTCATAGGTCGTGACTACCTCAACCAATTGAACCTCGGTGCCATAGGCTACATTTCCGTTGATATAGACCGGAATACCAAAGGTTATGGCATCCTTCCTACAATCGATGATCAATTGTTTGTAGCGTTCCTCGAAAATATGGAGCGGTACGGTCTCACCAGGAAAAAAAACGGATTGCAATGGAAAAAAAGGAAGTTTCATAGGTTCATTTCATTTAGTTTTAAATGTACGATTACAATGTCATAAGGACAAATGTCATGTACATTACCATGATTGTTACATTTACAACATTTTGTTGTATTAATTATATTTCCGCTAAATATTCTTGTATGGGAAACCGAAGTACGTTAGCTTTACCAAAAATGATAGCAAAATGAAAAATGCTGACTTGCTAAAAATTGCAAAATCTTATGGCGACCCGGTATATGTGTATGATGCCGAAAAAATAATCGGTCAATTCAAAAGGCTTACCAACGCGTTCAAAGGGGTCAAAAATTTGAAATTGAACTATGCCGCAAAAGCCCTGTCGAACATTACGATCCTTCGGCTGATGAACAGTTTGGGAAGCGGCCTTGATACGGTATCGATTCAAGAAGTTGAGTTGGGCCTCATGGCGGGGTTCAAGCCCGAAGATATCATTTTCACCCCGAACGGGGTTTCTTTGGAGGAAATCGAAAGGGCTTCGGCGCTGGGCGTGCGTATCAATATAGACAACCTTTCCATACTTGAGCAGTTCGGGAGCAAGCACCCAAAAATACCCGTTTGCATTCGTATCAATCCGCATGTGATGGCCGGTGGCAACTCGAATATTTCGGTAGGCCATATCGATTCGAAATTCGGTATCAGCATACATCAAATTCCGCATTTATTGCGAATCGTCAAACTTACCAAAATGAATATCAATGGTATTCACATGCATACCGGCAGCGATATTCTCGATATTGATGTTTTTCTGTATGCGTCAGAAATCCTTTTTGAAACGGCCAAAAATTTCGAGAATCTTGATTTTATCGATTTCGGAAGCGGTTTCAAAGTACCCTATAAAGAAGGTGATATCGAGACCAATGTCGAAGAACTGGGCAAAAAATTGGGCAAACGCTTCAATGATTTCTGCGCGGAATACGGTAAGGAATTGACCTTGGCCTTCGAGCCCGGCAAATTTTTGGTAAGCGAGGCCGGTTATTTCTTGGCGAAGGTGAACGTGGTAAAACAAACGACCTCTACGGTTTTTGCGAGTATCGATTCAGGTTTCAACCATTTGATAAGGCCCATGCTATATGGTGCCACCCATAGCATCAGCAATATTTCGAACCCGGGGGGGCGCGAACGTTACTACTCAGTGGTTGGCTATATATGCGAGACCGATACTTTTGGCAACAATCGAAGGATCAATGAAATCGCCGAGGGCGATATTCTCTGTTTTAGAAATGCAGGGGCCTATTGTTTTACCATGGCGAGCAATTACAATTCAAGGTACCGACCGCCCGAAGTACTTTGGCATGAGGGTCGGGCCATTCTGATACGTGAGCGCGAAACGTTTGAAGATCTTATTCGCAACCAAGTCGATGTCAAAGATCTCTTTGCCCCTAAGAAGGAAAAAATCTTGGTGAAATAAACCTCGGGTATTTTCGTTAGTTTTGGTATAGAATTTGGACTAATAGTCCGAAATGCGCAACCCATGAAAATATTCGCCCCAATGCAGATCAAAATCGCTTTATTCTTGTTCGTAGGCCTTTTGGCCTTTGATTCAAGCGCCCAAGAAGTTAAATGGCTCACTTGGAACGAGGCGGCCGAGTTGGCGGCGACCGAAAAAAATCCAAAGAAAATTTTTATTGACATCTATACCGATTGGTGCGGATGGTGCAAAAAAATGGACAAGGACACTTTTCAAAATGCCGAAGTCGCGGCCTATATGACCGAAAATTTCTATATGGTAAAACTTGACGGCGAGGGCAAGGAAGACATCGAATTCAAGGGCAAGGTCTTTAAGTTCGTACCCTCGGGCCGAAAAGGTTATCATGAGTTCGCAGCCGCATTGATGCAAGGTAAGCTTAGTTACCCGACCACGGTTTTCTTGGATGAAAAATTGAACATGCTTTCCCCGGTACCGGGCTATCAAAAACCAAAGCCTTTCTTGAACATTGCCAAGTATTTTGGCGACGACATCTACAAGGAAAAGGATTGGAAAACCTACGCCGAAGGAAAATAGCATTGCCGCACTATCCGACCTTCTTAGATCGTTACACCTTATTTGGCCTGTATTCCGTTATCGCATTAATCGAACCCATCTTGACTTTTTTGATTGACGCGAAAATCAGCTATTTTGAGTTTGATAGAAGGCATTTTTAAGTTGCTCAGCAGGGCTACGCCATGAAAAAATGTCAAAAAACAGGCTCAAAAGAGCAATTTTTTAACCAATGGGAAAAAGTCAAGGTGAGTTCATTACCTTTCAGGAGTAATTGCAAGTATGATCCGTACTTTTTATCCCTGAGACATTGAAGCTGTACAATTGTATTTTCGTATTAATTTTTGCGCTTTCCTGTAAAAACAATCCACCGTTCGAAGAGACCCTGTTGAAAGATGGCGTGCCCCTTGCCTTGGCCGAATACCGCCACGGGCAGGTATCGAACGTTGAATACCGATTGTCTTTCGCGATTCCTAAGGAGAAAGAAGATCCCATAAAGGCAAAATTGATCTTGGACCTACATATTTCCGAATACAATACCCCCCTCTACTTGGATTTCAAGGAAGACGCCGATCATATAAAATCCGTAACGGTCAATGGTGAGTCCGAAGAAATCGACCACCGGAATGAACATTTGGTCATCGGCCCGCAGCATCTTGATTCCGGTGCCAATCAAATCGAAATCGAATTTGTAATGGGCGAACTCTCGCTCAACCGCAATGAAGAATACCTGTACACACTTTTGGTACCTGACCGTGCCCGGACCTTGTTCCCGTGTTTCGACCAACCGAATATAAAGGCCAAATATACCTTGACGATTACAGCCCCTGACGATTGGCAGGTACTCTGTGGTGCCCCGGAAATAAAATCCGTGCAAAAAAATGGCTTTACCGTTCATGAATTCGGCCAGACCGAAAATATCAGCACCTATCTTTTTTCGTTCGTGGCAGGAAAATTTCAATCCGCTTCTGAAAACCCCGAAGGTTTTGATATGACACTTTTATACCGTGAGAACGATACGGCCAAGATTTCTCGGAGCTTGCCCGTAATTTTTGATTCGCATTACCGATCGGTCAAATTTCTTGAGAACTACACGGCATACAGATTTCCTTTTCAAAAACTCGACTATGCGGCCATTCCGGGATTTCAATATGGCGGCATGGAGCATGTCGGGGCCATACAATATCGTGAAGGCGCCTTGTTTTTAGATGAAAGTGCCACTGAAAACCGAAGACTTTCAAGGGCCAAATTGATAGCACACGAAACGGCGCACATGTGGTTCGGTGATCTGGTCACCATGGATTGGTTCAATGACGTTTGGATGAAGGAGGTCTTTGCCAATTTTATGGCCGATAAGATCGTGAATCCCGCTTTCCCTGAAATCGATCATCGCTTGGCCTTTATGGTGGCGCATTATCCGCGGGCCTATAGTGAAGACCGCACCTTGGGCACCAACCCGATTCGACAGCCCTTGAACAACCTGAACGATGCGGGGTCGCTCTATGGCAGTATCATCTACAACAAAGCACCCATTATGATGCGCCAGCTGGAAACCGTTATGGGCGAAACGGCCTTTCAAAAAGGCATTCAAAACTATATTGAGAACTATGCCTATGAAAATGCCGTTTGGAACGACCTTGTCGAAATTCTCGACCAAGAGACAAATACCGACCTCAAAGCATGGAGCAAAATCTGGGTCGATCGATCCGGTCGCCCTATCTTCGACCAACACATTTCATATGACGCGGATGGTACCATAGCACAATTCGAACTACACCAAAGCGCCGAGGATGGCAGTGATGGCATTTGGCCCCAGACTTTTGATATTGCCCTGACGTATCCCGATACGGTCATTACGTTGACCGCGAACATCATCGAAAAGAAAACCACCCTTGACTACGCAAAAGGATTGAAAAAACCGAGTTCCATCGTCTACAATGCAAACGGACTCGGATATGGGGTCTTTCCCGTGGAGGTATCGCAACTGGACAATATTCCCTTTCTAAAAGACCCTGTGACCAGGGGCTATGCGTATATCAATAGCTTTGAAAATGCCCTAAACGGGAATATTCCTCTAGAGACGGCTTTCGAACTGTTTCGTAAGGGGATGGCCACCGAAAGCAATGAATTGCTTATCAACCTTATTAGTGGATATCTTGGTTCCATGTATTGGAACTACCTTACCGAGGCACAACGTGAGCACTACCAACAACCCTTGGAAAAGCAATTGCTGCAACAGTTACAGTCGGAACTTCCGCCAAATATCAAAAAAACACTGTTCGATCGTTTCCGTTCCATTGCCTATTCGGATTCGGGGAAAAATACGCTTTACGCTATTTGGAACAAAACCAAGGTAATTCCCGATCTCAGGCTCAATCAAGACGATTATACGGCCATGGCCATGGATCTGGCACTTTACGGGCACCCCGAACAGGCTGAAATTCTCGAAAAAGCCAAAAGCGAACTGACCAACCCCGATAAATTGGAACGGTTTGAATTTCTATTGCCCGCACTGTCAAACGATGTGGCCGAAAGGGATGCTTTTTTTGAATCGTTGAAAGCGGAAAAAAACCGCGCCAAGGAAAGTTGGACGTTGACCGCCCTTAACTATTTGAACCACCCCTTACGCCAACAGGAAAGCATAAAATACCTCAAACCCAGTCTGGCGTTGTTGGATGAAATTCAAAAGACGGGCGATATCTTTTTCCCAAAAGGATGGTTGAACAATACCATCGGCGCCTATACTTCTGCGGAGGCCTACGAGATACTCGAAGATTTTATCGCCGCAAACCCTGACCTAAACCCCGCGTTGCTGAAAAAACTGTTGCAGGCCTCCGATGACCTGAGAAGGGTACAATTGTTGGGTAAAAAAGTGGATAAGGGAAATGACTAATGATTTCCTTCGGGAATTATGTAGTCTTTATTTAGGACGGGGCAGTATTGCACAGAACGGTTTGGCTACGCGCAGTATCCCGAAGGGTATTGCGTATAGGTGTTATTGGCAGCTGGCTTTTTTTAAAAATTCAATAAGCTGTTGTTACTCGCTTTTTTTGATCTACTTTCAATTCTATCAATCTGTTCTAATGCTTTGTCTTTGTCTACAGTTAGGAAAGAACGTTTGCGCAGATGGATTTTAATTAAATCATTCACTTTCGAAAAATTTGTTTCACTGTTCAATAATGCATTTTTTCTATCTGTGACATGATATGGCTTCCTTTTTATCAGTTTTAAATCAATTTTTTCAGAAACAGAAGTAATGTCAATTTGTTTTATAAAATCATAACCTAAGTTGTTATGGTACTCAATGAGGTTTTGTTCAGGTTTCTTTATTTCAGGTATTTTTATACAAGAAATATCGTCTTCACTTTCGGTAACATTGATACCAATTGACATTCTTGGGTATTTTATTTTAAATTGGTTTTTAAGAATTTTAAATACTTCAGAGGGATGATTTTCCTTTGTCTTCAAATCAAATCGAATTCTTATTAGGTATATGTCGTATCCGAAAGTTAACTCTTGACGCATTAATTTTTCTTTACCATCAAAGTTTTTATAACTATTGTCAAGATAGTCTATAAATTTTGTAAGTAATGAAAGTGTAATTACGCTTTCAAAACCTAATGGATCCATACTCTGATACAGGTCTAATACATTTATGTAAGACATATTATTTTTATGAAATGCAATATGTTTTAATATGTCCTTTTGAATCTCTTTTGAATCAATAAATATGAATTGTGCAGCAAAATACTCTTGAAGAGATTTGTGGGACCATTTGTAATACATGCCGTCTTTTGAAAAAATCGGAACAGTAATTAATAGGTCTTTAATAAAGTCTGATGATTTTACATTGTTTTCACCAACGTAGTCTAATGACTCTGTAACAATTATACCAAGTTCATCTCTTGTAAACTCTATTTTGTTTTCTTGCTTCAAGCAGAAATATCCAAAGGTTCTTAATACACGATGAAATTCATCAGAACCTAATTTTGAATGTTTTTCTCTTTCAAAGGAATCTCCTTTGGATAGGTCATGAGATTCAAATAGTGCATCAAATACCTGTCTGTAGAAAATATGTTTTTTAAAGGGAATACTTTGTTTATGTTCAAAAGCAGTAAACAAAAGGGATACTAATAGTGGAGTTGTTAAATATTCTTCAATGTTCGAGAAATTATCTTTCTCTTGAATTTTAGAAATTAAAAGTGGAGCAATTTTGTTAGATATATCGTAACGCTTTATTAATTCATACGCTTCATCTGGAATTAGCGGTTTTATTTGGTACTTAAAGAAGTCTCCAAATGATGATAAAGCTTCCTCAGGGCGTGATGTTAGTACAAATTTATTACTTCGTGCTTTAGATATAAATTTCTGAATTTCAGTTGTTACATGTGCTCGGTCAGTAATTGATATTTCGTCAAATCCGTCAAAGAAGAAAATAAAATCACCCCTTTTGATTAGATCAAGTACAAACTGTTTGTCAATTTCTTCATTTATTGGATTGAGTTGTTCTAGAATCTCCTGAATTACGTCTTTATTTTTTGAAAGCCGCCTAAGTTCTATAAGCATGGGAACGCCTTCATTTTTGTCAATACACGACAAGAGTAGTTTTTTCGACATAGTTGACTTACCCATGCCTGCAGTATCGGTAATTAAGATTTTGCTGGATTCTTTGAATACTACGTCACTATATTGGTCAATTAATATACTTCCTCGTTTGTCATGATTATTTTGATATTGAATTGTTAAAGGGACATATACATCATCCAAAAGAATCTTTCTCCTTTTGAAGGCAACAGTGTTTAGGATTGCATTCTTTTCATAAGTTTCATTCAAATATTCTAAGAATTTATCCTCAAAGGCGTGGTCAATAATATTCTCATCTCTTTTCCAGGATTTTTTAATTTCATCAAGTTTAGGTTTTAAGAATGTATCAAAAACAACTTTTGTCAGGGGCGCTGCAATCGTTGCTATATTTTTAACTGTATCTATTTCCATAATATTGCTTGCTGCCAACTAGGTTATAAGAGCACACTATAAATTTCTTACAAAATACCTTGGCATACAAGTATACTCATTAAAAAGCACAATACCGCAGACGCATCTTTGTTGGCAATTGGTTTTTCAATATTTCCATTTGGCTCCCCTTTCTTCAACATCCTTTTTTCTGTATTCGGCAATTTTTCGGATCAGATTTTCGGGCAGGGGTCGATCATACTGAAATTGAACGGAGTCTTGTTTGGTCGTATAGGAACCAAGTTCTTTTTCAAAGGGTTGCATTGCGGGTCCGGTCGGGATAAAACTCAAATGGGCATTATGCGCAGCATATGCAAAAAGTATCGTTTCGGATGCGAAAACCGGTTTACCCCATTTCAATCCCTCTTTTGCCTCTGGCACTACGCTTTTAAGATCGCACGTAATTCTTCTATTTTCGATCGGGCGATCTTGGGCAGTTGTTCAATATAGTCCTCTACGCTGGTAGTTTTCTTTTTTTCCATTTTACTCAACTTTTTGGCTCATCGACGACTCTAGCAACTCATACCCGCTTGCATAGACTGTTCAAAAAGCACGTGCAAATGTCATATTGAGCCTGCCTAACGGCAAGGCAGGCTTGTCGAAATATTCCAGCGTATTGAAAATCAATGTCGGTTTCGACAGGCTCAACCCGACAATAGGGTCAAATATGCCTTTTTGAACAGCCTCATGAATGCAATCTTACCGGTAGCTATCGGTACGCGGTAAATACGGTCACGCATTATTTCGGTCCCTTTTAGTTAGTATTCGGATACAGAACCCCAATTCTCACCTGTTTTAATTCGATAAAGTTGCATTTCAGAAATTCCGAACTGCTTTGCGATCATTTTCATCCGCGTTCTTCGGTTCGGGTCGTTTATCTTTCGCTTGATCAATTTGACCTTGGTTTCGGTCAACTTTGAATATGTTCTTGTGCGTGGTTTGTTCTTGTATTCGGGATTACTGAATTGGTGGATTTCCTTTTCTTTTTTCGTCGCCCATTTTAGGTTTTCCGAACGATTGTCGGTTTTATCGTAATTCAGGTGGATGACATAGATACCCTCGTTTTGTTCAAGAAAATGTTCGGCCACGAGTTTATGCACGTACCTGCTCGTCCATTTTCTTTTTTTCCTTAAATTCAGGCGCAGCACTTGATAGCCGTTCACAAAAGATTTTTTTTGAAGGAACTCCTTTTCGCCCTTGCAGTTCAAAATGCGCCCGTAATTCGATATTTTGTATTTTTCCTTTTCGGCGATTTTTTCGTCAAATCGAATTTCTTTCCATTCTTCTTTCCAATAGTTTCTCATCATGTTGGGGGGCTTTCTCAAAATATGTAAAGGGCAATCGTTTTATTTAAGAACGGATTTAAATATAGAAAAATCCGTCAGAAATCTACCGCCCAAAAATAATACTACGTTGTAATTGGGACTTGGTTCTAAATTAGCTAGAAAACTTACCATTCACTTCTGTTCTTTGTTCCACTATGTTTTCGACCAACTCATTTTTGCTTTCTAGGTTTGATAATGATTTCCTTATGTAAGTTGGGAAAGTACTTTAACATCGTTTGTTTATCCTTGCCCGAGGTATCTATGAATGTCCAATTCAGACCATCATCGGAAGATAAGGCGATCAGGGTATATTCAGATTCAATTTTGCCCTGCGGCGTATTCATTGTCAATTGTTGTGTCAAAGTACATTGAAGTTCCCCATCTTTCTTTAAAAAGCTCGAAGGATCTTTAAAACTCAGATCTTTAAAGGTAAAACCATCATTCTTCATTTTGTCCATTGCTTGCTTTGTCGCATTTACCATATTTGACCTACCGCCCATCATTTCAATAACTTTAGGATAAGTGTACTCTGCAAAATTATCATAATCGCCCGCGAGAAAATATTTTTTCATTTCGCCGAGTTGCTCATTCAGGTTTTTGTTCTCAGTTTGGGAAAAGGAAAATGTTGAACAAACAATCAATATCAATGACCCGATAAATTTATGCATAGGATTTTGTTTTTAAACTTTAACCAAGTTATAAAAGTACATTATAAATTTCTTACAATACCACAGCGTACAAGTACATCGCTCAAAAAGCGTGAGGCGACATTTACAAGTAAATACAAGCGCTTATAAGTCTTTGTAAGCAATTTAAACCATGTATTTTTCCACCTTTGGCAAACTAACGTTTGATAAGCCTATAAAACCCGATCCGCCCTTTTGGTGTCCGCACCTGCACAAAATAGACGCCTGTGGGTTGGCCCAAAAGATCAAGGGCGACCGTATCGGTGCGGGTAAACTTTTTTGAAGCAACATGCACCCGATTCGAGGTCAGCACCGTAACGAACACCTCATCATAGACCTGATCCAATATTATATTGACCTCATTCTCTGCGGGGTTCGGGTAAAGTACACCAACAGTTTCAGGGGCTTCATTTTTTAAGGGCAGTTCGGTCAAGGTGTAATTTGGTCCCGGTTGGTTACAACTGATGACAGGCGGTTCATCGGCATAACCATCTGCATCGTCATCACGATACCAAAGGGCCTCGGCATTCACGGAAGCATCGTTATCGTCGCAATCCGTGGTCTGAAGGACCGTCGTCGTATACCCCGTACCGGGATTTTGGCAGCTCTCCACCGTTTCGGAATCCGCAAAACCATCGCCATCGGCATCGAGATACCATGTGGACGATGCGGTCACGGAAGCATCGTTATCGTCGCAATCCGTGGTCGGAAGGACCGTTGTCGTATACCCCGTACCGGGACTTTGACAGCTCTCCACCGTTGCGGAATGCGCAAAACCATCGCCATCGGCATCGAGATACCATGTCGAGGATGCGTTCACGGAAGCATCGTTATCGTCGCAATCCGTGGTCGGCAAGACCGTTGTCGTATACCCCGTACCGGGACTTTGGCAGCTTTCCACCGTTGCGAAATGCGCAAAACCATCGCCATCGGCATCGAGATACCATGTGGACGATGCGTTCACGGAAGCATCATTATCGTCGCAATCCGTGGTCGGCAAGACCGTTGTCGTATACCCCGTACCGGGACTTTGACAGCTTTCCACCGTTTCGGAATGCGCAAAACCATCGCCGTCTGCGTCGAGATACCATGTCGAGGATGCGTTCACCGAAGCATCATTATCGTCGCAATCGGTGGTCGGCAAGACCGTCATCGTATACCCCGTACCGGGACTTTGGCAGCTTTCCACCGTTTGGGAATCCGCAAAACCATCGCCATCGGCATCGAGATACCAAACCGTTTCCGGATTGATGTTCGCGTCATTGTCATTGCAATCTGTCGTTGGCAAAACGGTCGTGGTGTATCCCGTTCCGGGACTTGTTGGACTCAATACCGTGTCCGGATGCGCATATCCGTCACCATCGGCATCGAGATACCATGTCTGGTCGGGGGTCTCGTTTCTGGAAATCACCAGGGTAATGCTCTTGTCGAAACCGATATCATTTCCTGCCGCATCGGTCTGTGTGGTACTTCCATTTCCGCTGTCAGGGTGTTGAATCGACATGAATAGAAATCGATTGTCAGGTGAAAATGTAATTCCCGTAGGTTCGGAACGATAAGGGGTGCGGCCGAATATCTTGACCTTTGGGACGTTTTGGGTATGTCCGTTTTCAACGACCCAAATATAGTTCTGAAAATCATCGGCATCCTGCATTACCCAAAGGTTGCCCTGCGCATCGAAAGCAAGGTTATCGGGACCATGGCCCCAAGGCACCGTGGAAGTACCGTTTTCATGTGTAATCGAATAGGATGCATTCCCAACATAGGTCTCCATATTCGATACGGTCATGCCTGTAATCGGGTCGGAATCTTGAAAACGATACACCCGATCTTCATTTTTTACCGCAAAGTAGATCCGACCATCGGGGCCGATTTCAACATCTTCGATTCCGTTAAAAACCGTGCCACCCACATTTGCACTTTGTTCTACTGTCGAATTCTGTTCGGCCTGGGTGGTATTGTCCAATTGGATCCAATTGCCCGAGCCGTTTTTAGAACCGCTATAAACATATAAATTGCCACTGCTCAAATCTTCGGCGTTATCGGCCACAAATTTATAGAGGTAACCTACGGTAGCATCCGCGCCCTGATAAACCGTTCTCCGGTTGCTATGAACGACGGCATTCTCATGTTTGAAGTTGCCCATGGCCCACAATTTATCAGCTCCGTTCAAACCACCTTGCTGGTCGATCACTGTTTTGGTCACCGGGTCGATCTCTATGGCCCACCCCAGATCATGGTAGCCATCAACGTTCACATCTATGGGAAACCCAAAACGATCCTGAAGTTCAATACTGGTATATTCCTCACAAGTGATTATCGTGTTCCAAGGGGTTACCGTACCGGAACAGTTGGCAGACGTGCCCACAACCGCACTAAAATCAACGGCTTCAGATCTTGTCGTTTGCCAAAGTCCCGTTCCCGGATCATAATCAATGTCAAGAATCGCCACTCCGCCTTGAACATCCTCGGCGTTGATCGCGAGATATCCATTTTCGCTGCTCCCATTAATGGGCACGTATCCCGCAAAATCGTTTTTATCCTTTAGCGTACCTCCTTGGGTCAGCGCATCGCCCGTTTCGATGATTTTTTGAAAACGGTGCGTGGCGGGAATTACAAAATCGGTATTCTGAACGCCCGGGGGCACCGAGGTGAAGTCACCGATCTGTTGTGCACAAATCCCAACTGAAAACAATAAAAAAGGGAAAATTCTAAAGTTCATTGCATTTCGTTTTACGGGAAAACGCATTGCGATACCAACCGCTCATTCGCCCGAATCAAACGAATTTATGCAAACTGTTGCGGAAAGAAACAAAAATTCGATGTTGAACCCGATTTAAGGGCCACTTTACCACCCTAGAAAGGCTTAATCGGCACGCTTGGCGACCGTGGCAAATTGAAGGTAGAACATATCCATCGCCGTGAACAAAAAAGGAATATTATAGAGATAGGGCTTTAGGGACCCTGTTCTGTTAATTCCTTCGTGCCGCACTATTTCGAACCCTAGCCTGCGGTACATGTTCGCAATACTACTCTTGGTAAAAAAGCGCAAATGGGTCTTATCGAAAATACCATGGCCCTCATATTCGAACTTTTTTTGGAGTACAATCTTCTTAAAGGCATCATGATAACGGATATTGGGGATGGAACTAATTACAACACCTTGATCGGTGAGCTTGTTCCTCAAAGTGGCCAACACCGAATAGGGATCTACTAAATGCTCCAGAACATCATTGCAATAAATGGCGTCGAAATAATTGTCGGGCAACCCGTCCAAAATATCCTCACATGGTCCAATGTATACTTTATCCAATACTTTTTGTGCCTGTTTGCCTGGTTCCGGCATCAACTCGATACCCCAAGCTTCAAGGCCTTCCCTTTGTTTGATGTGTGCTGCAAAAGTGCCTTCACCACAACCAACATCCAATAGCGTTTTGCATCCCGACGGGAGATAGGCCAACATTTCCGGTCGAACATGGTTGTAATAGTCGTCGGCTTTGTTCTCGTAATCCATTAACCTTGCCTCATGCAGTTCTTAGAAACCAAAGGTACACTTTCTTATCCGGAAAATTAATTTTTGGAAATTTGCATTAATCCTTACATAAACCTGAGTTGGATTAATCGAAAACAACAAGTCACAGAAAATAAAATAATTGCAAATTGTCGGGTCGAACACAGTCAAGACCTGTTTCAAAATATCTATGCCAAATGATTCCTTGACTGCGCCCGGAGAGACACTTTTGGCCTTCATTCTTACAACATAATATTAGCTAATCGGAGACTTAATAATCGAACTCAGGTAATAATAATCTTTTTCACAGTTTTCTGTGTAAAAATAACGTTGGATGGGTATTTGAGCGCAAATAAGGAATTTATTAAAACCCACTCTGCCGGTAGGTATCGACGAGATAAGCCACAGAGAACCATCCCGACAAAATCTTCCTGGCAAATTTTGCCGGTTTCTTTTTTATCATTCTACCTCACCCAGAACTGCTTATGGCGGTTTCGGCCTCTCCTTTGGAGACGTGAATCGAAAAACCGACTGCCCCGATACACTCCTATATCATCGGAATAGGAGAATTCTTTAGACTAAACCTTAGTTCACAGGCAAGGTTGCAATCGCCCATCTCACAGAAGAATTTTCTATCTCGGAAGCCCTAACAACCGCGTAGAATTCAGTACCGCTCGAATTGAAAAACACGAAATGCCCTTTTGAATCAAATAGTCTTTCATTTCCGTAAATGTCGGTACCAAAAAATTGCGGAAGCATCACATCACCTTGAAAATTGTAGAAATCAGCGGTATATTTTTTTACTATGCTACCTGGAT
This sequence comes from Meishania litoralis, assembly GCF_042611095.1. Classification (NCBI taxonomy): domain Bacteria; kingdom Pseudomonadati; phylum Bacteroidota; class Flavobacteriia; order Flavobacteriales; family Flavobacteriaceae; genus Meishania; species Meishania litoralis. Next base: position 166,046 of record NZ_JBHFPV010000001.1, read on the forward strand.
TACTTTCCCAATTATATCCACTTTCAAAAACTGCATAGACAATATTCGATTCTTCGTGATGATCAAGAGCTGCAACGCGTTCATCTTGGGAACCAACCAAACTACCACTATACCTCATATCGGTTGATTCAGAATTGGTGGCATTAAATATGTTTCTACTTCTGGAGAATAGCTTTTCACCATTTTCAGAAATCCATATATTACCATCAAAGGCAAAATCGCCATGATAGGGTGAATCGTACATATATTGGGCGACACCCATGGTTATGTCATATTTTTCGAAATCGGATGGTGACAAGCCGTTGTCGGCACCGTAAATAAAATCACCCGACGGGTGCAGTTTAACCCTAGTACCCGCTCTAATACTATTACCCGTATGCAAGGTTTCCTGTTTGGTACTTAAATCGATGCAGCGAATCGTCTCCCATTGATCGACCTTTGGAAATGCATATACCCAATCGTTTGGTGCCAAAATGATATCGAAGACATCGGTAGACACATCAAATATATCTATCAACTGCATTGTTGAAAGATCGATATGCGAAATTTTTCCATCATGACCCACTGCCGCATATTTCCCATCTTGACTTATAGATACACAGGTAGGGGGCAAATTCAATACAAGCGTTTCTACCGTTTCTGAAACAAGGTCATATTTTCGGATATGATTTGGAGCGATGGAAACAGTAACCAATTTATCATCGTTTCGGTCATATTCTGCATCAATTATTTCACCGCTTTCGAGCAACCATTTTTCTTCTTTGAAAGAATTGACGACAATACTAATTCCAACTGGGTCATTTTGACCATTCAAGACCATGATCGGCCATTCATATACTTGTGTAAGAAGCTGCTCTCTATTCACGGTAACAGATACTTTTGTGGAATCGCCTGCGGTCAAAAATCCTGTACTCGGCACTATGGACAAATCCGAATTTGAATTTTCAATTGTCCAATCGTAATCTGTTCCCCCCTCATTTATAACATAAAAATCTTTACTATTCTCAGAAAAATCAAATTCCAATTCACCCTGGGACACGGCAAGTATTGAAACAGGAGGGTCTTCAACCAATATTTGGATATCAACAGAAACTTTACCGGCTCCGTTCGAGACCAATTCCAGCATTCCCGAGTGAGTGCCAGCAGTTAACCCTTCTGTATTGGGCAATACTTCGATTTCAACCAATTCATCACCAACCAGACCCGAATCCGGGCTTACGGAAATCCAGTCCGGTTTTGAACTTACACTCCATTGGAAACTTCCTACTGGTTGGGCCGATAGTAAAAATTTTCCCTTTTCGTTACCTAAAAGCTGAAGTGAACTTGGTGAAGCAACTAACTTTGAAGTCAACTTAGGGATATCTTCTGTTTCACATGAATGAAATGTTAAAAGAAGCAGAAACAATAATAGGCTATACTTGGAAAAAGTCATTCGTGAGATGGTCATTAGTAGGTTTTATCTTTCAAATTATCTATTATAGAAAACGATAAAGATAAATTCGTAGTATATTCTTTATACTATATAATCGACAAAGGTTTTGTAAATCTTGTCTTCTTGCTAAAACATCTACTAGCGACTATAGTTCGGAGACTCTTTGGTAATCGTCACATCATGCGGGTGGCTTTCATTGATACCGCTCGCCGTAATCTTTATGAAGCGACCCGATTCCTGTAAGGTAGCGATGTCTTTGGCACCGCAGTAGCCCATACCGGCCCGCAGTCCGCCTACGAATTGATGGATGCTTTCATTAAGTTCCCCTTTGTAGGGCACACGCCCGACGATACCCTCGGGCACCAGTTTTTTAATGTCGTCTTCGACATCTTGAAAATAGCGGTCTTTTGAACCTTGCTTCATGGCTTCGACAGAGCCCATTCCACGGTACGATTTAAACTTTCTTCCTTCATAGATAATGGTCTCCCCCGGTGATTCCTTGGTACCTGCCAACAGTGATCCGAGCATCACGGTATCGGCCCCGGCGGCAATTGCTTTGGGGATATCTCCCGTATACCGGATTCCTCCATCCGCGATAACGGGAACCCCGCTTCCCTTTATGGCCGCGGCAACTTCCAGGACAGCCGAGAATTGCGGAAATCCGACCCCGGCGACGACCCGCGTGGTACAGATGGATCCGGGACCTATTCCTACCTTAACGGCATCGGCCCCTGCCTCTACCAAATATTTGGCAGCTTCACCCGTAGCGATATTACCCACGATTACTTCAAGGTCGGGAAATTTCTTTTTTACGTCCTTTAAGACCGACACGACCCCTTTTGTGTGCCCATGGGCCGTATCGATGACGATGGCATCGACCCCGGCATTGACCAATGCCGCCGCCCTTTCGACCGCGTCGGCGGTAACACCAAGTGCGGCCGCCACACGCAAACGACCGAATTGGTCTTTGTTGGCAATCGGTTTTTGGGTCAGTTTCGTAATATCCCTGAACGTAATCAGGCCGACCAGTTTGTAATTTTTATCGACAACGGGAAGTTTCTCTATTTTGTTTTCTTGAAGAATATCCTCGGCCTCAGCCAAAGAGGTTCCCTCGCCGACAGTAACCAGATTCTCGGATGTCATGACTTCGGATAACGGTCGATCGTTATTTTTTTCGAAACGCAAATCCCTGTTCGTGACTATCCCTAACAGCTTTCCTTTATCATCTACTATGGGAATGCCGCCGATACTAAATTCGGCCATATTAGCTTTTGCATCGCGAACAAGGGCATCGGCCCGCAAGGTGACCGGATCCAAGATCATTCCGCTTTCGGCCCTTTTTACCTTTCTGACCTTCAGGGCCTGCTGCTCAATGGTCATGTTCTTGTGCAAAACCCCGATGCCACCTTCTTGGGCGATGGCAATGGCCATTCGCGATTCGGTAACCGTATCCATGGCCGCTGAGACTATGGGCACATTGATCGTGATATTTCGTGTGAACTTTGTTTGAATGTTTACCTCGCGGGGCAATACTTCGGAAAAGGCTGGAACCAGGAGTACGTCGTCGTATGTGAGACCTTCTCCTAGGATTTTATCAAGGTGGGCTTGCATGGCAATTAAGGATTAATTGCGTGCAAATATAGTGTTTTTTGAGGCAGCTTTTACGCCTGTTCAAAAGTCTTCGGACTATTTAAGGTTTGGCTCAGTACCAGTAGGGCCGAAACCGCAAAAGTGGCGGTCATCAACATACCCGAAAACATGACGACGTACTTCATCCAAAGTATGCCGGACCGCAACAGGTAAATGCCCCCGAAGGTCATTATGACGGAAAAAAAAGGTTCAATGGTCAAAAACAGTTTCAACGTTTTGGAGGCCTTGGTAATCCAGACCAGAGCGCCCAATAAGAAGAAAATAAGCGACATCGAAAGAATGTGGGTGTGCACGATGGTCAACATTTCCCTTTGACTTTTCTTGAATTTCATGACTTCTGCTTCCTCATCGGCTTCGTTACCCAAGTAGTTTTCTTCCATTCCCACGGGGTCGGTGCTGCCCGTCTCAGAAACGAAGAACAGCCCTGTAAAAAATCCGATGGAAAGAACAACGACAAAGCAAGCGATAAAGGCCCTGATTTCTTTGGGAAGAGTGCCCAGAAGTCCGTTGTACCGCATTAGATGATTTTATTTTCCTGAAGAATGCCGATGGTCTGCAGTAGATTATCGATAGCCCTGGTCATGGACCTTACTGAAATCGTCGCGCCCGAAATTCCATCAATATTCGATTCATGGTCCACTCGATCGTTTCCGGTCTTGCCGAAAAACTGTTTTAGCCATCGCCTGCTACCAATTTCACCACCGTATTCTTCACGGTACACGAGAACTTTTGAATTTATGACCTCCAATTTCATATTAAATATGACCAAATAATCGAATTTGGCCGTTTTGCTCGGGGCTTGATCGACAAAAACATAACCTATTAAATCGCCGTCCTTATAGATTCCATTGAAGTTGTTCTCGGTTATTTTGGAAGGAAGCTTTTGATTCAGATTGTCGTTTACCGTAACCGACCGAAAGGATATACCGCTGACCTCAAAAGTTCTTTCGACTTCCTTGGTCACTTTTTTTTCCATTTTTTTAGGCAATCCAAATCCTAGGAGCAAAAAGGAAGCCATCAACGGCAAAACACAAATGGTCTTCATCGAACGCATGCGACAAATATAATTATTTGGAATTAATCTTAATAAAAACGAAGTATTTTTAGTACTTAAAATTTCATAGCATAGCTAGAACCATACCCCAATACCCAGATTGAGTCGATTTTTCACCCCCTCGGTACCCTCCAACAAGTTACTTCTGAATTGATAGTCGCCTTTTACCACGACACCCGGGGCAATATGATAAGAAAGACCCGTGGTCACATCGGTTCTATCGTAGGTCTCGTTTCGTTGCAGTGACCCTTCGGTGTCGGCATGTGTATCGAACCTTTCGTACCGGACAAAGGCGAATAATTTCTGCTTCTTTACGGTCGGAAGAAGGTTATAGCCCCCCTCAACATAAAAGCCTTGTAAAGCGCTACCGAGATCTCTTCCTGTAATGCTGTTGTATGGCCCGGTATCGCTCAGTGAGGCATGGATAAACTGACCTCTGGCCGTAAATCTTCGATAAGCATAGCGTGCGTCAAGGCCGATCATCGAAATACCGATATTCGCACCATTGATTTCCTCTACATCATCTGCAGCTTGGGTCTTTCCGAAATAACCTGACAAACCCAATCGAAGCCCCGGTATACCATAATAGTCTATTTTGGCTGAAAGCGTGGGACTGTCCACGGTGGATTTAATTCCTTTTTGCCGACCGCCGCGTAATCCACTTGAGCCTTGCAAAAACCCTGAAACTCCACCTTCGCCATCAGCCTCGGTCGATTTGAAACCATTGAAGACATAGACTTGATATCCCAAGGATACATCGTTCAGGCGACCACTCACGCCAACACCGAGCTCGCGCCAAGTGGTCGGCACGATGGCATTGTCCATTGCCGGACGCTCCACCCCGTTAAAGGTCGTGGGTTCGTGATATTCGTTTATTATGCCCATGGGCACCAACATCAAACCACCGCGCAAGTTCACATTATTGGCGACGTTATAGTTGACAAAAGCCTGTTCGACAAAAACTTCCTCTACATGCTCAAATTCAATCTCGGTAAAGAATTGAACCTTGTCGGTAAAACGATACCCTAGTAACAGTACCAAACGCTGCACATCGATTTCACCGTTATCGCCCTCGGGTTGGTTGTACAACATTTCACCATAGGCCCCTACAGTAACCTCCGATCCGTAGTTTCCGGAAAGAATTCTTTGTGCGGAATTCAACTGTTTTTGCGGATCTAGCATAATCGAATCGGTACCCACTTGAGCAAATGAAAACGACACGAACAATACGGCAAGTGCTGAACAAATTTTAAGCATGATTGGTTTATTTTTATTTAGATTATGTATAAATAATTAATTTAAAGAAGCGCAAATTTAACCCCAATTATGAAATCGACAAACTTTATTTATATCAATTCTAAATAAAATACAAAGTTTAACATTTGAAAAACCGAAGCGATTCCCATGTAATGTCCGCAAATGGACGTCAGGATGAAGGGACCCTCTACGTTCTATATTTTATCATGCTAAACCTGATAAGACCGTTAGCTATTGGAGGAAGGTTGTTTGCCAATGCATATTGATTCTACCTTTCAAATCCGTGCCTATATATGACCGTCTTGAACAATGATCATCTAGGCAGGTTCCGATGGATCGGTAGACCAAGCGAGTGCAGTCGGAGCGTATTATGGCAATTTAGGACGAAACATCTTTCATCAAACCGATTCGGACACCCTATGTTTTCATATTTGCTTTGAACTACTTAAGAACATACTGGCCATTGCCAAAATGGATGAAGAATGTAACCTCAACATTGGAAACACATATTTGACAATTGATTTAGAGGGGCAAGTCTTTTTAACCATCTAATTGAGCATAGCTTTACCAAAGCAATCATTTACCAATATTATTCTCAAAAAGGAATACCCCATTCTTATTGACTATGACAATGTCGGGCCTACCATCTTTGTTGATGTCGGCAACGGTAATATTGAGTCCGATACCGGAATCATCATCTATCAAATGCTCTTTAAAGTATGGTTTTTCATCGGGCGTGAACTCGATATAGAACAAGAAGGGGTCTTCGGCATCGCCCGGGTCATTGCCATTATGTGCCAAAAACCGCTTTCCGGAAATCATTTCCGAACGCCCATCCCCATTTAAATCGGCCATAATGGTCGCATGGGTCTGTGCCGTAGTGGAGCTGATCAAATGGGTGCTGAATTTTCCGTTTTGATTTTGTTCATGCCACCAAACACCCAATTTATGGGCAGAGGCACTGACCACATCGTTGATACCATCACCGTTTACATCGAGTACCTGCATATGGGAACAATCCTCACCGAGGTTCGTATTGTGAAAAATCCAATCTCCAGACTTTTTTTCGACCTTTCCTTCGAACCAACCTTCTTTGATCATTACATCTTCGATTCCATCGTTATTGACATCCCCATAACCGATACCGTGTGAATACCGTTCCGTTCCGGGTACATTTTCCTCGCTCAACGCGTAGCGCTTCCATTCCGTTTGTCCCTTTTCCAAAGGGGCCTGTAGCCAGATTATCTGCTTTTTATCGACATCGCCACAGAGTATTTCAAGCCTTCCATCACCATCCATATCGACAAATCCGGGGGATTCGTTCGCAATGCCCACGGAATCCGCGATGATATGTTTTTTCCATTCGCCAGGTTCATTCTTCGGATTCTCGAACCAAAAAGCGGGTTTTCCGGGATAATCGATTACTATCACATCATCCCACCCGTCAAGATTCACATCCATACCGAGATTGAGAAAGGATTCGCTGTATTCCTTATAAGGGTCAAACGTACGTGATGGGGCCATTTCATGGCGTGTCCAATTGGGTGCCTCAAACCAATAATAGCCCGCCACGATATCCAATTGCCCATCATTGTTCAAATCGGCCACTGCGCTGCCTTCAGAAATAAAATCCCTTGTAATGGTGGTTTTCTTGAAATGTTTAGAGGTACCCTGCTGTCCATTGGCCGACCACAGACCGATTAGCAAGACGAACAATGAGATAGGTACCGACGAAAACCGCAAATAGAATGTATCTTTCATTTCACACGATGTTTTTGAGCATCTTTCTTAATGGTTAGTATTCGAAAGTACACTATCTATTTGTACTCGATAGTATATGTTCTCGTTCGAATCTTCACCGTTCAATTTTCTTTTTAAATCTTCCAATAGACTTTTTGATTTTGAGGTATTCATTGATCCGATTTTTCGAATGGAATAATCCAATATTTTAGGTATTTCGGAAGTTTCGGCCAATTTCAGGGCACGCTCCATATCCAAATCGATCAAGGGTTCAAAAGCATACCATAACATCAAAGGCAGGTTATGATCGCCCGCATCTTCACTTCTATGCAAAAGCCCCTGAACGGTGTTCCATCGTTCTTTCGGCGGTAATCTCAACAAGCCGGAGACAAGATAAAGTCTTACCAAAGGCGAAGAATCTTTTTCAGCTATTTGGCCAAAACGCGCCATTGTTTGTTCGGAAACCATTTTATCTTCACTCATCAATTGTATGGCCCAACTTCTAAGGTACTCGTTCTTGTTTTCCAATAAATCGTTCAAATCGCTTTCAGAAAGGCCATTGGTTACATGAAGTGTCCATAAAGCGCGTAGCTTTCGGGTCACATCCGGGTTTTCATTCAATATTTTTTTCAGGGCCGAATGTACCTCCGGATTTCCACCTCTTTCCTGCAAGATCGTCCTGGCCTGCCTCACATACCATTCATTGGGATGGAGCTGATACTCTACCAGATCAAGGTCGGATGCCTTCGTCAGATCGACCTGCACCCACTTATCATCCTTATGTGTAATCTTAAAGATACGGCCCAACGTTTTATCGTGTACATCGGGGTTTGGACTATGACATTGGTTTTGGTCGTACCAATCGATAGCAAACACAGAACCGCTGGGGTCGTATTTGAAATTCAGCCATTGCGACCACGAATCGTTCATTACCAAAAAATCTTTGTTGTGGGAGGCCACATAGCCCGAGCCCGAACGCGTAAGTTGATCATTGTTCAATCGTGCGCCATTGATATTGTTCATAAAAATGGTATTGCGGTAGTGATCGGGCCAAGTATCGCCACCGAGATAGATCATCGCCCCGGCATGGGCATGCCCCCCGCCGGCGGCGGCAGACCTAAAGTTGCCGGCATGGGGGCCGCGATCGCCCAAATAATGGACGTGATCACCAATGGTCTTGATATCGTCATAGGTATAGGCATTAAAATGTTCGCCCCCTTGACGTTGATATCGAGCACCCTGAACGATATGGTACATGTGCGGAATCACGCAGACCGTTATGAACGCATGCCCATAATCATTGAAGTCGATACCCCAAGGGTTGCTGGTACCTTCTGAAAAAATCTCGAACTCATGTTTGGTCGGATGGTAACGCCAAACCGCCGCGTTTAATTTCGTACGTTCTTTATCAGAAGCTCCGGGCTTGCCCACATTGGAATGGGTAAAGACCCCATGTACGCCGTATAGCCAACCATCGGGTCCCCATCTTAGATTATTAAGTACCTCGTGGGTATCTTCAAGCCCCCAGCCATCGAGCAGAATTTGAGGTGGACCGGAAGGTTTATCATTGGCATCATCGACCGGAATAAACAGCAAATAGGGCGCGGCACCTACCCAGACACCACCCATGCCTACTTCGATTCCGCTGGCCAGATTCAGACCTTCGATAAAAACCTTTCGCTTGTCCAAGGTTCCGTCGCCATTGGTATCTTCAAAAATCAAGATTCGATCTCTTCCTTTTCCCTCGGCTGCCGGTACGGGGTAAGTATGCCCCTCGACTACCCAAAGCCTTCCACGGGCATCGATCGTAAAACTAATCGGCCTTACAACATCAGGTTCTGATGCCGCAAGGGTTATTTTGAAATCCTCGGGCAATGTCATGGCTTTCGCCGCCTCTTTTCCCGAAAGTCCAGAATTGATGATCGGATCCAACGGGGGAAGCACAATAATATCTTCTTGGTTCAATTCATTCGTAAAAGTCGGACGGCTAGGGTAAAAGCGGAAATCGTCAAAACTGATATGTGCCCATTTATCATCGCCGATATATGGAATGGGCGAAGTACCCGTTTCGTTATCGACAATTCGAATGAATATCTCTTTATTCAAATAATCGCCCAAATCGACCACCACAGGTTGCAAGGTAGCCCTGCCCTGCCCGGTCGATGTAAAAACCACTTCATCGGTACCTGCCAAGACCAACTCGACACGGGTATCTGCCAGTGCCCCACCTGAAACCTTGAATGCTGCAAAGGGATGCGTAATTTCAAAAGGAACGGAAGTCAGCGTTCCTTTTAGTTTATAGTTCATTGTGCCACCACTGCTCAAAAAATAATCCCCGTCAAGACCAATCTTTACATCCTTTTCATGTACTGTGGATGGATTATTGAACAACGGGGCTTCAAAGGCTTCCCCCTCGGATTTCCAATCGCTCAGATTGCCCCGTTCAAAACCTACGTTCAAGGGTTTGTCATTTTTTACGGGAACAATGCCGACAACGGTGGGTGCGACTATTTCGCCTTCGGTAATTTCAAATTTTCCGACCATCCCTGCAGCCCGATGACCGGGAACGGTGCAGTAATACGTATCGTCTGAGGTCGCAATAAAAACAATGCTTGTGCTCGACCCCTTCTCTAACAAGGTTTCGCTTTTTATACCTAGTTTTTCCATGGCCACATCATGGGTCATGACTTCACCATTGGTAATGGTAATACGAACCCGGTCGCCCTTGTTCGCCCTCAGAGTAGGGTTTCTCGTGCCGTCTTGTGCAAAATAACCCAACATGGTCGCCTCAAGGGCATAATCGCGATCGATTCGATCGTCATTTTCGACTTCCTGCGCCTCGGAAGTCTCTTTTTCCTTAGGTCGGCATGAGACAATTATACCTATAAGGACTATTGCGAGCATTGTTCGAAATGCCAATCGATTGCTATTCTTCATAATCTATAAAAGCCGTTATTTATCAACGACTATGATGCCATAATTACTCTTTCAGTTCTGTTATAAAAATATCCTTAATGGCCACCAACGCTTTCCCGCCCCCGTGTATTTGGATACCGATTACACCTTCTTGGGGAATATCGGCATCATCTTCATGATAATCCACCGTTTTATGTCCGTTGATGTAAAGGCGTATGTGTCGATCTTCGGCCCGAATCTCATAATCGTTCCAATCGTTTTTCTTGATCCATTGCAATATTTGTGCAGCATCGGGAGCCATCAAGGTCTTGTTCCTTCTCGATTCGTCATAGAGACTGGCCCAGTACCCTTCACCCCAATCCGCCTGATAGCCTTTCATTTCATGCGCAGGTTCTTTCATTCGCTCGCTCCGAAATTGAATTCCCGAATTTATGAACCCTTCGTCTCCGGTCAGTTTGATCTTCAAGGTCAAAACAAAGTCGGAATAGGATTTCTCCGTACACAGAAAATCGTTATGGGGCACTTCATGTTCCAACGAACCTCCTAGCAGTGTTCCGTTCTCAATACGCCACATGTTGGTCGTATCCCCCTCCCACCCTTTGAACGTCTTCCCGTCAAAGAGCGCCTTCTCACTTCCTTCAGCCTGACCATGCACCAAAAACATATTGATCGCCAAGGTCATGATCGCGACAACGGTTATTTTAACTTTCCTAGACACGTTATATACGCTTATCGATTATATTTTAAGATCCTTGACCTTTACCAAGTACGAGTATATTGCTGGGACATCTCTAAAAATAGCGATTTATTTCCGAAAAAGGACTGGTTTTTAAAAGGTTGCGGGGGCTGCGGTCCAGCTCACATTTTGAGTGCAAAAGCCCATGGGTTCAATTTCCTATTCGGAATATTTCGAAAACAGTTCCAGTGCCTTGTTGTAGGCCGCTTCGAAATCGAGCCAATTGACTCCCGAATCGATTTTTTCGGCCGTAAAATAGGAAAGCATTTTTTCGGTGGGCATATTTCCGGTCAATTCGTCCTTGGCCATGGGGCAACCGCCAAAACCTTGAATGGCCCCATCGAATCTTCTGCAACCCGATCTATATGCGGCATCAACTTTTTCTTTCCATTTGGAAGGAGTGGTATGCAAATGGGCCCCAAACTCTACCTGTGGATATTTGGGAATCAAGTTTGAGAAAAGGTAGTCGATGATATCGGGCGTAGAAGAACCGATTGTGTCGGACAAGGATAGGATTCGGGCACCCATGGCAGTAAGTTTCTCTGTCCACTCCCCTACGATTTCGACATTCCAAGGGTCACCGTACGGATTTCCGAATCCCATGGAAATATAAGTGACGACTTCCTTATTGGCCGCGTCGGCAATGTTGAATATTTCTTGCAAGGTAGCTACCGATTGCGCAATGGTCTTATGGGTATTGCGCATTTGAAAATTTTCCGAAATCGAAAATGGAAATCCCAAATAATCGATCTGTTCATGCTCGACAGCATCTTGGGCACCTCTTACATTGGCAACAATTACGGAAAACTTGCTGCTTGTTTCCGTGAAATCAAGTTGGTTCAAAACCTTTGCCGTATCGGCCATTTGCGGTATGGCTCTGGGTGACACGAAACTGCCAATATCAATCGTATCAAAACCGCACCCCAATAACGATTGCAGGTATTTGGCCTTGGCCTCGGTCGGGATGAAGGTCTTGATTCCTTGCATCGCATCACGGGGGCATTCGATTATTTTAACTTTTTCGGACATAGACCACCAATGGATTAATCAAAATTAGCACTATTTATCCGATATCAATATGTAGACAGCAATACCAACGAATACCAAAATTTGCAGCCATTTCAGATAGAACCCTACATTTGAGTTTTCTTTGATAAAATCGGAAATATAACCTGCCAGGATCGCGATTAGGGCAAAAACAATAAAGGACACCAACATGAACAAAAATCCGAGAACGAAGAATTGAACAACCGTATTTATCGTATCACTGAATAAAAATCCGGGGAAAAAGGCCAAGAAGAAAATAGCGACTTTAGGATTCAGGACGTTCATAATGAAACCTTGCCTGAACAACTGTAGAAGGCTTTTTTGGGGCACCCCATTATTCTGTAATCGAATATCGCCATTACTTTTGAAAACCCGATACGCCAAATAAATGAGATATATCGCCCCAAATAGTTTAATCGTAAAAAAAAGCGTATCGCTCCGTTTGATTACGGCCGAAACACCGAAGGCCAAGAACGAAGTATGTACCAGACAACCCGAAATAAGCCCCGCAACCGTGGCCAAACCATATTTTTTGCCATTGACCATGCTCTGCATGAGCACATAAATATTGTCCGGTCCGGGCGAAAATGCCAAAGCCGCCGTGGCCAACATAAAGCCTACTAAAACTTCAAAATCCATACTCAGATATTGAACCCATTAATTGACCGTAAAATACAAATTCAATGACATCTATTTTTTATATCTTTCGACTTAAATCAATATGAAATGAAAAATTACGGTTTTACCCTGCTATTGTTTCTAGGTATCTTGGCATGTGGATTTACATCAAAAAAGGAAGTAAAAGAAAACAAAAAGATAGCTATGGAAAAAACTCTGGTAGGCGATAGTGTTTTGAGGCACGTGGTTCTGTTCAAATTCAAGGATGGAACGTCTAAGGATGATATCAAAAAAGTCGAAGAGGCATTTTCTGCCCTACCCTCGAAAATACCCGAAATTGCCGGATACGAATGGGGGACGAACAATAGTCCCGAAGGCTTGAACAAAGGCCTTACCCATTGCTTCTTTTTAACTTTTAAATCAGAGGAAGATCGTGCCGTTTATCTACCCCACCCGGCGCATAAGGCTTTTGGCGAAGTATTGGGACCGCACCTTGACGATGTTACGGTTGTCGATTATTGGACGAAATAGTTGATGGTTGATGGTTGATGGTAAATATTTAATGTCCGAACAACCCACTACATATTTAAGATAGCTTTATTGATTCTTTTGACGAGGCTCGGCCCTTCGTAAATAAATCCGGTATAGAGCTGAACGAGATCGGCACCGGCATTTAGTTTGTCCAAAGCATCTTGGGGTGAATGTATGCCTCCTACCCCGATAATCGGAAAGGCCTTATTGCTATTTTCAGCTAAAAACCGAATAACTTCGGTACTTCGCTCCGTCAATGGTTTTCCGCTGAGCCCACCTTTTTCTTCGGCATCTACAAGGTCAGATTTCAAATCTTTGCGTTCGATCGTCGTATTTGTCGCGATAACGCCGTCTATTCCGGTCGTCTTTACGATCTCGATAATATCGATCAACTGGGCTTCGGTCAGGTCAGGTGCAATTTTTAACAGGATAGGCTTTTCTAGACCGTTCGAAGCTTTAGCCGCGTATTTTTCATTTTCCTTTTTGAGCTCTTTCAATAAGGCCGTCAAAGGCTCTTTATCTTGCAGTTCCCTAAGACCGGGGGTATTTGGCGAGCTCACATTGACAACGAAGTAATCCACATATTTGAAAAGTGCATCAAAACAGATTAGATAATCTTTAATGGCATTGTCGTTCGGGGTAACCTTGTTCTTTCCGATATTACCCCCTATCATCACATTTTTGTTCGTCTTTAGACGTTCAACCGCATCGAAAACCCCTTGATTGTTGAAACCCATACGGTTTATTATGGCCTTGTCTACCTTTAATCGAAATAGTCTTTTTTTTGGATTGCCTGCCTGGGCTTTGGGCGTCAAGGTACCGATTTCGATAAATCCGAACCCAAAATTTGAAAGCTCTTGGTACAATTTGGCATCCTTATCGAAGCCAGCCGCAAGACCAACGGGATTTTTGAACTTCAGACCAAAAACCTCACGCTCCAACCTTTTGTCCTCGATTACAAAAATCGACCTGAAAATTCGAGAAAATCCGATATTCGAAAACAATCGAATGAGTGAAAATGTAAGATGATGAACCCTTTCCGGATCAAGTAGAAAAAGTAAGGGCCGAACGATAATTTTGTACATAAAACGCGGGAGGATTTTGGTAAAAATACAAACAAAAGCCTTGTATTTTCCCTATACCAACCGTTTTTATCAACACCCGAAGGTTAACATCATTTTGGGTCCACGGCATCTCCCATTTGAACCGGATCCACGCGAATGGGGTCTAACAAAGCCTCGACACAAAGACTTAGATAGCGTTCATATTGCCTTTCGTTGAACATCACGAGCAACTTCTTATCGCTTTCATATGAGGCGTCGATCAATTTTTGTTGGAGCATTTTGTATTTTTCGGCCAAAGTGGTCAACTGCTCGGGTGAACTCTGTGGGTGCTGATCAAAAAGTTTTTGAATATCATCTTTTATGGCCTTGGACGTCACTTCAAGTTCAGCCCTTATTTCCTCCATTGCAGTTACTTGTTTTTCATTTAACTGAAAAACCTTTACAATAAGGTCGATGTTCTTTCCGCCGATGTCCAAAGTACAACTTTGGGCACTGGCCGAAAAAAACAAGAAGAAAGTTACCACTAATGTAAGAATGGCTTTGGAATACATACGGTTACAACTTGTATTTGCTCTAGTATAAACAGTATTTTTACTCAAAAATTATATAAATGCAGCACATAATCGACCGATTTATCGGGTACGCAACCATTGATACGCAAAGTGACCCAACCTCTGACAGCACCCCCAGTACTGAAAAGCAATGGGTCTTGGCACAAAAACTTGCCGAAGAACTGCAAGAAATAGGCATGAAAAATGTCTCTATCGACGACAATGCCTACATTATGGCAACTTTACCGGGCAATGTCGACAAAAAAATACCGACCATCGGATTTATCTCTCACTTCGATACATCGCCCGACTTTTCTGGAACTAACGTTAACCCGAGGATCATAGAAAATTACGATGGAGGTGATATCGTTCTGAATGCCGCAGATAATATCGTTCTCTCACCCGATTATTTCGAAGATTTGCTTTTCTACAAAGGGCAGACCCTGATAACCACAGACGGCACAACCCTTTTGGGCGCAGATGATAAAGCGGGTATCGCCGAAATCGTTACGGCGATGGAATATTTGATCCAACATCCCGAAATCGAACATGGCGAGATAAAAGTAGGTTTTACCCCTGACGAGGAAATCGGTCGTGGCGCACATCGTTTCGATGTTGAAAAATTTGGTGCCGATTGGGCCTATACCGTTGACGGCAGTCAAATCGGAGAGCTTGAATACGAGAATTTCAATGCCGCAAGTGCGAAAATCGTCATTAAGGGAAAAAGCGTACACCCCGGATATGCCAAAAACAAAATGATCAATGCCATAAGTCTTGCGCACGAGTTTATGAAAGCCTTACCCCATGAGGAAACACCTCAAAATACTAGCAAAAGAGAAGGTTTTTTTCATGTGCACCATATTCAAGGTGAAATTGAACATGCCGAGCTCGAACTTATAATTCGAGATCATGACAGGAACCAGTTCGAAAGAAGAAAGCGATTATTGCAAAAAACGGCGGAATCATTGAACGAAAAACATGGAAAACAAATTACCCTCGAACTAAAAGACCAGTACTACAATATGCGCGAAAAGGTCGAACCCGTTTTTCATATCGTTGAGATCGCCAAAGCTGCCATGGAAGCGGTTGGTGTCACACCGATAATAAAGCCGATACGTGGAGGAACTGACGGCTCGCAGTTGAGCTTTATGGGATTGCCTTGCCCGAATATTTTTGCAGGCGGACATAATTTTCATGGAAAGTATGAATATATACCGGTCGAAAGTATGCTTAAGGCCGTTGAGGTTATCGTCAAAATTTGCGAACTTACGGCAAGCAAAGAATAGCCGGTATGGATATTTTAGAAAAAGTGGAGGCGTATTATGAGACTGCCCATCATTTTAAGGAAGGGATAAATGTTTTGCGCGATTTGGCATTAAAGGCCAATGCAGAGGAAACTTTCAAATGGCAAGCCCCGGTATATGCAATCGATGGAAAAAATGTATTCTGGATAGCTAGGTTCAAAAATCATTTCGGAATCGGTTTTTTCAATGGAATGTTTTTAAAAGATCCGAAAAACGTACTCGTAAACGTGCAAAAAGGTAAGACCTTGACCATGAGACATTGGCATTTTACATCTTTGGATGAAATCGACGAAAAAGGGGTACTGTACTATATTCGGGAAGCCTTGGAAAATCAAAAGAAAGGTCTGGTTTTGGCCCCTGCCCAAAAGAAAAAAAGAAAAGCTGTCATCGTTCCACAACTATTGATGGATGCCTTGAAAAAAAATTCGGCCGAAGATATTTTCAAAAAGCTATCACCTTATAAACAGACCGAATATGCCGAGTACATCGCAGACGCCAAACAAGAAAAAACCAAAATAAAAAGGTTGGATAAGATTATTCCCATCATAAAAAAAGGCAAGGGCCTTAATGACAAGTATCGATAACCGTTCAAAGCATCGGTAGCTTCCAACCGTTGTGATAGGTCGCCTTTGTAAACTCGTTGGCGGCTTCTTCCTTGAATTTGTTGGCGGCCGCATCCCAATAGATGCGATTGCCCGTTTTGAAGGCTACATTGCCCATATGCGAGACCAAAGCGGCATCATAGCCCACTTTTATAGGTGCCGTAAGCTTTGAAGCGTCTCGATTTTTTACAGCTTCAATAAAATTTTTCGTATGAAGGTCCAATCCACTGACACCGCCGGTATCATGCGCTTGTGCTTCTATTTTCGGAATGCCCTCCTTTCCCCAACCTTGAAATTCTTTTTCGGGAATGATCTCCCATCCACTACGGTCCAGCACCAAGGTACCGAGATTTCCGATGAAGGCTATTCCGTGGTTTCGTCCATAGTTTCCGCCGTCTATTCCCGTTGCGTGTTCCCATAAAATGGAAAAATCGTCGTACTCAAAAACGGTCTGAAGGGTATCGGGCGTTTCGGAAGCATCATCCGGATAGGCGAATTTCCCACCAAGTGCCATCACCGATTTCGGTCTTCCGGCCTTCATGCCATATAGCGCATAATCAATTAAATGAACGCCCCAATCGGTCATTAATCCTCCGGCGTAATCCCAGAACCATCTAAAATTAAAGTGAAAGCGATTCTGGTTAAAGGGCCGCAGTGCTGCCGGTCCTAACCACATATTATAATCAACACCTTCCGGTACGGCCGAGTCTTCGATTATGGGCACAGGTTTCATCCAGCCTTGATAGGCCCAAGCCTTTGCCAACCTGATATTGCCAAGTTTACCGGAATGTACAAAGTCGATGGCATCGACAAAATGGGGCTGGCTTCGCTGCCATTGTCCAATTTGCACCATTCTATCACTGGCTCCGACATAATTGAGCATAATGTCGGCCTCTTGTATCGAATTGGCGATCGGCTTTTCACAATATACATCCTTACCAGCCTGCAAGGCGTCGGTCAACATTAAGCAGTGCCAATGGTCAGGGGTGCCGATTATCACGACATCGATATCTTTATTTTCGAGCAGTTTTCGATAGTCTTTGTACCATGTCGGCTTTTTTATTCCAGCCTTTTCGAGGTCTGCCGTACGTTTCTTCAATACGCTTTCATCGACATCGCAAAGGCCAATTATATCGACCTCGCTAATTTTGAGCATCGAACTTAAATCGGAAAAACCCATGCCATTGCAACCTATCAAACCTACGTTGATCCGATCGTTCGGCCCGACCTTTTTACGAATCTTGCCTAAAAGTTCTATCGGAAATAGAAAAGAAGCCGTTACTCCCGTCGCGGCAAGTGAGCTTTTTTTGATGAAATTTCGTCTATCGGTATACATGGTCGCAAATTTTAAGAACCGTTCAATATACTGATTTTGGAGCAAAAAAAAGCGGCGACCTTAAGATGGTCGCCGCTTTTTTTATTCATTATGACCTATTTATTTTTTTGCCGGAGCATTTAATTTTTTGCTCAGCTCCATAGAAATGGCCGTACGATCAAATTTCAACTTACCGGCCATTGTTTCGATGACGCATGAAAAATCGCTGTCATTCAATTCAAGAATCTTGCCATGAAGGCCGCTTTTGGTAATAATGCGATCTCCACGCTTCAACTCTGAGGCGAATTTTTTTTCATCTTTTTGCCGTTTCATTTGCGGGCGTATCATGAATAGATAGGCCACCACAAAAATCAATATCATCGGCAGAAACTGCCCCAATCCTTCCATACTGTGTTCTCGTTTGTTCTATTTTATTGTGCTACCGGACCTGTAGGTGTCGCACCCTTAGGGTTTACGAATGCCTTGATCCTCAATAGTTCTTGTCCCTTTTCGGTATTGGCCGTTACGGTAATAGTTTTGGTAACCTGATTTTGGCCCGAACCATTAAAACGCACCAAAAGCTCGCCTTTTTCACCTGGGGCGATAGGGGCCTCCGGTTTTTTAGGTACGGTACAACCACAGGTACTTTTGGCATCGGTAATGATCAAAGGTGCATTGCCCGTATTCGTAAAAGTGAATATGGTCTCTTGCGGAGTGCCTTGTTCTATGGTACCGAAATCATGTTCCGATTTTTCGAATTCCATTACAGGAAGTTGTTTCGCTGCCTCGTCACGCTCAGCGGCCACTGCCACGTTGCCCGTCTTGATCTTGCTGCTTGCGTTTTCTTTACAAGAAGTAAACGCCAAAAGGGATAAAACACCCAATGATAAAATTGCTCTTTTCATTTTAGAAATTTTTATTTGTTGCAAAACTAAAGAATTATTGGTTACTAACGTAAAAATTGAGCTTGTAGTCTATTTACAACCAATTTTCTGCCCATGTAGTTCATCGATCGCCCCTGATTCTGCTTATCTTTCAGGTCATTGCAAAGCCGTAGATCCATCAATTTGGTCACAAAAGACCCCTACCCATTTTTTTCAACTTTCCTTCTTTTCGATATTCCTTGACCAATTTATCGAGCACTCCGTTTATGAATATGCTGCTCTTCGGAGTGGAATATTCTTTGGCAATCTCAAGAAACTCATTAATAGTGACCTTTTCGGGTATCGAAGAAAAATTAAGAAGCTCGCATATTGCCATTTTCAGTAAAATGGAATCAATATCGGCAATTCGGTCCTTATCCCAGTTTGGTGTTTTTCCCTCTATTTCCTTTTCCAACATGGCATCGTGCAATAAGGTCTTGGTGAGCAGTTTTTTTGCAAAATCCATATCATCATCGTCCTTCAACAATCTTGGTAAAAAGAAGGCCTCATTTTGACTTTGCCTTACCTTTTTTAAAAGTTTGATGATATAGGTGTTCACAATGGGAATATCGTCTACCCAAGTCAGCTGGGTGTCTTCGAAATAATCGTATATTTTTTCGTTGGGCGCAATGACCTCCCTGTATAGATCAATGATAAGCATTCGATCTTCGTCATAAGAACTGCCGATTCGATGCATATAATCGAGATATAGATCGCTCTCGACTACCTCCTTGTAGATAAGTCGAACATACTCATCGTTGAGATACCAGTCTTTCAACTTTCTTCGTTCTAGCTCGGAATTCAATTTAATGTTGGTCGCCAACTGCTGTAGCAACGCATTGTTGACGAACTTTTCCTTATCGGGATAATCGTCCGAGGTGTTCTTTAGATATTTGTTCGACGAAAGTTGTATCTGTTCCTTGGCCAGTCTTTGCACTTCGATCAAAAGGCTCAAGAGCAATAAATATAGGGTATACATATTCTCGATGCTCGATCTCAAGAACCTTTCCTGGGTCTCCAAAGAACCTTCCTTTGACTGGGCCAAGGCGTATATGCATTGCATAACCTTTACACGAATATGCCTTCTGGTAAGCATGTTAAAGAACTTTTAGGTATGGCCATGTTTTTCAAGGCAAAAATAACAATCTATTTTCTAAACAGAACCAGAACCTATCATTTATGTTATATATTTTATAACATTTGCTTTTGCCCCAAACCATTATCTTTGGCATTTGCGAAAACGCTTCGAACCACATTGGCCAAATATAGGGTATGAAAGAACTAAAACACGTCAATAAGTATTTCAAAAAATATTGGTTCAAATTGTTGATGGGCATAGTAATAACCATCATCGCACGCGTTTTTACCCTTGTTATGCCCTCATACGTGAATAAATCGATAAGTGTTGTCGAAAATTTTATGGGCGGAAAAATCGCTGAATCCTTGGCGAGGGAACAACTACTTCAGTATATTTTGATAATAGTGGGGGCGGCTTTGCTGTCTGGTTTCTTCACCTTTCTTATGCGCCAGACCATAATCAATGTTTCGAGATATATCGAGTACGACCTCAAGAACGAGGTTTTCGATCATTATCAATTCTTGAGCCTTGATTTTTACAAGAAGAACAGAACGGGCGATTTGATGAACCGTATCAGCGAAGATGTCGGCCAAGTGCGCATGTATGCCGGCCCAGCATTAATGTACGGTATCAATACGATCACCCTATTTGCCTGTATCATCCCCATCATGTTCTTTACCGCGCCTAAGTTGGCCGCCTACGCCTTGATTCCATTGCCGATTCTTTCGGTACTAATCTATCAAATAAGCCGGATCATTCACCGGCGCAGTACAAAAGTGCAAGAATTTTTATCGACCCTTTCGACATTTACACAAGAGACCTTTTCAGGGGTTTCGGTAATCAAGGCCTATGCCTTGGAACCACGGATCAATTCTGAGGTCGGTGTGCTTGCCCTAGAAGGAAAGAACAGGAGTATGGATCTTGCCAAGGTAAACGCCTGGTTCTTTCCGCTGATGGTACTGATGATAGGGATCAGCAATATTTTTGTTATCTATATCGGGGGAAGACAGTATCTAAATGGCGAAATAGCCTCTGTCGGTGTCATTGCTGAATTTATACTCTATGTAAACATGTTGACATGGCCAGTGGCCATTGTCGGATGGCTCACATCGATAGTACAGCGGGCGGAAGCATCACAGAAAAGGATCAACGAATTTCTAAAGGAAAAACCTTCGATTACCAATAATGTTGCCGAAACGACTCCGATCAAGGGCAAGATCGAGTTCAAAAACGTGTCGTTCACATATAATGATACCAATATCACTGCACTGAAAAACATTTCCTTTGTCGTCAACGAGGGTGAAACCGTGGCCATTTTAGGTAAGACCGGAGCAGGAAAATCCACGATACTTGACTTGACGGCAAGGCTTTATGACGTCGATTCAGGAGAAATTCTAGTAGACGATGTGCCCATTAAAGAATTAAACCTTGAAAGTCTTCGGGGCAATATAGGTGCCGTACCGCAAGATGCCTTTCTGTTTTCCGATTCGATCAAGAACAACATTAAGTTCGGCAAAGAAAACGCCAGTGAATCTGAAGTAATTGAAGCCGCCAAAAACGCCGTGGTCCATGAAAATATTATGGGCTTTTCGAAACAGTACGATACGGTTTTGGGCGAAAGGGGAATCACCTTGAGCGGCGGACAAAAACAGCGGGTCTCGATCGCAAGGGCCTTGATAAAAGAGCCCCAGGTCTACCTATTCGATGATTGCCTTTCTGCGGTGGATACCGAGACCGAGGAAGAAATTTTGAACAATCTTAAAAAGGCCTCAAAAAATCGTACGACGCTTATCGTCAGCCATAGGGTCTCTTCGGCCAAAAATGCCGATAAGATCCTGATACTTGATGACGGAAAATTGCTTCAAGAGGGCACACATGAAGAACTGAACGATGTAGATGGTTATTACAGTGAACTTTATCGCAATCAGCTTTCGGAGAAAGAAAACTGAAAAATTGTTGCTCCATAAGCATTTTTTTTTCATTTTTGATAGAATAATTCCTCACCGTTAGGAACCATATACAACACAAAATGGGCGATAGAGATTTAATGGATCAAGAAGAGATTTATTCGAAAGTTTTAAGGGCGGGAAGAAGAACATATTTCTTCGACGTAAGAAGCACAAAGGCCGGTGATTATTATCTTACCATTACCGAAAGCAAAAAATTTACCCACGATGATGGTTCCTTTCACTATAAAAAGCATAAAATCTATCTCTATAAAGAGGATTTTAGTGCTTTTAGAGAGCATGTCGAAGAAATGATGGATTATATAATCGATGAAAAAGGAAGCGAAGTAATCTCCGAAATACATCAAAAAAATTTTAAAAAAGAAGATAGTATAGAGGCCCCTTTGGAAAATGGGGAAATGAAATCAACAGAAAACTTTACCGATGTCGACTTTGACGACATATAGGTAATGAACTTATCGATAAATAACTTACGGCCCTTTTGACAGGGTCGTTTTTTTTAGATTTAAAGACTTATGAAAAATTTTATCCTCCTTTTTGCCATTGGCTTCCTACAATCTAGCTTGGCCCAAGAAACTTTGGACCTCAATTATTATTTACCGCAGAACATAGCATATGACGAGTCGATTCCCACCCCTAAGGAAATTATCGGTCATGAAGTGGGCGAATGGCACGTAACACACGATAAGCTTATGTTCTATATGCAGACCTTGGCAAAAGCGAGCGATCGTATTTCCATTGAAAATCGCGGATCGACTTTCGAGGGAAGACCAATTCTTCTGTTGACCGTAACTTCCCCAAAAAACCATCAGAACATTGATAAAATAAGACAAGAACATATCGCCCTTACCGAAAGCGGAGCTGGCTCGCTTTCGGTCGAAGATATGCCCATAGTGGTCTATCAGGGTTTTTCGATCCACGGCAACGAGCCGAGCGGAGCCAATGCCGGACTCGCCTATGCCTATTATCTTGCGGCGGCACAAGGGCCCGAGATCGAATCGATGTTGAACGATCTGGTCATTTTGATGGATCCATCATTTAACCCCGACGGACTGCAGCGATTCGCCTATTGGGCAAATACCAACAAAAGTATCAATCTAAATTCTGACACGAACGAAAGAGAGTATCACGAGGTATGGCCCGGAGGGCGCACCAACCACTATTGGTTCGATATGAACCGAGATTGGTTGCCAGTGCAGCTTCCTGAAAGTCGTGCGCGTATTGAAACGTTTCACAAGTGGTTGCCCAACATTCTTACCGACCATCATGAAATGGGAACGAACTCCACCTTCTTTTTTCAACCGGGCGAACCCACACGGGTGCACCCATTGACCCCGAAAATAAACCAGGAGCTGACCGCCGAAATCGGCACCTACCACGCAAAGGCATTGGACAAAATAGGGTCGCTATATTATTCAGAAGAAAACTACGACGATTATTATTATGGAAAAGGTTCCACTTTTCCCGATGTCAACGGAAGCATAGGTATTCTATTCGAACAAGGAAGCTCACGAGGGCATATTCAAGAAAGTGAAAATGGCACCCTTACCTTTCCCTTTACGATAAGAAATCAGTTCACCACGGCCCTGTCGACCATCGAGGCCGCCCAAAATATGCGGGCAAAAATCCTATCGTACCAACGCGATTTTTATTCAGCAATGCGTTCCGAATCCACAAAAGCCAAAACCAAGGCCATCGTTTTTGGCGACAGTAAAGATGCCGCCAAGGCATGGCACCTCGCCGAGATTCTCAAACGCCATAAAATAAAGGTACATGAACTTTCCAATGATGCTTCGATTGGTGGCAAATCATATAAAAAAGGAAATGCCTATGTGGTGCCCATGGCCCAAAAGAACCCGAGGTTGATCAAGGCCATGTTCGAAAAGCGAACCACTTTTACCGACAGCCTTTTTTACGATATTTCGGCATGGACTTTTCCTTTGGCCTTCAATATGGATTATACCGAATTGGGCTCGTCATCGAATATGGGCTCAGAGATTCAAGAGCTGTCAGCCCTATCTGGCGATGTTGACAGACAAAGTAATTATGCTTATCTATTCGAGTGGAACGAGTATTATACGCCCAAGGCATTGAATAAAATCGTGAACAAAGGTATTCGCGCCAAGGTCGCCAAGTCTCCTTTTTCTTTAGAAGGCAATGATTATGGTTACGGCACCATAATGATTCCCGTTCAAAATCAGTTATTGGATGCTTCGCAACTTCATTCCTTTTTATCCGAAGTGGCAAAAGAGAGTCATCTAAAGATAACCGCCGTAGGCACAGGTTTGACCAAGGGCATCGATTTGGGCAGTAATGACTTCGACCCAATTAAAAAGCAAAAGGTCGCGATTTTGGTCGGTGGCGGGGTCCGTTCTTATGATGCGGGAGAAATCTGGCATTTGTTCGATACTCGATACGCTATGAAACTGACCAAATTGGATACCGAGTATTTCAGCGGTGTAGATCTAAGTTCGTACACCGATATTATACTACCTCGAACTTGGGGTTCGGCCCTGAGCAAGAAGAATGCCGACAAATTAAAGGAATGGGTCGAAGAAGGTGGCACTTTGATCGGATACACCAACGTGGCCGAATGGCTTGACAAGAACGAATTCTTAAGCCTCAAGTTCAAAAAAGATACGACTAGGGTAGCCAAAAATATTTCTTTCGACCAAAAGGGCGCATATAGTGGTGCACAGGTAACCGGCGGGGCTATTTTTGAGGCCAAATTGGATCTTTCCCACCCCATTAACTATGGGTATAAAAACGATAGGCTTGCCCTGTTCCGTAATTCCAACGTTTATATTGCCCCTGATAAGCAGAGTTACAACAACCCGATCCAATACACCTCTGATCCGTTAATGAGTGGTTATATCTCTGAAGAAAATGCCCAGCTCATCAAAAATTCGGTCCCATTCGTCGCCAAAAGGCTTGGTAAGGGCCGGGTAATCGTGTTTACCGACAATACCAATTTTCGTGCTTTTTGGTATGGCACGAACAAATTATTGATGAACGCGATTTTCTTTGGAGAAATGATGTAGGTAACATTTTTTAGCCTCTGGTCTATGGAGCGTTATCCGATTCTGGTATAAATCCAGTTGAAAAAAAACAGACTTGTTACTACAGCAAGGGCCAATACAGCATTTGATATGGCGGTCAGAAGAATGAACATGCCGATATAGTATATCGGATAGATGACCAAAGCAAATGCAAATCGTAAAGTACCCATAAACTCGGGTTCCCAAACTTTTGGCTTGACCAGAAGGCGCCAAGACAAAACCACGGGAAAATTGAAAAGTACAAAAACTCCCTTTAAAATATTGCGGACATACGTAGGTTTTGAACCATTTTTTGACCGTAAATCATTGCCGCCATACGTCGAGATAGTGCTATTGACTTCTTGGGGGTTCAAATAGTCGACCCCCTGGGCATCAAGCCAAGATATAATGTTTTCGTAGTCCGAATCATCTTCAATATGGGTCGTCAAACCTTTTAGGGCCGTGGTGACCGTATCCTTGATTTTTTGTGTCGACCCGGGAATATCGTTCTCAAGGAGTATATCTTGAAGTGCGATATTCTCCCCAAAATAAATTGCGACCCGATCGGAAAAAATCTCGGCGTTCCGGTAATTCAACCCGACCGGAACCAATCGAATATCCAAGTCGGGATGCTTCTCCAAAGCTGCGAATAAAATGCGGGTAAAGCCTTTGCTCAAAGGTCGCACCCTACGTCTTAGATTGTGGTTCGCTTCGGGAAACATAAGAATCGCCTCGCCCTGACCCAAAAGTTCTGCACACCTTTCAAAAATGACATTATTGTTCTTTAGCGAGTCGCGGCCATCGCGAATACGATATATCGGAATCATCTGAAAGAAATCGAAGACCGCGATCAAGACCTTGCTTTTGAATATATCGGAACGCGTCAAAAAATAGGGTTTTCTATTACAATCGACCGCTATCAAAAGTACATCCAGAAGGGCACTTTGATGATTGGGAAGAAAAAGTACGGGTCTGTCTTTCGGCACATGCCCCAACCCTGAAACTTTTATCTTTCCAAAGAAAAGATGAAGGCTAGTTCTTATCCATATCTTGACCAGATTGTATCCTAATTTCTTCAAACCAGTTTTTCTTTGGTTATCGGTCTATATCCCCAAAAGCCCGCCAAAATCAAGCCTGATACCAAATGCCAAATACCCCAAAAGGCAGCCAACAAGGCCATGCCACCCAAGCCATCAAAAAATGTAAAGATGAGCAAAAGTCCCAATCCCGAATTTTGAATACCTGTCTCTATGGTAATGGATCGAACATCAGTTTTCGGCAATTTCAAAAACGTTGCCAACGAGAAACCCGTAGTGAACGCTACAAGGTTGTGGGTCAAAACGATCCAAAAAACATAAAATACATACTCTGAAAAAATTTCACGATTGTTATATAGGGCCAAAAACACTAGAGAAATAAAGAACAGTATGGAAACCACCTTCAACACCCTTGCCATTTTTGAAGCCAGAATCGGCATAACATGATTTACCAGCATTCCTGATATTAGAGGTAGTCCCAACAATAAGAAAACCAATTTGATCATTTCGAAAGGCGAAATGTCGACCTCTTTTAATAGTAGGGCCGTCGGTTCGTACAATGACCCCCATAATTGTAGATTCAAGGGCGTCATAACCACAGCCAACAAGGTCGCTATCGCAGTAAGGCTGACCGAAAGCGCTGAATTGCCTCTGGCCGCATGGGCGATAAAGTTCGATACATTGCCTCCCGGACATGCGGCCACCATAAACATGCCCAATGCAATACTTGGCAAGGGATCAATAAGCCAGACCATAACAAAGGTGATCATTGGCAATAGAACGAATTGACTGCCCACACCCACAAAAATAGACTTAGGGTTTTCGAACAATCTTTTAAAGTCGGCTTTTGAAATTTCCAAGGCAACACCGAACATGACCAAGGCCAAGGCCGTGTTCATCAACCACAAAGATCCGGTGTCAAAATTAATACGAACGTTATCGAGAATGGTATCGGTCAAAAAGCAAAATGATTTCATGGTCGTTCATAGTGCGCATAAGTGAGATTTCATGGCGCCCCTATGAAGAACATCTGCAATATATAACAATCGAATATAAATAATTCGAAGCTTTTTGGTAAATCATGGCATTAGAAATTGGCGGCCTCACAAATTAATTTGACAAATACCTTAACTTTAAAGTCTTTTAAATCGATTTAAATGGCAAGAACGCCCAGTAACATGCTTCTCTTAGGAACGATCGCGCCCGATTTTAATCTATTGGATACAGTAACCGACGAGTTTAGTTCGCTTCAATCATTAAAGGGAAATAAGGGGACGGTTATCATGTTTATCTGCAATCATTGCCCCTTTGTAAAGCATGTGAACCCCGAGATTTCTCAAATGGCCCGCGAATACCGGTCCACAGGTATCAACTTTATTGCAATTTCGAGCAACGATATCATAAATTATCCTCAAGACGCACCTGATCTAATGAGACAAGTTGCCGAAAAGGAAAGTTATGGATTTCCCTATCTCTTCGATGCCGACCAAGAAATTGCAAAAAAATATGATGCGGCCTGTACGCCCGATTTTTATTTGTTCGATTCGCGGTTAAAACTTGTGTATCGAGGACAATTGGATGATTCAAGACCCGGAAACGGAATTCCTGTAACAGGAACCGATCTTCGAAATGCCATGGATGCACTACTTGCGGGAGATGAAATAGACCCGAATCAAAAACCAAGTATCGGTTGTAATATCAAATGGGCATAAAGAATCAGTAATGAAAATAGATAAAAAAGAGGCCTTGAAAAAGCTTGCTGGAGAAAGTTCACCATTTCTATCGGTTTTCGAACATGGAACACTTTCGGTAGAAGTATACAAACCAGAAAAAATCGACTTGCAGCAACCCCATACGCGCGATGAGGCCTATGTTATTATTTCAGGAAGCGGTGAGTTTTTAAACGGTGATGTCAGAACCCATTTTTCTCCTGGTGATTTTCTTTTTGTACCTGCGGGAGTTGAACATCGCTTTGAGAACTTTACCGATGACTTTTCAACTTGGGTGATTTTCTATGGCCCCGAAGGCGGCGAAAAGCCATAGTCCCATATCACGCCCAGCCCTTTGTTTTGAGAAGTGCCTCGATATGGGCACAATGATGTCGACTGTGCCAGGCATATTTTCCAATATTCTCCTCGACCGTCACCCTCGAACGGTCTTCAGGGTGTCTATACGATTTTTGCAGGTCATTGTTCGAGAGGCCCCTCAACAGAAAAACCATCTTGGCATGAAGTGCTTTTAGATAATCAAGCGAAAGTTCGATAGGCGCTGTTTTGGTATCGAACAAGTCGGCCCAATCTTTTTCTTGATATGCCTTTATCAACGGATTATCTTCGGTCAGTGACCATTTAAAACGCGTATAACTATGGTGATGGCTGTCTGCCATGTGATGCACGACTTGCCGAACCGTCCAACCGCCCGGACGATAAGGGGTATTCAATTGTTCTTCGGAAAGATTTTTCACCAAATTGTGCAACTTATTGGGTAAATCTTCCAAAACCTGTATCCATTCTTGGACCATTTCCCCCGTTATTGATCGAGGCGGCTCAAACCTTCCTATAGGATAGCGAAGCTTATCAAGTGCTATATTTTCCATGCCTTAAAAATAGAAAAGAAAAACAAGTCGAGACGTAAAATCAGGAATACTTCGAATACAGGCTCCCATTTTATATTGGCTATAATCAAAGGTAAAATTTAATACATTTTTAACGGTAAAAAAAAGACAGTCAATAATAATCTACTAAATTTGTAGGATATTAATTATTCATCACAAAAACTTTTAAAATGGCAACAATACGATTGGGTGACAAAGCCCCTGATTTTACGGCGAACAGTTCAATGGGGCCCATAAATTTTTATGACTATCTGGGCGATGGTTGGGGTATCTTATTTTCGCATCCTGCGGATTTCACCCCTGTCTGCACGACCGAATTGGGTACCGCGGCGAAATTCAAAGGCGAGTTTGACAAACGAAACGTTAAAATGCTTGCATTGAGCGTAGACGGTGCCGATTCGCATAACGAATGGATCAAAGATATTAATGAGGTGCAACAGACGACCGTGAACTTTCCTATTATTGCTGATGAGGACAAAAAGGTCTCCGACCTTTATGATATGATACACCCTAATGCGGACAATAACCTTACCGTACGTTCGGTGTTCATAATCGCACCCGATAAGACCGTCAAGCTAATACTTACCTACCCGGCGTCAACAGGGCGCAATTTCTATGAATTATTAAGGGTCATAGATTCGTTACAGCTAACAGCATATCATAAGGTCGCAACACCTGCAAATTGGGAAAACGGGGAAGATGTGGTCGTGAGCCCGGCCATTCCTACAGCCGAAGCCAAAAAGATATTTAAAAAAGGAGTTGAGGAAATAAAGCCTTATCTGCGCATGACACCGGATCCAACAGTTTAGGCCCGTGCAAAGATAAATTTATAAATGTCCTTTGGTTAAATTAAATAACTGTACCTTTGCGCTTTAATTAATTTTAATTTTTATTATTATGAGTAAAGGAACAGTTAAGTTCTTCAATGATTCCAAAGGATATGGGTTTATCACTGAAGACGGTTCAAACGAAGATCATTTTGTACACATTTCTGGCTTGATCGATGAAGTTCGAGAAGGTGATGTAGTGGAATTTGAACTACAACAAGGTAAAAAAGGATTGAACGCCGTTAATGTGAAGGTAGTTGACTAGGTAGGTATAAGCTTTTTTTATAAGATAGCCCTGACAAAATTGTCAGGGTTTTTTTATGGATTTTTGATCTAAACTTAGTTTTTACGATACCTTTTTGTAATTTTGAACCGTTTTAACGCAACCTTTTTCACTCCCCACTATCTTAAGTACAACGCTAAAAATGTTTTCCCCAGAAAACCATTATACTTTATGCTGACCTTTTTTGGAATTCTTTTCTCACTTCTCGTTATCAATATCATTCTTCTGGTGATAAGTCTGCAAGGCACTAAAAATTCGCGGTAAGAAAATTAAGGTATTTGATGTTTTCAGTAGGGTTTTGGACCTTAAGTTTGTTATTCGGTCGTAAATACCATGTTTTTAATCGGCAAATATTATGACCTCCTTTTTTACTATTTTGATTTTTCTAATCTTGCTTAACCTCATATTAATTTTATTAAGCGTTGATTTTCGAGACGATTATTAATTACATCCTTTCAAGAGATTCATGCGTCACGTCAAATTGCCGTATATGAAAGGCCGCGCCAGACGTTAATCGCAAAAAGTGATATAAAGCGTGCCATCGATTTCAAGCACCTTTTCGTTCTAGAATATTTATTTTGTAATTTTTTTCTTACACCAAATTACAATAATACATAATAATATGCGTTAAACACTATGTTAACACCTACTTGTAGACCCCAAAATCTTAGACATGATAACCTTTCTTATAATTTTTGCAATTCTGATAGCGCTCAATATTGCACTGATAAAGTACAGTTCTGTGGAATTTGATAATTTGGCAAGTTAATTCATTGGCATTAGGTCTGGCCTAGGCCTTAGAGAAATAAAAGATAAAGGGCCCGTGTGAAATTTTCGCACGGACCCTTTATCTTTTTTACGTGAGGTTTTATTGCGCTTTAAGCAACTCTACATCGAACAGCAAGGTTGCATTTGAAGGTATCACCCCTCCTGCACCAGCCTCCCCATAGCCCAAATCGGAGGGAATCACGAAACGAGCCTTGTCGCCCACATTTAGAAGAGCTATACCTTCATCCCAGCCCTGAATAACTTGGCCTACACCAAGTTGAAATTCGATAGGTTGCTTCCTTTTATACGATGAATCGAAAACCTGTCCGCTCAAAAGGGCTCCCTCATAATGCACGGATACCATTTGACCCTTTTGGGCTTTTGGACCACTTCCCTTTTGAACAATTTTGTACCTAAGCCCACTATTCGTCTTGTCAAAACCAGCGGCTACTTTTTCCAATTCGGCTTCCTGTTTGGCCTTTGCTTCGGCCACACGCTTTTCTTTTGAACTTTTGAAATCTTCAAAGGCTTTTTTGGCCTCCCAATTTCGAGCCTCGTCGCCTATTCTTACGATCTCAAGACTTTCTATACTATCACCTTGCTCTATGGCATCGACAACTTCTTGACCCCCTTCGACATGGCCGAATACGGTATGTTTGTTATCCAACCAGGGCGTGGCCACATGCGTAATGAAAAACTGGCTTCCATTGGTTCCGGGACCAGCGTTCGCCATCGACAAGACGCCTGGGCCTTCATGTCTAAGATCACCATGAAATTCATCGTCGAATTTATACCCTGGGTCACCCATACCCGTTCCTTGAGGACACCCCCCTTGAATCATAAAATCAGGTATGACCCTATGGAATTTCAACCCGTTATAATAGGGCTCACCTTTTGATTTGGCACTATTCTCCAGATTTCCTTCGGCGAGGGCAACAAAGTTTCCGACCGTTCCGGGCGTTTTGTCATAGGTAAGTTTGATAAGTATCTCTCCTTTTGTAGTATTGAATTTTGCGTAGATTCCGTCTTGCATTTTGCTTTTTTTAATGAAGCGGCAAAGATAGGGAATAAAGTTACATTTACCTTTTGGAAATAGGAGAAGCAGGCATCTAGCAGAATGGTTGAAAGGTATTGAAGTTCCAATGGAAAATGGATAATACGCACTTTTACCTATAGGAACACTATTCTATGACGATACCATACTTGTCAAAAAGATAAACAAGGCTTGCCATCGCCGCGGTGCCCAATTGCAATTCCCGTTTATTGACATGTTCGAAAGTATCGTTCTCGGCATGATGATGATCGAAATACCGTTGCGAATCGGGTCTCAAGCCCGCCAAAACGATCTCATCATTCTTCAGCGGACCGATATCGGCCCCGCTACCTCCTTTCTTGAATGAATGTACGCCGTACGGTTCAAAGAGCTTTGACCAACCCAAAATACGGTCAAAATTCGAGGAAGAACAGTCAAAAGAAAAACCACGGGGCGAAAAACCGCCAGCATCGCTTTCCAAGGCAAATACATGCCGCTCTTTGATACTCTTGGCTATGGCCGCATATTTGTTACCTCCCCGCATTCCGTTCTCTTCGTTCATGAACAAGACCACGCGTAAGGTTCTTTGAGGTCGATAGCCTGTAATTCTTAAGAGGTTCAGAACATCCATACTCTGAACGCAACCTGCACCATCGTCATGGGCACCATCGCCAAGGTCCCATGAATCGAGATGGCCACCGACGACCATGATTTCATCTGGAAAGCGACTTCCTTTGATCTCGCCAACAACATTATAAGATTCTACATCTTCCAACTGTTTGCAATTTTGTTTGAAATAGAACTTCATCCCCGGGTTCAACTTCAAGGTGGCACTCAGAAGATCGGCACCATTGGTGCTTATGGCAGCTGCGGGAATTCTTTCTGGCACGGGCAATTCCCCATAAGACATTGAACCCGTATGTGGGTAATCGTCGAGCCGAAGGTTCATCGAACGAACAATAACACCAATCGCTCCATATTTAGCTGCTTCAGCGGCCCCTGAATACCTTTGATCGACACAACCCGAATAGGCCTGAAAAGTATTGATCAAAGTGGGATCCATCTCGCGGTTATAAAACACTATTTTTCCTTCGATATTGGACCGACCTAATTCGGCTAACTGCCCAATTTTTTTGACTTCGACAACATTCGCCTTGATTCCCGCCGGTGGTGTGGCGACCGAGCCACCAAGGGCACAAATAGGCACGGTATTCGTCAGACCGGGAGAAGTCTCTATAAATGCATATTCTGGCGTGCCCCTAACCCATTTGGGCACTAGCACAGGTTGTAACCAAACCCGGTCCAAGCCAAGGGAATCCAATTGTACCTTTGTAAAGTCTACCGCTTGCTGGGCTTGCACCGAACCTGACAATCTCCCCCCGATCTGATTCGATAAGTGATTCAACCAATCATAAGCCTTTCCTTTGGTCAGGGCAGCATCGTAAATGGCTTTGATCTGAGATTCATCTTCAGATTGGCCGAAAGTCGATAGCGCGGCCAGAAGCAATAGTGTCAGTATTTTTTTCATTTTACCTCTTTTTCCAGCTGATTTCGATACATTTCGAGATTCTCTTTGACCTTATCATCGAGCTCAGGTTCTTGTATATCGGTATATTTTTTTAACTCTTCGAGCAATATGGAAGCAACGATGGCCCTGGCCGCCTTCTTGTTATCGGCAGGAACCACATACCAAGGCGCGTGCGGTCTAGAAGTTCTATTGATGGCATCTTCGTAACACTCTTGATACTTGTCCCAAAGTTCTCGTTCTTTTAAGTCGCCCGGCGAGAATTTCCAGTTTTTTCTTCGCAACGCCAATCTTCGCAGTAACCGTAGCCGCTGTTCTTCTTTTGAAAGGTGCAGAAAAAACTTGAAAACGATCGTACCATTTGCGGCAATATGCCTTTCAAAATTATTAATCTGTTCGAACCGTGCATCCCAAAACTGTTGGTCTATATCGGACACTTGCCGAATATTTGGGATATTTTCTCCCAATATATATTCCGGATGTACCCGCGTTACCAAAACATTTTCATAATGAGTACGGTTAAACACACCGAATTTGCCCCTTGCGGGCAGCGCAATGTAATGTCTCCAGATATAATCGTGCTTCAATTCTAGCTCTGTGGGCACCTTAAAACTATGAACAACAACGCCCCGCGCATTAAAATCTTTGAAAACTTCTCGAATCAAACTGTCTTTACCCGCCGTATCGGTACCTTGTAGGCACACCAAGACACTATATTTGCCATGCGCATACAAAGTGTCTTGAAATTTCCCCAGCATTTCGCGAGTCGTTTCCAAATACTTCTTTAGTTCTTTTTTTGTAGCCCCAAGGTCATCGCTCGTAGGGCAATCTGACAATTTTATGTCATTATGGACTTTGTACCCATTGATATTTGGCATTTTCATGCTCCGAATATAAAATAAATGATCGTTGAAATGCAGATAATGTTAAAAAAAAAGACCGTTCAACCGTGTTAAAAACCGCTTTATCCAATTTATAGGCATTGGTCTTCGTTCCATCGAAAAAATAGGGTCTAGATGTGTTTCTAGGCGTAATTTTACCGTGTAAGATTCCCAAATTTTACTTATGAAAACCTATGATCTTATGAAGAAATTATATTCGTGGGCCAGCCTTTTGGCACTTTGCCTTTTTTCTTCTTTCGCTCCGTACAGCGCCTGTGAATATGCCAGTTCGAACTTGGGATTTGCCAAGGCACAGACCGAAAAGGCCATTGCCGAGAACAACCTTAACAAGGTTCGTTTCTTTACTTACAAAGCCCTCAATGCCATTGAAAAAACAAAAAATGATCTTGACAAATGTGGATGCGTAGATGCCGATACCTTAATTTCTTATGGAAAAGAAGACCTCAAAAAGGCCGTTAGAACGTCAAGTCTTAGCAAAGCCAAAGAACATTTGCAAATTGCCCTAAAAAACACCTTCGGAAGTATTGAAGCGTTGGAGAACCATGGTCTTCACAAAAACAAATACCCAGACAATGTTCTTGCTATGAATACAGCTGACTCACCAAATTTGGCGGTACCCTCTAAAATAAGCGAAGAAGAGCTATTACACCACAAAATTGACGTTTCTTTGATGTACTATGAAATTTCATTGAATGAAATAGTAACAACGGTAAATTGCGAGGATGCCAGAGCCTATGCGACCCGGGTAATCGGTATCTGTGAAACCGAACTTTTGAAGCCAAATTTATCGGATGGCAAAAAATACTACAATCTTCGAACCAAGGAAATCACGGTCGCTGCGCTGCAAAAGTTAAAACGTTGCAATTAATGGGCCCATTATTTGCTTGCGAACAACTTAACATCTTCTTCTGAAACCTCTTTTCCTCCCAAAATGATCAGTCGTTCCACAACGTTTCGAAGTTCCCTGACATTTCCGGTCCAATCATTACTCTTTAACAAATCAATGGCCTTATCGGAAAACACTTTTGGGGCAATACCTTGTTCTGAAGCTATTTTTTGTGCAAAATGGTCGATCAACATCGGAATATCATCCCTTCGGTCGTTCAAGGCCGGAACCTTGATCAATATCACCGCCAAACGGTGATAAAGGTCTTCCCGAAACTTACCATCTTTTATTTCTTGCTGCAAGTTCTTGTTCGTCGCGGCAACCACCCTGACATCCACTTTAATATCCTTGTCGGTACCTACCCTTGAAATCTTGTTCTCTTGTAGCGCCCTTAGAACTTTGGCTTGGGCAGATAGGCTCATGTCTCCTATCTCATCCAAAAAGATCGTACCCTTGTTGGCCGCCTCGAACTTGCCCGCCCTATCACGCACCGCTGAGGTAAAAGCACCTTTTACATGGCCAAAAAGCTCACTCTCTATTAGTTCGGAAGGAATGGCGGCACAGTTCACTTCAATGAAGGGGGCTTTGTTGCGTTGGCTCTTCTGGTGGATCCAATGTGCGACCAGTTCTTTACCGGTTCCATTAGAACCTGTAATCAAAACACGGGCATCTGTCGGGGCCACTTTTTCGATCATTTCCTTAATATTGGCGATCGCTTTGCTGTCACCTACCATTTCGTAGTTCTTGCCAACTTTTTTCTTTAGAATCTTGTTCTCGACAATCAATTCTTTACGGTCGAGGGCATTGCGCACGGTAGTCAACAAACGATTAAGATCGGGGGGTTTCGATATATAATCAAAAGCACCCAAACGCATGGTATTGACCGCCGTATCAAGATCGCCATGGCCCGAAATCATTATAAATGGAACCTCTGGTTTTATTTTTCTACAGGCCTCCAATACTTCGACACCATCCATTTTTGGCATCTTGATATCGCACAATACAAGGTCGTAATCATTGTTTTTGACGGCCTCGAGACCTTTCAGGCCATCTTCGGCCTCTTCTACTTCGTAGGTATCGCTTTCTTCGGAAAGTATTTTCAGCAGCACCCTTCGTATTGCCGATTCATCTTCAATGACCAAAATTTTAGGCATAATCTTTCTATTTATAATCCAATTCTAAACCCGGTTCTGAAATAGAAGCTGGGTTTGTCGTTCAATGTAAAAATATCATTTCTATCGCTATCCCTCAAAACCCCACTTTGAAATAACGTATGGCCCAAAAAACCATAGAAAGACATGGTCTTGTTCAGATTGCGCGAATACCCCAATGTAACCAATGCCGCCGATGAGGAAATCGATGAGGCAAAACCGGCATCGGGCAAAACCGTACTGTTCTGTAAATTCACAAAATAACCGTCTAAAATAAACTCGGTCTGAATGATATTTTTCTCTTTAAAATGGAACTTTAATCCTGTTTTTGGAACCCCGACCACATAGGTCCAATTCGGGCGAAACCTTTTTTCATAGTAGACTATCGGCAAAGGAATCCTCAAGGCGACCGTAGAATTATAGGCAATACCCAATACCAATCGTTCAGGCTTGGGTATTTTTTGTCTATCTCTAAACGCACCTATGGTCGCGTTAATCGAAAAGTCTCCATTTTCCAAGGGATTTATCAAAGTCGATGCCAAACGTGGTGTCAATACCCCAACAAATCGCCAATCTTCATTGTATTTCATCACATAGGCCATATTAAGGTCTACTACGTGCAAGTAGCTCAAACCCTCTTCTCCCAACACAATATCATCTCTTTGCAAGTCGTACGCCAAACGATTATACTCCGCTCCGACAACGATATTATTGCTATCTCTCACTTTGATGGGTACGTTTGCGACCAACTTGATCCGTGATAATTTGGCGCCTGCATCATTGCGAGGCATGAGCATATACTCAAAACGGAAGACATCGGGAGTCTGAGAAAACCCATAACCCGCCATAAGACAATATGCCAATAAGCTTATGACGATCAATCGACTCCTAACCCCCATTCCTTGTCTGTATTTGCCACTGCACTATGTTGAAACGGATTTTTTTGGTAAATGTGTATATCTCGCTGAGGAAAAGGTATCGTGATATTGTTCTTTCTGAATTCTTCATCGATCCTGTAGCGAATATTACTTTTTATGCGCGGGTCGCCAAAACTGTCGTTGGTATAGAAATTAATCGAGAATATCAACGCGGAGTCACCAAAATCATCGAACAGCACAAAAGGTTTGGGATTTTTCAAAACTCCTTTTTGATTGTTCACTATTTCTTCCAATATCCTGGTCACTAATTTTACATCACTTCCATAGGCAACACCGACAACAACATTTTCTCGGGTCGTTTTATGGTTTTGGGTGTAATTGTATACGATATCGCTGATAAACTTGTGGTTGGGCACTATGACTACCTTATCATCTCTGGTAATTGCCCTGGTCGTTCGCAACTTAATATCGAAAACCTTACCTACTTTGCCGTCGACCTCGACGATGTCGCCAACATGGACCGATTTATCCAAGATTATAAAAATACCGCCGATAAGATCTTGAAAAAGTTCTTGTAACGCAAGGCCAAGACCGACAAATAAGGCGGCCGAAGCCGTGATCAACAACGTAATATCGATACCCGCCGCACTCATGGTAAAAAGTATCACTACCAAATAGACGACGTACTTAATGAACTTGAAGATG
Organism: Meishania litoralis; assembly: GCF_042611095.1. Taxonomy (NCBI): domain Bacteria; kingdom Pseudomonadati; phylum Bacteroidota; class Flavobacteriia; order Flavobacteriales; family Flavobacteriaceae; genus Meishania; species Meishania litoralis. The sequence continues at coordinate 203,478 of NZ_JBHFPV010000001.1, forward strand.
CTAATGAACTTTAGCTTGTCATCGGCCACCATCTTTCGCGTGAACAGTTGTCGTAGCCATTTTAGAAAAAAACTGGTGACAATAAAAGCTAGAGTAAGAAGTAGTAACAGGCCAATGGTTATGTCAATACGGTTGTCGCCCTCACCAATATGCAGGCCGATGTCCAAGAACTCCTTCACGGCACCCCAAATGTCTTCTTCTATGATCTCCCTTACCTTATTCGGTTCTTCTTGATTCATATTAATACTTCAGCCATTTGAACAATTCTTTGTAGCTCGCTTTTTTACCGTACATCAAAATACCAACCCTATATATTTTTGCGGCCAACCAAACGATACCAATAAAGGTAGCGATTAACAACAAAATTGACGTTATCAATTGCCAAACGGGAACACCTCCTTCACCGATCCCTCCGGGCAACCTCATGAGCATGACGATGGGTGAGGTAAGCGGAAACAGTGAAAAACCGACCGCAATAGGACCATGTGGATTATTGAAAACCGAGAAAAAACCGACATAAATTGCCAATATCAATGGTAAAATGATAGGAAATATGAATTGTTGCGTATCGGTCTCGTTATCAACAGCTGCACCGATCGCCGCATAGATAGAACTATATATCAAATACCCCAAAACAAAATAAACCACAAAAAAACAGATAAGCATTAGCCAAGGAATGTTGAAAATCTCTTGCGCATATAGATTCATCGTTTGACTGGCCGAGGGCAACGGCGCGGCCATTCCCATACCATTGGCCATATCGCCACCGGTTTTTAACGCAGCTGGATCAATATCAAAAATTACAAACGCTATGGATAACAGAAGACCAGCTGAAAGTATCCAAATGGCAAACTGTGTCAAACCAGCCAAAGAAGTACCGATAATCTTGCCCAACATGAGTTGAAAAGGCTTTACCGAAGATATAATCACCTCTATAATGCGGCTTGTCTTTTCTTCAATAACGCTTCGCATAACAAAACCACCATAGATAATTATGAACATCATGATCAAGTATCCAAATCCGCCACCTATCGCTGCTTTTATCTCGTTAATCCCCTTAAGGTTCTGTACCCCTTCAAATGTCGATGTCTTGATCTCGAAACTTTTGTCCATTCGCGCAAACTCCTCTGCGGAGACACCTAGTTGCTGTAATCGATGCTCTCTCAACCTCGCCCTAAAAGTGTTCTCAAGCCCGTCGATTAGCGAAGAGTTGGGCGTTGTACCCGTATAAAAAAAAGCATTACTGGCCACGCGCTCCAAATCTTCATCATGCGGTATGTACAATAGCCCCACATAGCCAGCTCGGGCCGTTGAATCTATGGCAGTCTCCAATGAAATATCATTGAATCTTACATACGCCGTGTGCTGGGTAGAATTGAAATCGTTTGAAAAATAATCACTCTCGTTCAATATCGAGATGACCTTCGTACCGTCATCATTGACTTTTGTCAGATAAGCGATCAGCACGATCATACCCACCATCAAAATAGGACTCAAGAATGTCATGATGACAAATGATTTATTGCGCACCTTGGCCAAATACTCCCTTTGGATGATCAATGATAGTTTATTCATATGCCCCTTTACTTTCTACCGTTCTTATGAAAATTTCGTTTGCCGATGGAATCGTCTCTACAAAATGGTTGACATTGCCATTTTCAGAAAGAAACCTCAGCATTGATTTACTGCTATCTGAAGGTAATTGCACCGTAAAATCGAGTTGTCTGTCTTCTGCAACGTAATTCGATGACTTTATTTCAAATTTGGTTTCCAGTTCTTTCAGAAACATATCGCCGTTCTCAACTTCAACCCCAACTTTAAAGATGTTTTTTTTATACGCCTTTTTTATATCCGATAATTTGCCGTCCAATATCTTCTCAGACCGATGCAACAATGCGATATATTCGCAAAGCTCTTCAACGGACTCCATTCGGTGTGTTGAAAAAATAATCGAGGTGCCATTTGCCTTGAGCTTTAGTATCTCATCTTTTATAATATTGGCGTTAATAGGGTCGAAACCACTGAAGGGCTCGTCAAAAATGAGCAGTTTAGGTTCATGCAGCACCGTAACGATAAACTGTATTTTCTGGGCCATACCCTTTGAGAGTTCGAGAATTTTTTTGTTCCACCAATCCCCTATTTCAAAACGGTCAAACCAAAACTTCAGTCGTTTTTTGGCCTCAGCTTTACCCAAACCTTTCAACTGGGCCAAATACAATGCCTGTTCGCCCACTTTCATGCTTTTATAAAGTCCGCGTTCTTCGGGAAGGTAACCGATCATGGTAATGTCATGGGGCTTTAACGGGGCGCCATCAAAGAGTACTTCACCACTATCGGGATAAGTAATCTGGTTGATAATACGTATGAGTGTGGTCTTTCCGGCCCCATTGGGACCTAAAAGGCCATAAATACTATTTTTAGGGATTTCTAGGGATACTTTATTGAGGGCAGTATATTTTCCAAACTGTTTGGTAACCTCATTAGTGACCAAAATTTTATCCATGAAAGCAATTTGTCCAAAGATAGCCAAATGGTTCAAAAAAAGCTGTAAAAAACAAAACCCACCCTCAATCAAGTCAAGGATGGGAAAAAAATTGCTATGAAAAAGAAAATTAATATCGGTTTCCCAATATTAAAATCAAATATACGGTTTTTATTTAAATACAAAGTGGTGAACCGTAAAATCTCGCCAAACTAACCGGGAAGCACGATTCAAAACCAAAAACTGCGTCTTATACCCATCGCAACAGACCCTGAAAACGAGTTTATTAAGAGAACATATCCTTTACTTTTTCAAAAAAAGATTTATCCGATTTTTCCGGTTTAGGTTCGAAATTGCCATCTCCGTTCATCCGTTCAAAAAATTCCCTTTGCTCTTTGTTCAACTCTTTGGGTGTCCAAACATTGACATGTACCAGTAAGTCACCGCTACCATAGCCGTTCAGACTAGTGATTCCCTTGCCCCGCAACCGTAAGATTTTACCGGATTGGATGCCCGGCTCCAATTTGATCCTTACTTTTCCTCCGACGGCGTCGATTTCTTTTGAAGTGCCTAAAACCGCTTCCGAAATACTGATGTAGAGGTCATAGTGCAGGTTATCACCTTCCCGCTTTAGGGTAGAATGATCCTTGGTCTCAATGGCGACCAGCAAATCACCCGCAATACCATTGCCGGGCGCCTCGTTCCCTTTTCCAGGAACTTTCAGTTGCATACCGCTCTCGACACCTGCCGGAATCTTAATGGATACGGTCTCTTCTGCCACGCGAAGACCCTGGGCATCGGCGTCGCTGGGCCTTTTGTCCAAGATCTGCCCACTACCGCTACAAGTACTGCATGTCGCCGCGGTCTGCATTCTTCCTAATATAGTATTGGTCACCTTGGTAACTTGGCCTTGGCCATTGCAGGTAGAACAGGTTTTATAGGTCACCCCATCGGCCTGGATCTTTCTTCTCACCTTGACCTTCTTTTCAACCCCGTTGGCCACTTCATCCAAGGTCAGATTGACCCTAATTCGCAGGTTACTGCCCTTGACCCTGCGCTGGCCGCCACCAAAACCGCCGAAGCCGCCAAAACCACCACCACCAAAGGCCCCTCCGAAAATATCACCGAACTGGCTAAAGATATCTTCCATGTTCATGCCTCCTCCACCGAATCCGCCACCGCCTTCGAAAGCGGCATGACCAAATTGATCATAGCGCGATTTCTTGTTGGGATCGCTGAGCACTTCATAGGCCTCGGCAGCTTTTTTGAACATTTCCTCGGCCTTGGCATCACCAGGGTTTTTGTCAGGGTGATACTCCAATGCCTTTTTGCGATAAGCCTTTTTTATTTCGGTAGCGGATGCATTCTTTCCAACACCCAGTATTTCATAATAATCTTCTTTCATACCCAGAGTTTAGTTGCCCACGACCACTTTTGGATGACGTATGATCTTATCACCCAGTTTATATCCTTTTTCGATTACATCGATAATCTTGCCCTTGAGCTTCTTTTTGGGCGCAGGTATCTGGGTAATGGCTTCATGTATTTCAGCATCAAAGGCATCACCCTGTTCTACACTTACCTCTTGAAGACCTTTCGTGTTCAGGGTTTCCCTGAATTTGCCCCGAATCAATTTAACTCCCTTTAAAAGTTCATCGTCATCAGACTTGTCCAATTCCTTCAAGGCGCGGTCAAAATCATCGAGAACCGGCAACAATGAAATCATGATCTCTTGTCCCGCGGTCTTGAACAGCTCCATTCTTTCTTTGGACGTTCTACGCTTGTAATTTTCAAACTCGGCGAACAATCGCAAAAATTTATCCTTTTCCTTGGCCAGTTCTTCACCAAGCGCTTCCTCGGCCGTTAAGGTTTCTGAAGCCTCCTCTTTTTCTTCGGATTGCTCCTGGCCTTCACTATTTTCAATTGGTTCCGAGATCAATTCATCCAATTCTTCGGCTTTATCTTTCTTGCTCATTGACTTCTTGTATTAGATTCAGTTTTTCAAGTGGCAAAAGTACTGCCATTTCTTTAAAAATGTCAAAATGTCACCAATGAAATCACAAATTACCCTACCACCCATCAAGCAGGGAAGCATCTGAATTATCGATAGTCTTTTTGAAAAGAGATTCTGGGGTAGAGCGTGCCTATGAAGATCTAGGTTCTCCATCACTTTTACAAGTGCTATGTAGGGCCATATCGATATTCGGAAAGTGAAAGACAAACCCTTCGTCCTCAATTTTTTTACTGCTCACCCTTTGACTCGCCAAAAGCAGGTATGACATTTCGCCAAGAATTGTCTTCAATACAAATTCAGGAACATTTGGCAATATCAATGGTCGATCCAACACTTTGGCGATTTCCCGTATCAATTTTTTGTTCGTAACGGCATTGGGGCCAACGCCATTATAAACTCCCTTCAACTCATGCTCTACAACAAAAAGAAAAATACGGGCCAAATCTTCGATATGTACCCACGATTGCCATTGTTCTCCACTGCCCAAAGCCGCACCGACACAGTTCTTTATCGGCCTTACCATCTGTGGCAACGCACCTCCCTCAGCTGATAATACCAGGCCTATACGTATTTTTAAAACATTGAGGTCAAATGTTTCGAAGCTATCCGCCTCCTTTTCCCAAGCGTTTACGACTTCACCCAAAAAACTATCATCGACCCGTTTTTCATCTTCGGTGTAATAAGAGCCTAAAGAATTTGGATAAATACCGATCGCGGAAGCCGATACGAACGAAGTAATCTTTTTTGAATCTACCTGTTCCAGTCCTTTATAGAGGGTCTTGAGGGAATTTATCCTACTGGCAAGGATTTCCTTTTTATAATGATCTGTCCATCGCTTCGAGATCGAGGCACCTGCCAAATTGATTATGGCCGAAACTTCAGAAAAGCATGCAAGATCTATTTCCCCTGAATCGGGATCCCAATAAAACCCTTGATATCTTCCTCTTGAAACTATTTTTTCTTTGGAAGTGGTCAGATAATTGACAGCAATATTTCGCTTATGGCACAATGCCACAATCTCCTTACCTATCAAACCCGTTGCCCCCGTTATCAAAAACCTCATAGCACAAAGGTAGGGTATACGCACCTCGAACGATCTAGTTTTAATCTCGATTTAACAAACGCGTTTGACCGCCCGAAGCATCTCACGTTTTCCTGGTGGGCCGGGCAGTCGCTCAACGTTAAACCCTACCTGTTGCATGGCACGGCGCACGCTGCCTTTGGCGGCATAGGTAACAAGAACACCATTATTTTTCAGCGCTTTGAACATTCGGGCAAATATGGTTTCCGTCCACAGTTCGGGCTGCACCCGTGCGCCGAAGGCATCGAAATAGATCAGGTCGAAGGTATCATCAAAATCGAGGTCACTAAAATCCTTCTGTATTTTGTGCAATTGAAAAGTATCGCATATCGAAACGTCTTTTTCCCAAGCACTGTCATGCATGCTTTGAAACCGTTCTTTGAATCTGCCCGCCTTAAGTTCATCAAGATAGTTGAGCACCTTTACCTCATCAGGTGTTACGGGATATTTCTCCACCCCGGTATAACGCACCTTTAATTCAATTTTTGGTGCTTCTAAACAAGTAATGAAGGCGTTCAAGCCGGTACCAAAACCGATTTCGAGAATCGAAATCTCACGGTTCTTGAAAAGTGAAAGTCCGTTTTTAATAAAAACGTGATAGGCTTCTTGAATCGCCCCGTGTTTCGAATGATAGTGTTCATCCCATTCAGAGAGATGAATGGTATGGGAACCATCGGCCGTTGTTATGATCTTACGCTCCAAATCACTCTTTGAGCAAGACCCCGTCAGCTTCAAAGCTATAGGTCTTCTTAGGTTCGGTGATCTTTGCGATCTGTGCCGCCGACTGGCCGCCATCCTTGGCGTAATGTTTTTGGTCTTCGATGCCCATCGCTTCGACAAAGGCCTTGCCGTTGACCACCACTTCCTTTCCTGAAATATCCATAGGAACGAAAAAACCATAATCTTTGAACCTGACCATGACCTCTTTATCGTTGAGTGCCAGTTTCATCCAACAACCTTTGGACTGACAGACATCGGTCACCGTTGCGGTAAATTTGGTGTTCAACGTATCATTTGCGCCGAGCATATCAAATTTTAGTGCCATTTCTTGGTCCGAAAGGCTTTCTGAAGCTGCTATTTTTTGTCCGAACGAACGATAGTGCGATGGCAAATCTGCCGTGTTTTCGCCTATCTCGGGCTTTTCTTGTGCATTACAGACGATAAAAAACAATAAAAACCCAACCAAAATGTTAATATTTTTCATATCCGTTAAAAATCTTGTTTGTACCACAAAGCTGGTCATTTTTGGACAAAAAAAGAAGTCTTGATAGCAATAATTTGGTTAATTTTAATCTTTAAACCTTTAACTAAATGAACAATACTGCGTTGAAAATTCAAGTTGAAAAAATAAAAGTTTCCAAAATCGACCAAGTTGATTTTGACAACCTTTCGTTCGGAAGCGTTTTCTCGGATCATATGTTGGTATGCGACTATAAAAATGGAAGTTGGGAAGCCCCCAAAATTGTACCATATCAACCTATCAGCTTGGATCCCTCGGCAAAGATTTTTCACTATGGGCAATCTATTTTTGAGGGAATGAAGGCCTATAAGGATGAAAACGACGAAATCTTTCTGTTTCGCCCTTTGGACAATTGCAGGCGATTGAACATCTCGGCAAAACGAATGGCCATGCCCGAATTGCCTGAAGAATTTTTTATGGAGGGCCTTACGGCTTTGTTGGAGTTGGACAAAGACTGGATACCCCGAAATGCGGGCAGTTCGTTATATATTCGTCCGTTTATGTTCGCCTCGGGCACCGGATTCCACGCCTCGCCTGCCAACCAATACAAATTTATTATTGCAACGGCTCCTTCAGGATCTTATTTCGCCGGAAAGGTCAAGGTCTTGATCGAGGAAAAATATTCACGCTCCGCGAATGGCGGGGTCGGGTATGCCAAGGCCGGCGGCAATTATGCGGGCCAGTTCTACCCTACGCAATTGGCCGTAGAAAAAGGGTACAACCAAGTCATTTGGACGGATGACAATACCCATGAAAATATTGAGGAGGCCGGGGCCATGAACATATTCGTACGTATCGGCGATACCTTGATCACCGGGCCGACCAGTGATCGTATCTTGGACGGTATCACGCGAAAAAGTATACTCGAAATCGCAAAAGACGAAGGCATTGCCACCGAGGTTCGAAAGATTACCGTCAGTGAACTGGTCGAGGCCGCCAAAAAGGGCACGTTAAAAGAAATGTTCGGGGCGGGTACCGCCGCGGTCGTTTCACCGATAGCCACTTTTGGGTATCGCGATACCGATTATGATTTACCTGAACTCGAAAACAGTTACGCGTCTCGCTTGAAAAAACGCATCACCGATATTCAATACAACCGTGCCGAAGATCCTTTTGGGTGGCGGTTTAAGGTTTAGGCAACATAACGTTATTTTTAGAAATACATCGTTTTACCATATTTTACGGTAGAACGATGTGTTTTTCTTTTATATAAGCAAGTTGTAAAACATTTAGAAAATTTGAAACGATTACTGTATTTAATTTTACCACTTCTAGTTTCCTGCTCGAGCTCATCTCAATTGCTAAGACCTGAAATACATTCAGAAATTTTATCTTCCAAATTAAATGCAAAAGGAATTGCAGCTATTAATCCCAACTATAAAAAATCATATTTTAGAATCTTACCTTACTTATTCTTTAATAAAAGCGGCACTTTTAATGAAATTCAAGGTGATTTTTATAACGTAAAGTTCAATGTCAATTCTAACTTGAATATAATGTCAGGATTTTGGAGTGATTATGGGAATTACCAAAATTCTTTAATAGTTCTAATAGCAATGAGTGAGACATCAACGTTACCAATTAAAGATATACCCATTTCTGTTGAATCAAGTAAACATGGAGTTTTTGAAAAGAAGAAATTGATTGGAAATAGTCAGATTAATAAATCACAACAAAGGGTTTTATTTGTGAAAAAGCTTGAATTGGAAAATAGATTTGATGTTTTAAATAAAATTAATGATGACGTAATAACTGTTAAAATTGGCGGGCAGGTTTATACATTCTTAAACCCTGAGATTGAACTGGATTAAAACGTTTTACAACACAACCTATAAACAATACGGGCTTAGGGTTTAAACGCCAAGGTTTGTGTACTTTTATGAGGTTGCGAAATCTCTGGGATTTCGCTTTTGAGAGAAAATAGAAAAAGTAAAACCACTAGATTTTGCTATGTGCATGGCGGAAAGCAAACGCCTATTTGTTCACGCACTGTTCATAGCTAAACCGTTACAAGCAATTCCCTACATAAAGAAACTCTATTAATTTCTTAAGCTAACGAGTCAAATTTTTTGTAGGAAAATTATACTAAATTTAACCGTTAGTCAGAATTTGAATAAAACATTGGATTCACCGGAAAAGCAAAGAAAAAGAAAGAAACTAGCTGATAGATTTGATAATGATTGGGAATTTGATTTTAAGAATGTACAAATCAAAAGGAAACACAAATCTTTTGTAGAAAAGTTAAAAGGAATTTTCAAATCTAAAAAGCATTCTGTTTTTGCAATGTATTGGTGGTTAAAATACCAATATATGAAAGATGATACGGCTAAAAAGTTCTACTTTCCTCTGAAACATGATAATATACCTGTTAAAGGTCTTCCCTTCAAATATGAAATGAAAGGGAAATGGACCATCCCATCAGCTGACCTGAAATATCTTTATGGCGGACCATTAATTAGCCAGGAATTGGAATTACTTGTGCCTCCAGAAGATACTTGGAAAAAAGTGATTCGGATTTCAAAAAATTTGGCAAAGGTGCTGACACCGATATTCGGATTTATTTTTTTTCTTTTTAGATATAAAGAGGAGATAAGGGAAATTTTTAATTGGATAAAAAACAGCTTGTAAACGGTGTATACTAAATTGCGGTCGGAATTTCCAGTTGGAAAAGTCCTCAACTAATCACACAGGCGCTTCTATACATAACGAATGAACCTAATTGACACATCTCACAAACCTCTTTTCTTTAAATCGAAGTTTGGAACACCATTAAGGATTTATACGACAACATTTTCCAAAGATTTATTCACGGTTTTCATATTTTCAATTATTGCACTCGTATTAGGGGTACTTTTTATTTACAACTCAACATTCGATAAAACCAGTGAAACTTGGATTCCACCATTGTTAATCACGTTTGGATTGTTAATTCCGATATATATTTATGTAGGAAACCGATTTCGATATATCGCACTATTTGAAAAAGGAGTTGTTATTAAAAAGAGGTTCCGAGTATATGAAATATTTTATAGGGATATTAAAAAAATTAAACTTGTAAATGCAGTTCCATATAAGAATCTGTTTAAATCTAATATTAATAAAGATTATGCATTTGATGTATTTCTCAGTAACAGTGATATAATAAGTTATGGAATAAGTGAAAGGTTATATAAATCAATTTCTTGGCCAAGGATTTATTATGGAGTAAGAGTTATCGAGATTCAAAATCTGGTAGATACTATTAATATAAAAATTAATAATACTTCAAATGATAATGCCCCCTATGAAAAGCCTTAGTCCTACCTTCTCCTATTTATCCAACACCCCCTGAATATCGGGCTTAAAATAGTTGGGGCCTTTTAACACTTTACCATCTTCACGGTAAATGGGTTTGCCATCACTGCCCAACTTACTCATATTACTGCGTTGAATTTCTTCAAAAACCTCTTCGATCTTGTATTGCATGCCGTGTTCGAGAATCGTACCGCAAAGAATATAGAGCATATCGCCAAGGGCATCGGCCACCTCGACCAGGTCATTGTTATTGGCCGCCTCAAGGTATTCTTTGTTCTCTTCGTCCATTAGATTAAAACGCAGGCGATTTTTTGACTCGCCAAGATCGGCCTTCATGGTCTTCGAGACCCCCAGTCCGAACGAATTGTGAAATTGTGCCACGGCACTTATTTTCTTTTGCATTGATTTTCGCTTAGATTTGCCCAAAAATAATCAAAACCGCATGTTCAGCACGGGACAAATCATTTTTGCCGCTTTTTTCGTGGTCGCATTTGCCTTTTTCATCGTGTTATCCTATAAAAAGGATAAAAAATTGCATTCCAAGAATTACCAAGGAGTCAAGTGGGTAGGAATAATCTTTATTATTTTCTTACTTATTCTCTTCGCGATTAAGTATTTCCTTAAAAATTAACTCAAAGATTGCATTGTTGACAAAAATGCAATTTCAAGCATCTTATCGATCTTTTTTGACCGTATAACATAACAAACGACATAATTTTGCGTTTGGTTAACAAAGGGGGCAAAACCATGATGACTTTTTTCAGTGTTTTTTTCATATTAATAGGTATCAACGCCATAATGATGTTCTTTAGTCTGACAGGTATCGACCAAAAGACAAAAAAGAGCGATTCAACAGCTTCAAAAGCATCAGAATCTCAGATCTACCCTATGGATTTGGCGTCGTCGGAGTATAAAAAAGCGGTATAGTTTTATACCTTTAGGGTATGAAGCAGCTAGTGCTCGTATTCTTGGGAGGTGGTATCGGAAGCATACTCCGTTATATCATATCAAAGTTTTTCAATCCGTATTTTCAACATTTTTTTCTTGGCACTTTTTTGGTCAATATAATCGGCTGCCTACTCATTGGCATTATCATTGGGCTTTCTTTCAAGAATAATTTTCTTACCGAAAACCAGACCCTTCTGTTGGCTACAGGCTTCTGCGGAGGGTTCACAACATTCTCGACCTTCGCCCTGGAAAAACACAGCTTACTTCGCGACGGTGAATTCCTGTATTTTTCCTTCTATACGTTATCAAGTATCACGATCGGCATTCTGGCCGTGGTCTTGGGACTTTGGTTGGCCCGAATACTCTAAGCCAAGTCTTTCAATTCGTTGAAAGGATCTATCATTATTTAGTGCCCCGCCCCATTAAGATTGCAAACCCTAGAAGCAATAATATGGACTATCGTTAAACGATATTTTCTTCACATGGTCCTTACAATTCTTTTAATCAAGCATTATTAATTCGTAATTTTTAATACTTTTTTAAATCATACCCTAAATTTTATAGGGTACAATTTACAATTAGAATAAAAATATTGTTTATACCCCTAAAAAATTAGGGGTTATTTTTTATTTAAGATAGATTTGACCTTTTAACAATTGAGCCAATGAAATTGATTATTTCCAAATTCCCAGAAAACCACAGGCCGATATTCACGGCTCGAACGCCAAGGGCCCAAAGAATGGAGGCCAATAATCTTTGTAAAGAAACAATTACAACTGACCAGTATGGACAATTAAATTTTAACAAATGAAACAGATCGAAGCAATTATCAGAAAATCCAAATTTGACGATGTCAAAGAGGCATTGCATGCAATCGAGGTAAACTTCTTCAGCTATTGGGACGTTACCGGTGTCGGAAATGAAAAACAAGGCCACGTTTACCGCGGTATATCGTATAGCACCACCGACATTCAAAGAAGATACCTGTCCATCGTCGTCTCCGATGAGTTTTTGGACAAAACGGTCAACGCGATCATAGAGGCCGCCCAAACAGGAAACGTAGGCGATGGCAAAATATTCGTTTCAGAAGTTTTACAGGCCTATCGCATACGTACGAGAGAAGACGGACACGCCGGAATCAACTAAATATAACTAACCCACAAAAAATTTAAATATATGGAAGCAGGATTATTTACAGCAAACAACGTATGGATGATGGTATGTACCGCACTGGTATTCTTCATGCACACGGGGTTCGGCTTTTTGGAAATAGGACTAACAAGACAAAAAAATACGATCAACATTTTATTCAAGAATATATTCATAATCACCGGAGGCCTTTTATTGTACTACGCCTTCGGCTTCAATTTAATGTACCCCGGTTTTGAAGAAGGTTCTTCGGGAATCTTGAAATTTGCCGGTTTTGGCATCGGCGCTCCCGAAAACGGTATGACCCCTGACTACGCCACCGGCGGGTACACCTGGTGGACCGACTTTTTATTTCAGGGCATGTTCGCCGCTACCGCGGCAACAATCGTTTCAGGTGCCGTGGCCGAGCGTATAAAGATAGGTTCCTTCATGATATTCGTAATCTTTTATGTAGGCCTTGTTTACCCGATTGTTGGAGCCTGGAAATGGGGCGGAGGATTTTTGGATTCATGGGGATTCTACGATTTCGCCGGCTCTACCTTGGTACACTCCGTTGGCGGTTGGGCCGCTCTGGTCGCCATTGCACTTTTAGGATCGAGAATCGGTAAGTTCGGATCCGATGGTAAACCTAAGGCCATTCCCGGACACAGCATACCCATGGCCACTGCCGGGGTGCTTATACTCTGGTTGGGGTGGTTCGGCTTTAACGGAGGCTCTGTATTGTCCGCAGATCCCGCATTGACCTCATTGGTATTGGTGACCACAAGTTTGGCCGCGGCGGCAGGTGGTTTTGGTGCATTCTTACTCTCTACGGTCTTATACAAAAATATGGACCTCACCATGTTCTTGAACGGCATCTTGGGCGGTCTGGTAGGTATCACCGCCGGCGCCGATTTAATGTCACCGAACGAAGCAGTTGTTATCGGCTTTATCGCCGGGCTGATCATAGTATTGGGGGTATCTTTTATAGATAAACTAAAACTTGACGATCCTGTCGGTGCCGTAACCGTTCACTTGATCTGTGGTATTTGGGGCACATTGGCTGTTGGGATCCTCGGTGACAAGGCAGGTTTTGACCAATTCTTGACCCAACTTTTTGGAGTATTGATCATTGGTGCCTTCTGTGTTATCAGTTCAGGAATTATACTAGGGGTACTCAAGGCCGTAATGGGGCTCAGGGTCTCAAAAAAAGAAGAATTGGAAGGTCTCGATATTCACGAACATGGCATGGATGCATATCCTGATTTTAGAACGAACGAGCACTAGCTAAACAAATAATAAGGAAACGGAGCGTTTGGCAGAACGCTCCGTTAAATAACCTTTTCAAAATTCAGATCTATCTATTATCAACATCCCATTAAAGGGACATCTAATCTTAAATTTATGAAAGCGATTACAAACACAAATTTCGTAAAAATTATAGTTTTTCCTGTAATCTTGTTTCTGGGCAGTTTCGCCTTTGCACAAGATGAAGAGGAAACCAAGCCCAAATTTTCTTTTAGTGGAACTGTAGATGCCTATTATAGGGCCAATCTGAATTCTGCAAACTCAGGTGAAAATTATTCGGCCCCCGGAAGCTCTTTTGCAAACCTTCCCGGTTTTGCCCTGGGCATGGCCAATGTCATTGGATCATACGAAGGCGAAAAAGTCGGATTTGTGGCCGATCTGGTCTTCGGGCCTCGGGGTACCGACGCGATTTTTGCTTCCCCGATGTATTCCCTCACCGGAAATATCGTGAACCAACTCTATGTTTATTGGAACGTGAGCGAGTCGGTGACCCTGACATTCGGTAATTTCAATACGTTTTTGGGGTACGAGGTAATTTCACCATCGGCGAACTTCAACTATAGCACGTCGTATCTGTTCTCTTATGGACCCTTTTCACATACCGGATTAAAGGCCGATTTCGATTTGGGCAATGATTGGTCGGCCATGTTATCGGTGATGAACCCGACCGACCTTACCGAATTCAATCCTTCCGGAACTTACGCTTTTGGGGCCCAATTGGGCTATAGTGGTCAATATCTCAATGCGCTTATCGATCATGGGGCATTCGAAATCGATTATACCGGAGGGTTCGATTTGTCCGATTCATTTTTCTTAGGAATCAACGCCGCCTATTTTGACAATGACGGTGAAGGTTTTTATGGGACGGCCCTTTATCCTCAACTGAAAACCTCTGATAATTTTACCATCGGATTGAGAGGGGAATATTTTGCGGAAACCGGTGAAGATGCCGAAGCTATAGTATTTGGTGACGAGACCAATGTTTTTGCGGTAACGCTCACAGGTAGCGCAACGATCGGAGATTTGATCATAAAACCTGAGTTAAGACTCGATAGTGTCTCCGAAGATGTGTTTCTAAACTCCGACGGAGAACCGATCGGAAGTCTTTCGTCATTTGTACTGGCAGCAATTTACCAGTTCTAAATGAATCAGTTAAGTTTAGGTTTGTAAGTTGGTCAGTTCAAAACCCGGTCAATTGGCCGGGTTTTTTAATCTGAAATAGGTTTGAAATCCTTCACTCCGGCCAGAATTGCAACATTCAGTGCGTTTACGCTTGGAACGATGGGACAGGAATATTTTTTATTATATGCGCAATATGGATTATACGCCTTGTTAAAGTTAAGTATGAGCGTATCTCCGCTAGGTATTGAAAGGTCTAAATATCTTCCGCCAGCGTAGGTTTCCTCACCATTGGTCTTATCGGTAAAGGGCAAAAAAAGATAATCACGATATTCTTCTTGTTGCATCAATTCCTCATTCTGGTACACTTCTAACCGATGCTCGACACCATTCAAGCTAAAATGGGCCATACCGTAAACAACCTCCCTTGATTTTCTATCGGTGGTGGTGGGCATCAGAAAGGGAATGGCATCGGGGGTACGCACAAATTTGGCCACAACTATGAATGATGTGTCGGGGTCAAAGAAATCCAACCCTTCGAAATTTTTTCTATGTCTATCGGGCAGCGGCGATGTTTCGGGATCTTTGAACTCTTTATTAAGTTCATTTTGAAACTCCAAGATATCCTTGACGGCATCAAGTTCTTGGGCGGCAATCTGTTCTTGAGCGACATCGTGGTATCTCTTATCCTGCTTGCACGACAGCATTATCACCAAAAAAACAAAGGGAACAAATCTCATTTTAGCTGCTTTAAGACAAAAATACAATTTATACTACTTCGATACAGATCCAAATTTCTGTACTTTGCCGCAAAACATATCAAATGCAAAAATCTATCCTTATCGCTTGCTTGGCCCTTACTGTCATATCCTGTGGGGAAACAAATAATAAACCCATTGACCATGGGAAGAACACAAGGGTATTGCCTGAGTTGGATACCACAAGGTACAATGTCGCTTTCTTGATCATGGATGGTACGTACAATACCGAATTCACGGCACCTTTCGATATTTTTCAACATACGAAATATAGAAAGGGAATCAAGGCCATGAATACCTTTACCGTCGCAAATACACTGAGCCCAATAACCACTTTCGAGGGCGTTCGGGTTCTACCTGATTATGATTATACTGTGGATGATCTACCCAAAATCGATATTCTTGTCGTGCCTAGCGCAGAACATCATCTTGACACTGACTTGAAAGACAACATTATGATAGATTTTGTAAAGAAAGTAGATTCCAGTGCGCTCTATATGACCAGCCATTGTGACGGAGCTTTTGTTCTTGCCCAGGCCGGGGTTTTAGACAACGTAGTTTCCACGACCTTTCCTAGTGATATCGAAAAATACAGGGCCATGTTCCCCCATTTGAGTATAAAGGACAGTGTACTCTTCGTGCATGACGCAAAATATATCACCTCGGCAGGTGGTGCCAAAAGTTTCGAAGCGGCACTTTATCTTTGTGAATTGTTATATGGCAAAGAAATTGCCGAAAGTATCGCCAAAGGCCTCGTTATCGATTGGCGGCTTGACCAAGTACCGCACCTTATCGTTCAATAATATCATAACGCGCCTCTTTGAGATATTTCTCGACCACTTTGTTATACTCGGGGGTAATACGTAATAGTGCCGTATTTTCAATTTCGTACAATGCGCTGCGATTGTCGTAGCCCGTTTTTAGCAATTCTTCCAAGTAGAAAAGAGCCGTGCCGTAATCTTCAATTTGCGCACTGATAGAAATTACCTTTAGATACCCCTCGGCATTTTTGGGGTCAATAATGGTCTTCAGCATGTACAGAAAATTAAGCGCATCTAGATCTAAGTTCGGTTCTACCTTTAAAAGGTCGATATTGTCGGCGACCAAAGCATTGATATAGCCCCTTAGGCGCACACCCATCTGGCGTTCAAAGACATTTTGACTTTTATCATATTTTTCAAGTTCCTCCATTTGGTATTTCCACCAGCCGAGGTTATTGAAATTATAGTGCATGATGTCTTCCTCCAAATAATAGTCATAGTCATCCTTTATCAGGCTTTCTTTAAAAAAGATGGAATTCTGACTGCGCGTGTGCGATCGGTAGAATTTGTTCTTCTTCAAGGTTTTCCTATTTTCTTTTAATGAATCGACGCTTATAAATGGACGATAGACGTCGATCATGTCCAAAATGGCCCTGTCGGCAAGAAGCGGCTTGTTTTTGGTTACGAACTGACCCGCCTCACCCAAATTCTTTTTGTAAGACCGGTGTATGAAAGTAGTGTCCCTGGCTACGATATTGTCTGCCATTGCGCCCAAGGTAAATAGTTCAAGGGCCTTGGAAAGTTGTTCTTTGGGCGGCCATTCATGACCTCCTTCGAAGACCAAAAGTTGATTTGGAAACTTCAATCTATCCAATGTCTCTTCCAACGAAATCAGGTCAGGATAACTATAATCAAGATTACCAACTATACCAATAAAATGAAAAGGATTCTTATCGCTCAAGACCTCGGTGGTAGAAATCGCGGACCCACAAGAAATTACGCCCTTGACGGTCTTAATAAAAGTAGGGATCAATGAAGAAAATCTACCCCCGCCCGAAAATCCGGCCACATAGGTTCTGTTCATTTGTGCCGGAAGCATATTATAAACGGAATTGAACATGCGGCTACTAACCAGCATATTATCGGTCAAGGACAACGAATCGGAAACATTGTTCGAACTCGCCAGAATATATCCCTGTTCTTCGGCCGCTTCCTTGAAAACGCCAAGTGCCTGCCTACCCCGACCTTTCATGTCAAAAACAAAAACGACCGGCCACTTTTTTGAAGTATCGAAATTGGTGGGCAGGTAAAGGGCAAAGCTTTCGGCAACGGTATCCAGAACAGAAACCGCATCGGTAATAACTCCTTTTTTAAGGGCGATCTGCTGTGCCGAGGCACAAATAAAAGACCCCAAGGCAAGTACGAATAAAATTCTTTTCATAGCAAAAGGTTAATCAAAAACCCGGCCAAAATTACCACTCAAAACAATATGGTAAATATGTGGCTCAAATATGCCTATTCCCCTATCTGACCTATTTCTATTCCCTCTGAATAGGCAACCTTTATGTCGTTCTCGCTGAAAGCCTTCTTGATGGCCCTGTTGGCCGCAAAGGTGACTTCCCAGTAATCATCGGGCAACACATAAGGCCGTACGATGAGCTGAACATTATGCGAATCAAAATTATGGATACCGATTTCAGGTAATGGCTCTTTTAGAATTTTTGGCACGCCCTGAAGTGATTCCGCGATAATTTTGTTTACCCTTGGAAAACTCTCAGAATAGGGCATGGTTACCTCCAATTCTAAACGGATCATTCCTTTTTCGGAGTAATTGGTCACGACGGAATCGGTAATCTTCGAATTGGGAATTATCAGAATCTTGTTCCCCGGCGTGAGCACATCTGTACTAAAAATTCCTATTTGCTCAACACTTCCAAATTTTTCCTCTACTTGAATCCAATCTCCGACCTTGTACGGTTTTAAGGTAAGGATAAGGATTCCGGATGCAAAATTTCCCAAACTCCCCTGAAGGGCCATTCCAACAGCAAATCCCGCTGCCGCAAGAATGGCTACCAATCCGGTCAAGTCGGCCCCCAAGACTGAAGCTATGACAAAAAGCACAGCGCCTTTGAGCAATATGCCGACCGTGGAAGATAGAAACGGTCTCAATGTTTCTGAAAAACCGGTTCTTTTGAGGGCAGCGTTAACGACCTGTACAATTTTCTTCGCAATCTTAAAGCCGATCCACAGAATGACCCCAGCCGCAATGATCCTTGGCAGATAGAAGATTGCCTTGTCGATGGCAATCTGCATGTATTCGTTCAATTTGTCCCATTCCATGTAATAAAATAAACGATTAAATCGCGTATGGACAAATATTAAATAATTTATATTCCCTACCCGATCGCTTTCATATATTTCACCAATTCTTCCTTGACCTTTGGCAAGAGTATGAACAAACCGATCATATTGGGCACCAACATAGCGAATATCATCGCATCTGAAAAATCCGTTACGGAATCAAGTCCGGCAGCGGCACCCACGACGACAAAAAGACAAAAAATAGATTTGTACAAATATTCCATTGACTTGCCCCTTCCAAACAGAAACGACCATGCCTGGTACCCGTAATAAGACCATGAGATCATTGAGGAAAAAGCAAACAATATGACCGCCAACGCCAATAAATAAGGAAACCACCAAACACCACTGGCCAGAGCATTAGCGGTCAGCACCACGCCTTGGGCATCTGATATTTCGGTCCCGACCTGAATCTGACCGGTAACGATCAGTACCAATGCGGTCATGGTGCACACGACCACGGTATCTATAAAAGGCTCCAATAATGCCACCAAACCCTCACTGGCCGCAAATTTTGTCTTGACAGCCGAATGGGCGATCGATGCGGAACCGATGCCCGCCTCGTTCGAGAAAGCCGCCCTTTTAAAACCTTGGATCATTACACCTATGACCCCTCCGGCAATGCCCTTTGGATCAAAAGCACCTTCAAGAATCGAACGAAAGGCTGCAGGAACAATTTCAAAATTGATGATCAAGATACCGACTACGGCCAAAACATACATTACGACCATAGCCGGGACAATCTTGTCGGTAACCTTGGCTATTTTCTTGATACCTCCGATAATAACGATAGCTACCAATACCGACATAAACAGGCCGAACAACCATCCCTTTCCATGTATAAAACTGGTGTCTCCCCCCGTTACGTGCTCGAACAACTGAAAAGCTTGGTTGATCTGGAACATATTTCCGCCACCAAAGGATCCGCCAATGCACATTATGGCGAAAACCATGGCCAAGATCTTTCCCAATTTGGCCAAACCCTTTTTTTTCAGGCCTGTTGAGAGATAATACATTGGGCCACCGTAAACCGTACCGTTTTCATCAATTTCACGATACACGACCCCAAGGGTACATTCGACAAACTTGGAGGCCATACCCAAGAAACCCACCAATACCATCCAAAAGGTCGCCCCCGGGCCACCAAGTGAAAGTGCAATGGCCACACCTGCAATATTTCCAAGTCCTACGGTTGCCGACAAAGCGGCCGTCAAGGCTTGAAAATGAGTCACTTCACCTTGATGGCCTTCGACACGTATGGTATCGGGCTGGTCTCCTTCGTCCGTAAAAACGGATTCAGAAACCTCAATTGGAAGTTTGTCCTCCAAATCATCGTAATCACCTTTGACAATTCTAAGGGCCGTTGCAAAACTACCAAAGTTGATCCCTTTAAAATAAACCGTGAAATAGCCCGCACCAAATAGAAGCACCATAAGCACCCAAGGAATTCCGACCGAATCGGTTATCGGAATTTCGGCAAAAATCGCATTGACGAACCAACCCGTCGCATCTTCGAATTTTCGGTTGATCAGTTCATCGGCACCTTGTAGAACAGTAGGGCTTAAAAGCAAAATGAGAGGTGAAAATAATTTAATGGGCATACCTTAAAAATTTTTAAGGTCAATATGGCCGAAACCTTTTGCATGCAAAAGGTTACGCAATGCTTAAAAAAGGCCCATCAATATTTAACCAGTCATCAAGTACGTTCGGAACTTTAATAAAGAATTTCTTGAAACCAACTTTTCTCAAGGCAGAGCCGTAGAGCTACCTACCGACAGAAAGGTTTTGCCGGTTCCATTTTGATCTGAAGGTTAAAAGTCGCAATGCCGTTATTTAGCTTCCCATTTTTACGGGAATAGCAGTTTATCGGAAACCCCGACGCGGAATATCTGGGAATTCTTTGCGATTAAAAACCGCCCTTTTTCAGTGTGGCATATTTCATTAGGTCATTCTCCTTGGCATATGAAATCAAGAGATTTTTGCCGTCTGCGCCGCTGATATTGAGCAACTTTTTAATTTGATGTATGTGTGCCTGAAAACCGTCGACACTGATATGCATGGCCTCTGCGATCTCGGTATACGATTTTTGGTCGCCCCAACATTCCAGGTTTGCCAGAACTTCTTTCTGTCGTACCGAAAGTTCGATCTTGGTGGTTTCCTTTAGCGTTTCCAGCTCTTTTTTTAGCCGGCCAATAGTATTCAAGTGGCTTTCATTGGCAACCTTCAATTGTAAATTAGTTTTTAGCAACTCTTCTTTTTCAAGCAGGAGCGATTCTAAACGAAATTGCTTTTCTTCCTTTTCGGAAAGGAATTTCCAACTGTAAAGTAAAATCGAAAATAATACGATAAACAGAAATTTAAAAGAAATGGCCGTGACCGTGCCCAATAGGGCCCAAGTATCTTCACGCATTGGTTTCACGAAACCACTAGGTACGATCCGGTGCGTTACGGCGATAACAATGAGAATGAAAAGCGCAAAGCTGGGCAAGTTCATGAACCGCATACTCCGTGTTTCAAAAGCCCGGTTCAACGCATGCAGAAGCGCAAAGGCAACGACCACTGAAATCGGAATGTCGATCAACCAAATGAGCGAATTGTCGATACCATTCCCTACAAACGACACCATTATGAATACAAAAGCCAACATACACATAACCCCAACATAAATCATAATAAATTCCCGTTCGGAAAATCGATCGACCATGCGGACGACTATATTTTGCCTTCCACTATATTTAATCGATGGCAAGGAAAGTAAAATAAACATCGAATTCAATAGCGATAAGAACACTCCGAGATAAATAACAGGTTTACTGGTAGGCAGCAGGCCCAGTACGGTCACCCCTATAAGATTGGCCAGGGCGCCCAAGCCCCAAATCAAGATGGCGAGCCCGAACCACATGATGCCATTTATTCCATCAGTTCCGACATCGGTTCGCCGCTCTTTTTTGTAGATACGCTGAATGACGACCGCGGTAATCAGACACACAATTGCCGTAACCGCATATTCCAAGATAATTAGCATACATATCGGTTGAATACCCTAAAATAATCAAAATCAATTTCTTGGCACTGGTTAAGCACTGTTTAACCAAACTAACCATCTGCCCTGCCGATAGGTGCATTGGTGATTACGTTCGATAATATAATATGGGTTCTTGTCTCACCGTACTGAATCAATTGATCGATAAATTTCTCCAAATGAAACTGATCTTTGAAAACCACTTCCATAACGATGTTCTCATTGCCCGTGATGCGATAACAGTTAATCACCTCATCGAAAGTACCCACTTTATCCAGAAACGGCCTTAGTTTACCCATGAACGCGCGCAGCGTGATGATCGCCTTTAATTGATGGCCGGCCTTCGCGTGCGAGACCATCGCCCTATATCCTAAAAGTATTCCGAGGTCCTCCATTTTTTTTACCCGCTCGGCCACCGCAGGGGGAGTGAGCCCCACTTTTCTACCAATATTGGCGAAAGTTTCGCGGGCATTGTTTTGAAGACATTCCAATATCTTCCAATTTAGGTCGTCTATCTTTGGATTCGAAGACATTTTTCTCTAATAATTAACTTTCAAAAGTAAATATACAACAATACTATTTTTTACAAAGACAGATATCTCGTTTCCTTCCTAACTTTATATTATAATTGCTTGAAAGGAAAAATGGCCCACAACCGTCTAAGTTCGATTCCGGTTTACCGGAAATCACTGGAACTCTGCTCGATGAGCAGGGCGATTGCTTCGTACGTTTCGTTCAATAAAGATTTGCTCAAACTCTACAAGTCACAAAGTCTTCGCGATATTATGGCCGACGCCATTTTGACCGATGCTATTTTGATTCCGCAACAAATTGCGAAGGCCGAATATTCAAGATCACGTTCAGAACGATTGAAAAGTGCGACTTTCATTAACATCATGATCCGCAATATCAATTCATATTGTCGTGGACTCGAACATGACGGAGTGCGCGAAAAAGAGTATTTGAATCTACTTCGCAACGAAGTCAAAAGTTTTCGAAAGTCATTTAAGGAATGGCGAAAATCGATTATCAACAGTCCTTTATAGGTAGCCCCGAACCTTTTATTTTGTCAATCCTTTTAATGTAGGTTTCAGGTGGCTCACATATTTCTACGATATTGGCCGCCTACCTCGAACAAAGCCCTTGTAATTTGACCAAGGGAACAGTTTTTGGTCACTTCCATAAGTTTTTCATAAACATTTCCGTTCTCAATGGCGGTTTTACGAAGCTCTTCCAACAGTTCTTCAGATTTCTTCTTGTTCGCCGTATGTAAATTTTCCAAGGTCGTGATCTGCGCCTTCTTTTCTTCCTCGGTGGCGCGAATAATCTCTTTGGGCAAAGTTGTCGGGGATCCCTTCGAACTTAAAAAAACGTTTACCCCGACTATCGGATATTCGCCCGTGTGCTTTAGGGTTTCATAGTGTAAGCTTTCTTCTTGAATTTTAGAACGTTGGTACATGGTCTCCATGGCACCGAGCACCCCTCCCCTCTCGGTTATTCTATCAAACTCGAGGAGTACGGCTTCCTCTACCAGATCGGTAAGTTCTTCGATAATAAACGAACCCTGCAATGGGTTTTCATTTTTAGCAAGGCCCAGTTCCCTATTTATTATCAATTGTATCGCCATTGCCCTTCGCACCGATTCTTCAGTAGGCGTCGTTATTGCCTCATCATAAGCGTTGGTATGCAATGAATTGCAATTATCGTAAATGGCATATAGGGCCTGCAAGGTCGTACGTATATCGTTAAAATCGATTTCTTGGGCATGCAGGCTGCGCCCTGAAGTCTGTATATGGTACTTTAACATCTGGGCCCTTGAATCGGCACCGTACCTATACTTCATCGCCTTGGCCCATATTTTTCTTGCGACCCTACCGATAACGGCATATTCAGGATCAATACCGTTCGAAAAGAAAAATGAAAGGTTCGGACCGAACTTATTGATATCCATACCCCGACTCAGGTAATACTCGACATAAGTGAATCCGTTGGAAAGTGTAAAAGCCAGTTGTGTTATCGGATTGGCCCCTGCTTCGGCTATATGATAGCCCGATATGGATACGGAATAAAAATTCCGGATCGCATTCTGAATAAAATATTCCTGCACATCGCCCATCAAACGTAAGGCGAACTCGGTCGAAAATATACAGGTATTCTGTGCCTGATCTTCTTTAAGGATATCGGCCTGGACCGTACCGCGCACTTGACCAAGGGTTTTCTTCTTGATCTCTTGATAAACTTCCTTGGGCAATACTGCATCGCCGGTCACGCCCAAAAGCATCAATCCCAAGCCGTTGTTGCCTTCGGGTAGTTGACCATTATAGTTTGGACGGATAGTTCCCTTTTTTTTATAGATCGATATTATTTTTCTTTCCACCTCATCTTCAAGTCCGTTCTCAACGATGTACTTTTCGCAACTTTGGTCGATCGCGGCATTCATAAAGAAACCAAGTAAAATAGGAGCCGGCCCGTTAATGGTCATGCTCACGGAGGTCATCGGGTCGCAAAGGTCGAAACCTGAATAGAGTTTTTTTGCATCGTCAAGACAACAAATTGATACTCCCGCATTTCCTATTTTGCCATAAATATCAGGTCGATGGTCGGGATCGCCACCGTAGAGTGTTACCGAATCAAAGGCTGTTGACAAGCGCTTTGAGTCCATGCCAAAACTCAAGTAATGAAACCTGCGATTCGTTCGTTCTGGTCCACCCTCACCCGCGAACATCCGTGTCGGATCCTCACTCTTTCTTTTAAAAGGATAAAGTCCAGCCGTATACGGAAATTCACCGGGCACATTCTCTTGTAGAGACCAATAAAGCAAATCGCCCCAGGCTTTGTACCTGGGCAGAACCACTTTGGGCAGTTGAATGTGCGCAAGCGATTCTACATGGGTTTCAATTCTAACATCCTTGCCCCTAACCTTAAACTTATATTCGCCATTGGCGTATAATTTTACTTTTTCCTTCCAATTTAGGATGATATCCCAATTACTGGGTTCCAGATCCAATTTTTGACGATCGAATTCCTTGATCAACAGTTCCTGCAATTCTCGTCTATTATCGGAATCAAGAGCATCGGAAGGCGGCGTATCAAGTCCGTTCTTGGTCAATTTCGGCCGCGCATTACTGAGGCTTTCCACAGTCTTATAGATACCGTATAAGCGTTGCGCAATCTCTGCCTGGGCTCTCGCTTTCTCATCATAAGCCCGATTACTCTCCACTATTTCAGCGAGGTAGCGTGTTCTTGCGGGCGGAATAATGAACGGCTTTTCCGTTTGGCCGGTATCCGCCTTTATGGTCGACTTAAGTCCGATTTTGGTCTTCTCGTTCAACTTGTCGATTAAGGCCATGTACAACCGATCCATACCTGGATCATTGAACTGAGAAGCTATGGTGCCAAAAATGGGCAAATCGTCTTGGCCCGTATTCCAAAGGCCATGGTTTCGGGCAAATTGTTTTCTAACGTCGCGCAATGCATCTTGCGCCCCCCTTTTATCAAACTTATTGATGGCCACCAAATCGGCAAAGTCGAGCATATCGATTTTTTCCAATTGCGTCGCCGCCCCAAATTCAGGGGTCATAACATATAGCGATACATCGCTATGTTCAATGATCTCGGTATCTGATTGTCCAATACCCGAAGTTTCCAAAATGATCAAATCAAATTCAGCGGCCTTTAGGATTTCAAGCGCCTGATCTACATGTTTTGATAACGCAAGATTCGCCTGCCTTGTGGCCAAAGACCGCATATAGACGCGATCATTGTTTATTGCATTCATGCGTATTCTATCCCCCAACAACGCCCCGCCCGTTTTTCTTTTGGATGGGTCAACGGAAACCAGACCGATCGTCTTGTCGGGAAAATCCTTTAGAAAACGGCGAACGAGCTCATCTATAAGACTTGACTTGCCGGCACCCCCTGTGCCCGTTATACCAATTACGGGAGCATTTTGCGTGGGCTTCTTTACAGAGGAAAAATACTTCTCAAAAGTTTCAGGGTTATTCTCGGCCAAGGTTATCATACGGGCAATGGTGCCTACTTCTTTCTGTTTGATTGATACCTCTAGATTTTTGTCTTTTGTAAGTTTTAAACTTGGCATGGCAAAATCGCTTTGAGCCACCAAATCATTGATCATACCCTGAAGTCCCATTTTACGACCATCATCAGGAGAATAAATCCTCGCAATGCCGTATGACATCAACGCGTCGATCTCTTTCGGAAGTATTACGCCACCTCCACCACCGAATATTTTGATATGTCCCGCTCCTCTTTCCTGTAAGAGATCGTGCATATATTTGAAATACTCCATATGTCCGCCTTGGTACGAGGTCATTGCAATGGCATTGACATCTTCCTGAATCGCACAATCGACCACTTCGACCACACTTCGGTCATGGCCAAGATGAATCACCTCGACGCCGGTGGCCTGTATTATACGACGCATGATATTGATTGCGGCATCATGGCCGTCAAAAAGCGAAGCGGCCGTCACGATTCTTACCTTGTGTTTCGGCACATAGGGCTTATTTTGTTTCATCTCTAAAAAAAGACCTTTAAAACCATGGCAATTTAAGGAAATCGCAAATAAAATCGTATTACGATTCAGATTTAACAAAAAATAACATCAGCAAAAGCTTCGCACTACTAATTGTCTAATTTTGATTTCAAAAACAGGCTCAGTTGAAAACGACCATTTTAATATACTGTCAGGATCAAGCCGGTATTATCAGCAACGTTACCGGGTTCATTCATTCAAAAGGCGGAAACATCATTTATCTCGACCAACATGTGGATAAAGAAGCCAATGTTTTCTTTATGCGCCTGCAAAGTGATTTCGAAAAAAATATTCTTGACATACCACAATTTAAAAAGGAGTTCGAAGATACGTTGGGCAATAAGTACAATATGGAATGGAGCCTGCATTTAGATACTACCATGCCTAAAATGTCCATCTTTGTTTCAAAATACAACCACTGTCTATACGATTTGTTAAGTCGGTACAAATCGGGCGAGCTTGAAGTTGATATTCCTTTCATAGTAAGCAATCATGATGATTTGAGCGATATTGCCGAACAGTTCGATGTGCCGTTCTACCATATTCCCGTAAGCACTGATAATAAGGCCGAGGCCGAAAACGAACATCTAAGACTCTTGAAGGAATACAATGTCGACTTTATCGTATTGGCCCGCTATATGCAAATCGTAAGCAAACGGTTAATAGATGTCTACCCGAACAAAATCATTAATATACACCATTCTTTTTTGCCTGCTTTCGCCGGGGCCAAACCCTATCATGCCGCTTTCGAAAGAGGTGTCAAGATTATTGGGGCCACCAGCCATTATGTCACCGAAGCCCTTGATGCCGGGCCTATCATAGAACAAGATGTGACCACCGTTTCGCATGCCCATACCATTAAAGATTTTATTGCAAAAGGCCGGGATCTAGAAAAAATCGTGCTTTCAAGGGCCGTTAAATTGCATGTGCAACGAAAAACAATGGTCTACAACAATAAAACGGTCATTTTCTCGTAAGTAAGTTACATGCAATAAGCATGTTAAACGAAATAGAAAATATGGTCAAAAAAATCATTCTCATTTCACTTGCCCTGCAATTGACATCGTGTGGCGAATTGCAACAAGTAGTGAATCAGTTGCCTCAAGGAACCCAGGGCCTTAGTAATTTTGAAATCGGAAACGGACTTCGGGAAGCACTTGACAAAGGTATCGATAGGCAAGTGAGCAAGCTCACCCAGACCGATGGCTTCTTCAAAAATGAGTTGGTCAAAATACTTTTGCCGGAAGAACTTCAAAAAGTCGACAAAACCCTGAGGGATATTGGACTAGGAAATCTTGCCGATGAAGGTCTCAGGGTACTGAACCGCGCCGCCGAAGATGCGGTGGGCGAAGCGACCCCTATTTTTGTCGATGCCGTCAAGGGCATAACTTTTGAAGATGCGCGCAACATATTATTGGGTAATGACGATGCCGCCACGCAATACCTGAGCAACGTTACAAGTAAGGCCTTATATCAGAAATTCCATCCCCAGATAGAAAAATCGTTCGATAAAGTCGGTGCGGCCGAAATTTGGAACAACCTAATCACGCGCTACAACAACATACCTTTAACAAAAAAAGTGAATCCAGATCTAACCGACTACGTGACACAGGAAGCACTTCGCGGTGTTTACACGATGATTGCGGTCGAGGAAAAGGAAATTCGCACCAATGTTTCGGCACGAACAACGGATTTGTTACGTAGGGTTTTTGGCCAACAGGATTGAAAATCAAAATATTCCATCACCCTTAGATACTAAATCAATACATCTTCCGTTAAAAAAATAGGTGGCGTCGTAAACCTTGACAAACACCTTTTTTAAGCGCATATCAAAGACCTTTTACTATATTTTTGAGTTAGTATTTTTTGAGTTAGTTAGTTAAAAAACCGGTGGGAGCACCGGTTTTTTTATTTATGATCCAAAATATATGGCTGATTTAAACTCCGATATGAATGCGGTCCTATGGACTCCTTAGCCAGTGTACGTACTGATTTTCAGTTGTTTTTAAAGGTAAATTATTATCGGGACTTACCTGTTTTGACATTTTTTTAAGATTTCATATGATTTAATTCTTTAATTTAAGCCTAGCTAATTCAGGCTTCATCAATCATCAATCAATCAATCTCAATGAGACAGCTAGTATTCTTTGTTTTACTGTCTATACCCCTAGTTCAGTTTGTCAATGGCCTTGAGCCACAGCGCGGTTCAATAGATATTTCTACAACAACCGATAGCCCTTCGAAGGAATTGCTAACAAAGGCCAACGAATCCTTTCAAAAGGAAGAATTTGAGCAAGCCATTGTCGATTATGAAAAAGTGCTTGCGCACAACGGCATTGAAAAGGCACCTATTTTAAAAAAGCTGGCCATTAGCCACGCCTCGTTGAACCACCCTGCCAAGACCGTGGATCTCATAGAAGATTATCTTTCCATAGAGTTTGATACCGGAATATTCACACAAGACGGTTTCTCTCAAGTCAAGAATTCGAGCGAATTCAAGTCCCTTCTCCAAAAATATACCCCAAAATTCACCATTTGGTCATTTCTGTATTTGTATGTAGCCCTGATAGGTTTTTATATCGCCTTGATCATAAACTTCAATAGAAAAATCGACCGTGTAGCTCGAATTTTGATCAGTGCCTTTATTTTTATACATTCGATTTTCATCTTCAATATCTGCATCAACATATCCAATTATCAGTACCAGTACCCCCATTCGTATTTAATGTCGACTTCGTTTTCATTCTTATACGGTCCCTTGCTCTATTTCTATTTTAAGAGAATAACGCAGCAGTACACTTTTAAAAAGACAGACCTATTGCATCTGTTGCCAACACTACTTTTTCTTATCTACATAATTCCCATATATGGGCTTTCAGGTCAGGAAAAGTTGCACATTATGTTAGAAAGTGCCGAATTGGGTCAAAATGCGGGAGATTCAAAGGATATGTTGGCCATCGTCGTATTAAAACTTGTGTCATTGGCCACCTATGGCTTTTTTATCAGAAAACTGTACCTGAAATCGAAACATATAAAAGAGGTTTCAAGCAACAATAAGACTTGGCAAAAGAATATTTATGGGCTCCATGTGTTATATATCGTCACCTATGCCCTTTACGGTATACTCATTGTAAACCATATTTTTTCAGGCATCATTTATCATACGCCCATCGTATTCATGGCCTTAATGGTAATGTATCTTGGGTATTCAGCCAATGTGCAACCCAGTGTTTTCGGCGGCCTATATTCAAGCGACAACCGATTGTTCTTCAAATACGAAAAGTCTGGGCTTACCCAAAGTCTCTCAAATGAATTGAGAGAACAGTTGCTACATCTTTTTGATGAAGTGAAAATATATAAGGAAAGCGACCTTAACCTTGGCATGTTGGCCGAGCGGCTGAATACAACACGTCACAATGCATCACAGGTCATAAATGAACATTTTGAAATCAGTTTTCACGAATTGGTCAACAAATATCGGATCGAAGAGGCAAAAACAATCTTGGACCACAACTATCAAAAGAACATGAATATTATTGATGTTGCCTACGAAGTAGGTTACAACAACAAGGTAACCTTTAACAAAGCTTTCAAAAAAGAAACCGACTTAACGCCCAGCGAGTATCAGAGGAAGGTTCTGGAAGCAGTATAAAGCATCATATCGAAGTAAATCTTCATCGGGAATTCAGTTCTTATCCTTTCCTAGCGCGATCAAGAATAATGCCAAATCTCAATGACGACCGTTTTTTGTCAAAATACCCTATTGTGACATTTGATAATGATTTTACCCGTCTATAGCCCCTAAATTTTCCCTTGAAAAAAACGTCGTAATCCACCTACAAAAACTTCTTCGCCATTCGATGCCATCGATTTGAAAATGTTGGTCGCCACCCTTGTTCTATATAGGTAATCTACTCGATCACCAGAGCTTCTGACGTCAATAACGGTAACCGATTATCAAATCATCATGGTATTCTAAAAATAACAAAAATCGATGATTTTGTTTTTGAGGGTAAAGTTCCGGTAAATCTTCATCGGCACGGTAAACGTTTATAGGTCTTTCCTTCTTTAATGTTAAGAGCCTGTTAATTTGATTCCTGAACTAAAGGTGTAAACAAGGTTTGAGACAAGGTTCGTATGTGAAAACGGCTCAAAGCAAGCGGCTTGGATAGCCCTTATAGCTTTTATAATGTACACATACAAGATGTTCTTGAACCGAAGGGCACAAAACTCAAATTAATTTAAAACATGAAGTATGCGAAAAAAGAGTAATTGGATGCTTTTGATATTCTCGCTATGTATATCATTGGCGTTTGCACAAGAAAAAACTGTTTCCGGGGCAATTTCGGATCAGGACGGTGTTCCATTACCGGGAGTTAATATTTTAATCAAGGGTACGACCACGGGAACACAGTCGGATTTTGATGGAAATTATGTGATCAACGCCAATGAAGGTGACGTTCTCACTTTTTCATATTTGGGTCTTAAAACACAAGAACAGACCGTAGGTGCTTCCGATACCATTAATATTTCGATGGAAGAAGACGCACAAGCTCTCGAAGAAGTCGTGGTTACCGCTCAAGGTATTAAAAGAGAATCAAGATCTTTAGGATACGCGGTTAGCAAGGTTGATGGCGACGATCTTGAACAAAATGCCCAAGCCGACCTAGGTCGGGTACTATCGGGCAAAGCGGCCGGGGTCAACATAACTGCCACCAATGGGGTCACAGGGTCGGGTACCAACATTGTAATTCGCGGTTACACCTCGATAAGTGGTAGCAACCAACCATTGTTTATCGTTGACGGTGTGCCCTTTGATGGCGGCACCAACAATCAGACCGATTATCTGGACAACGTTACCGAATCGAGCCGATTCTTAGATTTGGATCCCAACTCAATAGAAAGTGTCAACGTGCTTAAGGGGCTTAGTGCCACCGTATTATATGGTGAAGCTGGCCGTAACGGGGTAATCCTTATTAATACGAAAGGTGGTTCCGCTAGGGCTACGAACAAAAAATTCGAGGTATCGCTGACGCAATCAGCGTTTTTTTCATCGGCGATCATCCCGAAATATCAAGATAACTACGGCGGAGGGTTTCATCAAGATTACGGATTCTTTTTCAGTAACTGGGGACCTTCGTTTAAAGGTGATTTAAGTGCCAATCCTAATTTTCGTGGAATTGACGGAGACGGCACGACTTTGGTCAACGGGCCTTTGCTAGGAATCGCCGATCAGACATTGGTAGCAGGTTTTGAAGAACTCGCCAATGAACCTTACAGATACCAACCTTATGATAGCGTTGAAGATTTTTTCAGAACCGGTACGACGACCACAACATCTGTCGGTGTCAACGGTAGTTCTGAAAACGTGAATTACAGCTTGAACTATTCACATCTCGTTGACAACGGGGTCACCCCGGGAAATAAACTGATTCGAAACAACTTCGGTATTGGTGGTAATGCCCAGCTAAGCAATAAGCTGAAATTTACAAGTACTTTGAACTACGCGGTAACGGGTTACACGTCTCCTCCTGTAGCACCAAGTTTTGGTTCCGGGTCAGGTTTTGATGGTGGTTCCGCTTTCGGTGACTTGATGTATACACCAAGAAGTGTGAATTTGTTCGGCCTTCCTTTTGAAGCTGCAGATGGTCGAAGTGTATATTATCGCGCGGGTAATGACATTCAGAATCCGAGATGGACGGTAGCCAACTCCAAGGTAAAACAAGATATTAAAAGGGTCTTTGGCAGTGTCAGTGGTATCTATGAAATCAACAATTGGCTCACGGCAACTTATAGATTGGGTATTGACCAATACACCGAAACCAACTTTTATGGACAAAATCGAGGAGGTGTCGATGGGAATACCACAGGTATACTTAGAACATCAAATGTAGACAACACCATTTGGGACCATACCTTGCTGCTTACGGCAAATAAGGATGTTGGCGAAAATTGGAACTTTGGTGGTAACCTTGGAGCGACTTCGAGAAGGGAGCTTTTTAAAAGGGATGGCGTTGAAAGCACCCAGCAGTTGGCATTTGGCATTCTTGAACACTACAACTTTGTGAACCACTCTACGGTCAACAGTTTTTCAAATACCGACATTGCTTTTCAAAGTGAAAGGAATACGGTAGGTATCTATGCGGAAGCTGTCGCAGGTTACAAAGACTTTCTATATCTGAACGTGGCCGCACGTAATGACTGGACCTCTACACTAGAGACCGATAACTTTTCACTTTTCTATCCCGGGGCCAGTATTTCGTTTGTACCGACAACGGCTTTCGAAGGTTTAAGTTCAGATAAGGGTCTGAACTATCTAAAGGTTCGTTTTGGTTATGGGTCATCTGCTGGTTTCCCACCTACATATAGTACTCGAAATACATTGGCACTTACATCAAGGGCCTATGACCTTGGCGAAGGTGGGGTAATTTCAGGAAATTCCGTTTCCGGGCGACTTGGTAATCCTAATTTAAAGCCTGAACGCGTCGGAGAACTGGAGTTGGGTATGGATTCGCGATTGTTCGATAGAGTGAACTTAAACGTCAGTGTTTTCAAGAAAACCACCACCGACCTGATTACCGATCAGGGACTTGATGATGCCACAGGATTTACCGTGACACGTATCAATGCAGGTGAACTCGAAGTCAAGGGTCTTGAGGTGGACTATGACTTTGACATTATCAGAAAAGGAGGTAATTTCTCATGGAACATCGGTGGTAATTTCTACGCCGACGAATCAACGGTGACGGAGTTACCCGAAGGTGTTGACCAGATTCTTCTTACCCAGGCGGTGACCGGATATGCGGCCAATTATGCCGTTGAAGGTTCGCCTTATGGCATTTTATTGGGAAGTACCGTACAACTTGATGCCAGTGGCAATAGAGTCGTAGCCGGAGACGGCACCTATTTGACCGATGAAACACTTCGACCCATTGGTGACCCGAACCCAGATTGGACGACCGCTTTGAACAGTGGAATAAACTATAAAGGATGGTCTTTCAACATGGACTGGCAATACCGACATGGTGGAGATATATTCTCGACCTCGGTTGCCGCCTTCACTGGGCGTGGAGTTGTAGACTTGGACAACCCTGTTAATCGCGAGGCGACTTATTTGCTTCCTGGAGTCAAACAAGATGGCACACCCAACGATATTCAGATTACCGCAACTAACTTAGGGTTCGATGTCTATGGTATCGGGGGAGCGAACGAATTCTGGATATTCGATGGCTCAACAATTAGACTCAACGAAGTTTCCTTAGGCTACAGTCTGCCATCCAAATTTTTGGACAGAACGCCCTTTGGCAGTATATCATTCACCGTTTCAGGTTTCAATGTTTGGTATAAGGCCGTGAACTTTCCTGATGATATCCGATTTGACACCAACTCCTTAAGTACCGGGGTTGGAAATGGTCTAGGAATAGATTTCATTACAGGCCCTAGTGTGCGTCGGTACGGGTTTAGTTTAAAAGCCACATTCTAAAAATTAAAAAAAATAAAGATGAAAAGAATATTCGAACATATAATCAAGCATATCAAAAACGGTAAAGCTTTGTTAGGGGCCCTTTTCGTACTTGGTGCCTGCGAAAGTACCGAGCTTAAAATATTGGATAACCCCAACGCTTTAACACCAAATCAGGCCGATATTGATCTGTTTTTGAACAACATTCAATTGGGCACCGTATTTTTCTATGAATCGGACAACACCGATAATGAAAATGGTGCCAATGAACTTGGTGCAAAAGTAAGTCGTTTGCTTGCCATGACCGCCGGTAATCAATATTCCAATGCCTATACGGGCCAAAGTACAGACGAGATGTGGGAAGATGCCTATTCCGATGTTTTGATCGATGTGCGCACGATGATACCGCTTGCTGAAGAGTTGGAATTGTACACCCACGTAGGAATGGCACAGGTACTTGAATCATACATCGTGATGACCTTGGTGGATTATTTTGGCGACATACCTTATTTTTCGGCATTGCAAGGTTCCGAAAACCTTAATCCAGCGGTCGATTCAGGAGCCGATATTTATGCGGCAATTGACGAGTTGCTCACAACTGCAATCGACAATTTCAATAAAGAAGAGTTTGCAGCACCGGCCAGTGATGTTTTCTTTGGGGGCGATGAATCTAAATGGATCAAACTCGCCAATTCGCTCAAATTAAAACTTTACCTGCAAACACGTTTGGTAGATTCTGGGGCAGGTGGAAAAATCAACACGCTGATCGCCGATGGAAATCTGATGGATACCGGGGCCGATAGTTTTTACTTTCAATATTCGGCGGTCGACGCCAATCCTGATAGTAGGCACCCTATTTACTCAGATGCATTTGACGCCGGAAAAACCGATTATCAAAGCAATTGGTACATGAGCTTAATGGCTTTGGACAGGTCCATTCCCGACCCTAGGATTCGTTATTATTTTTATCGTCAAGAACTTGATTATTCTGCGGCGAACAACCAGACCAAAGAGTGTGTTATCGAGACCGCTCCCGCCCATTACGCTGCCGACGAGGTTTTCTGTACGGTAGACGGCGGGTATTGGGGCCGAGATCATGGCGATGACGATGGTATTCCACCCGATGATGCGTTGGTGGCCCTGCATGGCGTATATCCGGTCGGCGGACCATTTGACGACGATACCGCCGCACCTCAACTTAATCGAAACGTTGGTTTGAAAGGTGCCGGAATATCACCGATCATGATGTCTTCTTTTGTAGATTTTATGCTGGCCGAATCGGCGCTTACCTTGGGCACCACGGGTGATGCCAAGGTCTATCTTGAAAATGGTATGAGGGAGTCGATCGCCTTTGTAATGGACTTTGGTTCAGGGTTGGCTTCTGAAGCTGCCTCTTTCATTCCTACCGAAGGAGATATAGATACCTATGTGAATGAAGTATTGGCAGATTACGATGCCGCAGATGCTGACGGAAAATTGGAAATCGTAATCGAACAATATTTCATAGCCCTTTTTGGAAATGGAGTAGAGGCCTATAATACGTATAGACGGACAGGGTTGCCGAACATGCAGCCTACGATTCAGCCAAATCCTGGAGTATTCATGAGAACATTTCCATACCCTGATAACTTGGTGAACCAAAATTCAAGTGTAAGCCAAAAACCGATTTCTGTACAGGTTTTTTGGGATACGAATCCAGCTGATTTCATCGACTAATTCAAATAAATTCAATAAGATCATGAAAAAAAGATTAATAATAATTTCAAGCTTGTTCGTTTTAATGGGTACATTTTCCTGTCAAGACGATGAAAAAGACCCATGGATAATCCATGAAGATCGGGCAAATGATGGCGTTTTTCCGACTCTTACGGTGAACAATGGTGTAGTCGATACCAGCAATCCAGATTCGGCATATTCGATTACTATCGACTCTCCTAGGGGCAATATCGCGAGTTATGACCTTTCGGCGACAAGAGTATCGCAAGGTGTTACAACGGGCCCTGTGCCAATCGTGACCTTAACATCGTTCCCTTCCGATATTAACCTGAAACTAGCCGATTTAGCTGCCGCATTTGGAATCGAAACAAGTGAAATTCTTGCAGCGGACACCTTTAATTTTACGGCGACCGCTGTCGGCACCAATGGCAAAACCGCATCTTTTGCCAATCTTAATGGTGATTCGAGAGGCCCTGGCATGTTCAATGCCTTTAACTTTTCGCTTACGATAAAATGCGCCCCTATATCTGATGCCACCGTTGCCGGTACTTGGATAGTGGATATGGTGGATCTGTACGGAGATGGCTGGGACGGCGCTTTCCTAACTTTCGAAGTCGATGGTGTTTCAACAGTTTATACGGCTACGGGTGACGGCACGGTGCACACTATTGAAGTTCCTGCCGGAACCTCAAACCTAGTGATCACCTATACGAGCGGTGCCTTTGAAGAGGAGCATGTGTTTTCGATTACATCGCCGGATGGGGCTTATGGTGAATATGGACCAAATCCTGATCCATGTGTAAATTAAATCACTAACTGGTGTGATCGTGCCCAATAGCTTCAGGGCTATACGGGCAGCGTGTAGAGTAAAAAACTATGGCCGTTCCTTGCAAGGAACGGCCATAGTTTTTATATATTATTTTTTAAAATAAGCGGTTGGCCAAATCTAATCAGCGTGTGACGAGGAGAATCGTGAGAGGCCTATTTAAGCAGGAAGTTTATAAACGGTTTCTGTTCTTGTTCGATCATCAATAATGATGATCAGTCGTTCGGCGCAATCACTTTTTTAGGGTGTTTGCATAATAAAATAATGCCATCAAATCATTTTCGGCGTTAAGATTCAGTTTGTTCTTTCTAATGAACGCTTTTAGTTCGGCTCTATCACCGGCATCGAAAAGACCAAGAACCTGTCGTCTGCCAGCTACTATTTTTTGAAGCATCTCGGTTTCATTTTCTTTGCCAAAATAATAACCGGTTTCATCGATAAACTTGGAATCGACCGAGGCGGCCAGGGAATTCACGGAAGTTCTTCCTTCTTGAAACCTTTTTACCCTTCTAACGAACAAAAAATATTTTCCGCTGTTTACAAGATTTTTTAGATACCCCTTCTCTATCCCATCCGAACCATTAAAACTTCGGTATACGATCCGTTTGCTATCCATAATGCAATAGAGTTCATTGCTCTTCAGTAATGCCCCGTATTCTTCTTCAGAAAGCGACGTTTTTTTTATCTGTATTTCATCATTGTAAGCGTCGTACCTTAAATAGGGCGTTCCGATAAAATTGGCATTATAATAAACAGCCCCTTTTTTGAAGTCTTTGTCAAAGTAAGGAGAACCCTTGGCAATTTCGGAATAGGGATTGTTTTTTTCCTTTTCGGCATTTTTCTTCGATATGGTCCTATAGAGATCATCAAGCCATGGCACTCGGCCACTTTGCTTGCCCGCCGCCTGAGAAAGTGCTTGTGCATTACCTTGCGTTTGCCCTAAAACAAAAAGAAGGGTCAGAACCATAAAAAATCTATTTAATGTAATCATAATCAATCCAATTATTTACCGTTAATATGCCTAAAAACAAGCTTTTTATACAAAAATCAAGGTAGGAAAGAAATGGTTCAAAAGGGTAAAACAGGCGTAAATAATTGTCGGATGTGGAAAGGTTTATAAGTATTTCCTTGAATTATAGGATTAGTTGGTTTCTTTGGTTTATCAATTAAAAACAAAACTGTAAAGCAGCCCTGAGGATCTACTACTAAAAATATACTTCTGTCTCATTTTTAGGGTGATTATTTGAATTAGCTATCATTATAATCAGGGCTGCATTTTACATCAAGCTTTAAATTCATCAATCAAATCGTAATAATCAAGAAAAACGACCAGCAAAAAGCTGGTCGTTTTTCAATGTGTTCACCAACCTATTGTTAATTATTCCATTTTAGAATATAGGCCGTCAAAAGCAACGTTTACTACTTTATCATTTTCGAGCAACTCCCAAAGCTGGCGTACCGTTCCGTCATCGTTCAATGTCCAAGTTATTCTATTCACATATTCAGTACCATCGGAACGGGTAAATGTATCGGATGAAAGTATCATCTGGTTACCCGAACGATTGCCCTTTAGCTTAATAAGACTACCTGTATTATCTACCCAAAGCTGCTCCCACTGCTTTGTGCTCAAATTATAATAATTCATGCTGGTTCCCGTATTTCCGCTTGTGCCGACCCAATTCTCCAGCAAGAGGCAATTATCTTGTATCTTCTCGATAGTGTTTGAACCGGCCATGGACCCATTTGGGTTGACGACCCTCCATTTTCCAATCCAAAAATCAAAAGCTTTATGTGATTCTGAACAACAATTGCATACTTCCGATTGCGAATTCACCAAAATCGGAGCCAATAAAAACAAAGAAAAAAACAAAATATTCTTCATCCCAGCAGTACTTTGAAATAGTAAGGCTCTTAGTTTTCTTGGGAAAGGTAACCTATTACCATATCATTGAAGAGCTTTGGTTGCTCAACATTGACCACATGGCCGCAGTGCTCTACCAACAACAAACTGGATGTCTTACTTTTTTGAACCATTTTCTTTACCGAAGGCAGAAAAAGATAATCTTCACCACCCATCACGTATAAAGTAGGAATCTTTAGGTCAACAGATCTGAAGAAACGGAGCAAAGGGTTTATTTGCGAACCTAATCTATACCATCGATCAAACTCTTTTTGATACAATTTCTTGGCCTCTCGAACAAAAAGCAATCTTGATTCCTTATGATTGCTGTCGGGCATAATGGCAAACGTAAATAAACGATAAAGCCAAATATAGGGCACCAGCGACCTAAACAAACTACCGAAAGCCATTAGCATTCTAAATCGAAGGTCTAAACGCATGATCGCTCCGCCCATGACCATACTCGCCACACGATCTGGAAACTTTTCCGCCAAATTTCTGATCAGTACCGTACCCAAAGAAATACCTACAAAATGTGATTTTTCGATTTCAAGAAAATCAATGACCTCAACAATATCGTGGGTAATCTTATCGAAATCATATTTTTCGTCGAGCGCATCGCCCAAGGAAAGTTTAGATTTACCATGCCCCCTTAAATCCAAAAGAAGTACATTGAAGTGTTTTTTAAACTCCCGTACTTGCTTGTACCATATTGAAGAACTTCCTCCCGCACCATGTACGAAGGTCACCCAAGTCTGGGATCCTGAATGAAGATGTGTAATATAATTTAGCAAAGTGTTCTCGGTACTTATCTAAATTCTTAAGCTGTGCAATGTATTAAAACTTTTTATATGCCCGTAGCGGGCAAACATAATTTTTTAACAATTTAACCAGCATATTTAAAAAGACACCATGATGTAATTGTTAATAAATCATCAAAAGAACCGATTTTTAATGAAATATGTCGATTACCTACATCCAAAAGCTCTTTTCGCCCGTATATTTGAAAGAACAATGTATAATACTATGGAAAAGCAATATTGCAAAGTAGGTACCGTGACCCCGATCGCCGCTAACAGAAATTCGATACATCTTTTGGAGTATCAGTATCAGAGCTTTTTGGAGAAAGCCAGTAACATGGAGTACACCGACACCAAGTTGGTTGAATTTTTTGAGCAGAAGGCACAAAAAATAAAGAAAGTATTGGAAAAAATGATGGGCTAGGCCAAACCTATCAAAATCGCCTCCATTTCTTTCTGTATACGTTCGGCCTCATGGGCCGCCCCACTTGCAAAATCAGTATCGTTCGAAGCGTAGATTATACCACGGGATGAATTGACCAACAGTCCAACCTGTTTGTTCATTCCGTACCGGCAGACTTCTTTTAAACTCCCGCCCTGTGCACCAACACCGGGAACCAGCAAAAAACTATCAGGTACAATTTCCCTAATCTCTTTCAAATAGCTTGCCTTTGTGGCGCCAACAACGTACATAAGGTTTTCAGCGTTCTTGTAGCCCTTGGAAACCTGTAACACCTTTTTGTAAAGCTCTTGTCCGTCTATTTTTTCGGTCTGAAAATCATAGGCTCCCTCGTTCGAGGTCAAGGCCAGAAGAATCGTATGTTTATTATCAAAAGTCAAGAAAGGTTCTACCGAATCTCTGCCCATGTACGGCGCAATGGTCAACGAATCAAAATTAAGGTCTTCGAAAAAAGCCTTTGCATAACGGGTCGAAGTATTACCGATATCACCTCTTTTGGCATCGGCGATGGTAAATTGCTCGGGGTAATTGGCATTCAAATAACCAATGGTCTTTTCCAGTGCCTTCCAACCTTTAATTCCGTATGCCTCGTAAAATGCAATATTAGGCTTATAGGCCACACATAGGTGGTTTGTGGCATCTATTATCGCCTTGTTGAATGAAAATATCGGATCTTCTTCTTTTAATAAGTGGGGCGGTATTTTATCTAGATCCGTATCAAGGCCGATACAGAGAAAGGAGTTTTTTTTGCGTATTTGCCCCACAAGCTGCTTTGTTGTCATAAACTGAGGTCGTATTGAGGTCGCACGATACTTTGGGTCGCCATAAATTTATAATTAAACGCGATAGGGGAAATTTTCAAAGCCCTAGAATATTTCTGAAGCATCCCTCAATTTTTCTGTATTCTCAACGAGACTCAATTCGTCGATTATTTTTTGAATGTCTCCATCAATTATATTCTGCAGATCATATAGGGTCAAGCCGATTCTATGATCGGTCACCCTACCCTGCGGATAATTATATGTTCTGATCTTTGCCGAGCGATCGCCACTGCTGACCTGCGAGTTTCTTTTGGCGGCATCTTCTTCCTGCCTTTTGGCCAGTTCAAGGTCATAAAGCCTCGATCGCAATACCTTGAAAGCCTTTTCTTTGTTCTTATGCTGCGACTTCTGATCTTGGCATTGGGCCACCAAACCGGTCGGTAAGTGGGTCAAACGTACCGCAGAATATGTCGTGTTGACCGATTGCCCTCCTGGGCCCGAAGAACAGAAAAAATCAATTCTCACGTCCTTTGGGTCTATTTGTACATCAAAATCCTCCGCTTCGGGCAGCACCATCACCGTGGCCGCACTCGTATGAACCCTGCCCTGGGTCTCGGTCTGCGGCACGCGCTGAACACGATGCACGCCGGCCTCGAATTTCAGGGTTCCGTAAACATCCTCACCGGCAACCTCGAACTGAATCTCTTTGTAACCGCCACTGGTACCCTCGCTTAAATCGATGACATTGGTCTTCCAACCTTTTGATTCGCAATATTTTGTATACATTCGAAAAAGGTCTCCGGCAAAAATACTCGCCTCGTCACCACCGGTACCGGCCCTGATTTCGACGACAACGTCTTTTGCGTCTTCAGGATCTTTGGGTATGAGCATCAACTTGATCTCATCCTCCAATGCCGGCAGCTTCTGTTGGGCCTCTTCAAGCTGCATCCGAGCCATTTCGAGCATTTCAGGTTCGCTTCCATCAGCAATAATTTCCTCGGCTTCATGTATATTATTTATCAGGTCGATATACCTCGAACGCCGATCCATTAAATCCTTAAGGTCTTTATACTCTTTTGTCAATTGCACGTAGCGCTTTTGATCCGATATGATATCGGGTTGTATGATAAGATCCGATACCTCATCAAAACGCTGCTTTACAATATTCAATTTATCTACCATTGGCTTACTTCGCTTGAGGTGCGAATTTACGATAAATTTGTACATTTATAGATATCCGTACAATCTCCATGAGGATCTTTCTGAGTTGTAAAACGTACACACTGGCTTTCCATTTTTATAAAAAATTTATACTTTTTTCAACCTTGTTGACGCTCTTTATCAGGTTTCTCGAACCTCCATCGTTTTTCATAGTTATTGCACTCAAATTTTTATTCTTTGTCGCATTATATGTCTTTTATGTTGAGACAAAGTTGGGCCAGTCTTTAGTTTTTTATAGGAATTTTGGAATAGGAAAACCCCACCTTTTTCTAATTTCCTATTTAATGGACATATTGATTACGATACTAATTTTTCAGATTTTCGATATATTTTGATTCTCGAGGCCGATAACATAGAATTAAATTTTGAAGGCAGAAGAATTCTTAATGGAATCTACTTAAAGGCCGAGATAGGGAAAGTGACCGGTATTTTGGGCAGAAATGGTTCTGGCAAAACCTGTTTACTCCGTATTATTTTTGGGGACCTAATGGCAAAATACAAGAATATCAGGATAGATGGTCAATATCAAAGCGGTCATCTTTTTCGAACCCATACTACTTCATATCTGCCACAACATCAGCTTTTACCCGGCGACCTGCAAATTGAAAAGGCTTTTTCATGGTTCAACGTGAGTTGGCAAACATTTACCGCCTTATTTGAGACGTTCAAAACATATTCTAATACAAGGGTAAATGAACTTTCCAGCGGTGAAATTCGAATTATCGAAACTTATCTAATTCTTATGACGGATAAGAAAATAATTCTTTTGGACGAACCCTTTTCATTCATTGCACCCATTTATATTGAAAAGTTCAAGCAACTTATCAGTGCAATAAAAAAAAACGCGCTGATTATAATTACCGATCATTTCTATAGGGATATTCTAGAAGTCAGTGATAATGTCTACTTTTTAAAAAATGGAAATTCCAAACCAATAAGGTCGAAGAAGGATTTGGAAAGCGAGGGCTATTTGAATTCAAGTTCAGAGGAGCGATAAAATTTTGAAATAAAGTAGTCGGTCAATCTACTTAATCCTCCAACAATATCCCATTGCTCCTGTGCATTCTATTTTCGCTATCGACCACGATTACCTCGGTAAGGGCGAGCTGATTAATAAGTGACAACCCTTGATCTTTACCCATAATAAAGATAGCGGTCGCCAAAGCATCGCACAGTTCGGCACTTTTGGCGAACACATGTACGCTGTTGATACCTGTTGCGGGGTACCCTGTTCTCGGATCTATGATATGCGAATACTTTTTTCCTTTAAATTCAACATATCGGTCAAGGCTCTGCGAAG
Source organism: Meishania litoralis (assembly GCF_042611095.1). NCBI lineage: Bacteria > Pseudomonadati > Bacteroidota > Flavobacteriia > Flavobacteriales > Flavobacteriaceae > Meishania > Meishania litoralis. The sequence continues at coordinate 245,995 of NZ_JBHFPV010000001.1, forward strand.
TGGCCACCGAGGACTCTAAAACAGGTAACCAGGTAAAAATCTTGCTCTTGTTCATGGGGTTTGCAATACCGATCAGCCATTTCTCGCCACTTGCTTTGGTTCCCCAGGTGGTCAGATCACCGGAAGCATTGATAACGCCCGCAACCACCCGTTTTGAGACCAACAACTCTTTGGCCTTATCAGCGGCATAGCCTTTACCTATGCCACCAAAAGAAATTTTCATGCCCGCCACTTTCAAAAAAACCGTGCGCTTCTCTTCATTCAAAACGATATTCTTATAACCAACTTTCGCGATCGACTTTTCAATTTCTGCCGGCGTCGGTTCATATTTCATACTTCCATCGAACTTCCATACTTGATCCGACGAAGCAAATGAGATATCAAAGGCACCATCGGTCATTTCAGAAATTTGAATGGACCGTTCTATAAGCTTGAACAATTCATGGCTGACCTTGACCGGTTTTATACCCGCATTTCTATTGATCATCGAAGTTTCCGATAACGGATCCCATGAAGATATCATTTTTTCGATTCGACTGATCTCGGCGGTGGCCTCATCGATATTGATAAAACCTATTTCTTCATTGGCGGCCACAACGGTAATACCAAAATCGGTACCCATCAATTTTACCGTTCTTTTGACCGTCACGTATTTACGTTCTTGCGCCAAAGTGGTGATCATACAAAAACCAAAAAAAAGGGGGATTAACGCTTTCACACTTTCAACTTGTTAAAAGTGATATTTGTAGGAAGATTAGATCTTTTTATATAACAGTCTCCATAGGCCTTAAATGAATTCGATGCCATAGCCGACCCTATTTTTCGTGAGAAAAGCATCAACCAGGTGTAGGCCAGACCCATGTAGGTTACATTTTAGTATTAAGGGTTCGAAGGTCAATTTACTCAAAAACCCGCAAGATATCTCCCGAAAGTTCTGTTTTAAAAGTTTTCAACTGGCGAGGCGTCTTACTATCAACTTGGTTCAAAGGTGTTCCGTCAAGTCCAAATTTAGAACCATGGGTGTCGCAGTAAAAAAAACCTTCATCATTATCGACATAAGTAACCGTGTCATATTGTTCATGGCTGCAAACTTGGCTCGCCGCAACAAAATTACCCTGAAGATCCCTGACCACCACGACCAGATTCTTTCGTATGAAGCCCCCATTGTTCGCCAATGGTTCGGCCTCTTCAGATTTCAAATCAATCGTAAAATCTATACCGGTAGGTTCAGGTACAATCTGTCCGTTAGCTTCATCTTTTGAACAGCCCTGCAAACAGGGAAACGTCAAAGCAAAAGCTGCACCGGCGCCCAAACTTCTTAAAAAATCCTTTCTTTCCATAGCAAGCCCGTTTACAATAGAAAACGCAGTAATAAGGCTTATCGTATAACTTTAGTAAATGAAGGTGCCATAGGTACTTTGAATGGTCAGTTTTTTGGTCGTATTCTCTTCGACCCTACCGATGATCTGGGCAGTAACTCCAAAGCTCTCCGAAGTTTTTATCAATTCATCGGCAATGGCTTCATTCGCATAAATCTCCAATCGATGGCCACAATTGAAAACCTGGTACATTTCCTTCCAGTCGGTGCCCGATTGCTCTTGTATCAGCCTGAACAAGGGCGGTACCGGAAAAAGATTATCCTTAACGACATGCAGGTTTTCAATAAAATGAAGGATTTTGGTTTGGGCGCCACCACTGCAATGAACCATTCCATGGATATCTTTGGAATCATACTTTTCCAATATTTTCTTTACGACCGGGGCATAAGTACGTGTAGGCGAAAGTACCAATTTACCTGCATCAAGAGGAGACCCCGAGACTTGGTCGGTCAATTTCGAACTACCCGAATAAACCAATTCCGAGGGAACGGAAGGATCATAACTTTCGGGGTATTTTTCGGCAAGATATTTGGAAAACACATCATGCCGGGCAGATGTGAGACCATTACTGCCCATACCGCCATTATATTCATTCTCATAGTTAGCCTGTCCGAACGAGGCCAACCCGACGATCACGTCTCCAGCCCTAATATTGGCATTGTCGATTACATCACTTCTTTTTAAGCGTGCTGTGACCGTGGAATCTACGATAATGGTACGTACCAAATCACCTACGTCAGCTGTTTCGCCGCCCGTTGAGCGAATCGTTATTCCATGTTCGGCCAAATTGGAAATCAATTCTTCGGTACCATTGATAATGGCAGAGATTACCTCACCTGGTATCAAGTTCTTGTTTCTTCCGATCGTTGAAGACAACATTATGTTATCGATGGCCCCTACACAGATCAGGTCATCGATATTCATGACCAAGGCGTCTTGGGCGATACCTTTCCATACTGAAATATCACCGGTCTCCTTCCAATACATATAAGCCAATGACGACTTGGTTCCGGCACCATCGGCGTGCATTACCAAACAATACTCATCATCATTGGTCAAATAATCAGGTACAATTTTACAGAAGGCCTTTGGAAATAGTCCTTTATCAATATTTTTGATGGCATTGTGCACGTCTTCCTTTGATGCCGAAACGCCCCGTTGATTATACCTTTCACTTGTAGAAGAACCCATGTAAACTTATTTATGGCAAAAATAACCGAATCATAAAAAATTCGGCATTAATTTCATTATTAATGGAAAAGCAAGCCCTACCTAATGAACAACAGCTCTCGATATTTGGCCAAAGGCCAAACATGATTATCGACCAAACGCTCGATCCTATCGGAATGAAATCGAATTTCATCAAAAAAAGGTTTGACCTTATCACAATAGGCAACTGCCTTTTTATCGATATCGGTAATGGCGTTTGCCGTTTTTCGGGCGGTGACCATAGCATCGGTTTTCTGCTTAAGCGCATTAAGGTGGTTCGATAATTCTTCCAAGAGACTCATTTGCCCTGTTGTCATTTCCTTATGTGCATTGCCATAAATTTCCTTTAGCCCTTTAACATTCTGAATGATGCTGTTTTGATATGCAATCGCCGCCGGAACGATATAGTTGTAAACCAGTTCAAAGAAAACCCTGCCTTCTATCTGAATGTTCATTATATAGGTCTCAAGTTCGACCTTTTTGCGGGCAGTGACCTCGACCTGATTCATCACGTTCAACGCTTTGAACAGTGCCAAGCTCTCTTTTGTGTCAAGTACTTGTAACGCTTCGGGAGTACTTCTATTATTGCTCAGTTTGCGCTTTTTAGCTTCTTTTTCCCAATCGGCGCTATAACCATCGCCATCAAAGCGTATTCGTTTCGAAGTCTTGATATACTCTCGCAATACATTGAAGACCGCTTCGTCTTTTTTGAGGTTTTTCTTCTCGATCAAAACATCGACCTCTTTTTTGAAATCGATAAGTTGTTTGGCCACGATCGTATTCAGGACAGTCATCGGTTTGGCACAGTTGGTCTTTGATCCAACACCCCTCATTTCAAACTTATTGCCGGTAAAGGCAAACGGAGACGTTCTATTTCTATCCGTATTGTCCAATAATATTTCGGGTATCTTTCCGACAACGTTCAACTTCAGTTCGGTTTTTTCCTCAGGGGACAATTTACCATGGGAGACCCCTTCCAACTCATCGAGAACACTGCTCAATTGATCGCCTATAAATATCGACATGATCGCCGGAGGCGCCTCATTGGCCCCCAGCCTATGGTCATTACTGGCAGACGCGATGGAAGAACGCAATAATTCTTCATAAGTGTCCACAGCTTTGATCGTATTGACGAAAAAAGTCAGGAATTGAAGGTTTTTCATCGGCGTAGTGCCCGGACTTAGGAGATTTACGCCCGTATCGGTGGCCAACGACCAATTATTATGTTTACCTGAACCGTTGATGCCTTCGAACGGCTTTTCATGAAATAGCACCTTTAAACTATGTCGTTCGGCCACCTTATCCATAACATCCATCAATAAGAGATTATGGTCGACCGCAAGATTGGCCTCCTCAAAAACCGGTGCCAATTCAAACTGGTTCGGCGCTACCTCGTTATGGCGCGTCTTTACCGGAATGCCCAACTTTGTACATTCCTTTTCAAGATCGCTCATATAACTCAACACCCTTGCAGGTATAACACCGAAATAGTGGTCGTCAAGTTGTTGGCCCTTTGCTGCCGGATGTCCCACCAGGGTCCTGCCTGTCAACATAATATCCGGCCTTGAATCGGCCAAGGCCTTATCGATAAGAAAATATTCCTGCTCCCAACCCAACGTGGCATGAACTTTTGATACATTTTTGTCAAAATACCTGGCAACAGAGGTGGCCGCTTCATCAATAACGTTAAGTGCCCTAAGAAGTGGTGCCTTGTTGTCAAGCGCCTCACCGGTATAGGATACAAATATGGTCGGGATGCACAAGGTCGTGCCATAGACGAAAGCGGGGGAAGTCGGATCCCATGCGGTATACCCGCGGGCCTCAAAAGTATTTCGCAGACCGCCGCTCGGAAAACTCGATGCATCAGGTTCTTGTTGTACCAACTGTCCCCCACCGAATTTTTCCAGTGCCCTGCCGTCTGGCAACAGGTCGAAAAAAGCATCGTGCTTTTCGGCAGTGGATCCCGTCAATGGCTGAAACCAATGCGTATAATGGGTCGCCCCCATTGAAATGGCCCAACCCTTCATTGCCTCGGCCACCTGATCCGCAATTTTGCGGTCTATCTTAGTACCGGCAAATACGGCATTTTCGACACTTTCAAGGGCATCTTTGGTCAAGTATTGCAACATTTTATTCTTATTGAATACGTTGACCCCGAAAAGTTCGGAACGCCTACCCTTTTCCTCTATTTGAATCCGAGGCTTTCCTTGGCTTTCCCTAATCGCCCCGAATCGTAACTGCGACATAACTCAATTCATTTAGTTAAAGGCAAAAATACTGATTATCGATTTATTAAATTAATGTGAAAAAAAAATATTTTTTTATAAAAATACCCCCTTATCAACAGGGGTGTTGATAATTTTATACGTAATTATGATTTTTACCCCCCTAAAAATTAGCATTGATCCACAAAACATATATTTTTGTTCATCTGAAAATTCATTAAAAACCAAGTGCTAATATTATGAGCAAAACAAAACTGGAATATATTTGGTTGGACGGGTATTATCCAACACAAAACATGAGAAGTAAGACCAAGGTCGTCAACGATTTTGGCGGTAAACTAGAAGATTGCCCAATGTGGTCCTTTGACGGAAGCTCAACAAGACAGGCCAAAGGAGGCTCTTCAGATTGTCTGCTAAAACCAGTGGCCCTTTTTCCGGATCCGGAAAGAATGAACGGGTACTTGGTAATGACAGAAGTTCTTAACGCCGATGGTACGCCCCATGCTTCAAATGGTAGGGCGACCATTGATGATGATGACAATGATTTCTGGTTCGGTTTCGAACAAGAATATTTTATTATGGATACCCACACCCAACTACCTTTGGGCTTTCCTGTTGGCGGCTACCCTGCTCCACAAGGCCTCTACTATTGTTCGGTCGGCGGGAAAAACACCCATGGAAGGGAATTGGTCGAAGAACACGCCGATATTTGTATAGCCGCCGGAATCAATTTCGAAGGCATCAACCAAGAGGTAGCTTGTGGCCAGTGGGAGTTTCAATTGTTCGCAAAAGGGGCCAAATTGGCCGGTGATGAACTTTGGGTCGCACGATATTTGTTGGACAGGCTAACCGAGAAGTACGGTTATTACATCGAATATCACCCCAAACCTCTTGGAAAGGATATGGACTGGAACGGCTCTGGTATGCACGCCAACTTCTCGAACACGACGTTAAGGACGGCCGGCTCAAAAGAAATATATGAGAAGATCTGTGAAGCCTTTAGACCAGTTGTCAAAGAACATATCGAGGTTTATGGTGAATTCAACGACCAACGTTTGACGGGCCTTCACGAAACTGCCGCAATTACCGACTTCAGCTACGGTATTTCAGATAGGGGAGCTTCGATACGTATTCCGATCGCCACTGTGGAGAGTGGATGGAAAGGTTGGCTGGAAGATCGACGACCTGCCTCGAACGGTGATCCCTATAAGATTGCCGGAAGAATCGTCAAGACCGTAAAATCCGCCAAGATTTAGAAAAACGTTCTGAATATTTATTTAAAGTCCGGCTTATTCTAATCCGGACTTTTTTTATTCAAAAGATTGAAGCGGGGTGTTCATCCAGTAATCCTTAAAATTGATAGGGCGTGCAATTGGCTGGGCTTTATATATCGGGCGATCTTTTTTCATATAAAGGTAATCGGAAGGCCCTCTGTTTTGTGGTTTGACCTGTTGCACGAAAAACTCCCTGAACTGTGTTGCACGCCAGTGTCTGTCCTCGTCAAGACGATTGCCATCATTATCATTTAAGCTTCTTATTCTGAGTTTAAAATCGCTGGCCACATCGATTCCCATCTACCGATTTGCTTTATTCACAGCAAGCCATACTCCGTCTAACTCTGTAAATAACCGCACCACTTTGTTATTTACTTCAACCTTACTAATGTCAACTTTTTTTCCTTTAAATCGAAGATTGTATTTCCTTTTATTAATAGCCTCCGACACTTCAGGTTGAGCGGTAAAATGCACTTCATAACAAAGGTCGTCCCAATTCATGAGCATCTTTTCGACCTTGAATATAGGGTCTCGCTTGACTTGAAAATCATTACTAACAGAGATATAGTTCAAATACATATGACCATAGAATGGTTTGTATTCTATTTGTATATCAAAAAACTTGTCCCTGGCAACCTTCGAGTAACCGTATAGTTCGTTCACATCATAATTTTTACCTCCTCGGTAATGGGCATATTGCAGCTTGCGAATTGCAAAATCATCTTGCGAGATGAACAATTTTCCCAAAGCCCTATTTTGTGCGGTAACCTTTTTGACGGAAACGACAAAAAGTTTCTGATTATCCAAAATTATATCGGCCTCTCTTTTGAACGTATGGTTTTTCTCAAAATCGATATCCAGAATATTTATGTAGTCAAATGAATTGATACTGTGATTTCTAATGGGGTCATGTATTCTTAATATCATGAATTCGTTACCCCCAAAGCTATTGATTATTGCTCCGTCGATTGTTTTTCTTTCATCTTCATAATCATAAGGCCTAGCCGTGGCCGTATCGATTTGAAAATCATTGTTTCGTCTGTAGTTATAAATCCTGGTCTTCGTGGTATTGTAATCGTTCGTGCCAAAACCGCTATCAAATACTTCAAAAAGGGCCTCATTGAGGTTTATGTATATCGAATCTTTCAATTGATAATCACGATAATAACCAATGTATGAATAGGGCAACCTGCTATAGTTAGAAAAAATACCTTTTATCGCCCTTTGAACAATCTCATCAGCCGAGAGGCCAAGAACGTCTTCCGTTTTATTCTTTGGTTTTCTGGTACCGCTAACAACAACCTCATCTAGAACTTCCAGAGCAGGCTCAAGTCGTATTAGATTAATTTCATCGGACTTTAGGTCTTCTATTTGAACCTCTTTAGAAACATATCCCATCGAAGAAATCAGAATACTATTGGCCTGCGTTTTGAATTCAAGTGGTATTTGAAAACTTCCATCCATGTTCGATATGACCGCCAATATTTGGTTCTTTACGATAATCGTTGCAAAAACTACAGGCTCATTGGTTTTTGCATCAATAATTTGTCCGCGGATGAAGTCCTCTTGCTGAGAAAGAGCAGTATGCTGCGCCAAAAGCAGAAAGAAGATAAAGAAGAACTTGAACAGTTCTTTTACCATGATATTGGCCGGTTTTTAAGTAATGGTAAAATAAACAAATACAATGTAAGTACCCACAAGAACTATACCATCTCGCCAACCGAGACGTAATCCTTTTGGAATAAAAACCAAGGGAAGAATCAAGAAAGAAATGCCCATCATCCAAAAGATATCATTGGTCAACAGTCCTTGATCAATAACCTTGATCGGAGTTATGATAGCCGTAATGCCCAATACGGCCAAAAGATTAAAAATATTGGACCCAATTAGGTTTCCCAGAGAAATTGCCTTCTCCTTTTTTATCACGGCAATAACCGATGCGGCCAATTCAGGAATGCTCGTACCTATCGAAACCACCGTAATACCGATTACCCGTTCACTGACCCCGAATGTCGTGGCCAGGCTGACCGCCCCTTTGATCAATAATTCAGAACCGCCCCACAATGCCGTACCACCTATCCCCAAAAAAAGAACGGTCTTGTACATTGGCAAGAGCACATCATCTTCTGGGAGTTCATCGACCACGGCGGTTTTTTGAAAACGCAGCAAGTATACCAAGAACAAAAACAGTACGACTACCATTATGATTCCCTCGTATTGCCGAAGTTCACCATCAAAATAAATAAATGCGAAAAACAATATCGAGGCCAACATCATTACGGGCCAATCGGTCGTGTAAAAGCTTTTACGAACATCTATACTGCCCAAAAGAATGGTAACGGCCAGCACCAATCCCAGGTTAGCGATATTCGACCCCACAACATTGCCAAGGGCAAGGTCGGGAAACCCATCCAATGCCGATTTGATACTAACGATCAATTCAGGTGCCGAGGTCGCAAATGACACTACGGTCATTCCTATTACGATTTTAGGAATGTTCAGGCGCATTGATAGCGCCACGGCCGCCTTTAACAACCAATTTCCACCGGCGATCAACAAACCCAGGCCCAGAACTATGTAAAGCGCGTTCAACATGTCTTGATTTTCGACAAATATAACCCAAGATAGTAGTTATTGGTTTGAAAGTTGTTTTTAGCGCAAGCATCATCAAACTATTTTTATAGTTAAATAACTATTAAAATAGTTGTTTAGCTACGCCAATCGTATTATGTTTGGAGGAAATTAGTCAGGATGCTAAAATTGACGAACAAAGAAGAAGAGGTTATGATCATACTCTGGCGACTCAAAAAAGCCTTTGTTAAAGAAATCATGGCCGAAATCGAAGGCGACAAGCCCCATTATAATACGCTTTCGACCATCGTTCGGAACCTTGAGGAAAAAAAGTACGTATCACATGAGGCTTTCGGAAATACGCATCGCTACTTTCCATTGGTAACTTTGGAAGCCTATCGCAAACGCTTTGTCAATTCTAAATTGGCCGAGTACTTTGATAACTCTTATAAAAGCATGGTCTCTTTTTTTGCCAAGGAAGAGAAAATCTCTGTAGAAGAACTAAAGGAAATTATAGATCTGATCGAAAAAAAGAAATGATGGAAGCATTTTTGATTTATATAGCCAAGGCATCGAGCGTGCTTACGATATTTTTCCTCGCCTATTTTACGTTAAAAAGTGAGACCTTTTTTAGGTTCAATCGTTACTTTTTGATCTTTGGTCTTTTAAGCGCGCTGATTTTGCCATTGATCGAGTTGACCCGGTATGTGACCGTCGCCCCGATTACTAAAAATGTCGTTTATACTGACAATTTGTTAAATTCAACAGTCTTAAACCATTCATCGAATCTTATCGATTGGACCCTTATATTTTTCATGGCCTATTTATTGGGGGTGGCATTTTTTTGCGCAAAGTTTGTTCTTCAGCTGTTGTCACTAAAAAAAATGGTCAGAACGAATACACCTTATTCTTTTGGTGGCTATACGTATGTTAGAACTTCGTCGCGGATCGCCCCATTTTCATTTTTCAAGTACATTTTTTACAATCCTTCATTGTATACCGAAAAAGAACTGCAAGCGATCCTAAAACATGAAATCGTACATAGTAGTCAATGGCATTCGGCCGATGTGCTTTTGGCCCATATGGTCGCCATTGTGACGTGGCCCAACCCTTTTAGCTGGCTGTACCAGTCTATTGTCAAGCAAAATCTTGAATTTATTGCCGACAATGGGGTAATTCAAAACACAAATTCCGTCAAGGGCTATCAATATACCTTATTAAAAGTTTCAGGAAACCAGCCTTTCACCCCCTTGGTAAATACATTTTATAATCCATCAATCAAAAAACGAATAGTCATGTTGAACAAATCAAAGTCGAACAAAATGAACATTTTAAAAGCCGCAGTTGTAATCCCTATACTTTCCATTTTCTTGGTCAGTTTTAACACCAAAGAAGTTATTATCCCAACCGGTTACGATTTGGATTCTTCTTGGGCCTTTGAAAACCCGAACGAAACGATAGAAATTATAATCAATAAAAACACCACGGACGAGGCTTTGGAAAAAGTAAAAAAAGATCTTGCCGAAAAAGACGTTGATTTTTCATATACGGTGGTACACAATGATCAAAACGAGATCATCAACATATCCATTCAAGTAAGCGGGTATGGTAATTCAGGTAGCTATAATTCAGATTCGGGCAATCCAATATCTCCGATAAAAATTGTAATCGACAAAGAAAAAGGCCTATCAATAGGGAATTCAGATGTTGATTTTGGCAGTGACAGTTTCAACTTTACAATACATGAGGACGAAGATGCCGATGACGATGGCTTACATGAGATTACAATTAAAAAAATTAGCAGTAAGAAAGGTGACGGTACCGTTTGGGTACAAGCTACGGAAAAAGATCATAAGACCGTAATAATCGAAGAAACCAATGGCAAAGAAATCATAAAAGTCAATGGTAAAGAAGTAAGTCGGGAGACGTATGAAAAAATGAAAGATGATGATGAAATGCTTAACGTGCATGTAAGGAAGGGCAAAAAGGGAAAAAATGTTTTCATCATCAAGGATTCAGATGATGAACACGACATCGAAGTAATCGACAACGATGACAACAGTTTTTTCTTTATTGATACCGATGGCGATGAAGAACCTCTTTACATAATTGACGGCAAAGAAGTAAGTGAAAAGAAATTCAAAAAACTATCTCCATCGGAAATTGAAAAAATTGAAGTATTAAAAGGAGATGGGGCCACCAAAAAATATGGAAAAAAGGCCAAAAATGGAGTCGTCGAAATTACGACCAAAAAGAAAACCGACTGATCAACCGCGCTTTTTAGACCATTGAAACCGACCATTAAAAGTGTCGGTTTTTTTCTGTCGTACTAACGAAAAGGCTAAAAAACACCATTTTTTTAATGAAATGCCCCTTCATTTCAAAAAATGCTCCAAAAAATGCCCTACAAAAGTTCTAATTTATAATATACTTATACAATATAAGTAACATTATATAACTTCATTCAAGAGATATTCGATAATATCATAATAATTACCATCTTTTTAATTACAATAGTGTATTCACTTGTATCGATTTAACTAAAAATTCTTTGAAATGAGCATAAAGTTTATTTATCTTATTTAGATAATCGATTATCAAAATTAATATTAACCCTTAAAAACCCCGAACTATGATTACACTAGCTAAATTGTTGCTGTATCTGTTACTATCACTGATCATGATGTTGTAATATGTAATCATATAGGCGTCTATATAATTTGAAGTCCTAGCCGGTACCGAGCTAGGACTTTTTCATTTGATTAACTTCCTATATTTGTCGAAACGAAACAAGATGAAAAAGGCAGTTTTCAAATTCTTGGCCAAGGCGAACAAACTGATTCTTCCCTCCTACACCAAACAAAGATTGGATTTGGCCAAAGCATCAAAACTACAGTTGGCCATTATCGGCTGGCGTTACTTTGTTACCACCAATGCTTTGGGCTAATAATGCAATAACGATTTGACCGAATAGTTTTTGAGTTTTTCACTTCCCTTGAGAAAATCCAGTTCAATCAAGAAATTACATTGAACGATTTCGCCACCCAACCGTTCTACTAATTTACAGACCGCTGCGGCAGTTCCCCCTGTGGCAAGAACGTCATCATGCACCAAAACTTTTTCTCCTTCCTTGATACCATCAATATGTATTTCCAAGGTATCGGTTCCATATTCCAGTGAAAACGCCTCACTCATGGTTTTATAGGGTAGTTTGCCCGATTTACGAACGGGCACGAATCCGGCTTTCAATTCTGAAGCTAACATCGAAGCAAAGAAGAAACCTCGACTTTCCATTCCTACCACCTTGTCTATCTTTTGATTTTCAACAAGAGCCAGCAAGGCCTCTGCTGCAAATTTAAGGGCAATCGGATTTCCTAATAGCGGTGTAACATCCTTAAATACAATGCCATCACTCGGAAAATCCTTAATATCTCGCACATAGTCCTTAAGATCCATTCATTTAGAGTTCGGTTAGTTTGTGGTTAAATTTAAAAAGAAATATATTTGCACCCCAATAATCGGCCTCGTGGCGCAACTGAATAGCGCATCTGATTACGGCTCAGAAGGTTGCAGGTTTGAATCCTGCCGAGGTCACTTAAAGCGTAAACCCTGCATGAAAATGCGGGGTTTGTTGTTTCATGGAGCGTCAAAAGCCGAAGGTTTTTGTAAGCGTAAAGAAACGACCGAACCGAAGCGCGGAAGCGATGCGAGATTGCATTTTCAGGCGGGAGCATAAAGGACGTTCGAAGAAAATCATGCCGAGGTCACGAACAATTCAACAATAGGTGAAGACGAAGCAAGCTAAAAACATATTATGTTTTTATTTCTTAGGTATTCGGGTTCTTTTGTGGTTTTCAAAACGGAGCGCTGTGTAGCGGTGATCTGGTTTGTCAGAAGGTGAGATACGAATCATGCCAAGGTCACGAATGAATTGTTCAATAAGAAAAAATGCCAAGATACCTTGAGCGCTTTTTTGTTCGGTGCTAAAAAAGTTTTTCCAACCGACGGCAAATACTCGAGCTCTCTCTTTAAGTCTAACACCGTTTATTCAATCAACTATGATCTCATCGGCAAAGACCCATGACGGTAGACCTGCGGCATGATGCCAGTATGGGGTCTGCGTGTTCTTCGCCTCGACCTTTAGGTACCTGATTTTTCGGGGTGTGAATTTCAAGTCGAAATACTGAATATCATTTACCTTACTTTCTTTGTTCAGTGGAGTGCGGTTCGTCACCAATCCCAGATCGAAATAACGATCTCCATCCAACGAACCCAAATAGGTAACCGATGTCGGAAAAAATACAATATGATTGGTCACCTGTAAAAAGGCCATAGAAACCGTACTGATATCATGCGTTTCCCCTAAATCAACGACCACCTCTAGATCATTGCCCTCATAGCCCAACCAATTCGCATAGAAACTACTGCCTCCCAGAGCTCCGTCGGTCAAGACCATGGGATCCTCATCAGCATATTTTTTTGGCTTTGTCAAAGTAGTCACTTTTTTGCCCAACGCTTTGTTCGGTTTCTTGGCTATGTTCAAAGCGTCCAAGTAATTTGAATAATACTCGTCGATCGTAAAACCCATTTCATTCATCAAAGTGATTTTCTGCGCCGTACAGACCGTTCTAAAATCTTCTATAATTTTTTTGATGCCGGGGTTTTCGACAAGTTGGCCATTTTCTGTACGGACCATCAAGCTGAAATCTTCAGTCAAGTTTTTTCTACAGGCCTCCAATATGGCATAATCAATACCCAATCGAGCGGCCTTTACCCTTGCTGCTACCTCCGGCTTTGATTTGACGGCAGCTTCTGCCCTATCGAATATTTCAGCGTATTCTTTCAATAATTCAGGGGCTAGATACGAATCAAATGCTTCTGAGGGGTCCCCATATAAAAACAAGAAAAAGTCTTCGTTTTGGGCCAATCTGTCATGAATTAAGTCAATATATTGCTTGATTAACGGTCCGGCCTCCTCGTAATACCCATTCGTGAAAGTGGTGACCAAACCTTCAAAATCTAAATTTGGATCCCATAATAATTTAGATGTGACATAGGAACGTAATTCAAATAGCTCGCTCGGATTAGTGCTGTGCTGCTCAAAAACCCAATTTGCATTGTTGTCCTTAAATAACTGGATATTAGGGCGTAAAGTTCGTAGATTAGGGAACGGGGCCAAAAAATTGGTAAACTGTGTGGTATAGTCCCAAATTCTGATATTGGTCGTCAGCTTTCCCCAACCGCGAAGATCATCGGCAAAATCCTTACACTTTTCAGCAATAGGAGCACTTCGGTCACATTCTATGCTACAAAGTGTGATCAAGACATTTTTGGCCGGTCGGGTCTTACATGGTTTTCGGGTATATTGATAGGCCAAGGTAGATATGGTCTTGTCGGGAAAGGCTTCGGCCACCTTGTTAACAAAACGGATCATCGTGCCTGCCGGACTACCTTCTTGAGCATCTATCTTACTGCAATTATCACACTGACAATATTGTTGGTTGTCATCTTGACTGACCGATACGACCGTGGCTTCTGGGTATCTTTCGAAAAGGGCCGCCACGGAATCCTTTACAATCTCCAAGACATGGTCGTTTGTCAAACATAACTGTGTCGGTAGTCTTTGAGTGCCCCTCAGAGCATAATATTCAGGGTTTGACCGGTAAAATTTCTCTTCGGGCAGAAACTTATGAAAAGTATGCACCCTTGCCTCTGGCACATAGTATGGAAACGATTCATGTGTTACTTTCTGTTTGTCGGCAAAGTCGGGGTTGTCGTAAAATAGTCTCGAGTGAACTGTGCGCGTAACAATTTCAGGTGTATAAGCATAGTTTATAGAGTCTAAGGTCATTTTATTTTGAGTTGGCACTTCTTCAACTCCCGGTGCGTACCACTTACAATCAAAATAGGCTTCGAGAAAAACATATACGGCATTCCTTATGGCATTGTCAGAACCTCCGGTCAAATAAACATTACCGTTTTCTGTGCGAATCGAAATTTGTTCCCTTTCAAGTTTTCTCTTGGCACTTCTGCCAATATATATCTTTCCTTTACCATCAGTTTGCGAGCTCTCTTCCGTCACATTTAATTCCGCTCCACTTATCAATTTTATGTACTTGCCCAATTCTTGGGCCGATTCATATTGAGATTCCGAAGCTTCGCCCAAAAGGACAATTTCGTAATTGGTTTTTCCATTTTCCGCAATGATAATATTGCTATCGGTGAAACCTGAACATGACATTAGCAAAATGATGAACATTAAAAAAACGTTTATGCCAGTGGCCCTACTCATCATAACTAATAAATTTACCGTCTTCGCGAACTGTCAATCTCTTATTGGAAAAAGGACTCATAACCGATAAGTTCCACCCAGTGGTGTGTTCTTCAAATAAAGGAAAAACCTCTATATCGGATATATTGAAGGATTTCTGCAAATCCGCCTTTTTTGGTTTTGTAGACCGATTTTTTTCCGCTGACCATAAGCGGTGTGCCAAAGTGTACAGGTGCCATTTGATTTTTTCATCACTGGAAATGGTAAAATTCACATGGGTAGCGGACTCGTTCGAAAAATATACATAGCCCCAATGTTCGGGCTCGTGCATATTGATAACCCCTTGGGGAGACCAAACCCAATTATATTCCGGCAAATACTTCCCTGATTCGTCTTTTTTTCTTGAATATCTGCCGTTTTCGAGTTCGTACTCCCAGTTGACCCTTGAAAAATTCAAACGCCAAAATTCATTGACAGGTATTCTATTGTCCTTGGCCGCTTCCAAAATTGCTTTCCATGGCATTGCTATTTCAACGCTCCACCCCGCATCCTTATCGTTCGGATCGTTCAAAGTGCCATCGATGTGCACCGCAGTTTTTAACCCATGAATATCCCATCCATCAATTACTTTAGCACCATTTCGATAGGGCTTTGTAAGCCATAGATCCCAGATAGTATTCAATACATTCATCTCAAATTCCATATAGTCGTGGGTATCGCCATCGGGATCTATGAAAATTTCAAAATCGTTGTTGTAGAAAATGACCGTATCCCTTTGTTTGAGTGTACCCCAAACATGTGGTTCTTCAATTTTCGCAAAAAAATACAGATAGTCCTCGTTCCACAGCATCTTCATTCGGGTTCTGTATAAAGGCGTCTTAACTCCTTCGATATCTATAAAATCCTCGGACCAACCCGCATCTTTCCATGACGCTTCGAGTGCACGCCCGTCAATTTTCAATAACTCATTTGCCTTTAGAACCGTATAAGTTCTGGGCGACTGTTGGGCAGTTGCCAAAAAGCAGTTTATTGAAATAACACTTATCAATAGTCCAACGATACCTTTTTTACAGCCGAAAGACTCCAAGCCTTCATACATAAGAGCCATTTTTAAAATATCGGTTTTTTTAAGTATAACATACTTCCAAAGGAAACCTAGCTTTGCCTTCATCTGCAAAAAACTTTTATGAAAAATATTTACCTTACGCGCCATACGTGTCAAACACCTTTAGCCAGAACCTTAAATTTACGAATTGATTTTAAAAAAGATCAAAGTCTTGCCAAATCAAATATCGAAATTCGCCCAACAGGAATACTATGTGCGCGGTAATATCAAAAATGTGTAAATAGGTATATTTTAAACGGTCTGAAATGGGTATCAACAACCAACTTGATGATATTTTAAAAGTTGACTCCACGGGTAAATACAAGGTAACCTACTGGCACCATATAATATTCTGGGTTCTTTATTTTGCGTTCAATACGTTACGTTGGCAAAGTATTCACGGTGATTTCATGTACTCGCTCAAGACCAATTTGATCGGTTTTCCTATTCACATGACCCTTTGTTATTTAAATGTGTATGTTTTAATGCCAAAATTCATCTATACCAGAAAATATTTTCACTATACAGCGCTGATTTTGATAGCACTACTTTCAATGTTACTGCTCAAGTTTAACCTTACCTATTATTTAGTCGGGCCGAACGTAATGCCCGAAGCAGAAGAAGAAGTTACTAGTATTACATTAAATTATGCCATTGTCACCATGATCGGCGAAGTTTACGTAATCTCATTTTTTACGGCCATCAAGATTACCGTGGATTGGCTTCGGGAACATAGCAAGTTGCACGATTTGGAAAAAAGGCAACTCACCACCGAACTTCGATTTCTTAGGTCGCAGGTTTCCCCACACTTTTTTTTCAATACGCTCAACAATATTTATTCGTTGACCCTTTCGAAATCGAAAAAAGCACCTGAAGTGGTTCTTAAACTTTCAGAACTGATGCGCTATCTACTTTATGCGACCGCACAAAGCAAACAAGATCTTAAAAGCGAAATCGACTGTATTCAAAATTATATCGATTTGGAAAGAATCCGTTTTGACGATTCACTTGATGTTCAAATGAATGTTTCAGGAAAGCTTGATGACAAAAAAATAGCCCCGATGTTACTTATTCCCCTTGTCGAAAATTGTTTTAAACATGGCGCCAATCAAAGCATCGAACACATAACCATCCTCATCGACGTCAAGGTCAAAGGTGATTTTCTCTATTTCAACGTGTCGAATACCGTTCCCAAGACCAGAAAGTCGAAAAAAAATTCTTATGTCGGCGGAATCGGATTATCCAATGTTAAAAAACGTTTGGAATTAGGATATGATGTCAACGATTATGAACTTTCAATCAATGAAAGGGAAGACATGTTTTACGTGAACTTAAAATTGAGAGTGTAATGGAATTGAAAGCCATCGTTGTCGATGATGAGCCATTGGCCGTAGACGTACTCAAAAACTACATTGACCAGATCAAGGAGCTTCATTTGGCAAAAACCTTTTCGAACGCTATAGATGCATATACCTATGTTCAGGCCAATCACCTCGACATTATTTTTTTGGATATAAATATGCCCGTCCTCGGCGGACTCGATTTTCTCGAAAACCTAAAAGTAAAACCAATGGTCGTGATTACATCGGCACATGAAGAATATGCCCTGAAAAGTTTTGAGCTTGAAGTAATCGATTATTTGGTGAAACCCATACCCTTTCCGAGGTTTTTAAAAGCAGTTAATCGCATTATTGAACTAAAGAATCCAAAAGGGGATCCAAGTCAGGCTAGTTCTGAAAAAGCCCATATTTTCATAAAGGTCGATAAGAAAAAACTTCAAAAAATTCATTTGAACGATATTTTGGTCGTCGAGAGCCTTAAAGACTATATTCGTATCAAGACCAAGACCGACAAATTCATTATTCACAAAACTTTGGGCAGTTTTACCGACGAGCTTCCTGCAGATAGGTTTTTAAGAATACACAGATCTTTTACCATTGCACTCGACAAAGTCGATGCCGTTGAGGGAAACAGCCTTGAAGTCGACGGAATACGCTATACCATAGGTCGAAGTTATATCGATGCCGTCAAAAGTCGAATTCTGGAAGATTTGTTGTAATCGCCCTAACTAAATTACGACCATAAGTATTGATTTTTCAAAACGACAAATTTAGAACTAATCTATATGGAACCTATTTTACAGCCCTGGCCATGGTATATTTCGGGCCCCTTGATAGCTTTTGTAATGTTCGTTCTCATCTATCTTGGAAAAACCTTCGGTATGTCATCAAATTTGCGAACACTCTGCAGTATGGGAGGGGCCGGAAAATATTCCGATTTTTTCAGGTTTGATTGGAGAGCACAAAAGTGGAATCTGACCGTGGTCTTAGGGGCCGTTATCGGAGGTTTTTTTGCCACCACCTTTATGTCAGACGGTTCGACCATAGCACTTAGCAATGAAACCTTGGCCGATCTTCAAGATTTGGGTTTTTCGAATATCGGCGAGACACTTTTGCCACCCGAAATTTACGCTTGGGACAATGTGTTGTCATTAAAAGGATTGTCTATTTTGATTATTGCAGGTTTTTTGGTCGGATTCGGAACCCGATATGCCGGCGGATGTACTTCTGGCCATGCCATCACCGGCCTTAGCAACCTACAACTACCTTCGTTGATCGCCGTCATCGGGTTCTTTATCGGTGGCCTCATTATGACCCATTTTATACTACCGCTGATTTTTTGATATGAAGTATTTGAAATTTCTTTTGATCGGGATTTTTTTCGGAATAGTACTAGTGAAATCGGAGGCTGTTTCTTGGTATCGCATTTTTGAGATGTTCAAATTCCAATCTTTTCACATGTACGGAATTATTGGATCCGCAGTAGGCCTAGGAATCATATTTATTCAGGGTATAAGAAAATTTAAGATAAAAAGTATAGATGGCAAAGAAATATACCTTCCGCCAAAAGAAAAAAGTTTTATCCGCTATATTCTGGGCGGCGCCATTTTCGGTTTTGGTTGGGCCTTGGCCGGTGCCTGCCCAGGGCCAATGTATATCTTACTAGGCACGGGGATTTTTAGCATGCTGGTCGTTATTGCAGCAGCCGTTGTAGGCACTTTTGTCTATGGACTTTTAAAGGATAAATTGCCGCATTAAGCTTAACTACTTCAATGTAATGTATTCGCATCCAGGGAGACAATAATTTTATCTATTTCTCCTGTTCTCCCAAAAATTTTGGCACTTGTTTTTATATCAAGCCCAAGAGTCTCAAATTGACCAACTTCATTGTTGGCGTAGAACACTTCAAGACTAGAGCTCTCGGCAATTTTGTAGACAACTGGAACTTGGCAATAGGTAAAACAAAGTGAATTTTTTTCAAGCTTTACCTCTTCTTGTTCTTTCTTCAGGTTCGTGTAACTAAAGCTTCGCTCCTTGCTTAAAAACTCTTCTTTTCTCAAGAGACCGGGGCCAAATCCAAGCTTACCATCTTTTATTGAAACCCCTATTTCGCCCAACCTACTAAGAATATCCTCTTTTACCTGACCGGTCATCCCCGGTTGCTGTGCTCCTTTGTTCGATGGCGTATGTGAATAAGGGTCCGTAGTAAATGCACCATAAAGTTCTGGGGATTTATGAACTCCGATTCCCTCATTAATTTCGTAATAATGATCCAACAACCTTCCGATCACTACATCATTTTCCTTGTTGGCAATGGCCTTTAAACAACATTCTTGCACCGCCAACAAGAGCTTAGAAACCATGTGCCAATAAATAGAGCCCAAGCCCTCATAACCAAAAAAGGTTCCTGATCTTCCTGTGAAGGATTTGTGGTCGAACATATCTTCAAAGACATCAAGCACTAGTTGTTGATCCTCTTTCACCAGTTCGCCGTATTTATCTTTCGATAATTCTGACAAAGCACTAACAAGACTAGTAGCATTATTAAAATTACCATTAAAATGATAGCCACCCTCAACATCTTTTTCAATGATCTGGGTATTTCCATCCTTTACTAATTGCCGTAGTAAAGCTGATTTTTCAACTGCGGCAAGCGGAATGTTATTCTTGTTGATGAATCGCTTGAGCTCCTTGTCAGGGTATAGCAAATAACTATATTGATCGCTACGGAACAGGGCACTGTTCTTAAGACCATCCAGCAATTTTAAACTCGCTTCCGAAGAAAGATAGCCGGAACTTAAAACCGCCACCTGACCCTCTAGCATTTCGTTTAAATATGTTATCGAAATCTTATTTTTATTTGAAACGGTCATTAAGTTGTACGAATGGTACAAATTGTCTTCCCTTTTGTTAGTTTTTATGGAATGCTCAAAATAGGCCAGTACTATTTGTAAAAAATGTTGGAGTTTCTCAGTTGGCACCTCCTTTCTCCGACCGGAAAACCCATTTTCGTAAATGATGGTCCTATATGTACTGCCTGCATTGCCCAACCCATCTAAAATCAGTTTGCGATCACTATCGGAAAATTTACCGGAAAGCATCTGTCGGTTTTGCTCCAAAGTGCTTATTACCTCATCAAAAAAATGAGCCAATTCTTCGGATATTTCAATTTCCTTGACCGACGTATTGCGCACTATTCGCTCAAAGAATTTTAGAAACCTTCTGAGGTAGCAGAGCGTAACCATTGAAACTCCGTTTCCTACCAAGGCATTGTTCGCATCATTCCATTCAGGTCGTTGTGTATTCAGCCATATACCGCCTTCCGGAATAAAATTGGAGCATTTGGCCAAAACGGTTGCCAGTAGTTTTTCCAACAGATTGACGTTATAAATAGCATCGTTTTCGGCACCAAGTAGCGCACCATCCGCCCCTAGTTTTTTTTTGTTTAAGAATATCTTCCCTTCTGAGCCATGATCAAAGGTTATGGTGTCTTTAGGATTCGAAAGTATATCGTCGTAGGTTTTGATTTTGTAGGGAACATTGGCGTAGACAAAAAGATTTTGATCAAGACATGCAGTCAAACGACCTGGGTAGTAATCTTCGATAAATTCAAGAAACTTGAGTAGGTAAATTATCTGGTGGTCTCCCCAATACCCAATATAGGACCATGGGTCATTTGGTTCAATCACTTCCCAGTCAAAACCGCCCTTGGTAACCCTATATGGATTATAGCCGTCGAAGGTGGTTGCATTCAAGAACTTATGGATCATGCTTTCGATAAACTGGGGATAAGAATGGGCCAACGCTTCCCAGTTTTGAAAAATATCCCTCCAGTTACCCTCGTAATCGAGTACCTTAGACCCATCAATTTCACTCTTTGTATTGATGGAAAACTTATTCCATAGTCGGCTTGGATCACCGTGTCTCCTACTAAACTTTAGCGGCATATACTCAATACAGAGTCTTTTGAAGTTTGCATCTTCGTGTTTATCAACAATTGTCCTTAAATGTTCGAGTGAAAATGTTTCTGGTAATTTTTTCAGTAGGGTCTCATACTTCTTATAAACTCTTTTATTGGCCATGGCCATATACTTTATAAAATCACTTTTTAGAATTTCATATCCGTCATCAAAAATACCACCCCGCATAATGTTGAAAAGAACGTTCGAAAAATGCCTGGAATTTTGAAGTTCATCGGCGGTTAGCTGTAAACCATCCGCCGCCCCGACCAATTCTATGAGATTGCGCGTACCCAAAGCGACGTCATTTGAGACCTCTTTGACCAACAAGTCCTTTGTGCTTCTCAGTGTAGTTGAAATTGCCTTTACATCTGATGGCCCTTGATTTACGTTAGCGACAATCATCCAACTTTTTGTTTGACCGGCATCGATTTCAAGATCGGCACAAACGAAGTAAGCGCACTTCTCAGCCCTAATGTCTCTTTCTTCTATTACATCTTGACCTTTTCTAAAGGTGTCGAGTTGTGTAGCAGATATCAAATATTTTGGCCTCTCCAGGCCAACGGACCAGGCGACGGTTGCCTTCAATGCCTCACTAGGCTCGGCCTTATCGACAATAATGGCACTTAAGGCGTAGATTCCCAATCCTAATTCCGATTCAAGCTCACTTTTCTTATAGGCGTCTGCCAGATTGCTTCTGTTGTTCTGCAAGTCGGCATTTATACCGTAGGGCATGATATTTTGAATGCCATCCATGGCGGTTATCTTGATTTTACTTCCGGTATGGTTTATCAAGGTGGTCTTTTTAACAAATCCGAAACGATTGCTCATACTCCATTGATACCTGCAAGTGAGGCCAAAGTCGTGGTTCACTTCTTCAAAAATAATCTTGTTCCCATATTTGTTTTTATACAAATTGTGTTCGGTGGAGTATAGTCCTTTGTAGTTGTTTGAAAAAGGTTCCCACAGATAGGTCTTGCTGACACGATGTATTTGGAGAATGGTCTTACTTCCCGTTATTTCAACAGATTCCGTTATCTTATCATCAGTATAATAGGGAAAAAGGGCAGTATCACAGTCTTTCCTTCCTGCACTTAGTCCGCCATTACTTGAGATGAACATCCAATGATTTGAATCACTTACAATGCTCATTAAAAACGGTCGCATACCGTCAACATTGGAAATTTTATAAAAACTTTCCCTCTCAATGGTGACCAAGCTTCCTGATACCTCTTGCCTTTGAACATTCAATTCAACGTCACCTAAATAAATTGCATTGCCCATCTCTTCTTTCATTAAATATGAAGACCTCTAAAAATTTATTTAAAGAGGTCTTTGTACTAGTTGTTTGTTAAAAAACCCTTTCCATTAATTTACCAAAAAAGGTATGTTGGCCGCTGCCGCATGATCGTGTCCATCAGAAGCATAAACAAACAGGCGATAGGCACCCTTGCCGGGTGACTTGAATGTTACCTTACCCTCTTGTTGTGATATGATCAGGCCACCAATAGCTTCAGGCCTTTCCTCTGCATCACCACCTTCTTTTAAATCCGTGCTTTCAGGCATAATCTCCCATCGGTAGCTAATTTCATCTCGCTCGTAATCTTTTACCATTATTTGGGCGGAGTATTGTTCGTCCGCCTCCAACTCCACATTTTCATACGCTGTTTTTCCGTTCAACTTGTAATCTTCGATAATAGGAGTACGATTTTCGGGCCAAGAGCCGTTCCAAACGTAATGCATCACATCAACAGATTCCGTTTCTTTGCCATCTTCCAAAAAAATACCATACCATGTTGGAGTCCGTTCTTGTTTATTGCCCCATAGAAAAACATAAGACCCAATACACTGTAATGAATCTGCAGCTATGCCGCCATTAAATCGCTTGAGATAGTTGGCTGCTTTTACCGAACTGTGTTCTTCAATCGGTGCGCCCCATTTTGTCGTGGGAACCTCCCAGTGACCAGTAGCCCCCCATTCGGTAACCATATAAGGGCCCTCCCAGCCGAACTTCTTGATCAAGTTGGGCAAATCTGGAAGATCCCCGTACATCTGTACGGATAAGATGTCAAGATCTGCACAACGTTCTTTTATATAATCCACTTCTTTTTGAGCCAGACCTGCCAGACTAGTAGTAGTAGGGTGATTTGGGTCTATTTCATGAATCATTTTTGAAATATCGTTTACCGCATCCCAAACTTTCGGATTGGTATAATGTAGATTAAGCTCGTTGCCTATTCCCCATATCAATAAGGCGGGATGATCTTTCAAGGGCAAAACTTGCTCCTTGATTTCTTCCAATTGTTTTTTCACCATTTCGGGATCGTCATAATTGAACCCATGGCGCTCCCTGCCCACCTCAATGCCCATGGTAACCATTAGCCCATTCTCATGGGCTTCATCAAGCACCTCCTTCGCCGATCTCTCCCCATTGTCGGTACGCCAAGTCCGAAAGGAATTAGCATTGTGTTTTGCCAATGCCGGTATGCTTCCGAATTCAAGCCCAGCGCCCTTTATATAAAAATCTTGGCCGTTGACCAGCAATTGATATTTTCCATTTTCTTCCTTTAATTCTACCTTAGCAGCGGTTGTTTTTTGTTCAGTAGCGGATTCAGGGGTACTATTTCCGGTATTTTGCTTACATGATACAAGAATACCGATACTAAGGATAAAAAATAATCTTCGCATTGCAGGTGTCATTTTCTGATTAGTAATTCTTCGACTTCTTCCAGGGTTCTACCTTTGGTCTCGATTACAAATTTATAGACGAAGAGCATCGCACAGAAAGAGAGTAAAGCGTATATAGCGAAAGTTATCGTCGGCCCAAGGTTTGATAGCTCCCAAGGAAATATCTGGGTCACGGAAAAACTAACCAACGAGTTGAAAAAGCCAACAACTGAAATCGCTATTCCCTTTATCTTACTTGGAAATATCTCAGAAAGTAAAGTCCACATTACTGGGCCTAAAGATATCGCAAACGAAGCCACATATAGCAGTATCGCAATAAGCACCAAGGTGGCATTGATTTGAATAAAATTGGTAATCTGGTTGCGCTTAAAATCCAAAAACTGAGAACCTTCCAATTTAGGTTCGACGGCTTCGAACAGGGCTGCCTGACTCTCAAAAGATTTACCCTGAAAATCGTTCAAAACCATATTGAGTTCTTTATTATCGATTTTGGATAGTGTTTTCTCACTAAAGTCATAGGTCGCGTTATTGAAGGCGTATGCCGCCATTAATAGTGCAATGGTCATAAAAGTGGTGCCGATCAACAACAAAGGTTTTCTTCCCAACCGATCGATCAACCACATCGCGACCAAAGTGAATACAAGATTGGTAAGCCCGACTACAATTGCCTGTAAAAAGGAGGAATCGGTACTGCCTCCCGCCTGTTCGAAAATGGTAGGTGCATAATAAAAAACCGCATTTATACCGGTAATCTGCTGAAAAAATGCAATGCCGAATGCAATGATCATAATGGTGGCGTACCTACTCTTAAAGAAATCAGATAGCTTTCCCTTGGTTTCTTTTTTTGCAAGGCCTCTTTGAATTTCCGAGACCGTTGACTTGGCATATTCTTCCCCTCCTATTTTGGCCAAAGTTTTTTGTGCAATCTCTTCATTACCCGTTTTTTGAATCAACCATCTAGGGCTTTTGGGCACTGCGAAAAGAGAGAGAAAATAGATTGCTGCTGGAATTGCTTCAACGCCCAACATCCAACGCCAGCTCTCCCCTTCAATGTTCACAAGAAAGTAATTTGAAAAATAGGCCACCGAAATACCGATCACAATATTCAGTTGATTAAACGATACTAGGCTACCTCTTAACTTCGGTGGGGCGATTTCGGCTATATAAATGGGTGCTATTAATATAGCGCCTCCGATTCCTATACCACCAATAATTCGCGCAATAATAAATTCCGTGTAGCCGGTCGCAAACGCGGACCAAGTTGCCGATATCGTAAAGAGCGCAGCAACGATAATCAGCACCTTCTTCCTGCCGAAACGATCCGCAAGGGGTCCTGCCATTAGATTCCCGGCCATCGCACCGAATACCACACAACCCACTGAAAAACCAAGCATCCATTCTGTCATTTCGAAATACACGGTAATTCCTTTGACAGCTCCTGAAATCACGGCACTGTCAAAACCCAGTAAAAACCCACCTAAAGCAACAATTAGACTTATAAGAATGGTATACGACCTATTTAATTTAACAACGTCATCCGGTGTGTTCATCTGATCGGTTTTATTGTTATTGTAAGTTAATGAATTTCAGGGTACGAATTTCTTTGCCTTCTATTGCGTACTGAAATCAAAGAAGAAGGCTAGCGAATTTTGGCTAGCCTTCCATCCTACTATAACCTATTCAAATTATTGATATACCCTTATATAATCGACTTCCATTGTATCTTCTGTAAAGGCAGGATCAATAGCTCCACCTAGTGTTCCGCCAACCGCGATATTCATTATGAAAAAGAAATCACTGTTGAACGGAGTATCTGTAGAATTCACAAAACTTAGGTGTATAAGTTCATCGTCCACCACAAATTTGATGCTTTCCGGAGTCCACTCAACTGTGTAGTTATGAAACTCTGAAGTTGCTGTAGGTACTGATGTTGATGCCGTAACGGCCGTACCACCGAAATTACCTGGATAGTGCAATGCACTAGAGGTTACATTTGGGTTATTGCCCACATGTTCCATGATATCAATTTCACCGCACGTAGGCCATCCTACGTCAGCGAAATTTGCCCCTAGCGCCCAAAGAGCCGGCCATGTACCTCCGGCTGTAGGAAGTTTGGCTCTGACCTCTACCCTTCCATAGGTAAATTCATAAAGGTTTTCCGATTTAATCCTTGCTGAAGTGTACGCCGCATCACCCAAAGGGCTCACGCCGAAATCAAAGAACAGAACTACTCTGTCATAAGTAAATGCCGGTGCTGCGCTAAGATCAAAAGTCAGTGTTTCCCAAGCCTCAGCTACCGCTGTGGTCGCATCTACTTCCACGAATTCGTCTGCATTCGCCTTGTTCTCAAGCTTCAACCGCACCACGGCACCAACCTCCGGGGACCATGTTTTCACACTCATACTCGTATACGTATTCAAATCGAGAGGAGTGGGTAAATCAAAGAAAGAGCCGGCCCAAACTTCCGCACCAACGGGCTTTGTTGATTCAGCAACGGATAAAGATGTATTCTCACCCGACGCGTCCGGGTTGTCAACCACCGTGGTCGATGCACCGCCAAATCCAGTAAAAGCCGGAGGCGTTCCCTCAAAATCCTCTACGGTTGATGTTGCCCCTCCTGAAGCGACCAAAGTTACGTCATCATAATAATGCGTGGCACCACTAGCATCGCCCGAAGCCTTCGCCGTAATCTTCAGTACTCCATCCTCAACCCTTACGTTTTCAGGATTATCGGTATACGACTGTGACTCTCCGTTACCCCAGCCACCTGCGCCAAGATCATAGGTCCAATTTGCAGGATTAGGTGCGCCATCTATATCAAATTCATCTGACCAAACCAAGTTGTCATATATGGTCTCCAGATTTTCATCACCTCCTCCTGTAGCAGGAGCCGAGGTAAACCTAAGGTACCAAGCCAAATCAGCATTCATGGTATCATAGGTTCTCACGTATAACAAGTCCTCAGTAATTGTGAGAATCTCATAAGTTGAAGAACCTACATAATAACTCATAAACCCGCCATCGGAAAAGTCCATTTGAATGCCCGTAGTTTCTCCTTCCGGAACATTACCACTGACAGATGATATCGTCACCGTTTTTGAGCCTGAGGTATCAAAATCATAACAAGCATCCTCAGTTTCCGCACCACCGGCTACCTCTTTATGCGCCACATTAAAGAAAGTCTGACCTTTGTTGTCAAGAACGTAAGACAACTCTCCGGTCGAATCTACAGAAAAGGTCAACTCGTCATCACAAAAGCAATCGGAGATATCGGCACCACATTTTTCAAATGCCTGGGCCGAGTACCATTTAGGATACCACCAATCGCCATCAATACCTTCTCTCGCTGGGCCTAAACCTAAATGGCCCGGCTGTGAAGCCGCCAAAAACCATGTTTTAGAACTACCATTCGTCAAAAGACCGACCTCCTCCGGAATCTCTACGGTAACAGTTACAGTCACCTGTATTGTTTCAGTAAGACTAGATCCATCGTTACCATTGGCAGTCACGGTCACGGTATAATTATTTTCGCCCGCCATCTCATAGGTCTTTACTATAAATCCAGTAAGGGACTCTCCAGTGGTACCATCACCAAAATCAAAACTGAATGATTTTGCGCCAGAGGCTGTAGCCCTTATTGTTACGGTACCAGATCCATCGTCCTGAACTTCAGGGGTCACTGATAAATTAGCAAGAGGGCCGTTGACCGGACCGTCATCCTCTTCACAACTAAATGCGATTATGAGTAACGCGATAAAAACATACTTAAATTTTTTCATATTGTTCAATTTAATTCGGTTCGTTATACTTCAACATAAACATGATTGGCTATCATTGTGGAACACTATACACAGAATAACATTTGCAATGTATTGTATTGTTCTATCAATTCAATAAAAAGAACCACTACAAAAAACATACAATTGAAAAATTATCCCAAAAATCAACCAAATACGTAACTTTTAGAGGTCTCTTGACTGTTTTATATAAGGAAGTAAATGGCTGAATTCTTGAGTTAATTCAACATCTTGTATAGGTAATGTTGTGGTAGATGGAGAGAAAGGAAAAAATTTAAATATCCAAAATATAGTCAGTTAGACCATCTTCGTGAATTAATTTCATCTTTTTGCGCAAACGATATCTCTTTACTTCAACACTGCGAACCGAAATATTCAATAATGGGGCAATCTCTTTTGAAGAAAGGTTTAATCTAAGGTAAGTACATAATCTGAGATCGTTTGCGGTTAATTCAGGATGCAAAGATTTTACTTTTTTCAAAAAATCCTTGTCGGCATGGTTAAAAGCATCTTCGAAGAATTTCCAGTCATCTGAGTTATTGATATTTCGATCGATGGTACGGATAACGGATTTTACCTGAGGAATATTGGTACTATCCTTTAACTGATCTTTGATAGCATTTAAAAATTCGTTCTTTTTTATAATACTCATCGTCGATATCGCAAGTTCTCTATTCTTACTCTCAACCTCTTCCTGCAACTTTTCATTTTTTATTTGGACGATTCTCTTTTGTGCCTTCAACTTCTTTCTCTTTATCTTTTTCTTATTGGCCCGTAATAGAAGTTCCTGCTGTTTTACATAATAGCGCTTGTATAATTTGTGAACCGAAAGCGCTAGAAGAATAAAAGTCAATACATAAATAAAAATGGCAAGATTGGACAAGAACCATGGCCGTTCAATTCGAAAATCATAACCTGCCACATTTGATGAAATCAGATTACCAATTTTGGCCCTAACTTTAAAAGAATAGTTTCCATAAGGTAAGTTCTCAAAAGAAGCCTCAGATACAGTAGACCATTCGCTCCATGACTCATATATTCCTTTAAGCAAATATTGGTAGTTTACCTCTGTATATTTATCAAACTCCGGAACATGGTACGAAAAGAATAAATTGTTTTGACTGGATTTAAAGGAAATCGTTGAATCGGTATAAATTCTCTCTACCGGAGTGTCACTTGATTTTCTAGCGACTGAACTAATTCGAACGGTATATTCCTTCGATTTTAATTTAGTTAAATCGACGGTCAAGTAACCATTGGAAATACCTACCAAATATTTTTCATTGCCAATTGGGATCAAACTTTCAAAACCTAAAACCCCAAGGTTCTTTCTAACATGAGCAGGAATAGGTATTTTACTTATTTGCGAACGAGCATCCAATTTTCCTGGGGAGGTATAGACGATATTTCGTTCTGTAAAGCACCACAGGCGCTTAGCACGTTGGTCGGGAATAAAAATACCTATAGGGTCATCCTTTTCACCATAAAACTGGTACGTTAAAACGGTATCGGGTAAAAATACTGCGTCCGTAACGTCATATTTAAAAATTCCATTGTTACAAGTGTAAAGTACATCTTCGGCATATCTCACAAGACTTGCCCCGATTCCTTTAGGTGGCTCATTTTCTTTACCAACAATTTTGGTATAGTCACTATCTACATAAAGCTTGTAGAGACCCTTGAATTCTCGATTCACTACTATGCGATTCTTGCCGATAAATTCGAAAAAACGGCTTGATATATCAAACCCTTCAATCGAATTTCTAAACTGCCATTCCGTTCCATTTTTTTTTAGAACACTCAACCCATTGAAATTACCTTGAAGCAATAGATCCTTTCGATTTGGAATCGGCTTGATATCCCATGTGCCCGGGAATTTTGAAATCAGCTTGGCCTTGGTTCCATTTACTACATACGTCCCTGAATTATGACCACAAAACAGAACATTATCAACAATTTTCAAAAGCCATACTTGCCCTTCGGTGCCCTTAACTTTCGTAAAATTCCCTTCGCTTTCGGCCTGTTTATAAAATAAGCCTTGATTCGTTCCAAGATATAGATAGTCTCGATATAATGTCGAGGCATAAACCACTCCTATCTCCCCATTTTTATCTATGTATTCGTTAAATGGTGAATCCATATTAAGAATACTGATACCGTTATCAAGTGCCAACCATAGATTATGCTCCCTATCTTCAAAAATCGCTAAAACTGTATTGTTATTAAGCCCTTTTTTCTGGTTGATACTATGAATGACCTTGCCTGAACTGTCAATATGATATATACCGTTAGAAATGGTTCCGAGAACGATGGTACCATCTATAAGCTGAAGACTGCTGTAGACCTTGATAGATTCATTGTTTTCGCTAAAAGGATCATGCCATCGAACCAAGTTTCCACCATTCAAAAAGTAAAATTCCCCTTTCTCGGTAACCAGTAACGGTCTATTATCGATGGAAAAAATCCCTAAAATCACGTCTTCTTTGACAATGGGGTCGTCCGCTATTAAAATGGAAATTCCATTCTCGATCTTAAAAAGTCCAATACCAATACGGTGGTAGTAAACCGTTCCATTAAAATTAAACATATGCGCTTTGATAGAACTCGCGTCTATGCTCTTAATGGATTTATCAGATGCGTTATAGATATAAATACGTTCGAGGCTTTGAAAAAGCACCCAATCATCCAACTGTACAATATTCCAAAATTCCTCATCCTCCAATAGTTCCACGCCCAGGTCACCACTAATCGAATAATAAATAAGCTCCCCCCATGAATTCTTTTTCCAAAACCCGAACTCCATATAGCAGCCAGAATATATGATATCATTCACAGCCTTTACGGACCTGATTATTGAACCATTGGGTGAGCCATATAGCTTCCAAACCGAGCCATTATATTCGAGTAGACCTGCGTTATTGGCTACGTAGATATTCTCTTCTACTGACTGCGACACCCCCCAATTCTGGTTCTCCGCCCCATAATCGATCGGTATGAAATTTTGGATTGGCGGATGCTCTTGACCCAAAGTCAAGACAACAAAAAATAACAAAAAAGATAGATTGAGTAACTTCTGTGGTGCCCTAATCTTCAAGGTCCTAAAAAATGGAAAAAAGGGAAAATCAAACAATTTCAGCACTCAGACCTGCTTGAAGTAAACCGCTACAACGTGGCTCAAGGTCACTATATTCGCCTGTCTTAACGGTGCATTTGCCCTTGTGATGAACAATTAACGCGCATTGTTCCGCCTGTATTGGTGAATGTTCACAAACCGCGACCAAAGTTTCGATTACATGGTCAAAAGTGTTTACCTCATCATTGAACAGCACGATTTCATTTTGTTTGACCGCTTCGTTTTCTAAAAGTAATTCTTCTGATATCTGTTCTTTGGTACCCATAAAATCTTTTTTAATTGTCAAATACCTTTTCTAAAATACATATTTTACGGCAACCCAATTATTTTTTTTCAACTTTTTTTTGAACGCAAGACCGTGTTCGACACAACATTCATCGATGATCCGATGGTCATCTTCATAGAACCCGCTTAAAAAAAGTAGGCCATTTTTGGTCAAACTTTCGACATACGAAGACATATCGTTCAGCAAAATATTACGATTGATATTCGCAATGATTATGTCATATCGTCTTTGTTTCAATAATTCGGCACCTCCCTCAAGAACCGTTATGTTCGTACATTTGTTGCGATCGACATTCTCCAAGGCGTTGAGATAGCACCAGTTGTCGATATCGATGGCATCAACGGCTTGTGCTCCCCGCATCTCGGCAAGAATGGCCAATACCCCGGTTCCACTTCCCATGTCGAGTACGGTCTTTTCCTTAAAATCGGTATCCAAGATAAATTGCAGCATCATGTGCGTGGTCTCATGGTGACCGGTACCGAAACTCATTTTGGGTTCAATGACGATATCATATTTCACATCGGGCTTTTCATGGAAAGGCGCCCGTACCATACATTGGCTTCCTACCTTTATGGGGTTAAAATTTGTTTCCCAGGTCGCATTCCAATTTTCCTGTTCAATTTCCTTGATTTCGAAATCGATTTTGAAGTTGGGATTTTTTAATACTTTTATCCCATCCAAGACATCTGCCTCGTATTCCTCCTTTTGGATATAGGCCAAAACCCCTTCCTTATTTTCAACGAAGCTTTCAAAACCTGCTTCGCCCAATTCGGCAATCAAAATATCTGAAGCCGGTTGAAGTGGGGCTACTTTGAAACTGTACTCTATGTAAACCATTTGTCAGGTGTCTTGGTCGATTTGACACGGTTAGGAAGCATCAGCTACGCGAACGTTAGATCGCCTTGATGATGGCCGTAAAATCATCGGCATTCAAAGAAGCTCCGCCGATAAGTCCGCCATCGACATCGGGTTTGGAGAAAATCTCCTCGGCATTGTTGGGTTTCACACTGCCGCCATATAAGATGGACACCGATTCTGATATCGAGGCATCGTTTGCTTCAGAAATCGTTTTTCGAATAAAGGCGTGCATTTCCTGGGCTTGCTCAGGTGAGGCGGTCTCTCCGGTTCCGATCGCCCATACGGGCTCATAGGCCAACACGATATGTTGCCAAGCGGAATCCTTCAAAGAAAAAAGTGCATTTTTCAATTGACTTTCAACAATATTGAAATGATTTCCCGCTTTTCTATCGGCCAATTCTTCCCCGAAACAAAACATAACTCGCAAACCTTTGTTCAAGGCCATGGCCACTTTTTTGGCCAAAATCTCATCGGTTTCGCCAAAATAGGCGCGACGTTCAGAATGACCGATAATCACAGTCTCGATACCGATTTCCAATAACATGTCAGCCGATATTTCCCCTGTATAGGCACCGTTTTCGGCAAAGTGCATATTCTGGGCAATCACCTCAATGGCAGAGCCCTCGAGCTGGCGCACGGCGCCGGTCAAATTTACATAGGTAGGCGCCACCATAACTTCGGCATCGGTGTCTGGCAACATAGCGGAAAGCCGTGTTACCAAAGCTTCCGTTTCAGATAAGGTTTTGTTCATTTTCCAGTTTCCGGCTACTATTTTGTTTCTCATTTATAGAATGTTTAATTTCTCATTGCTTCTGTTGATCTATCTCTGACTGGGCTTTTGCCTCTTCGATGGTCAGGGGTTTGTATTCAAAACCCTCGCCAAATATGCGCTTGGCGTCTTCTTCAACGGTATTTGAAAAGCCTGCTTCTTTTCTCCTCTTATTTACTTCTTCGTGGTTTTCAATTGGCCAGATAAAGGCCACTTCGTCAGGCGTTCCGATAAAATTGGCTCTTCCTTGGGTACCATATAACTGTGGTTTCCCCTGCTGCATCAATTGCCTGTCGAGCATCATAGCGTAAAGTCGAAAGGGCAGCTCATCTTTTTCGGCGGCTTCTTTTATCAGGTCGATATACTGGTCGATTTTATTGGAATGCTGAATGACGTACCATGCGGCGGTGCTCGTCTCATCACCCACCAAGCTTTTTCCCGGATAACCATACATTGCAATCACCTTTTCCACAAATTCGATATTGGCACTATCGATAAGTGCCTGTTTCTGCCAGTCTTCGGGAGTATGGTTTTCACGATATTTTTGATCCAGGACCATTACGCTGTCCAGGCGTTTCTTCAAATTCAAATCAAGAGCGTTGGGGCGGTCATTGGTGAACACAAGCTCATCCAAATCATTATAATGCACTTTTTGCTCGATAGTACCCCTATGCAATACCAATACCCCGGGGTTTGAACGCACGATTGTTTTTAGGGCCGTCTCATCGGTAAAATAAAACTTGAAATTCAGATTATGATCAGAAACGATCTTGTCGCTTAACTCAGGCCCTGATGCCGACATACCGATAACCTTGTAATGATTTTGGAGCGCGAGGTCGGTAGTCTTTTTGATCTCGTCAAAGACCGGATCGCTTTTATAAAGGTCGTAGGCCACGACCATAACCAACTTAGGTTCTTGCAAGAGCGATGGTGCGAAATCCTCCCCGTTCTGTTCTATGGTAAAATCGTGTATGGGCGGCTCATAACCCGCCTGTACCTCCGTGGTCTCAACATCGATAAATTCGCCATCCACTGTTGGATAATCCCCTTGGGTGATCACTATTTTTTCGCCTTCGCTTGTCTTAAATCGCCATGCGTAGTCGTAAACGGCTTGTGGCGCACCTTCGGGCACGATCATTCCTTCTTCTATGTTGGCACCTATCTTATAAGGCCTGAAATCGATTTCCGGTAAATGATTTAATACGTGATACGCATATATACCACTTAGCAACAAAGCTATGGCAACAACAATGGTTTTCATAACGGGGCCTAAAAACGAGGTAATATGTTTTCGACCAACAAATAAGACAATGATGAGTACGAGTAGAATTATGTCTTTGGTAAATGATTCCCATGGGGTGAGTTTAATGGCATCCCCAAAACAACCACAATCGGTTACCTTGTTGAAATAAGCCGAATAGAAGGTCAGAAATGTAAAAAATACGATCATCAACAATAAGCTCCATACTGTGAATTTTACTCGAAAACCAATAAGGAGCATGACCCCCAAAAGCACCTCGAATATGACAACGAATACGGAAATAGCCAAAGCGTGCGGCTCAAAAAACGGCAAATCTAAAACGCCGGCACTAAAATATTCTTCCAATTTAAAGGAAAAACCCATCGGGTCGTTCAATTTAATGAGACCACTTATAATAAAAAGTATTCCGACGAGCACTCTACTGATATGTACCAAATATTTCATTCCGTTTCGGAGTTAATGTGAATTAGTGCAAAAACGGCATAATTGACCATGTCTTGATAATTGGCATCGATACCTTCGCTAACAAGTGTTTTTCCCTTATTGTTCTCAATGGTCTTGACACGCAAAAGCTTTTGAAGGATTAGATCGGTCAACGAACTCACGCGCATTTCGCGCCAAGCCTCGCCATAATCATGATTCTTGTTCTCCATCAACGACTTGGTGATCGCACTGTGTTTATCGTACAACTTCAAAGACTGCTTGACGCTCATATCGGGTTGATCGACCACGCCGAGTTCCAATTGGATCAGGGCCATAATGGCATAGTTGATAATTCCGATAAATTCGGAACGTTCATCTTCATCAACTTTCTGCACTTCATTTTCTTGAATACCTCTAATACGCTGGGCCTTGATGAAAATTTGATCCGTCAACGATGGAAGCCTGAGAATACGCCAAGCACTGCCATAATCTTTCATTTTCTTTTCGAACAGGTCGCGACATGTTCGTATTACCTCATCGTACTGTTCTGAAGTTTTGCCCATTAATACTATCTTATTTGCGTAAATTTCGTCGAAATTTCAAAACGCCCAAAGTTCGTACATTATACCCGACCGACAAAATACAATCCTGGTAAACATACAACGTCATGACAATCAACTGCAAAGGTAATTTGGTCGATTTGAGCGCCCCGAAGGTCATGGGCATTCTGAATGTGACCCCGGACTCCTTCTACGACGGAGGAAGGTATTCGGACATTCAAAAAATGTTATCACATGTTGAAAAGATGTTGAACGATGGTGCGACTTTCGTTGACATTGGTGCTTATAGCTCTCGACCCGGAGCAGACCCGGTCTCTGAAGTAGATGAATTGAGCAGACTGCTTCCCATTGTCGAAGCATTGCTCAAAGAATTTCCTGAAATACTTCTTTCCATAGATACTTTTCGCAGCAATGTCGCCGAACAATGCCTACATAGGGGGGCGGCTTTGGTAAATGATATTTCGGCCGGTAAGCTCGATGAGAAAATGTTATCGGTAATCGCCCGATTCAAGGTTCCGTGCATCATGATGCACATGCGAGGAAATCCTCGGACCATGTCAGACCAAACGCAATATGACGATTTGATCGAAGACATACACTTCTATTTTTCGGAACGTCTGGCCATGGCAAGAAAAATGGGCCTAAACGATATGATTATTGATCCGGGGTTCGGTTTTGCCAAGACTTTGAGGCAAAATTATGAGCTTTTGCAAGACCTAGACCTATTTCAATCGTTGGATGTACCCGTATTGGTCGGACTAAGTAGAAAATCGATGATCTATAAGACCCTAAAATCAGATCCAGAAAATGCATTGAACGGTACAACGGCCTTGAACATGTTGGCACTGAGCAAAGGAGCCAAAATTCTAAGGGTGCACGATGTAAAAGAAGCGATGGAATGTGTTCAACTATACAATCAAATGTCTTAATTCAGCGTTCAGTGTTAAGTACTCTTATTTTTTCTAATTTTACAAAAACGGCGCAGATTGGATTTTCTGAATTTCATCGACTTTAAGATCACCGATATCATCGATATTATCTTGGTCGCCGTTCTTCTGTATTATATCTATAAGTTGGTCCGGGGTTCGGTAGCCATCAATATTTTTATCGGAATCGTCATTGTCTGGGCTTTTTGGAAATTGACCGAACTGCTCGACATGAAAATGATCAGCAGTATGGTCGGTGGCTTTATGCAGGTCGGGTTGATCGCGTTGATCATCGTCTTTCAACAAGAGATCCGTAAGTTTCTATTGATGATCGGGTCTACCAATTTTGCCAACAAGCGCAATTTTATCAAGCACTTTAAATTTTTGAGGCAAGAAGGTCTCTCGACCGATGCGAATATCGATGCAATCGTCAGGGCGTGTGAAAAAATGGCCTCGACCCGCACGGGAGCCATCATCGTTCTCGAACGGAACAATTCGCTGGATTTTGTAAAATCCTCAGGAGACACCATGAACGCCGAGGTCAATCTTCCCATTCTTGAAAGCATTTTTTACAAGAACAGCCCCCTACATGACGGGGCTACGGTAATCAAAGACAATCATATCGTGGCCACGCGGGTCATTTTACCGATTACCAATGAACGTAAGATACCTTTACGGTTCGGGCTGCGCCATCGCGCGGCCGTAGGCATTACCGAAAAGACCGATGCGCTGGCCTTGGTCGTCAGCGAGGAAACCGGCGATATCTCATACATTAAAAACGGGGAATTCGTTATCTACAATGATTTGACCGAACTGGCCGAGACCATCAAGCAAGACCTGATCTGATCAAACCACCTCTTCTGCCAAAAACTGGGCCTCATAGAGCTTGCTATAGTATCCATTTTTTTTCAAAAGTTCCTTGTGCGTACCGGTCTCCACAATTTTACCGGCATCCATTACCAATATCTTATCGGCCTTTTTCACCGTGTGCAACCGATGTGCTATGACTATCGAAGTGCGCCCCTCGGTTATCTTGTCGGTAGCGCGTTGTATCAATTGTTCGGAATACGTATCGACGGAAGAAGTCGCCTCATCCAAAACAAGAATACTAGGATTGCTAACGTAGGCCCTCAAGAAAGCTATCAACTGACGTTGGCCGCTCGAGAGCATTGTACCCCGTTCCTTTACGTTATACCCGTACCCTCCCGGAAGACTCGAAATAAATTCATGTACCCCGATCTGCTTTGCCGCATGTTCGATACTTTCCAAAGTTATCGCAGGGTCTTTCAATGATATGTTATTGGCGATGGTGTCGGCAAATAAAAAGACATCCTGGAGCACAACCGCAATTTGTGCGCGCAACGACGCCAGTTTAAAATCCTTTATATCGACCCCATCAACCAAAATAACTCCCGAATCGATCTCATAAAAACGGTTCAACAAATTGATAATGGTCGATTTTCCGGCTCCGGTAGCGCCGACAATGGCAATGGTCTCCCCGGCCTTCACATCGAAAGAAATACCATGAAGTACCTCTTCGCCATCAACATATGAAAAACGGACATCGGAAAATTCGATATTGCCATTTACATTGTCTTTTTCTATGGTGCCCACATCTTGTATATTGCTGTCGGTATCCAAAATCTTGAAGACGCGATTGGCGGCGACCATTCCCATTTGCAATGTATTGAACTTATCGGCAATCTGGCGGAGCGGTCTAAAAAGAATTTCAATATATAGGATAAAGGCGAATATCGTCCCCGATATATCTACCGTAATATTCGCGACATTTTGAAGTCCGCCGTACCAGACCACCAGGCCGACCGCGACAGAAGTCACAATTTCAGCGATCGGAAAGAAAATCGAGTTGTACCATACCGTTGTCAACCAGGCATTTTGATGTTTCTCGTTGATCTCTCTAAAATTATCGCTCTCGATTTTCTCTCGGGTGAACAGTTGTACGATCTTCATTCCGGTAACACGTTCCTGCACGAAGGAATTCAAGTTGGCCACTTGGGCCCGTACCTCGATAAACGCGACTTTCATCGCTTTTTGAAACAAACGCGTAGCGTAAATAATAATGGGAAGCAGCGCAAATACAATCAATGACAACTTCCAGTTCAAATAGACCATCATGATGGCCGCGGCCAACATTTTTAACAGGTCGGCCACGATCATGAAGAAACCCTGGCTGAAAATTTCCCCAATGCGCTGCATATCTGAAACGCTACGGGTAACCAAGACCCCCAATGAAGAATTATCAAAGTACTTCATACGAAAGCCCAACATGTGCTTGAACAGGTTGACGCGAACATCTTGGATCACCGATTCGCCCAACCAATTGGCATAGTAGTCGAACAGAAGCTGACATACGACCTGCGCCAACAATGCGCCGAGCATGAGCAAAGACAACTGCAGCAATTTTTCGCCGTTTGGCGTTATTATCGCATCATCTACGATTTTTTGCAATATATAAGGGCCAAGTACGGCAAAACCGGACAATAGAATAGCCGCCAAGGCGACTCCGTAAAAAGTTAGCCGATATGGTTTGGTATGGGCAAGCAGCCTTTTAAAAAGACGCGTATCAAATGCCTTTCCCGTTTCTTTAGTCATTTATCGCTAAAATACTTGAAGGGTAAATTATCTCGGTCAAATATAATCCTTTTGCCGGCACTGAAGGTCCTGCCTGTGCCCTATCCTTACTTTTTAGGATAGTCTTAACATAGGCCACCTCTATTTTGCCCTGGCCGACCTCAAGCAAGGTACCGACTATGGCCCTGACCATATTCCTAAGAAAACGATCCGCTGAAATAGTAAAGACCAGCATGTCGTTCTTATTTTCCCAAAACGCTTTGTTGATATCGCAAAGAAAAGTCTTCACATCGGTGTTCGATTTCGAAAAGCATTCGAAATCTCTATGATTCAAGAGCAATACCGCGGCTTCGTTCATCTTTTCAACATTCAAAGGTTGCTTCACGTAATGCGCCTTTTCCATCAAAAAAGGATTCTTCTGCTGCACTAACCAATACTCATAGGTACGCTGAAGCGCATCGAACCGGGCATGTGCATTTTCGGCCACCTCGAATATTCTTTTTACAGAAACATCATCTTCTAAAAATGCATTCAATCGGTACACAAGATCACCAAGATGATCGATTTCATCGACATCGAAATGTGCGAACATTTGCCTCGCATGTACACCGGCATCGGTACGCCCGGCCCCAACAAGCGAAATATCGGCCCGAAGTAGTTTCGAAATAGTTTCTTCGAGCGCCTCCTGTACCGTAATCGCATTGGGCTGTCTCTGCCAGCCATGGTACGCCTTCCCGAAATATGAAAACTCGATAAAATATCTCAATGTTTGCCTACTTTTGAATTTCAAAGATACTTCATCCATAAGGTAAAAATAAAAGTCGCGAGTACATATCAAATAATTGACTTGTGAATTGCGAAATAATCTGTAAAATGACCAAAATACTTCTGCTATCAGACACACATTCATACTTAGACGATACGGTATTAAAGTACGTTCGTCAGGCAGACGAGGTTTGGCATGCAGGTGATATAGGTGGTCTGGAGGTCACGGATACGTTGCGTGCGATAAAACCCGTTCGGGCCGTTTACGGCAATATTGACAACAATATCATTCAGAAGGAATTTCCTTTGGACAATCGGTTCATGTGCGAAAAAGTAGATGTATATATGACCCATATCGGAGGCTACCCCCCAAAATACAACCCAAGAACTAGAAATGAAATCAAAAAAAAACCACCCAAACTATTTATATGTGGACATTCGCATATTTTAAAGGTGATGTGGGACAAGAACATGAACCTGCTGCATATGAACCCAGGTGCATGTGGCAAACATGGTTTTCATCAAGTACGTACCATGTTGCGTTTCACAATTGATGGCGATAATATCAAAGATCTTGAAGTTATTGAACTTGGCAAGCGGTAATAGAAAAACCCCGACGATTCCATCGGGGTTTTTTACGCACTAATACAACTAAGATGTTGGTCTTATCGCAGACGATCCACAGATTTTACAAGATCTTCATCCTTCTTTATGGCCCTATTCGCAAGGACCAAAAAAACGATAGAAAATACAGGAATCAGCATCCCAATACCCTTCTCAGAGATCGCAATCCCTCCGGATAGATTTAGGGATCGATAAACGAAAAATCCCAGTAAAAAAAGGTTCAGTATCATATTCAATCTGTTCACAACAAATTGATTCTGTCTATTTTTGAACAGCACTATGGCCACAAAAGCCAAAACCGCCGAAATATAAAATGCTCCGGAAACCAACAAATCATTCTTGGCAAAAACTTCGACCCCATCGGCATCGTACCATAGATTTAGCCAAAATGGAAGCAAACCTCCCATAAGGGCCACGACCAATAGATATATTGTTTGAATGCGCTGAATCATCTCATTTATTGACTTCGCAAGCGCAAAAATACGTGTCTTTTTAAAAAATATCGATCTTATCTTGAAAATAATTCGTAATATTGTGACGTTATCAGTTGTGACACTTACCGAAAGGGAAAACTTTCCCAAGTAATATCCATATAATAGTACACACTTCTTATTATTTTTCTAAAGACATATAATTTATACCATACTTAATGTTTGAGATTTCAGATTTAAAGTCAAAAAAGCTACCTGAGCTTCAGGAAATTGCCAAAGAACTTAATGTGCCCAAGTACAAAACCCAAAAAAAATTAGACCTTGTCTATCAAATATTGGACTTACAGGCAGCCAACCCAAAGGCCGTTGCAGAGGCGACGACCGACAAGGTAAATGACCTACCGAAGGCAAAACCTGAGCGCAAGAGAATACATCAAAGGCCTGACGCCAAGGATGCCGTTAAAAGCGAAGATCCCAACAATCAAACTCAAGAGGGCAAGGATCAGAAAAGAGCATCACGACCGAACCCAAGACCAAAAAAGGATCATCAAAAAAATACCACGCACCGCAGCGACCAAAACAATAACAAAAAATCGCAGCATCAGAAAAACAATCAGGACAGGAATTTTGACAAGAGCAACTTCGACAAAGACCTGAAAAACCGCTATAAAGAACCAGAGTTTGAATTCGATAGCATTATAGAGAGCGAAGGTGTTCTGGACATTATGCAGGATGGATACGGATTTTTGAGATCTTCCGATTA
This sequence comes from Meishania litoralis, assembly GCF_042611095.1. Classification (NCBI taxonomy): domain Bacteria; kingdom Pseudomonadati; phylum Bacteroidota; class Flavobacteriia; order Flavobacteriales; family Flavobacteriaceae; genus Meishania; species Meishania litoralis. The sequence continues at coordinate 287,204 of NZ_JBHFPV010000001.1, forward strand.
CAATTACCTGTCATCACCTGACGACATTTACGTCTCGCAATCTCAAATCCGTCTTTTCGGATTGAAGACCGGCGATACCGTTTTGGGCAATGTACGCCCTCCAAAAGAAGGTGAAAAATATTTCCCGCTGATCAAAGTGAACAAAATCAATGGGATCGATCCCCAGATCGTTCGTGACCGGGTATCTTTCGAACATTTGACACCGCTTTTTCCCAAAGAAAAGTTCAATCTTGCAGAACGTCAGGCGACCATCTCGACTCGTATCATAGATTTGTTCTCGCCAATAGGAAAAGGACAACGCGGAATGATAGTGGCGCAGCCCAAAACCGGTAAGACTATGTTGCTTAAGGATATAGCGAATGGTATTGCAGCGAATCACCCAGAGGTTTATCAAATCATTTTATTGATCGATGAACGCCCCGAAGAGGTAACCGATATGCAACGCAATGTTCGCGGCGAAGTCGTAGCATCGACTTTTGACAAAGAAGCCACCGAACATGTACGGGTGGCCAATATCGTTCTCGAAAAGGCAAAGCGCTTGGTCGAATGCGGGCATGACGTAGTCATTCTTTTAGACTCGATCACCCGTTTGGCCAGAGCCTATAATACAGTGCAACCCGCTTCAGGAAAAGTATTGAGCGGAGGTGTGGACGCGAACGCCTTGCACAAACCCAAACGTTTTTTCGGCGCGGCCCGAAAAATCGAGAACGGAGGGTCTTTATCGATCATCGCGACGGCGTTGACCGAGACCGGCTCTAAAATGGACGAGGTTATCTTCGAGGAATTTAAGGGAACCGGTAATATGGAACTTCAACTAGATCGCAAAATCAGTAATAGAAGAATATTCCCTGCTATCGACCTTACCTCTTCAAGTACACGTAGGGATGATCTTTTATTGGACGAAAACACGATCCAGCGCATGTGGATCATGCGCAAATACTTGGCAGACATGAATCCTGTGGAAGCGATGGAGTTCATTGAACAGCGATTCAAGCAGACCAAGAACAATGAAGAGTTCTTGATGACGATGAACCAATAATATTATTGGGGGGAAAAGATTATTCGATCATAAAAAAATTCCAAATTCCCAAAGCTACTTGCTTTTGGGAATTTGGAATTTTTATTTAAGCCGATTCTACCGTCTACAGAGATGCGACGTGTTTGGTGAGCTTACTCTTTAAATTGGAGGCCTTATTGTTATGAATGATATTTCGCTTGGCCAACCTATCGATCATGCTGATAACTTCCGGCAATAGTTTTTCGGCATCTTTCTTGTTCTCCTCGCCACGCAATTTCTTGATCGCGTTACGGGTAGTCTTGTGCTGATAACGGTTGCGCAAACGAACTGCTTCGTTTCTTCTGATTCTTTTTAATGCCGACTTGTGATTTGCCATTTTTACTTCAATTATATTTTTTTAAATCTTCCTTCACCGATCCTCTTCGAACTTTGTAGCCCGTAGGGGAATCGAACCCCTGTTACCAGGATGAAAACCTGGCGTCCTAACCCCTAGACGAACGGGCCGCTTTTAAGTTCGAAGTACAAAATTCGAAGTGCGAAATCGTTTTAATAAATCTTCACTTCCAGCCCTGTACTTCCAACTTGGTATTTTAGTAGCCCGTAGGGGAATCGAACCCCTGTTACCAGGATGAAAACCTGGCGTCCTAACCCCTAGACGAACGGGCCATTGCTTTGTACAATTGCGGATGCAAAAATACAATTATTTTTAACTATAGCAACCCCTACCCATAAATTTTAAAGGCATTTAGTATGCCTTGGCGAATAATACCCTAAAGGGAGAAGGTTTCCCGGTTACCATGCAGCTTCCCGGCTCCTTTGCAACGTTGATCGGAATGCACCGGATCGTTGCCTTGGTTTCTTCCTTAATTCGATTTTCGGTTTCGTTAGTACCATCCCAATGCGCGGAAATAAAACCTCCTTTTGATTCGATCAGCCTCTTGAATTCGTCATAGTTGTCGACTTCGGTAATGTGGTCTTCTCTATATTTATGGGCCCGGTCAAATATATTCCTTTGAATGTCTTCCATCAGAAATTCGATTTTCGACACGACCTCCTCCATAGGCACGGTCTCCTTTTCGAACGTATCTCTTCTAGCCACCTCAAAAGTACCATTGTCCATATCACGTTGGCCTATCGCCAGGCGCACCGGCACACCTTTCAGTTCATATTCGTTGAACTTGAACCCCGGTTTATGGGTATCCCTATCATCATATTTGACCGAAATACCCTTTGAGCGAAGCTCTTGCACCAACGGTTTTACCCTTTCCGAAATGGCGTCCAATTGCTCAAGCCCCTTATATATAGGAACTATGACCACCTGAATCGGTGCTAATTTAGGAGGAATCACCAAACCACTATCATCGCTATGGGTCATGACCAACGCCCCCATCAATCGCGTTGAAACACCCCATGAAGTGGCCCAAACATGCTCTTGTTGGCCTTCCTTGTTCGCGAATTTGACATCAAAGGCCTTGGCGAAATTCTGACCTAAGAAGTGTGAAGTTCCAGCTTGTAACGCCTTGCCATCCTGCATCAATGCCTCTATACAATAGGTTTCGACCGCACCGGCAAAACGCTCGCTTTCAGTCTTGACCCCTTTGATTACGGGTACGGCCATATGCTCTTCTGCAAACTCCGCATAAAGGTTCATGATAAGTTCTGCCTCTTCGATCGCCTCTTTTTCCGTCGCATGGGCCGTATGTCCCTCTTGCCATAAAAACTCGGCAGTGCGCAAAAAAAGACGGGTACGCATCTCCCAACGGACCACATTGGCCCATTGATTGATCAGCAAAGGGAGATCTCTATAGGATTGTATCCACCTACGGTAGGTATCCCAAATAATCGTTTCGGAGGTAGGTCTTACGATAAGCTCTTCTTCCAACTTAGCTTCGGGATCTACGATGATACCGTTTCCATCCTCATCATTCTTAAGCCTATAATGTGTGACCACGGCACACTCTTTCGCAAACCCTTCTACATGGCTTGCTTCCTTACTTAAAAACGATTTCGGAATAAAAAGCGGAAAATAGGCATTTTCATGCCCTGTCTCCTTGAACATTTTGTCCAACCCGGCCTGCATCTTTTCCCAGATCGCGAATCCGTAGGGCTTGATGACCATACATCCTCTCACCCCCGAGTTTTCGGCCAAATCTGCCTTTACAACAAGTTCGTTGTACCATTTGGAATAATCGTCACTGCGCTTCGTCAAATTTTTACCCATCATATATAGTTTGGCATAGAACTTGTGTCTATGATGTCGAAATAATTCGGTAAAACTAATTATTTTTAGTATGTTCAACAATATAAAATCAGACCGATGAATAATTCACTACCCCACCCAAACTTCAATATCGCTGCCATCTCCGCACTAGTGGGACTTATGTTCATTTCATGTGGTTCTTACCAACAAGCCTCATACTACGACAATGACGGCATCTATGCAGACCCGAAAGATCGTATCGCGGAAAGACCTGCCGAGAACAGGACGGCGCGCCAAGCGGAGCAAAATTCGTATGCTGAATACTTCGGAAACAAGGCCGACCAGTACAATGAGATTTTGGAAAACGAGATTTTTACCGATATCGAATCGTATTCAAGCGGGGTGGAAAATGACAGCTTAAATTCGACCCAATTGACCGATTACTACAGTCCTGATAATGATTACCAAGGTTATGCGGGCTGGGGTGATAATGCAACTAGTGTGAACATCAATATATACGATAGCGGATGGAACAATTGGGGCTGGGGCGGCTTCGGTTGGGGTTGGAACAGTCCATGGGGCTGGAACAACTGGGGCTGGGGAGGATACTATGGAGGTTATTACGGATGGGGCTGGAACAACCCTTGGAGATGGAATCGATGGGGCTGGGGTGGATATTATGGCGGTTGGGGTTACGCCGGTTACTATGGCTGGGGCGGATATTACAACAATTGGTATTATCCCGGTTATGGTTATTATGGCCGAAACCCCTATTATTACGGTTATAATAGAAGTTATGCCTATAATCGAGGCCGTAGAGGATACTACAATACAAATACCGTTGCGGGAATCAACTCACGAACCGCTTTAAGGGGGAGGTCAAACGTCAATACGAGAAGTACTTCTCCAAGATACAGGTCTACAAGTTCAAGATCTCTAAATAACCGTTCGACCAGTGTAAGAAGCTCAAGAAGTACGGGCATTTCCTCCAGAAGAACTGTAGGTGTCGATCAGAACAGAAGTTATAGAACAAGTCGCAGCACACGGGCCGTACCTAGATATAATAGTTCTTCGAGAGGTCAAACCTATGGAAGTACACCGAGAACAGGAACCTATCGGAGCGGTCGTTCTTCCTCGGGAATTAGAACGGCTCCAAGAACTTCGACTTATAGCCGTAGCAGTGGAGCACGAACAGGCTCATATAGAAGTTCGGGGCAAAGTACCCGTACCAATCAGTCGTATAGAAGTTCTACCCCTAGAAGTAGTAGCTATGGGTCGGGCAGCAGAAGTTCAAGTACACGAAGCAGCGGCAGCTACCGAAGTTCAGGCAGCAGTTCAAGAAGCTCTGGCGGAAGCTATAGAAGTTCTGGTGGTTCATCGTCGCGTTCTTCAGGTAGCCGATCATCAGGTTCAAGAAGCGGAGGAAGAAGACAATAAGCTTCTTAATTTTCACGAACGATATTAAAAACCATAACAATGAAAAGGTATATCACTTTCATAATGCTATCGGCATGCGCTTTGGTGAGTGCTCAGAACATTAACGATGTCATGCGGTACGGCAGCGAAAATTTACAGGGTACGGCCCGATTTCAAGGACTTAGCGGTGCTTTTGGAGCCCTGGGAGGCGATTTATCAGCCTTGAACGTCAACCCGGCGGGATCAGCAGTCTTCAACAACAGTTTGTTCACAGTTTCAGGAACCAGTTATACTCGTGACAATGCAGTACGGTATTTTAATGGCAACGAGGGAACCATAAGTAGCAATGTCGACCTCAACCAAATTGGGGGCGTAATGGTATTTAAGACTACCGATCCAGATGCGGATTGGAAGAAAGTGTCCTTAGCCATCAATTACGATGTTGTACAAGATCTTGACGATAGCTTTTTTGTCTCCGGCAATAGTGATCAAGGAATCGACAACTATTTTTTAAACTTTGCCAATGGAAAAATACCTTTACAAATTTTGCAAAGGCCAGAAGATGAACTTACCGAAAATTACTACTTAGACCTAGGGGCAAATTCAGGATTTGGGGCACAACAAGCTTATCTTGGTTTTCAAGGTTTTCTCTTTGAACCTGTTGATGATCAAAATCCAGATAATGTGGAATACATATCCAGTGCACTATATGACAATGTATTTCAAGAATTTTCCCGAACCACAGCCGGATACAATGGCAAGTTTACCCTCAACGCGGCCACCCAGTTCAAAAACCGGTTACATCTAGGGGCTTCATTGAATTTTCACAACATTCAATATACACAGTTGGATAATTTTTACGAAGATGGTTATAATACCGATTCTGAAATTCAGTTTACGACCTTCGATAATTATCTTCAGACCCAAGGATCGGCGTTCTCTTTTAGCTTAGGTACCATAATGAAGCTTAACGAGTTTTTTAGGATCGGTGGAAGTTATCAATCCCCCACTTGGTATAGGCTAACCGATGACTTCTCGCAACGTCTAAATTCGAACATTGCTCAAGAAGAGAGAAGTAACGGAAATTCAGATATCCACTTTATCAATTTTGAAGTCGTAAACCTTTTTGAAGCTTATACGATCAAGATTCCTGAAAAATTAACAGGTAGTTTAGCTATTATATTTGGCAAAAACGGACTCTTGAGTCTTGACTACAGCTATCAAGACATGGCCCGGGCGGAATTAAGGCCCGAAACCGATAGCAGCTTTAACGTTATCAACAATCAAATTGCCAACGAGTTAGGTGCAGTTTCCTCAGTACGCGTTGGAGGTGAATACCGTATTGCCCAGATAAGTCTGCGTGGAGGGTTCAGATATGAACAGAGCCCTTACATCAACGAAACCACAATCGGCGACCTTTCAGGATTTTCGGCAGGTATCGGATATAATTTTGGTGGAAGCCGATTGGATTTGGCATTCAACCGTTCTGAGCAGGATATCAACAAGCAATTGTTCGATACCGGCCTGACAACTCGGGCATTGATAAACAACATCAACACCAATGTCACTTTGGGGTATACCCTGAATTTTTAGACAGAATACGATCGAATGTAAAAAAGACCGGTTCGAACATCGGTCTTTTGATTTTTAAAGATCAACGCTTTAATGTAAAATGGGATTGTCGTGTCTTGGCCACCACAATGTTATCTTCTTGTTCGGCATAGACCAATTTGAACCAATAATCGGTAGACGGCATTGGCCGTCCATTGTAAACACCGTCCCATCCAATAGCGTTGGAATCCAATTGAACCAAAAACTTACCATAGCGATCAAATATGGCAACTACCGGATTGGTCAGTGTTTCAACACCTAAAATGTGCCAGGTATCGTTGAATCCATCGTTGTTGGGCGTGAAGAATTTCGGATATCCCACAACCAGAAATTCAATGGGTTCCGTGGTTCCGCAACCATTTTTATCATTGATGATTACCGTATTGAGACCGGGAGGCACATCGTTAAAGACCGGATCATCTTGAAATTCACCCCCATTAATGGCAAATTCGTAATCGCTATTGCCCACCACAAAAAACTCGATATTGTTCTGGTCTGGATCTTTGGTGAGGTTGGTATCCAGAATCTCGACACGGTCCAAAACAGGTACTCCGTGGAAGGTGATCAAAATGCCCCCATAGTCCCCCACAGCAGGTGGTGTACCTGATATCGTGGTTATTTCGGCAAAATAGCGCCCGGAATTCGGACTTGTAACTACATATTCGGCCCCGAAGGGTCCTGTTCCTGTCAGCGTGGCATCGATCGTTCCATCATCTTCATAGTCGACCGTCCATTCAACATTGGCAATATCAGGTCCTGCCGGTGAATTCAAGGCACTCAATGTAATATCTGGATCGCCCTCACATGCAACGATATCCAATCCTAAAAATTCATCCCTCAAAGTACAATCGAGAGCCGTGTTTTGGTCGGCTTGAACGGAACTTCCTGTAAAGGTCAACATGAAGGGTTCGGCGTCACCGTCAAAGTTGGTGTTGAAGTTGTTTATTAGAATGTAATATATCTCTCCCGGCTGAACATCGAGCCATTCGTCATAGGTGTTTTGGCTTCCTTTCAAAAAGGGTGCACCTTCTTGGCCGTTTTCGGGGTTTACCCCTACCCCGGTAAAATTCGTATCGTTCACCTCGTAGTTACATCGAATGGGGTCTGCGGTACCATTACTAATATCGGCGCAATCAACATCGGGGCCATAAACTGCAAAATCCCATTCCGCGGTGGGCGCTCCAGAACCGCTGACCGGCAATGCCTCGATATCGAATCCGACTTGACCTCCCGTGCCTGCCCTAAATACGAACCAAGAGGTATTATGTTCAATATTCGCAGAGCTTATACTTCCCTTTTCCAAACAACCCGAAGTACGCATGGTATCGGGATCAAAATCATCTATATCACCACTACCATCTGCGAGCCCCATGACGGGTGCATCGGCACAGACCGGAATGGCACTTCTACAATCAGGAGAATTTTGTGCGGTCACAACTATGCAAAATAGTAGTAAACAGCAAACAAAACAAAAGCGCGTTCGCATAAAATTGTGGGGCTATTTGTAAACAATTGATCAATAGTATAACTCCACTACCTTATTTTTAGTATGTTTCAACGGGATTTTAAGTACTTAATCGATGAAATACGATTTGACACCAAAAATCATCTTTTGAGCGCAAAATGGTTGTTTACGTACTTTGCGGTAATTCGCTGTCCATCAACATCGTCATAGGTCAATTTGAACCAATAGTCGGACGAAGGCATGTCGATACCGTTGAAAGTACCGTCCCAGCCAGCGTTTTCGTCGGTAAGTTGTTTTAATAATTTACCATATCGGTCATAAATAGAGACCGTCGGGTTGTCTAAATTGGATAGTCCTTGAATTTGCCAATCGGCATTCGAAACATCACCGTTCGGTGTAAAGTATTTTGGAAAACCGACGACCACAATATTTTCAGTAACCTCACCACAACCCATGGGATCGTTGACCGTTATTGTATGAGCACCCGGTAGCACATTGTACCAAGTATTGCCTTCTTGATAAGGTTCATCATCCATTCTATACTCAAGATTTACATCACTGTTTTCGACAAGAACCTTTACCGTATTGTTATTCTGTAAATCATCGATGATAACATCCTTGATCTGTGGTGGTTTTGATTCGACCACATTTATTAAGGCCTCATTGGAACAGTATAGACCGCCCTGTGAGTTGCTTATCGTTAGGGTATAATTTCCTGCCTGTGAAACAACGATACTCGACGTGGTCTCGCCCGAATCCCACGAATAATTATAATTGGCGTTTGGTTGTATCTCCCCAATTGTTACGTTTCCATTATCCATGCAGAGGTATGCCTCCAAAGGAAAGTCCACCGATGGTGTTTCCAGTGCCGTTAACTGAAAACTTACCGAGGCATCGAAACATTTTGGGTTCATCATGGAGGTTACCCGTACATAAATCGTTTTGGACCCAAAGCCCGTTTCGTATTGCTGCGCCAAGGAATTGACGCCATTGTTCGCATCAATTTGCGATTCGTGATATGAAACCAAATATTCGTCCATCGATTGACCGCCCAATGCCTCAACATCTTTTTGCGAAAGGTCATAGGCAATGCTTTCGGAGCATGATGCATCGTCGGATACGGGATAGGTCATCGGCACTTCCGAAAAAGAGACTTGAACATCACTGTATATATTTCCGGTCGGGGTTACGACCTCCACCCTGTACAAGGCCGAAGCACTTACATTTAATATGGCGTTATTTTCTCCAGGAATAGGCACAAAACCATTTCCCGTATCTGAAAACCAATTATAGATGCTTGCATTGGTCGTTGTGGCATCCAATGCGATTGCATCACCTTCACAGGCTGAAATCGGTGGCCCGAGCAAATTATTGATTATGGAGCAATCAAGGGCAGTATAAGGAAAGGCCGCGAAAATACTTCCTGAAAACTGTATTGAAAAACCTGAATTATTATTGCTGAAATTATTGATGAGCAAGTAATATTCCTCTCCCGGGGCAACATTGAGCCATGCCTCGTACTGCACATTTGCCGTATCACCGGTAGGATCTTGGCCGACGCCGATAAACGTATTTTCATCTTGGTTATCAAAGAAATTGCACCTTATGGGCTCGCCCAAATCGTTGCAATCGTCCGATTTGTAAAGGGCAAAATCCCAATCTTCAGAAGAATCTATTGCAATATTGAATCCCAGTTGCCCGCTTTCACCGGTTTTAAAACGGTACCACGCAGAATTAGACTCGATTGCCCCAGAGAGGGTCTCTTCAAGACAGCCGGTCATTGTGCTTCCGTTAAAATCATCAACTCCGAACCCGTTGGTGCCTCCGTTCACAGGGGTATTGTTGCAAATAGGAATCGCATTGCCACAATCTGGCGAAACTTGGGCCAAGGCTTGGGCCACACCCAAAAAGAAGTGTACTAGAAGTACAGCGACAATGCGTTTCATAAGTAGGTTGCGCTTAATCAAAGCTAAAATTAACTCCTCTTTTATCTTAACACCAATTTATGTTGTGTATGGCCTCTAATGTGGTATAAAGTGTCATTTTATGTATATCTTTGCGGTTCTTTAAGCCGTGGAAAGCATGAAAATCGATAGAAGTTTAGGAGAACATTTCGAGGAAGTGGGCAATGAACATATCTCATCATCGGAAGACACCCCTATGCGCGACGATGCATTTGTACTGAACGACGATGAAAAAATCGAACGCATTCGTGAGAGTATCAGGGAAGTAATGCTCACACTCGGCCTGGACTTGGACGACGACAGCTTAAAAGGAACCCCGGACAGGGTGGCCAAAATGTTCGTAAAGGAAATCTTTGGAGGACTACATCCTGCACGAAGACCCAAGGCATCCACTTTCGAAAATAAATACAAGTATGGTGAAATGTTGGTCGAAAAGAACATTACGGTCTATTCAACCTGTGAGCACCATTTATTGCCCATTGTCGGAAAAGCCCATGTAGCTTATATTTCAAATGGTAAAGTAGTCGGTCTTTCAAAAATGAACCGTATCGTTGATTATTACGCAAAACGACCGCAGGTTCAAGAACGTCTCAATATTCAAATTGTTAGGGAACTACAAAAAGTATTGGATACCGATGATGTTGCCTGCGTTATCGATGCCAAACATTTATGTGTAAACTCCAGAGGTATACGCGATATAGAAAGCAGCACGGTCACTGCCGAGTATGGAGGCAAGTTTAAAGATGAAGCCGTTCGACGCGAATTTTTGGACTATATTAACCTCGATACCAATTTTTAACACTTTCCGTTTCAAATGCAGCTTTACAAAAGCCAGAATTTAAGAGTTTCCAATTCGCTTACCGGTAAAAAAGAGCCTTTCAAGCCTTTGAACGAAGGCCACGTCGGTATGTACGTCTGCGGGCCCACGGTATATAGTAACGTACACTTGGGAAATTGCCGAACCTTCATGTCTTTCGATATGATCTTTCGCTATCTCAGATATTTGGGCTATAAGGTTCGCTATGTACGTAACATTACCGATGCCGGACATTTAGAGGATGATGCCGATGATGGAGAGGACAAGATTGCAAAAAAAGCGCGTCTCGAACAACTGGAACCCATGGAAGTCGTTCAGCGCTACACGGTCGATTTTCACAATATACTTGAGAAATTTAATTTTTTGCCCCCTAGTATCGAACCAACGGCAACGGGCCATATCATCGAACAGATAGAAATCATCAAAGATATTCTTGAAAAGGGCTATGCCTATGAAATCAACGGTTCGGTCTACTTTGATGTCAAAAAGTTCAATGAAACCTATGAGTATGGGAAGCTTAGCGGAAGAAAGCTCGAGGACATGATCGCAAACACGCGCGAATTGACCGCGCAAGACGAAAAAAGAAACCCTCAAGATTTTGCACTTTGGAAAAAAGCCGAACCGCAACATATTATGCGATGGCCCTCTCCGTGGGGGGATGGTTTCCCGGGATGGCACTTGGAATGTACCGCAATGAGCACCAAATACCTCGGCGAGACTTTCGACATACATGGCGGTGGAATGGACCTGAAATTTCCGCATCACGAATGCGAAATCGCCCAGGCCGAGGCCAGTAATGGCCATTCGCCCGTCAATTATTGGCTGCATGCCAATATGCTGACCATGAACGGCAAGAAAATGGCCAAATCGACAGGGAACAATATTTTGCCCGGTGAAATTTTTTCTGGCGACAACAAAATATTGAGCAAGGCCTTTGAGCCCTCCGTAGTCCGTTTTTTTATGATGCAGGCACATTATACCAGTATACTTGACCTGAGCAATGATGCACTATTGGCCTCTGAAAAAGGATACAATCGATTGATGGAAGCAGTGGACACACTATCTATCTTGGAAACAGGAAAATCGTCTGATTTCAATATCGAAAGCTGGAAACAAAGATGCCACGATGCCATGAACGACGATTTTAATACGCCGATATTAATTGCGCATTTATTTGATGCCGTCAAGCACATCAATCTTATCAAAGAAGGAAAGGAAAGTATCTCGGAGACTGATAAAGAGCTGTTACAACAGACCATGAACGCTTTTATCTTTGATGTGTTGGGTCTTGAACGTAAGAGTGAATCAGGAGCAGACACCCAAAAACTGTCAGGAGTGGTCGAATTGTTGATCGATCTAAGAAAAGAGGCCCGGGCCAACAAAGATTTTGCAACTTCCGACAAGATCCGTGATCAGCTGGCCGAATTGGGCATACAGTTAAAAGATGGGAAAGAAGGAACTACTTTTAGTATGAATTAAAATTTGTACGCACAAAAGCTTCCCCTCCATCTTGAACCGTTCAGCCGGCCGTAAAACTCAAATCAAGCACAAATGAAAAAAATAATGATCGCTCCCTTTGTGCTGTTGGTGAAGTTCTATCAATATGCCATATCGCCCTACACGCCGGCAACCTGTAGGTACTCGCCCACCTGTTCACAATATACCCTCGAGGCATTGCAGAAACATGGATTGTTCAAGGGCGGATGGTTGGCTGTCAAAAGGATTTTTAGCTGTAATCCATGGGGAGGTTCGGGTTACGATCCCGTGCCCTAGCGAACGAAAAAGCATAGGCGCAAGTTCAAGTTCAACTACAAATAAAAACAAAAATAACAGTTAAAGCTTTGACCGGGGCCGTAGAGCCTCCACACCTGGATAAATAACCCTAAAACCGCGGGCGTTCAAACTAATAAACCCATAAACTTTATGAACCCTACCCGAAATTCTTATCTTAGCCCTTCAAAATATTCTTTATGCACTTTTTAGGAATTATCTGGAATCCGGACGAAACGATTTTCAGCCTTGGACCGCTACAAATCAAATATTATAACCTACTATGGGTTGTGTCTTTTGCCCTGGGTTGGTACTTGATGAAAAAGATTTTCTTCAATGAGAAAAAAACGGTTGAGCAGCTTGATTCCCTTTTTATCTATACCCTTGTTGCGACAATGCTCGGTGCACGCCTAGGGCATGTGTTTTTTTATGACTGGGCCTATTATTCCGAACACTTGCTCGAGATTCTGCTTCCTATAAGGGATACCGGAGACGGCTATGAATTTACCGGCTTTACCGGGCTTGCCAGCCATGGTGCGGCGATCGGGGTCATTATCGGCATGTATCTTTTTACACGAAAGTTCAAGGAGTTCAAAATGCTCTGGATATTGGATCGCATCGTCGTTCCCTTTGCCATTGGTGCTTTTTGTGTGCGCTTGGGCAACTTTTTCAATTCTGAGATCAACGGTAAAGTGACCGACGAGAATTTTATTTTCGCTACCAAGTTCGTTCGTGATTCTGACGATATGCACCCATCCAAGGCATTGGGTATAACTAAGGAAAAAACAATAAATGCGGCCTATGACGCCCTGGCGACCAAAGCCGAGTTTTCTGAATATCTGGCGCAGATCCCGTACAGGCACCCGGCCCAATTGTATGAGGGAATCGCTTATATTTTTGTGTTCCTTATCCTCTATTTTTTATATTGGAAAACAAACAAAAAGGACAAACCCGGCTACCTGTTCGGACTGTTCTTGGTGCTTTTGTGGACCATTAGGTTCTTCGTCGAATACGTAAAGAAAAGCCAAGGCGGTTTTGAGGAATCTTTAGGCCTACTTTCAACTGGTCAATGGCTCAGTATACCGTTCGTGATCATCGGTCTCTATTTTATGTTCAGGCCCGTTAATGGCGTACGTGCCTAGAAATATACACGGTCAATGAAAACAACGTTTTGTTTTAGTGCCATTGTAAGCCTGCTTTTACTGTTCGGCTCTTGTAAAGATGAACACAAAAATGTGGTCAAGACCGAACCCGTTGTTTTTGCCAAAGAAGGAGAGCTTACGGTATTTAGACAGGAGACAGATTCTATACTTGCAAAACTCGATATCGAATTTGCCCAAAGTGAATATGAGACGCAGACCGGTCTGATGTATCGTCAATCGATGTTGGACGATCAAGGGATGCTTTTTGTTTTTCCTGATGAGGCCATGCATTCGTTCTATATGAAGAACACCGAATTCCCTCTTGATATCATTTTCATCGATTCGAACCTCAAAATAGCCAGTTTTCAGGAAAATGCGCAACCCCTGAGTGAAAAGGGACTTTCTTCAAAAGTACCTGTTCAATACGTACTCGAAGTCAATGCCGGACTTGTAGAAAAATGGTCATTATCGGAAGGAGATATCATCGAATTTACCAAACTCTGAAACGATGGATTTACTGCTCGTAAATCAAGTTACGGAACGGTTGAAGTTTCGAAAAATTACCACCTCTGATTTCGAAGCCTGGCTGCCTTTTTTTCAAAACCCTATTAGCACCCAATATTGGGAAGGATTGCCCAAAGACCCAAAAGAAGCCTGTGAAGAACAGTTTCAAAGGATTTTCGAGCGGTATGAAAACAATCTTGGAGGAATGAATGCCCTTATTCTTAGAACGTCGGGAAGATTGGTGGGCATATGCGGATTATTGGTTCAAGAGGTGGATGCGATTCGAGAACTTGAAATCGGGTATTCTATACTGCCCGAATTTTGGCGCAATGGCTATGCCACCGAAGCGGCCAAGAAATGCAAAGAATTTGCCTTCACCAATAAACTTGCCGATTCGTTGATCTCCATTATCCATATCGACAATATTCCCTCCCAAAAAGTAGCGCTGGCCAATGGTATGAGTTTAGATAAAACGACTATCTATAAAAATAACCCCGTCCATATTTATAGAATCGTGACATGAACAATAAACATTGGGCCATATTTACGAACAATGCCTCAAAGAAGAACAATTTCATAGCTTCTTTATTGAACGGTAAAGTCAGTTCGGGTTTCAATGAACTTCGAAACAAAAAAGGAAGCTTGTTTTCAAAATCGGTTTTGGAGGATTACATGCGAAAAGAAGAACAGCACGGTCGGAAAATAATTACCAATACGGCCCAAAACCTAAAAACAATGTCAAGCGGTGAACGTCAAAAGGCACTGTTGGCCCATGTTCTCGAGAATAAACCCGATTACCTGATCCTTGATAATCCATTCGACAACCTGGATATCGATACCCAGATCGAACTGAAACGGAAACTACAAAACATGCGCCACGAAATTTCTCTGGTGCAACTAATCAGCAGAAAAAGTGATCTGCTTCCTTTTGTCAATACCTTCTTCAAACTTGAAATTAACGATCTGGTTACCGTTGAAAAAGTTTCGATTACAAAACGGCTCCAAGAGAAGAAAATGTTCCGCAATAAAATACCACCACCTTTAAAACCGTTTGACTTTGGCGAAAAGGTACTTATCGAGTTGAAGAATATCAATGTCAGTTATTCGGAACGCCCGATTTTAAAAAATATCAACTGGAAAATCCAAAAAGGTGATTTTTGGGAGCTTCGCGGCAAAAATGGAAGTGGAAAAACGACCATCCTTTCCATGATTACCGGAGAGAATCCCAAAGGATATGGCCAGGAGCTTTACATTTTCGGTCAGAAAAAAGGGAGCGGTGAAAGTGTTTGGGATATCAAAAGACGCATCGGGTATTTCACACCTGCGATGACCGATAAGTTTACAGGATATCATTCGGTCCAAAATATGGTCATATCAGGATTGACCGACTCTTTAGGCCTATATATTAGACCCACCGAGTCCCAATTACGTGTAGCGAAGGATTGGTTGCTATTGTTGGGCCTTTGGCACTTAAAGGATAAACTGTACCACGACCTCACCATAGGGCAGCGCAGGTTGATCATGTGTGCCCGCGCCATGATAAAGCATCCGGTATTACTGATCTTGGATGAACCGACCGCAGGATTGGATGATGAAAGTGCCGAATTATTCGTGGCTTTGGTAAACAAATTCGCTTCGGAGAGCGAAACAGCGATTGTATTTGTCTCGCATCGCCAAGAACCCAATTTGAATCCCGATTTCATTTATGAACTGAAAATGGGCAACGAAGGTTCGACAGGAAGCGTTCATTAATAGTTCATCTGAACTGAGACCTTCTTCAAAAGTCAAGGTAATTGCTCAACACGGAATAATAAAAAAGCCGCTTAAAAGCGGCTTTTTTATTTAACTGGTTCAACTATTATTTTTCACTGCCCCCTTTTATCTTTTTGGTAAGCATATCGAACATTACGGGCGTGGCAATGAACAACGAGGAATATGTACCTACTATAATACCGACTATCATGGCAAACATAAAGCCTCTTAGCGATTCTCCGCCAAAAACAAAAATTGCCAATAATACTACCAATGTTGTCATCGAGGTATTCAATGTTCTACTCAATGTGCTGTTCAACGCAAGATTGACATTCATTCCACTACGCCATCCTTTTTCGTTTATAATCTCACGAATACGGTCGAAAACGACCACGGTGTCGTTCAAAGAGTATCCAATTACCGTTAAGATCGCGGCAATGAAAGCCTGATCGATTTCCATATTGAAAGGCATTATCTTTCCAAAAAGAGAGAATACACCCAATACGATCAAAACGTCGTGAAAAACCGCCACAACAGCTCCCAAGGAGAATTGCCATTTTCTAAATCGTATCAAAATATACAAGAAAACCACGGCCAACGAACCGATTATGGCCAAGAAAGCATTTTTCTTGATATCATCGGCGATGGTGGGCCCGACCTTTACCGATTGCATTATACCAATAGATTTTTCGTCACTACCCGTAATAAAATCCGATTTCGTCATTCCGTCAGGTAAATACTTTTGCAACGCGGTAAAAAGTTTGTCCTGAATTTCATTGTCGACCTCGACACCTTCAACATCGACTTTATAAGGTGTGGTCAATTTGATTTGATTGGCATCGCCGAACTCCTTGACATTTGTTCCGCTACCAAAGACAGTATTCAATTCTGAAGCGATTTCCGATGGGTTTACTTCATTTTGAAAACGGATTTGATATGAACGCCCACCTACAAAATCAACCCCTTGCTGCAGGCCATTTGTTGCCAACGAAAATATTCCGATACCTAGAAGGATCGCCGATAATATATAGGCTATTTTTCGTTTCCCCAAGAAATCGATATTCATGTTCTTGAAAAGATTCTTGGTCAAAGAAGTCGAAAAATCCAATGTTCTACCCTTACCACCAATATACCAATCGATCAACAATCTTGTTATGAAAATAGCCGTGAACAATGAGGTGACAATACCGATCAAAAGGGTCGTTGCGAAACCTTTAATGGGCCCCGAACCGAATACAAAAAGAATCAAGGCCGTAAGGCCGGTAGTAATGTTGGCATCCAAAATCGAGGACAATGCATTGCCAAAACCATCGGCAACGGCCTGTGCCTTACCTTTGCCTTTGGCAAGCTCTTCTTTGATTCTTTCAAAAATGAGTACGTTGGCATCGACCGACATACCAATGGTCAAAACGATACCGGCAATACCCGGCAGGGTCAAGACCGCGTTCAAGCTCGTCAAAACCCCGAAAATCAATAAAATGTTCAACAGCAAGGCAACATCGGCGAACGCACCCGCCTTGCCGTAGTAAAAAATCATCCAGATCAAAACGATGGCCATTGCAAGCATAAATGACATAAAGCCACTATCAATAGCTTCTTGGCCCAAAGACGGCCCCACAATTTCCGATTGAATGATTTCTGCGGATGCGGGCAGCTTACCGGCCCGCAAAACGTTTGCAATATCTTTTGTCTCGTTGACGGTAAAGGTTCCGGTTATCTCAGACCGACCACCGGAGATAGGGCCTGAAGACACGCCCGGTGCGGTATATACTTTATTGTCCAAAACTATGGCGATGCCCGTTTGATTATTGTAGGCGTCACCCGTTAGATTTTCCCATTCTTTGGCACCCTTGGTATTCATGGTCATGGAAACGGCCGGTCTTCCTCCCATATCGAAATCGTCGCGGGCATCGCTCACCACATCACCGCTGATCCGCGGAATACCGTCCCTATTCGATTTTAAGGCATATAGGTCGACTACTTCGGTCTCTGGAGTCGGTGGCCTCTCCCATACGAATTTCGCAAATTGAATATCGGCCGGAAGCAGACGTCTGATCTCGGGCATTCGAAGATATTCGCCCACTTTCGCCGTATCATTGATGGCGGCCCTGAACATAGCGTGTGTGCCCGGGTTGGCCGGAATCAACAAATCAAATAACGGATTGACCTGATTGCCCAAATCCAATGAATCGGTGGCAACATCGGAAAGCAACGAATCGATTTCGGACTCTTCTTTTACCGGTTCTTCGATTTCGGTCGTATCGACCATTGTCTTAAGTTTCTCGTTTGCCGCAACAATAAACTGACTGAAGCTCGGGTTGCTCTGGCTATGGGTCTCCCAAAACTCAAGCTGGGCGGTACTGGATAGCAAGTCCTGTGCACGGGCAATATCCCTTGCTCCGGGCAGTTCTACCAAAATACGTCCCGAATTACCTTCACGCTGAATATTCGGTTGGGTCACACCAAAACCATCGATACGTTCACGGAGTACTTCGAACGCCGAAACGATAGATTCGTCAATTTTTCTTCGGATAATCGGTTTGACCTCGTCATCGCTCATCTGAAAATTAATTTCTTCGCTCAAACCTTTGTTCGCAAAGATGTCAGGTGAAGCCAATTTCGTATCACCTTTTATATTGTCAAAAGCATCGAAGAACAGATCAATATAAGTATCATCACTGTTTTTAGAAGCTGTATCGGCGTCGGCCAAGGCTTTGTTGAAGACCGGATTTTTGGTGTTATTGGCCAAACCTTTCAAAATATCCTTGATAGAAATCTGAAGCGTTACGTTGATTCCGCCTTTCAAGTCAAGACCTTTGTTCAGTTCTTTCTTTTTGGCCTCATTATAATCGGTAAACCCTAAAATAGGATTACTTCCTATAGAATCAAGATAACTGGCCTCAAGTGCTTCGCGCTTTGAAACATAGTCTTCCTCACTTTCCGAAATTCTACTATTGGCAAAGACCTCGGCTTCCTTTTCAATTTTACCGGTTATAAAAGTGTACGATAACTGGTAGATACTTACTAATCCGAATAGGAGGGCAAAAAGCTTTATAAGTCCTTTATTCTGCATGGGTTGCGTTTATGTTTGAGCTATTTTGATTAACAGCGTGCAAATATATGATTTCGGCTACATATTGACAATGAACTCGTTCATAATATTTGGCGAGGTTCCATAAATCAAAACGTCTTGCGCAATATTGCATGGCAAGACGTTTCATATTATTGGCTAATAGATTACAATTCCAAAAGGCCATTTGTTTTGGTAACACCGGCCGCGCTTTCTTGCATTTTTGCCTTTTCGGCATCGCTCAAGGGGATATCGACGATTTTCTCGATTCCATCCTTGCCCAATATTACGGGAACACCTATACATATATCTTCAAGGTCGTATTCCCCATTCAAAAAAGTAGAACATGGGAATATTTTCTTCTGGTCACAGGCAATCGACTGTACCAATGCCGAAACTGCCGCCCCGGGGGCATACCAAGCACTGGTACCCAATAATTTGGTCAAGGTCGCCCCACCAACCTTAGTGTCTTCTGCTACCTGGGCCAATCGCTCGGCAGACAGAAATTCGGAAACCTTGATACTATTACGCGTGGCATGCGATGTTAGGGGAACCATTCCGGTATCACTATGACCCCCGATTACCATTCCGTCAACATCTGAAATAGGGGCTTCCAAAGCCTCAGCCAATCGGTATTTAAAACGGGCGCTATCAAGGGCACCTCCCATACCTATGATTTTGTTCTTTGGCAGTCCGGTGGTTTTGTGTACCAAATAGGTCATGGTGTCCATCGGATTGCTTACAACAATCAAGGTAACATTCGGAGAATGCTCGATCAAACTAGAGGATACGGCTTTTACGATTCCTGCATTGATTCCGATGAGCTCTTCACGGGTCATTCCCGGTTTTCTAGGAATGCCCGATGTAATAACGGCAATATCGCTTCCCGCTGTTTTCGAATAATCATTGGTTACCCCGGTAATCTTGGTGTCGAAACCATTTAAAGAGGCCGTTTGCATCAAATCCATGGCCTTTCCCTCGGCATATCCTTCCTTAATATCCAACAAAACTACTTCCGACGCAAAATTCTTGATTGCAATATACTCGGCACAACTGGCGCCAACGGCTCCCGCCCCAACAACTGTTACTTTCATTTAATTATGATTTATTATTAATACTATTCGATTATACCACCTTATGGACATTAAGC
This sequence comes from Meishania litoralis, assembly GCF_042611095.1. NCBI lineage: Bacteria > Pseudomonadati > Bacteroidota > Flavobacteriia > Flavobacteriales > Flavobacteriaceae > Meishania > Meishania litoralis. Next base: position 307,083 of record NZ_JBHFPV010000001.1, read on the forward strand.
CCAGCGACCAAAATCTGAACGCCTCAAAAATACTGAAATTAAGAGTTAAAAGAAGATGTGAGATGGCATAATTATGTTCAAAATGTGGTATTTCACCGATCGATGAAATGCATTGATGTTAAAAAAAGGCGCTTTTCAACGAAGAAAATTAGAATATCGTGCCGTACATCGAATTCTGGCAATACCCACTCTCAAAGTGCCGTTGTTATGATATCGAACCCCGAATCGAATTATAGCCTACAAACCAAATGAAAAAGATTTTTTCATTCTTAGCAATACTAGGAATCATATTCGTAAGCAATTGTACGCGAATTCCGGAAAACGACGACCCCATCATTGGTATCTGGGATCTCGAAGAAGTGGCTACCAGCTTGAGCGGTAAGCAGACTATTCGTACGGAATGGATTTTCAATGACGCCTATTTAGGCAGGTATCACCGTATCGAAAATGGCAGCATCATCGTAAAGTCGGACTTTAAATGGAAACAAGAGGATGGCGTTTACGTTATTTCCTACCCCGGTCTTGAGAGGAGCGACGACCATGTAATTCTAAAGCAATCGGTGAATGGCTCATTGCTTGAAAGAAATGATGGAGTCATGTTAGCGAGGAGAGATTAATACTACCCTTTAACAAATAAGAATATTCCAGTAGTACGTTTAGTTACAACCCTTTTTAAAAAAGCGCCTCACCCCCGAGAGGCGCTTTTTTTTGTTTTACCTTCAGCCTACGATTTCAAAGAGTTTAACGAGACCCTAAAAAAACCTGTGCAAAATTGAAAGCTCGCCGTACAGATCGTTACTTACCTAAAACCAAAATTAAGACCCACCGAAAGGCTATTGAAATCTGCTAAAGTATAGTCGGCGTGCAGCCTAAAAAAGCCCAACTTCAATTTTGCGCCTATGTTTGCTCGAACACCTTTGGCATCCTTATTCAACGAAAATGGGTCGGTGTATGTTTCTTGGAAAGGACCGGACTGCACCGTATAGGTACCAAGAATATCTGTTGTTGATTTTCCGCTTAGATAGCCCAGACCTCCATAAAAGTTGATTATTGGAAGTTTTGTAGACACAACTGCCTGAAAAATCCAGGTATTCATCTTCATATCTATTCGTTGATCTTCGCCTGCAATGATATTGGTACTTGTGAAATCATAGGTGCCATCAAGGTGGGTATACCCTATTACTCCTGAAATGGCCACCGGAAACAGTTTCTCGGCAGGCAAATGCTGTGTAAACTCGTGTTGAACACCCACACCATAAAGTCCTATCGCCGCTTCTTCAGTATTTATCTTGGGCAAAAACCTGGCTTTAAGCTCGGTTCCCTTAAAAAGTCCGATACTGGCCTGTATAAATGCAGAAGGAATAAAATTGACATCCTCCGAAGCCAGACCTGCAGGAAGTTCAAAGTCTTCCCGTGAATTGACGCCCGGTGCAATTTCGCCTACAACGTAGACCATTACTCCTTCTATATCGCCCAGAGCCGTGGACACCATTTTGGAAGTACTACCATCGTCGAACTGTAGGTTCTCATAATCAACAGTGTTCAACTCGAAGGTTTTTTTATCGGTCTTGTCCTTGAAATTGGCCATATTACCAATAATCGAAATTTCAAAACCGCCCAGTGGTTTTGCTTCACCATGGTTGTACCAACCGTTCGAGATACTATGCATGGCTCCCTCGGAAACTGGTGCGAGATAATCATTGGTAAACCGCTCTGCATCATCTAGCCCTGCCGCTAAAATCTCATTGATATTGGATTGGCCATAGACGTTTAGGCCAGCAATCGTAAAAAGTAGGAAAATTACCTTTTTCATATTGTAAGTTTTCCCTAAAATAAAATGTCCGCCGGGTGGCGGACAAGTTTTTGTTGTGTAAGTGCCTATTTCTATGCATCAATGTTGGCATAAACGGCATTTTTCTCTATAAATTCCCTTCTTGGAGGAACTTCATCACCCATCAGCATCGAGAAAATACGGTCGGCCTCTGTTGCATTGTCAATAGTAACCTGTCTTAAAGTCCTAAAATCAGGATTCATTGTGGTATCCCACAATTGTTCGGCATTCATCTCACCAAGACCTTTATAGCGCTGTATACTTACCCCGCTACTATAACTATTGGCAATCTCATCGCGCTCCTTATCGTCCCACGCATATTGTTTTTTACTGCCTTTTTTGACAAGGTACAAGGGGGGGGTCGCAATATAGACGTGCCCTCCTTCGATCAACTCGCGCATGTACCTGAAGAAAAAAGTCAAGATCAAGGTCTCGATATGGCTTCCATCGACATCGGCATCGCACATGATAACTACCTTATGATAGCGAAGCTTGTCCAAGTTCAAGGCCTTACTGTCATCTTCAGTACCGATGGTAACCCCTAGCGCCGTATAGATGTTCTTTATTTCCTCGTTCTCGAACACTCGATGGGTCATGGCCTTTTCAACATTCAGAATTTTACCCCGTAATGGCAAAATTGCCTGAAAGTTTCGGTCTCGGCCTTGCTTGGCGGTACCGCCCGCCGAGTCGCCCTCGACCAGAAATACTTCACACAATGCCGGGTCTTGTTCTGAACAATCGGATAACTTTCCGGGCAAACCGCCAATGCTCATGACCGTTTTTCGTTGAACCATCTCGCGGGCTTTCGTTGCCGCATGTCGCGCCTGTGCGGCCAGTTTTACCTTCTCAACGATCATTTTGGCATCATCTGGGTGCTCCTCCAGATAATTGGTCAACATTTCGGATACTGCCTGGCTGACCGCCGAAGATACTTCTCGATTACCCAACTTCGTTTTGGTCTGCCCCTCGAACTGCGGTTCGGCCACCTTGACTGAAACAATGGCGGTAAGTCCTTCTCTAAAGTCATCGCCTTGAATCTCGAATTTTAATTTATCGAGCATGCCCGATGCATCGGCATATTTTTTCAGTGTGGTGGTCAACCCTCTTCTAAACCCTGACAAATGGGTACCACCTTCGTGTGTATTTATATTGTTTACATAAGAGTGTAGATTTTCGGTATAACTGTTATTGTAGATCATGGCCACCTCAACAGGTATATCGTTCTTCTCACCCTCCATTGAGATGACATTTTGGATCAATGCCTCCCGATTACCGTCTAAAAACTTGACAAATTCCTTTAATCCTTCATCAGAGTAGTAAGTTTCAGATACATATTCACCCTTATCGTCTTTCTGCCGCCTGTCGGTCAACGAAATTGTGACCCCTTTGTTCAAAAAAGAAAGTTCCCGCATGCGATTCGACAACGTGTCATAATTGTATTCGATCGTCTGAGTGAAGATTTGGTCGTCAGGATGAAAAGTTACCATTGTACCCCTCTCCGTAGTCTCCCCTACACTTTTAACAGGATAAAGGGTCTTTCCTCTTTCATACTCTTGTTCCCAGATTTTACCATCGCGGTATACGGTAGCCTTCAAGTTGTCGGAAAGGGCATTTACCACGGAAACACCGACACCATGCAATCCGCCCGACACTTTATAGGAGTCTTTATCGAATTTGCCGCCAGCACCGATTTTTGTCATGACGACCTCAAGGGCCGAAATACCTTCTTTTTTATGTAGATCTACAGGAATTCCCCTACCGTTATCACGAACGGTAATCGAATTATCCTCATTTATAATGACACTTATCGTATCACAATGCCCACCCATGGCCTCGTCGATCGAATTATCGACTACCTCATAAACCAAATGGTGCAACCCCCTAACACCCACATCACCAATGTACATCGAAGGACGCATGCGCACATGCTCCATACCCTCCAAGGCCTGAATGCTATCGGCGGAATATTTTTTCTTGTTTTCGTCTTTTTTACCTGCTTCTTCGCTCATAGGATTTACGTTGTTTCAACTTCAAATTCAGCAATCTTACAAATATATGCAATACCCTATGGAATATAGGGTTTTGGCATTTTTTTAACCTCTAAGTTATTAACAAAATTTGTGGAAAATTTGAAAGCAAAAACCCTTGAAATCTCATTCAAAAATCTAATGTTATTACATATTCAATAAAGTTGGAGGAATAACCAAAAGACCCTAACATTATCGCTAGGGCCAATTGACTAATCAAATAAAAACAGAGGACCCTTCAGGGCCAAAACAGAATTATATTTTTGCCATTATTTTATATAGGCATCGTCATGCACGTTCGCAACCGCTCTGCCGGAAGGGTCGTTCATGTTCTTGAACGCCTCGTCCCACTCCAAGGCAATTTTCGTACTGCACGCCACTGATGGTTCTTGGGGCACGCATAGGGCGGCCGCATCGCTTGGAAAATGTGATTCGAATATCGAGCGGTAGTAAAACTCTTCCTTGGTCGTCGGCGTCTGTACCGGAAACCTGAACTTTGCATTGGCCAATTGCTCATCGGTAACCTCATCGCGCACCAGTTCCTTTAGCGTATCGATCCAACTATAACCGACCCCGTCTGAAAACTGTTCTTTCTGTCGCCATGCCACGCTTTCGGGCAGCATATCTTCAAAGGCTTTTCTGACCACCCATTTTTCCATTCGCTCGCCGTTGATCATCTTGTCCTGCGGATTGATTCGCATGGCCACATCCATAAACTCCTTGTCCAAAAACGGAACGCGCCCCTCGATTCCCCATGCAGCCAGTGATTTGTTGGCCCGCAAACAGTCGTACATATGTAATTTGCTCAACTTTCGAACGGTTTCTTCATGAAATTCCTGCGCGTTCGGAGCTTTGTGGAAATATAGATAACCGCCGAACAGTTCATCGGCCCCCTCGCCCGAAAGCACCATTTTAATACCCATGGACTTGATCACCCTTGCCATCAAATACATTGGTGTCGAAGCTCTAATGGTCGTAATATCATAGGTCTCAAGATTATAAATAACATCCTTTATGGCATCGAGGCCCTCTTGAATGGTAAACTTGATCTCATGGTGTACGGTGCCGATATGATCGGCCACTTTTTGTGCCGCAGCCAAATCAGGGGATCCTTCCAGGCCCACTGAAAAAGAATGTAATTGTGGCCACCACGCATCGGTAGTGTCATCTGACTCGATGCGCTTCTGGGCATATTTCTTTGCGATGGCCGATGTAACGGAAGAATCCAACCCCCCTGAAAGTAAAACACCATAGGGCACATCTGACATCAACTGTCGGTGCACCGCGGCTTCAAGGGCCTCTTTGATGGCCTGAATACTGGTCTCATTATCCTTTACGGCATCGTATTCCATCCAATCGCGAGAATACCATTGTTTCAGTTCGCCATCGGCACTGTGCAAATAATGACCCGGGGGGAAAAGCTCGATCTTTGTACAGGTTCCTTCCAAGGCCTTCAATTCAGAGGCCACGTAGAAAGTACCATGCTTGTCCCATCCAATATAAAGGGGAATGATACCCATATGGTCGCGGGCCACAAAATACTCGTCTTTCTCAACATCATATATGGCAAATCCAAAGATACCGTTCATTTCATCGATAAAATCGACCCCTTTTTCTTGATACAGGGCCAGTATGACCTCACAGTCAGATTTAGTCTGAAAATTATACCTACCCTCAAATTGCTTTCTAAGTTCACGATGGTTATAGATTTCGCCGTTGGCGGCCAAAACCAGTTTTTTATCCTCGCTGAACAAAGGTTGCTTGCCAGAGGCCGGGTCTACTATGGCCAGACGTTCGTGGGCCAAAATAGCTTTATCATCTGAATAGATCCCGCTCCAATCAGGACCTCTATGTCTTACTTTTTTCGACATTTCAAGTATCTGAGGTCTCAAAAGCTCAGTTGATTGCTTAACATCAAAAGCACATACAATACCGCACATAATCACGTATTTTAATAATTATAAAGCAAAGATGTTCTTTCTATTTATAATATAAAACAATTATATCTCAATTAATATTATTTTAATATCAAAAAGAACTATTTGGTATAATTATGTAATATCAATATGGAGATTATCAAAAAAAATCGATCTTTTGTAAGCTGTTAAAATTTTAACGACTTTTTAGCAGAGATACATTTGAATACTACTTAGTTTTAACCCACTTGCCCTTTAAAATGAAATTCGGGGCCTAAAACAAATACACTTATGAAAAAAATTCTCACACTTACGATCTTGGTAATCTCCCTGGTCTTCACCACCGACGCAAACGCACAAAATTTTTCGGGTCTGGATAAAAGTCCCGCAGATATCGCTTCTTATCCTCCGGGAGGAAGGGACTCCAATAAATCGGTAAGAGTCATATATAGCAGGCCCCAACTAAAAGGGCGGTCTTTGGCCGAACTGGCCCCAGCAGGAAAGGTATGGAGAACAGGGGCCAATGAGGCCACGGAAATCACTTTTTACAAAGATATCAATTTTGGAGGGAAGGATGTCAATGCAGGAACGTATTCCTTATTTACGATTCCTGGGGAAAAAGAATGGACCGTTGTTTTGAACAAGAACCTGAACCAGTGGGGGGCTTATAGTTATGACGAATCCGCAGACGTAGTTCGTGTAAGTGCCACCAAAACCATGGATGGTTCTTCCTTGGAGGAATTCTCCATAGCCTACAAGGAAATCGACGGCGGCGTCGACTTGGTCATGGGATGGGACAAAACCCGGGTTTCTGTACCGATAAAAATGTAATCAAACAATATCAAAATGTTTTAAAGACCCAGGGCAAAAAAGTCTTGGGTTTTTTATTCGGCCACTACTCCCGAAATAAAAGTTTGTTGTGCCTGTATCGTTGGAATCTGCTCAACAGGAACCTGCATCAGATCATCACTATAAATCACAAAATCGGCAAATTTACCCACTTCAATACTCCCTTTTTCGTTTTCCTCAAAATTGGAATATGCTGGCCAAATAGTCATTCCCTTTAAGGCTTCCTCACGTGTCAAAGCTTGGTCTGACTGGAACCCTCCTTCGGGATACCCGTCAATATCCTGACGTGTAACGGCAGCATAAAATGTCAAAAACGGACTTACCTGTTCCACAGGAAAATCCGTACCCAGAGCTACCATTCCGGCCGCGTCCAATAACTTTTTAAAGGCATAGGCGCCTTTAATGCGTTCTTCGCCCAAACGTTCCTCGGCCCAATACATATCGCTCGTGGCATGTGTAGGTTGAACCGAAGGAATAATGCCCTCTTCAAAATATCCGAAATCCTCGGGAGCGATTATCTGAGCATGTTCAACCTTCCATCGCCTATCTTGCTGTCCGCTCAAGGCGTTTTTATAGGCCCGCAATACCACAACATTGGCCGAATCACCAATTGCATGGGTATTCATTTGATACTCCGAGATTGCCAGACGACGGGCAAGGTCCTCAATCTCTGAGATGGGCGTGACCATTGCCCCATAATGACCAATTTGATCTGAATAGGGTTCTTTTAAGGCAGCTCCTCTAGAACCCAGTGCTCCATCGCCGTAAACCTTTACGGAACGCACATTCAACCGGTCGGTCTTGTATGGACCTTGATAAATATAATGTTCCAGATTTTCAGGGGTATTGCTGAGCATGGCATAAACCCGTATCGATAATTCACCGATCTGTTGTAAGCTGTCGATCAATTCAATGGTCGAACGATCGATACCTGCATCATTGACCGTCGTCAAACCATGGTTCAAACAGATGCGTTCGGCATCCTTTAGGGCCTGAATCTTTGTTTGAAGATCTGGAGGAGGAATTAGTGAGGTAACCAGACCCATAGGGTTATCGATCAAAACCCCAGTAATTCCTGAATACCCATCAGTCCATTTTTTCACGATTTCCCCGCCTTCAACTTTAGTATCCCAACTGATTCCGGCCATATCCAACGCCTTTTGGTTCACCAAGAGGGCATGACCATCGATCCTTCGCAAGGCTACGGGCGTGTCGGGGAACAGCTCATCGAGTTCTTTTTTGGTAGGAAGTTCCTTGACCTCCCAGTCGTTTTGATCCCAACCATTACCCAATATGAAATCTTTAGGGTTTTGATCCTGGAATGCCTGCACCCTATCCAATACTTCAGCAAAACTTTTGGTACCTCTCAAGTCGGCGGTCTGTTGACCCATACCCAATCCGAAAAAATGGCAATGGGCGTCGATCAATCCCGGCGTTATGGTCCGTGCGTCGGCGTCAATAATTTGATCTGACGTGTATGTACTTCTTATTTCGTCGGATGTGCCTACGGCAATGAACCTGCCTTTGTCTACAGCAAAGGCCTCCGCTTTCGAAAAAGAATCATCGACCGTATAGACATTGGCGTTTAAGATTATCAGATCTACCTTTTTCTTGAACAGATCGCAACTACATAAGATAAGTAAAACAAGAGGAAGAATTTTTCGCATTGCCCCAATATTGAATTCCCTAAAATAACCAAATATTCGATAACCCATTGTACAAATAAAAAACCCGCCGTTAGCGCGGGGGTTTTTTTGATTATATTTTACCTATGTACCAAAACTATTTCGGGTCGGGAATCCTTTTGCCAGAAAGGGTAAAAGGACCCGAGGAAGAAGATCCATCACCGGAGAACGAATCTCCGTCAAAATTTAAGGTAATCGAAACCCTATCGCCTTCCACATAGACCACAAATTTAACTTCACTTCCATCAACTGTAAGTTCTTCGGTCGGAATCATACTTCCCTCAGCGCCTTGAATATTAAGAACATATTTTCCCTTTTCCTTCTCAATATGTAAAATTCCCTTGGCATATTGTGGATCCACATTCTGCACATCATAGGCCCACGAACCCACGATATCCGCCATGGATCGATCCATAATATCGGGAATAGGGGCATTATTGGCCGTCAGCGGCTGAAAACACAACGTTGATACGCATACGAACAGAAGTACTTTTAATTTTTCCATGATTTTGATTTTGTGTAATACCAACTTTAAAGTTCAACCTTAAAAATACACAATAAAAATTGTTTAACGTTATTTTTCGATAAAGTGATCGCACAAATAATAGCGTGAAGGTATCAATGGGTGTCTATCGAATGCGCAACAACTTTATCAAGTTGCCCGTCATTTTCTTGAACGTGACCCTTTTTTCTCTTTGATCTTTACATAAATGAGTTTTTTACGGCCCCTAGAATCTTCCCTTCTCTCGATTTCGAATTGCGAGATCGAGCTGATCAAGGGAGTCAACTTCTGAAAACCATAATTACGGGAATCAAAATTGGGTTGTTTTTTTTGCAACAAACTGCCCACATCTCCTAAAAAAGCCCACCCGTCATCATCGGCCAAATCTTCGATCGTAGTGGCCATAAGCCTTAAGTCTTTCGGTGTGATTTTGTCAACACTGTCTTCAGAAGTCTTTTTCGCCGCCGAAGCCTCATTTATATCGCTATCGGATTGCTTTTTAAGTATCTCAAGATATATAAACTTATCGCAGGCAACGATAAACGGATTCGGGGTTTTCTTTTCACCTATTCCGATAACCTGAATGCCGGCTTCACGCAATCGGGTCGCCAAACGCGTAAAATCACTATCACTGCTAACGATACAAAAGCCGTTTACTTTGCCTGAATAGAGAATATCCATAGCGTCGATGATCATGGCCGAGTCGGTCGCATTTTTACCTTGGGTATACCCATACTGCTGTACCGGGGTAATTGCATTTTCAAGCAAAACATGTTTCCATTTTCCGAGTCGGGGGTTTGTCCAGTCTCCATAAATTCTTTTAATGGTCGGGTTGCCGTATTTGGCAATTTCTTCCATCATTTCCTTTACATAGGCCGAGGGTATGTTATCCCCGTCAATGAGTACCGCGATATTGAGGTCCATAAATTGGTTTTGATTTAGCGCAAGTTACGGGCTTTAACTTAAAATGACGGTATTTAACGACCTATTCTTTGGCAATAATAAATTCTACGCGACGATTTCTTTGCCTACCCTTGACAGAGGAATTTTCACTGACCGGATTTTCTCCCCCGAAACCGTTCCACTTGATCTTTTTGCCCGATAAGCCCAATTGCACCAGATAATCGGCAACGGCCTTGGCCCTTTTGTTGGATAAAACCTGATTATAACCCTCAGAACCAATATTGTCGGTATGGCCATTTATTTCAATGGTGAGTGTCGAATCTTTTTTTAAATAATCGAAGACACGGGCCACTTCTTTTTTCGCCGAATCGAGCAGTATAAACTCATCAAAATCAAATAGAACATTGGTAAAAACATGTGTCTTATCCAATTCAAAATCATGCTTGCCCGACGCACCGGATACCAAATCGGAACCCATATCTTTTCGTTCCGTACGTTCAACCGAAACCATATCGATATAATAATAGGCTCCCTGTTTCGCATATTTTTCGGTCTTGAACATACGCGTGCGCGCATTCGTCTTGAAATTACCCAAGATCATGAAGCGTTCGGATCCTTTGGCGATGAATTCGGAATGCACCAAAACCCAGTCATTGGTGTCACGATAAAAATTGGTGTAACCTATTTCGATGGCATGGTACGAAGTATTCTTTTGTTGATAAAGAAGCCTCTTGGAAAGTTCTTTTTTGGTCGCTACTTGCAAAGGTACGGTTGAGAACAATACACCGAAATCCTTAACGGCAAAATCGGATCTTTCGGCCAAACTCACATAAAAGGAAATCGTGTAATTTTCATCCTCGACCAAAGGTTCGAATAGTTCTACCTGTAAATATTCGCGATAATCATCGGGTGCATAAAGGTACAGTCCCGCGTAGCCCTGTCCAAAATCGGCAGGTTGGGTTCCGTTAAAATTTTTAGGCGTACCCATAGCCTTGCTACAACTGTTAAAATAGTCGGTAGAACCTTCAGTGGGGGTGGACCAATCGATTACATCGGCATTAAGATTTCCGAGTTTTTCGGGGCAATCGACATATTGTTCAAAACTAGGATTTTTTACGAGGTTTTGTGCCATAACCGGAACTACCGCTAAAAGGCACAAAATCGCAACGATATGCTCCGTAACCTTGAAAAGTCTCATTTAGGGTATTTAACTACCTCTAAAATAGCAAATTACGGAAAAGCAACGGTAGCGACGACGACTTTCTTCGGCCAACGGTTCAAATTATGGGTCGACCCAATTGCCCTAAAAGTCGAATTTATAGGTAGCCCCGCCCAAAACCTGAAAACCCTGAACCGGATAATTTGCCCATCGCAGGTAATTATTATTAGCGATATTGGCCGCTTTGACAAAAATTGATAGTTGATCACTGAGGCGATGCCCGATATGGGCGTTCGCATCGAAATACCCATCAAGTGCTATCAAGGTAGCAGGAAATTCAGAAGGTTGAACGTTCTGGACCACTTGAGAAGAAAAATCTTCCCGTTCGCCTACGTAGAACAGGTTGGCGCCCATATACCACCGCTCGCCTATTTGATAATCCATAAAAAGGGAGCCGGTCAAATTTGGCAAGTTCCAAGCCGGATTTCCCGTCTCGGTACTATAGTCGTAGAATTCGGCATTGATTCCCAAGGTAAAATTTCGATTCACATCGACGTTCAATTCGCCAAAAATTCCCAAGGTTTTGACATCATCTCCCAGTGTGACCCCATCAATGGTGAAAACTTCAAAAGAATTACCGTGGTAATATCCTTTTTCATCATTCCTGAAACTGTTTTGAGGATTCAACTTAAAGAGTGCCTTTCCGTTTTCAGCCGTGTAAGAACCTTTAATGTTATAACTCAAATTCGGTAAAAGTTGTCCTCTCAAACCGGCATAGGCGTCATATTGTCTATCGGTCGGTGCAATTGTAAGTGTTGGAGAAACATAAGGATTCTCCTCAACGAAATCATAATATGAATTCTGTTGCAACTCACCCTCGATACCGCCATATACTATGGCAAATTCATCCAAAAGGCGATATGAGGCCGTAACCACCGGATAGATAAAGAACCTACTATCACTATTTTCACTATCGAGGCCGTAAACGAAATTGACACCAAGGTTCAGCGACAAATCATCGCGTAACAAGGTCAAACTCGGATTGACACCTACCTGTAAATGACTGTATTTTATACCCGCGGTATTCTCTGGATCGTTCAAGCTTGCATTCTCGAAAGCACCATTTACATAATCGACCTTGGCCTTGATGCCAAAAACTTCTTCCCCTACCGGAAATTCGAATCCCGTTTTGAAAATAGCGCGGTTCTCGCCCGACTTAACCGCATCCCAAAACCTTCGATACTTTAAAGAAGCATCGGTAAAATAAGCATCCTCGACATCAATATGCGCACCTGCCTCGCCCATATAGTAATTCTGACGTTCCTCGATACCGGCTACGGTAACAGGGTCGGTTCCCTCAGGAAGTCCGTACCAGTTATACAATTGATGTTTCAAACCTATATCGGCACCCCAACGAAAATCGCGGTCACGTTTGGCATACGAGGCATCGAGCTTACTTTTCGAATAGATATTATCGAGCACGATTCCACTGATATCGGCGCGGGACGAATTATGGTCAAGCCCCAATGTAAAGCTTGATTCACGGTCAATGGTACGACTTGTATGGAATTTGGCCATAATATTCGCCGGATTGCCCCCTCCTGCCGAGGCATAGGAATTATACAATATAGGTGGCGGCGTCTTTTTGACAGCTGAGGCCTTCCCTTTTGCCGGCGTAAAAGTGGAAGCTACCGGAACCGAAAAGATACTATAGTCTATCTTTTTCTTCTGAAGCACGATGGAGTCGTTCAGATTCGGTATCGACTTGATCTTAAAGGCATCCGAGATCGTCGGGGTATAGGCTTTCGTAACGGTAACCGTTTCGGTTCCGATCTCATTTTCATCTTCATCATCTTGAGCTAGGGCCAACTGAAAGACTCCTAGAACTGCGAATAGCGTTATTTTGATGTATTTGTGCATAGGTGTTCTTTTTTCTCGCGTATTTTAATTTCCTCCCGGGTCAACTGAAGAATTGCGCTGCGCCTCTTTCGCCTTGATAATTGAAAGTTCGCCCCGTGCCTCGGCCACAATGTCGGCATATTGGCTAAAATTGGTGATTACATTATCCAAGATATAGGTTGCCTGATAGGCATCGTCAAGGGCATAAAAGTTTTTCGCCATAATGATCAAGCCCTTGCCCCCCCATTCTTTGTAGGCCGAATAATCTTTTGCCAATTTTTGTACCGAGCTGTTCGAGGCTTCGTACTGTGACCCCTTATTTTTAAAATAAGCATCGTAATAAAGTGCTTCGGCGGCGGTCTCGCCCGAAGCAATCTGCAATACCTCGGCATACGCAGATTCGGCTTTCGATTCATTCCCGGTGGCGATCGCAGATCGGGCAATCATGATCTTGGCATCACTTTTTATACGATTGTCGATACTCGGGGTTGCCAAAACTTTTTCGGCATACTCAAGTGTTCGGTCGTAATTCTTTTGTTGGTAATAGCCCTTCATAAGATTTGATTCGGCAAAGGTTCGGTTTTGTTGTATATCGGCGGTTGCCTCCAATCGCTCTAAATACGGCAAAGCTGAAGTGTAATCTTTATTGCCTATGTATATTTCACACGTGCGGGTCAATGCCTGTTCGGTATATTCGTTCGCGCCCTTATCGGCAACGAACTTGTAATAAATCAGGGCTTTTTCCTTATCGCCCTTGGCAAAGTACAATTGTGCCAAATTGAAGTTCGCCTTGACCGCATGTAACCCGTTGGGGAATTGCTTGATATAACTCTCAAAACCGCGAATGGCGGCCTCTTTTTGACCTTCCATATTTTTCTTCTCGGCCGATTCATACGTTGCATTGTCAAGCTCGGTATCCGTCACCTCGACGAAATCCAAATCACGTACCCAGGCACCATATTCATCGACGCGGCCCATATCGACAGAGACCAGTTTGGCCGTGGCCACTGCCTGTACGGCTTCTTGTGTGTTCGGAAAATCGCGGACCACCGTCTTGAACTTTGCCAAGGCCTGTTCGTTTCTGCTTGCGTTATAATGCACCAACCCTTGTCGCATAATGGCCTGGGCGACCAAAGGACTCGCCCTATATTCAGCTATCAAGCGATCATAGGCCTGAAGCCCCCGATTTTCCTGACCTGAAGTTATGTATGAGTTGCCGAGCTCAAAAAGAGCGTCATCCTTTAAGGTAGAATTCGGATACTTTGATGTAAAGCTTTCCAATTCCTCGATTTTCGTATTGGCCCTATCGACAAAACCATAACTTAAAGCCTTATGGTAGGCGGCATAGTCCTTTTCAGGTCCGCTCAGGGCCAACGCCTTGTTATACGTTTCTATGGCCGGCCAATATTTGCTGGTCACGAAATAGCTGTCGCCCAACCGCAAATAGGCGTCGTATAATTTTTGGGTGTCAGACGGTGAAGTACTTGCAAAGTTTCCGAAATGCGAAATGGCCTGTCCGTAATTCTTCAACTTAAAATTGGTGTAGGCCAAATTGTACTCTAGATCCTTATATTCTTCCGTCGAACGCGCACTCGAACTTTGCTGAAACCTTTTGAAGCCGGCCAACGCCTCATCGAACCTGTTCAACATATATTCCGATTCTGCCTTCCAATATGCAGCCCTTGCCTCGAACAAAGCATCGGCCGCACTGTTCAAAGACTTGGCAAAAGCATCTGCCGATCCTGAATAATCGGTATCGATAAAAAGTTCGACACCCCTGTAAAAAGCCACTTTCTGATAAGTGGCCTTACTGGCGAAGTTTCTATTTTTTTCAAGCAATTCCATAGCGCCGGCGAAGTTCTTGGAAGTGATATACGAATCGACCAAAAGTTCTTGCATGGCCTGCGCGTTCGAATCGTTCGGATACTTATCGAGATAGTCTGAGATTACCTGAGGCACCGGTTCGTAAGGGTTACCGATCTCGTAGCTGAGCCGGGCATAGTTCAAGCTTGCATCTTTTTGGATCTCGGCCGAGAAATCCATTTGAGAGGCATTTCGAAAAGCGTTCAAGGCTTCCTGTTTTTTGTCGAGTTTCAAATAGCATTCCGCCAAATGGTAATAGGCGTTTTGCGAAACACTGTTGGTTCCTCCAATAATCTTATTGAACTGTTGAGCGGCGTTTGCAAAATCACCTTGTTTATAATAACTATATCCCAAGAGATAATAGTCCGTATTGCTCCACCTGCCTTTTTTGCCCCTATATTGTTCCAAATAAGATATGGCGTTGTCGTATTGCTTCAAGTTGAAATAGCTCTCGCCAATGATCTTGTTGAGTTCTGACACCTCATTGCGATCCGACTTGGGCAGTTGCTTTTTGGCCAGGGCGATGGCCTCTTCGAACCGGCCCAGCTTAAAGTTCATATCGGCTTGGTAATAGCTCAGTTTTTCATCAAGAATCTCGGGGTCGGTTATCTGGTCAAAACGTTGGTTCGCCGCCTCATAATCATCTTGTTGGTACGAAATATAGCCCAAATAATATTTTGCCTGTGACCCGTAGATGGGCGAATCGACAACCTTGTTCAGATAACGCTCGGCCTCTTTCGAATTTCTTGAGGAAAAAAGTGAATACCCATAATTGAAATTGAACTTGTCCATTTCTTTTCGCGAAAGTGCCCCTTGATCCACTTTGTTGTACCATTTTAGGGCATATGGATATTTTCCGGTCTCAAAATAGTATTCGGCCACATCGGCGAAGGCGGAATTTCGTTTTGTCGATGTCGGGTATTTTTCGACAAAATCTTCCATAAGATCATCGGCTCCCAATTGGTTCAGACGAACTGCGGCATTGGCCTCATAATAGGCGCTATTTGCTTTCGTTTCAAGGTTATCGGTGGTATTCTTTACCCTGCCGAAAATGGTCTGTGCCGCCTGGTACTGCTCATTATTGTACAGTGCCAGTGCATCTTGATAGTCTTTATCTTCGTGTGTGTAGATTTTGGTCTCTTGCGAAATGCCAAAAAAAACCATTCCCAGAAGCGGGAAAAGGCAAGCGGATATTTTTCTAAACATAGCGTTCTAACTATTTTCTAGTCTGTATAACGTTAAAAACCGAATCAAAGTATGTGCCATTACCTTACAAACGTAAAAGATTTGGCAAGGTGAATAATCGATATCCGAGTTAACTTATTACTTTTATATCAACATTCATTCTATGGGAGAAACGATTTTACAGTTACAGGATGTGTCCATTTTTCAGAAGGAAAGCCTCGTTCTGAACAAAGTAGACCTTGAGATAAAGAAAGGGGAATTCGTCTACCTTATCGGCAAGACCGGAAGCGGCAAAAGTAGCTTTATGAAGACGCTCTATGGCGATCTGCCGTTGCGCAAGGGCGCGGGAAGCATTGTTGGTTTCGATTTGAAAACGCTAAGGGAAAAAGACATACCGTACCTACGACGTAAATTGGGAATCGTTTTTCAAGATTTCAAGTTATTGCCGGATCGCAACATCAAGAATAATTTGCAGTTCGTACTGAAAGCGACGGGTTGGAAAGACCAAGCCAAAATGGACAAACAAATCGAAAACGTGTTGGACAAAGTGGGTATGAAGACCAAAGGCTTTAAATTTCCGCATGAGCTGTCAGGTGGCGAACAGCAACGGATCGCCATTGCGCGTGCCCTGCTCAATGACCCCGAACTGATCCTGGCCGACGAGCCGACCGGAAACCTGGATCCCCAGACCAGTGTGGAGGTCATGAAAGTCATGCAGGATATCAATAAATCGGGGCGTACCATTCTTATGGCCACACACGATTACGCGCTGATTTTAAAATACCCTTCGAAAACCTTGAAATGTGATGGCAATAAAGTATTTGAGGTCGTTCAAAGGGCGGTTTAGATGAACACCTAGATTTTTATTTTATAATTAATTGCAACCTTTCGCTTAGGGAGAATCAGTCCGTCTCCAACGAATATATTTGTGCCCAAAGCAGTAAACCCGATCAACACTTTGGCTTTGACAATGCCAATAACAGTAGTTCTAACCACTCGACTAATCACAAACTTCTAGCATTTTCTTCCCACAAATCGAACTATCGACCCTTTTCCGTTATGGTACAGGCCTTCGTTCAAATCGATTTCTTTTTCGACCAGTTCGATAACCTCGTAATTCTCAAAATCGGATCTTAATTCTTCAACCGAAGCCAAGGTCGCCAAATCTTTGGGGCCGCCCACCTTTTCGTTTTTCGACCTGTATTTCAAGTGG
The DNA here is from genome assembly GCF_042611095.1 of Meishania litoralis. Classification (NCBI taxonomy): domain Bacteria; kingdom Pseudomonadati; phylum Bacteroidota; class Flavobacteriia; order Flavobacteriales; family Flavobacteriaceae; genus Meishania; species Meishania litoralis. The sequence continues at coordinate 324,115 of NZ_JBHFPV010000001.1, forward strand.
TTTTTTCCAAAAGCTTCAAAAATGATGGTCCCTCCCTTGCGCAGATATTTATCGAGTGTCTTGTGGTATTGCGATTTAATATCGGCAGGAAAATGTGCATAAATAAGGGCGATCGCGTCAAACGGCCCGTCTTTGTACTCTAATAATGGTAGTTCGCCCACTTTATAATCAATGGCCACTTTGTTTTTTTCGGCAAGGTACATTGCCTTTTTCTTGCCTTCGACACTAATATCAAAGGCCGACACCGACCATCCCAGCATGGCCGCAAAAACGGCGTTGCGCCCCTCTCCTTCGGCAGGAAAAAGAATTGATCCCGGATTTAGCTTTTCCAATTGTTCTTTTAAATAGTTGTTCGGCGCTTCCCCAAAGGCAAATTCAGGATCCCTATATCGTGCATTCCACTTTTCAAGCCATTTGTCTTTCATATCTTTTTTCTCTTTTACGAACATTAATTTCCGTTTTCACAATGCTTTTGTTTCCTGTCTATTAATATGATTCATCCAAAAGTATCATCTATTTTGAGCATTAATTGGGTTGCTTTGATCAAATCTTCCAATAGAACCAGGGTACGTTCGTTCATTTTCAGGCAAATATCCATCAACGGATTGGTATACCAGATCTTTTTACAAGCGTTCCCGCCACAGTCATCACAATAGCAGGGCTCGTGCGATTTTTGTACAATGCCCAACAAGTTTTGCAAGTCTTCCTCACACATAAAAATACCCATGGCATCAACCACCAATTGAACGCGACAATGAGGGTGTGGCGGGTTATCCAATAAGTAAGTCGATCCGTAGCCGTTTCTATATATCAAAGTCATATTATCGTATGCTTTATGTTTCGGCCAAGATTTTTTGTTTTTCGTTCTTGTTCAACATAACGACGACCCAAAAGCCAACGAGGGACAAAACGATCCAAAAAACATCGATAAAGAAAATTTGCGAAAAACCGTTGGAATAGCTTTTCCAGAACCAATTGTTGGTGACGAATCCATTTACGATTGGAATCAATAATCCTAAAATACTGCCCGACAGCAAAGTGTACATATTGGTAAAACCGTTATTGTTCTTGAGGATAAAAAAAATGGACAAAAGCAACCATCCTACAAAATAGGTACTGTAAATAAATGACTTGCCCGCTTCGGGCTGAAATACCTTGACCAAAATAAATTCCAGCGCTGTTATCGGATACATGCCCAGACAAATGGCCAAATAACAACGGACTACATTTCTGTTAAAACGTCTGCGTTTTTCAGGAAGGTGCTTTTTGTCGCGAGCCACCAACCAGATCATGATCCCGGATATAATCACAAAGCATGAAATCAGACCTAGAACGAACGAGACCACCCTTAGCGCCAAACCTGCGTAATCGCCCAAATGCAACCGATAGAGCGTATTCTTTACCCCATTGAGATAACTAGCAGACTTTAATGGATTTTTTTGCTGTACTATGCTATCATTGGCAACATTATAGATTGTATACCCTGTGCCGTTGAACTTAGATCGATAATCCATATTTCCGCTGATGGAAACATGCATATTGACATCGCCATAATTAAAAATATGGGCTTCAGTCACTTTAAAACCGGGCCAATCTTTCTTGGTCTTTTGTATATAGGTGTTTACATCGATAGCCCCTTGTAAGGGTTCGTTTTCAAACTCAAAAATGGGGTGGTTGTACTCCAGATCCTCATAAAGTTTGCTTTCATCACCATCGTACAAAGTGAAAACACTGGGTGCGACCAATAAGATCTTCAACAAAAAAAATGCCCCGGTAACGGCATAAACGAATTGAAAGGGAAAACCGATGACACCCAAAGCCGTGTGGGCATCCGTCCAAAGGGTTTTTAGTTTCGCCCAAGGTCTAAAAAGGTAAAAGTTGGGTATTATCTTTTTCCAATGCACTACAATACCCGTAAAAATGGCGAACAAAAAAAAGAACGCTACAAAACCCGATAGATAACGCCCATACGGATAGGGTATCTGATCCAAAAAGTGCAATCGGTACAGAAACTCGCCAAGATTATACGATTCCTGATATGTAGAATGCGTACCATCGGCGGTATCATAATAAAAAAATGAACCTTTTTTGTCATTTTCCGTGGCCAGAGTGTCTTTTGAGCCTCCGAGGTTTACGTTTATTTTCCGCTCATTGAAGTAATGCGAAATTTCTACATCCCTACCGTGCAATTTGTATTCCTTGCCAATATTATCGAGCACCGAATCGATATCTTCCGGAATCTCATCCTGCACCGTTACGGTATGCCCTCTTTCCCAATTCGCGATCTCGTCCCTAAAAAAGGAAAACGAACCCGCAAAAAAAATGACGTATAACGCCACGCTGATTACAATACCACTGACAGTGTGCGTATGAAAGATAATATTGTACGTTCGCTGTCCCATAGATTATTGCAATGCCAAATCGGTATTATTACCGAAATAGACGATTATTCCCAAAAGCAAAGTGGCCAAGAGGTAAATACCCCATATTCTCCATCCGTTTTTGGCCAAAAAGGCCAGAACCATAAGAACGGCCCAAAGTATGAACGAAGAATAGGTGCTAGTAATGACTACATTGATCCGGTCGAACCAACTTGCCAAGGCCAGATGTAATGCAACAGAGACCATATAGCCGCCCAATATGGCCGCCGATATCTTGGCAAAACGTTGCCAAGGAGATTTTGTAAGGTATTTAGGGTTAGCGGGCATTTGTCTCTCTTTTAATGAATATGGGAAATACAAGTATTACCAAACTGGCTATGGTCATCAAGAGTACAAGTGCCGTAAAAATACCGGCTCCCATACCGTAGATCATTGCAGAAAATATTAGGGCCAGAAGGAGCAATACGATGCCCGTCACCTTTGAAAACTTGGGATGTTCATGTAACCACAAATTTATCTGGGAACGACTTAATTCCACCCTTTTGGAAGTCCCGTACAGGCTATAAAATCCGAAAAAGACAAGCAACGTAATAGCAAAAATCATATTCCCTCGGTTTAACACAACATATTAATCGATGCAGGTGGTTACACAATGCCATATAAATTCATAGTCCTTTCCCCTATAGGTTCCCGGCACTTCTTCTTTAATAGTGGTCTCAACGATATATTTTGTCTTCCACGGGAGTTTGAAAGAGACAAAGCCGTCTTCATCGGTTTCCAGGGTCTTCGACCATAAATCGGCAACATACACCTTGACTTCGTTTTTAGGTAACGGCTTATTCTGATACAAAATCTGAAGCTTTACCTCGCCTTCTGAAATTGGAACATGTTTTAGCGTTATCCCTTTTTCATTTTGCGCAATGGTTCCGTTACCGACTTCCCCAACCTGAAATTTGGCAACCGAATGGTAATGGGTCTTAAAAATGCCAAAGTCATATTGGGTGTAATCAAGTACGTCGATATTATCATTATCCAATAACACCGTATATGTTCCGTGCGATTTTGGCGTGAAATGGGCCACGTAATAATTTTCCTTGGGGACGACCTTTAATTCGGTTCTTTTTCCGTCGACATCAAGCACCCAAAGCGTAAAATCGTTTACCAGTGGAAACGCGTCACCTATGACTTCCTCGATGACCCCATAGGTATATTCCCCATAATAGACCCGTATTTCCTGTACTTGGTCCAATTTTCCGTAGGGGGATGTCTCTATCCAGAGATAATGGGCAAAACCTTGAGCGGTAATTGCCAGCATAAACAAAAGGGTAAATACTGTTTTTTTCATTTCTATACTTTTTTGATTACAACAGTCCCCGGACCATAATGTCCAAGGACTGTTCTGAAACTAACTCAAACTTAACTACTCAAACAAATCGCTAAAAATTATAGGTTACGGTCACTCTCCCGTTGATGCCCGGTTCTGATTGCCAGTACAGGTATGTGCCATAGTTGGCCCCGGCATAGAGGTACTCGTTCAATAAATTGTTCACGTTCAACTGTACGCGAAACTTGTTGTTTTTCCATAAAAGTGCGCCATCCAATCTAAAATAATCGGGTAGATCGGATTGATTATCGGCCGCCCATGCCCATGTGGAGCGATCTATCTGGTACTGATAGCCCAAAGACGCCCCGAATCCCTTTAATACGGAAGTTTTGGCAAAGTTGTAATTGAGCCAACCGTTGGTAACATGTTTGGCATGGCCCGCCACTCTTTCGCCTATTACACTTTCATCGGTATCTTCGGTAATCTCGACGTTGGTGTTGGCATAGTTAAGTATCACGTTGAGCTCAGGGGTAATCTCGCCCTGTACGTCAAACTCGATTCCTTTTGATCGTACTTCCCCCAATTGAATCGAGAAATCGGGATGCTCAGGGTCGGTAACAAGTACATTTTGTTTCGTAATTTGATACGCTCCCAACGAGGTTTTTAACTTGTCATTAAAAAATGATTTTTTAATACCGCCTTCAATATCGTTTGCCTCGATGGGATCGAACGTATCCCCATTGAAATCGACACCGTTGGCCGGCAGAAATGATTGGTCGTACAGCGCGTATGCGGATAACGTCGGTAATATATCGACGCTAAGCCCTGCCCTGGGCGAGAATTTTTTGTCCTGATCCTCTTTCCCCAGGGTCAAAAGTTCCGTATACCTGCCGGCAAGGGTAAGCCTGATCTTATCGTTCAAAAATCCTATTTCATCCTGCAAATAGTATGCCCTCACCGTATTGCCGCTGTATGGGTCTCCGCCATTTCGGTGCTGCACGGCAACGGACCTATCGAAATCCAACGGTGTGGAATTGCCATATACCGGATTGTAAATATTAAATGGAACAACATCTATGGCCACCGTATTATAAAAATCGGCCCAATATTTTTTTTCAGTAAAGTCAAAACCGCCCAACAGTTTATGGGTTATCCCTCCTGTATTGAAATTACCATAGAAATAGGTCTGAAAATATTTTCCGACGGAAAGGGCATCCCACTGGGTAACACGCCTATCGGCATCACCGTTATCGGCAATGGACCATGCCCAGAACGATTGGCCCTCCTGATCGTACCGCAGGTAAGCAAATCGGGTTTCGAATCCCCAATTATCGGAAAAATCATGCGAGAAGTTGGTAAAGAATGTCAATTCATCGATTTCGGACGCGGGATAATTGGTGTCGGTAAACTTGAAATTCCGATCTAGACTGCCGTATCCATCAACCACTGGCGCGAAAACATAGGCGGCACCGATATAACTTTCCGCCCGTTGTAGGTTAAGTTCGGTCGTAATCCGGGTCTTGTAGGAAAACTTATAGGTCAAGGCCGGTGCCACGCCCCAACGTTCGGCATCTTCATTGCCGCGGTGGCTGTCACCCGTTTGATACATGGCGTTGAAACGGTATAACAATTTTCCATTTTCGGTCAATTTTCCGCCGAAATCAAAAGTGCCCCTGTAAAAATCGAAACTTCCGCAACTTAGCGATACATTGCCAACGAACGCTTCGGTAGGTTTTTTTGTCACTACGTTGTAGAACCCACCAGGTTCACCTGCGGACATCATAAAACCGGCGGGGCCTTTTACAAATTCGATGCGATCGACGAACCCCATGTCTTCGGATAACGGCCCCCATGAGTCTTGGACGTTTACCCCATTTCTAAAGGCGGGCAGGCGAAAACCGCGCATGTTGACCCGGGCAAAGTGTCCCCAATGTTCCAGCATGGTTACACCGCTGACATTTCTTATAACACCGTCCATAATACTGGTCGCCTGCTGGTCCTGCAATAGTTCACTGCTAATAACCTGAATATTTTGTGGCAATTTGGCAATCTCGGTTTTTAACCTTAAGGTCGAAGAAGGTTCCCTGACCACATATTGGTTTTGCCGCCCTTCTACAATGACCTCGTCAAGTTGTTCCTGTTTTTCCTGCATTACCAAATCGGGTACAAGGGTCACGGTATTGGCTGTTACGCGCACCTTGATCGATCGAGAAGCAAACCCGACATAAGAGGCTTTGACCGTATGAGTACCCTTTTCTAGATCATTGATTTGATATTCGCCGTTGACATCCGTCATGGTACCGATCGAAGTATTTTCAATGGTAATATTTGCATTGGCTATGGGTGTTTGCTGTTCGGTAACGACTTTCCCTTTAACTCCTCCCGATTGGCCATAAGAGAGTATCCCGATAATCAAACCCAAGGCTAGCGTAGTAATTTTTTTCATTATACAATTTGTTATTTTTAATTAGTCTAAATAAGTTTGAACAAAAATAGTAAGGACAGTCTCGATAAAGATGACGAATTATGACAAAAAAAAGACGTGATTTTACCAATGTGCAGATCATCGATTTGAACGAAACGAAAGGTTCTCTTACCGAAAAAATTGGATTGCTCTCAAATACATTGACCAACAATGGCGTTCGTACCGAACACTTTCATCTAAAGCCCATCTACGGAAAAGGATCGATCACCCGTTTTCAAGCACAGGAAATCATTATTATCATGAGCGAATATCAACTATTCGATGACCTTTGCTATCGTTTATTGCCGGAGACGGATATACTTCAAATAAGTTTTTTGTTAAAAGGGGAAAAAATAATTTCCAAAGCGGGTGAAAGCGAAATTTTCTACGAAAACAGGGAATCCTATTTTGCAAACATTAAGGACCTAAATGGGTACGTAAGGATTTTAGGCGGAAAATTTTTTAAGGAAATCAAGATTCGGTTGCCCATCTCATTCTTTTTAGACCATGGTTTTGTCAACGACCAGATACTAAAAAAGCTGGGGGACAGCAAGCTGATTCTTCCCATCACCGATGAACTATACTCCATTCTGATGCACCTTGAAAGAAAGGATATTTCCGGAACGGCCAATAAAATATACTTGAAGGCAAAAGTGCTGGAATTGATGGCCATTCAAATGGAGAATTATAAACATGTAGAAAGGAATCCGATAAGGACAAATGATGATAAAGTCTTGAAAAAACTCTATTCGGTCAAGCAAACGATCAAGTCAAACCTACACGAGAACTTTTCCCTAAAGCAATTGTCCAATAAAGTCGGTCTGAACGGTAATAGCCTAAATAAAGAATTCATAAGGGTCTTTGGGTATACGATCAATGAATTTGCTACGATCGAAAAAATGAACAAAGCAAAGTACCTTTTGGAAAATACCCAAAAAATGGTTTACCAAATAGCCGAGGAGGTAGGCTACAAAAACGCCACCCATTTTACGGCGGCCTTTAAAAGAAAGTTCAAGATGACACCTAACACCTATCGAAAAGAATTATAAAAGGCTACAGAGCATATTAGCAAATAGCCTTAAGAATTGCGTATTTCACCTACTTATCATTCGGCCTTGATCGTGAATTTCTTTTAGATCGTTCTTTGCAATTCAGGGCTTCTTCAGAATAGGGTATAAGACAAATTTCACCGCTTACCAAAAAAGTCCTCCCTTGATCCCTCCTGAGGAGGGAAACCTCTCCCCGCCACGGATATCAGAGACGGGACAACAAGGAAAGAAGAAATCAAAATAAACCATTGTTGGTTGTCAAAAGTGAAATTTGTCGTGCACCCTCCTAATATTATGCAGTTCTATCAAAATCCATATTTAGTAACTTTAGGCTTGAATTCTTTCTATGATCCTCAAGAAACAAGTCTATCGACCCGATAAAAAGGCGAATCCGATAATCGGATTGTTCTTGTTTTTGATATCCATTGCCCTAATACTCATCACCGGGCCACTGGGGTTCATCTATGGAATTTTACATTCTTTGCTTACCAAAGGATTTCGGGGCGTAAGCGAATATTTGTTGAAAATAGCCATCTCGATCGACCAATTGGGCAATGTTCAGATGCAGCATCTGCTCAATGCTCTTTGGATAAAAGAAGGAGGCTACAAATTCGGAAACCGAGACGAAACAATCTCGAGTGCCTTGGGCCGCAACAACAAACTCGGAACATTGACCGGGTTCGGAAGAATGATAGATAAATTTTTAGACCTTATCGACCCCGACCACTCCTTGAATTCCATCGATTACTATATAGAACCTACTGAACAGATTATCGATAAATTGGCATGGATCCATATTGTCGATGGCAAAATTCTAAGTACTAGAACCAAAGGAAAAGCAAAATTCTATATTCCTGGCGGAAAACGCGAATTTGGCGAAAGCGATGCCAAGGCCCTGTCGCGTGAAATCAAGGAGGAATTGAGTGTAGATCTTAACCTCAGCACCCTCGATTTCGTGGGAATATTCGAAGCGCAGGCCGACGGACAAGAACCCGAAATCTTGGTGCGCATGACCTGTTATTCGGCAAGCTACTCTGGCACACTGAAGCCAGATTCCGAAATCGAGAAAATTGTTTGGTTGACATATGAAGATCGCGAAAAAGTATCTGAGGTCGATAAATTGATTTTCGATTATTTAAGAAATCAATCTTTGCCGGCATGATCGATCTATCAAAAATATCCGCGCATTCTAATAAGACAGAAATTATTACTTCTTTGGCCGTGTTCATGCTCGTACTCAGCGGTTGCCGAGAACCAGAAAAGAAATCGGTACGCCCCAATATTCTTTTCATCGCCGTTGACGATCTACGTGCCGAAATCGGTGCATACGGTAAGGATTATGTGGTTTCCCCGAATATGGACGCCATCGCTTCCGAGGGTTCACTTTTTTTGAACCATTATGTGCAAGTGCCAACCTGCGGGGCTTCGCGGCATGCACTTTTAACGGGTTATCGCCCTTGGAAACCGATTCACTTATCGAATCAGGCCTTGGAAAAAGAACTGTCCGATAAACCCGAAGATTCCATTCCCGAGACATTCATCCATCGTTTTAAACAAGAGGGGTACCAAACCATAGGAATCGGAAAAATCAGCCATTCTGCAGATGGGTATGTCTATGGTTATGAAGAAAGTCCATCCCAAAAAAGGGAATTGCCGCATAGTTGGAGCGAGCTTCTGTTCGATGCAGGAAAATGGAAAACAGGTTGGAACGCATTCTTTGCCTATGCCGACGGTGAGAATCGCCAAAGCCTCAAAAAACAGGTTAAACCCTATGAGGCGGGTGAGGTCGATGACGAAGGGTATCCTGATGGATTAACGGCCGATCTTGCCGTTTCGAAACTCCGCGAACTCAAAGATCCGGATCAACCTTTTTTTATGGGGGTCGGCTTTTTCAAGCCCCATCTACCCTTCAACGCCCCAAAAAAGTATTGGGACCTTTATGACAGAAATAAGATTCCGTTAAGCGAAAACCCAAATATTCCCGAAAATATAAATCTGAAAAGCCTGCACGAAAGCGGCGAGTTCAACCAATATACCTTGGGGGAAGAAAAGGCAAGCCTTTCGAAGTCGGTGTCCGATTCATACGCCCGAAAATTGAGACATGCCTACCTTGCCTCGATTAGCTATACCGATGCCCAAATCGGTAAATTGATGCGTGAATTGAAATCAACCGGACTGGATAAAAACACCATTATCGTTATCTGGGGGGATCATGGCTGGCATTTGGGAGATCAACGGGTTTGGGGCAAACATTCCCTTTTCGAGAATGCCCTAAGAAGCACTCTTATCATAAAGTCACCTTTCTTGGAGCATCGGAACAAGACCGTTGAAACCATTATTGAATCGGTAGACATCTACCCTACTCTGTTAGAATTGGCCAATATTACTTCAATGCAAAAAACGGATGGTAAAAGTTTTTTAAATAGCATGGAGGGAAAAGAATCAGAAGAAAACGAAGTCGCCTATAGTTATTTTAAAGATGGCATTTCAATGCGCACCAAAAACTATCGATTGACCAAGTATAATAGACAAGATGAGCCCACGCTTGAACTCTATGATTATGAGATTGACCCTTGGGAGACGAAAAATATCGCCGCCGATAGCATAAAACTGGTTGAAAAATTACTGCCATTGCTCGAAAAAGGAGACACGGGAATTAATCAAAATACACCACGGAAATAGATTGGTTCAGAACATTAATTTCATTGTTGGTCAAAGTTTTTATTACTTTGCGGCCGATAATTTAAATTCTTTTTTAATGGAAATTTTGGGCATTGATATTGGCGGTTCGGGTATAAAGGGTGCGTTGGTCGACCTTGAGAAAGGCGAGCTGACCACAGAAAGATTTCGCATACCGACACCCAAATCAAGAAAGCCTGAAAAAATGGCCAATGTGGTCAAACAAATTGTCGAGCATTTTGATTATAAAGGTGCCGTAGGATGTGGCTTCCCTACGGTAATCAAAAATGGAATCTGTCGATCTTCGGGCAACTTGCATAAATCTTGGGACCATCTCAACGCCGAAGAACTTTTTGAAAAGGTCACGGGTCGTGAATTTACGGTAATCAACGATGCAGATGCCGCCGGTTATGCCACTATGAACTATGGCAGCGGTAAGAACAAAGATGGTTTCGTAGTTATGATCACCATAGGAACGGGGCTTGGTAGTGGCGCTTTTTTCAACGGTGAACTGATACCTAACTTTGAACTGGGCCAAATTCCTTATAAAAAATACAAAAAGATTGAGTCTTGGGCCGCTGCTTCGGCCAAGGAACGCGAAGAACTCTCTTACGAACAATGGGGCAAGCGTTTCAATAAATTCTTGAAATATGTTGAGTTGATCGTTTCGCCCGACCTTGTAATCTTAGGAGGCGGCACTTCAAAAGATTGGGACGAGTACAAAGCGTATATAAACGTAGAAATGCCCGTAATGCCCGCAGAACTCCAAAACCATGCCGGAATTATCGGTGCGGCCTGTGCCGCCCAAGTGAGAAAAAAAATATTGGGTTAGCCCATCGTTGTGACGACTCAACAATTTGAAGAAGGCAAATTTTTCACAGTATTTCCCGATATTCCGAAAAGTGCTAACCGACCTTGTTCCGCTTTCTATCGACTTCTTTCAAAAAGATCTTTCGAAGGCGTAAATGCTTTGGTGTGACCTCAACATATTCATCTTTCTGGATATATTCCAAAGCTTCCTCCAACGAAAACTTGATGGCCGGTACGATTTTGGCCTTATCATCGGCCCCGGCCGAACGAACGTTCGATAGTTTTTTAGTCTTGGTGATATTGATCGTCATGTCATCGCCTCGCGAATTTTCACCGATTACCTGTCCCTCATAAATATCCTCTCCAGGGTCAACGAAGAACTTGCCTCGATCTTGAAGCTTATCTATGGAATAGGGAATTGCCTTGCCGTTTTCCATAGAGACCAACGAACCGTTCTGGCGTTGTGGAATATCGCCTTTCATGGGTTGGTACTCTAAAAATCGGTGTGCCATGATAGCCTCTCCCGCGGTCGCGGTCAGCAATTGGTTACGCAGGCCGATAATTCCCCTTGAAGGAATCAAAAACTCGCAGACCATACGATCGCCCTTGGCTTCCATACTGGTCATTTCACCTTTTCTAATGGAGACCATCTCAACGGCCTTACCAGAAACTTCTTCGGGCAAATCAATGGTCAAAAATTCTATCGGTTCACATTTGACCCCGTCTATTTCTTTGATGATCACCTGCGGCTGGCCAATTTGGAGTTCATAGCCCTCACGACGCATCGTTTCGATCAAAACGGAGAGGTGCAGGACCCCGCGCCCGAATACCAAAAATTTATCGGCACTGTCAGTTTCATTTACCCGAAGCGCCAGGTTCTTTTCCAATTCGCGCTCCAAACGCTCTTTGATGTGGCGTGAAGTCACGAACTTACCATCTTGCCCAAAAAACGGACTATCATTGATCGTGAACAACATGCTCATTGTCGGTTCATCTATGGCTATGGTCTTCAAGCCTTCAGGGTTTTCGACGTCGGCGATGGTATCGCCTATTTCAAAACCTTCGAGACCGATTATTGCACAAATGTCACCTGTGGCGACTTCTTTTACCTTGAGGCGACCAAGGCCTTCGAAAGTAAAAAGTTCTTTGATCTTGGATTTTACAATGGTACCATTCCTTTTTACCAAAGAAACCTGCTGCCCTTCCCTAAGGGTTCCTCGCTGTAACCTTCCGATGGCAATTCGCCCCGTAAAAGATGAATAATCCAATGAAGTGATCAACATTTGCGTATTGCCTTCCTTCGGTTCAAAAGTCGGAATGTGCTCTACGACCATATCCAACAAAGGCTCGATGGTAGCTGTGGGCTTTTGCCAATCGTCGCTCATCCAATTGTGCTTTGCCGATCCATAAACAGTGGGGAAATCGAGCTGCCACTCTTCGGCACCAAGCTCGAACATAAGATCAAAAACCTTCTCATGTACTTCTTCTGGTGTACAATTTTCCTTGTCTACCTTATTGATGACAACACAAGGTTTCAGGCCCAGGTCAATGGCCTTTTGCAATACAAAACGCGTCTGCGGCATTGGGCCTTCAAAAGCATCGACCAACAATAGTACCCCGTCGGCCATATTCAACACACGCTCGACCTCACCACCGAAATCGGCGTGGCCCGGGGTGTCGATAATGTTGATCTTCGTTTCTTTGTAAACGACCGATACATTCTTTGAGGTAATGGTAATTCCCCTTTCGCGTTCCAGATCATTGTTATCAAGGATCAGTTCGCCCGTGTTCTGGTTGTCCCTGAACAACTGGCAATGGTGCATGATCTTATCGACCAATGTGGTCTTACCATGGTCAACGTGGGCAATAATGGCAATATTCTTAGTAACCGACATAGTTTTTCTTTGAGCGCGCAAAGATACTGCTATTTTTTTCGTGCGCACCCTAACTATGATTATTTTTATCGCATTGGTTTTTAGCAAGTTGACCCATAAATGATGCTCGGTCAGTCAAAAACCGGTTTCCTCGATTTCCTTTTCGTGGCTACCCAACCAAAGGTAAAGTTTACCAAGGGGCCATAACCATTCGGAACGCCATCTCCTTGGTAATAGCCCGCCCCTAATTCGGCATTAAAATTAAATCCGTTTTTATAGGTACGCTGAATACCGTAAGTAGCACCATAAAAACCAAGGTTAAAATCATCTGGCCCCTCTATATCGGTACCAAGGCGCAATTGCGAAAAAAAGATACTTCTTGCCGCCGCAATATAGTTGCCCGAATTACCTGAAACATTTTTGCTACGGGCGATTCTTCGTGAAAAATTATGATAATACCTAACCCTGGTATGTAGGGTAAGTCCAACCGCGTAACCTTCTTCATAAGTGGCATAACCAAGTCCGAGACCACCGGAAGCACTAACATTTTTGAACAATCCCAGTTCATAACTAAACCCCGGGCTCAACAAATCAAATCTAAACTGATGCCGTTCAAGATTGATAAGGCCGAAGGTGTTTCCTTTCTCCTTTGTCTGCGCATTCAATAAAACCGAGAAACAACAGAATAGCAGAAAAAGAGCGATGCAGCGATTTAGTACCATAAAGCCAAAATGATTTTGATATCGATAAATCTAAAAAGTAAACCATAGTTAAGTACTATCTTTGGGGAAATTTTATGAAATGGACCTCTCCCTTATTCCCCAACTGAAACATATCGACAGCAATAACTTTTTTCTTCTTTCCGGCCCATGTGCCATCGAAGGGGAGGATATGGCCCTACATATTGCCGAAAAAATAGTTTCGGTAACCGACAGATTAAAGATTCCCTATGTTTTTAAAGGAAGTTTTAAAAAGGCAAACCGCAGTCGGGTAGATTCTTTTACGGGAATCGGCGATGAAAAGGCCCTTATAATACTCCGAAAAGTTTCGGAGACTTTTGAAATTCCCACAATAACCGACATTCATCAAGAATCGGATGCCAATATGGCGGCCGAATACGTCGATGTACTTCAAATACCCGCTTTTTTGGTCCGCCAGACCGATTTGGTCGTGGCCGCTGCCAAAACGGGGAAAGTCGTCAACTTGAAAAAAGGCCAGTTCATGTCTCCTGAGAGTATGAAACATGCCGTTACCAAAGTCACCGATTCAGGTAACGACCAAGTATGGATTACCGATCGGGGTACCATGTTCGGTTATCAAGATATGGTAGTCGATTTCAGGGGCATTCCGACGATGAAGCATTATGCACCTGTAGTGTTGGATGTTACCCATTCGTTACAACAGCCCAATCAGACTTCCGGAGTAACGGGCGGACGACCAGAACTTATCAATACCATTGCCCGAGCGGGAATTGCAACCGGTGTCGATGGCATCTTTATCGAAACGCATTTCGATCCTTCGAACGCCAAGAGCGATGGGGCCAATATGTTGCCTTTAGATCAACTTGAAAAGCTTTTGACCAATTTGACCTTGTTGCGCAAAACTGTGAACGAATTAAAATAGACGGACTATGACGAAAAGTTTTCGCCGCTATCTAATAACTATTATTGCGCCGTTTCTTTTTTTTGTCTCTTGCGGAAGGGAAAAACTTCAAAAAAAAGAACCCAAAAGGCCGAACATTGTCTTCATAATGTCAGACGACCATGCCTATCAGGCCATAAGTGCTTATAACGATAAACTGATCCAGACCCCGAATATCGACCGTATCGCCAAAGAAGGTATGCTTTTTACCAACGCCACGGTCACCAATTCGATCTGCGCACCTTCTCGTGCCGTGATCTTGACCGGGAAGCATTCGCATATCAATGGAAAAATAGACAATCTCTCGCCTTTCGATACGACCAATGTGACCTTTCCACAGCTCTTGAAAGCATCGGGCTATCAAACGGCCATGTTCGGCAAACTTCATTTCGGAAACAACCCGAAAGGGTTCGACGAGTTTAAGATTCTTCCCGGTCAAGGCGATTACTACAATCCGCGATTTATTACCTCTAAAGGAGATACGACGGTTACCGGTTATGTGACCGATATCATTACCGACCTTACCTTGGACTGGATGGAAAGACGTAGAGATACAACAAAACCTTTTTTGTTGATGTATCTGCACAAGGCACCTCACCGTACATGGATGCCGGCCCCTCGACATTTTAAAGCGTTTACCAAAAAGACCTTCCCCCTACCCGACAATCTCTTTGATGACTATTCCGATCGGGGCACAGCGGCCGAAACGGCCGAAATGAGGTTGTTAAAGCACATGCAACTTTCATACGACCTTAAGATTCCCGATAGCATTGCTGACCGGCTCGATATAAAAAACTGGAACCAACTAGGCAATCGTATTGACCGGCTTAGCCCTGAGCAGCGTGCGGTCTGGGACTCTGTCTATAACCCCATCGCGGAAAGCTTTGCGAAAGAATTCCCGACCATGAACGATTCGATCTTGACGGTCTGGAAATATCAGCGTTACATGCAAGATTACTTGGGATCTATTGCGGCAGTCGATGAAAATGTTGGCCGCCTGTTGGATTATTTGGACAATAAGGGGCTTAGCGACAACACGGTAGTCGTCTATACCTCTGATCAAGGTTTTTATCTCGGTGAACACGGGTGGTTCGATAAACGGTTTATGTACAATGAATCTTTTAAAACCCCCTTGTTGATAAAGTGGCCTAACGTAATAAAACCGGGTATTACCGAAGATGAAATGGTGCAGAACCTTGATTTTGCACAGACTTTTTTAGAGATGGCCGAAACCACGGCTCCGGCCGATATGCAAGGAGAGAGCCTTCTGCCTCTTTTAAAAGGCGATAAAAAGGGTTGGACGCGCGATGCAGTGTACTACCACTATTACGAATACCCTGCGGAACATGCCGTAAAACGGCATTATGGCATTGCCAATAAAGCGTATAAGATTATTCATTTTTACCACGATACGGATGAATGGGAACTCTACGACCTGAAGCAGGACCCAAATGAAATGCGCAACGTGGCCAACGACCCCTCTTATGCCAATGTATTTTCAAAGATGAAGGCCGATCTGGCAGAAATCCGCATCAAGTACAAAGATTCCGAAGAACTGGATAAAAAGTTTATTCAGCGCTACCGTGACGCAGGACGGATTGAGTAGGCAATCGGTTGTTCGTCGATGGTAACTGATCGATGATATATGTCATTCCAAGTACGACGAATTGAAGTAAAGAATTGAACACACGGTCATCATGCCGAGCGACCCGATGATTCCTCTGAAAAGTGATGCCTCGTCGCGCCAAAAGGGCTTCCGCGGTATGCCAATAAAAACTATTCTCGCTTATAAAACCCCTTATGCCGCAAAGAATAAGCCTCTTTCAAGACTTCGATCAAAACGGTATCATCGATTTCTTCCAAAGTTGCATAACGTAGTGACCTCACAACCTTACGCTTCTCCGAGACCATCTTATCTAAGTGCAAGGTAAGATGGGCCGAATTCCAAAAGGCAATATCAACAAACTTGCCCTTGTACGAGGCGTTCAAATAGCAAATTGGCTGCTTGCCCACATAAAAACAGGGAATATTCCACTTGTATTTCATATCGACCTCGGAAAACACCGATTCGATGACCGCCTTTAGGTGCAGCAAAATACTGCGGTAGGGATCGTGGCGTGACAGTATGTACTCTTCAGCAGGATTCATACCCTAAAGATAAAAAAGACGATCATTTTACTTGGGCCAATGTATTTTATCGATTTTTTATTTGATGCGCCAAAAATAAAATTAACTTTGCATTTCAAAGTACTTTAAAAATGGATTCAAAAAAATATCTAGAAGATCTAACCCACATCAAGGATATGATGCGACGGTCTTCCCGTTTTTTATCTTTAAGTGGCCTTTCAGGTATTCTGGCCGGTCTTTACGCCATGGCCGGAGCTACCATTGCTTATATCTTTCTTTTTCCCCCGAAAGGTGAATACCTAACCCTGCACAGTTGGAATTTTAAGCTAAGTGTTGCATTATTATTGGTAATCGCATTACTCAGCATGCTTACGGCGTACTTGTTGACCACAAAAAAAGCAAGAAAGAACAACGAGAAAATATGGGATGAAACCACCAAACGGTTGCTCTTCCATTTCTTGGTGCCATTGATTACAGGTGGCCTCTATATTCTTATTAAACTGAACAGCCAGCATTACGGATTAACGGCTTCATTAATGCTTATTTTCTATGGATTGGCCTTGTTGAACGCCTCTAAATACACCTTGGGAAATGTGCAGTATTTGGGTGTGGCGGAAATCATATTAGGATTGGTCTGCGCCGTTTTTCCAGGTTATGGTTTTTGGTTTTGGGTCGTAGGTTTCGGAGTTTTGCACATCGTTTATGGAAGCCTGATCTACTGTAGGGAGGAAGCCACTTGATATGGGACTGATAGACAACATCAACAAAACATTCGACCATCGAATACGATTGGGCATAATGTCGGCCCTAATGGTAAACGACGATGTAGACTTTAATCGCTTAAAAGAATTGCTCGATGTAACCGATGGCAATCTTTCAAGCCATACCAAAACCCTGGAAAATGCCGAATATATAGCAATAGAAAAGTCATTTATCGGCCGTAAGCCAAATACCCGGTACCGGATGACCCGTAAAGGCCGTGAAGCCTTTAAAAAACATATTGAAGCGTTGGAAAACCTTTTGAAAAAACACTAATTTTTTTATCAATTTACTTTGTATTTCAAAGTACTTTAAATATTTTATTATGGAAAATAACATACAAAAAATCGGAAACTGGTTTAAAAATTCAATCTCGGTACGTATGGTCGTAGTAGGGTTCATACTATTGGTGTTGCTCATTCCGCTAAGCGCGGTCGAGAACCTTATCTTTGAACGGGGATTGCGACAGAACGAGGTCATACAGGAAATCAACCAAAAATGGGGCAACCACGTAATTCTATATGGTCCCATCATCAAAGTACCGTACAAGGCCTATAAAAAAGAACGCATCTTCGATGAACGGACAAAAACCTACATCACAAGTCTCGAAGAAGAGTTTCACCAGGCCTATTTTTTTCCTGAAAAACTCAATGCCGATGTGAACATAGACACAGAATCATTGGAAAGGGGTATCTATGAATCGGTGGTATACACTTCTGATGTAAACCTTGAGGGTGGCTATTCGGGGTTTGATTTTTCGCAACAGGAAATTTCCGAGAACGATATTTTATGGAACAAAGCGACCGTACTTTTTAAGACATCGAACCTGAAAGGGATCCGCAATGCGATTCAGATCGATCTTGGCCGGGAGCAACTTGCCCTAAAGCCACAATTCGATAATGGGCAGTTGAGCACCTTGGCCAGTGGCTTTATCAAAAATCCTTCAGTGCTACAACAAGGTCAAGTCGACTTTAGCCTTCAAATGAAAGTGAACGGAAGCGAGCGGTTGCAGTTTGTGCCGATAGGTCGCGAAACCCTCGTGCATATGGTATCCGATTGGCATTCGCCGAGTTTCAATGGCAATTTTTTGCCCGATGACAAATCAAAAAAAATAACGGCGAACGGCTTCGAGGCCCATTGGAAGGTTTTGGAAACCAATCGACAGTTCGGTCAACAATTTTTTGACCAATTGCCCGATCTGACCTCTTATGCTTTCGGCACCGACCTCATCATTCCCATAGACGATTATCAAAAAACGGAGCGCACCAGTAAATACGGACTAATGATCATTGGTCTTACCCTACTGGTCTTTTTAATGATCCAGATTATCAGTAAGATCAATATCCATCCTTTTCAATATTTGATGATCGGGCTGGCCTTGGTTTTGTTCTACACCTTGCTCCTGTCAATTTCAGAACATCTGAACTACCTGATCGCCTATATGATCTCGGGGGTATCGACTGTAGGATTGATTACCCTTTATTCCCGATCTATCCTTAAAAGCAAGAAATTCACTCTTTTCATCCTAATATCGATGTCCGCACTTTACGGCTTCATCTATGTGATCATTCAACTCGAAAATTATGCGCTTTTGGTAGGCAGTATCGGTCTTTTTATCATTCTGGCCATCATAATGTTCGCGTCCAAAAAAATCGATTGGTCCGGACAGCAAAGGTTGCACATGGCGAAATGACGATAACGTTCCGGTCAATCATCTTGACCGGGGCATTTTTGACCTTTGGCGCATGAAAACATATTTTTTGAATATTAATGATGTTGACGCGCCCAGCGAAGACCCTATTCAAATGAAGGAATGATCAAATGGTCTTGACCAAATAAGTTGAAATAGCGCTTCAAAATACCTATCTTTCAAAAATAGGAGAATCCAAAAAATTCATTCGCTATGAAAAATAGAGTGTTCCTATTCCTATTCGCTTTTCTGTTTGTCGCCTGTAACGCGTCGGATGATGGACCTTTTATCAAGGTTGATCCTGGTGTTGAAATTGGTACTGATCCAAAGGAACATAACCCAGATTCCCAGAATGGCAATGACAATACCGAAACTTCAAGTGAACTTCTCGAGGACATTACTGCGGGGTTTCAACAGTTAATGACAATCTACGGATTTCAAGGCGCCCAGGTCGCCATAACCAGAAATAATAGATTGGTCTATCTAAAGTCTTTCGGCAAAGCCGACATCGATGCCAACGTAGATGTCGATCAAAACTCCCTTTTTAGAATCGCGGGAGTTTCGAAACCGATTACATTGACCGCTATATCGAAACTTGTCGGTGAAGGTACGATAGAGCTAGACGACCTTGTTTTCGGTGAGGGTTCTTTATTGGGAACCAAATATGGCTCCCTTCCCTATGAAAGCGATGAACTAGCGATCACGTTAGCCCACTTGATCGAGCACAAAGGTGGTTTTAGCGATATTCCGTACGATGTCATGTTCGACGATGTTAGCTTGACCCACGCCGATCTAATATCGAAAGTACTCAACGAACGGTCTTTGTCGCGCAGACCGGGTACGGAATATGAATATTCGAATTTTGGATACTCGCTCTTGGGCCGAATCATAGAAGAAGTCACAGGAAAAAGCTACGCAGCTTATGTAAAAGAGGCTATTCTTACACCAATGGGCATCACATCAATGCAAATTGGCAACAATGTAAAAGAAGAGGCCCTTGAACATGAAGTGACTTATTATGCCGATTATGATTCGCCTTATACCATGAACGTCAACAGAATGGATTCGCACGGCGGATGGATCGCCTCTGCGAAAGATCTGGCCCTATTTGCGATGAAATCGGATACCGAAAATTCCGTTCCCGACATACTGGAACCCGGTGAGCGTTTGGACTATTTGGAAACCGGCAATTGGAACCATAACGGTGCCCTACCTGGAACTTTGAGCGTATTACAGGTCAGTTACCCAACATCATATGTCGTTTTGCTAAACAATAGTGCCCCCGACTTTCAACAAATCATACAGGCCATTCGTGACTTTATGAGAGAAAAAACGCAAAACAGGGCAGAATGGCCGAATATCGATATATTGGATAATCAATAGTCAAACTTTCTTGGGCACTATGCCCTTAACTAAAGTAACGGCGGATCAATTTGGTTTATGGAGGGAGAACTGCTGGCCAAGCATTGTTCTTTGCCAGACCAATTATCTAAAAGTTACCATTTCATAACGAAATCATATTGTTTTTGCTTAATTTGACAATGCATATTTGCGATAATTTTAAACAAACCGACCGACATGAAAAAATTGACCTTAATTTGTTTTGCCCTATTGGGACCTTACATTATCGATGCCCAAACACATTCGCACGCGGGGACAAGCGCATTGGTATATCCTGACATTCCTGGGTATAAGACATTGAAAACAGACTTTCATATACATTCGGTTTTTTCCGATGGTAATGTTTGGCCCACCATCAGGGTGCAAGAAGCGCTTCGCGAAAACCTCGATGCCATTTCGCTGACCGAACACTTGGAATACCAGCCCCACAAAGAAGATATTCCGCATCCTGATCGCAACCGCGCCTATCACTTGGCCATGGCGGAAGCAAAGGAACATGACCTGCTCATAGTACCCGGTTCTGAGATTACCCGATCGGAACCCGTGGGCCATAGCAATGCCGTTTTTATTTCGGATGCGAACAAGCTATTGCACGATAAACCTGAAAACGCTTTTGAAGCGGCCAATGAGCAAAAAGCCTTTGTCTTTTGGAACCATCCTGCCTGGCATCGCCAAAGTCCCACTGGTAACCCTATATTAAGTGATTTTCAAAAAGAACGCATCAAAAATGGAGAACTTCATGGTATCGAGGTCATCAACTCGGTCGATTATGCCGAGGAATCGCTTGCCCTTGCCCTAGAGCAAAACCTGACCATCATGGGTACAAGCGATGTACACGGACTCATTGATTGGGACTATACCGAGCATGGCAAACACCGGCCCATTACGCTGGTCTTTGGCAAAGAGAAAAGTTTGGCAAGTATACGCGAAGCCCTTTTCGCAGGACGCACCGTGGCAGTTTACAATTCACTGATGGTCGGCAGACCTGAATACCTGAAACCGCTATTGAAATCGTGCATGAAGATCAATTCGGCAGCATATTTGAAGGACACACAAGTTCTTTCCGTGGAAATCGAAAATGTTTCCAGTAGCGACCTTATTTTTGAAAATGCCATGTCATTCAATTTTTATAGCAATGCGCCGATATTTACCATTGGTGCCGGCCAAAAAAAGGTGCTGCAAATCAAAACTTTGGAATTGCTGAACAATGCAACCTTAAAACTCAAAGCATTGGGAGCCTATACGGCCCCCAAGGAACATCCCGTAATCGAATGGTCGGTCGCGATTGAAAAAGATTAGCGCTTTAGGGTAAAATGGCCGTTGAATCGAATGACCTCATTTGTGGATACATCGGTATAACCAGCTTTGAACCAATAATCGCTTTCGGGCATGGCGTTTCCATTGAAAATCCCGTCCCAACCAAGTTCTTGAGGATTCAATTGTCTTAACAATTTGCCATAACGATCGAATATATTGATATACGCATTGGTGATATTCGTTTGGTCATTCAACCCTTCAATGATCCAAAAATCATTGAATCCATCCGAGTTGGGCGTAAAGAACTTCATTGCATTTATGACCAAGAACGGCTCACTGGTCAATGTTGTGCCGCATCCGGTAGTACTCCTAATATAGGCGGTATGTAAACCTCCGGTTACATCCCGAAAAGTATTGGAGGTCTGATAGGGACCATTGGGGTCGTCCAAACTATATTCGAACAGACTGGTATCACCCGTAGAACTATCGGCGATAATTTTCACCATATTGGTAGTACTGCCATTGGCCCCGGCCATGGAAACCTCAACTTCGACGGTCGTCGGTAGAGCCGCATCGATTATCGTAAGGGTCACTGGCAGACGTACCGAACTTGTACAGCCCGAAACCATTTGAAGGGCCTCGGCATAATAGGTGTGTACCCCTGCATTGGTTTCCGCTGGCGTAAAACCGGTTCCTATGGCCAATAAATTACCATCTACGGCACTGTCGAACCAATTGACATCATCGCCCAATCCTCCTGCGGGCAATTCTACGGTCAACATTGGGTTGGGATCTCCGGGACAGGTTTGACCATCGGTCGGGTTGATCGGTGCATCGACCACCGGACAATTACATTCTGGAGAAGTCACGATAAAACTTTCGGTACAGGGGCCGTTCGTCACGGTAATCGTTACATCCGTTCCCGTCGGAATATCCGTAACGGTATTCCCGGTCAAATTACCCGCCGAAGCTGTTGCAATTCCCGTATTCACGGAAAAATCAACACTATAGGTCATTAAATCGGGGGCACAGGCCGTATTGTCGACCACCAGCACCGGTATTTCGAATATATCGACCCGAAACACGCTCTCATCGGTACAGCTGCCATTTGTCGATGATGTGGCAAAAATGTAAACATCCTGTGAAGTGGTCAATTGGTCGCCCGCGTTGAGCAAGGTACCGCTGCCGGCCGGACCTCCCGTATTCGAGTAATAGGCGTTACCCGGCGGCAAAGGGGGCAATTCATAGAAGCCACAGGCCTCAATAGGGGTGGCCATAACATGGGCCACGGGCAAGGCCGTTATTTCAAGGGTGACCGCCAAACGGTTCGTGCTAGTGCATCCAGAAACTTGCTGTCTCGCCTCTGCATAATACGTATAGGAACCGCTTGCCGTATCGGTCGGTGTGTACGAAAGGCCCGAGGCAATAGTCGTACCTCCGGTGGGTACCGTATACCAATCAATTTCATCACCCAAACCAGTGGTGGGCAGTTCGACCTGCAAGGCAGGATTGGGATCACCTTCGCATATCGCACCGTTTAGCGCATTGACCGGGTCTTCGACCGTTGGACAAGAGCAAACGGGCGAGGTTACGTTGAAGGTTCGAATGCAACCATTATTATCGACAGTCACCGTGATATCGGTTCCTGTCGGGATGCCCAAAATGGTGGTGCCCGAAATCGTTCCGGCGGTCGTATTGGTAACCGTTCCAGTGTTTATGGTGAAATCGACATCATAACTCAAAAGGTCAGGTGCGCAGGTCGTGAAATTTTCCGTAAAAGTGGGTAGCGCATTGACCGTAACCGTGTCGGTATAGGTGAACGGGGCAGTATAGGTAATGGTACATCCGGTAATGGCATCCTCCACGCTTACAACATCAAGGATTATATCGGTGGTTGCCGCAAGCACTGTTACACTGGCAGCTCCCGTGGCATCCAAAGTCAAGGGAATACCAGCGGCGGAATTCAAGCTGTACGTCACGATATCATTCGGATTTCCCACAAGGTCAAAGACAGCGTCCTCACCAGGACATATGGCATTCGAGACGGCCGTAACAGCGGTAAAAGTCGGATTCGGAATCAGTGTCAGAACACCCTGCGACTCTTCCTTGCAGAGATAATTGTCGGCCCAGTATTCCACCCGATAAACATTATTGTCATCGGCGAGGACCGGTATAAAGTTCAACGTATTGGATGTTTCGGCCAATGGGGCCCCAAAAGTAGTTCCGCCGTCGGTACTGACCGTCCACTCATACTGCATGACACCACCTCCACCGGCAGTGACGTCAACCATGAACTGGGCCGCATCGCCCAAACATATATTCACATCGGCGACCGCGGTGTTCAAGACCGGGGCAGTGCCTACAGATCTGATCAGATGGCCCACGGGTAAGGGTGTATAGCCATCGGTACCACTCGTCACCAATCCATTGGCATCGACCGTGGGCACTCCCGTACCTAGAACGCCATCTTTGTCATCGTCAGTGAATCCGGCCTCGGTGACATCACCACAACCATCATTGTCGGAATCCCAATCATAGCAATCGGCCAAGCCGTCACCATCATAGTCAAAATCGATGCGTATGTTGTCGTAATTACCGGCACCCTGATTTTTAGAAAGATCTTCAACATGCGAAATTCGTACGAGCAATAAATTACCTAGGGCAGGTGATGCCGGAGGTATGTTCGCCGTTAACTCAAAATCGGTCCAAAGTCCGTTAGGGGTCTCATGACCTTCTATCACGCGTGTTGCCAAGGGTGTGAACGTGCCACCGTTATCATACCCCAATTCCAAGGTCGTTTGCCCATCGTTGCGAAAAACATTGAGATAATCAAGTCCGTCCCCTACGGCGATGGTCAAAATATAATTTCCTTCTTCGATAGTCGGGTTTCTCACTGGGTCTGGTTGTTGAGTTATCGTACCTGTACCGTTGATATAGGCGAATTTTCCATTATCAGCGGGTAACGGTCCGTTGTTCACCCCGTCTGCATCGCTCAGGTAATTCGGTGCATAAAAGGTATTCGGTACAATGGTCTCCACAGAATTGGTAACGTTTGCGTAGTGCACGCCAATGGCATTGCCTCCCACACCCGAGGTCTGCAAATCCCAGAAATCGATGACACCGTCGGTATATTGCTCGATCGTATTCACTGTGGCAGGATTGTCGGCGATTGCAGTGGCCTCAAAGTCATATCCATTGCCTTGGCCCAAATTACAACCTTCGTCCACATCGAGAATGCCGTCGTTGTCACTGTCTTGATCAAGGGGTGTGACAGGATTTCCCGAAACCCCATCTATCACATAGGCATTGCCATCAAGTACCCCATCATTGTCAATATCATTGTTGCACCCAATTTCAGAGGCATCCAAAGTAGCCCAGCCTGCTTCTTGGCCATCATCACAACCATCACCGTCTGCATCCGTATCACTACAATTGTCAATGCCATCACTATCGGTATCAAGCATCAAATGAAAGTCATCATAATTACCTGCATAGCCATTTATGAAAGGCCCTGGATTAAAGACGTCTATCCCAGAGGTGTGCGATATTTGAATCAAGATTCCCTCTCCTAACGCAGGACTGGTAGCATCAATGGTGAACTGTATAGTGAATTGTGTCCAAATACCATCCGTCAAGGAAGTTGTTTGTGGTGTATCATTGGGGTTAATGGTCAATTCCGCATTTGGATCAGGTATGGGGGTGAAACTGGCTGCATCACTACCATATCCCATTTGAACAAATGTAGTTCCATCATTTCTATAGACATTGTAATTGGCGCCCTCTCCTGCCCAAAAGGTAAAAATATAACCACTTTCACTGTAAACGGCGTTTTGTGCATTCAATGTTAGGGTTTTAGTAACAGGTGTATAGGTATTGGTAGGTATGTCATGCAAAGCCTGCGTGTTTACATACAAAAATTGATTTCCGTCGGGAATTGCCGTGTAGTTCGCAGGTGAGGAAGGAAAATCATGCGTACCCCAACCATATCCACCATTATGCCCACTGGTAACCCACCCTTGTGGAATATTATTGTAAGGAACGGCATCTTCAAAGCTTTGACTGGGTATATAGATCTCACACTCATCAATATCCAAAATACCATCACCATCGGCATCTTGACAATGAACCGAAAGCGAGACCGATAACAAACAACCGAATAAGACGATTTGGTATTTTGGCAAAAAAACCAGCGCCTTTTTCAAAAAGTACGGTTTGGGGACCATAGACTTAAGTTTTATACAAACAAAAATAAGTACGTCGAATTACCTTACATTAAAAATTCGTTGTTCTTACCTATTTTTAGCCGAGATTGATTTTTCTATCGTTAAAACGACAGCTTGGCAAAAAAAGTATGTAATCTAAGAAGGTATTTCATCGACAAAAGCCTGCAGATAAGCGTATCGCGGGGTAAGCTTTCGGTTCTTGGTCATGCGCGCCCGTTGTAAGATCCCATCGGCATCACCGTCGAAAAATGCGGGAATCACATATTTTAGAAAAGCCTCACCGAAACCGATGCTCGCATCGCGCGGAAGCTCACAGGGCAAATTATCAACGGCCATAACGGCAATCGCGGACTTATTCTTGAAATTTACCTCTTTTTCGGTCTTCGGATCGTACCCATAAATAGGATCGGCAATGGTCGACGCGCGGATCGTACTCGCGACGGGCCCATCGATATCACAGCTGATATCGGCCACCACTTTGATCTTGAAATCAGGGTGCTTGGCATCCTCCCGTGTGTACAGATAGGGCGCCCCTTGTCCGTAAAAATGTCCGGCAATATAGAAATCGGTCACTTCGGCAAACCGAAAAAAATCGGACTTATATTCCTCGGGATGGGCAAAAAAGTTGGTCTTGTTACCCCGTACCCCGTCTTTTCGTTTGTTGTATTCCCCGGCATCTATTTGACAATAGACGGGTTCATTAAAATTCTCCTCCAAATATTCGGCCACGTTGACCCTGCGAAGGCCCATACCATCCAACATTTCGCGGGAGCCGTTCCCTACCCTGCCCCTACCGGTCAGCAAGATTTTAATATTCGGCAACTGTTTTTTTATTTTTTTGAGTTCACGTATCAATGCTTTTTGGTCTGGCAGGGCATTCGCCTTGGGTAGTTTGAATACATCGAATTTTAGTCCGTATGCCCGAAATCCGTTATAGGCGCCAACGATACCGGCATAGCGGCCAAAGGCGACCAAGCGCACTTCTTTTGAATTGGTAATGACCTCATGATCGTACAATTCGATATTTTTTTTCAAAATGGCCCGCAGCAAATCTCTGTTATAGGGCTGCTTTTTTATGGTATGCGAAAAGAAAAAATACTTTTTATCGGGTATGAGGGCGTCGATGGGCACTTCCTTTACCCCCAAAAGCACATCGCAGGTTTCCATAGCATCTTCAACAGGTATACCCAAATGTCGGTACGACGCGTCATCAAACGCCCTTATGGGCGAAGGCTCGACGATTATTTGTGCTTTCGAATGGTTCGAAAGGACTTTTTGGCAGGCTTCTGGTGACAATACTACCCTGCGATCAGGGGGATTCTTGCGTTCTCTAATGATTCCGAACTTCATATGGGCTTTGGTATAAATATTGCATAAATGTAAAGGGATTTGTAGCGGTGCGCAAACTTTTATTAGCTTTGCCAACCGCGTTAGGGATAGAGGCAGGTACCGCGTACCGCCGATAGCCCGACCCTTTGAAGTTTTACGAAAAAGGGGAACGCCAAGATCTTTGAAAAAAATCATGGGAGAATTGCACATTTGAGTTAGTCCCTTCGGCGCAGTTTATGCTGAGCATGGACGAAGTACTCAGGGTTCAATTCGTTTACGATTAGTATTGCTAATCTAACTCATTGAAGGGGCCGACTGGTTTTGACAGCGAGACCAATGGCAATGTAAGCATGTCGAGCGCTGGGGTACAGCTCGTTAATATCATACTTCACACTTTTAATTGGCGATAATAATTACGCTCTTGCCGCTTAATCTGAATTATAGTAAGATTTAGCCTCGTCTCCGCTAGGCGGAGAAGCGAGATGTTCCTGAATAGCCCTTGTTGACGGCGATTCATTTAGGAGCACCATAAAAGTCAACACAAGGGTATCAGTTCGCTTTGGCGGTACCTCTAAAACCTTAAGAAGCTAAGTGCACATTAGGCGGTTTCTGGTCAGGTGTGCATCGAAAACCAAGCAGATACTAAGCATGTAGAAAGCACTGACGTTGCTTGTTTGGACGAGGGTTCGAATCCCTCCGGCTCCACGACACTCAAGAAACCACGCCAAGGCGTGGTTTTGTTTTTATGAAATGTCAAAACGGAGTTTTGTAAGTGAATAAAATACAAAACTAGAAGCTTCTGCTTCGTGGTTTCTTATTTGCAACATTGGTTCGGAGGGAGGAACGAAGTTAATCCCTACGGCTCCACCTACGCCCTCCGAAGCCTCGTGCGAAGGGGAGCTTTTCAATTACCATTGGCTTACTCTCATCCAGACCATTTGAGTCTTGATCCGGGGAGCTACGGTGGACACCGGTCCACAATCTTCATTCCCCGAAGCTTTGAGCGAAGCGAAAAGCGAAGGAGAACCACTATCTTCCCTACAAACCAATCAATCATGACCCTTCCATACGCCGTCTACATTCTAAAATGTGCCAATGGTCAATATTATACCGGGTTTTCCGCGAATCTTTCGCAACGCCTTGAAGCCCATCAAAATGGCCAAGTACATTTTACCAAAGACAAATTACCTGTTGAACTGGTACATCTTTCATATTTTCGAAAAAAACAAAAAGCCCTTGTTTTCGGGCCGTATTTGAAGTCCGGTTCTGGAATTGCGTTCGGCAACCAAAGGTCAGTCGAATGAATCATCGAATACCCTTATCTTAGTAACCCATACACCCCTTCTATGTCAAACCAAAAATCTTGGCTGCGCACCCTAATAGAGCTTATCGAAGTCTTTTTCAACAGCGCACAACGCAACAAACGGGGCCGCACCTGGCACCAACATGTAGTGCCTTATGAAGACGGTTGGGCCGTGCGGCGCGAGGGCAACCAACGGATCACCAGCAAGCACCGTAAACAAATTACGACCATTGACAAGGCTAAACGCTTGGCCCGAAAATACAAGGCCGATGTTATCATTCACCGTGAAAACGGGGAGATTCGTGAGCGACTATCGTATGGCGATGACCGATAAAAACCCGAGCTGACCGATTATTTATAACGTCAGTTTTTTCTTCTATCAAGAATGTTTATTTTGGCTTGAACGTTGACTTTTCCCCGTTATTAATTCACATTGATCAATGAATTTTGAACAAACTTTTAAAAACATAGATGACCTGCTCTACAAAGATTCAGGAGCAGACAGCGAATTAGATTACATAGGACAAACCTCTTGGGTGATGTTCTTACGCTACTTGGACGAATTAGAACAAGACAAAGCAGACGAAGCAGAACTGCGTGGAGAAGATTACAACTTCATTTTGGATTCGGCATACCGTTGGCCAAATTGGGCAATGCCAAAAGGACCAGACGGAAAACTCGACCACCACAAAGCTATGACAGGACCCGATTTAGTTCAGTTTGTAGACAACAAGTTGTTTCCGTACTTGGCGGAATTCAAACAAAAAGCCGACAACCCAAAAACCATAGAATACAAGATTGGTGAAATCTTCTCTGAACTAAAAAACAAAATCCAAAGTGGTTACAACCTACGTGAGATTTTGGAATACGCTGACGAACTGCCTTTCCGTGCTTCAACTGACAAACATGAGTTGAGTCACTTGTACGAAAGCAAGATTAAAAACATGGGAAATGCAGGTCGAAATGGTGGACAATATTACACACCAAGACCGCTCATTCGTGCCATGATTAATGTTGTTGACCCACAAATTGGAGAAAAAATCTATGATGGTGCAGCAGGTTCTTGTGGTTTCTTATGCGAAGCATACGAGTATTTGTATGAGCGTATGGAGAAAACCACCGACAATCTGAAAACGCTGCAAGAAGAAACACTTTACGGAAAAGAGAAAAAAAACCTGGCGTATGTGATTGGAATCATGAACATGATACTTCATGGCATAGAAGCACCAAACTTGATTCACATGAATACGCTTGGCGAGAATATACGAGATATTCAAGAGAAAAATCGTTACCATGTGATTCTTGCCAACCCACCCTTTGGAGGGAAAGAACGAAAAGAAGTACAACAAAACTTTGACATAAAAACAGGAGAAACCGCTTCGCTGTTTTTACAGCACTTTATCAAAAGTTTAAAGACAGGCGGACGAGCCGCTATCGTTATCAAAAACACCTTTTTAAGTAATGCCGATAACGCTTCTATTTCATTGCGTAAGCACTTATTGGAAAGTTGTAACCTGCATACCATTTTAGACAGCCAGCAGGTACATTTACAGGTGCAGGTGTAAAAACAGTAGTCTTGTTCTTCCAAAAAGGCGAACCCACCAAAAACATTTGGTATTACCAATTAGATGCAGGTAGAAACATGGGAAAAACCAATCCTTTGAATGATACCGATATGGAAGAGTTTGTGGCAATGAGCAAAACACAAACGGAGACTGAAAAATCGTGGCTCTTTAATGTGAACGATTTAGACGAAAACACGCTCGACCTTTCGCCTAAAAACCCAAACACACCAGAAGAAGCACCATTGAGAAGTCCTAGAGAGATTTTGGAGGAAATGGAGAATCTTGACAAGGAAACGATTAAAATTATAAATCAGATTAAGGAGCTAATATGAGTAATTTAATTTTGATAGAAAATAGAATTTTTACGTTCCGAGGCGAACAAGTAATGCTTGATAGTGATTTGGCTGAAATGTACGAAGTGGAAGTAAAGAGATTAAATGAGCAGGTAAAAAGAAACATAGAGCGTTTTCCTAAAGAATTTAGATTTCAACTTTCTAACAATGAGAAAAATGAACTGGTCGCAAATTGCGACCGGTTTAAAAAATTAAAACATTCTAGCAACAACCCTTATGCATTTACCGAGCAGGGTGTAAGTATGCTTTCGGCTGTTTTGCGTAGTAAAGTGGCCATACAAGTAAGCATACAAATAATGAATGCTTTTGTACAAATGCGAAAAACCATTGGCAACCACCAGCAATTATTACAACTATCATCAGATTTTACACAACATAAACTAGAAACCAACCAAAAATTTGAGCAAGTTTTTAAAGCATTAGAAGCACCAAGCATAAAAGACAAACAAGGCATTTTCTTTAACGGACAAACCTACGATGCTTACGATTTTGTAAATGGGTTGATTAAAAAAGCAAAAAGCAGTATTGTGCTTATAGATAACTATATAGACGATACCGTAATTACCCAGCTCACCAAAAAACACAAAAACGTGGCGGTAACTTTATTAAGTAAAACCATTAGCAAAAAATTGCAGTTAGATATAGATAAGGCTAATACACAATACCCAACTTTTAAAACCATACCGTTTGCTAAAGCACATGACCGCTTTATAATAATTGATGAAACCGAAGTCTATCACATAGGTGCAAGCCTTAAAGACTTGGGTAAAAAATGGTTTGCGTTTTCTAAGTTGGAAACGGCTTCTGTTAGTATTATTAACCAAATTAAAGAGTTGATATGAGGGAAGGTTGGGAAATGAAAAAGTTGGGGGATATTTCCAAGATAATGTATGGTCATACAGCAAAAACAAAAAA
The DNA here is from genome assembly GCF_042611095.1 of Meishania litoralis. Lineage (NCBI taxonomy): Bacteria > Pseudomonadati > Bacteroidota > Flavobacteriia > Flavobacteriales > Flavobacteriaceae > Meishania > Meishania litoralis. The sequence goes on from NZ_JBHFPV010000001.1 coordinate 355,259, forward strand.
TGTTTAAAATGGAATTAGATATTTAAGAATAACTGATATTCAAGATGGAAATGTCGATTGGAGTACAGTTCCTACTTGTCCAAAATTAGATGATTTTCAAAAATATGAATTGAAGTATGGAGACATAGTTTTTGCTCGAACTGGAGCTACAACGGGTAAAAGTTATTTAATTAAATCTCCTCCTAAAGCAGTTTTTGCCTCCTATTTGATTAGAGTTCAAACAGAAATAGAAAAAATATTACCTGAATTTTTATATCTATTTTTTCAATCTGATTCATATTGGAAAGTTGTAGAAGCTGGAATATCTGGCAGTGCTCAAGGCGGTTTTAATGCTAAGAAGTTAGGCAATCTGCAAATCCCAATCCCAACTCTTCCCGAACAAAAACAAATCGTAGCCCTACTCGATAAAGCCTTTGCAGCCATAGACCAAGCCCAAGCCAATATTGAGAAAAACATTGAAAATGCGAAGGAGTTGTTTCAGTCTAAACTCAATGAAATTTTTAGCCACCCTTCGACAAGCTCAGGGCAAGATGGTGATGGTTGGGAGGAGAAGAGTTTGGGAGAGGTTTGTGAATTAAATCAAGGTTTGGCTATAAATGCAAAAACAAAACATTTACTTGTAGAGAAAAGTGATTTACCTTTATTAAGAATTAAAGATTTAAAAAACAATACAGAAGAGCAGTATGTTTCTGAAACAGGGTATCCTGAAAAATCAAAGGTAAATATTGGAGATTTAATTTATACAAGAACAGGCTCTTTAGGATTAGTTTTCAGAAACAGGCAAGGCATATTACATAACAACTCATTTAAAGTAGAACCAATTCCAGAACTTTCAAAAAATTACCTTTTTTGGTGGTTACAACATGAAGCTTTTACAAATATTATCATTGGTTTAGCTTCAAAAGCAGCACAGCCCGATATTACACATAAATTATTTAAAAAGCAGATAATAAATTATCCTTCCTTTGAGGAACAAGAAAGATTCTATGATATTATAGAAAATTTAAATTTAGAATTGAAAAACCTTGAAGAACACTACAACCAAAAACACGCAAACCTCGAAGAACTCAAAAAATCCATTTTACAGAAAGCATTTTCGGGTGAGTTGACAAAACAATTGATAATGGATAATGAAGAATTGATAATGAAATAAAGCAACTCCTGTAAAAATGGCACAAGTTGAATAAGTAAAAATATGAGCGAAATAGTTATATATAAATCCGATACCAATCAAATTGAAGTTTCAGTTCAGTTAGAAAAGGATACTGTTTGGCTCAATCTTAACCAAATAGCTACGTTATTTGATAGGGATAAATCCATTATTTCCAGACATTTAAACAACATTTTCAAAACCAAAGAATTACAAAGAAATTCAGTTGTTGCAAAAAACGCAACAACTGCTTCTGATGGTAAAACCTATCAAGTAGATTTTTTTAATCTCGATGCTATTTTATCTGTTGGCTACAGGGTAAATTCTAAGCAAGGTACTGCTTTTAGAATATGGGCAAATAGTGTTTTAAAACAATATTTAGTAGATGGTTATGCCATCAATGAAAAACGACTAGCACAAAAAGAGCAAGAAATACGAATGCCACAGCGTGGCAAAATACTAATAGCAGAAAATTACAACGTATCAAATTTAAGCTCCGGAGGAGCGAAATATTAAAATGGCAAATACCTATACACAATTATATTTTCATATTGTTTTTGCCGTAAAAGGTAGAGGTAATCTTATTGCCACAAAATGGAAATCGGAATTATACAAATACATTTCGGGAATAATCTCCAATAAAAATCAAAAACTAATGATTATCAATGGCATGCCAAATCATGTTCATTTATTGATTGGAACAAAACCAACATGTAATCTATCCGATTTAGTTAGAGATGTAAAAGCAAATTCATCAAAATGGATTAATGAGAAACAGCTTGTAAAAGGAAGATTTGAATGGCAAACCGGTTTTGGAGCATTTACGGTAAGCCAATCTGGAGTCAATGATGTTATAAACTATATTAAGAATCAAGAAAAACATCATAGCGTAAAAACATTTAAAGAAGAATATATTGATTTCCTAAAGGCTTATGAAATTGATTATAAATTGGATTATATTTTTACGGATAATTAATACCGCTCCTATGGAGCTTATAAAATAACATTATAATAGCTATTAATATCAAGCTCCTCTGGAGCTACAATGCAAACAAATGAACGAAGCACAAACCAAACACGATTTAATAGAACCTGCTTTGCGTGAGGCAGGTTGGGGTATTGTAGAAGGCAGTCGTTTGCGTTTGGAGTTTCCTATTACTAAAGGTCGTCTCATTGGTCAAAATAGACGCGCCACACCTTTGTTTGCAGATTATGTGTTGGAGTACAAAAACAGACGTATTGGAATTGTTGAAGCCAAAAAACGAGGTGACTATTACACACAAGGTTTAGAGCAAGCCAAAGATTATGCTGAACGTTTAAATATTAGGTTTACCTATTGTACCAATGGTTTGCAGGTTTACGGTGTGGACATGCAAGAAGGTACAGAAGGTGATGTATCAAAATATCCAACACCTGATGAACTTTGGGAAATGACCTACCCAACACCAAAAGAAGATTACAAAATTGAAATTGCCAATTGGAAAGAACGTTTGTTTGCCATTCCATTTGAAGACAGAGGCGGAACTTGGCAACCGAGATACTACCAACAAAATGCGATTGCCAAAGTTTTAGAAGCTATTTCAGAGAAAAAGGATAGAATCTTACTCACATTAGCCACAGGAACAGAAAAAACAGCCATAGCCTTTCAAATTGCTTGGAAGTTATTTCATGCCAAATGGAATTTAAGACGTGATGCAAGCAGAGCACCAAGAATTTTGTTTTTGGCAGACCGTAATATTTTAGCAGACCAAGCATTTAACTCGTTCAATGCGTTTGATGAAGATGCATTAGTTCGGATACGGCCTTCTGAAATAAAAAAGAAAGGTCGCATACCTAAAAACGGAAGTATCTTTTTTACCATTTTCCAAACCTTTATGAGCGGTCCTAATGATTCGCCATACTTTGGAGAATATCCAGCAGATTTTTTCGATTTTATAATCATTGACGAGTGCCATAGAGGTGGAGCCAATGACGAAAGTTCTTGGAGAGCCATTATGGACTACTTCTCGCCTGCTGTTCAATTGGGATTAACAGCTACACCAAAAAGAGATGTAAACGGAGATACTTACGACTATTTTGGTGACCCAGTTTACAGCTACAAACTGAAAGATGGAATCAATGACGGTTTTTTAACGCCTTTCAAAGTCAAAGAAATTGACACGACCATTGACGATTACACCTATACTTCTGATGATGAAGTGGAAGGCGAAATTGAAGAAGGACGAAAATATACAGAAGCCGATTTCAATAGAATTATTGAGATAAAAGCAAGAGAAGAATATCGAGTAAAACTCTTTATGGATTTGATCAATCAAAATCAGAAAACATTGGTTTTCTGTGCTACTCAAATTCATGCAGCAGCAGTTAGAGATTTAATAAATCAGTATGCAACAAGCAGGAATACGAACTACTGCCACAGAGTTACCGCAGATGACGGAAAAATTGGAGAGCAACATTTAAGAGACTTTCAAGACAACGAAAAGAGTATTCCAACCATTTTAACGACTTCTCAAAAATTGAGTACAGGAGTTGATGCACCTGAAATTAGAAACATTGTTTTGATGCGTCCTGTAAATTCAATGGTAGAGTTTAAACAAATAGTTGGTAGAGGAACTCGCCTTTTTGATGGCAAAGACTATTTCACAATTTTTGATTTTGTAAATGCTCACAATCATTTTCAAGACCCAGAATGGGATGGTGAGCCATTAGAACCTGAGCCACCAACACGCGGAGGAACACCAAGACCTTGTAATATTTGTGGTGAAAGACCATGCGTTTGTGAACGACCTGAACCAGAACCTTGTCCTGAATGTGATAATATTCCTTGTGTTTGTGAAACACCACCAAGGCAAATGATTAAGGTTAAGTTGTCGCACAATAAAGTGCGGGAAATTGATTCAATGATAAAAACGTCTTTTTGGAGTCCAACAGGAAAACCAATTTCGTCAGCGGAATTTATAGAACAACTGTTTGGCGACTTACCTGAATTCTTCAAAAGCGAAAGCGAATTACGCAAGATTTGGAGTTTGCCAAGTACAAGAAAAAAACTGTTGACTGAATTAAGCGAAAAAGGATATACAAATTCGAAATTGGAAGATTTGAGAAACTTGATACACGGAGAAGATAGCGACCTTTTTGATGTATTGAGTTATGTAGCTTATCACAAAGACCTTGTACCGAGATTAGAACGTGCAACAAGAGCAAAAATTCAGTTGAACGACTACAATCAGAAACAACAAGAGTTCTTGAATTTTGTATTGGAGCAGTATGTAAAAGAAGGCGTTAACGAATTGGATGATTCTAAACTTCCTGACTTATTGGAACTAAAATACAAAGCGATTGCAGATGCTAAGAGGGAATTAGGAGATATAAAGTCGATTAGAGAAACCTTTATCGGATTTCAAGAACATTTATATCAAGAAAGAGCAATCTAAGTGTCAAAAAAAAATAAAACCGACCTAAAATAGGTTCTCATTCCAAGCTCTAGAAGTGCTACTTGTTTCCAAATACAAGCTTTACCGAATGGAATCCTGTTCTAGATCTATCGAATTTACCGGTTACACTTCCCGAAATTGGCAGAACATCCCATGACAGACCACCTGTTTTGGAATCAGTTATGTAAAACCCTAACTCTATAGTGGTAGATTTTGGTTTCAAAATATTGCCGTCGTCATTGATGGTTTTTAAGGCTTCCGCAGCTTGAACGATAGCATCGCTCAATGCTTTGGAGAGTGAATCGGTAAAGCCTAATTCTTTAGCTTCTGCTTTTGGCTCAAAAACAAAAGTCATCTTTTTTGTTGCCTTCTTTTCCCTCTTTTTCCCGAAGGTGAATACCAATATTTTAATTGACCCATCATTAATTTTTTTATGCGTCGTTTCCAAAACAATTTCAACGGTCTTCAAATCAGGCAAATTAGATTCTTGAATGATTGCTTTGCTCTCATTAATAGATTTGTTTACTTCAGAAATTACTTCACCTGCGGTGATTACTTTCGATTGTGCCTGACCCATCTCTAAACTAAAAAGTGTTACCAAAAAACAAATGGATAAATTAATCTGCTGTACAATTTTCATGTCAATAATATTTTACTAAAAATAAATAGAGATTTTTTATCAAACCATCCCCACAAATAGGTATTTTTAACTAAATACTTGAAAATAAAAGGTTTGCAAACTAAAAATGGAGCCTAGCTCCATTGTGTATTTTAAAAATTGAAGTGTTTACTAAAACTCATACTTTTTCTCCAACGCATACCGAAGCAACTCCCCCGCCCCACTCAACCCCAGTTTACGGATCATGTTCTTGCGGTGTGTATCGACGGTGCTTTTACCGATAAAGAGTTCATCAGCGATTTCATGCGAGGTCTTGCCGCGCGCGATCAACAACAGTATTTCGCGCTCACGCGAAGAGAGCACACTTTTGGATCGGTTCTTTTCGCCCGTGGGCAAATGGATCTTTTTGTCGAAATAGGTCTTGCCCCCGGCCACCGTTCTGATGGCTTCTAACACCACCTGCAACGATGAGTTTTTGAGAATATAGCCTACCGCACCGGCATCAAGCATTTGGCGTACAGCCTCTTCTTGGTCGAACATGGTAAAGGCAATAACCTTAGTATTCGGGTATTCTTTTTGAATGATCTTGGTAGCCTCAATGCCATCGACCTTGGGCATTCGTATGTCACAGAGTACGATGTTCGGAGGCCGCTTGGCGATCATGGCCAACAACTGTTGCCCGTCATTGGCATGCCCCACGATCGTGATATCGTCTTCGTACTCAAGATACGATTGGATCCCATCGATCAGGGCTTGGTGGTCTTCGGCGATGGTTACGGTGATCATACGGGTATATCGATTAAGATTGAGGTGCCCTTGCCCGGTACGCTATCGACCGTAAAGCTACCTTCTAAATGTTCGATGCGTTTTTCGATGGTACCAAGGCCCATGCCATGATCGTTGCGACGCACGGCCGACATATCGAAGCCCTTGCCGTTGTCTTCGACAATGATGTTCAAACTATCTTCGTGTTGGGTGAATTGGATATTGGCCCGAGTGGCCTTGGCATGTTTGATGATGTTTGCCACCAGTTCTTGCAGGATCCGAAAAAGGGTCAGCTCGAGGGAGTTTTCCATACGGTCTGAAAGTCCGAAATCTTCTACGGTAACTTGCAGCGCATTGGTTTCATTGATGGTCTTGGCCATTTTCTGTACGGCGGGCAGCAGCCCCTGGTTGGCCATCACCCCTGAGTTCTTGGCATGGGCCATACCGCGGATCTTTTGGTAGGCTTTCTCGAGCAGGTCTTGCGCCTTTTTCATGGCGGGGTCTTTTTCATCGACCTTCACGTTGTCAAAATGCAGTTTTACGGTGGCCATCAAACTGCCCAGGTCGTCGTGCAGTTCGTTCGCGACCTTTTGGCGTTCCTTTTCCTGCCCCGCTATCATGGCGTCGATACTCACAAGTTCTTGTTCTTTGAGCAGGGTCGCTACTTTTTGCTGTTCGAGCAGGGCCGTTTGCTCGGCCAATTGGCGTTTTCTGGTGGCGTTTTTTTGAAGAAAGACCGCAGTAGTTGTTCCGATTGCTAAAAGGGCCAATGCCATTATCAAATAGTTTTGGTTGGTTTTTCGACGGTTGTCCAATTGCAGTTTATCGAGTTTCAATTTTTCGGTCTCGTTTTCTACCGATAAAAGGGCCGTTTCCAAGGTATTGTTCTTTGCGCCCATTTTATATTCCAGTTCCACCGAGCTGTTCAAATAATAATAGGCCGAATCGAACTCTTTTTTTGCATCCAGGATCCATGCCTTAAGTCGATGGTCATAGAATTGGCCCCTTAGGCCCGTGGACCATTCTTCGGAGAGTCTTAAATAAAATTCAGCGTTTTGCAGATTTCCACCTAATAGATAATTATGCGAAAGCTGCCAATATAACGTACTCTTTAAATTATTCAAATGCGGTTTATCGCAATAGTCCAAAGCATTCTTGAACCAAGTCGTCGCCTCACCGTACGCATCGCCCAATTTAAACTGGGCCCCTTTCTCATATGCGTAATATGGAAAATAGGGGTGCGTTCTCGGCAAGTGCTCGAAATACATGTCCAGCTTTTCCATTTTTTTTGCATATCCTTCGTCAACGGTCAAATCTTCATTTTCCTTTGAGGAAAAGACCACATCAAAATAGGCCAAAATGATTTCATCATCCCTACTGTCTATCAAATCTCTAAATTGATTGAGATATATTTCAAATTGACGACTTCCGATAAAAATTTCTTTGCGAAGCAGTTGAAGGATACTAATAATACAAAATTTGGTAAGTTCTTTGTTACCAATGGTATTCGAAATGTTCAGGGCACGTGAAAAGGCTTCATATGATTTTATGGAGGAATAATTTTCTTTTAATAGCTCATTATGCCCAATGATCAAATGTGTAATCGTGCTGTCAATTGAAGAAGTTTTCGGTAAACCTTGATCAAAGTGTTGAGACTCTTGAAACTGCACTATTTTCAAAAGTACCTCAATAGGGTTCGAAAGTTCTTCGTCTCGTTGAATTTCGATTTTATGGGAAGCGCATTCGTAATCCATCACTTTAAGGCAACGAAAAAAAAGCTCCAGATCTGAATTTGAAAAACACAGACCTGGCACGCACAAAACTAGAAATATGTAAGCTTTTCTAAGATTTACTTTAGAAAGTAAACCAATGAATTTTTGCATTTGCCCACAGTGTTAGGTTTAAATTGATTGTCAAGCCTATCTCTTTTCCTAATCGCTATTCCATCACGTTCATAGAATTCTGAATCGAACATAGGGTGATGTAGGTGTTCTTCAAAGTCAGAAGGTATATTATCATAGATAGGGTATAGCTCACGGCTGACCATCATATCCTTCAGATTTTTAATATCAGTGTCGCACTTCACCTTTATATTTTGATTTGTTCTGTGACCATGTAGCCCCCCATTTGCCTTGATATGAAGGCATAATTGGCCATTAACGCCATTTTGGCAATTCCACGAATCCTCAGTTTTTTGAAGCAAACCCAAATTATAGGCACCCTTGTAGTTTACAAGTGATATGTCAATCTCCTTCAATTTATCATTTTCTACCTTGAATTTTCCGGCTACGCCAAAAAAAGTGCTGTATAATTGACTTGCATAAATTAATTGATATCTATCTGGGTCGGTCAGTACAACATTTAGGGAGATTTTCTTAAAATTTTTAAGTTCTTTGGTTTCCATTTTTTATTTTTTTTCTTGGTTCGGTCAAATTTGATGGAATAATAATTTTCAAGAAATCCCCATTGATAGGTATTTTAGATGCTCAACTCGTCTTTCCTCTAAATCTAAAAACTTTTAACAGTTTTCTTCCCATCGGCCGTAAAGATTTTTATTCCAAAAAATACGGCTTGCTGCAATGTGTACATTTTTTCTTACAAAAAACTATTCGAAATACCCATCAATAGGTATTGTGCCCAAAATGACCCCGCACTAGTTTTATGGCAATAAACCATTACATGAATCAGAATAGCGATGTGTTGAGGCAATCTTGGGGCGAAGGCTTTAGCCAAAAGCAACTGGAGTATGTTCGTAACCATTTTGGCCTCACCAAGATCGAACTGGATCATTTACTGATGCTCAACCTTAAATATCATAAGAATAGCGCCCTTTTATTGAAGAAAATCATGCCCAACAAAAAATAAACCATTAGCTAAAACCCTTTATGGAGCATGGTCGTGAGTCCGGGGGGAAATTGCGAGCTTGCGAAGTAAGGGGTTTGTAACCTCAAGATCGATGGGCCAAATTTTGAACCTGCAGGTGCTAGATTTTGAAACCTTTTCTTTATTTGGGAAATGATTTTGGAAATTAAGTTCCTTTTCCCTATTTTCATTTTTTCTTTATTAATTACCCCACACGAATTATTGTTATATAATGGCTTTGGCCAAGATCCGAAAGAATCTTGTGGCCAGGTTTCAATATTTAATGGATTTCTAATATGGGGATAGAGAACTTCACGAACGATCAAGGTATATTACTATTATTTCTTTTTGCACTTCTAATGCTAGTTGGTCGGATTTTTATGTCTGTTATTCAAACGGATAACGATCAGCGCAATAGCCAAGAAAATGTAGGCAACAAAACGCCTAAATAGGCGGGTATTTTTAACATTTATGGTATTGCCGACCAAAAAAAATCCTAGTCTTCTGCAATTGATCGACCAATACATAGTATTATTCGTTAAGTAAAACCCTATATACTTTTAAACCAAGTTTACTAGCCTTTACCGATTTCTTATTCAAAAAACTTAATCCGTATCGAACTTTGTAGGAAAAATTTTTTCTATGAAGACTCTATATTTTAAACTAAAAAATCGTCTTGAAAGGGAAGATACCATCGCCGCCCTTAGCTGCTTGGTGATAGCCATGACAATATTCTTTATCATGAAGGTCTTGTACCGCGAGATACCGCTCTAATGGAGGAGTTTTACTATAAATCGATATTAAAACGTAAAGTGTCGAGTTCACTTGCCTTCCATGGTGTGATCTGACCCTGGGTTCGAAAACGTATACCGCCCACGGTCCTGCTTTCCAATGGACTTGCAGAATTGCCCCATGAATTTCTTATGTATGTGGCAATGGCCGCAATATCTTCATTTTGCAAGGTGGAGAACGAGGGCATGCTCGGTAAAATATCGGGAATATCATAAAGTTTTCCTTTGACCGTTACCGGACCTTCCATACCGTGCAATAGAATCATGGCCAATTTGTATTGTTCCCCCAAAACCCATTCAGAACCTTTCAAGGGTGGTGCAAAACGTTTCATACCCTCCCCTTGGGTGCCGTGACAATTTGCACAAAGGTTCAGGTATTTTTGTCTGCCCGTGGCATATATGTCACTGTCGACTTCAAAACCCGTAGCTTCGACAACTTCTTCCTTTGGCTTTCCGGGCCATGCCAACTTTTTGTAAAGGGCCTCTGAAACACCTTTTCGCCTTAATACTGCGGCCTCTGAATCAAGCAAGATCTTACCCGAATCATTGTGCCCCCGAGCGTTCAAGATACCATTTACCACGGCCGGTGCCAACCATTCAGGTTCCTCATGTTCATTGCCTTCGGCAATCTTCAACAACACAGTGAAATCGGACTTTTTTTCACTGTTGGCAATTGCCGTTGCCAACATTTCCACAAAAATCTCATTCTTTTGGTCGTATTTTTCCCATGCCCCGTTTTGCAAAATACTTGTAAGCATCTCAAGTTCACGATCTTGCAGAGAACTCATCACCACATCTCGTGCGACCGGTAAATGACCGAAACGTGCTAAAAACTTTTTTGAGGTCTCGAGGGCCGTTTTTGAATCGACTCTGTGGCTCGCAAGTACCATCTGCATTTGCAAATAAGGATGGGCTTTTTCATAACGGTCTACCGAGAATTTTTCCAACTCCCTTTTCACATCGACGTGGTTCGACTCCATGTTCTCCATTAATCTCAATGCGGTCGCCGTCACTCTTGGGTCGCCGGTATCCAAAACAGGCAGTAATACTTCGGGCGTTATGAGCCCCAAGCCCTCCAAAGTCCATAGGGCGTGTAATTGCGCCAGGGGATTTCCATTTTCCAGAACTTCCTCCAAGTCATCGGCTATCAAATCGCCTTTTTGCACCAATATTCGTTGGGCGGTATCACGGATCCAACCATTACGATTTCCCAATAATGCTACCAATTCCTTGGAATCCGCCTCGGACAAATCAGGAATTTTATTATCGGTATTTCCCTTTTTGGTTATCCGCCAGATCCTGCCCATATGGATGGGTTTGTCAAGCTTTCGTTCCAAAGTCACTTGTCTGAGGTAATCGCTCATATAGGGGCCGTGCTGAATGATGCCTTTGTACATATCGACAACATACAGGGCGCCGTCAGGGCCGGAAGCCATGGAAATGGGCCTAAAGCGTTCATCGGTCGATGCCAAAAACTCCCGATCATCATAAATCCCTTTGGCACTCAACATAAAACCTTCTTCGATAATCGTGTTCCGCTTGATCAAATTTGCCGTAGGCTCACATACAAAGGCATTTCCGTTATAATTATCCGGTAGGCCATTGCCCCTGTACACCAAAGGGCCACAGGCCGATGCAAATTCCAATAAACGTCCTTGTGCATCCAGAGTGCCCGGCACATAACCGCGATTGACCGCCGTATTGCTTCGAATGGGGAATATTTCCCGTTCCAAGGTCAACCCATGGTCAATACCGCTGGAGGGTGTGTGGTTCTTGTTGCGCAGCAGTGCGTTGGGTGGCACCAGGTCACCATGAAGCTGTGACCAGTTGTAATTGTAGAACAAACGACCGGCATCGTCATGTACGATACCCCATTGGCCCCGAAACTCGGTCTCGTCCTTGATCCATTTATCGCCAACCCGCTTATAGCGATATTTTGATTTGGCATTATAGAGCCAATTATCCAACCCGCGCCAGAGTCCGTTCGCGGAATGTTCGGGCATACCCGAACCCCCATAGGTCGAATCGATAAGAACTTTTGAATCGGCCTTAAAATCACCGTCGGTATCCTGTGCATACCATAGGGGAATATTTTCCGAAACCAGAATGCCACCCTTGACCAGGGCAATTGCGCGAGGTAGCACCAGACTGTCCAAAAAAATACTGCCCCTGTCCATCTTACCATCGCCATCGTCATCGAATAATACGGATACCCTACCTGTTCGGGCTTGCTCATCGGTACCGTCGATATCGGTCATAAAACCAAGCATTTCGACCACCCATAACCTACCGGCTTCATCAAACGTCATTGCCACCGGGTCTTGGACCAAGGGCTCTGAAGCCACCAATTCAATTTGAAGGTTGTCATCGGCTAGCACGAAAGATGCCAATGCTTCTTCGGGCGTTAAGGGAGGGGAAGGCTCTATTTCATCTGCACAACCCAGCGTCAGCACCACGAGTCCGAACAATATGAATACTGACAATCTCGGTTTCGGTACTATTCGATGGTTCATGCCATTTAAAATCTAAAGGATGAAGGAAGCAATATATATCATCAATGCCGCAAAAATACCGACCACCAAAGTGCCCAAGGTGTAAACGCGATAGCCCGTCTTGACATCAATACCCGAGAATTGGGTCAAAATCCAAAAGCCGCTATCGTTGGCATGCGAAACCACCATTGCCCCCGCCCCGATCGCGGCAACTACAAGTGCCTTATCGATTTCGGTACTAAAACCCATGGTCATTAATAACGGTGCCACAATGGAGGCCGTCGTTATCAAGGCTACCGTGGATGATCCCTGAGCGGTTTTGATCGCGGCACAGAGCAGGAACGGAAGCCAAATACCGAGGTTGGCCCCCGAAAGTGCCTCGGCCAGAACATCGGCAATTCCGCTGTTCTGAAGTATGGTGCCAAAAATACCACCGGCACCGGTAATCAATATGATGTTCGATGCATCGGTAAGGGCCTTACCGACCCACCCGGAGGTGGAAAGCATTTCTTGATCAAACTTTTTTGGCAATAGAAAGGATAAAAACATACCGATAATCAAAGCCATGACGGGAGACCCTATAAAAGAAACAAACTTCATGAGACCGGATACCTCGGCTCCCTCGACCAAACTAAATTCCATGATCGATTTTCCCACGATAAGCAAAATGGGTATCAATATCGGCAAAAACGATTTGAAGGCACTCGGGGCCTGTTTCATTTTATCGGCAATGACCTCATCGGTGATTTCAGGATTGGGATCGATATACGTTTTCTGTCCCACTTTTTTACAGTAGACAACGGCAACGATCAATGACAACAGACCGACCACCAGCCCTACCAGCATGACCAACCCCACATCGGCCCCGATAATTCCGGCGGCGGCTATGGGTCCAGGGGTCGGCGGCACCAACACATGGGTTATCATCAAACCTAAAATCAGGGCCGTTGCGGTACCCACGATCGAAAGGCCTGCCCTTTTTGTCAAGCTTTTGTTCAACGGGTTCAAAATGATGAAACCACTGTCGGCAAATACAGGAATCGAAACAATGAAACCTACGATACCCATGGCTTCATGGACCCTTTTCTTACCAATGATCCTTAAGACCACTTCAGCCAGTTTATAGGCACCGCCAGAATGCTCTAAAAAGGCACCGATGATGACACCCAAGATGATAACGATGCCGATTTTTCCCAATGTAATCCCGAATCCGTCATTGACCAATTGAACAATGGTATCCAATCCCATTCCCGAAAAAAGTGCAAAGAACAGTGCTGCTCCGAGAAGTGCCAAAAACGGATGTACCTTCCACTTGACGGTCAAAAGAATAATAAAGAGTACACTTAATACTAGTAATAAAATGGCTAACATAGGTTGGTTTTTAATGTGCGTCGCGCGTCACCTTAGAACTTGATTTGCCGACAAGGAAATCGAGATCGGCACCCAGATGCGACTGTTGAACGGTTCTTGTATATAGACTTGTATAGCCCCTATCCACCGGGGGTTTCGGCGGAACCCATTCCGCCTTTCGTTTTTTTAGCTCGGTTTCATCGACATCTAAATGGAGTTTACGATTGGGGACGTCCAATATGATGGTGTCTCCAGATTTCACCAATGCCAATACCCCACCCACCGACGATTCTGGTGAAACATGTAGAACGACGGTACCAAAAGCGGTACCGCTCATGCGGCCATCCGAAATGCGCACGATATCCTTGATTCCTTTTTTTAATAATTTTTCGGGAAGATCCATGTTACCGACCTCAGCCATACCGGGGTACCCTACGGGTCCGACCCCTTTGAGTACCATTACACTGTTCTCGTCAATCTCAAGATCAGGATCATCAACGGTCTGTAAAAATTCCTCGATGGTCTCAAAAACAACCGCCTTACCCTTATGGGTCATAAGTTCTGGAGTTGCCGCGGATGGTTTGATTACAGCGCCATTTTCACAAAGATTTCCATAAAGAACGGCAATCCCGGCTTCTTCCATAAAAGGTTTCTCAAGGGTCGCGATGACTTCATCGTTATAGCATTCCGCGCCGTCGTTATTGTCGACCAATGATTTGCCGTTTACCGTGATGACATTGTGATGCAGGTGTTCCTTCATCTCGTTGATGACCACGGGTAATCCACCGGCATCGAAAAAATCTTCCATCAGGTAAGACCCCGAAGGCATCAGGTTGACCAAAAGCGGAATCTTGCTTCCCAGGGTATCGAATTCCTTAAGATTCAACTTGACCCCCACCCTGCCCGCAATGGCAAGTAAGTGAATGATGAAGTTTGTGGAGCCCCCCACTGCGGCGTTCACCTTAATGGAGTTTTCAAAAGCCTCTTTGGTCAATATTTTTGATATCTTAAGATCTTCTTTGACCATTTCGACGATTCGCCTGCCCGAGAGTTGCGCCATCACCTTTTTACGCGAATCGACCGCCGGAATCGCCGCGGCTCCCGGAAGTGTGAGTCCTAAAGACTCGACCATACAGGCCATCGTAGATGCGGTACCCATGGTCATGCAATGTCCGGCACTTCGAGCCGAACAAATTTCGGCCTCGATCTGGTCTTCGGGCGTAAAGCCCTCATTTTTGATCTTATCTTTCAACTGCCAGACAAAAGTACCCGAACCGATACGCTCTCCCTTATATTTTCCGTTCAACATTGGCCCACCGGGCACCACGATAGTGGGCAAGTCTACGCTACAGGCCCCCATTACGGTAGAGGGCGTAGTCTTGTCGCAGCCGGTCAAAAGTACAATACCATCCAACGGATTGGCGCGTATACTCTCTTCGGTATCCATACTTGCCAAATTTCGAAAGAGCATGGCCGTTGGCCGCATCAATATCTCCCCACAACTGGTCACCGGAAATTCATAAGGAACTCCGCCCGCTTCAAGCACGCCTTTCTTGACAAACTCGGCAAAATCCCGTAAATGGGCATTGCAAGGGGTAAGTTCGGACCACGTATTACATATTCCGATTACCGGGCGACCCTCAAAATAGTCGGTAGGCAATCCTTGATTGCGCATCCAGGAACGATGGATAAAGGCAGATTTTGGGTCTTCAGGACTAAACCAATCGGCGCTTCTCAGTTTTTTGTCTTTTTTTTCTTCCATAAAATAAATCATCGACTTCCACAAATCGACTTATGGAAATTCGGAAATCAAGGTATCATCTTTAAAGGAGTTTACAAAATCGAAATCTTGCTAATTTTTTACATATCCGATGATTTATGTGAATTGTCCGTAGATCTGATAATCTTTTGCTACATTTAATAGCGTTTATTTGAAAAACCGTTGAAATATCGAAAATGAGACGAAGGACGTTTATTAAGAATTCCTCTGCAACGGCTTTGCTTGCCACCATGCCGGCCCTTCCCCATCTTTCACCAACATTTGCAGAAATGAGGTTCGGTGTGGCCGATGCCTCCTATATGATGAGACGGTACAGAAATATCGAAAGTAAACTTTACCCTCCTTTCGCCAATGCGATGGAAATAATAGATCACTGTGCCTCACTGGGGTTTGGTGGTGTTCAGACCGGCGTCGGGGGATGGAACGCCACGTTCGCGAAGAAGGTGAGAAAGCGCAAGGAAGAACTTGATATTTTTTTAGAGGCACAGATTCGTTTGCCCAAATCAGATGATGATGTCGCACGTTTTGAGGAAGAAGTAAGAAATGCAAAGGAAACGGGAATCGAGATTTTCAGAACGGCGTGCCTTTCGGGCAGACGGTACGAAACCTTTGATTCAATGGAAGATTTTTTGAAATTCAAGGCAGCATCTATTCTAGAAATGCAAAGGGCAGAACCCATCATGCGAAAACATCGGGTGAAATTGGCCGTCGAGAACCACAAGGACTGGCGGGCCAATGAATTTGTCAAAATATTGAACGGCTTGGGCAGTGAATGGATCGGGGTTACCTTGGATACCGGAAACAATATCTCACTTTTGGAAGACCCTATGCACGTGGTCGAAGTATTGGCCCCATATTCCATTTCCGTGCACCTAAAAGATATGGCCGTAGAAGAATATGAAGACGGCTTCTTATTATCGGAGGTCAATTTGGGGGATGGCTATCTCGATATCGAGGGTATGATAAAGAACATCAAAAAACATAACCCCGATATTCGGTTCAACCTTGAAATGATTACCCGAGATCCGCTGAAAATTCCCTGTCTTACCGAAAAGTATTGGGCGACTTTCGACCAAATCTCTGCACGGGACCTGGGAAAATACCTTCGCGGTATAAGAAGTATCAAGACCAAAGAACCCTTGCCCACCGTGTCTAACAAGCCCAGCGATGAGCAATTACGATTGGAAGTCGAGAACAATCGCACTTCATTGGAATACGCGAAACGACACTTAGGGTTCAAATAGTCAAATTTTTGAAGTTTAATGTACTTTTTCCATATACAAGACGAATTAAAATAGGCTTCGTACCATTTTTGAATTAATTACAAAACACATAAAATGAAGAAAGAATTACTCCCCGGAATAAAGCAGTTTGAAATAAAGGGAAGGTGCGCCCTTGTTACGGGCGGCTCGAAGGGCCTCGGTTACGCAATGGCCGCCGGAATGGCGTCGGCCGGTGCCGATATCGCCCTATTGAACAGAAACCTTGACGAAGGTGAGGAAGCCGCCCGACAATTGTCCGAAGACTATGGCATCAAGGCAAAAGCCTATGCTGCGAATGTTACCGATTTACCCGAAGTAGAAAGAGTAGTTTCAAATATTATAGCTGAGTTTGGGCGGTTGGACATACTGATCAATAGTGCCGGAATCAACATACGTGGAGCCATCGATGAATTGAAACCTGACGAATTCAACCAAGTAATGAAGGTCAATGTCGATGGCACTTGGAACGTTTCCCGAGCCGTGGTCCCACAAATGAAAAAACAGGGAAGCGGTAAAATCATCAATATGGCAAGTACTTTGGGCCTCGTTGGGTTGGCCAATCGAACCCCCTACGCAACAAGCAAGGGTGCCGTGGTACAATTGACCCGATCTTTAGGGTTGGAACTGGCACCTTTCAATATTAACGTAAATGCCATATGCCCAGGTCCATTTTTGACAGAGATGAACATTCCGATAGCGGATACCCCCGAGGCCAAAAACTTTATCGTCGGTGCAACGGCTTTGGCGCGTTGGGGCGAACTGCGCGAAATTCAAGGAGCGGCCCTTTTCTTGGCCAGTGATGCCGGTAGCTATATGGTCGGGTCGATGTTGACCGTTGACGGAGGGTGGACGGCCAAATAATCATTCCATCTAGTGGAAGATACACTATCGGTAGCGCAATTCGTAATCTGAGATTTCTGCGGAATACTCAGAGCCATATACAGGTTTGGGCATACCCATGTCATAAGGTGACGGGGCCATCCATTGACTTTTGACTCCTTCTATCCGCATCGTGCCCTGTGGGTCTATTTCGGCAAAAGCATACAGAGGGTCCATGTACGGTGCCAAATTCGGCAACCATTTATACTCTTTGTACAATGCCTCGGGAAAACGATCGGTATTTCGATACTTATCTTCCATCCATTGGTACGACATACTGTTGATTTCAATATAATCTATGCCATTCTGACGATGATGAAAGTCGATATGATTGTGACCGTTCATACAACAGACAACCTTTTCGCTGTTGGCTTCCAATATTTTTTGTAGTGAAAGGCGGTTCTTCACACCCCATTGATAATGCCATAGGCTCTGATGAGAAAAAACGATCGTTGGCAGTTCGGTACCCTCCAAATCACTTTTGAACCATGCTATCTGCTCATTATTTATATATGTGCGATACTTATCTTCGACATAAAAGTTTGAATTATCATAATCTACAAACTTCCCATCTTGGTATAAAAAGTTTGCATCAAGTACGATAAAATGAAAGTTTTGAAAATCAAAAGAATAATATGGATCTTGCATTTCCCAAAATTCCATTGCCTGAAATTTCGAATGCCTATCCATATCATGATTACCTAAAACATGGTATTTTGGCCCCTTGAAGGCTCTCCAAATTTCAAGAAACGGAACGTTCTTGGGATCGGCCATACAAAAATCACCGAGTTGAACAATAAAATCAACTTCTTTACGCCCCGCTTCGCCAATAAACTTCTGCAGCCGTTGATCGGCATCGGGCATCAAGTCTTTGTGTACGTCGGCCACAATTCCGAAACGCAGTACTTCAGCAGAATTACCTAGACTTGCGCCAGGTCTAAAAGACAATACGGTCGATGGAAGTATTGTGGTCATGGATCCCATCCCGAGCTGCGCGACAAAATTTCTACGTTTCATTCAACACATTGATTTAAAACCGATAGGTGTAAGCCTAAGCTATCAAACCTTACTCCATCACTGTAATTATGCCAATCTCGGCAAATGATGCCCTTAAATCATCACCATCTACCGTAACCCCTCTTAACTTCACATATCGCGCCTTGGTAACGTCAAAATGAACGGTCTGCTCGATCCGGTTGTTCACTACATTGCCAAACTCGCCTTTGGCGGCAGGTTTCCAATTCTTGTTATCGGTGCTTACCAAAAATTCATAATTTGTAATTATACCAAAGGGATAACGCTCTTGGATCGGCCAATACGAAAATCCTTTAAGGCCGTAGACCTTTCCTAGGTCAATTATTACTTCCTGCGGTACATTGACACCTTCATCAGTGGCCCAAAACGTATAGGGATCTTCATCGATCATTTTATGTGCATCTTCCAGATTACCGGAAGAGGTCCAAAATACCTTCCAATCCTTTTTCGGAATATCAAAATAATACTCAGCAGGTGCCGTTTGTTGACCATTATCGGGATCTACACTGATCGCCTTTACCGAAGTTGGCCCACTGATCAATAAAGGCGCTTCATACTTATTCGATTCCTTGGTCGGGTCTGAACCATCAAGGGTATAATGTATATCAACATTTTTATCGGGAACCGATAAGTATATGGTACCTTCTCGGTTTCTTTTGGCAACCGGTTCGGTCAGCAAGTTCGGTGCCCTGTACAATTCAATACTCGATATGGCCAAAGGCCCTTTGGCATCTAAAAAGTTCACCCTAATTTTTGTGGCCTCAACAGTATCAAAACGCAAAATACGCTTGTAACCGACCGTGGTCTGTCCGTCGATTTCGACCCATTCACCATCGACCTCGGCGTCTAAAATAAAACGTTTGACGCGCTGCCCCAATGGAATATATTCTTGGATAATGATTCGATTCACCTCGGTGGGCCCACCTAAATCTATCGTTATCATGGCGCGCGAAATACTATCATTGGTCGCCCAATAGGTCTCCGAATTGCCATCGTTTACATTTTGTGCCCCAAAATGCCCCCCTTTGCCCCTTTCATCAGAGGCACTAACGGTTTTGCCTTGTGCTAGTTCATTGGCAAAATCCTTGCCCAATTGTTCTTTTAGGGCCATTAATTGTTTGACATCTTCCTCGTGTACCAAACCGCGGGTATCTACAGGAAGGTTAAGTAGAAGGTTGGCATTTCTACCAATTGATCGGTAGTATATGTCGAGTAAAATCGGTAAAGATTTGACCTGATGGTCCTCTCGCGGATGATAGTACCAACCCGGTCGAATGGAAACGTCAGCCTCGGCGGGCAACCAATGGGTGCCATCTTCATGCCCTGAACGCAGTTCTACATAGCGTGGCCAACCAGGATATATCTCATCGCGCCGCATGATGTTCCAATTGGTCTCATTCGCCCATCCTTCTTCGTTGCCAACCCATCGAATATCGGGGCCGCCATCACTAAAAATAACGGCATTGGGCTGCAGCTCGCGCACTATGGCCTCGGCCGTATCCCATTCGTAATAGGTCTTGTTATCGATTTTACGTGTTTCGTTGGCACCGCCATAATAGCCGGAACCTCCGTTGGCACCATCGAACCAAACCTCGAAGACCTCACCATAATTCGTCAAAAGCTCCCGCAGCTGTTCATGGAATTTTTTAACGTATTCGGGGTTACCATAATCCTTGTCATGACGATCCCAAGGTGATAAATAGATTCCGAATTTCAATCCGTATTCCGCACAGGCTTCAGACAAATCTTTTATTACATCTCCATTACCATCTTTCCATGGTGAATTTTTAACGGAATGCTCCGTAGTATTGGTCGGCCACAGACAAAATCCATCATGGTGTTTTGCCGTGATGATTATACCTTTCATGCCGGCCTCCTTGGCCACTTTAGCCCATTGCCTTGTATCCAATTCCGTTGGGTCGAACTGCTGCGGAGATTCACCTCCGGTGCCCCATTCCATATTGGTAAAGGTATTCATGTTGAAGTGCACAAAAGCATAATATTGTAGATCATGCCAAGCCAATTGCCTTTCCGCTGGCAAAGGGCCGACGGGTTTCGGGGGTTCCACTTTGGTACAAGAAACGAATGAAAACACTACCAAGGCTGCGATAAACAAAGTCTTATTCTTCATGATTTTTTATTCTATAATGTACCAGGAATAACCCTTTGCGGGTATTCGAACATTCAATGTTATTTCAAAATTTCGATCCAATTCAAGTACTTCAGCCTTGCCCTGCCGATCGGATACAGATGCTCGGTCTACCAACCCCGTATAATATAAGGGAATTTTTATGTTCTCTCGGATCTCATTTTTAGTGGGGTTGAAAAGTAGTACGAACCCCTTTTCCCTTAAATCAGGATTTACATGCATAAAACCATCCCAAGATCGCCCGTTCGGCCTTCTTAAATGAAGGATGTCGGAATTCAAAATATCACGGTACTTTTTATAATGGGCAATCTGTTCGATGACCAAGGCCTTGGTTATTTCCGAATCAAATAATCTAGGCCCTCGATAGCATGCCTGCACACCTGAACCATAGTTCTGAACCATATGGGCCTCATAAGAGTCTAAATGTTCCCGCAAGGGTTCAAGGGTCGCCGCATCACCTCCGCCATGGTATTCGGTCAACGGCACGAAGGTCCAAGCCATTGATGGTGTCTTTTCCCACGTGCCATCATAAATGTTCTGCCTCCCCAAAATAATCTGTTGATCTCTCGGAAGCGACCAATTTACCTCGCGATAGCCTATACCGCATTTGTTCGACCCCTGTAAAAAATAGAAATCGGGGGCATTGAGATAAATATCCTTCTCCCTTAACCAGTTGTAGAATTGTTTGGTCATGTTCCATTGCACCCATTGTGAATCTTCATAGCCCTTATGGTGGGTATGCGTTGTCGAAGCGCAATAATCGCCAGGGTACGGACCATCATGCTCCAATAGATCAAACCCTGTCTTGTCTAAAAAATATCGTAGTTTTTCAAAGTAATCCTTGCCCCATTGCGAAGCCAAACAAGGGGCGTTCAAGAATTTGGCACCCCCGGGCCTACCGGTATCCTTATCGATGACGTCTACCGAATCGTGGATCTTTCGGCTCGAAAACAATGAATACCCGCCCAATTCAATCCCCTTGCCATGGGCGTAGTCGGCCAATTCTTTAAATTTTGAAATATTCGTTGCCGTAGTATCTTCCATATCAAGGCCACTGCCGAAACTTAGAATCACCATTTCATATCCGGTCGCAACGCATTGGTCCACTGCCGATTTCACGGCATCGCTATCGGTCGTGGTCAAGTGCATGAAAATCGGATTTTCGGTCGCCCATGGGGCCAAGGTTCGATACATTTTTCTGATCGACAGGGCGTTTCTCGCCCTATCGGTGCCATTCAACAACAATTCGTAGGTATGGAAGCTTTCGAATACCTCGCCGGATTTCAAAGCCGCATCGGGACCAATTTTCAACTTACTTTCCAAAAGGCACGGTGTTTCCATTTTCCAGTTCACCTGGGAAGTATACTCGGGATCGACTTCCCAAAAAGTGGTCACATTCGATTCGCCCGAGGTAAACCCACCGAAGGCATAATCGCTTTCGACATGAATATTGGGCCGTTTCCATTCACGTGGTGTTTCCACTGGGTTTTCGACTTCTGGAAATGCCAATAATTCACTTTTAAAACTATCTATGGTGATGTTCTTGCCTGATTTATTTTCGACGGTAATCCATTTTGCGATCAAAGGGATCCCATCATAAATCTCATAGTGCAACTTGACCAAAACTCCCCTTGTTTCACCGGTGTCACGTTCAAAACTAAGGATCAACTCTTTGCCAGTGGGTATTGTTTTTTCCGCGGTATGATATCGTTTGGTTCCCTTCCATTTAATTTTGGGAAGCATGCCCCTAACGGTATGGCTTTTATATTGGAACGCATCCTCGATTGAAGTCAAGCCATCCAACCATTCTTCCAGAAGATACCCGTGTTCCGGAAGTCCTGTCAGCCCGCCAATCGCATAGGTCTCCCCATTGATGGTAACCTCGGCCTCAGGTTTTATACTCCTCAGCATTACCTCTCCCGTAACCAAATTTCTAAAATCGACGGTTGCCGCATTCGGTGCGATCTTGATCCGTCGTTCGACCAGACCGTTACCCAAAACAATATCACCATCCATCATATCGATGGCAGCTTTGTAATGGTCATTATCTAGAAGCCAATCAATAGGGTCGTCAGATTCTTGCGCCCTACAAAATCCACCAAGCACCAATAAAGTGCATAGAAATAGCTTTTTTATCATTCTTGTAGTTTCAGGTTTTCAAAACAATTCAATCGGATAAACCACGTGTTCGCCCGTAACCTTGTCGATAGGCATTTGTGCGTTCATATCTTTCAAACGATTCGTCAATAGTTGGGCCAGTTCTCTTGCTTTTTCAGGATTATCGGCTACAAGGTTTTTTGATTCGCCAATGTCTTCTACGATATTATATAGTTCAATACGCCTGTCGGCATGAAAATATATAAGTTTCCACTCGCCATTTCTCACCGTACTTGCGGCGCCGATTCCCGGGCCCGTAACGCCCCACTCGTTCGGATAATGCCATATCAATGGTCTTGTACCGGCATACTCATGCTCTCCTTTTAGGACAGCGGTAAAACTTTCACCATCAATTTTTTGAACCGTCTGTAAACTGTCAATACCGGCCATTTCGATAATCGTTGGATAGAAATCTTCGATTATTACCTGATAATCGGTTACCGATTCAGGTTTTGTCTTCCCAGGCCATTTGACCAACATCGGCTCACGAATACCGCCTTCATACATCGAGCCCTTGCCACTGGCCAAAGGTTTATTATGGGTATGTGGCTCCCCACCGCGGGCATGAGCGCTTAATCCTCCATTATCGGACATAAAGAGAATGATCGTATTCTCACCGATGTTCTTTTTCTCAAGAAAATCCATGATGTCGCCCAAACTTTTGTCCATACCTTCAACCATCGATGCGTATTTGGCCTCGATCGAATCCAGTCCTTTTTCTAGATATTTTTGAAAGAACCTATCGTCGCCCATAATCGGGGTATGAACGGCATAATGGGCCATATAAAGGAAGAAGGGTTGCTGCACGGTTACGGCCGAATCTAAAGCCTTTAACGCTTCTTGCGTAATGGCTTCGGTCAAATAAATATCCTTACCGTGATATTTTTCCAGGCCGGGGACGGCCCATATTTCCTTTCCTTCTTTTCCGTTGCCAAAATTTTCGGTTCCCAAATAGCTTTCAGGGGCACCTGCGGCGTGGCCCGCAATATTGATATCGAAACCAAGGTTCAACGGATTCTCGCCAGGGGTACCGATTGCCCCCAAGTGCGCTTTTCCGGCATGGACCGTAAAGTAACCAACGTCATGCAAAGCCTGGGGCAATGGCATGGCGTAAACAGCCAGGGAATCGCCTGCTACAGGACTCATTCCATTGACATTCCACCTTGGGAATTCAAGTTGCGGATGATTCACTTCCATCGGCTGGATAACGTCTTTCTTTAAAGTCCAATTGGTCACCCGATGCCGTGCAGCGTTCATTCCCGTCATCAGACTTACCCGCGTCGGGGAACAGACCGGGGTGGCATAGGCTTGGGTAAATTTCATGCCCTCTTTGGCCAAACGTTCCATATTCGGGGTATGGTACCGATCATTAAATGCCGTTTTTTCAGTCCAAAAAGGAACAGAGGTATCTTGCCATCCCATGTCATCGACCAAGAACAGAACGATATTCGGGGCCGGTTCTTCAATGGCCTCATTTTCACAGGAAACCAAAGCAACCAAGCAAAGCCCTACTAATATTATCGTTTCAAAAAATCTATTCATCATATTAACTTATCATATTATTCCTCAAAGACCAATAACTGTTTCCAATTTTTTGAACCAAAAGCTTCAAGATCATTTTTTTGGTTTTTACCATCCGTACTTCGGCCGTTCTCGATATACGAGACCATCAACTGCTTTAATGCCTTCACTTTTTCGGGATGATCAGCGTACAGATTATTTTTTTCTTCCGGGTCCACATCCAAATCGAACAATTGAAACTTTGGTAGGTCTCGAATGCCTTCTGAATCAGGTTTCGGGTCACTCCAGCCTCCAGAACCGGGACAAAAAACCAGTTTCCAATTAGCCTTTCGAATAGCAAAGCTTCCATTGATGGAATGATGTACCGTAGCTTCCCTTTTGTACTCTACAGAATCAGTACCCATCAAAAGGGGCATCAATGAAAAACTATCCTCGCCCTCATTGTCTTTCAAGGGGACCCCTATTAGATCGGCACAAGTAGCCATAAGATCGGTCGTACAAATCGTTTTGTTGGATACGCTGCCCGGTCGAATCTTATCGGGCCATCTCACAATAAAGGGAACGCGGTGCCCACCTTCATATATATCGGCCTTATGGCCTCGATATATAGCACTGGGGTCATGGTTCTTGGCACCCAAGATTTCAAAATCGGCCTGGGGCGAGCATCCGTTGTCACTGGTGAAGATCACGATCGTATTTTCGGCAATTCCTTTTTCATCCAAAACTTGGGCCAACCGCCCCATATAATCGTCGATCTGCATCACGAAATCGGCATAGGGGTTCAAACCGCTTTTTCCGAGCCATTGCTCCGTAGGAAGTATGGGGGTATGCGGCGATGGCAACGCCAAATACAAAAAAAACGGGTCCGCAGAATTTGCCTGTTCCTCAATATACTCAAAAGATTTCCTGAAAAAATTCGGGGTTACGTCATCATGTTTAAAATCGTTCCCGGTAGGGCCTTCACGCCACCAAGTGTATTTTCCGGTGTCAACTGTAACAGTGTCAGGTATGGTTGTAGGCATACCGTTTTCAACGTAAACATAAGGCGCCATATCAAGGGAACCCGAATGCCCATACGAATAATCAAAACCCAATGTTTCAGGGCCATTCGATATGGGTCTTGAAAAATCGATGTTCGCATAGTCGGCAGGGCTCCAACCCTCACCCCCGACACTATCACCTGCCTTCAACGCCCAATCCCAACCAAGATGCCACTTTCCGATAAAAGCGGTTTTATAACCCGCCCCCTTTAAAAGCGAGGCGACCGTTGTTCTCGAATTCGGAATCAAGGCTTTGGAAACACCGGTCAAGACCCCTGATTTCAACGGGCTTCTCCAATTATACCTACCCGTCATTATACCATACCTCGTCGGCGTGCATACTGCCGCAGAAGTATGGGCGTCGGTAAATTTTATGCCCGCTGCCGCCAGCTTATCGATAGATGGCGTAAGAATCTTTCCATCGGAATTAAAAGCATGAATATCCCCGTATCCCAAATCATCGGCCAACACATAGATAATGTTGGGATATTTAACTGTTTCCAAACTTTGTTCCTTCTTTTCAGTACATGAAACAACGAATAGCGGTAAAGCATATAAAAACCACAAAAAAAACAACCGCGACTCTTTTGGCATACTAATTAGATTGAAGCTCGGACTAAATTAATCATTCGAAGACAAACTCTTCAACGAAACCCTAAAAGTATGTGCATGACAGATGGCCAAAATGAGTAAGTCTTCATCAGGCGACTGATTTCAGCCCATATTTTTCCTTTCCTTTTGTCTTTGACAAAAAAATATCAGTTTTTGACCATTGACTATTAGCTTATCATCATTCTTAATCGTATATTTAAACAACGTTCTTATTTTAATTGCCCAAATAAGATCATTTGAGTTAGTTTTAGTTTATAAATGGTTGTCTATTCGAAAATAGGCAGCCATTTTTTCATTCTATGAAATTGTATAAGGGCATTTCCAATTTTGCCCTAACTTTAAGGTTCTAAAAAAAACAGGACATTAATTACAGTATCGTTGACATAGAGACCACGGGCAACGGCATCAAAGGCAATAAGATTACCGAGATCTGCATTTTTAAGTTTGATGGAACCGACATTGTTGATGAATTCACTTCTTTGGTGAATCCTGAATGCGCCATACCTTATTTTATAACAGGACTGACCGGAATCGATGGCACTATGGTTCGAGATGCACCTAAATTTCATGAAATCTCTGAGAAAATCATTGATTTTATGAAAGACACTATTTTCGTCGCACATAGTGTAAACTTCGACTACAATGTCATCAAAAACGAATTTAAGGCCATCGGTATCGATTTTACCCTGAAGAAACTATGTACGGTTCGCCTTTCGAGAAAATTGATTCCGGGTTACCATTCGTATAGCCTTGGTAAACTATGTTCGGCATTGGGTATACCGTTGACCGAACGTCACAGGGCGCGGGGCGATGCACAGGCGACCGTTCTGCTGTTCAAAAAGCTATTGAACACCGAAGGCGCATCAGCAGTATTCAAATCTTTTTTAAATGCCCGATCGCAAGAGGCCACCCTTCCCCCTTCTCTACCAAAGGCAGCATTTGAAAAACTGCCCTCACAACCCGGAATTTATTATTTCAAAGACTCAAAGGGCAAGATTATTTATGTTGGAAAGGCCATTGACATAAAAAAACGTGTTCTAGGACATTTTTACGATAAGTCGACCAAAGAGGTACATATGTGCCGTATAACCGCTGACATCGATTTTGAACTCTCGGGCAGTGAACTGCTCGCCCTTTTGATGGAGTCAAATGCGATCAAAAAGCATTACCCAGAATACAATAGGGCCCAAAAAAGAACTTTGCAGCAGTATGCCATTTTTAGCTATGAGGACCGAAATGGTGTTCAACACCTGGCCTTCAACAAAGCAAAACTGGCACCAAATGCCTTGATCACCTTTACCAACATGACCGATTGCCGACTTTATCTTGAGGAAATCTGCAAGAATTTTGGATTATGTGCCAAATACTGCCATTTACAAGAAAATATAACTTCCTGTTCCCATTATAGAATACCACAATGCAATGGCATCTGTCGCGGAATAGAGTCTTCTTCCCAATATAACCAAAGTGTTGACGCAGCTATTGCCCACATGCAGTTGCGCAAAGAACATTTTGTTATAAAGGAAAGGGGTCGAAACCATGGCGAAACCGCCTTCGTACTGGTTCAAAATGACACCTATATGGGATATGGATTTATCGAAAATTCCCAACAGATATCTACTTTTGAAGATCTAGATCCTTTTCTAAAACCACAGAAAGACACCGTAGAGGCGAACGGTATCATACGTGCGTATGTGAACAGGCACCCCGATAAAGTTCTTTCAATTTCCGATACTACGGCAAATCTTATCTAAAGTCAAAGAAGGTCTAAAAAAATATTACTCCTCTTTGCCACTTCTCATAAACAGAACCAGTGCCGTGACCAAGCCAATGCATACCAGCGCAAAGACAACGATCATAATGATTCCATTACTCCAATTGACCAAGGGTAAAGTTTGAAACATGCTCATAGGATTCTTTTAAAGGTCTAAAAGTAAGGTGGAAAGTGACGTAATAATATGACAAAAATCAGAAAACCCGGCCAAGTGTCCATTATTGAAAGAAAAGAATCTAGTTCTGGCCGAAAAGACTATCTATTCATTTTTTTGTACATACGGATAATGAAAACCAGCCAAACCGCGACCATGACCACGGCCAAAATTCCATATGTCCAAAGAAAGTCCATTTTCATTTGATATAATGAATCCCTAATGATTCAAAAAACATCTTTTTTCTAGAGAATCTGTCTTAAGCCAAATAAATCTATATCGGCCTATATTCATATAGACGCAATAAAAACGAAAATGTTACAGAAAAGTTAATTTTTTAGGAATTTTTTTTAACTCTTTCGGAAATAACCTACAAGATAGTCATCCTACGCATATAACCCTATTAGGGGTAGGCCATAAAAATTCTATGAAACGTCAGTCTTTCCGAATTTTATTCTGGTACGCAACTTTACTGCCCACGACGGATACGCTGTTCGGATCATCAAAATAAGCAACCGCCTCTTTGGTTTGGGCAAACAGAAATTCCCTGTCCAACGCATTGATAATACCGCTGCTAAAAATAATATCGCGGGTAGGGCCAATTGCACCGGCGATGTAAAACTGTATGCCCCGACGATGGACTTCATGTATAACTTTGATCAACATTTGTGCAGCAGTCGAATCAATATAATTAATGGCTTCGGCATTCAAGATTATACCTTTTAAAGAAGTCTCCTGAGTTTGGACATACTTAAAAAGTTGCTTTTTGAAGTAGGCCGCGTTCCCAAAATATAATTGCGCGTCAAAACGTACGATCAGCAGATCATCTCGTGTCAATATCTCATCTTCAAAGCGATCGATATTTCTATAATGGTCCGAGCCCTTGACGTTGCCCAAGACCGCAAAATGTGGTTTTGATGTGCGGTACACCATCAACAAAAGCGAAAAGAGTACGCCTAGCAAAATACCCTGTGTTATACCTACGAACAGGGTAGCCAAAAAAGTCACCAACAAAACAAAAAATTCATCCTTACGATACTTCCAAAGGCTCTTTGCGTAACCGACATCGATAAGGCTGAAAACAGAAACCATTATTATACTGGCCAATATCGCGTTGGGAAGGTAGTAGAACAAGGGCGTTAAAAAAACGAGGGCCAGTACAACCATCATAACGCTGATTACGGCCGCCAAATTCGTTCTCGCCCCTGATTCGAAGTTGATGGCCGAACGTGAAAAACTTGCCGTCACGGGGAAGGCCTGAAAAAAAGAACCTACCATGTTCGAGCCCCCCAAGGCAATCAGCTCTTGATCATTGTCAATGGTTTCGACTCCGGTTTTGTCTTGAACGGACTTACCGATGGATACGGCCTCAAGGTAACCTACCAACGCCAATGTCAAGGCCATGGGCCACAAACTCGTTATGTTCTTCACACTAAAATCGGGTACTTCGAACGAGGGTAGCCCCTTCGGTATGTTTCCTACAATATGAACCCCGTATGATTCAAGCTTCAAAAGAAATACCGCTAAAATGCCTAACACCACGGCAATCAAGATTCCAGGTATTTTTCGGTTCCATTTTTTTGTCGCCACAATAATCAGAATTCCGACAAGCCCGATAGCTAGATCAAAAGGGTTGGTGTCCTGTATTTTTTCGAATGCATTGATCACCAGGTGATGAAATTGACCACTTCTTTCGATATCGGTGCCCAAAAGATGCTTTAACTGACTAAAGATGATGATCAAGACCGCCCCGGAAGTGAATCCGCTAATGACCGGCCTTGACAAAAAATTGACCAAAAATCCCATTCGAAAAAGTCCCAATACCAATTGAATAGCACCGACGAAAAATGCCAAGAACAAAGCTGTGGAAATATAATTCTCGATGCCCGATATCGCCAAGGTGCCCAGACCGGCCGCTACCAGAAGTGAATCCATTGCCACAGGGCCGACCGCCAATTGTCTTGAAGACCCCAAAAATGAGTAGACCAAAACGGGTATCAGTGAAGCGTACAGGCCATGGACAGGCGGAAGGCCAGCTATCATGGCATAGGCCATTCCTTGAGGGATAAGTATGATACCCACTGTAAGGCCGGCGACCAAGTCTTTTGAAAACCACACTTTATTATAATGCGGCAACCATTGTAAAAATGGGAAAAACCTCTGCATTGACCAAAGGTAAGGCAAAAACCAAAACATAAGCTCTAACGCTCTTGATCCTGTTCCGCATTGCTACTCTTTCGAAACATATTGTATCTTCAGCGCATAAACACGCGAATATGAAAGTGATACATGCGCTTTTGAAACTAAGCCTCTTTGCATCCATTATTTTAATGACCATTCAGTGCAAAACCAGCAAAAAGCCCATAAATACCATGGATGAAGAATGGATTACCATCTTCAACGGAAAGGATATCAATGACTGGACCACCAAAATCCACCACTATGAAGTGGGCAATAATTATGGCGAGACCTTTCGTGTCGAAGATGGACTGATCAAAGTGCGCTATGACCAATATGAGGGTGATTTCAATGATCGCTTCGGACATTTATACTTTAATACCCCTTACTCATATTATCATGTTTCCCTTGAATACCGGTTTGTGGGCGAATTACACCCCGGCGCACCAAGTTATACCTTGCTAAATAGTGGTATAATGTTCCATTCACAGGATCCTAGAAGCATGCTGAAGGAACAAGATTGGCCCATTTCTGTGGAAATGCAATTTTTGGCAGGTATCAACGAACGAGAAGAACGCCCCACCGGCAATATGTGCTCCCCGGGCACCGATGTCGTTTATGAGGGAAAAATAGATCCAAGGCATTGTATCAATTCAACTTCAGAGACCCTTTACGGCGATCAATGGGTAAAAGCCGAAGCCATTATTTTAGGTGATTCGCTCATCACCCATGTCATCAATGGCAAACCTGTACTGCAATACACCAGACCACAGATCGGTGGCGGGGTTGCCAACGGTTATGACCCAGCGATCAAAGTCGACGGAAAACGGTTGAAAGAGGGTTTTGTCGCATTACAAAGCGAGGGGCAGCCCATTGATTTTCGCAACATCAAAATCAAAAACCTAAAAGGTTGTACGGATCCAAAGGCGAAAAACTACAAGACTTACTACATTAAATCAGACCCTTCGGCCTGTTCATATTAAAGAAATCAATGAATATTTCCTCCAACAGGAAGACCGCTGGGAACGAAACCGGGAATCTCTTGGTCAAAATTTTCATCGTTCAACGTATTTAAGAAAGAAATGATCAAAGACATATCCTTGACCGTAAGTTTGAGTTCACGTACCAAAGGGTCGAAATTTGCCGGGGGTATGTTGATATTACGACTTTTTCCGTTTGAGATATCCTCATAAAATTCCAATACCCTTTTGAGATTCTGAAAGCTCCCATTGTGCATGTAAGGTGCAGTAAAACGAAGGTTTCGCAAGGTAGGGGTCCGAAAAGCAAAGGTATCCATAACCCCTCCATCGACATAACCCAATTTACTGTTTTCGGGCACGCCCAGTACATGCATTTTGTAATCTGAAAACATAGGCCCGTTATGACAATTTACACATCCGACCTTTTTAAAAAGCTCAAAACCTTCCTTTTCAGACAATAAGATTGCGTCATCATCTCCACGCATATATTTATCAAAACGCGAGTTGTTCGTAACCAGTGTACGCTCAAAGGCAGCAATGGCCTTGGCCATATTATCAATGGTTATTGGCCCACTACCAAAGGCCTCTTTAAATAATTTTCGATACTCCGGAATTTCTTCCAGTCGATTTACCACCTCTTCCAAAATATCATCCTCATTAAATCCATGTCCGCGCATTTCCTCGAAGGCCTTAATGGGTTCAAGGGCTTGTTTTTCGAGACTTTTTGCTCGGCCATCCCAGAACATCGTGGCATCTTCAGGGTTATATCTATACGACGCATCGATACCATTAAAGGCAGAATTGACAACTGTCTGTGCATTTCTCTTGACAAACGGAATGTCATTCGGAACTTTGAAACCGCGTTTACTGCCGAGGCCTTGCGAATTGGGCCCTATGGATAGATCGAGAAATTCGGCGTACCCGGTGCTTGGATGATGACAGCTGGCACAGGCGACATCTTTATTACCGGAAAGTACCGGGTCAAAAAAAAGTAATTTTCCCAATGTCTCTTTCTCGAATGTCGCAGGATTGTTTTCTGGAGATTTGACCGTTCTGGGCAAGGCAGTTATGCGGGTATCTACCGTTACTCTTTTTGAAGAGTTCTTTTTTTGCGATGTCTCCGCCTTGCAACAAACCAAGAAAATCAATCCAAAAAGCAAAAAATGGGTTCCGCTAAAACGACGTCTAAAGTTTAACATAAATACTTCCATTGACAAGGCATTTAATCATTTAGCCTACCCAAGAAAACATTGACTTTGGGGTCCATGGGGTTGCCTGCCGAACGGCGCAAAACGGCCAATTGGCCAGCGTGCCAGACGGCATCTTCAATCGGACCGTTGATTTGGTTCCAAAAAGGAAATTCGGCCGAACCCTCTTTACTCTTAAAAACAATGGAATGCTCCGATAAATCGGTTGCTTGCTTAAAAACAGTACTGGCGGTTTTCAGGTTTTGCAAGGTCAATTTTCGAAGATCCTGAACGGGCGGAACTTCAATGCTGACGGTGCGGTCGTTCGGTATTTTTTTCGCGCTGTTCGCTATCATATTCGATAAAGCATATATGTGTTCCATCGTTTCCCTAATACTTCGCCCTTCATTACTTGGCCGGTAATCAAAATCGTTCTCGGTGATTCCCTCCGTCGCCCAATAATAGCGAAATCCGAGTCCATCTATCATACGTGAAACAACGGTGCCCGCGGTATAGTCTTTGGGCACTTCGGGAATCGTGGCATAAGGTAATACATCCATAACCTCCTGAGCATTTAGAGTTAGACCAATGGTTAGTAACAATGGTAAAAGTATCTTTTTCATGTGTTTATTTTTATCGCTTTCATTTGGTCACATGTAACCTTTGACGACTAAAATGTTCATTACCCCCGTGTCTAAAGATTATTTTAGCCATATCGGTTTCATACTATGCGTTTTAATAAAAGGTATTCAACGCCCCATAAAAATACAACAATACGTATTGGCCGGTTTCGAAACGGATTTATTCCGGGGAAATCGTCACCTTGAACGACGCCGAACTACTTTCCAAAGTTTGGAAACCCTGGTGCAAATTCCGCTGTTCGACGGCATAGGGATAAAAAGTGATGGGTTCGATGCATACCATATTGGGGACTTCCGTCCATAACATGAAACTTTTGAACCCTTCGGTTTTGATACGCAACCGTTTTGCATCGCTCAATACAATTTCATTGCAATCAGGTACGTGCAATGCCCGACTGCCTACAGCTAAAACTTCCGCTAACGAAATGCTCCTACCATTGGCTTTTACGTTGGGATTTTTAACCGACAATCGAAAAGCAGGGTGGTACCCCAACATAAAGGGCATTCCATTTTCGGCATTAATTTTAAAACTCACGGAAAGTCCACTTTCCAAAATCCGTATCCGTTTTTCAAACTCGAAGTCGTAGGGCCAAAAAAGTTCTTTTTCATCTGATTTCTCAGGGTATTTTGAATTCACTACTCTGCTACCAGCTTTATACTTTTTAAGATATGTCGCTTGGGTTTCCGATTGCGATATCAATTCATAGGGCATCTCACGAAGCAATCCGTGTTGATCCTGAACGGCTGTCCCTTTTGGTGTTTGTACTTGGAAACCGGCTTCGGCCGTCGGCCCTATGATCGGAAACATTTCGGTATCGGTATTACGCCAACCTGGACTTCCCTTTTGATGCATAAATTCATGGCCATCGACAGAATAACCTATCAACTCGCCATTATCTACTCTTGCCCACCGATCTTTAATTTTTAATGAAATCATTTTCCCTAAAGCGCCTCGATAGTTCCGTCAAGCCAAGTCAATCGATCATTTATCCAGCCTTTCAAATAATCAACTTCTTCGTCATGGCTGCTTCCAACAAAATTGTTGGGCCAAATATAAGTGCCCAGAATTCTCCATGTATTAAAATTGTTGCCTATCGCACCGGCTTTGGTCAACATGGCGATATCGGCATCGATTTTGGCGTGTATCGAAGTTTGCGAAAAAGGTCCAGATCTCAAAGTGTTCCAGCGTTCTTTCAGTTGATTTACGAACGCAGGGTCTTGCAAAAGTCTATCCCACCAAAACGGTATCTGCCAAAAATCTCCAGGGCATCGTTCATTGAACTTATATGCCCATACATTCGTCTCCCCACCGCTGCAATAATCGGCATTTCCAAAGGCAAGGTTAAAATCCCAAATAGGCCCCATTTGTAATTTTCCATTTTTATCCTTTTGCAGAAAGGTACTCAAACGGTAGCCGTCAACATTGTTCGCAAGTTCGTTGAGCAAGAAGAAATCGATAAAACTATCAGCATCTATGAATGCCGCATACCCTACCAAAGGGTCTGCAAAATCATCAGAAGCGAGGGCATCTTCAAATTGTTGCATATAGCCTGATATATAGGCCTTTTGTTCTACGGTAATATCTTCTTCTTTGGGGTGTTCGTACAAAAAACGTACCGACTGGCCCGCATTGGAATTGTTCGGTGTATATGACGAAGGGAATGAATTGAAGTCGGTATAGTCAGTTCCGAAACTAGGGCCGTCGGCTTTATCGATTTTTAGAATATAGCCCCCGGTAAGGTCTTCGCCCGATATTTCGTCTTCATTTAATTTGTTGACATCGATCCGCTCCGAATCCCGCTTCAACTTCTCCATGAAAACATAAACGCCTTGATAGAAATCATTAATGGTCACTTCTACAAATTGACTTCGACTTGCATAACGCCCTATCTCGTTCGAAAGGTCATAGATGAGTTTGTTTCTGATCAAAGATTTATCGCTGTAAGGTGCATAAAAAATCCAATCTGATTCTTCTGGAAGCCCCAATAACGATAAGTCCAGATCTTCGTCATCGGCATCCCTTGTCTCGAACCCGAACGATTTCTTCGGGAACATTTGAGACGACTTACCCCTGATCTCTATTCCTATTTTACCCTCGAAATCAACTCCGTTCGGGGTATTAATGGTCATTTGCGCATTTATTTTGGGCTCGTCAACGATAAGGGCGCCATTTGTATTGATCGAAACCTGTGGCAAACGATCTTCGGGATTTACTTGTACAACATTATCTTCTTCTTGTTCGGCCGGCGGCACTATGCCATCGTCATTGATACATGACGAATTCGAACTGACCAAAACCACCAACAAGGCGACCAAGCAATAACGTGCTCCGATATAATGGATAAGTTTCATAACAAACATTTTCTACAAGATATGGAATTCACGGCAGAAAACCCTTTTCGCGCATCCATTGATCGTTGAACATCTTGCCGACATAGCGGCTGCCGTGATCGTGAAATAGTACGACCACCACATCGTCTTTGGTAAAATGTTGCTGCAACTGCAACACCCCTTTAATGGCTGCTCCTGCAGAATTACCCAAGAACATGGCCTCTTCCTTGGCCAATCTCTGGGTATAAATAGCCGCATCTTTGTCGGTTACCTTGGTAAAACCGTCGATGATATCAAAATTTACATTTTCTGGAAGGATGTCCTCTCCGATGCCCTCGGTGACATAGGGATAGATTTCGTTCTTGTCGAAAATACCGGTTTCATGATATTTTTTAAACACAGAACCATAGGTATCGACGCCCCATACCTTGATATCAGGATTTTGTTCCTTTAAATAAGAACCAACCCCGGAAATGGTACCTCCCGTACCCACACCGACCACAAAATGCGTGACCTTACCATCGGTCTGTTTCCAAATTTCGGGTCCCGTACTTAAATAATGTGCTTTGGTATTCGATTTGTTGTCATATTGGTTGACGTACCATGCATTGGGTATTTCATCGGCCAAACGCCGTGCGGTGGAATAATAACTCCTCGGATCGTCAGGTTCAACGTCGGTGGGGCAAACATAGACCTTACTGCCCATTGCCTTGAGCACATCTATTTTCTCCTTAGATTGTTTGTCGCTGATGACACAGATCAATTTATAACCTTTTATCGTGGCGGCCAGGGCAAGGCCCATTCCCGTATTGCCCGAAGTACCCTCGATAATGGTACCACCCGGCTTTAACAACCCTTTTTCTTCGGCATCTTCAATCATTTGCAGGGCCATACGGTCTTTCACCGAATTACCTGGATTAAAAGTTTCATATTTTGCCAGCACCAGACACGGTAATTCAGCAGTCAACCTGTTCAGTTTGACCAAGGGTGTGTTACCAATGGTCTCGAGTATGTTCTTCGCGTATTTCATATACTTTTCAAAACTAGTAGTTTAAGGTCATTCGAATTTCATGGCTTTTACCGGCGTGATCTTCGTAACGATATAGGATGGAACCAATAACATCAGTAAGCAAAGTATCAAAACCCCGATATTCAAAAGAACTACGGTGGGCATGGTAATATGTACCGGAATATAATCGATGTAATATTCCTCGGGGTTCGGAAACTTGAAAATCTTGAACTTGTTCTGTAACCAGATAAAGCCGAGACCTATCACATTGCCCCATAAAAGGCCGATAGCGATCAAATACGCGGCATTGTACAAGAAAACCTTACGAATACTCCAATTTGGGGTTCCCAAGGCCTTTAATATGCCTATCATTTGGGTACGTTCCAAGATAAGTACCAAAAGTGCGGTGATCATATTGATGCCCCCTACAATGATCATGATACCTATGATTATCGCCACGTTGAAATCAAAAAGACCGATCCACTCGAAAATCTTATAATATTTTTGCCTTATGGTCTGCGTATCCAAAGTCGCGACTATTTTTCCGCGAATCTCATTCTCTTTTTGTTGCATAGCATCAAAATCGGTCAAAAAGACCTCGAATTTACCAATTTGATCATCATCCCATTTGTTCATGCGCTGAATATGGCGGACATCGATGAAAATATAAAGCGCATCGATTTCCTCGAAACCACTATCATAAATACCCACTATCTCGAACCTTCGCTGATTGGGCATCTGCGACGCATCTCCATCTTTCAGGAAAAAAGTATTGAAGAAATCTCCTATCTTTAAGTTCAGGCGATTGGCCGTTAACCCTGAAATAAGTACCTCATTGTTAAGTTCGCCCGAGTATTCCGGAAGCCGCCCTTCAACAATGTATTCTTCAAATACCTTCCAATTATAATCGGGTCCAATTCCTTTTGCGATTATTCCCTCGAATGTCTCCTCGGTTCGTATAATCCCAGCTTTTGTCGCTACGGCCTGTATATGCTCGATGCCTTCGACCGAAGTAAAATTGGGGTAAAAGTCCTGTTTCGAAGAAACCGGGGCTACCGACACATCTGAAAAATTATTATCGTAATTGGTAATCTGAATATGGCCGTTAAAAGCCGAAACCTTTTCGCGGATCTTCAATTTTAGGCCCTCGCTAGAAGCTATGGCGACCAACATCATGATCAACCCTAAGGCAATGGCGGCAATCGCTATTTTTATTATTGGGGCGGAAATACTAATTTTATGTTCCTTACCCTTAATAAGCCGCTTGGCTATAAAATATTCTAAATTCAAATTATGGCGATTTTATCCGGAATCAAAAATACAGTTTTATTGTGGGTTTTATTGGTCGCGGCCTGTGGAAACCAACCGAAGAAGCCTGAGATCGAAATAGCG
The DNA here is from genome assembly GCF_042611095.1 of Meishania litoralis. NCBI lineage: Bacteria > Pseudomonadati > Bacteroidota > Flavobacteriia > Flavobacteriales > Flavobacteriaceae > Meishania > Meishania litoralis. Next base: position 392,803 of record NZ_JBHFPV010000001.1, read on the forward strand.
GGCAAGGAACCCGAAATGCAACAGCATGCCAATAAGCCTATTGTGGTTGCGGCAAACCGAACCGATCAATATATACCATTATTGAACGGCAAAAAAATCGGGGTAGTGGCCAACCAGACTACGGTCGTCTTCAAGAGCGGCGACAGTTACACCCATTTGGTCGACTCGTTGCTTTCGTTGCAAATGGATGTCAAAAAAGTCTTTGCCCCTGAACATGGTTTTAGGGGGCAGGCCGATGCGGGCGAAAAAGTTACCGACGGAACGGACCCAAAAACAGGATTGCCGCTGATTTCATTATATGGCAAAAATAGAAAGCCGTCCGCCGAACAATTGGCGGATATAGACGTCGTTCTTTTCGATATTCAAGACGTCGGCGTACGGTTCTATACCTATATCGCCACATTACAATTGGTCATGGAAGCCTGTGCCGCGCACGGTGTTCCGATAATCGTTTTGGATCGGCCGAATCCGAACGCGCATTATGTTGACGGCCCGACTATGGAAATCGAACATTCGGGATTTCTGGGCATGACGCCGATACCCCTCGTCTATGGCATGACCATAGGTGAATATGCCCAAATGATCAATGGTGAAGGCTGGTTGCGGAGTGAGACCAAGGCAGACTTGACCGTCATACCTCTTGAAAACTGGACGCATGAAAGCGAGTACCATCTACCGATCCGACCGTCGCCGAACCTACCCAACGATACCGCCATATACCTATACCCAAGTCTAGGCCTCTTTGAAGGCACCAATATCAATGCCGGACGGGGAACCGAATTTCAATTTCAAAGATACGGCGCGCCCTTTCTAGATGCTACGCAATATAATTTTACGTACACCCCCCAACCCAATTTCGGGGCCAAAAACCCAAAGCAAAAAGGTGAACTTTGCTATGGAAAAGACCTATCGCAAATACCCAGAATGACCGAAGTCTCCTTGATGTGGCTCATCGATGCCTATCAAAATGCCGATGACAAGAAAAAGGTTTTCAACACCAGTGGATTCACGAGACACGCCGGTACCGAAAAATTACAACAACTGATCGAGGCCGGTAAAACGGAGGCTGAAATCAAGGCGACCTGGGCAGATGACCTGAACCGGTTCAAAACCATTAGACAAAAATATCTGAGGTATTAAACATCTTTTTGAAATCCACCGGTAGGCTTCCTATATTTATGAAAAGGCTGTTTCAATAGTTCGAGTAGATTACCGTTCTTTACCTCATCAGGAAAAGTATCGACTCCATAGACAATAACCTTCGTGTCCAACTTCATGAAGGTGCCCAACATCCTGTCCCAAATGGAAAAAATATTACCATAGTTCGAGTCGGTATAGGGCAACATATAATGATGGTGCACTTTATGCATATCGGGCGAAACGATGATCCAACTTAAGATATCATCCACCTTTTTGGGCAGTTTTATATTGGCATGCCCGAACTGAGTGGCAACCAATGACAGTGACTGGTACAACATGACAACGCCCATCGGTGCCCCGACAATAAAAACCCCGAAGAGGGTAAAGGCATACCTGATAAAGCTTTCAAAAGGATGGTGCCTGTTGGCCGTCGTGGTATCGACCTTATGATCGGTGTGGTGGACCAAATGGATCATCCAAAGGGGCTTTATATTATGTTCGACAAAATGGGGAAGATAGGCCCCAAAAAAATCAAGCAGCATAACCCCAAGAACGACATAGGCCCATAAGGGCATGTCAGAAAACCAATTGATGATCCCAAAATCTTCGGCCATTACCCAATCGCTTGTTTTCAGCAACAGAAAAGCCAATACAAAATTGATCAATACCGTGGTGAACGTAAAGAAAAGATTCGGCCAGGCATGTTTCCATTTTTTGTAGTCGAATTTATAAAGCGGTACGAGGCCTTCCAAAATCCAAAAAAAAGTGAGTCCGCCGACAAGTATCAAACTTCGGTGGGCCGATGGAATGTTTTCAAAATAGTGCAAGATGCTTTCCATGTCTTAAAAATAAGAAATTGATTGTTCAATAGAATTGAACACCTAGAGGTTTTTATTCTTTGGAGACCGTATTGCCGCACCACCCGTTAACCTATTCTTTTCTTCATTTGTTCAACGATATTGAAAGCCGGTGGACAGATAGATACATTTTTAATCGTCAAATCACCGATCTGATGAAACTTTTTTCGATCCGTGTGCGGAAATTCGCGACAGGCCTTCGGCCTTACATCATAGATGGAACAAAAATTGTCGTTTCCCAAAAAAGTACACGGCACTTCTTGCAAAACGTAGTCATTGTCCTCATCGATTCTCAGGTAAGTATCTATGAACTGTTGCTGTTTTAAGCGAAGGTGCTTCGAAATGCGGTCGATATCGGCATTGGTGAAAAGTGGCCCCGTAGTTTTACAGCAATTGGCACATTGCAAACAATCGATATCTTGAAATTCGGCATCATGGAGTTCCTGCATTAGATAATCCAAGTCTTTCGGGACTTTCTTTTTGAGCCTGTTAAAAAACTTCCGGTTCTCGGCATATTTTTCCTTGGCCCGAGTCGGTAATTGTTTTAAAATTTCATCCATTTGAAATCATTAATGTATCAAAACTAGGCAACAAATTGATAAAAGAGGCATTTTTGTACTTTGAAACGCAATGTACCCGATATGGATATTATGGGAATGGCCCTATTGGATTACCAGAATGGAAAATATACCGAAGATATCATAACGTACTCTTCGCTCGATGAGCAAGATATAATTCCGTTACCTCACTTTTTTAGGAGATTTCATGAAATGCCGGCCATAGAACAAAAAGCATTGAAATTATGTCGGGGAACCATTTTGGATATTGGTTGTGGTGCAGGAAGCCATAGCCTTTACCTACAAGAAGAAAATTTTGAAGTCACTGCTTTGGACAATTCCAAAGGTGCCATTGAAACGTGTAGGCAGCGCGGAATACGAAATGTACATTTAGAAAATTTTTATGATTTTAAAGGGGAGCGTTTCGACACGGTACTTTTATTGATGAACGGGCTTGGCCTTGCCGAAAAGCTCGATCGCTTAGATCGTTTCCTATCCCATATAAAAACCTTGATAAATCAAAACGGGCAAGTAATCGTCGATTCGAGCGACATAATTTATATGTTCGATGAAGATGAAGATGGTGGAAGATGGTTACCCGATACCAAAGGTTATTATGGCGAGGTAGAATTTGTCATGGAATATAAAGGCGAAAAAAGCGATCCGTTTTGGTGGTTATATTGTGATTTTAATACCTTAGAGCGCGCCGCGACCGCCAACGCCCTGAACTGTGAATTGATAATACAGGGCGAACATTATGATTATTTGGCGCGATTGACGCCTAAATAATACTAGTAGGCATGCTTTTTGCGTTATCTTTTTAAAATTGCCTCCAAATGAAAAACTATGTTATAGCATCGCTGATCATGTGCTTTGGGCTATTGGCCGGCTGTTCAAAAAATAGTACCGATACCGAAAAAGAGATTCCTGTTGATAAGTCTGCCAATTTGTTGGGCACGGGTGATTCGGCAGCAGATATACTTTCAAACGATCGTTTCGACAAACTGCTCATCGAAGTCGGCCATGTAGCTGGTTTCAAACCTACCCCATCGACGATGGATGCTTTTGTCAATTTCATTAAGAGATATACGTTCAAGCAAAATATAGAAATCGTTTATAATGAATTGGAATCGCCCGGCGAAGAGACCCTTACCCTACAAGAGATTGCCGACCTTGAAAGCGACAATAGAACCGTTTACAATTCGGGCAATACTTTGGCCATGTACATTTATTTTGCCGATGCCCCCTCTGACGATGATGACGAGAATGAAGAACTTGTGACCTTGGGTGCCGTCTATCGAAATACTTCTATGGTGATTCATGAAGTCACCGTTAGAGAGCTTGCCGGTCAAAGCCCTATTATTTCAAATGCCGATGTCGAGATCGCCACGCTGAACCATGAATTCGGTCACTTGTTCGGTCTTGTAAATTTAGGTTCGCCATCGGTTAATGATCACGAAGGCACTACTCTAGATAACAATGGCAATGAAATTGGCAATAATCATTGTACCGTTGAAGGATGCCTCATGCGAGCTGAACTGCAACTCGGCACTTCGGGCAAAACAGCCCCTTCCGCTAAGAACATAGATCCTGTCGGACCCCATTCTTCATGCTCGCTCTCAGGTAGCAGTGTACTTCAAATGTTGCAAAACAAGGCATCAAAGGGAGCTGTGGCGGCGCCGGGTCTCGACAACGAGTGTATTTTAGATTTGCAGGCTAATGGCGGAAGATAGGTTTTCGCCATTTTTCAAAAACTACGGAATATTGAGGTATTTATGGGTCTGCAACGAAACTTTCCATTTCGGGTTTTGCATCACGTAATCAACGATCAAAGGGATGACCTTTTCGCGCATGCTCCATTCGGGCTGTAGGTACAAAATGCAGTCCTCGCCGACTTTTGCGGCCTCTTCTTCGGCGAAAATCAAATCATGTCTGTTGTAAACGATGATTTTAAGCTCGTGCGCTTTTTTATATATTTCAGTTTTGGGCAGTTTGTTCTTTTTCGGGGAAAGACAGATCCAGTCCCATTTGCCGGTGAGTGGATAAGCACCGGAAGTTTCGATATGGGTATGTAATTGCTTCGCCTTGAGCGCATCGGTCAAGGGATCCATATTCCACATCAAGGGCTCTCCACCCGTAACAACAATGGTATTCGAGTATTTTGAGGCGTTTTCGACAATTTGCACTATTTCTGTAGGAGGGTGTGTCTCCGCGTTCCAACTTTCCTTCACATCGCACCAGTGACACCCTACGTCGCATCCGCCCACACGAATAAAGTAGGCGGCCGTACCTTTATGGAACCCTTCTCCCTGGATCGTGTAGAATTCTTCCATCAAGGGCAACATTTCCCCTTTATCCACCAAAATCAGTACCTCATCTTTGACCATTGGGCAAAGATAGGTGCTGAAGGGCACAAAATTCAAAATGGCAACATCAATTTCACCATATGGGGGCACCTCGTGGCATTTATACGAAACAAACCGTGGTCTGGAACGATATACTCGTAAAAATCCCTATTTTTAATCCAAATTTGTTTCAATGAGTGCCCAAGAAGAGTTTTTTGCCCATATCGAAAAGGGGTATACCACCAAAGGAGATTTTATCACATTAGGCGCTGCCATGCTTAACCAAGAGGCCGTCACCAATGCTTTTGTAAAGATTCCATTGAAGACCTTGAACCGTCATGGCCTTATTGCAGGGGCCACAGGAACAGGAAAAACGAAGTCTTTACAGGTACTTGCGGAAAATTTGTCGGAAAAGGGAATACCTGTATTATTGATGGATTTAAAAGGAGACTTGAGCGGAATAGCCGAACCAAGTCCGGGACACCCAAAAATCGATGAGCGGCACGCGAAGATCGGGCTTCCGTTCGAACCCAAAAGTTTTCCTGTCGAAATTCTTTCCCTGTCTGAACAGGATGGCGTAAAACTTCGGGCCACGGTATCAGAATTCGGGCCGGTACTGTTATCGCGAATTCTTGATCTGACCGAAACCCAAGAGGGCATTGTGGCCGTGGTTTTCAAATATTGCGACGATAATAAGCTACCCCTGTTGGATCTGAAGGATTTTAAAAAAGTGCTGCAATATGCAACGGGTACTGGCAAAAAAGAATTCCAAAAGGATTATGGCCGAATTTCAACCAGCTCGACCGGAACCATTCTTCGTAAAATCATAGAGCTAGAACAGCAGGGAGCCGATCTATTCTTTGGCGAAAAGTCTTTTGAGGTTGACGACTTGACACAAATCGACGAAAATGGCAGGGGATATATAAACATACTACGCCTGACCGATATTCAAGATAGGCCCAAACTATTTTCAACATTCATGCTTAGTTTATTGGCTGAAATCTACGCCACTTTTCCGGAGCAAGGAGACAGCGACAAACCAGAATTGATTCTTTTTATAGATGAGGCTCACCTTATTTTCAACGAGGCCTCAAAAGCCTTGTTGGACCAGATCGAGAGCATCGTCAAATTGATTCGTTCAAAAGGTATCGGCCTATATTTTGTAACGCAGAACCCTACCGATGTGCCGAATGCCGTTCTCGCCCAATTGGGGTTGAAAGTGCAGCATGCCCTACGGGCCTTTACCGCACGTGACCGCAAGGCCATTAAATTGACCGCCGAGAATTATCCGTTATCGGATTATTATGATACCAAAGAGATACTGACTTCGTTGGGAATCGGTGAGGCTCTTGTGTCGGCCTTGGACGAAAAAGGAAGGCCCACACCTTTGGCAGCCACACTGATGCGCGCACCGATGAGCCGAATGGATGTTTTGACCGAAAGTGAGTTGAAATCGGTCATCAAAAATTCGAAACTGGTCAAAAAGTACGGTGAGGTCATCGATCGCGAAAGTGCATACGAAATTTTAAACGAAAAGATAGAAAAGGCAGAAAAACAGGCCGAAAGAGAAAGTAACCGAACAACCACAAGAAGCACCTCGAGTCGAAGAAGCACGAGACAAAATCCTGTTATAAAAGTATTGACCAGTGCCACTTTCATAAGGGGGGTACTTGGCGTACTAAAAAAAGTGATTCGTTAGGAAATATGAAGAAAACGTATTTTTTTATAACCATACTTCTATTATTCGCAGGTTGCAAGAAAGAAGTGGATACTACCTTCTTAATAACCAACAATAGTATCGGAAAATTGGACAAAATAAGTCTGGCCCGTGACATCGAGGTAATCTATGCCCAAGATTCGGTCGTCAAAGACACCACCGTGGTCAACCTGTCCAACAACACCAAAAAAATCAAGATTTACGAAAAGGGGGGCAAACACCTCCTGACCTTAACGCCAAGTGCCGATAGTATACCAAGTATTGAAAATGTCAAAATCGAAGACCCGCGGTTTATAACGGAAAAGGGTATAGGTCTGAACAGCACCTTTAAAGAAGTTAAGGAAAACTATGCCATTCGCAAGATAATTACCTCTATGAACAATGTGGTCATCTTATTAAAAGATAGCGATATGTATTTTACCATCGACAAAAAAGAACTACCTTCTAGCCTGCAATATGGTTCGAGCAGTAATATTGAGGCCGTTCAGATTCCCGATAAGGCCAAAATCAAGTACCTTATGATCGGTTGGGAATAAAAGGTCAAACCTTTCTTGATTTTTATCACGGGCCGAACAAAAATCTAGAAAAGTAATCAATATATGAATCCCATACTACAATACTTGCTTGTTCGGCGTGCCAAGGACAAACTAAAGACCCAAAAAGGAGATGGGAAAATTTCCAAAAAACAACTTGTCAAAGAAGTACGTTCGGCCCAAGTTGAATTCACCCATTTCATCAAAGAACTACTTTTCATTACCATTGGGATTTTCGCTGCGGGCTTTGGCCTAAAAGGCTTTTTATTGCCCAACGAATTCATCGATGGCGGTGCCACTGGTGTTTCCCTCTTGATTCGCGTCAAATCGAATATACCATTGGGCGTGCTTTTAATACTGGTGAACATGCCTTTTCTTTTGCTTGGCGTCAAGACCATCGGAAAAAAATTTGCCCTCAAGAGCATTATAGCTATTCTGGTGTTGGCTTTGGTCGTCCATTTCATCAATTATCCTACGATTACCAGTGACAAACTTCTGATCGCTGTTTTTGGAGGCTTTTTTCTTGGTCTGGGCATTGGTATGGCCATGCGCGGAGGAGGGGTCATAGACGGAACGGAAGTGCTTGCCATTTATCTAAGTAGAAAATGGCATTTGACCGTCGGTGATGTATTGCTGATCATCAATATTCTCATCTTCTCGGCCGGTGCCTACTTACTATCGATAGAGATTGCGCTCTATGCCATTCTCACCTATTTAGTGGCCGCAAAGACCGTCGACTATGTGGTCGATGGTGTCGAAGAATATATGGGTATTACCATAGTCTCACAAGAAAGTGAGGAAATCAGGATCATGCTGACCGAGAAATTAGGCAGGGCATGCACCATTTACCAAGGTAAAGGTGGTTATAGGACGATAGATGGAAAACAGCTTTCGAACGAGATCGTATATACCGTGATTACCCGGCTTGAACTTGCCAAACTTAGCACCGAAATCGACAAAATAGATAAAAAAGCCTTCATCGTCATGAACGTGGTCAAGGACATCAAGGGCGGAATGATCAAGAAAAAACCCTTAAAGGACTAATCTATCAAAGACGCGCCCTTGTTAATTTGTTCCTAATACTGGCGACGATTTGCGAACCTTTCTTTACTTTAAGGCAAACTATCCGGCCATGAAACCAGTATTCGCCCTAATAGCATTTCTCTGTGCGACCTCCAGTTTTTGTCAATATAAATATGAACCCTCTGCGGAATATCCCTTCGGATTGCCCAATCCGGATGCGCCCCAAGAATTATTTGATTTTGCTCCCCTGATCGGTGAGTGCGACTGCAAGTCGATGACAAGAAAAGCAGATCAAACCTGGGCCGACCCTATAGATATGATATGGAGATTCAAATACATCATGAACGGAATGGCCGTGCAAGACGAAACATTAAAGGCTGACGGAAAACATTCGGGAAGTATTCGACAATTCATTGCGGATAGCACGAAATGGTATGTACATTATTATAATTCGGGAGCGCCTTCCACTGTTCTGCCCGTTTGGGAAGGTAGTAAAAAAAGTAATGGGAATATTGTTCTTTACAGGGAGCAAAAAGCCCCGAACGGTAGCGAAGGTTTCTTTCGATTGACCTTTTCGAATCTTGATGGCAACGGATTCAATTGGGAAGGTGCCTGGGTCTCACGAGATGAATCAATAGTCCATTCTACATGGAAAATCGATTGCACAAAAAGAGGTTCCCATATCAACGAGGGCGAAAAAGAGAAAATATTGACTGCCGCCAAAAACTTTTCCAAAGCATATATGCACGGAGACCTCGATGCTATAGTAAATACGTACACCACGGATGGAAAGATTTTCCCGAACAACTCATCCATAATCGAAGGTCAAGAGGCCCTGCGCAAGTATTGGGAACAACCTAAGGGCGTAACCACGGTGTACCATGAACTCAGACCGACGGAAATCAATATTTTAGGAAACTATGCCTATGATTATGGTTACTATCAGGGCAAGACCAAACAAGCGGATGGTGCCACCAACACATGGAAGGGTAAATATGTTGTCGTTTGGAAGAAAGTCATGGGCGCGTGGAAAATGTATCTCGATATCTGGAACCGGGTAAAAGAATGAAATCAAAATGATTGATTTCTTATGCTATTTCCGCTGCGAATTTGCACGATTCGACAGCACACATTCCTTATATTTTTGCGCCCATTCGGTCAGTTCTATCAATCTTTGAAGGTACGAGTGGCCAAAGTCGGTCAGTTCGTACTCAACACGTATAGGTACCTCGGGGTACATCGTTCTTTTGAGATAGCCATCGCCCTCGAGTTGTTTCAGCCGTTCGCTCAGTACCTTATTGGAAATACCATAAACCTTCTTTTTAAGTTCATTAAATCGTAAAACAGGGTAATATCCAAGATACATGATGATCAAAGTACTCCATTTATCGGAAACCGTCGCCATGACATCGCGAATAGGGCAAATCAAATCGGCATCGCGTAGATCAAGATGCCCGAACATTTTTTTTAATTTTTTTGCCGATATAACTTTCTGATTTACAGTAATAGTTTCCAAATCCATACCATGTTATCTTTTTGTAACGTGATTCGAGACACGATTAATTTAATATTTTTGGTATTTATTAAAAACTAAGTTACAAAAAGAAACTTAATGAAAAAGCTCATCGAGAAATATATCCCATTGGTATATGGGCATTATTACAACTTGCTATCGTTGGTCGTACCCCAGAAAACGGCTGAAAAGGCCTTTCATCTTTTTTGTACGGTTCGAAAGGGCAAAGTTCTTCCCCATCAAAAAGATTATTTGAACAATTGCAAACACGAGTTGCTGGACGTTGAAGGATACCAAATCCAAACCTATAACTGGCCTGGAAACAAGGGCACTGTTCTTTTGATCCATGGTTGGGAAAGTAATTCTTTTCGATGGCGTAATCTTATTGCCGAGCTAGAAAAAGATAACTTCAACATTCTTGCATTCGATGCCCCCGGCCATGGGTATTCTTCGGGCAAACATCTTCACGTTCCGCTTTATTCCGAAATATTGCAAAACCTTATAGAAAGGTATAGGCCCGGCTATCTTGTAGCCCATTCGGTCGGTGGAATGACCGTACTGTACAACGAGCATATAAACAAAAGCAAAGATGTATCCAAAATTGTTACGGTAGCTTCACCTTCGGAGTTCTTTGAAATCATGGAGCATTTTCAAAATATTCTAAGGTTCAACGACAGAACAATGCGCGCCTTGGATCAATATGTTTTCAATAGGTTCGGTTTTTATATCCGTGAATTTTCAACTTCTGAATTCGTCAAAGGAAATACTAAAAAAGGACTTCTTCTTCACGATAAACTGGATAAAGTTACCCCCTATCATGCCTCGGTAAAAGTACAGGCCAACTGGAAGAAAAGTAAGCTAATATCTACGGAAGGACTTGGACACTCATTGCACCAAGATGAAATCAATTATCAGATTATAGATTTTTTGAAGTCTTAATAATGAATTAATTTTATGACAAATCTTTGATATGGACAACTTGACTCCTTTTCACATTGCAATACCTGTTCATAATTTGGCCGAATGCCGTACTTTTTATCGCGAGGTGTTGAATTGTGAAGAAGGTAGAAGCAGCGAACATTGGGTAGATTTCAATCTTTTTGGCCATCAGTTGGTCATTCATTATAAACCAAAGGCCGAAAGTGAGGTTCTGCACCATAACCCCGTAGATGGGCATAATGTACCGGTACCGCACTATGGGGTGGTCTTGCCTTGGGATACTTTTCAGGTTTTTGCAAAAGAACTTGAAGCAAAAAGAATCGATTTCATCATCAAGCCCTATGTGCGTTTTGAAGGACAGGTCGGCGAACAGGCAACCATGTTCTTTTTAGACCCTGCAGGAAACGCCTTGGAATTCAAGGCCTTTAAAGATATTGGACAATTGTTCGCAAAATAGCGAAAAACGTTCTAAAATGAATTTTGTAAAAATCCGTCCGTCTTATACCGCTTCATAAATAATCTTTTTTTTGCGAAAACCTCGACCATGGATTATCTGTTTACAATAAAGGCCTTGGCATCTCGGTGTCCATCCGACTCAAAAGTGATATAATAAACCCCATTGGAAAGGGTGCTAACATCGATTTCCTCAAAAGCACCATGTTCCATGTCAAAAACCTTGCCCGCCAATTTTTGTCTAAGGCTATTGAACAACGTGACACTTACTTCGGTCGATTCGTATGTCCGTAAATCAACATTCAATTGACCTTCGGTCGGGTTAGGGTAAATGATAGGCTCAAAATCAGCTTCTTCCAATTCTTGAACGGTTATTTCAGAAATGTCGGTAAAACTGCCTTCAGTAGTCGTTACCGTTATCGAAACCGAACCTTCGGAAAGCGCAGTTACGTTTCCTTCTGCATCTACCGTGGCAATGTTTTCATCACTCGTCGACCATACCACGGAGCCGTTGTCGGCATTAGCCGGCGATATCGTTGCATTCAAACTTAAGGTCTCACCAACATATAAAACTGCAGTGGCCAAAGAAACACTCACTCCAGTAACGTGCACAACGTTATTATTCACATTAACAACTGTTGTCGCACTAAAACCACCATCATTGGTCGTAACCATAATTGAAGCGGTACCTTCAGAAACGGCGGTCACCAAACCATTGCCATCGACCGTAGCGATACTTGCATCACTGGTAGACCATACCACGGAGCTATCCGTGGCATTTGACGGGGCGATTATTGCCGTAAACCCTATGGTCTCATCTTCTGCCAATGTTACCTCATCAGAAGCCAAACTGACCCCACTTACTTGTACAATGCCATCAGAAACCGTAATTTCCCGAGTTGCGGTAAATCCTCCATCATCGGTCGTGACCGTGATTGTCACCGTACCTTCCGCTATTGCGGTTACGCGTCCGTTTGCGTCGATTGCGGCAATATTGGGATCGCTTGTACTCCATGATACCCCCGTATTACTGGCATTGGTCGGGTCTATCAAAGCGGTCAAGTCAACATTTTCCCCAACATTCAAAACAAGTTCACCCGATGAAAGGGATACACCGGCAACCGCAATAGTACTTAAACTCGTAAACCTCCATCTCATGAAATCAGAGCCGTCGTTCAAATAAGTCTTTATACTCGCGCCGCTCGAGGTCGAATTATTCTCAACCCCTAGATATAGGCCATTGCTCTTGCTTTTGATCGCATATTCGTCGTTTCCTAAATATTCAACGGCCCATAATTGATTGACATTACCATGGTACGGGTACTGCAAGACATTAGTTCCCGAACTTTGTCCATCTTGTTCTACATCCAAATAATAGCTACTATGTTCCGCCTCGATCGTAAAAAAGCCACTTTCCGCTGACTCGAACATAAATTGCTGGCTAGTTGCCCCACTCAAGTCAGACTGTATAATATCGGCCAAAGATTCGGTTGAGGAATCGAAAACATCCATCACCAAACCACTTCCTACGTTTGTCAATCGATAACTTCCCTGTTGTATACTTGTGGTACCAGTATTTGGGTTCAACTGATCGATCCACTCCTCTATCAGCGCAACCGCTTTTTCATCCACTAAATTCTTGGCCAGCGGCGGCATCATTATTGTGGTATTCACCGAATTCGTCCTATGGTATAGTATTGACTTCGAGGCATCTCCGGGCACGAGTATTTTTTCACCTTGAACACCTATTGGTGTGTTTGTGCCAGCGGTCAAAAGACCGGTTTGTTCCAAAGTATTGAACAATCTTAGGTCAAACTGCGCTCTTTCACCTGATCTACCCGGACGATGACAGTAGGCACAGTTAAGGTCTAGATAAGACCGTGCTTTTTCATCCAAGGTCGCCGTTGGATCGTTCATGGCTTTGTGTGTTTGATATTGTGCCGCCTTGGCATCGTCGATACTTTCATTCAATATGCCCAAATGGCTCAGCGTGACCAATTGGTTTGCATCGATACCTGTTTTATCATAAACGATATTTTTGTTGAGATATCTCGTTCTAGGGCCTAAACTACCACCGGTATCATGGCAGGCAAAACATTCGGGGCTATTGGGGTAATGCCATACCTGGGTTCGCGTGCTACCATCTTCTTTGGTAACCGTTATTTGCTCATCCAAACTGTCGTACAATAGAACAGCATCTGTGCCTTGTTCGTTCCATTTATAAACTAAATAGTAATAAGATTCGTCTTCAGCCTTTATGACCAGTCTTGTTTCCAATCTTCTGATTACAGAAGGATTGCCCTCATCAACCGGCAGCTCAAGATGCTTGATCAAAACTGAGCCCACAGGAAATTCCCAATCGCCGTTCTCCGAAAACTCAATTTGCTCTTCAGGGGTATCATGAGTTCCATCGTTCGGTATTGCCATCCATCGTCTTTTCAAGGCCCCATCAGACCAGAATGCCTCTGTCATGTCATAAGGGATAACCCCATCATTTGGTGTCAAAGTCAACAGGTCTTCAAATATTCCAGTTTGTGACAAAAGCAGTGGAACTTCCGAAAAATTCCCAGAGTTCTGGGTAAGTCTGTATAAGTAAACACCATCGCCCTCACTCAATAAATACAATTCACCACTTTGATCCTCTCCAAAAGAGATGATATCGGTCGGTGAAAACTGGGTCAAAAACTCGTATTCACCCGTTGCGGTGTCCACCGCCCAAATCTCTTCGCCCACACCATAATCTGCGCAGATATATTTACCGTAGAAATCGGGCATTTCATTGCCTCTATAGACAAACCCACCAATAATGGCGTTGGCATCGGCACGTGGAAAGGCGACCAAGGGATGCTCATGGGGCATACCATTGTACATGGTTGTACATTGACTTGAACCTCCGGCAATATTCCCCTCAAATATGGGCCAACCATAATTCTTACCTTTTGAAACAACATTTATTTCTTCATGGGTATTCTCACCGATCTCACCGATGTACATTATTCCTGTCTCGCGGTCTTTGGTCATTCTATGCGGATTTCGGTGTCCTAACGTATAGTATTCCTCAAAGTTCTCGCCAGTAGGGCTCAAAAACGGATTATCATTTGGAATAAAATAGCCCACCCCTGAAAGCTCATCGCTAAATCGTGAAGCTTCGGGCATTTTTCGAATAGGTGCATGACTACGCACGGGATCCATATCGACATCGATACGCAATACCCCACCATCCAAATTGCCAGCTATATCTTGAGGTTTACTGTAGGCACATTGATCTGCGGTGGCAATATATAAGAAGCCGTCATCGCCAAAGACCATTCCACCACCCCTATGTGTCGATCCGTACATTCTCATCTTCATCATTGTCAGGTCTGAGCCCGGCACCATTTCATAGGTTACGGGATTTACCTCGATTCTCTTCAAGATTAGAAAACTGCCCCAATAATCTTCAAGGTTGCAGCCAAAGCCACTCAAAAACGCATTGGGATAATGTCTCCCTTGAGCGTCTTTGGTCGTGTACCACATATACATATGGTTCTTACCTGCTTGACCAAACTCCGGATGAATGGCCAGACCCAAAAAGCCACCATCCCAAACAATACCCACCTCATCGGAAAAATCGGCTACCAAATTCTTGCTACTAACGGCATCATCATTTTGGAACCAATACACAATACCATTACGCTGCCCCACCACCAATACATTAGTGTTCGGTATTGGGGAAAAGGTAAGCGGCGAATCAAAACTAAGGTTCGGAAACGCAATTCGATAGGGCTTGTCACTCGTCGGCTGATCCGGAAATATTCCGTTCAAAAATTTACCCATAGGTTCGGGCGAAGTTAAACCAGGACCGGCAAAAAAAGGGATAAAAGACAGAAGACCTATGGCCAAGCCAAATACAAAGAGTCGTTTAATATGTGGGGTAATTATACTCATTTCTTTTATTTAGAAAAATACTTACAGGGTACAACGAACCCTGACTTGAATCGACGAAATTACCACACCTGTTAATGGCCGAAAATGATTTTTGTCATATTGCATCGATTTTCGATATTGTTCGTTCCGTTTTTCGACATACGCCTAAAATCATCGTTATAAGACCAGTATATAAAATAATATACAGCTGAAATTGAAGATTTTCAGGTAGGCACAAAGAATTGTTGGCCTCGATCGCATCAGTGTAGTAATTGTGAGGTACTAATCAAGAGTTCAATTAGCAGGCTGCGCTTTTTTAGAAGTAAATTATTGCGACCATTCGGTGGGTTTGCGATCCCAACGATGTTTTTTTAATTCTTGAAGTAGCTCATGGGAAAGCCCTTGCCCATCACTAATGGCCGTATTGGCCAATACGTTACGGGCCTTTCGCATTCCGGGAATCATGGTACCGACCGTTTTATTCATTGTAATAAAACGCAATGCCATTTCGGCCATAGTCATTCCTTCGGGAATCAACGGTCTCAAGGCGTCGGCATGTTCGACGCTCGAATTGAGGTTCTCGGGCACGAAATATGTACCTCTCCAATCCCCTTCGGGAAAAACCGTTTCTTTGGTCAACGTACCGGTCAAAGTGCCTTCATCAAACGGTACCCGAGCGATGACACCGATATCCATTTCATCACATAAAGGAAACAGTTCGTCTTCAGGGTTTTGGTCAAAAATATTGTATATGACCTGTACGGCATCTAACTTTCCCGTCTTTAGTGCTTTGATTCCATTTTCGGGTTCCCACCGATTTACGCTTACGCCCATTGCGGCAATTTTACCGGCCGCCTTTAAATCATCAATGGCGCGCTGCCATTCTTCTCGGTTGCTCCATCCGTCATCCCAGGTGTGGAACTGCATCAAATCTATCTGTTCAAGACCAAGGTTTTTCAAGGTCTTTTCGGTAAATTCAATAATATGTGAAGTCGGATAAGATTCTTCAAATGTGTACTCAGGTTTTGCCGGCCATTGGAAATTTTTGGGAGGAATCTTGCTGGCCGTGTATAACTTTTTATTCGGATGCCTTCGTACCAATTCACCTAATAGTTCTTCGCTATGACCTTCACCGTAACCCCAGGCCGTATCAAAGAAATTGACACCATTTTCAACGGCCAGATCCAACGATTCGGCGGACTGAATATCGTCAGATTCCTTCCACCCTGCCATGCCCCACATGCCATAGCCCACTTCACTTACCTGCCAATCGACCCTACCAAATCTTCTGTATTTCATTCTTCTTTGTTTCTTTTAATAAATTTTTCCCTGACCACGACATAAATCGCATATAATGCTCCAAAAACAACACCGTTGATTGACTTTTCCATTACCATTTCCTTGCCAAAATCACCTTCGATAATCAAAGCGATGGTTATAAAAAGAACAATGGCCACCAATACCTGAATGACAATTTTTTTCGCCTCCATCATAGGTTTTCTTTCTTAAGACTGGCCAAATATTCGATAACATCGCGTATCTCACGTTTTGTCATGGCACCGGCCATTGAAGGCATGCTGGACATGGAATTTTCACGTTTGCTGATCCGTTCCAAGGCAATTTCCATGGGTTCGGCATCATTCGTACGTAATATGAGTTCGCGGTCGGTTTCCTCGATTAGCACTCCGATTACCTCCTGGCCATCTTTGAGCGTGACAGTCACCGTACCAAAACCTGGTGCCAATCTCGCACTAGGATTGATCAACGCCTCCAACAATTGTTCCCTATTCAGGGTATTTCCGATATTGTCCAATGGAGGGCCTACCTGCCCACCGGCACCTCCCACCGAGTGGCAACGCACACATTGTCCGGTCGAATTATTATTGAAAAAATTGCGGCCCTGCCACCACTCACCACCTTCGAGGGTTTCTTTAAATGCTTCGACCGTGATCCCCGTTGATTTTAAAGCGCCCAAATCGGCAATCAATTTTTCGGATCCAGAAGCTTCGACGGCTTCAATCAAATCTAAAATTACAGCCGAGGATAGCTTTTCTGATTTGGCCTTGGCAATCATCTGGCCCAATACCGGTTCGGTTTTCGTCAATGGCATTTCGCCCAGTACTCCTAAAGCTTTTTGCTGCTCACGTATTGAGCCGTTGACAAAGACTGGATCTATGATTGCCGGTAAATCTTCCTTGGAAACATCTAGTTTTGTTACCAATCCCAGGGCCGTAGTGCGCACGTTGAAATCAGGGTCCTTCATCCCCGCCTGCATGGCTGATTTGATATTGTCGTAATTCAAATTACCCAAGGCCTCCAGCATGGCCGAACGAACTTTCGGCGATTTATGGGCTATCATAATTCTCCGCAATCGGTCGTTATGCGATTCAATTCCCAAAGCGCTCAAGGTTTTCGAAACCGCAACGAGGATATCCTCATCGGCTTCCAACAAAAATTCTGGAATAAGCCCTTCGATCTTTTGTCTTACCGGAGCGGCATCACGTTCTATCTCACCACGATACCGCCCATCTACGCGATCAAGTACCGACGGAGAGGCCCAAGTACCTACCGCCGCCAGAGCCTCACCTTTCAAATGGGCAGGCACCCCCGCCCGTTTTGCAAAAGCAACTAGGTTGTTCAGCTCTTGTTCACCACCTACCCTCAAAGCCGCATTAATTGCCCTTCGCAATAATGGTTCAGAGGTAAATCTTTCTTCGTTCAAAACAGCGGCCAGATCCGGCAAAGCTTGCTCAATGGACCAATCATCATTAATGGCACGTGCCGCCTCGGTAACGATAAATTCGTCTTCATCTTTAAGGAAGCGTGTAATCTCTGGGCTTTGCATTCGACGCAGTGCCAGCACCGCAGCGATACGGAGACTACGGTTGCCGTTCCCTTCCAAAGCGACGATCGGTGATTCTTCGCCGATTCTAGAAAGTGCCAAGACAGCGGCATGTCTCAAATAATTATCCTCATCATTGTTGGCCGCCAACATATCCAAGAGTGGCTGAACCGCTTCTTTATGCTTTATTCTTCCCAGAGCTTGGGCCGCAAAAAACTTCACACGGGCATTCGAGTGTTTAAGCAAGGGTATAAACGAAGCCCCGGCATTGGCATACTTCACATCTCCCAAAACCTTGGCCGCTTGAGCGATAATCTCAGAATCTCCATTTTCAAGAAGATCCAATAGAATTTCGGCAAGGTCATTATCAGTGCCCGCAAGCTGCCCGATACCCCAGATACTATGTATCTGTGCGTATTGATCGTTCGACTTTTCAAGTACTTTTTTAAAAGTCTTAAAACCTTTGTTTCCTCGCTTCGCCAATTCAAATTGTGCTTTTTGGCGAATGCGCATATCGGCATGTGAAAGCAATTGGGCCAAATCGTCACGTGATTGATCCGAATAATCAAGGGTCATCAACCTTTCTGTTTCTTTCCTTTCCGCTTCCAGGTCGTTATTTTCATCGGAAACATCCAATTTCCAGACACGTCCATAATTTTTGGTATTCCAACCATTGATCCAATCGGCCAAGTACAATGCCCCATCAGGTCCGAAACGTATTCCGGTGGGCAACACACCGCTCAAAATATCTTCTTCACCATCGAGTTCAAACGTTGCACCTTTTTGTTTGAGCCCGAAAGACCATATATGGGAATTGGTGGGGTTACCCACGAACTCGACCAAAAAGAATTTGTCGAGCCATTTTTTTCCAAGTGCGGTTCCAGGATTGTATATCATTCCAGTAGGACCGTTGTGGTAGTTCTGGATCGGGGGTAGAATATAGGCTGCCTGTCCCTCCCATCTTGGAACATATAGTTTTTCGTCCATCCAAACATTATAGCCATTGTTCATCGGATCGGTATATTTTCCGTATTGCCAATTGGCACGCCAACCCGCATCATGACCTTCCACGATATGCACCAAACGTTCGCTTTCACCCCTGTGGTCACCGTCGTTGTCGGAAGAAATGATATTGCCATAGGCATCGAACACGAACTCATGGGTGTTTCTGAGTCCGGCGGCAAATACTTCGAAATCGCTTCCATCGGGATTTGTCCTGACTATAATTCCTTGATTCGGATACTTATGATTCGTACCATCGGGCAAGGTAATATTGGCCCCAATGTCGCCAATACCCCAGTAAATTTTTCCATCAGGACCTTCAATCGCCCCGGACATGCCATGACCGCCAAACCCGATGTGGACCGCAAAACCATGAGCTAGGGAAGTTTTGGTATCCAAGACCTCATCATCATTTGTGTCGACCAATCGCCACATATCTGGGCCGACCCCTACAAAAACATCATCATCACGAACAAGCAACGCCCCGGCGCAATCGGTAATTTCTTCACTGAAATCATTAAGAATACGGGTCGATTTATCGGCCAAGCCATCGTTATTGACATCATCTAAACGCCAAACCTCCTCTTTTTCAACGGCTAGATCACGCCAATCGTGAATGGTGTCATTGTTCAAATCGGGAAACCACTCATTCTCCCCACTTTTTTCAGGCGCAAAAGTTTCCCTTAAAAAATTGCGCCGATCCTCAACGGTCTGCCAAGAGATGGAAGGGGTCATCCATTGGCGATAGCCACGAATATCGAATTCTGAATTCTTTTGACGATTGGTACGGGTCAAATAGATACTGCCTTTGTTATCGACCGACATTGCCACGGGATCGGGCGCCAATGAATCGGATGCCCAAAGTGTCAGATCTAATCCTTCGGCCACTACTGCCGGAGTATTTTCGCGAATTTCCTTGGCCCTCATCATGCCCGTAAGGGAATCTTCATAAATGACCAAAGGGGTTTCTTTGGGAAGCTTGGGCGTATTGTTACATGAAAGCGCCAAAATCGAGATGAGAAAAAGTGATACTGAAAACCGCATTATTGATATATATTTCATTAGTAATTTTTAATAAGTTCTTAGTGTTGATGAAAGGCGTCGGAAACAAATGAAAGCACCGTCGGAAGGGCATCACGCCAATACGTCCAGCTATGGCCGCCATCGCGGACGCGATATTCATGCGGTATCTCTTTTTTCTTCATTGCAATATGCACCAAACTGTTTCCTTCGTATAGAAAATCATCATCGCCACAGTCGATATACCATCGCACGGACTTAATATCATCAACGGGAACGCTTTCAATGAGATTCAGCGCACTATGCCTTTCAAAATATTCTTTTAACTCGGCATTGGTGTACTTTTCATTGCGTCGTTCGAATTGTTGCTTCAATTGGTCAATAGTAAGCGGCCCTACATATGCACTAAGCGGACAGGCAGAGGAAAAAAGCTCGGGACGATGTAAGGCATACATAAAAGAACCTCCCCCACCCATCGATAGGCCGGCCACGGCGCGGTATCTTTTTTCACCTTTGATACGGTATTTTTCTTCGACATGTGGCATAAGTTCTTCAAAGAAAAAATCCTCATACTTCCAATCGCCAACATTGAAATAACCCATACGGCCCGTATCAGCATCGGGCATTACTATGACCATGGGCGTTGCAGTACCATTTTTAATCGCTTCATCGGTTATTCGTAAAACCTCTCCAAATTGTACCCAGCCCGTATGGTCATCGGTGGCACCGTGCAAAAGGTACAGTACCGGATAGCTTCGCTCGGAAGTATCATAATCGGGTGGCAGGTAAACGGCATATTTGCGCTCACCATTTAAAATTTTACTGTGCATTGACCTATTGTCGAATACCTTGCCAGATTGTGCCAAAAGGGAAATGGGCACTGCCATTAACAAAATCAGTACGGCCGTTAAATATTTCATATTAAAGTGTTTTGAGCAATCAAGCTAACAAGATACTAAAGAAAAAGATATAAGGCGTTTAGAAATGGTGCGCATTTAATGACCTGATCCATGTATCAACGCACTCCTTTGAAAGTCATCTTTACCGGTTTGATCATGCCATCGGCATTGAACTCCATTTTATCCATACAGGTGACGCGATGGTCACGGTCTTCGTTCGGTATGGGTCTACGATGATAGACCATGATCCATTCATCGGTACCGGGTTTGTTGATAACGGAATGATGCCCGGCACCGGTGGCAATGTCGCCCTCTTTTGATTCCAATACAGTTCCGATCCGATTAAAAGGACCCATAGGGCTATCCGACATCGCATAAGCAACCTTATAGGAACCTTCGCCCCAATTACCCTCGGACCACATAAAATAGTAGATGCCCTTTCTTAAAAACATAAAGGGCCCTTCCACATAGCCTTCAGGGGTAATTTCCTTAAAAAGCTCTCCGTTTTCCCAGGGAATGAATCCGGTAAAATCATCATTCAGTTTTCCCAGATTGCAATGACTCCATCCCCCGTAGAAGAAATAATAAGTACCATCGACATCCTTGAACACAAATTGGTCGATTGGCTGGGCATCGTTGTAAAAATCGGAAATCAAAGGTTTGCCCAAATAATCCTCGAACGGCCCTCCCGGACTATCCGCTACAGCGACCCCGATACCCCCATAATGGTTGATATCATTGTTCGGGTCATAAGAAGATCTACCCGGTCTTTGAATATCATTGGCCCCAAAAAATAGAAAGTATTTGTCATTTTTTTCAATGATCGAAGGTGCCCAAAGGGCCTGTCGCAACCATTTGATTTTGGTGGTGTCGAGAATGTTTTCATGTTTTTGCCAATTCACCAAATCTTTAGAGGAAAAAGCATCGAAATGCAGTTGTTTGTCGTAGTCGTCGGAAAAAGTCGGATACACCCAATATGTACCATCAAAAACCGCCCCTTCGGGATCGGCATACCAACCCTCGAAAACGGGGTTACCCGAAGTAACGTCGGAACTTTCGGCCGTTACTATTTTATCTTTTTTTGGGGAATCCTTACATCCAACCGTAAAGAAAAAAATGATTAGCATTGTACAAATCGCGGTTCTTGAAAACATAATCAATCCATGGTTAAACATTAATCGATGATAAGGCCCTTTCTGTGAACCCAAAAATAGGCAAAGACAATATTGGGCACCCAACAGAGCCACGCCACAAAGCGATAGGCCTGTTCAAAATCACCCAGCCCCAATACCAACAATGGCAACCAAATGCGCAGGGTTACGGCGGCAAAACATGCGGCATAACTGTAAATCATCAAGCCCTGGTGCAATTGTAAATCTTTGTTTCGCACCGCGAAATACGCCTTGATCGAGGTATATAGCCATAAGAGGCCCAAACAGATAAAACCCAAGGAGGAAATTATTCCACCAGTTGCGTAAAAAGCGATATAAATGGCACAGACACTACTGATAATGGCCGAAATCACATATATCTTACCAATGTTTCGATGGCGTTTTAGATTGGCATTCCGTAATTTTTTACTGAACTGTGCCCAACCGATCAACAGCGCAACACCGCCAAAAAGTATATGGCCATAGAACCCGATATTCCAAAGTAAATTAGACAGTAAGGCCTCATCTTTCGAAGCCAAAAGTCCGAATTCGCGATCTATCACGAAATACAATAAGGGGTAAAGCCCAATGACAATCGCCAAAAAAACAAAAACGAACCATGCTACTTTATTCGTACCCATCTTTCTTAAACATGTTGGTCGACCAAAATGGTATTGCCATCAGGGTCGGTGATCACAAAACTTGCCGGTCCGGTAGTGGATTCATCGGCCTCACTGGCAAATTGAATGCCGTGGTTCTTTAAGTTTATTTGAATATCGCGCACATCGTCAAATGATTCCAATTTTTGGGCGTTTTCATCCCATCCTGGATTGAAGGTCAAAATATTGTTTTCGAACATACCCTGAAACAAGCCTACAAGGGCATTTTCGTTTTTCATAATGAGATAATTGCGTTCCATAGACCCCGCAAATACGGCAAAACCCAATTTCTCGTAAAAATCTTTTGAAACGGCCAAATCTTTGACCGCCAGGCTAATGGAAAATGCACCTAGTTTCATACATAAATGTTTTAATTTTTAATGGATGACCGCAAACGGTCATAAATAAACACCCGGTCAGGTCGAGCGCAGTCGAGAACTCATTTAAAATACATTAAGTTCAACTACCTCTCGACTACGCTCGAGGTGACACTAAATTATGATTGACGGCGGACAATCATATAATTTTTTGGGAAACGTTTCTATCCTCCATTTTTCAATTAACGCGTCATCGGTATCGCCAACTTGTCAAATCGGCACCCTTGGGAGCACTCTCGGCAATGCGTTTCATTATTTTAGGCACGTACATGCTATTATAACGTAGTCGACTTATGGCATTTGGCTGTTCGGGGTCACCGTTCCAACAGTGTTCGGCCCGATCGCCATAAAGCACTTCACCTGCGTAATAGGGCTCTGTTGTACTTTCCAAAAAATCTTCCATTAAATATACGGCATTGTTCAGGTAATAATTATCCATATCACCACAGTAGATATGGATCTTGCCCTTTAGGTCGTCACCGAGTTTGTGCCAATCACGCTCTAAGATATGTCGCAGGTCGTAATTCTCTTTCCAATATTCAGCTACCCTATGATCAATGTCACCGGTCATTTTGTCCCATAGCCTGACGGGATATCCGTCTTCGCCCTGAGGAGAATAAGTGGCTTCCCAAATATCCCATTGTTGCCCTGATCGCGATCTGTCGCCCAAAACCAGTTCTAAATGATTGCCTTCGCGCAAAGTCGATTGAACCTGCCCCAAATAATTGCGATGACTCGGCACTTCCAACTTTTTGTGCGCACTTTTATAGTAATAGGCATTGTCATCTTCATAAATATTGGTCAGGCAGTATGCCCTAAAATCGATTGGGTCGGGGCATGCGGCAAAACATCCGTTATATTCCTCGGGATATTTTACCTGTACCGCCAAGGCTTCCCAACCTCCTGTAGAACCGCCGTATAAAAAACGTGACCAACCTTCGCCGATACCCCGGAATTTTTTTTCGATATATGGAATAAGCTCATAGGTAATGGCATCGCCATAAGGGCCTTGGCTCGCCGAATTCACCGCATAGGAATCGTCGTAATAAGGTGTCGGATGTTGGATCTCGATTATCAACATGCGCGGAAAATCAGGTTCGTTCCAACGCTTATAAAAATCGTAGGCTTCCTGTTGCTGAATGATGTTATAACCCTCTAAATCAAAACGCTCAGAATATTCGGGTTCCAAATCGGAATCTGGTGGTGTGGTTCGGAATCCTCCAAAATCAGAAGGGAAATGTCCATGAAAAACCATAAGCGGGTATTTGGCCTCAGGGTGTTCTTCAAATCCCTTGGGCAACAAAACATGAGCGCCCAAATACATATCCCTTCCCCAAAATTCGGAGAGTTTTTCGGATCTGATCTTTATATGTTTTACCCATTCGGTGTCTTTGGGCTCTTCGATCGGGGGAATGACCTGATCCATTACCACATCTACATTTTGAATACCCTTCTCGCCCACATTTATCTTGAAAGGCTTGCTATAGAGGTTTCCAGGAGAACGATTCCATTGCTGGCCTTCACCATTGTCCATGGGCAATTTTACCGTATGTCCGGTCGATAGGTCAAATGTCTCGTAAACATGGAGCAGAGCCTGTACGTTGTACTCGCCCGGCGGCACTTTGGAAAGGCTCTCATAAGGAAATCCGAAGATATCAGCGTCAAAGACCTTTTTTTCGCCAGACCTCATCTGGTCTACGTTCATACCGAAAACCAATTGTGTATTCAATCCATCGTTGATTTGAAAGCGGGGTTCTTCTTCATCATTGATCGATAGCATCAGCAACAATCTACCATCTTTGGCCTCGCCACTGGCATTTTCAGAAAAAGAAACATTGATGGAAAAATCAGTATCAGATTTCGATTGGCACGAAACCAAAAGAAAAAAGGTCAAAACAGCAAACTGTAGCATGGTTTTCATAACGGTCGGAATTTGTAGAAAAGGTAACAATTTAGAACGACAACGAAAATACCAAACCCTTAATTCTGACGTTTTAAGTTAAGGTGCCGTACCTATCGAATTGTCAGCGATGAAAAAACTGGTTTGCCTATTATAGTTTTTAGCACCATCATTGCAATAAGCAGTTGGAATACCTATGTATGGTGCTGGCAGTTGGATAGAATTTGGAGGCGGGGTAACTGAAGACCTTCTATTGGCTGACTATAATAATAGCTTGCAAAGGACACTCTCAAAAGCTATGATAGATGGATCTAAGAGGTACTTGCTTAATAAAATTCCAAGAAATGAACTTACTAAGCAATTTATTGGTCAGAATGCGAGCATGGCCTCAAAATATTTTCAGAATAACTACAAGTTAATATATTATGGCCCAAATAATTATACTATAATACCAAAATAACTTACTATTATGATTTACAATTATCTTTTATTAGGGGGTGGGTGTCTTTTATTCAGTTTTCTATGGTTTTATAAAATGCGGAACACAAAGGAATATGGACCAAATCAACTAATTGATGATTTTGCAAAAAAATATAGTCCGTTATTTGAGAAATACAAACAATGGGAAATAGGAGGTATCGACATTCTAGTTGCTATTGTTTTCATTTTTGGAATAATATCTATCTATAATGTTTTAGCAGTACTATTTGATATTCCAGTAGTTTTTGAGAGCTTTTATGATTTTTAATGAAGCCCTATGCATATTTTAAGAATAAATAATATTTACAAATTAGATATAAGTTCTTTCTTTAAAAATTTAATATTCTCGATGAGTCAAATGCTCGTTTTCACTATAATTTTTATTGCTGGTATTTCAAATGAGGGTTATTCACAAGAAAATAAGTACATAGTTGATGAGGTACCATTAAAAAAAGGTTAAAACAGAATACGGTAGCATGGTTTTCATAACGGTCGGAATTTGTAGAAAAGGTAACAATTTAGAACGACAACGAAAATACCAAACCCTTAATTCTGACGTTTTAAGTTAAGGTGCCGTACCTATCAAATTGTCAGCGATGAAAAAACCATTTTGCCTATTATTACTTTTCACCGCCATTATCGCAATGAGCAGCTGCGATTATGACGATAGCAACGATATAGACATTATCATTCCCGGAGATAGTACCCAGGCAAAGGAATCAAAGGACTCTCGCCTCGCCGGTATGGAACAAACTATTCGGAATTGCGGTGCCTTTCCCTGGCCAAAAGGGTGTTTTTCAACAACATGGCAATGGTCATAGGACCTACCCCCCCGGGCACAGGGGTAATATAGGAAGCCTTTTTGCTTACATTTTCGAAATCCACATCACCTGTAATATAGTATCCTTTTTCTTTGGTATCATCGGACACCCGTGTAATACCCACATCGATAATGACAGCATCATCCTTGACCATTTCGGCTTTTAAGAAGTTCGGCACGCCTAAGGCGGAAATGACAATATCGGCCTGTGAAATAATCTGTGTAATATTTTTGGTATGGCTATGCGTAAGGGTTACCGTGGAGTTTCCGGGCCATCCCTTTCTTCCCATTAAAATACTCATCGGACGGCCCACAATATGACTTCTTCCGATAACAACAGTGTGTTTTCCTTTAGTATCGACTTTGTAGCGTTCCAACAATTCAAGTATACCGAAAGGCGTTGCCGGAATAAATGTGCTCATGTCCAAGGCCATTTTTCCGAAATTCATCGGATGGAACCCATCAACATCCTTATCTGGATGTACGGCCATAATCACCTTTTGGGTATCTATTTGATCCGGTAACGGTAGTTGAACAATAAACCCGTCGATATCATCATTCTCGTTAAGTTCTTTGATTTTCTTCAAAAGCTCCTGCTCAGAAGTTGTACTGGGCATTTGCACCAAGGTCGATTCGAAACCCACTTGCTTGCATGACCTGACCTTGCTGCCAACATAGGTAAGGCTTGCACCATCATTACCCACGATTACGGCTGCCAAATGAGGGACCTTCTCTCCATTTTCCTTCATTTTCGCGACTTCGGCGGCAATTTCTTCCTTTATTTGGTTCGCTATTTTTCGGCCATCCAGTAACTCCATATGTACTTTACTTTTGTTTAGCTTATTATCTAAGTCCTTTCATTCCGCCCATCATCTGCATCATCTTTTTTCCACCGCCGCCCTGCATCATTTTCATCATCTTGCCCATCTGATCGAATTGTTTCAACAACTGGTTGACCTCTTGTACATCTCTACCGCTACCTTTGGCAATACGTTTTTTTCGACTGGCATTCAACGTTGAAGGGTTAGATCGTTCATCGGGTGTCATCGAATGGATGATCGCCTCGATATGTTTAAATGCATCGTCGTCGATATCGAGTCCTTTTAGGGCCTTTCCTGCACCGGGAATCATCCCCATCAGGTCTTTGATATTCCCCATTTTTTTGATCTGTTGGATCTGGCTCAGAAAATCGTCAAAACCGAATTTGTTCTTGGCAATCTTCTTTTGGATCTTGCGCGCTTCTTCTTCATCAAATTGCTCTTGCGCCCGTTCAACAAGCGAGATGACATCGCCCATGCCTAAAATACGATCGGCCATACGCGAAGGATGGAAAACATCGATAGCCTCCATCTTTTCGCCCGTGCCAATGAACTTGATCGGCTTATCCACCACCGATTTGATGGAAATGGCGGCTCCGCCCCGGGTATCACCATCCAATTTTGTTAAGATGACCCCATCGAAATTCAATACATCATTGAACGCCTTTGCCGTATTGACCGCATCTTGACCAGTCATGGAATCTACCACAAAAAGTGTTTCTTGGGGTTCGATGGCACTATGGATATTTGAAATCTCGTCCATCATTTTTTCATCGACCGCCAAACGGCCGGCGGTATCGATTATGACTACATTAAACCCTTCTGATTTGGCCTTGGCTATACTGGCTTTGGCAATGGCAACAGGGTCATTGTTCTCACGGTCTGAATAGACTTCAACACCGATCTGCTCACCAACGACATGCAATTGATCGATTGCAGCTGGGCGATATACATCGCAAGCGACCAACAATGGTTTTTTAGACTTTTTTGTCTTTAGGTAGTTCGCCAACTTTCCTGAAAAGGTCGTTTTACCAGAACCTTGCAATCCTGACATTAATATAATCGAAGGCGTGCCCGAAAGATTGATTCCTTCTGTTTCACCACCCATTAATTCGGTCAATTCATCCTTGACGATCTTGACCATCAGCTGGCCCGGTTGTAAGGTAGTCAGCACGTTTTGACCCAAGGCCTTTTCTTTGACCCTGTTCGTAAACTCTTTGGCTATTTTAAAGTTGACGTCGGCATCCAGCAAAGCCCTTCGGACTTCTTTGGTGGTTTCCGCTACATTGATCTCGGTAATCTGCCCATGCCCCTTTAATACGTGTAGGGCCTTATCGAGTTTTTCACTTAAATTATCGAACATCGCTCACATCATTTTTTGAAGAGACGCAAATTTAACAATAACCACGGGAAAGAACGGCGGATGTCATTAAAAATATGTTCTTTCGAAACAAGGCGGCAACGGGTTACGGCTTATTTGCTTTGAGCAACTTGAAAAACCAAAAAAGGGCATCCCATGGGGATGCCCTTTTATATGAAGTGGGGCGAAAAAGGTATTAATTTTTGGTAAAGGTCAAGAAATCGGTAGTGCCATCGCCACCACTGATATCATATAACTCTATGGTAGTCGAAGTGTACTTTTTGATTTCCCAGTCATCTGAAAGCTCTTCAAAGAGGACCGGCGAACTGAATACGATGTTAAAATCGACATCATTTGAACTACTATCGTCATTGCTATTGTCAGAACTTGTAATCGACCATGCACCCGATAGGGCCGTACTTCCATTGCTGACCGCCAAAACCCCATCTTCTTGAAATGTAAAAACATAACCGGCATAATCGGAGGTTTCATCTTTATCTGAATCAAAATAGTAGGTGATCTTCCAATCTCCATTGGCTATCGCCGCTTGGATCTGCGGAATATCGGAAGCGTCGACAATTGACATATTGTCGTCATCATCTTTTGTACACGATTTAAATACCAATACCATCAAGACAAGTAGTGTAAGATTTTTCAAAGTAGTTTTCATATCTTATTGTTAATTTTTATAATGCTCCTTTTTATTGTTAAGTTTTAAAATGCCCCGAGCTTTAAAGTCGGGGCATATATCAATTTATTTTTTCTCAAGTACAAGAATGTTCATTCCGTCAGCATCATTGAAGTGATGCATCTCCAACCTGTTTTCATCGACCTCGACAATCATGTAATCGTTCGCCAACGGATAGTAGTTGCTTTCAGCGTTAAAGGCGATTATCATTTCTAGCTTGCCGTCACTATTGCGATAGACCAACCAACTACCAGTTTCTATAGTTGTACCGTTCGCATTGGTCACAACGATCGTTCCGTCTTGTTTGAATTCAAAATCGTCGTAAGCGTAGGCCTGCGAAATAGGATCGCTATTAACGGATAGCAGGGCAACATTCCAAAGTGAATCGACAAAAAGGTCCCTGATCCACACTACGTCTCCATCAGCTTCATCATTGTCGCAATTGCGTTCCAAGATCAATTCGTAACCGGTACCCGGTATTTCGAACTTCAATCTGTCATCCCTTAAATCGCTCAACGGCCATTCGAAACTTACCCCAGGCTCGTCGCCCATGACTATGGCCATAACCAAGCGGCCCTGCTCGTTGGTAGTGATTTCCCAACTACCCTCGCTCATGACTTCTCCTTTACTCAAGGTTACGATACCCTCGGCCTCAAAACTGAACTCAAAACCTAAAAGTCTTTTAATTTCGTCACCTTCTACCTTGACCTTTTTAATGATCCAATCACATTCCCATAGGATCTCGCGCAAGGTATTCGGATCGTCGTTCAAAATATCACAGGCGTTCTCCATAATAATGCGATTGCCCTCGGTCGTAAATAGTTTTATTTTCTCTTCGGAAATCTCGTACACGAACCAATCGAGATTGAAGTCTACCAAGACATCGAATTCAAGTTTCAGCAATACACGATAATCCGATACATATGTACTCCATGCTCCAGTGATGTTGTTGCCCGCCCGATCGAGTACGTTCACCGAACCGTCTTCCTTAAAGTTCATGATGTATTCAAAGTACTGTTCGGTTTGAATCTGGTTGTCACGCACTACATCTCGGATCAACCACGGGCATTTTACCAAGAGGTTGTCCAACCTTTCTTCGTTAAAATCATCATCGTTGTAGTCATTGTCATCATCTTCATCACAAAGATCTTTGGCCTGTTCTATGGCCGCTGCCAATTCAACATTACTGTTTACGGTAACTTCGGTACCATCGTACATCACAAAAGCGACAGGAAATTGAATACTGATCAGATCGTTCTCACCAAGCCCCGCGAAGAACCTGCGCATTTCCATATCACTTTCAACGACAACACTGCCTGTCTGTACCGAATTAATATCCAAAGTGAAAAAAGTTACAGGATATACCACATCGATACATTCGATGTCATCATCGTCGCCACCCTCCAAGCATTTTTCTGCAAGCTCCTTAAGTTCAGTCTCACCATTTATTGTGAACTCAGAATAATCTGCCATGGTTATGGTAATCGGAAAAATAATATCCAAAAGATCATCATCGCCCTCAACAGCATCGAAAATTTCTTCGATCAAGCGGAGGTCATCTTTCGAATCAATCGTAATTTCCAATCCATTGACCTTTACGGTATACGGAAAACGAATATCGAAACAACTGGCCCCATCGACGATATTGTCATAAGAACCATCATTTGAAACGGTGCGTTCCATCAATTTAGCGGTGGCAGAAGTTGCCGACATCGCCTCACCTTCTTGAGGGTCATCGACATCATAGGTCTCTTTCTGACAAGAAGTGAACACCAAAGCTGTCGCAAGTAGGCCAACGTACAGCGAAGATTTAAAAAACTTTTTCATAACGATTTGGATTTTTTTGTTAATACGCTCTTAAAACAACGGAGTTTGAAAATACCCTACCCTATTCTCATTTTTTTCAAATATCTTTGATAAAAAACCAGCCCAGTTGAGCACCGAAAATACCGAAAACATATGTGAGGAACAGTTATTCAGTCAATTCTTCAAGACTAATTCTAAAACGATCTTCAACTATATTTATTATAAATTCGGCAATGAGGAAAAAGCTTATGATGCTGTGCAAGAAGCTTTTATGAAACTTTGGGAAAACTGCGCCAAAGTTTCCCCCTCGAAGGCCAAGTCGTACGTATATACAATTGCCAACAACCTCTATCTGAACGTCATAAAGGCCGGAAAAGTTCGAATGAAGTATGCCGACAAGACTTTGAAGGCAACGAACGAGTCGCCCGAATTCGTCATGGAGGAAAACGAGTTCAAGAAAAAATTGGACAAGGCATTAAACGATCTACCGGAGAATCAACGCACCACGTTCCTATTAAACCGCATCGATGGAAAGAAATACGCGGAAATCGCCGAAATGGAAGGCGTAAGTGTCAAAGCAATCGAGAAAAGAATGCACTTGGCACTGAAAACTTTGCGTGAACAAATAGATGGTATATAATGCAAATCAACGATTAAATGGGTATTATCATCTGATTTTCAAAAATTTACGAATATCACAGTAGGGTTTTTCCCTTTTTAGATGTTATAAAGGCACAAAGCTAAAGGTCATGCAAGAAAACTACTTGGCAAAATGGTTGAACAACGAACTCGATGAGCAGGAGTTAGAGGAATTCAAAAATTCCGAGGCATATGCTTCATATCAACGAATCGCTGAAGCTTCCAATAGGTTCGAAGCGCCCGATTTTGATGTTGAAGAAGCATTGATGGCCTTAAAGAACAAGCAGACCTTAAAAAGTACCAAAGTTGTTCAATTGCATCCGTACAAAAAGTTTTTGCGCGTGGCCGCAGCCATATTAGTATTGGTGACAGGTTCTTATTTTTATCTGAATTCGTTGGATGAAACTGTGAACACCCAATATGCCGAGAACAAAGAAGTACTGCTTCCCGATGCATCAGAGGTCATATTGAACGCTGATTCAGAAATATCGTATAGCGAAAAAAAATGGAACGATAAGCGAAATATTTCATTGGAAGGCGAGGCTTTTTTCAAGGTCGCCAAAGGGAAAAGATTTACCGTTTCGACCAAAGACGGTACGGTCGCCGTTCTAGGCACACAGTTCAATGTCGAAAACCGTAAGGGATTTTTTGAAGTTACTTGTTACGAGGGCTTGGTCAGTGTTACCTTTAACGGTCATGAGACCAAATTACCGGCAGGCACCTCATTCATGGCCATCAATGGAAAAATTGTTGAAGCCGATGCCCCTAATACCAAGGTTCCCGCGTGGATGAACAACGAGAGTACTTTTAAGAGCATTCCCCTGAAATATGTATTGAACGAATTTGAAAGACAGCACAACATTACGGTCGATACCCAAAATATAGACGGCGAGCAGCTTTTTACCGGCACCTTTAGCAATACCGATGTAGATTTGGCGTTGCAGAGTATAAGTGCACCTTCCCGAATAAAGTTTAAATTAGAGGGGAATAAAGTGCTGTTCTATGCTGAAAACGCACCGTAAAAACCTTTTATATACGCTTACCTTAACACTGCTTACACTGTTCGTAAAGAATGGCAATTCGCAGGAGACGGCCGTACCAAAACCACTAATCACTTACATTCAGAAGCTTGAGCAAGAATTCGATGTCAAGTTTTCTTACGTTGACCAAGATATTCGAACTATAGAGGTTATACCGTACGAAAGTTCGGTACTTGAAGAAATCTTGACCGATATCGAAAAACAGACCCAGATCAAGATTCAAAAACTCAACGAACGCTACTACACGTTGACAAGGAGTGTTACCGTCACTATTTGCGCCCTGGTATTGGATAATTTCGAACAAAATACCGTTCCCGGTGCGACAGTTGAGGTCTTGGGCACCGAAATTGCCATTGTTACCGATTTAGACGGAAACTTTAAACTTGAAAACATTCCTAGAAACGCCGTACTTCAAATTCAACATTTGGGTTTTAAGCCGCTTTTTGTCAATGCCGAAGAATTGATAAATTCGGATCCGTGTTCCACCCTGCTTCTTGCACAGAACTATCAGGAACTTGACGAAGTGGTCGTGGTCGAACTGTTGACTACAGGACTTGTAAAACAATCGGACGCAAGTATCGACCTGAACACGGCCGCTTTCGGAATTCTTCCAGGCTTGATCGAACCCGACGTGCTACAGACCGTACAGGCCTTACCCGGAATCAAAAGTATCGACGAAACGGTATCGGATATAAACATTCGAGGTGGCACCAATGACCAGAACCTTATTCTTTGGGATGGCATCAAAATGTATCAATCGGGGCATTTTTTCGGGTTGATATCAGCATTCAATCCCTATCTGAACGA
This sequence comes from Meishania litoralis, assembly GCF_042611095.1. Classification (NCBI taxonomy): domain Bacteria; kingdom Pseudomonadati; phylum Bacteroidota; class Flavobacteriia; order Flavobacteriales; family Flavobacteriaceae; genus Meishania; species Meishania litoralis. The sequence continues at coordinate 426,094 of NZ_JBHFPV010000001.1, forward strand.
CAAGGTAACCATTATTAAAAATGGTACGAGTGCCCAATATGGTGATGGGGTAAGTGGGGTAATCAGTATGCGGACCATTGATGATATTTCGGAAAACATATTCGGAGGAGCCGGTGCCAATCTGATAAGTACGGATGCCTATTTACAAGTACCCATTAACAACAAACTGGCAGTTCAATTTTCAGCGCGCCGTTCATTGACCGATTTTTTGAACACGCCCGCTTATGAGCAATTTTCATCACGTGCTTTTCAAGATTCAGAGGTGACACGTAATAGCAGTTTCTTCTTTTACGATTTTGGAGGCAAGTTACTTTACGACATTAACGAGCGACAAAAACTCAGGTTCAGTTTTATCAATATCAACAATAAGTTGGATTATGACGAAACCAACCAAGATACTTCGCGCAGCTCACAAAGCGCATTAGATCAGACCAATTTGTCTTTCGGCGGAAACCTTCAAAGTACATGGTCGGATTCGTTCTCATCACACCTGAACATATATTCGACCCAATATGAATTGGATTCTAGGAACACAACGATCAACGGGCAGCAAAATCTATCACAGGTAAATAGGGTCTTGGAAAGAGGATTGAAATTCAATACTATCACAAATATCGGAAGCCATGTAAACTGGTCGAACGGGTACCAATTGAGTGAAACCGGTATTTTAAATTTTACAGAGGTATCACAACCTCCATTTAAAAGTGACATTCTCGAAGTAATGCACACGCATTCGTTCTTTTCCGAAATTGGCTATGAATCCAACAACAAGAATCTCTTGGCTCGCATTGGGGGCCGTATGAACTATTTTAATAATCTTGACACTTTTGACGAAATCGTCTTGGAACCTAGATTGAATGTCAGCTACTCGTTTACCGACCATTTCAAAGTCGAAGTTCTAGGAGAGTTCAAGAGTCAGGCTACCAACCAGATAGTCGATCTGGAGCAGAATTTCCTGGGCATCGAAAAAAGGCGATGGATACTCTCCGACGGTATTGAACTGCCCATTACAAAAAGCAAACAGGCCTCCTTGGGGTTCAACTACCAAAATCGGAACCTGTATATTGGTCTCGAAGGTTTTTATAAAGAGGTGGAAGGCATCAGTACAGAGACCCAAGGGTTCCAGAACCCCTTTCAATTCGGGGGAGAAATTGGCAAATATGAGGTCAGGGGATTGGAATTCCTCGTCAATAAAAAAACAGTTGATTATAGTATCTGGTTTAGCTATGCCTATAATTTGAACAATTATTATTTTGAGGATTTGCCTCCCAATACATTTCCCAACAATCTGGATATCCGCCATACCGTCACCTTGGCGGGCACATACACTTACGACAATCTCAAATTGGGGCTCGGATTCAATTATCGCACCGGAAAACCATTTACCGAACCATTGGAAGGAAATCCGATAAATACTGATTTTTTCCCGTATCGCATCAATTATTCCGAACCTAACAGTAGTCGTCTCCCTGAATATCTTCGGGCGGATATTTCGGTCATTTACGATTTTGATATTAGCCCTAGGGTACACGGATCCATGGGAGCTTCAGTACTTAACATTTCGAATCGCGCCAATGTTCTTGACACCTACTACCGGCTTAACGATCAAGATGAAATTGAAACAATACGGCGTGTTTCTTTGAACTTGACACCCAACATCAGTTTTAGGGTTAGATTCTGATCAAGCCTGATAATTAAATTGACCGTTACATTCTTTCTGGCACCTCTATACCCAAAAGCCTGAATGCGGATTTGATTACATCTCCCACATTTTTCGACAACTGCACCCGCAATACTTTCTTTTGCCTATCGGCCTCGCCCAAAATAGAAACCTGTTGGTAGAACGAATTGAATTCTTTGACCAAATCATAGGTATAATTGGCGATCAATGCAGGACTGTAATTTTCTGCCGCCAATTGAACAGTTTCAGGGAACAACATGATCTGTTTTATAAGTTCTTTTTCTTTTGGATGCAGCACCAACGTTTCTTCGATTTTCGCCGACAGGTCGACCTTCATATCTTTGGCCTTTCTAAGTATCGATTGGATTCTGGCATAGGTATATTGGATAAACGGACCCGTATTTCCTTGAAAATCAACTGATTCTTCCGGATTGAACAAAATCCGTTTTTTGGGATCGACCTTTAGAATGTAATATTTTAGCGCCCCCAGCCCAATGGTTTTATAAAGCTCTTGTTTCTCCGGTTCCGAATATCCTTCCAATTTGCCCAGTTCTTCGGCTAGTTCTGCAGCAGTTTTGGTCATATCCGCCATGAGGTCGTCGGCATCTACCACGGTGCCCTCGCGACTTTTCATTTTACCGCTTGGCAAGTCGACCATGCCATAACTCAGATGATACAGGTTTTCGGCCCAGGCAAATCCAAGCTTTTTGAGAATCAAAAAAAGTACCTTGAAATGATAGTCCTGTTCGTTACCTACGGTATAGACCATACCACCGATATCGGGGTAGTCTTTTACCCGTTGGATCGCCGTACCAATATCTTGGGTCATATATACCGCCGTACCATCCGACCTCAGTACTATCTTTTCATCAAGACCCTCATCCGTTAGGTCGATCCATACACTACCGTCTTCCTTTTTGAAGAACACTCCGTTTTTGAGACCTTCGGCTATAAAGTCCTTTCCCAACAGGTACGTATCGCTTTCATAGTACAACTTATCGAAATCGACCCCCAAATTTTTGTAGGTTTCGTCAAAACCTTCATAGACCCAACCGTTCATGGTCTTCCAAAGCGAAACCACTTTTTCATCACCCGCTTCCCACTTTTTAAGCATTTCTTGGGCCTCGATTAACGATGGCGCCTCTTTTTCGGCAATGTCCTTATTCTTTCCTTCACTGACCAGGGTATCGATTTCCAACTTGTATTGGTCATTGAATTTTACATAATAATTGCCCACCAACTTGTCTCCTTTCAATCCCGTACTTTCAGGGGTTGCGCCATTACCCCACTTTTGCCAGGCCAACATGCTCTTGCAAATATGAATGCCACGGTCGTTGATGATCTGGGTCTTATAGACCTTTTTTCCGGAAGCTTTCAAAATTTCGGCAACGGAATAGCCCAATAAATTATTTCGTATATGCCCCAAATGTAACGGCTTGTTCGTATTGGGGGACGAGTACTCGACCACAACGGCACGGGAATCGTCACATTCTACCAATCCGAAGTCTTCCACATCCTTGACCGAATCGAGAAAATCAAGGTAAAAACCGTCATCGATCACCAAATTCAAAAAACCCTTGATAACATTAAATCCCAAAACGGCTTCAACCTCGGTTTGCAGATATTGCCCGATTTGATTTCCTATTTGCTCAGGATTTCCCTTTATTTGGCGAAGCATTGGAAAAACCACAATGGTGATGTCTCCCTCAAAATCTTTTCGGGTGGGTTGAAATTCAACATTGAGAAGGTCTATTCCAAAAATGGATTTTACCGCTTCCCTGACCTTTTGCGCCAACACTTCTTGCATATTCTTCTAGAACAGTGGTTAAAGCTGCAAAACTACATATTTTTTATGCTTTGGGCGTTAAGTATCTCGACCTTGTGGGGTGTTTTCGCTAACTTTAAACGCGCTGGAAACCGAATGTCTTATGCTTCTCAATGTTTCTTACAACGACAGTGAAATTACCAAAAAGATAGATCGGGAGGTAGGCAAACCGTTCACCCTGAAAGAACGTTGGGCAATGAAAGGTATCGGATCGCCAAAATTATCCATAACGGAGACCAGCATCGAAATCAGAAATCTCCTCATTCTTGACAATAACCGCGATACCTGCAACATCGAAATACGCCCTGCAGGAATCATCGTTCGATTTCGTTCATTATTGGAAACCTTTACCTTGGTAATACCGTATTACAAATTGAAAATACATAAGGGCGATATTGCCGTGTACACGATCTATCGCGACACCTATTTCATCAAGGTGCGTTCAGACACCAAAGCAGTTCGAGAGTTTTTCAAAAAAATATTGGATCACAAAATAGGGAATACGCCCAATTTACCGGAAGACTTATGAGCAAAACCCGCAAACGTTGCCCACAATCATACCCTGGGCAAAAATACCTCGGCCATCATACAACGAGCACTACCCCCGCCACAAGTTTCAATTGTCTCTAAGGAGCTGTGAATTATGGCACAATGTTTTTCAATCTTCCTTATCTGTTCGTCGTCCAAGCTCTTAAAGGCAGCAGAGCTCATTACGAGATACCTTTTATCGTCAGCACCTAAAACTTGGAGCATGTTGCCGGCAAAATGGCACATCTGTTCTTCAGTAATCGAGATAACCTCCTTGTCGGTCTGTTTGAGATGATCCACAACATTCTTTCGCTCTTTTTTATCGTCGATGGAATCTAGACATATAATGGCGAAATCTTCGCCCAAAGCCATCATGACATTGGTGTGGTAAATCGGCAGGCGCTGGCCGTCGACGGTTTGGTAGGCCTTAAAAATCACCGGCATGCAATCAAAATCTTCGCAGAACTCAATGAATAATTCTTCATCTGCTCTTTCTGAAAGGGCACAATAGGCCTTTTGGTGTACCCGATCCATCAGAATGCTTCCGGTACCTTCCAAAAAGACACCTTCTTTTTCGGCAGACGTATAGTCCATGATACTTTCGATAGCAAAACCCTGTTCTTCAAGTATATCCAAAATATCATCGCGACGTTCGTTCCTTCTATTTTCTGCAAACATCGGATATAGCCCTACCGTTCCATTGGCGTGAAACGAAATCCAGTTATTGGGAAAAATACTATCTGGGGTATCGCTTTCCTTATTATCATCGATTACGATTACATTGACTCCCTTCTCCCTTAATTTGACAACAAAATTATCGAACTCTAACTGTGCCTTTTTATTTATGGTCTGGTTTTGCAGATCCATATCTTCCATAAAATAATTGTTGACCGCCGTCTGCTCGTTCATACGGAAGTTAACCGGACGGATCATCAAAATGGTATTCGTTATTTGCATGGTATCTAAAACGTATTATTCGCGAACCAAGGGCAAAGTGCTGCACCTTAATAAACCTTCTTGTTTTCCAATTTCAAAGTAGGGAATTTCCTCTACCGTAAAGCCTTGTTCCCGCAACCAATCGTTCAATCTCGTAAAGCCTCTTTCGGATACTACAACCTCAGGAGAAATCGAAAACACATTGCTGAACATCTGGTACATCTCGTCGGCAGTAATCTCAAATACGTTTTCCTTACCAAAGAAATCGACCAACCAGCGATACTCTTCTTCGACTAAAAAGCCATTTTTATGCAAAATGGCCTTGCCCTTGCCCAATGGTTGAAAGCAACAATCGAGATGCAGCGCATTTTCCTTGGCATTGGTATTACTTTTTCGCAATTCGAACGACTTGATCTTCTTATCGGGAAATTGCCTTGAAATGTAATCGACAGCGGCCTTGTTCGTTCTGGCCGTAATGTACTCTGAATAATCCTCTCCTGTATAAGTTCCAATGAAGATATATTCGTTCCACGGCATCACATCACCACCTTCAACGTGCACTTCGGCGGGAGGCACCAAAATGTTTTCTTCGTCGATTTTGTCCAAAACATGTAAAATCGCTTGAAACTCTTGCTCCCTATCTGGCAAGATGTTCGCCTCTATCAATTTGTTTCCGATGACAAAAGCAATATCGCGAGAAAAAATCTGATTACAATCCTTGATTACTTCGGGGCGAAAAACCTCGACGTTATATTTTCTAAAAACCTCGGCAAAGGCTTCCATTTCGGCGATCATATCGGCTTCCTTCGGATAGGTTCCCGCCAAGATATGTTCCAATGATTTGGGATCATAAGCCTCTTCTGGCATAGGTGTGGGACCAGGACTTTCAGCAGTACCTAAAACCACGGCCTTCAAAGACGAGACCTCGTCATTAATGTTCAAACTAAGCATAGGAAGATTTTACAGTTGAAAAATAGCATCGATGTAAAAGAAACCGTTCTTTGAGTAGTACAAAACAAAGAACGGTCAATTCGTGTTGTTCAGACAACCTATCTTAAATCGACCGATTTGAAAGGCCGATGATTTTCACCAATATAAATCTGTCGTGGCCTACCAATGGGTTCTTTTCGCAATCGCATTTCGCGCCACTGTGCGATCCAACCGGGCAATCTTCCCATCGCGAACATTACCGTGAACATATCGGTAGGTATTCCCAAGGCCCTATAGATAATTCCCGAGTAAAAGTCAACATTCGGGTATAGTTTTCTGTCAACGAAGTACTTATCTTCAAGTGCTTCTTTTTCAAGGCCCTTTGCAATTTCCAAAATAGGGTCTTCAATGCCAAGATCGCCAAGAACCTCATCGGCAGCTTTTTTGATTATTCTGGCACGGGGATCAAAATTTTTGTATACGCGGTGCCCAAAGCCCATCAATCGAAATGGGTCATTCTTGTCCTTGGCCTTGGCCATATATTTTTTCGTATCTCCACCATCGGCTTCGATAGCTTCCAACATTTCAAGTACGGCTTGGTTCGCCCCACCATGAAGAGGACCCCATAGGGCCGAAATGCCAGCGGATAGTGAAGCGAATAGACCGGCATGTGAAGAACCCACTATTCGAACTGTGGAAGTAGAGCAATTCTGTTCATGATCCGCATGCAGGATCAAGAGTTTGTCCAGAGCCTCAATCACTATCTCGTTTTTGGTATATTCTTTATTGGGCCTTTTGAACATCATCTTATGAAAATTCTCGACATAGCCCAAACTATCGTCCCCGTAGTCGAGTGGTAGTCCTTTTTTCTTTCTAAGAGTCCAAGCCACCAGTACCGGAAACTTGGCCAAAATACGAACAATCGCATGGTACATAGCTTGTTCGGAAGACACATTGACGGATACCGGATTAAATGCTATCAAGGCACTGGTAAGCGAAGTAAGAACCCCCATTGGGTGGGCCGATTTAGGAAAGGCATCCAATATTTTTTTCATTTCTTCATCGATATGGGACTCTTCCTTGATATCGTCATGAAACTTTGCCAGTTGTTCTTTATTAGGCAATTCGCCAAAAATCAGAAGATAGGCCACTTCAAGAAAATCGGCCTTTTCCGCCAGTTCTTCAATGGAATAACCGCGATATCTTAAAATTCCTTTTTCGCCGTCCAAAAAAGTAATGGCACTTTCACAACTCCCGGTGTTTTTATATCCGGGATCAATGGTAATCATTCCATTGGTCGCCGAGCGCAATGTTTTTATGTCTATGGCCAGTTCGTTTTCGGTTCCTTCAATGACGGGAAATTCGTACTTTTTCCCATTATACTCCAATGTAGCTTTGTCTGACATACTGATTATTTTCTTATTGTTTATTCTCTTGTAAATTTAAGAAAAACGGCCCACGTTAACAATTTGCGAGTTCCATTTATGGTATTATTAACAGCGATGTGAATCGAAGGTCGAAAAGAAAACTATGCGCTTATGGCATAAAGGTTTCTATAGTATTGATCGACCGATTTTTTCCAGGTAAAACGCATCTTTTTGGCATTCGCTTGAATAGCCTTCCATTGCTTTTTATCCGTGAGGTATATCCTTAAGGCCAATTCAAATGCTTCGACCATATTTTCGATTTTTTCGTCATAAGTGTTTCCAGTGAAACTAAAACCCGTTCTTAAGTGCTCGACGGTATCTTTCAAACCACCTGTTTCATGCACAAGACACGGGTTTCCATTGCGCATGGCCAACATTTGACTTATACCGCACGGTTCGAACAGACTGGGCATAAAATAAAGATTGGTTTCCAAATAAAGTGAATCTATCAAATCTTCGGATTGGCCATTCGTAAATATGAAATTCTTATGCTGGTAACTTATCTCACGAAAAAGTTTTTCATACTCGGGATCCCCTGTTCCCAACAGTATAAACACACCGTTTACCTTCTGCAATATTTTAAGAATCGAAACCAAAGCTTCGGGCGATCGCTTGAAAAAGTAAAATTTCTGCTCTGTCAGTCTGGCAACACTGGCCACGATAAATTCGGGCCTATTGTCAACATAATCCATAATCTTCTCTCCGGTATGGGCAAGAAAATCGGCCTTGTATTTTTTTGATTCATCTTGCAGCCATGAAAACAGCGCCCGTACAATATTTCTGTAGATCTTACCTTTTTTGGCAACCCTTATATTCTTATAGTTCGACCCATTTAAAATACCGAATAATCGACCTTCATTGTCAGCGGCCCTTAAATCTTTCTCTAAACCTTCACCGCCTATAAATTCAGGCGGATTGCTCGGTTTCAAGACGTCATCTTTATAAGTTGGGGAAACCGTATGCACCGCATCGGCCAATCGTATTCCAACGGCCATTAAATTGATGCAATCATGATATCTGTAATCCATTAATGGTTTGGGGTCAAAAGGTACGTTGGGAAACCAGTTCGCCAACGATGAGTAGTTGTTGGCAAAAGGTCGTATGCCTTGAATCGCCAGATTATGGATGGTATACACATAACGCATTTTTTTAAGCGATTTGTACTCGGGATGATAGGTCTTGAGAAACAAAAGCATGCTGGTATGCCAATCGTGCAAATGAACAATGTCCAACTCACCAAAAGCATCTTGTTTAATTGCTTCGGCTACTGCCGTGCAAAAAATGGTAAACTTAATATTATCGGTGTAAAAGGGCTCTTTGGGATCATCATGATAAATGTGCCCTATTTCGCCGCCTTGAATTTCGGGATGATGGACGACATAATGGCGAATGTTTTTAAACTCTTTTTTGGGCACTACCTCATATAACTCGGCAGTATATTCATTGCCCCTTAACAGCATGTTCAATTTGGCCCTCAATCGACCCCCTTGGTGCAATCTTGAGTACGAAGGAACTACAACATGTACTTCATCACCCCGTTCTGAAATCTCCCTTGGCACATCACGAACTACGTCGGCCATGCCACCTGCCTTACATTTAGTGATACCATCGTTTTCTGCAGCGACAAAGAGAAATCTGTTCATTCCCGTACTGATTTATTGAATAATAACAATATATACATTAAAACCAAAAGAAAGTAGGGTAACCACCATAAAAAAAATCCTTTCCTAACATATAAATCGGGAAAGGATTCCTTGATTGTTTTCTTTCTACTACTACCCTACCTTAAAGGCCCTTTGCTGCGGATAGTATGCCGTACTTCCCAATTCTTCCTCGATACGAAGCAGTTGGTTATACTTGGCCATGCGATCCGACCGTGAGGCAGAGCCAGTCTTGATCTGACCCGTATTCAAGGCCACTGCCAGATCGGCAATGGTATTGTCTTCTGTTTCTCCGGAGCGGTGCGACATTACCGAAGTATAGCCGGCATTTTTAGCCATGTTCACCGCCGCAATGGTTTCGGTCAATGTTCCTATCTGGTTTACTTTTATCAATATGGAATTGGCTATTCCTTGTTTGATCCCCCTTGACAATCGATCCACATTGGTAACGAAAAGATCGTCACCGACCAGTTGTACCTTATCTCCAATTTTTTCAGTTAAGACTTTCCAGCCCTCCCAATCGTTTTCATCCATACCATCTTCGATGGAAATAATAGGATATTTTGCACTGAGGTCGGCCAAATATTGTGCCTGTTCTTCAGAGGTTCTTATTACACCTTTGTCTCCTTCGAACTTGGTATAGTCATATTTTCCATCAATATAGAATTCCGCCGAGGCACAATCCAACGCGATCATGACATCATCACCCAGTTTATAGCCAGCCTTTTCTACCGCCTTTGCTATGGTATCAAGGGCGTCTTCGGTACCCCCTGCCAAATTGGGGGCAAATCCGCCTTCGTCGCCCACGGCGGTACTCAATCCCCTATCGTGAAGCACTTTTTTAAGGTTATGGAAAATCTCGGTTCCCATTTGCATGGCATGTGAAAAGTCTTTCGCCTTAACGGGCATCACCATGAACTCTTGAAAAGCTATCGGCGCATCTGAATGCGACCCTCCGTTTATGATGTTCATCATGGGCACGGGCAATGTATTCGCACTCACTCCGCCTACGTAGCGGTATAGCGACACTCCCAATTCGTTGGCGGCCGCTTTGGCCACCGCCAAAGAAACACCCAAAATCGCATTGGCGCCCAATTTTGATTTATTAGGTGTTCCGTCAAGGTCGATCATGGTTTGATCGATCAAGTTTTGCTCGAAAACCGACATGCCCAGAATCTCTTCTGCAATATTCGTATTTACGTTGGCAACGGCTTTACCTACTCCTTTTCCCATAAAGGTATTGCCCCCATCACGTAACTCAACAGCTTCATGTTCACCGGTCGAGGCCCCTGAAGGTACTGCTGCCCTTCCCATTATTCCATTCTCGGTGATTACATCGACCTCAACGGTCGGATTTCCTCTTGAATCTAAAATCTGCCTTGCGTGAACGCTCAAAATAATACTCATATGTATTTTTTTATGATTGGTTTTAAAGGGTATAAATATACGAAACGGCCTGTTCAATCATCTGCCGAGCTCTCGATATTGTGAACGAAATAACAAATTCTTAAAATACACTATTAAATTTGGGGAACCGACTTTATCATATCAAAAAATTGATCAAAAAGATAATCGGCATCATGCGGACCTGGACTTGCTTCGGGGTGATATTGAACGGAAAAAACAGCTTTGTCTTTCATTCTTATCCCTGCCACTGTCTTATCGTTAAGGTGAACGTGGGTTATCTCGAGATTCGAATTCTCCTCCGTTTCCTTTCTATTTATAGCAAAACCGTGGTTTTGAGAGGTAATTTCCCCCTTGCCGGTCAGTAGGTTTTTTACCGGATGGTTTATTCCTCGATGGCCGTTGTGCATTTTATATGTAGAAACACCGTTGGCCAATGCGATTACTTGGTGGCCCAAGCAAATACCGAACAAGGGTTTGTTACTAGCTATTATTTTTTTTGCTGTTGCGATCGACTCGGTAAGAGGCTCTGGGTCGCCGGGCCCGTTCGATATAAAATATGCATCGGGATTGAAAGCTGACATTTCTTCAAATGTGGCATTATATGGAAATACCTTGATATATGCATCTCTTTTGGCAAGGTTTCTCAAAATATTCTTTTTGATTCCAATGTCAAGCGCAGCAATCTTATAGGTGGCACCTTCATCACCGTAATAATAAGGGACATCTGTACTTACTTTAGAAGCCAGTTCTAAACCTTCCATACTTGGCACTTTGGCAAGTTCTTCCTTTAATTGGGCAACATTTTCAACATCTGTTGAAATTACGGCATTCATCGCTCCATGATCCCTGATATAGCTTACAAGCGCCCTGGTATCGACATCTGAAATCGCGAACAGGTTACTTTTATCGAGAAACTCTTTTAGACTGGCATCTGCGGCCGGTCGTGAATACGTATAACTGAAATTCTTACATATCAGCCCTGCAATCTTAACGGATTCGGATTCCACTTCATTCTTGTTGGTTCCATAGTTTCCAATATGGGCGTTGGTCATCACCATTAGTTGTCCATAATAGGAAGGATCCGTAAAAATTTCTTGGTAACCGGTCATTCCGGTATTGAAACATACCTCGCCAAAGGCCGTACCTTCTTTATCGCCAACGGCCTTTCCGTGAAATATGGTTCCGTCCGCCAGTAGTATTAAGGCTTTTTTTCTTTCTTGATACTTCATTTACCTTCAAAATTTAATTTTACAAAAAAACACAAAAAAAGGATAAACTAGAAAGTCTATCCTCTTTAATATATTAATATATTCAAATGTTCTATTCTTCCGAATCATCCGCCTTGGCCTCTGTTTCATTTTTATCAACGGACTTTGATTGCGTGGCAGGAACCGGAGGTGTAGCAGTTTTCGCCCCAGAACCCCTTCTACTTCTTCTCGTAGATTTCTTCTTTGGCTTGCCCGCATTATATAGCTCATTAAAATCAACAAGCTCTATCATGGCCATATCTGCGTTGTCACCCAAACGTGTGCCCAGTTTGATAATTCGCGTGTAACCTCCTGGACGATCACCGACCTTTTCGGAAACTTCACTGAACAGTTCGGCAACCGCATATTTGTCGCGAAGGTTTTTGAAGACTATTCTTCTGTTGTGCGTACCTTTTTCTACCGTCTGATTGTTCTCTGCCTTCGATTTCGTAATCAAAGGTTCGACAAACTGCTTCAGGGCCTTTGCCTTCGCAACCGTAGTATTAATACGCTTGTGCTCGATCAAGGAACAAGCCATATTGGCCAGCATTGCCTTTCTGTGGGCTTTCTTTCTTCCTAAGTGATTGACTTTTTTACCGTGTCTCATTATTGCTTATTTATCATCTTGCTGCCATACCCTAAAGTTGTATTAAAGGGGAGCAAAATATGATTATTTAATCTTTGTCCAATTTATATTTCGAAAGGTCCATACCAAAACTCAAACCTTTGTTGATAACAAGTTCTTCAAGTTCGGTCAATGATTTTTTACCAAAGTTTCTGAACTTCATCAAATCATTTTTGTTGAATGAGACCAAATCTCCCAAAGTATCGACCTCGGCAGCTTTCAAACAGTTCAAGGCGCGAACCGACAGATCCATATCTACCAATTTTGTCTTCAACAATTGACGCATGTGCAAAGATTCTTCGTCATAGGTTTCGGTCTGGGCAATCTCATCGGCCTCTAATGTAATACGCTCATCAGAGAACAACATAAAGTGATGTATAAGTACCTTGGCCCCTTCGGTCAAAGCATCTTTGGGATGGATCGATCCATCGGTAACGATTTCAAAAACCAATTTTTCATAATCGGTCTTCTGCTCAACCCTAAAGTTTTCAATACTATATTTTACATTCTTTATCGGGGTAAAAATAGAGTCGATAGCAATGGTGCCCAAAGCCGTACCAGACTTTTTGTTTTCCTCAGCAGGAACATATCCACGACCTTTGTCGATAACGATCTCCATATTGATGTTCACCTTGGAATCCATATTGCAGATGACCAAATCGGGATTCAAGACTTGATAACCCGAAATGAATTTTTGAAAATCGCCGGCGGTCAATTGATTCTTGCCACTTACGGAAATAGAAACTACCTCAGCTTCTGAATCATCGATCTGTTTTTTAAACCGAACCTGCTTTAAATTCAAGATCATCTCGGTAACATCTTCAACAACACCAGGAATCACAGAAAATTCGTGCTCAACACCATCGATGCGTACCGAAGTTATGGCATGGCCTTCCAATGAAGAAAGCAATACCCTTCTTAATGCGTTCCCAACAGTCAATCCATAACCAGGTTCCAAAGGGCGGAATTCGAATTTCCCTTCGAAATCTGAAGAATCGATCATTATAACTTTATCGGGTTTCTGAAAATTAAATAATGCCATATGAAATTAGTGTTCTGGGTTATTTTGAGTAAAGCTCGACTATTAATTGTTCCTTGATATTTTCAGGAATCTGCATTCTCTCTGGCACGGCTACGAAAGTGCCTTCCATCTTTTCAGAGTTCCATGTAATCCATTCGTAAACACTACTGTTGGCCGATAATGCATCATTGATCGTTTGTAACGATTTTGACTTTTCTCTTACGCCGACAACATCACCTGGTTTCAATGAATATGAAGGTATGTTCACCAACTCGCCATTTACGGTGATGTGCCTGTGCGAAACCAATTGTCTTGCACCTCTTCTTGAATTTGAAATTCCCATTCTGAAAACCACGTTATCTAATCGTGATTCGCACAATTGAAGCAATATCTCACCGGTAACGCCTTCTTTTCTTTTGGCATTGGCAAAAATATTACGAAACTGGCGCTCTAAAATACCATAGGTATACTTGGCCTTCTGTTTCTCCATCAATTGAATGGAATATTCCGATTTTTTACCACGGCGTCTATTTTGGCCGTGCATCCCCGGAGGGTAATTCTTTTTTTCGAAAGACTTGTCGTCCCCGAAAATCGCCTCGCCGAATTTACGGGCGATCTTACTTTTTGGTCCTGTGTATCTTGCCATTTTCTTTTAATTAAAGGTGTGATTATGAATTAAGGCTTATCCTTCGATAATCGTCTCTACACCTCGGTGAAATATATTAGTGATAGATAAATTAAACTCTTCTTCTTTTAGGTGGGCGGCAGCCATTGTGCGGCATTGGGGTCACATCGATTATTTCGGTTACCTCGATTCCTGAATTGTGAATTGATCGAATTGCCGATTCCCTACCATTTCCAGGTCCCTTTACGAATACTTTTACCTTACGAAGACCAGCTTCATGAGCCACTTTACTACAATCTTCCGCGGCTACTTGAGCGGCATAAGGGGTATTCTTCTTAGATCCCCTAAAGCCCATTTTTCCTGCGGATGACCAAGAAATGACATCTCCTTTTTTATTCGTTAGGGAAATAATGATATTGTTGAAAGATGCCGTTACATGTGCCTCGCCAACCGAATCAATGATGACCTTTCTTTTTTTGGTGGTCTTAGTACTTGCCTTTGCCATAATACCCTACTTATTATTTAGTTGCCTTTTTCTTGTTGGCAACGGTTTTTCTTTTTCCTTTTCGTGTCCTAGAGTTATTCTTGGTACGTTGGCCTCGCAACGGCAACCCAGATCTATGGCGAATTCCACGGTAACAGCCAATATCCATCAAACGTTTGATGTTCAACTGTGTTTCTGAACGTAGTTCTCCTTCAATGGTATATGAAGAGGCGGCATCCCTGATACGGCCTATCTCATCATCGTTCCAATCGGAAACTTTCGTGTCTTCACTAACTTGGGCTTTTGCCAAAATTTCTTGGGCCCTGCTTTTGCCTATTCCGAAGATATAGGTAAGTGCAATTACCCCTCTTTTATTTTTTGGTATGTCGATACCTGCAATTCTTGCCATAATTACCCTTGTCTTTGTTTAAATCTAGGATTCTTTTTATTGATAACATACAACCTGCCTTTTCGACGCACAATCTTGCACTCGGCACTTCTTTTCTTAACTGATGCTCTTACTTTCATCGTTTTGTATTTCTCCTTTCTTAGTATCTATACGTTATTCTAGCCTTGGTCAAGTCATAGGGGCTCATTTCAAGCTTTACCTTGTCACCGGGGAGCAACTTGATATAATGCATGCGCATCTTTCCTGAAATATGTGCCGTAACCACATGACCATTCTCCAGTTCTACACGAAACATTGCATTTGACAACGCTTCTATTATCGATCCATCTTGCTCTATCGCAGCCTGTTTAGCCATTTTTTAGTCTTTAGTTCCTAGTCGGTAGTCGGTAGTTCCTTAAATACTTATCACTGTATTTTCTATCGTCTAACGCCTACTATCTAATCGTCTATTTATGCTACTTTTCTGTTTTTGCCGGTTTTCATCAATCCGTCATAATGCCTGTTCAAAAGATAGGAATTTACCTGTTGTACCGTATCTATCGCCACACCTACCATAATCAAAAGTGAGGTGCCCCCGTAAAACAATGCCCATCCTGCCTGTACGTCCATCAACTTTACAACAAACGCAGGGAAAACCGCTAAAAGTGCTAAAAAAATTGCCCCTGGAAAAGTTATCAATGACATAATCTTATCCAAGAAATCACCTGTTTCCTTTCCCGGTCTTATACCCGGTATAAAACCTCCGCTTCTTTTTAGATCATCAGCCATTTTGTTCGTTGGAACAGTTATAGCCGTGTAGAAAAAGGTGAATATTATAATCAGAAAAGCAAATAACAAATTGTACGCCCAACCGAAAATATCGGCAAAATTAACCTGGATCCATTGGCCAGCTGCCGTATCGTCAAAAGCCCCACCGATCAACCCGGGAACGAACATGATCGCTTGGGCAAAGATAATGGGCATAACCCCGGAAGCATTCAACTTCAATGGGATATACTGACGTGAACCCATAATATTCTTCTCGTATCCCCCGGAAGCCGTTCTTCTTGCATACTGCACCGGAATCTGACGTGTGGCCATGACCAGCAACACACAGGCAAGAATTACCAAAAACCAGATAATAACCTCTATCAACACGAACATTAATCCGCCATTGTTATTGGCCGTTCTCGAAACGAATTCTTGAACAAACGACTGCGGCATGGTCGCGATAATCCCTATCATTATCAACAATGAAATACCGTTTCCGATACCCTTGTCGGTAATCTTTTCACCCAACCACATGGCAAACACACAACCGGTCACCAAAATAATGACCGCAGGAATCATAAAATCCAATCCTTTACCAAGAACAAATGCACTGTCAGGAACCCCGAACATGGTACCCAAACTATAGAGATATGCAGGTGCCTGAACGATACAGATTCCAATGGTCAGCCATCGGGTAATCTGGTTCTTCGTCTTTCTTCCGCTTTCACCTTCTTTATCCAATTTTTGAAGATAAGGAATGGCAATGCTCATCAATTGCACAACAATCGATGCGGAGATGTACGGCATGATACCTAGAGCGAATATTGAGGCATTTGAAAAAGCTCCGCCCGTGAAGGCGTTCAACAATCCAAAAATACCTTGATCCGTACTGGATGCCAATTGTGACAATTGAGTAGAATCTATACCCGGAAGTACGATCTGACAACCAAAACGGTAAACCAAAAGAAGACCCAAGGTCAGAATAATTCTGTTCCTGAGTTCTTCAATCTTCCAAATATTCGATATGGTCTCGAAAAATTTCTTCATAGTTTCTTCTTATAAACTTATCGCCTCCCCACCTGCTGCTTCAATAGCCGCTTTGGCGGTGGCAGTAAATTTATGTGCCGTTATTTTGAGCGAAGCTTTCAATTCTCCACCGCCCAGTATTTTGACCAGATCCTTTCGTTTGGCCAATCCGTTTTCTACCAAGGTATCAAGGTTTATAGCATCTTTTACGATTTTGCCATCTACCAATGCCTGAAGCTTATCTAGGTTGACACCTTGATACTCCTTACGATTAATATTGGTAAAACCGAACTTTGGCACACGTCTTTGAAGTGGCATTTGTCCGCCTTCAAAACCGATCTTTTTGGAATAACCCGATCTTGACTTGGCACCCTTGTGCCCCCTAGTCGCAGTTCCTCCCTTGCCAGACCCTTGGCCTCTTCCTACTCGCTTACCACTTCTGTTGACGGAACCTTGCGCTGGTTTTAGATTACTTAGATTCATCTGTTAATTTTTATGCTTCTTCTGTAGAAACCAAATGTTTAACTTTATTTATCATGCCAATAATGTTCGGCGTGTCGTCGTGCTCGACAACTTGACCAATTTTACGTAGACCAAGGGCTTCTAATGTCCGCTTCTGGTCTTTTGGCCTTTTGATACCGCTCTTTACCTGTTTTACCTTAATCTTCGCCATAGTATCGTTAATTATCCTTTAAAAACTTTTTCCAAGGAAATTCCTCTTTGTTGTGCCACGGTATGCGCTCCGCGCAGTTGCAGTAGTGCATCGAATGTAGCCTTGACAACGTTATGCGGATTTGAAGATCCTTGTGATTTTGAAAGTACATCGTGCACCCCTACCGATTCCAATACGGCCCTAACGGCACCTCCGGCAATAACCCCTGTACCATGGGAAGCCGGCTGAATATATACACGTGCACCGCCATACTTTCCCTTTTGCTCATGTGGCAATGTTGCTTTGTTCAAAGGAATACGAATCAAATTTTTCTTGGCATCCTCGATTGCCTTGGCAATAGCGGTGGCAACTTCTTTTGATTTTCCCAATCCGTGCCCTACAACTCCGTTTTCATCTCCAACTACAACGATTGCCGAAAATCCAAACGCACGGCCACCTTTGGTGACTTTGGTTACCCTTTGCACACCGACAAGTCTATCTTTAAGCTCTAAACCTCCCGGCTTAACCGTTTCTACATTTTTGTATTTCTGGTACATACTTTTATATTAGAATTTTAATCCTGCTTCCCTTGCCCCCTCGGCCAAAGCTCTTACGCGACCGTGATACAAATTGCCCCCTCTATCAAACGCAACCTTTTCGATACCTGCCTTCTTGGCCTTCTCGGCAATGGCTTTACCCACAGCTCCGGCAATTTCCGACTTGGTTCCTTTTACTTTGGCCAAATCTTTGTCACGAGAAGAAGCGGCCGCCAATGTCTTGCCTTCAATATCGTCTATAACCTGAGCATAAATTTCACTATTGCTCCTGAAAACAGCCAATCTTGGGCGATCCGCAGTTCCTGAAGAAACTTTACGTATTCTTCTTCGAATCCTATACTTTCTTTGTGTCTTCGACAGTTTCATAATACTATAATATTAAGCGGATTTACCTGCTTTTCTCCTTAATTGTTCTCCTACGAACTTCACACCTTTTCCTTTGTACGGCTCAGGTTTACGGAACGATCTTATTTTTGCCGCAATATGCCCCACTAACTGCTTGTCATGTGATGTAAGCTTTATTGTGGGGTTTTTTCCTTTCTCCGAAGTGGTCTCGACCTTTACCTCAGGGGCAAGCTCGAAAACTATATTGTGGGAAAAACCAAGTGCCAAATCCAATTTCTGTCCTTGGTTACTGGCCCTATAACCAACACCTACCAATTCCAATTCTTTGGTCCATCCTTTTGAAACACCTTCAATCATGTTCGAAAGCAATGATCTATAAAGACCATGTTTGGCCTTATGCTCCTTAGAATCTGAAGGACGAGCAACAACAACTTCACCATCCTCAGTTTTAATGGAAACCCCTGAATATTCTTGGGTCAACTCACCCAACTTACCCTTGACCGTCACCATATTCTCTTGAACATCTATGGTCACGCCCTCTGGTATCGTTATCGGATTATTACCTATTCTTGACATTTTCTATCGCTTTATTGTATTAATAGACGTAGCACAACACTTCACCACCTACATTCTCGTTCTTGGCCTGCTTACTGGTCATTACACCATGAGAGGTTGATACGATGGCTATACCCAATCCGTTCAACACCCTTGGCAAATCACTTGAACCGGCATACTTACGCAATCCTGGTTTACTCACGCGCTGCAATTTTTTTATAACAGGTTCCTTGGTCAACCTATCATACTTAAGGGCAATCTTGATTCTTTCCTGAACCTTGTCCTCTTCAAACTTATAGCTCAAGATATAACCTTGATCGAACAAGATCTTAGTTATCTCTTTTTTTACACCCGAGGCAGGTATTTCGACTACCCTATGGCCTGCACGGCTGGCATTTCGTATTCTTGTTAAATAATCTGCTATAGTATCTGTTACCATTTCTATTTTGTTTTGGAATCGGTTTCCAACTTCTTCAAGCCAGACCTAAAACCAGTTATAATTATTAATTACCAGCTTGCTTTTTTAACACCGGGTATCAATCCTTTATTGGCCATTTCCCTGAACATAACCCTAGAAATACCGAAAGTTCTCATATAGCCCTTTGGCCTTCCTGTCAACTTACATCTATTGTGCATACGAACTGGAGAAGCATTTTTCGGCAATTTCTGTAATGCTTCGTAATCACCGGCTTCTTTCAAAGCCTTTCTCTTCTCAGCATATTTAGCTACAGTTCTCGCCCTTTTTCTTTCTCGGGCCTTCATTGATTCTTTAGCCATACTATTTCTTTTTAAACGGTAATCCCAATTCTGTTAATAATGACTTTGCTTCCTTATCGGTATTTGCGGAAGTCACGAAGGTAATATCCATACCATTTATTCGATTGATCTTATCGATATTTATTTCAGGAAAAATTATCTGCTCAGTAACACCTAGACTATAATTGCCCCTTCCGTCAAAGCCCGTTGCACGTATTCCTTGAAAATCACGGACCCTAGGTAAAGCGGTGGTCACCAATCTATCCAAGAACTCGTACATTCTCTCCCCGCGCAAAGTAACTTTCGCCCCAATGGGCATACCTTTACGCAACTTGAATGCGGCAACGTCTTTTTTAGACATCGTCGGTATAGCTTTCTGGCCCGTTATCATTGACAACTCATCAACCGCATGGTCAATAAGTTTTTTATCGGCAACCGCAGCCCCAATACCTCTACTAACCACGATCTTTTCCAATTTAGGAACCTCCATTACGTTTTTGTAACCGAACTCCTCTTTCAACGCATTGACAACACGTTCGCTATATTCTTTCTTCAATCTTGCAACGTAAGCCATAACTATATTACTTCATTGGATTTTCTTGAAACTCTGACCTTAACGCCATCGCGCATTTCGTAACCTACCCTTGTAGTTTCACCTGACTTGGAATCGATCAACGCCAAGTTCGATATGTGGATCGGAGCTTCTTTTTTTATAATACCTCCCTGGGGGTTTTTAGCACTGGGTTTTTCATGTTTCGACACCATATTGGCACCTTCGACAATGGCCTTGTTTTTTGCTACATCAACCTTTACGACCTTACCTTCGGTACCTTTATGGTCACCGGCCACGATCCGCACGGTATCTCCTGTTTTGATTTTCAACTTTTTCATTATTGCTCTTTTAAAGTACCTCTGGGGCCAATGAAACAATTTTCATGAACTGCTTATCACGTAGTTCCCTGGCTACAGGTCCAAAAACACGTGTTCCTCTCATTTCGCCCGTCGGATTCAATAAAACACAGGCGTTGTCATCGAAACGAATGTAAGAACCGTCAGGCCTTCTAACTTCTTTTTTTGTACGAACAACTACTGCGGTCGATACAGCACCTTTTTTTATACCTCCGTTGGGGGTAGCTTCTTTCACAGAAACAACAATCTTATCACCAATTGAAGCATATCTTCTTTTTGTACCTCCGAGCACACGAATGGTCAAAACCTCTTTTGCCCCTGTGTTATCCGCAACCTTTAACCTTGATTCTTGCTGTAACATAATTATTTAGCTCTTTCTAAGATTTCTACCAACCTCCAACACTTAGTCTTGCTCAAAGGCCTGGTCTCCATTATTTTAACGGTATCGCCTTCATTACAGTCGTTCTTCTCATCGTGCGCAACATATTTCTTCGTTTTCAAGACGAATTTACCGTACATAGGGTGCTTCACACGTTTCACCTCTGCAACGACAATGGATTTCTCCATTTTATTGCTGGTAACGACCCCTATTCTTTCCTTTCTTAAGTTTCTCTTTTCTTCCATAAAGCAGAACCAGTTATTGGTTTTCCCTATTTGTTAATTCCGTTGCCAATCGAGCTACCGTTCTTCTAACCTTTCTAATTTGAAGGGGATTCTCCAATGGGGTCACAAAATGGGCCATTTTTAAATCTGCGTGCTGTTTTTTATACTCGGTAAGCTTTTGAGTTAATTCCTCGACCGACAATTCTTTGATTTCCTTGTTTTTCATAATTCCCGATTATTAATCCTCACCAGTATAATCCCTAGCAACTATAAATTTTGTCTTGACGGGCAGTTTCTGTGCAGCCAATCTCAATGCTTCTTTTGCAATGTCCATATTTACACCGGCAACCTCGAACATAATTCTACCCGGTTTCACCACTGCAACGAAATATTCGGGTGCTCCCTTACCTTTACCCATACGTACCTCCAATGGTTTCTTGGTAATTGGCTTGTCAGGGAATATTTTAATCCATAATTGACCTTCCCTTTTCATATATCTGGTAGCGGCAATACGCGCGGCCTCGATCTGACGCGATGTCAAGAAAGCCGAATCCAAAGATTTTATACCAAACATGCCGTTTGAAAGCAGATGACCTCTTCCGGAGTTACCCTTCATACGGCCCTTCTGCATTTTACGAAACTTGGTTCTTTTCGGTTGTAACATTGCTAAACTTCTTTTCTAATTATTTTCTGCGGCGTGGTTTTCTTCCACCGTCGCCTCGTTTTTCACCCTTTCCTGCTTGGCCCTTGGTCATACCGACCAATGGTGAAAGCTCTCGCTTACCGTAAACCTCACCCTTCATTATCCATACCTTTATACCCAACTTACCATAGGTAGTCTGAGCTTCTTGCAGTGCATAATCTATATCGGCCCTGAAAGTAGAAAGTGGAATACGGCCCTCTTTGTAAGATTCAGAACGCGCCATCTCGGCTCCGTTCAAACGCCCAGAAATCTGAATCTTGATTCCCTCCGCATTCATGCGCATCGCTGCGGCAATTGCCATTTTTATCGCACGTCGGAAGGAAATTCTGCTCTCGATTTGGCGCGCCACACTGGCGGCAACCAAATTGGCATCCAATTCAGGTCTTTTGATCTCATAAATATTGATCTGAACCTCTTTGCCCGTAATTTTCTTAAGCTCTTCCTTAAGCTTATCAACTTCCTGTCCACCTTTACCAATAATGATTCCCGGTCTTGCCGTTGTCACGGTAACGGTTATCAATTTCAAGGTTCGCTCGATGATCACCCGAGAGACGCTGGCCTTTGCCAAACGTGCATGGATGTATTTACGGATCTTATCATCCTCAGCTAGCTTATCACCATAATCATTGCCCCCGTACCAGTTAGACTCCCATCCTCTGATGATTCCCAGGCGATTTCCTATCGGATTTGTTTTTTGTCCCATTCTAGCTTTCTATATTATTGTTAGATCCCAGCACCAAAGTAACATGGTTGGAACGTTTTCTAATTCTATGCGCACGACCCTGTGGAGCCGGTCTCAACCTTTTCAACATGGTTCCGCCGTCAACACGAATCTCCTTGATATAAAGATCTGCATCCTCTACACTGGCATCTTCATTCTTGGCCTGCCAATTCGCAATTGCGCTCAGCAAAAGCTTTTCCAATCTTCTAGAGGCCTCTTTTGAATCAAATTTCAGAATTGCCAAGGCCTTTTCAACTTGTACCCCTCTGATCAAATCAGCGACCAATCTCATTTTTCTTGGCGAAGTAGGACAGTTGTTCAGTTTGGCAAACGCCATCTGTTGTTTCTCTGCCTTGATCCTTTCGGCCATTTGTCTTTTTCGAACTCCCATAGCTTACTTTTTACCTTTATTCTTTGCCCCCGCGTGACCCCTAAAAGATCGGGTAGGTGAAAATTCGCCCAGTTTATGCCCCACCATGTTCTCGGTAACAAAAACGGGCACAAATTGCCTCCCGTTATGCACGGCGATGGTCAAGCCTACGAAATCAGGGGTTATCATTGACGCCCTTGACCATGTCTTTATGACGCTTTTCTTGCCCGATGACGCATTTTGCTGGATTTTCTTTTCCAGACTATAGTGAACGTAAGGTCCTTTTTTTAGTGAACGTGCCATTTCTTTCTACTTTTTATTTCTTTCTACGTTCTAATATATATCTGTTCGTGCTCTTCGTCTTAGATCGGGTTCTATATCCTTTAGCAGGAATACCGTTTCTAGACCTAGGATGACCTCCTGAAGCCCTTCCTTCACCACCTCCCATCGGGTGATCGACCGGGTTCATGGCGACTGGCCTCGTTCTTGGCCTTCTTCCCAACCATCTACTTCTACCGGCCTTACCGGAAACCAATAACTGATGATCAGAATTGGAAATGGCCCCTACAGTCGCCATACAGGCCGAAAGAATCAATCTTGTCTCGCCTGATGGCATTTTTACCGTTACGAACTTGCCCTCTTTTGCCATTAGCTGCGCAAAGGTACCTGCACTTCGAGCCATGACGGCTCCTTGACCGGGGCGCAATTCAATGCATGAAATGATGGTTCCCAAAGGAATCTCACTCAGAGGAAGCGCATTTCCGATTTCCGGTGCGGCATTCGCTCCAGATGAAACCTTTTGCCCGACCTGAAGGCCGTTTTGAGCAACTATATATCTCTTTTCACCATCCTCATATTTCAACAAGGCGATAAAACCTGTTCTATTTGGATCGTACTGTATAGACTCAACCGTAGCAGCTACATCTTGCTTGTCTCGCTTGAAATCAATGATACGATACCTTCTCTTGTGACCTCCACCTTTTTGGCGCATGGTCATCTTTCCTTGACTGTTTCTACCTCCGGACTTTTTTAACGGAGCGAGCAAGCTCTTCTCCGGCTTATCAGTAGTAATCGCGTCAAATCCGTTTACTACTCTAAAACGCTGTCCAGGAGTTACTGGTTTTAATTTTCTAACTGACATTTGTCGTCTTTATAGATTGCTGTAAAAATCAATACTATCTCCTTCCGCTACATCAACTATCGCCTTTTTGATGGCGTTGGTCTTACCATGCTGCACACCTGTCTTGGTATATCTCGATTTTCTGGTAGGACCATAATTCATCGTTCGTACCTTCTTTACCGACACCCCATAGGTTGCCTCAACCGCATCCTTTATTTGAATCTTGTTCGCCCTCGGGTCGACCTCAAAACCATAACGATTGTACAACTCGCTATCAGCGGTCATCTTTTCGGTAATAATAGGCTTTATCAACACATTCATGGTTCTCTATTTTGTTAGGTTCTGCTCCAATCCTTCCAAAGCACCTTCCAATAAGACAATATTATTGGCATTTAGTATTTTGTAAGTATTTAATTCTGAGTTAGTTATGACTTCAGAATGCTTCAAATTTCGCGAAGACAAATATACACCATTATTTGAATCGCCCAAGACAAACAAAGATTTTTTGTTTTCGAGTCCCAATGATTTCAAAACACCTACAAAATCTTTAGTTTTCGGTGTGTCAAAATCGAAGTCTTCAATGACCAAAATCGCCTTTTCTTTTGTCTTGATGCTCAATGCCGATTTACGGGCCAATCGCTTCAAATTTTTGTTCAACTTTTGGCCATAATCCTTCGGCCTAGGTCCGAATATTCGTCCACCACCCCTAAAAACCGGCGACTTGATACTACCTGCACGTGCCGTGCCCGTACCTTTTTGTTTCTTGATCTTTCGTGTACTTCCGGCAATCTCACCACGTTCCTTAGACTTATGGGTGCCCTGTCTTTGATGTGCCAAATATTGCTTAACATCCAAATACACCGCATGATTGTTTGGCTCAATTGCGAAAACAGCATCAGAAAGGTCAGCCTTTCTGCCTGTTTCTTTTCCTTTTATATCTAAAACTGCTACTTTCATTATTGCCACCTTTGTATCGTTACGTATGCATTTTTATGCCCGGGAACACATCCCTTGACAACCAAAATATTCTTCTCGGGCACAACTTTCAAAACCCTAAGATTCTGTACGGTCACACGCTCTCCGCCCATACGGCCGGCCATACGCATTCCTTTGAACACTCGTGAGGGATCAGAACCTGCACCGATCGATCCAGGGGCGCGTAGACGGTTGTGCTGACCATGGGTAGATTGACCTACGCCGCCAAAACCATGTCGCTTTACAACCCCTTGAAAACCTTTTCCTTTCGAGGTGCCGACTACGTCGACAAATTCTCCTTCTACAAAAATGTCGACACCTAAAGTATCGCCTAACTTGTAATCACCCTCAAAACCTTGAAATTCAACGACTTTTTTCTTCGGAGATGTACCTGCTTTTTTGAAATGGCCATTTTCTGCCTTGTTCGCACGCCTCTCTGTCTTGTCATCGAAACCCAGTTGAAGTGCTCTGTAGCCATCAACTTCTTCGGTTCTGACTTGGGTAATTACGCATGGACCGGCTTCTATGACAGTACATGGAACGTTTTTTCCATTTTCGTCAAAAATGCTGGTCATGCCTACTTTTTTTCCTATTAACCCAGACATATTTAATTTATATTAATTAATGTTTAACTGTACTCTCAATTTGTTGACAAAAAAACAGGGCCAAAAACAATTCAACCCTGAATTCATTTTTGTTACCGTTTTTCCTTTGCACGCAGCTCGGGACATGTAAACGCTGAACATAAATCAGCTTTTCTTTCATTGCGACACTTCGACTTCGCTCAGTGTTTGTTGCGCCTCACTTTCCGGTTTATGGAAAGTCAAGTACTCACTAAACTTTTATCTCGACCTCGACCCCACTAGGAAGCTCCAACTTCATCAAGGCGTCGATCGTCTTCGATGAGGAACTATAAATATCCAAAAGTCTCTTATACGAACTCAACTGGAATTGTTCCCTCGATTTCTTGTTTACATGAGGAGACCGCAAGACCGTAAAAATCTTCTTGTGCGTTGGCAATGGAATCGGACCCGTTACCACCGCCCCGGTCGTTTTTACCGTTTTTACGATTTTTTCAGCAGATTTATCCACCAAATTGTGATCGTAAGATTTTAACTTTATCCTGATTTTTTGACTCATCTTTCTTAAAATTAAGCGGTTACGCCTTTGGCGGCCTTAATTACTTCTTCGGCAATATTCGATGGTGTTTCGGCATAATGCGAAAATTCCATGGTCGAGGTCGCCCTACCCGAAGACAAGGTTCTCAACGAGGTCACATATCCGAACATTTCAGACAATGGCACTTCGCCCTTGATGACCTTAGATCCCGCCCTATCGCTCATGTTCGAAATTGTTCCTCTTCGTCTGTTCAAATCACCGACGATATCACCCATATTCTCTTCTGGAGTAAGAACCTCTATTTTCATTATGGGCTCCATAAGTACGGAACGGGCCGCCCTTGCCGCTTCTTTGTATCCTAATTTTGCAGCAAGTTCGAAAGATAACGAATCGGAATCCACCGCATGGAACGAACCGTCTTTCAAGGTAACTTTCATGCTATCCATTTCAAAACCTGCCAAAGGACCGTTTTTCATGGCTTCCTTGAATCCTTTTTCAACGGATGGAATGAATTCCTTAGGAATATTTCCACCCTTTATCTCGTTGACAAACTCAAGTCCCGTAGTGGTCTCTTCACTAGCCGGCTCCATTGTAAACACGATGTCGGCAAATTTACCGCGACCACCTGATTGTTTCTTATAAACCTCCCTATGATTGGCAGATTGGGTAATCGCCTCTTTATACTCAACCTGAGGTTGACCTTGGTTAACTTCAACCTTGAACTCACGTCGAAGTCGGTCTACGATGATATCCAAATGAAGTTCTCCCATTCCTGAAATAATCGTCTGGCCGGAAGCTTCATCGGTTTTTACCTGAAAGGTTGGGTCTTCCTCCGCCAGCTTGGCGAGCGCCATTCCCAATTTATCGACATCGGCCTTGGTCTTCGGCTCTACAGCGATACCGATAACCGGATCAGGGAAATTCATACTCTCCAATACTATAGGATGTTTCTCGGAAGAAAGTGTATCCCCCGTTTTAATATCCTTGAATCCAACGGCAGCGCCAATGTCTCCTGCCTCGATAAATTCGATGGCATTCTGCTTGTTGGCATGCATCTGATAAATCCTTGAAATACGCTCTTTGTTACCAGAACGATTGTTCAACACATAGGAGCCTGCGTCCAAGCGACCCGAATATGCCCTAAAAAATGCCAATCGCCCGACAAAGGGATCCGTAGCAATTTTAAATGCCAAAGCCGAAAAAGGCTCTTTGGGATCCGGCTTTCTTTTAATTTCCTCTTCCGTATCCGGATTAATTCCAACAATGGCATCCTTATCCAGAGGTGAAGGCAAATATCTTACAACCGCATCCAACAAAAATTGAACACCTTTGTTCTTAAATGACGAGCCACATATCATCGGTATGATCGCACGATCCATGACAGCGGCCCTAAGCGCGGCATGAACTTCTTCTTCAGTAATCGAATCCTCGTCCTCAAAGAACTTCTCCATCAATTGTTCATCGTACTCCGCTACTGCTTCGATCAATGCCGCACGATATTCTTTGACTTCAGCTTCCATTTCTGCAGGAATATCGATTACATCGAAGGTAGAACCAAAGTTCTCATCATGCCAAACAATCGCCCTGTTCTTTGCCAGATCAACGATGCCTTTAAAGTCAGCTTCTTCACCGATCGGCAAGACTATGGGCACTGCATTTGACCCCAACATTTCTTTCACCTGATTACAGACCATCAGGAAATTCGACCCTTGGCGATCCATTTTATTCACGAAACCAATTCTGGGAACCTTATAGTTGTCGGCAAGTCTCCAGTTTGTTTCCGATTGCGGCTCGACACCATCAACGGCACTAAAAAGGAATACTAATCCGTCAAGGACCCTCAATGAACGGTTCACCTCAACAGTAAAGTCAACGTGACCCGGTGTATCAATAATATTAAAGTGATACCCCTTTGCGTCGGCAGTCGGTTTTCCGTTCTCGGTTGGAAAGTGCCATTCACAGGTCGTTGCCGCCGAAGTAATGGTAATACCACGCTCCTGCTCTTGCTCCATCCAGTCCATAGTTGCGGCCCCATCATGAACCTCCCCAATTTTATGGCTTACACCCGTGTAAAAAAGGATACGCTCAGTGGTCGTGGTCTTGCCTGCATCAATGTGGGCGGCTATACCAATGTTTCTTGTATATTTTAAATCTCTTGACATTTTTTAAAATCTAAAGTGGGAAAATGCTTTATTCGCCTCCGCCATTTTGTGGGTATCCACCCTTTTCTTTACTGCCGCACCTTCTTCTTTCGAGGCGGCCAAAATCTCGGCAGCCAACTTTTGCGACATTCCCTTTTCATTACGTTTGCGCGAGTAACTGATCAACCACTTCATTGCGGTAGAAATCTTTCTGTCAGGACGAATCTGCATCGGAATCTGAAATGTTGCCCCGCCAACCCTTCTACTTCTTACTTCAACGTGCGGCATAACATTCGACAATGCATCTTTCCACAATTCCAGCGCCGTCTTCTCATCGTCCGTTTTCTTTTCTTCCACAATGTCCATGGCATCGTAAAAAATACTGAAGGCGACCGATTTTTTACCATCCCACATCATCATATTGACAAATCGTGTGACCAATTGGTCATTAAACCTTGGGTCGGGCAACAGTGGCCTCTTTTTTGCCTGTTTTTTTCTCATTTCTGCTTCTTAAAAAGTTTTGATTACTTCTTCGGGCGTTTTGCACCGTACTTAGATCTTCGTTGGGTTCTACCGGCAACACCTGCGGTATCCAGAGCACCCCTTACGATATGGTATCTAACTCCTGGCAAATCCTTCACCCTTCCGCCCCTGACCAATACTATCGAGTGCTCTTGTAAATTGTGCCCCTCTCCCGGAATATAAGCGTTGACTTCCTTTCCGTTGGTCAACCTGACCCTGGCAACCTTTCGCATAGCCGAGTTCGGTTTTTTAGGAGTTGTGGTATACACCCTTGTGCAGACACCCCTCCTTTGAGGGCACGAATCCAAAGCAGCCGATTTACTCTTCTTGGTAATGGTGACTCTTCCTTTTCGTACTAATTGTGAAATTGTTGGCATACTATATTATATGTATAAACAAATACTACCCCGTTTTTAAGGGCTGGCAAATGTAAGACTATTTCACAATAATTCAAATCAAGAACGATTAATTTTATTTGATTTTTTAAACCGAATGTAATTTCCACTCTTTCGTATCTCCAAAATCGTTCAAAAGCAACTGGTTGAAAGATTATCAAAAATATTTTGGATTTAAGCCCTGATAAAGAGACATACTCAATTATTGGTTCATTTTTTTGTGTTATCAATAAATATTTAGCCAATTTTTAATGATATCAATATAACATCACAAAAAGGATCGAGAAAGTTGCATTACTAAAACTCAGTCTTAAAGTTTTATTAAAAAACCTTTGGATTATTAACACGAATTTTTGATTTTTGCCGATAGCTAATTCAAATAATTATAAAATGAGAACAAAATTCAATGGAATCTTAACGCTGCTATTGGCGTTTGTTGTGCAGATGACCTTTGCACAGGAGAAGACGATTACCGGTACGGTTACCGACCAAGATGGTCTGCCACTGCCCGGTGTAAACATCGTCGTTCAGGGCACCACAAGTGGTACCCAAACCGATTTTGACGGAAACTACTCCATTAACGGAGAAGTTGGCCAAGTACTCTCTTTTACCTATATAGGTCAAAAAGAGGTGCAGGTAACTATTGGCGCCAATGATACCGTTAATGTACAAATGCAGGAAGATGCCCAAGCCCTCGAAGAGGTTGTGGTTACTGCGCAAGGTATCAAAAGAGAGAAAAAAGCTCTTGGTTACGCCACCAGTTCCGTCGGCGAAGAGGCTCTTGAGCAACGAGCTGAAGGTGATGTTGCCCGTGTACTTGCGGGTAAGGCATCAGGGGTTCAGATTACCGCCGCCGGTGGTATGTCTGGTTCTGCTACCAGCGTTACGATTCGTGGTCTAAGTTCATTTAGCGGAAGTAACCAAGCGTT
The DNA here is from genome assembly GCF_042611095.1 of Meishania litoralis. Lineage (NCBI taxonomy): Bacteria > Pseudomonadati > Bacteroidota > Flavobacteriia > Flavobacteriales > Flavobacteriaceae > Meishania > Meishania litoralis. Next base: position 456,048 of record NZ_JBHFPV010000001.1, read on the forward strand.
GTTCATCGTTGATGGTATTCCTTTTAGTAATGATACCAACAACAACGGCAATGACTTCCTTTCTGGAAATACCGGTTCTTCGCGTTTCTTGGATATCGACCCCAACAACATTGAGAATATTGAAGTATTAAAAGGCCTTGCAGCAACTACTTTATATGGTACCTTGGGTAAAAACGGTGTTATTCTGATCACCACCAAGGCGGGAGCAGCCAATGGAGGTGTCAAAAAGAACGAGATTTCTGTTAGCACTTCTTATTTTGTCAATGAGTATGCATCACTTCCGGATTATCAGCAATCATACGGTGGTGGTTTCGACCAGTCTTTCGGATGGTTCTTCAGTAACTGGGGGCCTAGTTTCGAAGAAGGCGGTACAGCAGGTTGGGGCGCACAGCCCGCAATCGATGCGAATGCTACCTTAGAGCACCCATACTCTACAACAGCAATTGCCGCCACAAGGGATGCCTTCCCAGAACTTCAAGGTGCTCGGTATGCTTGGAGACCTTACAGCTCGGTAGAAGACTTTTTCGCTCCAGGTTACGTGACCAACACCTCGGTTAACTTCTCGGGTGGTTCACAAGATGGCAATACCACTTTTAATGCCAACTTAGGACATCTAAACGATGTAGGTTTTACACCAGGAAACCAATTAAAAAGGGTTAACTTCTCAGTAGGTGGGCGCTCAAAGTTGAGCAATAAATTTACCATAACTGGGGCAATGAATTATTCGAGAACCGATTACGACACACCTCCAGTCTCTGCTAGTAGGGGTAACGGTGGTATCAGTTCGAACTCCATATATGGTGCTGTGCTTTTTACCCCGATAAGTGTTGACTTGATGGGTCTACCTTACGAAAATCCGGTAACTGGCGGTAGTGTCTATTATAGAAATGGCAATGATATTATTAATCCTCGCTGGGTAGCGGAACATATCAAGTTCAACCAGTTGACAAACCGTTTTTATTTTAACACCTCGTTAAACTATGAGTTAAGTGAGAATCTTGGTGTCACTTGGAGATCAGGCTTGGATTTCTATACGGAAAGAAACACGCAATTCTCTGATAAAGGCGGTGTCGAGTTTACATTTGATATTTTCGGTTTCTTGAACACGTTCGACAACAACAATACCATTTGGGACCATACACTTTCATTCAATGGAAATTATGATCTTTCAGAAAAGATAGGACTCACATTCAACCTAGGTGCCAATGCTCGATCAGATGCTTTTGACCTACAAGGTGTTGCAAGTACCGGTCAGCTAGTCTATGGTGTTAGAAGGCATTTCAATTACGAGAACCAACTGCCGATCCAATTTTCACGTAAAAGAAACATTGTAGGTGTATTTGGTGACGTTAGTTTTGATTACGACAACTATTTGTTCTTAAACTTTAGTGCAAGAAGGGACTGGGTATCTAACTTGATCAAAGAAAATCGTAGTTTGACCTACCCTGGTGGAAGTATTTCATTTTTACCCACCGCGGCCTTCAGTGGATTACAATCTGAAAATGGACTAAACTATTTAAAATTACGGGCCAGTTACGGTACTTCGGCGAACTTCCCAGAGGGTTACCCAACTGTTAGCGGTGTAGATCAGACAACTCAAGTTTCAGGTGGAACATTTGGACCGATAACTACAAACAGTATAAGTAATTTTAAAGCCAATCCAGACTTAAAACCCGAATTGTTAAAAGAGTTCGAGGTAGGTTTTGAAAGTAAGTTCTGGAAGAATCGCGTTTCGTTGGACGCTACTTATTATGATAGACGTACCGATGACCTAATCGTTTTTGAACCATTATCGCCATCGACCGGATTTACGATAACGCAAAATAATATTGGTCAGATCAGCAATAAAGGTATCGAAGCGGACCTTGGTATAGATCTATTCAGAAGTGAAGACGGTTTTAATTGGAAATCAAGTGTGAACTTCTTCACGAATAAGGAAATTGTTGAGGAACAAGAACAGGATATCATCTTCTATTCGGGTAATACCGCGCTTTTCATCGGGGCGAATGCCGCTATTAAAGGTGAGTCTTTAGGTACCATTGTCGGTACAGCATTCTTGCGCGACGAAGCAGGTAATCTGTTAACCAACGATGCCGGTAACTATGTCATTACCGAATCTGATTTGGATGGCAATGTGCCAATAATAGGTGATGCCGTTCCTGATTATACCATGAACTTCATCAACAGCCTGTCGTATAAAAATTGGAGTCTCGGTTTTCAGGTAAATCACATAAAGGGTGGTGACATCATGTCAAGTACTATTGCAACCTTGTTAGGTAGGGGCTTGATTGTTGAGACCGAAGATCGCCTGAACACCTATATCCTTCCTGGGGTAAATCAGAATTCAGGCCAGCCTAACGATATTCAGTTGAACAACTCAACGTACTTCTTTAGCAACCTTCTATTTGGCCCTGCAGAGGCTAAAATATACGATGCCTCCGTACTCAGACTACAAGAAGTATCCCTTGGGTATTCATTGCCTAAGAAAGCTTTGGAAAAAACACCTTTTGGGTCTTTGACCTTTACGTTACAAGGTTTCAACCTTTGGTATGACGCCTACAACACTCCTGATGGGGCCAATTTTGATCCCAATGTCGCAGGTGTAGGTGTTGGTAACGGACGTGGTTTCGATTTCTTGAACGGACCAAGTACCAGAAGGTATGGTATGAGCGTAAAGATGACATTTTAAAAAGTTGCTAATTAAAAAGTAAAGCTATTATGAAAAAAATAATAAAATACGTACTAGTGGTATTTTTAGCAGGAAGTTTTTTGAATTCCTGTGATACCACAGATCTTGAACTTAGGGACAACCCTAACATACTTACCAGTGGTGACCCTAACCTCTTGCTCAATTCGATGCAATTGGCATATAGAAATAATATGGCTACATTCAATAACATCGGTGGTGCCTTGACAAGGATTCATTTCATGGGCGGCAGGGATTATTTTAACAATTATCCGGGCGCCACGATGAACGGTGTGTGGAGTAATACTTATAGTAATCTTTTTGCAAACCTTCAGGCAATAGAAGAGGTAAACGATGCATCCGACATTAATTACGACTTTCACATTGCCGTGGGCAAAACCATGCAGGCTCATACTTTGCTTTTACTGGTCGATTTCTTGGGATCTGCGGCCTATACTGAAGCGGTCAATCCGTTAGAGTTTCCCGCGCCTCGTCTGGACGATGGCGCATCGGTCTATCAAGCAGCACTTGGTCTTTTAGATGAAGCCGAAGCCTTGATGAGCACCAACCCAAGCGCAACGGGTGCAACGGATTTCTTCTACGGAGGAGATACAGCCAAATGGATAAAAGCTATAAACAGTATTCGTCTAAAAGCTTATGTTACCACAAATGATGCTGCCGGTTTTAATGCCGTAATCGCTGGAAACAATTTCATCAGCAGCTCGGATGATGACCTTCAGTTTGAATATGGAACCAGCGAACTTCAGCCGGACACTCGTCATCCTGATTTCGCCAATGATTATACTCCCAGTGGAGCGAATATTTATCATTCGAACTGGACCATGGAAACCATGTTGCTCAAAGATGACCCGCGTATTCGCTACTATTACTATCGACAAGTAGATGGAACACCCGGTGCCAATGATATCAACGGAGATGCCGTAGATCCTGATGAGGAACTTCTTGCATGTTCGTTGGTGGTACCCCCGCAGCATTATCAAGATGGTGGATACACCTTTTGTAGCGTCGATAACGGCTATTGGGGCCGTTCGCATGGCAACGATGAAGGTACACCTCCAGATGGTTTTCAAAGAACTGCTTCGGGAGTTTACCCCGCAGGTGGACGTTTTGATGATAATAGCTTTGATGTTGTAGGCCTAGGTTTAGGTGGTGGCGGTGCAGGTATCGAGCCAATTATATTGGCCTCTACTATTGATTTTTGGAGAGCCGATATGGCTACAAGTGATGCCGATAAAGCGACCTTCATGCAAGCTGGTATGGAAAAATCGATAGCTAAAGTACAGACTTTCGCCGCTTTGGATGCCTCTTCCGATAAATCGTTCGAACCAAGTGAAAGCGATGTTACCGCTTACATTGATGGCATTGTTGCTGATTTCAACGCTGCAACCGGAGATGATAAGGAAAACATTTTTGCGGAGCAATATTGGATAGCACTTTACGGTGGAGCGGCTGAGTCTTTCAATTACTACAGGAAGACTGGTTATCCTACAACGGTACTACCAAGCTGGGAACCGAATCCTGGAGCATTCCCACGTTCGTTCTTGTTGCCACAAAATGAGGTGGTAACCAACCCGAATTTGACACAGAAAACCACGCTCACCGAGCAAGTGTTCTGGGACACTAATCCAGCGAGTCCGACTTTCCCGCCAGCGAATTAATAAACTAAAAAAAAGAGACAATGAAAATTAACTATAGAATTTTTACGGTACTTGCACTAACATCGCTATTGTTTACGGCTTGTGATGAAGGTGATGCTGTAGTTGACGACGTAACCGCAAATACCTTGAGAGGAGCGGTCTTAAGAACAATCAGTGTCAATTCTGATGAGTTGCCGATTGGAGATGCAAGCGGTAATTTTTCAGCGGATTTCGAGGTACAAGGTGGAGAAGCCGGTGAATTGGTTTCCGCAGTCGATGTGTTCGCTGGTTTTAAGGATAACAGTCCTTCAAACGGTCCTGGTGACGTTGGCGAAAGCTTGGTAGAGACCATAGACGCTTCTACTTTTGTTATGGGAGATAGAGGTGTACCGACTTTCTCCTATTCCATTACGCTTCCTCAATTATTGAGTGCGACAGGTGTTGCCGAAGATGCCCTCGATGGCAGTGATCAGTTCAGGATTCGTTTTGAGCTTGTCTTGACCGATGGTAGAAGATATTCTTTTGCGCAAAACTCGGGTACTTTGACAGGTTCTTACTATAGCTCGCCATTTTTATATTCGGCAACCATTGTATGCCCACCAAAGGCACCGACTGCCGGTGACTGGGTCGTGAACATGACCGATTCGTATGGCGATGGTTGGCAAACTGATACCGGTAATGGCGGTTCAGGCATTACTGTTACGTTAGATGGTAGTACGGTCATAGAGGTCGGCATGTGCTCTCCTTATGCAGGAGCTGCTGGAACTTTCTTAGGAGGTGGTGATTGTACCCCAAATGGAGGATCAAGCGCCTCTGCCACCGTTACAATACCTGTCGGTACACAAACTGCAGAATGGTATTTCCCTGGCGATAACTATGGCGAAATCGGTTTCGAAATCGTTACCCCTAACGGAAACGTTGTTGGCGGCTATCAAGGAGTTGAGGCCGGACCGATAACCATTGATTTCTGTAAAGATTAATGACGAATGAAACCTTTCGATTGATACTGGTTTCAGTTCTAGAATAATTCAAAAAGCCGCCTTTCGAGGTGGCTTTTTTATAGTAAAATTTTTTAAATTTTGGTAACTTAGAGCCTGGTATCCGGTACACCCTATTGGCCTTTAATAAACACCTCAAAAATTAGTGTAAAGGTTTAACATTGGGTACGCCTGGTTGAATATTAAAAAATTGCTATGATAAGATTCAGTTATTTTCCCTCCGTTACTTGGCTTTTTATGGCCTTATTATTTGTTTTTGGGCTGCAATCGTGTTCAGATGATGAAGCTCCAGACATTATTCCTGAAACCATTGTTGAGAATGATTCCATTCCAGAAGACAAGGAAGAAGAACCTGACTTGAACCTAATGGGAAATGTTGAAGTATTGAATGCCGATAAAGTTGACGATAATTATATTCTTGTCAACGATGCAGCGTCAAATCGGGTATATCTTATGAACAAGGAAGCATTGCTTTTACATGAATGGAAACTTACGAACAATATCGGCAACGACGTATTTTTATTACCCAACGGAAAACTCTTGGCGTCGCTCGAAGCCGATGAACCCAAGATAATTTTAGGTGGCAAAGGCGGTAAGTTGCAATTCATCGCCAACGATGGAACTGTGGAATGGAATTATGTCCATTCTTCTTCAGAAGAAGAAACGCACCATGATGTAGAGTTGCTCCCGAACGGCAACGTTCTGGCTATGGTATGGAAAAGGCACTCAGCTGAAGCAGCGACCCAATCCGGATTTATGCTCGAAGCCGAAATTTTTGTCGAATCCATAATAGAAGTCAACCCCACAACTGATGAAATAGTTTGGGAATGGAATTCTTGGGACCATTTGATTCAAGAGCATGACGACACCAAGGATAATTATGGGCTGGTTTCAGAACATCCTGAACTAATAGATATTAACTATGTTCCAAATTCAGAGGGAACGGCCGAGGTTCAAGGCGATATAATGCACGCCAATGCCATTGCTTATGACGAAGTAAATGATGTAATCTTTCTGAGTGCCAATTTTTATTCAGAGGTCTGGGTAATCGACCACAGCACCACGACCGAGGAGGCCGCCCAGCACGGCGGTGGAAACTATGGTAAAGGTGGTGATTTGATATATCGTTTTGGCAATCCGGATGCCTATCAAAACCCCCAAGGCACCCGTTTGTTCTACAATAATCATTTTCCAAATTTACTGAAAGGCGAAAATCAAGGTAAAATGCTTATTTTCTCGAACGGAAAAGGTTTTGACCAATCTACCGTGTATGAAATGGAACTTCCGGCTGATTATAATCTAATTACGAACACTGATAACGAACTTAAAGTAACCTGGTCTTTTACGGATCCCGATCTATATTCGGCCAAGGTCTCGGGCGCCGTGCCGCTTCCCAACGGAAATATTCTGATTACCGAAGGTGATTTCGGCTTTTGGGAGGTCACACGGGATAAGGAGGTCGTCTGGAAATTCAATGCAGAAGGTTTCTTTTGGAGGGGTTATTCCTACTCAAGGAACGCTCCCGAAATAGAGCAATTAGGGCTGCCAGACTAGTAGGCCTTATATCTAGTTTAATTAAGATTTCACGATTCATGAAAAGGCTACCGTTATATTTGTTGATACCCCTCTTTGCACTAATCGCTTGTAAAGGTGATTCAAAGGAAAAAGAATCGTCGAAGGCACAAAAAGAAAGTGAAAAGTCAAGTCAACCCAAGGTTTTTGAGAAAATCGGAAGCGACCACAGCCAGATAAATTTTTCAAATTCAATACAGGAAAATCTAGAAACCCTTGAAAACCTATTTAGTTTTGATTACTTCTATAATGGTGCGGGCGTGGGGGTCGAAGACCTCAACAATGATGGTTTATTGGATATCTTTTTTTGTGGCAACCAGGTAGACAATAAACTTTATATCAATCAGGGAGACTTAGTTTTCGAAGATATTTCAGATGAGGCCGGAATCAATGTCGGAAAAAAATGGTCGAACGGGGTTACCTTCGTAGACATTAACGATGACGGGTTCAAAGACATCTATGTTTCACAAGGAGGGCCCAATCAACGCCTCAACAGAAAAAATCTCCTGTTCATAAACAATGGCCCCTCACCTGAATCAGGACAAATAAGCTTTACCGAAAGAGCATCGGAATACGGGCTTATGGATATGGGCATTACTACACAATCCGCTTTTTTTGATTATGACAATGATGGTGATTTGGATTGTATCGTAATGAATGAAAATGAAATTTATGGGGTCGATCCCATAAACTTTTACAATTTGGTGTCGAACAATGTCGAGGCACAACATTTCAACAGTTCGCGCCTCTACCGTAACGATAATGGGAAATTTGTAGACGCTACCAAACAAGCAGGTTTGCAGCGTCCTATTTTTGGACTGGGACTTTGTGTGAGCGATATAAATAAAGACGGGTTTCTCGATATTTATATTGCCAGCGATTATTACATACCTGACGTACTCTACGTCAACAACGGCAATGGAACTTTCACCGACCGCATTAAGGATTATACGCAACAGATTTCATATTACGGTATGGGAATCGATATAGCCGACATAAACAACGATTCCAGAGAAGATATATTTGTACTTGATATGTCTTCAAGTGATCATATTAGATCAAAAACCTTGATGGCGTCAATGAATACCGGTAGATTCAACTATTTGATAAACGAAGCTGGTTTCCACCATCAATACATGTACAATTCGCTGCAATTGAACATCGGCAACAACAAGTTCAACAATATATCACAACTTACGAATATGGCCAATACCGATTGGAGCTGGTCTGTACTGATGACGGATTATGATCACGATGAGGATGCCGATATCTTTATCACCAACGGTTACCGAAGATATGCCCTTGACAACGACCTTCAAAACAGGGTATTTGAAGCACAGAAAAAATTCGGCAAGAACGTGCCTATTGAAATCAAAAAGCAGCTATATGAGTCGATGCCCTCTGAAAAACTGGCCAATGTACTCTATCAAAATGATGGCGGATTGAGGTTTAATGCAAACGCCAAAGACTGGGGGTTGGAAGACTATTCCTTTAGCAATGGGGCGGCCCAAGGCGATTTGGACAATGACGGTGATTTAGACTTGGTCATCAATAATATGGACGAAAAAGCATTCCTCTACAAGAACTTGACTTCTGAAAGAAATGCAGGCAATTATCTCAAGGTAAAGACCGTTGGCAAAACTTCGGAACCTTTTGCTAAAATCAAGGTTTCATATGACGGCAAATCACAATTTATCGAACAGAAAAGGGTGCGTGGGTACATGTCGGCACAAGAGACCACCTCGCACTTTGGCTTGGGAAATACAACTAACATCGACACTGTCAGCGTTATGTGGTTAGACGGTAGCATAGAGACAAAAATCGATGTCAAGCCAAATACAACGGTTCTATTCGATATTGAAAACGCGAAGAACCCAATGCGCCCTCAAAAAATTGCCGAGCCGTTCTTTGTTCAGATGAAAACCGAGAATCTAGGGCTCGATTTTGTACATCGAGAGAATTTCTACGATGATTTTGAAACTGAAATTTTACTACCCTATAAACAATCTACTTTTGGCCCTTATATCTCAAAAGGAGATGTTGACGGCGATGGACTCGAGGATATTTTTGTCGGTGGTGCTTCAGGTCAGACCCCAAGCCTTTACCTGCAAAAAGCGAATGGTTTCAAGAAACAAAAAACAGATGTATTTGAAAAGGACAAAGGTTTCGAAGACATGGAATCGGTCTTCTTCGATTTGGATGGGGACAACGATCTAGATCTGTACGTGGTAAGCGGTGGCAGTGAGTTTGCAGAGAATTCTTCGTTTTATCAAGATCGTATTTATTTGAACGATGGTACAGGGGGCTTCACAAGGCATAATGAGCCGGTATTACAGTCTTTTCCGAAAAGTGGAAAGACAGTGGCCATAATTGATTTCGACAAAGATGGAGACAGCGATATATTGGTGGGCAATCGAACGATACCGAAAAGATATCCCCAATATAGTCCATCGGTACTTTATGAAAATGACAACGGCGTACTAAAGAATATTACGGCAGAAATTGCACCCGAATTGGAAAATTTCGGAGTTGTAAATAGTATTTTGACCACTGATTTTGATAATGATGGTTGGCAAGATTTCATTGCTGTAGGAGAATGGACTTCCATTGGGTTTTTCAAAAACCACAACGGCAAACTAAACTTGGTTTCGAATCCAGATTCCGATGTTCTAAAATCCAAGGGATGGTGGTTCTCAATCGACGAAACCGATATAAACAATGATGGCCTTAAAGATTATATTGTTGGAAACGTGGGCCTAAACCTTAAGTTCAAGGCCAGCAAGAAAAAGCCCTTCAAAATATATTCGAATGATTTCGACGGTAATGGCACAAACGATGTTGTACTGAGCAAGCAATACAAGGGAGAGTATGTGCCCGTACGCGGTAGGGAATGTTCTTCGCAGCAGATGCCTTTCATAAAGGAAAAATTCGGTACTTATTCCGAATTCGCCAACGCAACCCTCGTAGATATTTATGGAGAAGAATTATCTCAATCGTATGAGGAGGAAGTCACCGAGTTCCGATCATTGCTTTTGTTGAACAAGGGCGATGGCAATTTTGAAAGTAGCCCCTTGCCTATTCAAGCACAGCAATTTCCGATTATGGAAAGTGTCTTTGCCGATATCAACAATGATGGTTTTACAGACTGCATTGTTGCCGGTAACATTTACGAAACCGAGGTTGAAACCCCTAGACTAGATGCCGTGTCAGGAGAGGTATTGCTTTCAAACGGAAAAAACGGATTTACTTTGATGGATCGTATCACTTCAGGCCTCTATTTGCAGGGCAATACGAAGGACATCGTCTTGCTCGACCTCAAGGATGGACAACTGCTTTTACAATCGCGAAACAACGATCGCTTAAGTGCTTACAAATTCGGTCATAATTAACTAATAATTAAACCCTAACCATTTAAAAATCACTATTTTTGTTAAGAACATAAATTTATAATTATGAAGAAGATATTCAGTGCATTAATGATATTCGGTGCATGTAGTTTAGGTGTGGCGCAATACGCTGGTCAGGCATCTACGACAATGTCGGCTGGAGGCGGACAAGGGGCAACGGGCCAGATTTACGACCTTATGGGCCCAATTAGTGAGCGAAGTGCCAAAACGGCTGAAAGATATGTTGATTTTCAAGGTTCTCCTTACGTTTCGAATACCTTTTTGCCGACCACGATGTATTATGGCAATGAGAACGTTGGGAAAATTTTTTACCGACACAATGCCCTTAACGATGAAATTGAAATCAGACAGACAACTTCTGACGAAGAGCCATTAAAAAGTCTGTCAAGGGACAAAGAAGTCAGTATACTTGTAGACGGTAAAAGGTTGAGTTTTAGAACATTTGTCACCTCAAAAAAGAAGACTCTTAACGGTTACCTCTTGAATTTAATGGACGGGGAAACATACAAATTGTACAAAAGAACACATGTCAAGTTCACCGAGGGAAAACCTGCCCCCAATTCATTTGTAAAAGCCGTACCGAACAGGTTTAGCCAGTTTACCGAGTATTATTTGCAAAAAGAAGGTGTGAACCGAATCGATGAGATTTCGCAAAAGAACAGCAAATTGTTAAAACTTGTCGAAGGTCCAAAAAAAGAAGAACTTAAGAATTATTTAAAGGAAAATAAATTGAACATCAAGAACGAAGCAGATTTAGTCAAAGCTGTTCAGTTTTTGAATCAATAAGAGTTAAATACTTTTTTTGAATGAAACCATCCCTTAGTGCGGGATGGTTTTTATTTTATCTTTAACTTATGCAGAAGGTTACACAGATTTATGGAATTAGGGCCGTCATCGAGGCCATCAACAATGGAGAAACCATTGAAAAAGTCTTTGTTCAAAGAGGGCTCAAGGGCGATTTGGCCAAAGAACTTGAAAGTTCACTGAGAAAAAATGGCGTTAATACTTCATACGTACCATTCGAAAAATTGAACCGCCTGACAAACAACAATCATCAAGGTGTTGTGGCCAATATTTCCCCTATAGTTTTCCACACAATCGAAGAACTTGTCGAAGAGGTAATGGCGAATGATAAAAAACTGCCTTTATTCTTACTGTTGGACCAACTTTCGGATGTGCGTAATTTCGGAGCGATAATCCGCACGGCCGAGTGTAGTGGAGTCGATGGAATAATAATCCAAAAGAAAGGTTCGGCCCCGGTGACGTCGGACACGATAAAGACTTCGGCAGGGGCCGCATTCAAAGTGCCTATTGCCAAGGTGGACCATATCAAAGATGCGGTTTACTATCTTCAGGCATCTCAAATTCCGGTAGTCGCCGCTACCGAAAAAACGGATAGTACACTCTATGAAGTTGATTTTAAAGGCCCATGCGCCATTGTCATGGGGTCGGAGGACAGGGGAATATCACCATCGATTTTAAAGTCGGTCGACTATCTTGCTAAAATTCCGCTTTTTGGTACCATCGGATCACTCAATGTTTCCGTAGCCTGCGGTGTATTTCTATATGAAGTGGCACGGCAAAGATTAGGTTATTAGCATAATTACCGGTGGCAGTAACCTGAAATGCAATGTCGTAAATAAATACCATGGCCACTACTCGCCTTCTTCAGCTTCCCTTTTAATATGGTAGGTAATCTTAAGGGTATCCGAATCCTCTTTTTTAGGTTGACTTTCTATAAAGTTTCCATCTTCGTCGAACTGTTGTAAAAAGGCATCATTTTCTTCGTCAAAATCCTCACGCTCCCAATCGAATTTTTTACCAATCGGAATTTTGGCCTTCATGAAAAAGGCCAGTATGATTCCCGCTATAAAACCGCCCAAATGACCTTCCCACGAAATTTCATCCTTGACGGGAAAAATATACCAGAGTAAACTTCCATAGATAAACACCACCATCATCGACAAGGCGACCAACCGATAATACTTGGTAAAAATACCTTTAAAAAAAATGAAGCTGGCCAAAAGATAGATCACGCCACTGGCACCGATATGAAACGAAGGTCTTCCTATGGCCCAAGTGATAAGCCCTGAAATCAATATGCCCCAAACAAGAACCTTCAGGGCAATCTCACGATAGAAATAGAACAATGATGCCAACAAAATGGCCAAGGGAATGGTATTGTTATACAAATGTGCCAGTGAGCCATGTATAAAAGGACTCAGAACAACGCCTTTCAGGCCCGAAAATGTACGCGGTTCGATTCCCAAAGCATTGAAATTGACCCTAAAACGCAATTCGACCCAAAAAACGATCCATATCAGCAACACCGCTGCCAAGGGTGCGATTAAGACCGAGTTTGAAAACCTGAAATAATGTTTCTCCGACATCACCCAAAATTAGCAATAAGTCGGCCATAACCGCACAAGCGGTAAGATTGTCATGAAAAAAACAGAAGCATCATTTCGAACCGATTTGGTCTAATATTCTATTTTTGTGTTATGAACGAACCTCTTGCAGAACGTGTCAGGCCAAAAACACTGGCCGATTATATTAGCCAAAACCATTTGGTGGGCAAGCAAGGTTCACTGACGCATCAAATCAAAAAAGGAATTATTCCCTCATTGATATTTTGGGGGCCTCCCGGCACCGGAAAAACCACCCTGGCCCATATCATCTCAAATGAAAGCGAGCGCCCCTTTTACGCGTTGAGCGCTATAAACAGTGGTGTCAAAGATGTACGCGATGTTATTGAGAAAGCCAAGCAGAGTGGGGGTCTTTTTACATCTAAAAACCCCATTCTGTTTATCGACGAGATCCATCGTTTTAGTAAATCACAGCAAGACTCGCTCTTGGGAGCCGTTGAAAAAGGTTGGGTCACCCTAATTGGTGCTACGACTGAGAATCCGAGTTTCGAGGTAATTCCGGCCCTATTGTCCCGTTGTCAGGTTTATGTTTTGAATCCTTTTGGCAAAGAAGACCTTGAAGCCCTGCTCGATCGTGCGATGAAACAAGACACCTTGCTAAAGTCTAAAAAGATCAAACTCAAAGAGACCGAAGCTTTGCTCCGACTTTCTGGCGGGGATGGCAGAAAACTGCTCAACATTTTCGAGTTGATCATCAATGCCGAAGAAACCGATAATATAACGATAACCGATAAATCGGTTCTGGAAAAAATCCAAAAGAATACGGTACTCTATGATAAAACGGGAGAACAACACTATGATATCATTTCCGCCTTTATCAAGGCTATTCGGGGCAGCGACCCCAACGGGGCCGTGTATTGGCTCGCCAGAATGATCGAAGGTGGTGAAGATGTCAAGTTTATTGCCCGACGGATGCTTATTTCGGCCTCAGAAGATATCGGATTGGCAAACCCTACGGCATTGGTCATAGCCAATACTACATTTCAAGCGGTCAGTACCATCGGATACCCTGAAGCGAGGATCATACTAAGCCAATGTGCCATTTACCTTGCAACCTCGCCAAAAAGTAATGCCAGTTATATGGCCATCGGCAAAGCGCAACAAACGGTCAAACAGACCGGAGACCTATCGGTACCCTTGCACCTGCGCAACGCACCCTCGAAATTGATGAAGGATCTGGGCTATGGCAAGGACTACAAATATGCCCATGATTTCGACAACAACTTTGTTTTGGAAGAATTCCTTCCAGAGGAAATAACAGGTACCGTTTTTTACGAACCTGGAAATAATCAAAGGGAACAGGCCATTAAGGATTTTCTAAAAAATCGCTGGAAGGAAAAGTATGGGGGTTGATGGTTTGTGGCTATTGGAGTTTCGTTGATGGCCGGCCGAGATAGACCTTAACTTTGAGTTTGATTTTGATTTTGAGTTTGAGTTTGGATTTGAGTTTGAATTTGAATATTTCTAAAACTTGATATTCAATTCTTCAGAAACCAATTTTCCGTCGTTATCATAATGTTCGAAGTACCATTTTCCATCTTTGGAAAACACCATGCCCTGGCCCGCCGCGCCCTCGGCCAAGAAATAATTTGAATTGGATGTTTTCTTGAGCTTCAATAGAATTTTTGGGGTACTATCAACCAGTTGATATCCATTCGGAAGCTCTTGCGCATACAATACCCCGTCGATTTTTTCAGGCGTATTTTCATCGACCTGCTGGCTAGATTTCCTTACTTCGGAAGATATGGGCCCTTCTTCGGTATTGACCACCTCTTCGACTACCGCATCGACAGTATTGGCTTTTTCATATTCGGATTCAATTGGTGCTCCATCCTTAAAGCTTTGCCGCTCTACGGTAGACTCTTGCGATACTTCTTTTTTCGGATGATTTTTAGCCTCTTTCTTTTTCTTCTCCAACTTTTTCACATCGCCTTTGAAATTCAAGTTTACTTGATCCGAATCATCATTTTTGGGTATGTAGCTATAACTAAACGAATCAAATGACCTGAAAGCCTCTTTTATAGCTTCCCTATAGGCCTCCTTGAAATCCTTCTCCTTGCTTTTACCTTCGACCGTTGTCATTACGGTTGCCCCGTTACAGTCTTTCAAAAGCAGTGCTACCTTAGTACTGAACATGGAGGAGTTATCCTCCAAAGCCGTAAGGAGGCCCAAACAGCGATTACCGTTCAAATCATTTGGCAGTGCGTCATCGTAAACGACGTTATATCCTTTCTGGGCAAAATAATGCTTGACCATGGTACTGGTCTGGTACTGGTTTTCCTTCTTAAAGCCATCGAACCTTTTGGGTACTATGATATACTTATAATCGTTAAGTGAAGTTTGACCAAATGCCAAAAAACCTAGCATTAGAAATAATATCGTTATACAATTTTTCATTTTTATCCACATATTATGGTTGCACCATTTGGTATTGACCAAAAAGTATGCCCATTTTGATTTGGTATTGTGATAGCCCAAAAAATGGGGGTCAATTTTTACCTCCCCAAGATATGATATTTATTCCCAATTGAAAAGAAGCGTACCTGCTGGCAGCAAGGTTACGGTAAGCCAGCAAATTATCGGCCAGCACATAAAGGTTCACAGGGCCGGCCTGTAAATTTAAACCCAATCCGATATTGGTTTTGGAGAACTTATCTACGGTATAGGTCGTTTTTAAGGCCATAAAATTTCCAAATCTTCTTTGGTAAAAGGCTGATAGGGCCATTTGCGGGCCTCTTGGCCTATTGATCGCATAAAGCTGACCACCTATTCCATTGACGTATTTTGCGCGGTTTCTATTTCTGCTTGCCGGCGTAATACCGCAATCGCAATCCGCTTGTGATTGTATCGGCTCTCCAAAGTTATATCTAAGGGAAGCATATAATTTGGTCGGCCGGAAGGTCAAATAACTTCTTTCATCGATCTCAAAAGGAATCAATTCTTCCACCTCGTCAACGAGCTCTTGCCAGAAATCATTATTGGGATCCAATAGGTCTTGGGGAAGTATCTCAATGCCCTCGACCGCAGCCTCGCCTTTTAGGGCGTATGTTCTGATATCGTTCGCGTGATAAATGAAACCAAGATCAAGCAAGCTGGCCGTAAATACGGTCTGCTCGTTGAGGTCATAGGAAAAACCAAGGTCTAGACCCAAACCCAAATCACCCCCAAAAAAGCCTCTTTTTAAGAACGTTCCTACCAGATCACCTTCCTTTTCGGCATCCCAAACCGCATTCATGCCCGAAGTACGCATGCGCATATCGGCGACCAAAGTACTTGCCAATAAATTGTTCTGCCCCTCGGTCGTAACAAAATATCCTTTGTTTCGGGTCGAATGAAAGTTGACAATGCCAGAGTAAATTTTGGCCCTAATACCTCCGGTCATCTTGCCGTTAATTCGCCGATTTACGCCAAAATGAAAAACATTGACGATTTCACCACGGGTCTTTAGGTGCCCGAGGTCGTACTTTCTGTTCAACATGCCCGCATTTCCCTCAAAACCCAAAAAAGCATAGTCCTGAAACCAATACCCAATGGCATCGCCTTCGTTATAAATGCCGAAAGAGTAGAAATTATCAGGATTTTTACCGCGGAATCCTACATTCAACAATTCCAATTGATAGGTACCGCTCAGTTCATCGCGTGCATCCATACCATGAATGATACGATCACGGAATTTATCATTGATATCAAGTCCATCGTCGGCAAAAATATCATTGACCGATATGCCGCTGGACCCTGCTTGAAAAGAAACTCCAGATAATGCGGGAAAGCCCCCGTACCATTTAAAATCGGTCCGGGCACCGGGATTTACCATCAACGATTGCGGAATCTCGGTAAAATCATAGAGTACCTGCTTGTTCTGCGCATGTACAAAAAGCCCAGCCAACAAAAAGGCGCAATATATGAGTCTGGTGCTTTTCATTTTAACCTAAGCCTGAACTCAGCGGAAGATTTTAAGGTAATCTTGGCATCGGGTATTCCAGAAGTACTGGTATTATCTCCGTTATTCTGTGCGGTTACCCTAAAATTGGAGGTATTCGTTATGATATCAATGGGCCGTCCGCCATTTCCGTATTGAATCTCACGACGATCAATGGCCGTTGGTGCGGGTTGTATCGTAAAAACTTCGGTATCCAACACGTTGCCGGCGTCATCGGTGAACTCGACCGTAATTTCCAATTCTTTGCTCGTGGTATTTTCTATTTCATAGGTGATCGTTCCGTCAAGAACCCGGTCGGCAAAAATATCAGTGGCAAAAGCATCGAAATTAAAGTTCTGGGTAATAATGTTGACCCCGGTAATGGCATTAATATAAACTTCAGGGGCTTCGATGTACAAAATACTAGCTTCGTAAGAAGGGGTAATGCCCAGATCATCATATTGGTCAAAATCTTGTTTATCGACACAACTACAAAAAAATACGAGCAGTAAGCATGCAGTAGGCATATTTCTTAGAAGACTTCTCATAGCAAAACCTTTCCATGGTCACCTCTATCTTAATGACCTTAGTGTTTCTGCAATATATAACTCTACAAAAAGGTTTTTATTTCACTCAAATCGGTTATGATCTGGCAATATTCGTGATAGGGTTCGTTATGGGCGTTAAAATGCAAGGCGTGAAACCCGACCGCTTGGGCACCCATTATATCGGCCTCGAGACTATCGCCTATCATGAGTGATTTTTGAGGAGTTGCCCCTGCCCTTTCCAAAGCCAATTCAAAGATGATAGGATTCGGTTTTTTAACACCGGCCATTTCAGAATTCACAACTTGGTCGAAATACCCACGAATATTCGAATTTTCCAGTTTTTTTTCCTGTATTTCCTGAAATCCGTTAGTGATTATATGAAGCTTGTAGTTCGGACTCAAATATTCCAGAATTTCAGTGGTATTCGGAAAAACATGATCGAAAGTGCACAAATGTCTGATGTATTCGTTGGCCAATAAGTCTATCGTTTCATCGGCAATGAAATAATCTAGGCGGTCGAATACGGTTTTTAACCGTTGGTAGCGAAGTTCGGTCTTGCTGATCTTTTCTTCACGATACAGTTTCCAAAAAGAGAGGTTCAGAGGTACATATATCTCCAAAAAGGAGTTAAGGTCGACATCAATGCCGTTTTCGGCCAAAATCTTTTCAAAGGTCAGATATGAATTTTTCTCAAAATCCCAAAGGGTATGGTCCAAATCAAAAAAAACATCGGTTACGACTCCTTTAAACATTATATCGACGTATAACTCGTGAATAAACATCCTTCCAGGCAATCTTATGGTCGCCTCCCAATAATTCGTTGGAAAAAACGGTCAAAAAATTGCCATTTACTTCTTTAACCCGTTGATACAGCAAATCGATTTTTTCGAACAAAGTCTCTTGGTTCTTAAAATTGATCAACGCATAATCGTGAATGGCGAACGGGTGCACCCGAATCGGTTGCTGTGCTTCAAGATTGATATCATAAAAGTAGAACGGGCAACTTGTACCCGCCCTGAAACCCAATTCATGGGTGTAACCCATGGTATAGTCGTCTGAAAATTCGGCATCTACCAAATTACGATACGTTTCAGGGGCGTCGACCCGATTATACCGCATTCTACAACAGTTTATGGATCGATTGATTACGTTCGATAGCTCATTTTTTTCATTTTTCAATAGGGCAAGGTCAACGAACGAGCTGTACGATGCCGCCAACCCTACGACACCGTAATCCGCAATGTACTTGATAAGAAACCTGAACTTATTATGATTTGGCGAAACATTTTTGTCATAGGTAGAATATGTTGCAAATTGAAAAAAGAACAGGCTTTTGGTAGCGGTTTGTTTATGCTGATCGACCAACCACTCAAAATTGTCATAGGGATCCTTGCTTGAATTGAACCATACGGCTACCCGGCGTGCAACGCGTTTCAACTTGAAATTGCCAAGATCTAATAGAAACCCTCCCAAACTTCTTGTGAAACCTCGATACGCGTAACAGTGCGATGTAGTCACATCGATAATCGAAGTATAGGAATAGGCTCTCTTTTTATGTACTATTTCCGGAAATCGTAATTTAAGAGCTTCCAATAACTTTGCCGCCCAAATATCCACGACCGGTAATTGAAGAAAATCATTTTGATAGGCCAAACTGTCCTTTGGGGAAAATCGGCCATGAATGTCCTTGACATGGGGCAAATATTCTTCATACCGGCTCAAAAGATAAAAACTCGCGGAAAAAATATCAAAGGGAATATTACTTCGATCACCCGTTGCAAAGAAACAGGGCACCTCATCCCATTGGCCCATGGCAACTTGAAGATCATTGATTCCTTGTTCGAACAAAAGGTCGTTGCTGCGCACGAAGAACTCATTCTGAAGCGGTTGTTTCGTATAGGTTATTTTCGGACCCGAATGCTTGATAAAATCTTCCACTTTGGTCGAAAAAGTCAGTTCAATACCCAGCATACGCGAAAAAATGTGCTTCATGATATAGCTGAAGCGGGGCGTAATTTTATGGGTATAGACTAGTAACATCAGAGCATTGTATTATCGGCAAAACTAAAATAATCCTTTTGGGTAATGATCAGGTGGTCCAAAACTTTTATATCAAGTGCCGCAGCGGCCGACCTTAACTTTTCCGTTACTCGTTTATCCTCGATACTTGGCTTCAATGTGCCCGATGGGTGGTTATGTGCCAAAATCAATCCTACCGCACCCAATTCCAAGGCTTGTCGCATCACTATGCGAACATCGACCAAAGTACCTGTAAGGCCTCCTTTGCTCAATTGGTTTGTCTGCAATATTTTATTGGCATTGTTCAGATACACGATCCAAAACTCTTCATGGGGCAACTCGCCAATTATCGGTCTCAAAAGTTCAAATGCATCGCGACTGCCCGAAATTTTGGCAATCTTTGATTCGCCCTCACCTCTTCTGCGTCTGCCAATCTCCAGGGCCGCGGCAATCGTTACCGCTTTGGCCTCGCCTATTCCCTTGAACTGCATCAATTGCCTAATGGAAAGTTTGCCCAACTCGTTCAAATTATTATCGACAGAGGCAAGAATTCGTTTTGAAAGTTCAACCGCACTTTCGTTACGACTTCCCGAACCTATCAGTATGGCAATCAGTTCGGCATCGGACAGGACCGACTTTCCTTTCCTGACCAATTTTTCCCTCGGTTTGTCATCGTCCGACCAATGTTTGATAGAGAAAGAAGCCCTTTTTTCATGCATTCGCTAAAGATAGCAAAGAACTCTTTTATGAATCCGTTTTGTCGTAAATTTCGGAACCGAAATTAATTTCAGCACAATGAAATACCCACCGAACCATCACCAGGAGACAAGTTTTGAAAATGTACTTGAGGTGGTCAAAAACTATCCTTTTGCCACTTTGATCACGGTACAGGAAGATGCGCCTCATATTACCCATATTCCCATGGTTTATGAAACGGATGGCAGCAAATTCGGAAAACTGGTCGCCCATATCGACAAATTCAATCCTCAGGTCGCGACGTTGACCGATGGGGCACTTACAACTTCTATTTTTCAAGGCCCCGATTGTTATATTTCCCCGGCCACCTATAGTACCAAACAGTTGCCCACATGGAATTATATTTTTGCCCATTTAAAAGGAAAAGTAAGGTTGTTGAGCGATAAAGATGCCGTGAAACGAACGATGGTGCGAATGACCTCATTTTTGGAAGGAAGCAATCCGAGATTCGCGCTTTCGCTTGAAGACGCCAGAATGGACGCCCTTGTCGATTACATCATCGGATTTGAAATCGAGATTACCCAATGGGAAGGAAAATTCAAGTTCTCACAAGACAAACACCCTCGAGATCGGCAACTGGCAAAGGCCGAGCTCATCAAAAGCCAAAAAAAGGACGTTTCGGAATTCGTGGAGCGTATTTTTAAAAATCATAAAAATGCTCAAGACCCAGGTTCGTAATCCGCGGTATCATTCAAATCCTCGTCAGGAAGTACTTCAGGATGCTCGATATGCTCACGGGTATCATTGACCGATCTCGATTCTTCGAGAATCACATTCGACATGCCCAACATAAAGGCTATCAAAACAAGTGACACCCTCCGTTGCCACCAAAACCATATTTTCTTGAACAAAACGTTCATATGCGTGCCTGAATTTTATGAGTAGGCCACAATTTACGTACCCCACTTTGAACGTCTGACATATTTGCAGATATCCTCCTCTGAATCAATCCTCTACATTTCGCCTGAGTTCGGCAAGATCCAAACCACCATAATTGCCTGAACTCATCAAAAGCAATACAGAATCATCAAACCCCTGCCCGAAAACAAAATCCTTAAAAGTGGTCGCATCGGTAAAGATCTTGAGGTCGTTACGTTTGAAGGCCTCTGAAATCTGACCTGGACTGACCGGAGCCAAATTTTTAATGGCCACTGATTCTGGCAAGTAGAATACCGCGGCCATATCGGCGGCGTTCAATGTGCCTTTATAACCCTTCAAAAATTCAGGATTGAAACTACTGTAGGTATGCAGTTCAAGGCAGGCTATCAATTTTCTGTCAGGGTATTGCTCTTTTACCGCCTTGGTCGTCGCGGCTACTTTGCTCGGTGCATGGGCAAAATCCTTATAAACGATACACGAAGACGATTCCGCTATTTTTTCCAACCGTTTTGCCGCTCCCTTAAAGGAAGCGATCGCTTCATAGAAACCCTCTTCATCGACCCCCATGTTTTGACAGACCCACTTGGCCCCGGCCAGATTGTTCAGGTTATGCTCTCCGAAAACCGCAATCGGCATCGGGCCTTCAGGGGTATCTAAAAGTGTTTGTCCGTCCACGACCGAATATTCTGGGGTTCGGTAGGGCAATTTTCGAATGGAATTTTCAGAGGCCTCGACCACTTTTGTTACTTCAGGGTCTTCTTCATTGTAGGTGATGCTTCCGCCATTTACAATGCTATCCACAAAAATTCGAAACTGCGCCACGTAATTCTCGAATGTCGGAAAGACATTGATATGGTCCCAAGCGATACCGCTCAACAATGCGATATTGGGTCTGTATAAATGAAATTTTGGTCGCCTATCGATGGGCGAAGAGAGATATTCATCGCCTTCCAAAACGATAAAATCGTTCGTTTCGGTCAAATGGACCATGTTGTCGAACCCTTCCAACTGCGCCCCTACCATATAATCGACATCACGATCGTGGTAGTTCAAGACATGTAATATCATCGAGGTAATGGTGGTCTTGCCATGACTTCCGCCGATAACCACCCTTGTTTTGTTCTTCGATTGTTCGTACAAAAATTCGGGATACGAATAAATTTTCACGTCCAATTTCTGCGCTTTCAATAATTCGGCATTATCGGGTTTGGCATGCATTCCAAGAATTACGGCATCTAGATCAGCAGTAATCTTTTCAGGAAACCAGCCAAATTCGTCAGGTAATAATTCTTTAGCGGCCAAACGCGATTTCGAAGGTTCGAAGATGACATCATCACTACCAGTGACCGTATACCCCTTTTGTTCAAGTGCCAAGGCCAGATTGTGCATGGCGCTACCTCCAATGGCTATAAAATGGATTTTCATTTAGGTAAATTATGATTCAAAGATAGGGATTGAACGGGGTATCGAAAACCACCACTTTATGATTATCTTAGTTTGGAAAACCAGAATATGAACATATCACTAAAAAACAAAAAAGCCCTTATTGGCGGAAGCAGTGGTGGCATCGGAAAAGCGATTGCCCAGCAATTGGCCGAAAGCGGTGCAAGTGTGACCTTGATGGCGAGGAGCCAAGACAAATTGAAAAATATTATTGACAAACTGCCTACGGATCATGGTCAAAGCCATCATTATTTGGTCGTCGATTTTACCGATTTCAAGGCATATAAAAAAATAATAGCTCGGTATTTCGAAGAAAATTCAGTGGATATTCTTGTGAACAACACGCAAGGCCCTTCTGCCGGCAATGCCTTGGAAAAACAGACCGAAGACTACCAACAGGCTTTTGAACTACTTTTTAAAACGGTCGTCTTTACAACGGAACTGGCCTTGAAAAAAATGCAACAAAACCACTGGGGCCGCATCATCAACGTAGCTTCGGTATCGGTCAAGGAACCGCTTTCATATCTGGCACTTTCGAATACGATCAGGGCCGCCGTCGTTACCTGGGCAAAAAGTTTGGCCACCGATGTCGGTAAGGACCAGATTACGGTGAACAGCATCTTGACCGGTTATTTCGACACGGATCGCATTGCCCAACTCAATGCCAAAAAAGCAGAGCAACTGGGCATTCCGCAAAATGATGTCCGTGCTGAAATGGAGTCGAAAGTACCGTTACAACGCATCGGAGACCCCAAGGAATATGGATATTTAGTGGCGTTTTTGGCCTCCGACAAGGCCGCCTATATCACGGGCACCCAGATCCCGATTGATGGTGGACTTTTGAAATCATTGTAAAAGAATTATGAGGATAACAAAACAGCAGAAGAAGCTATTTTACTTTCTTAAGGAAAGGGAAAAGAAACAAAAGTCCTTCACATTAGAAGAGCTTTCAAAAGCCACAGGGTATCCACTGAAAGCATCTGTAAAAGCAAAAATGAGTAGAAATGAATGGAGCGAGTTTATTGCAAAAGACAATAATGATAGCTATTTTTCTGAAGGCGTCTTGCAAATTGAACTCAATGAGTTTTTAAGAAGAATCAGTACAAAGAATAGGTTATCCCCATATAATGGGAAACTTGAAAAATATGACCAGGATACAAGAACACTTATTCAAGTTTCAAAGAACGAGTTTATTTTGGCAATTGAACTTTTTAACAGACCATCAACTCCTAACAGACTTGATGCTTTTCTAGCTCATTTCATCAATGCTTTTGAAAAACTTTTAAAGGCAAAAACAATTCAAGAAAAAGGTAGGTCTGCAATTTGGAGAAATTCAAAAGCCGAAAAGAAAACAAAATCAATAAGGGAAATTTTGAAAGAAACATTTCCAGAGAATTCACCCTTAAGAATGAATTTAGAATATATTATTGACCTCAGAGATTTATCTACTCACTATATTTTACCAGAGTTAGCATCTATCGCAAGCAGATATTTTCAAAGTGGCGTATTTAACTATTCAAAGTTGTATCAAGATTTCACCGATGAAAAACCGATTGAGTTGGAAGGAATAGGGCTACTTTCTTTGGTAATTGAAGGAAAAAATTTATCAATTAATAGCCTCAACAAAAAATATGGTAATAAAAAAGCACACGAAATAAAATCGTTGATTGAAAAATTTCAAAAAAAAGCTAATGCAGTACGAAATCCATATTTTGCTATTCCGGTTAATCTAAGCATAGGCATTGTTGACAATTCAAAAAACCCCAATCAAACATTGGCGAATTTGACCAGTTCTAATGCCATTTTTGTTGAAAAGACCAAAGACCCTAAATTAAGCCATCCTTTTATGGTAAAGGAAGTCGTTAAAGAAGTAAACAATAGAATATTAAACCATTTTAGTAAAGATAAACTTCAGGAAATTCTTCCGACAAGGAAAAAGATTGAATTCAATACAGATGATTTTAATAGTATCTGCGAAAATGAAAAATGGAAGAGTCAAAGCAATATTTTTCATTTTGACCATGGGAATCAGGTTCAGCATACGTATAGTGAAAAATGTATAGATTTTATTGTAAAAAAGTTAAAAACCGATAAGGAATATCTCTCAAGGGTTAAGAAAAAAAGACAGTCTCGAATTAAGAAGTTAAAAGAGTAGGTTTAAACTTTTTGAAAATCAAAAATCTCTATTTTAATTTTTTCTTCTTTCCCTAACCCAAAACACCTTTTCCCTAATTTTCATGGTTTCCAAGGAGGGTTGGAACCATCTTTGGCCTTAATTTTGTAATGTATGCGATGACAGATCGCACTGACTTAAACGCATACTAAATATACTAAGGATGAAGTACATCTTTTTCATACTGACAATGGTCTTTTTTTCGCAAATGACAGACGCACAGCATAGTGATCCTTACAAAACACTTTGGAATCAAGTTGAAAAACTTGAAAGCGAAGCGTTGACAAAATCTGTCTTGAAAACGGTGGAATCTATTTCGGCAAAGGCGAAAAAAGAGCAAAATTCGGCCCAAATCGTCAAAGCACTTTTATATTCCTCGAAATATGTGATGATTCTAGAGGAAGATTCCCAACTACGTATCGTCAACGATTTCAAATCAGAAATAGAAAAGGCGGAATTTCCGACCAAAAGTGTTTTGGAAAGCTATTTGGCCAATCTTTACTGGCAATTCTTTCAGAACAACCGCTACAAATTTTATAACCGTACGAAGACCGATTCAAAGATTGACCCTGTCGATTTCAGAACCTGGGACTTAACAACACTTTTCCATGAAATCGGAACCCATTTTGAAAAATCATTGGAAAATGAAGAAGCGTTGAAAAAAATTCCCGTTTCCGAATTTGATGTGATACTGACCAAACAAAAAGGTTCGGAGACCTACCGACCTACCCTTTTCGACCTTCTGGCACATACGGCCTTGGAGTTCTACAAGACCGGCGAAAACAATATTACACGTCCGGCCGATAAATTCCAGATCGACGACCCCGAAATGCTCTGCGAAGCACGATCATTCTTACAATTAAAAATCGACACTACCGACGAAACATCGATGCAGGCCAAGGCTTTGCAGCTCTATCAAAAGTTGATCGATTTTCACTTGACCGACAAAGAACCGTATACCCTAGCGGAAGTCGATATCGAACGTCTTCTTTTTACCTATCAAAATGCCGTTTTCGAAAATAAGGACCAGCAGTATTCAGAAGTGCTCAGAAATATGGCCGAGGCCGGCAAGAACTCTCCGGCCGCATCACTTTATAATTATGAAATCGCCGCACTTTACCGACAATTGGGCCAAACATACAATCTAAAAGGCAACACGGAACACCGATGGAAATTAAGTGAGGCGTTGGAAATTTGTGAAAGTGTGATAAAAGAACGGAGCGATAGTCGGGGAGCTGAAAAGTGCAAGGCCCTAAAATCGCAAATCTTGGCACAAAGCCTACAAATGACCAATGAAGCACATATTCCTGTGAACCAGGTTTCCCGAATTTTGGTCAACTATAAGAATCACGATGAGCTACAGCTTTCAGCGCGAAAGATTTCACAAAATCAACTGAAACAACTTGACGGACTATACAAACATCCCGAAAAATTATCCTTTTTGAAAAAACTTGCCGTTGTCAAGGCGTGGGATGTCACCTTGAAAAATGAAAAGGACTATCAAAATCATGGCACCGAAATAATCTTGCCTTCCTTGCCTAATGACCAATACGTGATTCTGGCAGAACCAAAGGGAAACAAGAACGGAACTTTTGCTTTCAGCCCGATACAGGTTACCGATTTTGCTTTGGTCGAAACCCAAACTCTTACACATAATAATTTTCAGGTCATCGACCGCAACCATGGCACCCCGATCTCTGCGGCCAATGTTAAATTCGAATACCAAGTCGGCTATGACGGGGCACGAAAGAGCAGAACTTTGGTTACCGATAACATGGGTATGGTCACCATCTCCCTGACCAAAGAATATTGGAACAATGTGAACGTGCTTATCGAGCATGAAAACGAAACCGCCTATTTCAAAGACTATTATGCCAACGAAAGTTATGATCCCGATATGCCTTCGGCGGATTATACGGCTTTTCTGTTTACCGACAGAAGTATTTATCGCCCGGGGCAACCACTATATTTCAAGGGAATCGCCATTGTGCGCCGCGGGACAGCTTCGACGGTTCTTGAGAATCAGGAAGTCAATGTAGTACTTAGGGATGTCAATTATCAGGAAATCGCATCGCAAAAGTTCGTTACCAATGAATATGGATCCTTTTCGGGGGAATTTATTCTTCCCTCGGGCGGTTTGACCGGCAATTTTATTTTAGAGGCCAATTCGGATAAAATAGGACTGAGCGGAAGCACCGGTTTTTCGGTTGAGGAATACAAACGCCCAAAATTCGAGACCTCATTTGAACCGATTACCGAAACTTATAAGGTAAACGACAGTATCACGGTCAATGGAATTGCGACGGCCTATGCCGGTAGCAACATCACGAACGCCAAAGTCGTATATCGCGTAAAAAGAGTGGTCTATTTTCCGATATGGTACCATTGGCGCCGTCCGTACCATGAGAATAATCCCCAAGAAATCGCCCACGGCGAGACCAAAACGGATGCTTCCGGAAAATATGAGATCGATTTCAAGGCCATTCCCGACAATACGAACCAAAAAGACCTGCCAACGTTCAGCTATGAGATTACGGCAGACGTAACCGATATCAATGGCGAAACGCATACTGCAACGACCGTTGTTCGTGTGGGTTATCACGCACTTACGGCCAATATTCAAATCGAGGGCTTTCTGAACAAAGATGAAGACAATATCGACTTGTCGATTGCAACGGGCAATCTGAACGGCCAGTTCGTTCCCGCCAAGGGAAACATCAAAATGTACAAATTGGTTGCCCCAGAACATGTATTGCGCCCAAGACCTTGGGCCGCTCCCGACTGTTCAGGTTTTTCGAAGGAGGAGTTCAAAAAAATGTATCCGCATGATGCCCATGGCGATGAACACGATTTCCGCAATTGGAAAAAAGGAAAACTCGTTTGGCAATCGGATTTCGATACCGGAAAATCGACCACCTTGAAGTTGAACGACCTCAAGAAAGAACAATCCGGGAAATATATCATCGAACTTGAGACCAACGACAGATTCGGACAAGAAGTCAAGGCCATTGCCCATACAACCTTGTTCGGCCTAGATGATAAGAAACCGGCCGACAACCAGCTCTTTCAAATAAAGACCGATAAGAACGAATACGCCATCGGTAACAAAGCTAGAATTACCCTATCGAGCAACATACAAAATTTAGATGTTACAGTGCTCATTGAAAAGGAAAGGAAAATTATTGATACCAAAGTAATCCACCTGAACGGCGATTCAAAATCGTTCACGGTACCGGTTACCAAAGATGACCTGGGCGGGTTCGCGATCAACTATAGTTTTTCGGCCTTTAATTCGTACCTGTCAGGAAGCCAGGTCGTCGCCGTGCCCTACCCCCAAGAGGCCTTGGAAATCGAAACCTTGACTTTTCGCGACAAACTGAGACCGGGAACTGGCGAAACCTGGTCGTTCAAGATAAAAGGGCCGAAAGGGGAAAAAGTGGCCGCCGAACTGTTGGCCGGTATGTACGATGCCTCGTTAGACGCTTTCCGCAGCCATTATTGGGGGTTCAGTCCGCTCTATCGACCGATTTATTATTCATCGATCTATTCAAATGCGCGCCAAAGCTTTGGCAACCGCTCTTTTCGCGTCTATAATGATTCGAAAAACCATTACAGCTATGACCCCCAATATTTTGATACGTTCAATTGGTTCGGGTTTTATTTTGGTCATGGTAATGGCCGCGATGCGATGATGATGCGCAGCATGAAAAATAATGATGTAGCCCCTGCACCCGAAGTAATGATGATGGAAGATATGGAAATGGAAGAGTCCGTGGTCGGCAATGCATTGGAAGGAACAGTATCGGGCGTAAGCAAATCGGAACTATCCCCACAGGATAGTCTTCAACGACCAGATACTGAGCGTGATGAAGTACAAGGCGGGAATAAGAACTCCAATGAGGTGAAAATTCGTAAAAACCTTCAGGAAACCGCTTTTTTCTTCCCGCAATTACAGACCGATAGAGAAGGCAACGTCTCGTTCAGTTTTACCGTGCCCGAGGCCCTGACCCGATGGAACTTGCAACTCTTGGCCCATACAAAAGGTTTGCAGAGTGTCTATGCGACCAAACGAACCGTTACGCAAAAAGAATTGATGGTCATACCGAACGCACCTCGCTTTTTACGGGAAGGTGATGAAATCGTTATCAGCACCAAAGTTGCCAACCTTAGCGACAAAAACCTTTCGGGCACGGCCCGATTGGAACTGGTCGATGCGGTTACGGGCAAGGATATTTCGAAAGAATTGCTAATCGCCAGCCATTCTGGGGGAGATGCCGTAGGCAGAGGGGGGCAAGCCGAAGCTGGCAAAAGTTTTACTATGGACTCCCTCAATAACACCCAAGTCTCTTGGCGACTGAAAATCCCAGAAGGGATTCAGGCCGTGCAATACAAGGTCATCGCCAAGGCCGGTGACTTCAGCGATGGGGAACAGAACCTGCTTCCGGTGTTGACCAATCGTACTTTGGTCACTGAAAGCCTGCCGATGTGGGTACGAAGCGACCAGACGAAGACCTTTATTTTGGATAAATTGAAAAACGTTTCCTCCGAGAGCTTAAAGCACCACAAATTGACGTTGGAGATTACCTCGAATCCCGCTTGGTATGCCGTGCAGGCCCTCCCCTATTTGATGGAATATCCACACGATTGTAACGAGCAAATATTTTCAAGATATTATGCCAATACCTTGGCAGGCCATATCGCCAATTCGAATCCGCGCATTCAAGAAGTCTTCGATCAATGGCGAAATTCCGATGCGCTGCCGAGCGATCTCGAAAAGAACGAAGAACTGAAATCCCTATTGATCCAAGAAACACCTTGGCTTCGCGATGCCCAATCGGAAACCGAACAGAAAAAGCGTATCGGCCTTTTGTTCAATCTGAACAAGATGCGGCTTGAGGGGCAGAACGCCTTATCCAAATTAAAGAACAATCAAAAAACCACCGGAGCATGGGCCTGGTTCAATGGTGGACCTGACAACCGTTTTATCACACAACATATCATTACGGGACTGGGACATTTAAAGAAATTGGCGGTTACCTCGAATGGCGCCGAGATGCAATCCGTCATTAAAAAGGCCATTTCGTATTTAGATAATGAATTCGTCAATGAATACGAGCAAATGAAGCAATATGCCTCGAATATCGACGATGACCATTTGAGTCGAACACAGATCCATTACCTGTATATGCGCAGTTTTTTCAAAGATATTCCTTCGAGCAAAAAAGTCAAGGAAATCACGACCTACTATAAAGGTCAAGCCCAAAAATATTGGATGGACAAAGCGTTGTATTCCAAAGGAATGTTGGCCTTGGTTTTCCATAGAATGGACGATTCGAACACTTCGGGCAAAATATTAAGGTCTTTAAGGGAAAACAGTATAACCTCGGAAGAACTCGGCACGTACTGGAAAGCGAATACCGCCTCATGGCACTGGTACCAAGCGCCCATAGAAACCCAGGCGTTGATGATCGAGGCCTTTGGAGAAATTGAAAACGACACCAAAACCGTTGACAATCTTAAAATCTGGTTGCTGAAAAACAAACAGACCAATCAGTGGAAAACGACCAAGGCAACGACTGAAGCCATATACGCATTATTACTTCAAGACAGCGATTGGCTCTCAGTGACCGATGCGGTCGAGTTTCTTGTCGGGTGCAACAAAATCGAAACATCAAAATTGGAAAATACGAAGATCGAGGCCGGTACGGGATACTTCAAAACCTCATGGAACAGTGCCGAAATCACTCCTGAAATGGCGGAAATACAGCTTTCGAAGAAAGGTGAGGGCATTGCCTGGGGGGCTTTGTACTGGCAATACTTCGAGAATTTGGATAAAATTTCCTCCGCTGAAACGCCTTTGAAGTTGAAGAAAAAATTGTTCCTGAAAAAAAATACGGATACCGGTGAGGAAATTTCTGAAATCACGGACAAGACCGACCTGAAGGTGGGCGATTTGGTCCGTGTAAGGATTGAACTCCGTTCCGACCGCGAAATGGAATTCGTACACATGAAGGACATGCGGGCATCGGGCATGGAACCCATCAACGTATTCTCTCAATACAAATGGCAAGACGCACTCGGGTACTACGAAAGTACCAAAGACGCCAGCACGAATTTCTTTTTCGATTATCTGCCCAAAGGAGTATTCGTATTTGAATATGACCTACGTGTAAACAATGCCGGGGAGTTCAGCAATGGTATTACCACTATACAAAGTATGTATGCCCCCGAGTTCAGTAGTCATAGTGAGGGCGTTCGGGTAAACGTGAACTAGAAAATTAGTAAATTTAATACGCAGAAGAAATTATCAAGCTAAATGAAAACGGAACTTCGCGCATTCGAAAGAGGGGTTCACTCAATATCGATTTTTACAATGTGTTGAACAGCATAGTTTTGAGGTGTACCATTAAAACCAAAAATTATGAAAAATGCACTAAGGATTACCCAACCATGCTCCGAAAAATTTGAGAGCTTTGCCCCGACATCGAATGGAGGATTTTGCAGATTATGCGCAAAAGAAGTAATAGATTTCACGAACATGCCCGAACCCGAACTAATCGCCTTTTTTAATAATAGGACTACGGACACCTGTGGCCGATTCAAAAGCACGCAGTTAAAAACTTATAGAACATCAGCAATGAATAGAACAAATAAAGGCTTCTTCGCACGAAGTATGGCAATAATAGGGCTTTCTATACTGAGCCTTGGCAATTTGACCGCCCTGCACGCGCAAGATTACGCTAGCACTGAAACCGAAATACAGGTTTCGAAAAAATCACTTGATACCAACGGTATAAGTTTACAGGAATATACGGTAAAAGGTACCGTGCTTGATGAAATGAACGAACCACTTTCAGGGGTCAATGTGGTTTTGAAAGGAACTGCGGAAGGAGTCGTTACCGATCTTGACGGAAAGTTCGAATTTCCCAGAAATTTGGAGGTTGGCAACATTTTGGTCTTTAGCTTTCTAGGTTATGAAACCAAAGAGTACATCGTTCCTGAAAGCGATTCTCCCGTATTGGACATTACAATAACCTTTGATACCGTTGATGTGGAGCTTATGGGTGCCGTGGATACCGGCGGAGTCTACAAATCAAAGCGTAACATTTTCCAAAAATTCCTGGGATTGTTCAAATAGTAAGCCGTTCTGGGTTCAAAATCCATGGTTTTCTTAAATTTTTTATTGAACACTATGTCATTCCGACGGAGCCAAGCGACGAGGAATCCCATAGCTTTGAATCTGCAATGGGATTTCTACCTTTGCTGGAAATGACAAAACACTCTAAAAAGTTTATGAAAACTAAAGCAACCGCACTTAATCCTGATAGCTATCGGGAACAGGGCTTCAATCTTTAACTTGACTATGAAATCGATCTTTCCCCTTATTCTGCTCATTAGCGTTTTATGTCAAGGCCAACGTGGTGATTTTAGTAAAATTGATTTTGGAAAAGCCGATAGTATCGCACTTGCACACAAAGGGGAAGGCTTGAGAAACCTACCTATATTGATCCATAGATTAACGGCATCATTGGAAACCGACGTCGAGAAATTCAGGGCCATTTATACATGGGTAGCCACGAATATCGAAAATGATTATCATGCCTATCTCAGAACCATTAAAAAACGGAAAAAACATGCCGATGACCGTGCCGCTTTTCTAGAATGGAACGAAAGTTTCACGCCCAAAGTTTTCGAAAAATTGGTGGAACAAAGAAAAACGGCCTGTTCGGGATATGCTTTTCTCGTAAGGGAAATGGCCAAAATTGCAGGTCTTAATTGCAAGATTATAGATGGCTACGGGCGAACACCTACCTTGATTTTGGATGAGGAGAGTATTCCCAATCACGCATGGAACGCTATTGAACTGGATGGCAAGTGGTACTTGGTCGATGCAACATGGTCTGCTGGGCGTGTTATGTTCGATGAGGGCGAACCAAGGTTCGAGCATGATTATTTTGATGGTTATTTTTTGGCGGATCCAGCCTTGTTCATAAAAAATCATTATCCACTGGAAAATAAATGGACCTTATTGCCTAACCCTCCCACTTTCAATCAGTTTTTACAAGGCCCCATCGTGTACAAAGAAGCTTTTGCGTCGAACATCGTACCTGTTCAACCTGATGAAATGTTTTTGGAAACCACAAAAAGCAGGCCCATTGAATTTATTCTTGAGACCCCCAAGGACATTAATAATGAAAATATAATACTGACATTGAACAATGGTAATTCCGATAGAAGTGTTCACCCCGTAAGCACCTACGAAAAAAGGCAATTACGTTTAAAACATGTTTTTGATAAAACGGGGAAGTATGACGTTCACATTCAGTTGAACGATACCATAGTGGCCACATACGTTGTCAAAGTCAAGCGAAAATAACCCTGTTAACGATTGTTATTTCCTTTTTTTGGGCGGATATTTAGAAAGCACCTTGCCAACCATCTCTTGTAACTTTTGTTCACGGACCAGCGGAGGAAGATTTTCTTTTAACGCACTGGTACTAACGGCCTGCCAAAAGAGTTGGTCTTTTTTGGCATCGACAAAATCAAACACAATCTGGCGTTCAAGTTTGGAGGAACCCAATGGGATACCGACCGAAACACCACCACCTACATTACGGCCCGTGCCGCCGACCCCGACCCCAACGGAAGTATTTTTGGGCATTTGAAATGACCTGCCTTCAATATTGATTAAAAAATCAGGCTCTTCTGAAAAAACAAGACCCTTCGATTGCAAAGCAATATCCAATGCTTTGAAAAGCCTTTTCTCGTCCAACTCGCCAAGGCCCGTTTCGATTTCGGAATAATAGTTGTACGTGTTGTAGTTGGAAAACTCGGTTTCCTTATCATAGTCATAATTGACTTTTATGGCATTGCATGAAATGAACAAAACCAAAAAAATAACGCGAAGCAGATTTTGCATAATCACAGCTTTCCTCTAAAATAATCAAAAAAATAACCCAAATATCTGAAAACCAACCTTTTTCGATTAACTGTTCAGCATAATCCAAAGTCTATCCTTAAGTTCTTGAAGCCCGATTTGGGCTACCGATGAGATGAACATATAAGACACTCCTTTAAAATCTTTATCCAATTCGACCCGCATTTCATCCATCAGTTCTTGGTCGAGCATATCGCATTTCGAGATACAGATAAGACGTTCTTTGTCCAACAATTCAGGATTATACCTTCGCAGCTCATCCAACAAAATTTCGTATTCCTTACTGATATCCATACTATCGGCCGCAATCAAAAACAACAAGGTCGCATTGCGCTCGATATGGCGCAAAAAGTAATGCCCAAGGCCCTTTCCTTCGGCCGCACCTTCGATGATACCCGGAATATCGGCCATAACGAAACTCTGAAAATCGCGGTGCTGAACAATGCCCAAATTCGGCTTTAAGGTAGTAAATTCATAATCGGCTATCTTGGGTTTGGCCGAAGTCATGACCGAAAGCAAGGTCGATTTTCCGGCATTCGGAAATCCTACCAGCCCCACATCGGCCAAAACCTTCAGTTCGAGAATAACGTTCTTTTCTTGACCTGGCACACCGGGCTGCGCATATCTTGGGGTCTGATTGGTAGGTGTCTTAAAGTGCCAATTGCCACGCCCGCCCATACCGCCCTCGACGATGATCTTTTCTTCTTTGTCCTCGGTAATCTCAAAAATCACCTCATTGGTTTCAGCATCCTTGATTACGGTGCCAAGAGGCACATCGATATATATGTCGGCACCATCGGCTCCCGTACTTCGGTTCTTGCTACCATGTTCCGCATGCCCTGCCTTAAAATGCTTTTTGAACTTGAAGTTGACCAAAGTCCACAGATTCTTGTTTCCACGAAAAATAACATGACCGCCACGCCCGCCATCGCCGCCGTCAGGACCTCCCTTGGCAACATATTTTTCACGGTGCAAATGTGCCGAACCCTTGCCTCCGTTACCTGATTCGACATGTATTTTAACGTAATCTACAAAGTTGCCCTCGGTCATTAGAAAATATTATGGTTTGAAATTCATCCATTTATATCGCAAAAATAACGAATACGATACATGCGACTTATCGAAAACATGGAACTCTTTGAACACTAGCCACTATTCAGCGAGACCTTTTATTACAAAATGGGGTCAGAAGTGAAGACCCAAATAAAATATCCGATCGTAAACAAAACCAAGATTATGATGGCGGCACAACCCACAAAGAAGCAGCTTTTGAATACTTCCCTTGTACCTATGACCTCTTCTTTCATCTGTTTATTTTATCTTTTTCAAAGGTCAATGTAATTCGCCAATGACAACCCCGATGGGTGTCAAGATATACTATGGCTCATTTCGTTCAATCACATTATCAATGGCAAAGGTAACCCCCTTTTCTTTGGGCAGGCCCCATAAACTTTAAAAATTCTCAATTTTTACGCCCCTATTGTCCCATGGGCACGTTGCGAACGAAAGTTTTTCGGTTCTACATAAAAAACAGCCATGTCGAAATCAACCAAGGCGCAATTGACCATCGATTTTTTAGGCTTCAAGATTGTACAAGCCGCCCCGATAATAACGGTCCGGAAGAGCACCCAATTTCAACCACAACGTTTTCGGTATCGATAATCTTATAACGCGCACTGCCGATGACCGCACCGTTCTTCTTATCAAGAATGGGCAAAGCTACTTTTGACACCATCGACTCATCAAAAACTTGCTTAAAATTTTCAAGGATATGGCGGTCGTTATTTAGGTGCTGTGGCCAAATCAAGGGGTCAGAGGCAACTATAAAAAATACTAAAAGTCCTCCTACTCGAAATATCTGGTCAATATAAGTTCATTTTCAAGCGAAGGTTGGCGATCGAAGTTCATATAAAGACAGGATCATAACTCCTCGATGACTTTCCCCAGTCGCATAGTGATTTCATCAATGGCCCCTATGCCATTAACTCTATGAAATTTTCCTTGAGCCTCGTAGAAGTCTTTGAGGGGTGCTGTCTTTTGGTTGTATTCATCAAAACGGTTGCGGATCTTGTCTTCATCTTGATCATCGCTACGACCACTCACCTTTCCTCGTTCCAAAAGACGTTGTATCAATATCTCATCATCGGCCTCCAGGGCGATGGTGGCATCGATCTTCATGTTCTTGGTGGCCAAAAATTTATCCAAGGCCTCGGCCTGGGCCGTAGTTCGCGGAAAACCGTCAAAAATGAATCCGCTGGCATCGGGATTCTTGTCTACCGCATCTTCCAACATTTTAATCGTGACCTCATCGGGCACAAGATCACCGTTGTCGATATACGATTTGGCCAATTTGCCCAAATCGGTGTCGTTCTTCATATTGAACCTAAAAAGGTCACCGGTAGAGATATGTTCAAGGTTGTATTGGTCTTTTAGAAACTGTGCCTGAGTGCCCTTGCCGGCACCTGGCTTTCCGAATAGTACAAGATTGATCATATGCTTTTGGTTTAATTGGTATACTTCTTTTAAATTTCTGCCCAGCTCATTATAATCTAGGCCATATCCAACAATAAATTTATTTGGAATTTCAATACCTACATAATCAATGGTATATTCACCATTGTAGATTTCCGATTTGTAGAAAAGGCTGGCGATCTTGAACTCCTTTACATTGATGTTCGAAAACATATGTATCAGTTCTTGAAGCGTACGGCCGGTATCGATAATATCCTCTAAAACAATAACACTTCTATCTTCGATATCCTCAGATACATCCAACAAGGTTTCAACGATACCCGTAGAGGTCAGACCGCCATACGAACTCATTTTCACAAAGGACACCTCGCATGGATGCGGATAAGATTTTAAAAAATCGGATACGAACATAAAAGCACCGTTGAGTACCCCAACAAAAATTGGCACTTCATCCTTGTAATCGATCGCAATCTTATCGGCAAGATCTTTCACGGCCGACAAGATTTCCGTTTCGCTCAAATAGGGTTTGAAATATTTGTCGTGTAGCTTTATCAACACTCGGGATCGATTTTACAAGGATGGCAAATATACCAATTTGATTTCTCTTTTGGCCGTGTACGCAATGGGTTTTAAGAATTAGGCGTATTTTTGCCCTGCGACCCTTAAAAACAAGGGATAGTAAA
Organism: Meishania litoralis; assembly: GCF_042611095.1. Lineage (NCBI taxonomy): Bacteria > Pseudomonadati > Bacteroidota > Flavobacteriia > Flavobacteriales > Flavobacteriaceae > Meishania > Meishania litoralis. The sequence goes on from NZ_JBHFPV010000001.1 coordinate 492,625, forward strand.
TTACAATGGAATACTTTTCTTCGGATTTTATATTGGGGATTTTAGGCGGCGGACAACTCGGCAAAATGCTGTTGTACGAGACCCGAAAATGGGATATAGGCACCAAGGTCATGGATGCTTCGGACGAGGCCCCCTGCAAGATCGCCTGTAACGAATTCGTAAAAGGAAGCCTTCTCGATTTCAAGGCCGTGTACGATTTCGGAAAGAATGTCGATGTGCTGACCATCGAGATCGAGAACGTGAACCTTGACGCGCTTGAAAAGTTGGAAGAAGAAGGAAAAAAAGTCTATCCGCCAACAAAAGCGTTGCGTATCATCCAGAACAAGGCCAAACAAAAGTTATTCTATGTGGACAATGGAATTCCGACGGCGGAGTTTCATCGTTTCGCCTACAAGAGTGAGATTGCCGATAGCATAAATAACGGCGGCTTGGAATTTCCTTTTATTTGGAAGGCCGCCCAATTCGGGTACGACGGACAAGGCGTAAAGGTAGTTCGCAAATTGGAGGATCTTGAAGGATTGCCTTCCGGAGAGTGCATTGCCGAAGAAATGGTAAATTTTAAGAACGAACTGGCCGTAATCGTGGCCCGAAACGTAAGTGGAGAGGTAAAGACCTATCCCGTGGTCGAAATGGAGTTCCACCCCGAAGCAAATCAGGTCGAGTACGTAATCTGTCCGGCAAGGATCGATGACAAAGTCGCCTTGAAGGCCCGGGAAATAGCATTGAAGGTATCCGAAAAAATACAACATGTCGGATTGTTGGCGGTCGAGATGTTCCAGACCCATGATGATAAAATATTGGTCAACGAAGTTGCACCTCGACCCCATAACAGCGGACATTATAGCATCGAAGCCAGTTATACCAACCAATTCGAACAACACCTTCGTGCCATATTGGACCTTCCTTTAGGAAATACTGACAACAAAGTTGCGGGAATCATGGTGAATTTGGTGGGGGCCGAAGGCCATACAGGGAAAGTGGTCTATGAAAACATTGGGGAGATTATGAGAATGGAGGGCGTGACGCCGCATATCTATGGAAAGAAACAGACCCGACCCTTTCGAAAAATGGGGCATGTGACCATCGTGAACAAAAATATTGCCGAAGCAAGAACCATTGCACAACAAGTAAAAGAAAAAATCAAGGTAATAAGTAATTAGTTATGAGCAAAGTAGCCGTAGTAATGGGAAGCATTAGCGACCTCCCCGTCATGCAAGACGCCGTCGATATTTTAAAAGGCTTCGATATCGAGGTCGAGGTAGATATCGTTTCGGCGCACCGCACGCCCGAAAAGCTTTTCGATTTTAGCAAAAACGCACACAAAAATGGCTATTCCGTAATCATTGCCGGTGCAGGGGGGGCGGCACACTTACCGGGAATGGTAGCCTCGATGTCTCCTTTACCGGTTATCGGCGTACCTGTAAAAAGTAGCAATTCTATCGATGGCTGGGATTCTGTGCTCTCCATATTGCAAATGCCGGGCGGGGTTCCTGTTGCAACGGTCGCGTTGAACGGAGCCAAAAATGCAGGCATTCTAGCTGCGCAGATTATCGGAAGTTCCGATAAATGCGTTTTGGACAAAATTGTACTTTATAAAGAAGGATTGAAACAGAAGGTGATAGATGGAGCAAAAAAAGTAAACACTAAGCAGTGAACGGTGAACAGTCTATAACGGGCCGTCAATGGTGAACGGACAGCTATCAACGCAATAATGAGCAGTGAGCTGCAAACCGTGTCAAGAAGCATTAAATAGTTTTGGATTTTCCCTTGTTCCGATTTTCAAGTTCGTCCCGCAAACCATTTTTTAACCTATAAACCAATAAACCCGTAAAATCTTTATGAATCCACTACTTGCCCCGTTCGACACCGCACCTTTTTCAAACATAAAAAATGAACATTTTAAACCCGCGTTTCTTCAGGCCATGGAAGATGCCCGCGCCGAAATCGATGCCATAACAGACAATCCCGAGGCTCCTACGTTCGAAAATACGGTAGAGGCCTTGGAGTTTTCAGGTCAACAATTGGATCGAATATCAAGTATATTCTTTAATCTGAATTCTGCCGAAACCAATGAAGAAATACAGAAAATTGCACAAGAGGTCTCGCCCCTGCTTTCAGAATTCAGTAACGATATAACCCTGAACGAAAAATTGTTCGGCAAGATAAAAACCGTTTATGGGCAAAAGAAGAATCTTCACCTGTCTACAGAACAACTTACACTTTTGGATAAAAAGTACAAAAGCTTTAGTCGCAACGGTGCGAACCTGTCGGAAGGGAAAAAGAAACGTCTGCGGCAGATCGACGCGGAGCTCTCAAAACTTAAACTGAAGTTCGGCGAGAACGTTCTCGCCGAGAACAACAAATATGAAATGCACCTGACGGAAGAAGTTGACTTGCACGGGCTGCCGGAAGGTGCAAAAGAAGCGGCCGCACAATTGGCCAAATCAAAAGGAAAAAAAGGTTGGCTGATCACATTGGATTACCCGAGTTACATACCCTTTATGAAATATGCCAAGAATCGACAACTTCGAAAAGAACTATCCTTGGCCTTCGGAAGCAAGGGCTTTCACGGAGATGATCTCGACAATCAAGAAAATGTTCTAAAAATTGTCAACCTGCGCCATGAGCGGGCCAATCTTTTAGGGTATAAGACCCATGCCCATTTTGTCTTGGAAGAACGCATGGCCGAAACGCCCGAAAAAGTATATTCGTTTTTGAACGACCTGCTAGAAAAGGCAAAACCTGCCGCCGAACGTGAGTTTGCACAACTATCGGCTTATGCCAAAAAACTTGATGGCCTTGAAAAACTTGAAAAATGGGACGGCAGCTATTATTCAGAAAAACTCAAGCAGCAATTGTTCAACCTTGACGACGAATTGTTAAAACCCTATTTCAAGCTGGAAAACGTAATCGATGGCGTTTTCAAAGTGGCCGAAAAATTGTTCGGGCTGCAATTCGAGGAAGTCCATGATGTTGAAAAATATCACGAAGAGGTCAAAACCTTCAGGGTCTATGATACAAATAAAAACTTCATTTCGCTGTTCTATGCCGATTTCCATCCCCGAAAAGGGAAAAGGGGCGGTGCCTGGATGACCTCCTTTAAACCACAGTACAAAAAAGATGGTGAAAATGTGCGCCCGCATATCTCGAACGTCTGCAATTTTACGCCATCTACCGAAACAAGACCCTCGCTTTTGACATTCAATGAAGTTACGACCTTGTTCCATGAGTTCGGGCACGGACTGCACGGTATGTTGGCCGATACCACCTACCCTAGCCTTTCGGGAACCTCGGTCTATTGGGACTTTGTGGAACTGCCAAGCCAAGTTATGGAAAACTGGTGCTACGAAAAAGAAGCCCTTGAGCTTTTCGCGAAGCATTATGAGACCGGGGAATCCATTCCAATGAAATTGGTACAAAAAATCAAGGAATCGGCCACCTTTCAAGAGGGTATGGCGACCCTTCGCCAACTGAGTTTCGGATTGCTCGACATGTCTTGGCACGCGGCCGATCCGTCGCAAATAAGGGATGTCAAAAGATATGAGACAAAAGCCTTTGAAGGCACCCAATTATATCCCGACACTCCTGAAACCTGTATGAGCACAGCTTTCGCGCATATATTTCAAGGTGGTTATTCCTCGGGCTATTATAGCTACAAATGGGCCGAGGTACTTGATGCCGATGCCTTCGCCTATTTTAAGGAAACGGGAATTTTCAACAAAGAAATTGCTTCCAAGTTCAAAGAACACGTGCTTTCAAAAGGGGGCACTGAAAAACCAATGGTACTTTATAAACGTTTTCGTGGCAAGGAACCTCAGGTCGAGGCCCTTTTAAAACGGGCAGGATTGATCTAGGAGTATTTTGTGATTTAAGTTTTGGATTGCGTCATTTTTTTTTGAATTAGGGCAACTTCAAACTGCCATCAGGCTGTATATTCGTATTACATAAGTAGGCAAGGAAATGACAACGTTTCCTTTGTATAAGATTAAGGGGGCGTGGGGACGCCCTCTTTATTTTTGTAATTGCAATGTAGAGTAATCGCTAAAAAAATCCCCGATCATTTCCCATTTACAAGCTTTATCCTTTTCTTCACAAAAATTTTATACCATGACCATATTCATCGATATGGATGAAGTAATCGCCGACACATACAATGCACATATAGAAATCTATAACCGTGAGTTCGGCGGCAACTTAACACCAGAGACCTGTTTGGGCTCAGAAGTATGGCAGAATGTAATCGAGAAGCACCAACAAAGTATTCGCGACCATGCTCGTACCCGTGGATTTTTTCGGGCCCTAAGACCAATTATGGATAGCCAAAAGATTCTGAAACAATTAGCGGGCAAGCATGAGGTATATATCGCTTCTGCCGCAACACAATTCCCGAATTCACTTGAAGAAAAATCCGAATGGCTTGACGAGCACTTTCCGTTTATTCCTTGGCAAAATCGGATTCTTTGCGGCGACAAGCATATTCTCAAAGGAGATGTACTGATCGATGATCGCGCCTATAATTTAGAAGGCTTTGACGGAAGATGCCTGCTTTTTACCTCTCCCCACAACATCCATACCAACGGTTTTGAACGTGTCAATAACTGGCAGGAAGTGGCGGATAAATTGCTTTAAAAAACTTGTCTTAAAAATAATATTGTGATGGTCGAGGTAAGAACTTTGGGCTTACGCGATACCTTTTAACGCTATTTTGGGGTTTATTCTTTTTAAGTGATCTATAAAAGCAATCTTGTCTTTTGGGGAAACCAAAACAATTTTGGATCGGTCATAAAAAATCTCAAGACGATCAAGCGATGCGGCCGGTGCGCTTATGGGGTTATTGGTTGCCGTTATACAGTTGATCGTTCTGATATCGATTCGTTTATGGAGAATAAAGCCGCTTTTTATTTCGAGCGTATTACCGTTTACGGTATAATAGGTATTTAAAAAAAGGTGGGCCGTAAAGGCAAGTACAACTAAATTTACGAATGCTCCTGACCAAACGCTTTGGTAAATCATGAAAAGCGTCATTCCACCAAGTATTCCAAAAACGAAAATGGCCAGCCCTATACCTATTTTCGACCTATATTTGGTCATAGAACCATTCACTGTTAATCGGGAGTGGCCTCCTTCCAAGCATCATAGCCGCCCTCTAAGTTGATTACTTTGGTATAGCCTAGGGTTTTGAGCTTTTCCTGGGCCTTGGCACTTCGCCCCCCCATCTTACAATACACATAAATGGTTTCATCCTTGGCAATTTTTTTGAACTGCTGGGCAAAGGTCTCATCAAACCAGTCGATGTTCATTGCATTTTCCAAATGACCTGCATTATACTCCTCAGGTGTGCGAACATCTACCAATATCCCATTTTCTATATCATTCTGTGAAAATTCCGTGATAGGTTTTGACGTACTTTGGGCACATCCCAAAGTCAAAATAAACAATATCAATACGCTAGTAATCGACTTCATAAGCAAAAGGTTTAATCAAAGATAGTAAATTATGACCGCGAGAAAACTCGAACAACGGAACGGAAACATGAAAGTAGTTAAATCAAATTCGCTTACTTTTGATGAGCATGATGAAAATATGACGGTTCACCAATTAAATCCGGATACTTGGGTAGATTCGTACGCCGACTACCTCTTCAACTACGCCATTGCACGAGTAAGCGATACCGAAATCGCCAAAGATTTGGTACAAGAGACTTTTTTCGCGGGACTGAAATCAGCCAAGAATTATAAGGGCGATGCCGCCGAACGCACCTGGTTAGTGGCCATTCTCAAGCGAAAGGTCATTGACCACTACCGCAAAATCAATTCTAAAAAGGGAAAGGCAGAGGTAAGGGTCAACTATAGTTCGAAAAGTGATGCTGACGGGGATTGGCTTGAGGAACAGATCGCCGATCCATTCAGTTCATTCGAAAATGACCGACTGGAAAATGAAGAACTGGGTGCCGCCATATATGAATGTATCGCCCAATTGCCGCAGAAACAGTCTTTGGTATTTACCATGAAAACAATACAGGGCATGAGCACTGAAGATATTTGTAATGAACTTGGCATCAATCCGTCTAATCTGTGGGTTATGATCCATCGTGCGAGAACCACATTGATGGGATGCCTTAATCAAAATTGGTTTAATCTATGATCTCTTGTGAAGAGGCAGCTACAATCTGCAACAAAACACAATACAAGGAGGCTTCTTTTTTAGAAAAAATCCAACTGAAATTACACTTGCTCTTTTGTAGTACCTGCGCCATGTACTCGAAAAAAAATGCCCAATTAACCAATCTATGCCAAAAGGCCAACCTTCAGAACCTGACCGAAAAAGAAAAATCGAAAATGAAACAGGAGATAAGAAATAAAGCCTAAAAATAATATTGTAGACTGAAAATCACCGCCCACCAAAATATAGGGATCGCTTCTACCCAAAATGAGGCAAAGTACTTAGATCGGTCTTTTTTTACATAGATAAGGGCAAGGCACAACATCACACCTAATATAGCTTTCCCCAATATTTCACTCCAAGCCAATTCGTCTTTCAAAAAAGTCATTATATAAAGAACCAAAGTGACTATATACCCTATTTTCTTCGTATTCATGATACCCACTCGTTGAGGCAATGTGTCCAAATCAAGCTTATCATATTTCAAATCTCTTATTTCAAAGGGAATCATTAAAACAAGTACAAGCAGAAAACGCTGTATCAGTTCAATTAAAACATCCCAGTTCATTATTTTATTGGCTTGGATAGCGGGAAGTGCAACCGTCGTCAATGACCACACCAGACCCACTAAAAAAATTTTTAGCAGTCCTCGACTGCGAAGATTTTTGCCATGGGGCATAATGGGCAGGGCGTAGAGCCCCGTAAATACTATAATGACAATTACGCCCAACCATGTTTCATAGGTAAAGAAACAGGCGTGATATAGGGCAGGTATCAGCGCGACAAAGCTCGCTATTTGAATATTCTTGTGGTATCGGTTGGAGACTAAAATATACTTTTTCGACCCGACACCATACTTTATGAAATTGTAACAGGCGATCGTACCGAAAAAAAGAAAATATGACAAGTGTGCGCTGGTTTCGAATTTTAAAACGCCACCGGTAATTTGAACCAATGCGAATACCGCCAATGCCACATGTATGCTGGCATCTAAGTAAAAATTAAAAATGCGTACGGGCCACTTCATAAACCAAAAGTAGCCAAACTGTTCATAACCCCATTTTTCGGTTAAAAACTTTAATTCCAAGGAAGACTAAAAGAGGGTGTTTTGCCGTAATAAATCGCTAATTTTGTCCACTTTATTTTAACAACTTAGCATTCATTTCATGACGACAGAAGTATTTGCCAAACGCCATATCGGAATTCAAGAAAATGATCTGGAGACAATGTTCGAGACCATCGGTGTCGCTACTTTAGATCAGCTCATTTCAGAAACCATTCCCGATGATATTCGTCTCAAAAATAGGCTTGACCTACCCAAGGCCATGAGCGAACATGAATTTCTGACGCATATTCAAGAATTGGCGGAAAAGAACAAAGTCTTTAAATCATATATTGGCCTTGGTTATCATGAAAGTATCACGCCATCGGTCATCAAGCGGAATATTCTTGAAAATCCGGGGTGGTATACGGCCTACACGCCTTATCAGGCCGAAATTGCCCAAGGTCGTTTAGAGGCACTATTGAATTTTCAGACCATGGTTTGCGACCTTACGGGAATGGAGCTGGCCAATGCCTCATTATTGGATGAAAGTACGGCTGCCGCCGAAGCCATGTCGATGTTATTCGATGTTCGAAGCCGTGATCAAAAAAAGAACAAGGTTTTAAAATTCTTTGTTTCCGAAGAAATACTTCCACAAACACTATCTCTTTTACAAACACGATCGACCCCTTTGGGAATCGAGTTGGTAGTCGGAAACCATGAAGAATTCGCATTTGGCACCGATTTCTTTGGCGCCATGTTGCAATACCCTGGAAAATACGGTCAAATTTATGATTATACCGAATTTGTCTCAAAGGCCAATGACAATGATATCAAAGTAGCCGTCGCTGCCGATATTTTGAGCTTGGTAATGTTAAAAGCCCCTGGGGAGTTCGGGGTCGATGTTGTTGTTGGCAGTACACAACGTTTCGGCATTCCGTTGGGCTACGGTGGGCCTCATGCCGCATTTTTTGCGACAAAGGAAACTTATAAAAGAAGTATTCCCGGTCGCATTATAGGCCTCACAAAAGATGTCGATGGAAAACCGGCCCTTCGCATGGCGCTCCAGACCCGTGAGCAACATATCAAACGTGACAAGGCAACTTCCAATATCTGCACCTCGCAAGTACTTTTGGCGGTAATGGCGGGCATGTATGCCGTTTATCATGGCCCGAAGGGACTAAGTTATATCGCCGAACAACTACACCATAAGACAAGAACACTAAGCCAATCGTTGGAAAGTATCGGGTTCAAACAATTGAACACTTCGTTTTTCGACACCCTAAAGTTCAGAGTTTCCGATTCCGACAAATTGAGATCGCTGGCCGAGGCCAAAGAAATCAACCTTAATTATGTTGACAGGCAAACCGTTACGCTGTCATTGAACGAAGCGGTTGACGAAAAAGACATAAAAGCCTTGATTGCCTGTTTTGCCGAATTGGATGGTAAGAATGAAGATGCCATGACTGTGCAATCCGGTAAAGATGTAATACCAGATTCGTTAAAAAGAGATACGCCCTTTTTGGAGAACGAAGTTTTCAATTCGTACCATTCGGAAACCGAACTGATGCGCTATATCAAAAAACTGGAGCGTAAAGATCTGTCTCTGAACCACTCCATGATTTCCTTGGGCAGCTGTACAATGAAATTGAACGCTGCCACCGAAATGCTGCCTTTGAGCATGGCACGATGGGCGAATATCCACCCTTTTGTTCCTTTAAATCAGGTAGAAGGATATCAAACCGTGCTAAAAGAACTTGCTAAAGATTTAAGTACGATTACCGGATTTGCAGCAACATCATTACAGCCCAATTCAGGGGCACAAGGCGAATATGCGGGGCTAATGGTCATTCGCGCCTATCACGAATCGCGAAACGAAGGGCATCGAAATATCTGTATCATACCTGCGTCGGCCCATGGCACCAACCCTGCATCTGCGGTCATGGCGGGAATGCAGGTAATCGTTACCAAGACCGATGAAAAAGGAAATATCGATGTTGCCGATCTCGAGGAAAAAGTCAAACATCATTCCGATAACCTGGCGGCATTGATGGTCACCTATCCATCGACCCATGGGGTTTTCGAATCCTCCATCAAACATATCACTAAATTGATCCACGATCACGGAGGGCAAGTCTATATGGATGGTGCCAATATGAACGCGCAGGTAGGTTTGACCAATCCCGCAACGATAGGAGCCGATGTATGCCACTTGAACCTACATAAAACGTTTGCCATTCCGCATGGGGGTGGCGGACCTGGAGTGGGACCGATCTGTGTAGCCGAGCAATTGGTTCCCTTTCTTCCTGGGAATCCGATTATCAAAACAGGTGGCGATAAGGCAATAACGGCAATTTCGGCCGCTCCATGGGGCAGTTCGTTGGTCTGTCTGATATCTTATGGATATATTAAAATGCTGGGCGAAGAAGGATTGACCCAGTCTACCAAGATCGCCATTTTGAACGCAAATTACCTTAAAGAACGGTTGAACGGCAAGTTCGACGTTCTCTATTCAGGAGAAAGAGGTAGGGCCGCGCACGAAATGATCGTTGACTGCAGACCATTCAAACAAAATGGTATAGAGGTTACCGATATTGCAAAACGGCTGATGGACTATGGTTTTCATGCACCTACAGTCTCATTTCCGGTAGCAGGCACCTTGATGATCGAACCGACCGAAAGTGAAAGTCTTAATGAGTTGGATAGGTTCTGTGATGCGATGCTGTCTATCAGGGAGGAGATTTATGCCACCTCGCCCGATGACCCTAACAATGTGTTGAAAAATGCACCGCATACTATGGGTATGGTCACCAACGATACTTGGAATTTTCCATATAGCAGACAACAAGCGGCATTTCCCCTATCTTATGTGTCCCAGAATAAATTCTGGCCTTCGGTCCGTAGGGTCGATGATGCATATGGCGACCGTAATTTGATCTGTAGCTGTGTTCCTATTGAAGCCTATGCCGAAGTAGAATAAAAACCAAAAGTGTCAGGTTACAAATCTCGGTTTGTTTAACTTCGAACAGGGAACCTCGAACAAAAACGAAATCGATGTACGAAAAGACCTATCCTAGCAGGCGCTTTCAACGAACGCTATCTTTTCTTAAGAAACATATAGCCACCGATGAACCTATTCTTGACCTTGGTGTCGAAAATCCATTTTCCAAGATCATGAAAGAAGAAGGTTTTTCGGTCGAAAATACGACCGGGGAAGATTTGGATATCGACTTTTCGGCAGTACAAAATGCCGATGTCGGGGTGGTGACGGCATTTGAGATCTTTGAGCATCTTTTGGCACCTTACAATATTTTGAAAGAGATAAAGGCGAACAAACTCGTGGCCAGTATTCCTTTACGTTTATGGTTCGCCACCGCATACAAAAACAAGACCGATCCATGGGACAGGCATTACCATGAATTTGAAGACTGGCAATTCGATTGGCTACTGGAAAAATCTGGATGGGAGATCAAAGATCGATTGAAGTTCACCAATCCGGTTAAAAAAATAGGTATTCGACCGTTGCTGCGAAGTTTTACGCCAAGATATTACATTGTTTATGCAACACGAAAAAATTCATGATACTGAATTCGAAATGCCGAGTTTGCCATTATGAAATATTATATTGTCATACCCGCGCATAACGAAGAAGCCTTTTTGGCCGATACATTGAACTCGGTCTTAAGGCAAACACTTCAACCCCAAAGAATGGTCGTCGTCAACGACAATTCGACCGATGGCACTGAAGGAATAATCGATGAATTCATGACCAGGAATCCGGTTATTTACAAGTTGAATACCACTTCCTCTACGGCCCATATGCCGGGCAGCAAAGTTATAAATGCCTTTAACAAAGGGTTCGAAGCACTTGATGACGACTTCAGCTTCATTGTCAAACTTGATGCCGATGTCATTCTACCCGATAAATATTTCGAGAAAATAGCCTATGTCTTCAAGGGAAACCCTAAAGTAGGCATAGCTGGTGGATTCATCTACGAAATGGATAAGCATGGAGGTTGGAGTTTAAACCACCCGATGGACAAGAACCATGTGCGTGGAGCTTTCAAGGCATACTCCAAAAACTGTTTCGAAGCAATCGGTGGTTTGAAGCCCGCAATGGGCTGGGACACCGTAGACGAACTTTTGGCCCAGTACCACGACTTCGAGATTTTTACGGACGATAGCTTAAAAGTAAAACACCTTCGCCCTACAGGTAACAATTATAACAAGAGGGCCAAATTACTTCAGGGCAAGGCCATGTATGGCATGCGCTACGGATTTCTGATTACGCTGATCGCATCTTTAAAGATGGCTTGGAAACAACAAAAACGCAAGGCTTTTATAGACAACATGTACGGTTACCTACGGGCAAAAAAAGACCAGGAACCTTTTTTGGTCTCTGAAAACGAAGGTAAGTTTATTCGCGACCTGCGTTGGAACAATATACGGAAGAGGCTCTTCTAATCTGAATCTTGCTCAACCTTGGAAGGTATATTTTTAATTAAGAGGATGAATAAACATAGTCGAATATTAAAAACTCCTAATTTTGTAGCCTTTTTAAAATGAAAATTAATTATTTCTAATCAATTGAAGAAATGCCATAGCATCATTCTTAGAATTTGTAGGGTTGCCAATTCTTAAGATTTGGTTTCCATTCAAAAGTAGAGCACAATTTTTGTAGTCTCTTCCCAAAAAAGTATACTTTTGTCGAAATTCATCTTGGGAATCAAAGTAAACATTCTGACCTGTAAATTTGATACTTTCTAATTGGTTTCTTAAATATGCATTATTTAACCCTGAAAGCATAAATTTAAATTTCACTTCAATACCTAGGTCTCTAATTTCTTTCATGTAAGGATTCCATTTTGATAATTCTACATAGCATGAACTACAATTACCATCGTAGTAGGCTAATATCGTAAATTTGGATTCCTTATTCAAGTCGATAGACATATCGCTTAATGGTTCTATTGATCTTGGAAAAGATATATTACTTCCAACGAACCTTTCACGAATCAATTTGTCTTCCGTACTAATTTTATCGACCCTTTTTTCTTTGCAAGAAAGAAAACATAATATAATGAAAACAAAAACTTGACATCTATTCATGTAAATCATAAGTTAAGAGCAAACTTAAGTATTTTTGGTTCTAAGTTTTCATTAAAAGAATATGCGTAAATAAATTTGCTATCGTAAATATCAAAAGATACAATATTTTTATCTAAAACAATTTTCTTGATAGGAACACCATCATGACTAAACATATAAATTGTGTTCCCTTGTTGTGAGTAAATTCCCTTCTTTTTTTTTCCATTATATAATGCATATATATAATCATCTGATATTTTAATGGATGGGTGATAGTATGTGCTTGATGTTTGATTTTTATAGCGAGGCACTGAATTTTCAGGGCCAACTATTGAAACCCAACGTGACTTGTCTAAATCAAAAATTTGTATCATCGGAATGTACCTGTAACTCACTACAAAAATATTTTCCCTATTAGTCAAATTAGCAGAACAAATTTCTCTATGCTTTTTATTCGACATAAAGAAATATGCCTTTTCTGGCAATTCTCCATAACCTTTTTCATAACCATCGCTCAATCCTTTTTCATACAAACGAAACTCAGAATCACTTCTATTTAAAAAGTACAATTTATTGTTATAGATTGAAGCCGAAGTAACCATCGCCATGGGGTCAAGGAAATATTCTTTATTAAATTGTCCTCTATACGCTAAAGAATCTGCATAGTATTCAACTAGTTTGTTTTGTTGTTTGTCTAAAATTCTAATTAAACCATCTTTTGACTTAGAAAATTCCCAAGGAATCAGTATTTCTCCCTGCCCTACTCCTTTGCGGCCAAATTTACCCAAATAAACATCATCAGGTATTCTCAAGATATGTACAAACTTATTAGTCTTGACTTCGCTAATAAACAAATATTCATTCACTATTGAAAGGGCCGGTCCAAAAATCAAGGAATCAGAAAAATAATCCAACTCTTCGGACTTCAAGTGTACAATTTTTGTAAAATCATCATCAATGAAAACTGTCGTAGCATTTTCCTGGAAGTAACTTGACTCGCTTTGACATGAAAATATTAATGCCGCTAAAATGCCAAATATTGCAATTTTCGGGGCAAAAGAAACCGAAAGGTTCAAGTAACTCATATTCAAAAAAAGAAATTAAAAATAGCATCTATAAAATCTTTAGTAAGGGATTGACCTAGAATCTAAACCCGTTATATAGAAAAGACCGTGTATCCATTATTATAGTAAACAGCAATCCTTTTCAAGGGATAAAGAAATCCTAACGACAAAAGCGAAATCCCTAAATCAATTATACAGATGCATACTTTGTAAGAAAATAGCCCTCATATACATTCCATTCAAAATCTCCGTTAATATGGAAATATCCCCAAAGAGATTTCAAATTTTAGAATAAAAATTATCTGGGTTTTGCAAAAGAACATACTGGCCCAGGGCCCAAAGGGACGCAATCGTAAAATAGATCCGGTTGGCAAATAACATAGCACCAAGGTTCATTATTAGCCTCAATAATGGTTTCAAGCTCAATAAGTGCAACTTCCGAAAATTCATCAACATTTATTACTCTTGTTGTAAAACTCATGGCTAAACCGGCAACAAAAAGTCCTAGAATAATTCGTATTTTTTTCATTTTATTTATATTTTAAGTTAAAGTTCCTTATAAACTTCTAATCAAAGTCCGAACGGAAATGTCACTTTGAAAACATTGCAAAAATCGACATTCAGAAGATTTTTACCACCCTATTGACAAGGATCTCACTGCATTATATCTATCTACTCATAAGTCTCATATTTAAATAATAATTAAACCTTTGCTTAAAAAAACTTATCGACAAACCATTAACCGCTAAGTCAAAAGTAATAAATAATACTTATTAAAATAATATTTTACTTACTTTTTTATTTTTTTATTCTAAAATATATGAAAGAATAATCTTATTTATATTTTTAATTTTATAATAGCCTTGAAATATCAACTAATAAATCCGAGAACATTGTTATCGTCTGATCAAAAGGCTCATATATCAATTATCCCCCACCCAATTATTTCGGAACTCTTCCCACTCTGAATTATCAGTTTCCCAATCGCAGAAGATAGCAATTCCATCTATAACTCTCATTGAAGTGTCAACACTAATGGAACTATTTTTAATAGTCGCAATAGTATTTGAAATACTCTCTATTTCCAAATTCCTATATTTATGTAATTCTGGTCTGTTAATAAAGGTACCTATGGCCATTAGAAATTGTGAATCCCCATTAAGTTTTTTCAAAATTTTAATATCACGTATTTGTTCAATACAGCTGAGTTCAAATTGCTGTTGCTTATTAATTTGCGTGTCATAGAATAGAAATGAAAGTTGATCAACATACCTCAATAAAACATTCAATTCCTCAATTGTCGTTTTCCTTTTCCACTGTTTAGTATTGGGAGATGTTGACACAACTACAGATGAAATAAAGGCATTAGGCAAAATTCTTCTTAATTTTTTGTGGAACAAGTTGACATTCTTACCATATGCTTTTCTATCTCCTTGTTTCTCTGCTTCAATTGTCAAATCCAAATATGGATCACCTTTGAGGATATATTCAAAATCAATGTGAATACCTGAAACACCCAAGGTTTCCACTAGCTTTTGTGTATCTTCCAGAGCATTTTCAACCCAAACAGAATCACCTAAATAAACCGTTTTATTTTGAACGCCTCCTATCCAAGGTAAAATCCTAATCTCTGGATAGTATTCCTTAATCTTACTAACACTTCTTTTTGCCTGCTCTGAAAAAGGGTATTGAGGTAAATGACCATCTTTTTTGAAAGGCCCGGCAAAAATGTAGGCATATTTAATATCGTTTTCTTTGAGAATATTGGCGTAGTCCCTCAAATCTTTTTCTACCAGTTTTCTTCCCGTACTAGGTCTATAACCTCTTAGGTATAAACTTTCAGTCCAAACTGCATTTTCTTGTCCAAACAAATGTCCATAGTTTTTTCCCCTCCTAGAATTGGTGCAACTAATTATCCAAAAACAAAATACTAATAGGTTCAGAGAAAAGTGAAAAACTCTTCGGGTGTTGGAAATTAAGCGAATTTTTTTATTGAAATACATTGAGCTATGAAGGCATTATGTGGTTTGTGTTATGTTTTTTCAAGATTTCACAATTCTATTATCTTGGTATATATATGGGTCCATGAAGTGGTCTTATGGAAAAAATGGCCTTCTCCTTTAAATATCTCAAGATTGTCGGAACCAAGATCAATCAAATTCTTTCTTTCTAAAAGTTCCTTCGTTATTAAGGCAAGGGGATCATATTCGCCATAAAATACCAGCATCCTCAACTTTCTTAACCTATCTGTATTTTTAATATTTTGATTTATCAACCCCGAAATAAGAACTACCCCGCCCAAACCTTCAAGATAATCAATAGCACCCATAACCAATTTGCCTCCATAGCTTGAGCCTATTAAAATGATATCTTTAGAATTTAAGCCGTATTTTTCTTTTAAATACAACACACTGTTAACAACATCTAAAATCTGTTTTGACTCATTATTTTTCATTGCAAATTGCTTTGAATAACCTGAAGATCCATGATAATTAATTGCAAGAAAATTAAAACCATATTTTGTAAATAATTTGGCGTGCATATTCCATAGGGGTCTAAATTGTAAATATGGTCCACCATGAACATATATTATTGTTTTTACCCCAGCTTTTTTCTGTGGTTTTGCTTTCCACAAATAGCCTGGAATTTCATCTTCATTCGTACTCCCACTAATTCGTACTAATTCTGGGTTTCCCAACTTTAAAAAAGAAATATTATCCTTCAGATATAGGGTCTTTTTCTTTCCATTACTTACATTAACCTTCAACAAAGATGGAGGTAGACCACTAGTAGATTGCTTTAAATAAAGATCAGAATTCAATTCCAGTTCGAGTTCAAAACTAGATAGCTTGTCTGTCTCATTTTGAATCAAACTATCGACTTTCCAATCAGAACTGTAAAGTCTACTCACACCATTCTCATTACGGTTGTAATAAAATGAAGAAGTATTTTTAGAATACTTACATTTCTCAATATTAAAATCTGAATCTGTCAATTTTTCAACTAATCTTTCGTCCATTTTCAGTTCAAAACACTGGAAATACTCTTCATTTTTCTCTCTCCCAACAAAAAGGAGCTTATTTTCTTTGACCGAAAAGTTTTTTACCTCGTCATAGTTATTAAGCGAATACTTGCTAATGTGATTGTTAGGCACATTAAATTTATAAAGGGTAGGATTCTTTGGATGACTTAGGAAAAAGATTGTTGTATTATCTAGCCATCTAAAATCCGAATATGAGTCTATATCTGCAAAAACCCTTACAACCTTTTTCTCCTCAAAATCAAATATATACAAACGGCTCAACTCATTAGTAGATACATAAGCCAGGTATTTCCCATTCACCGACCATCTTATAGGGGGAATTGCATTACTAGAAGATGGCAAGTTTATTTTTGATTTCTCTTTTGTTTCAATATTTAATATGCACAAATCATACTTTCTTGTTTTTGGGTTTAGCTCTTGAAATATAATTTCACCTCCACTCGGATGCCATGTAAGTGATAATTGCGTGAAATCCGAACTGTCAATTTTAATTGGACTAGAATTGTCCAAATTCGAAATAAATAAATCGAAAGTTTCGAAACTTCTTTCTTTCAATAAGATCGCATCACCTTTCGGAGATATTTTAACGTATATGGGATATTGTTTTAATAAAGTATCTAATACTTTTACCCCAGCCACACCATGATTACCGTTGTCACAAGCAAATAAAGCTGCAATCAATATTAATAGAATAAGTCTGATATAATAGCTCATCAATTATTCTTTAAATTAAATATAAGTAAATATATCGTAGATAGGTGCCTATTACTTTATTATATTGTAAGATTAATCGTAAAAATATATTCTTTTTATATGAGCATTGAACAAATCGCGTGGCTAAACGTGTGCTTTAGTTACTAAATAGTTTTGAATAGGTATTTTTTGCTTTCTATTTAACTTGTCTAATTTTAATAGTATTTACTTATCTATTTGTCAACAATTTTTTTCATTTCTTCTTTAATTTCTTTTATGGCCCTTGATGGTATTTTTACTCTTTTATCTAAAATAATCTTGGCCCTTTCAACAGCTTTTTTTTTCTGACCAGTTTCATCGTATAACTTAACTAACAAATAATCTGGATAAAATCGACTTGGCACCATATTCGCTGCTTTCTGATACGCTATCTCTGCTTGTTCGTAATTGCCCATGGTTTTGTTAACGTCTCCAATTGTAGTTTCCAAAATCGTATTATTTAAATAGATTTTTGCGTTTTCTAATATAGGTAGTGCTTTGTCATCCTGTCCGGCCATGACTAATGCTTTGCCATAATTCAGAAGTAATTCACCACAATTTTCAAGTCCTGGTATTGCCTTTTCGAACTCAGCAACACTCTTCTTATATAATCCATATTTATATAGGTCCTTTGCAATTTTCCAACTTCTATATTTTCCCTTCAAATCTCGAAATTTAGAGCTACCCTCCCATATAACGACGATACCCAAAAATACTAAGCTTAATTTAAGGGCCTTAGTTCCTTTTCCAAAAAAAGAACTCCTCCCAGTATGATAAGTCCGGCAATATTTTCTATTATCGATTGTGGCCAACAATGAAAACATAACCACTATTATTATTTTTATCGGCAGTATCTGAGACGGATAAGAAAATAGGCTGAAAATTACAATTGTGCCCAGAACAATAAGAATTAATACTTTGATAAAACCATTTTCTTCTTTAACCTTTAATTTTAAACCTAGAAAAACAACCACTATAAGATGAAAAAAACCAACTATCCCATTTTCAGATAGAAATTGAAGAATTTCATTAAAGGCATAGCTATTATTGTCTGCGACCATAAGTTCACCGGTTTTCCTGACCCGTTCAAAGTAATAAGCTTGCTCTTCCATGTAATGAGCCTTAAAAGAATCATAGCCAATCCCAAAGATTGGGTTTTTAACTATCATTTTACCGGTAACCTTCCATATCAAAATTCTTCCGTCTGCCGAGTTCTTTTTAAAATGATACATTTTGAAGATTCCGACAGCTAAAACTAAGAGAACTATAATACACATAAAGACTTTTTTATAAATCGACAAAGCCTTTATTTTGTTAAGTGCTCGATATCTATAAATTAAAACACTTGTGCAGCCAACCAAAGATGCCAACCATGCTGCCCTTGAACCTGTTCTGGGCAATATGAAAAAAATAACACCCATACAAATTAAAGGTATATATTGTCTGAGGGTATCGAAACATATCTTTTGCAGTCTTTGAGTCCAACTTGAATATGAAGTTTTCTTCGAGGTAATATTAAATCTGAAAACGTAGAATCCCAGTGAAATAACAATTAATGTTGCACAAAAACCTGCCAATGGCCCTGGGTTAAAAAAACCTCCGCCGAGGGTAATGCCAAAATACGTTGGACTAAAATTATCAAATACTTGAAGAAAAAATAACCCCTGTACAATTCCCGATAACATAATGGAAAGCAATACAATAGGATAGTCTTTTAATGAAAGTATTCTTAAGCCTAAATAAAGAAAAGAAAGGAGCAAAAGTTCTATAAATCGAATGGAAAACCCGTGGAAGGATTGTAAAATGTATCGGTTAATTATTATGTAAACAAGCAAGAAGAAAAGTGAAATATCAATTTTCGATATTTTAAATTTAACTTCCTCAGTTTTGGTTAAAAGAAGTGTTGACATAACACACCCAAGCAGAACTAGCAATCCGCCCGTCAAGAAAAAAGCCTTGGAGCTAATAGTAGAATCTACAACTTCTAAATTGTTTACCGATGGTATTATTATAAGAATCAGGACTAAAATCGTCTTGGGGAGAGAAAATGCCATTTTCGTAAAATTTGTACAGTTGATTTGCATTTAGTTTAGGTCAATCTTTTCTTAATATAAGAATAATCAGATAAATTAATAAGAATTATATACAAATAATATTACATAATCCTTTAATTAAATATAAGATTATATAATATGTTTTACATATTATATCCAAACCAAAATTTGATGGTATGCTAAATTTATGTTATGATTTTTAGAGCCATTCTCAATGTAGAGATGGTCTGGTGCCTAACCAGCGACATTGCCATACTTTATATGTTAACAACAAATTAAGTTCTCGATTCAAGAGTGACTGGGTCTAGCTAATATTTAATTAACCCGTGTTTCTTTAAAAAGGAAGAGCAAAATGAACCTGCAAGTTCAAAATATAAAAACATCTCAAAATGTTCAAGGGTAAAAGTTATACCAATATATTTTTTGATAGGACTATCTCATAAAGTGTGTAAATAGAAAATTAGCGGGGGCATGCCCCCGCTAATTTTTTGTCTAATTTTAAATATCCGCACATTATGAAGAAAGAAGAATTGTTCCACGACGATTTCCTGAAGCAGTTCAAATCGGGAGACGAGCTCAACGGTTTTCTGAAAGAACTCCAGAAACGGGGCATCGAGAAGATGCTCGAAGGGGAGCTTGACGGCCACCTGGACTATGAAGGGCACGGTCGCTCGCCCAACGACAACAGGCGCAACGGCCACACCAAGAAGAAGGTACGCACTTCCTTCGGGGAGTCGCAGATCAGCGTGCCAAGGGACCGGGACGCCAGTTTCAATCCCATGATCGTACCCAAAAGGGGCAACATGGCCGACGGTATCGAGAACATCATCGTATCGCTCTACGCCAAGGGCATGTCGGTAAGCGACATCGAGGAACAGATACGGGAGGCCTACGGCTTCGAGGTGTCCACCTCCACCATATCAAGGATCACCGAAAAGGTGGCCGACGACATCGCGGCATGGCAGAACCGCCCCTTGGAACCGGTCTACCTAATCGTATGGATGGACGGCATCGTATTCAAGGTGCGCGAGAGCTCCAAGGTCATCAACAAGACCGTCTACGTGGCCGTGGGCCTGCGAAGGGACGGCAAGAAGGAGGTATTGGGGCTCTGGCTCGGCAAGAACGAATCGGCCGCCTTCTGGATGTCGGTGCTCACCGATATGAGGGCACGCGGCACCGAGGACATCCTGATCACGGCCACCGACAACCTGAACGGCTTCACCGATACCATCAAGAGCGTGTTCCCCGAATCGAGGACCCAGATATGCGTGGTACACCAGATAAGAAACGCATGCCGTTACGTGGTATGGAAGGACAAAAAGGAGTTCACCGCGGACATGAAGGGCATCTATAACGCCCCCAACGAGAGGGCCGCCAAGGCCGCCCTGGAGGACTTTGCACAAAAATGGAAAGGCAAGTATTCCTATGCCATAAGGAGCTGGAGGGACAATTGGGACGAACTTACCGTGTTCTACGAGTTCCCCTTGGAAATAAGGAAGATAATATATACCACGAACCTTATCGAGAACCTGAACGGAAAGATCAGGAAGTACACCAAGAACAAGCTTTCGTTCCCCACCGACGATGCCGTGATGAAATCCGTATATTTGGCGGCAAGGGAGGCCACCAAGAAGTGGTCGATGCCCATCAGGAACTGGGACATCATCCTGAACCAGTTCCTTACGATCTATGAAAAAAGGGTCGGGCTCTAAAAAAGTCCAGCCCCTGTTAATTTGAGTTTACACACTTAGTGGGATAGTGTCTTTTTGATTAACGAACTACTTATAGAAATAAATCATGCCAAATATAACAATAGGTAATTCACCAGTGCCTGTCAGTCCCGTAATACAGGATTGAACTAACTTGAAGGTAATTGATGATTCTAGAACTTTACAGTACGTCCTTAAGCACGCGAATATCCCGGCGTACGTCTACTTAAGTTTATGGTTCTCCTATCCAAAGTTTAAGTTTTCGAAGTTCGCAAATGCCAAACCCACCATATTTCTTCTTTAAGTTGTGGAGTGTAGCCCCAGATAGACCTTATCCTTTGGTACACCTCCGAGCTGCGCATTCTCGTGTGCCCATTCGATGGTGAAGACAATCTGTAATTCACCGAATTTTGAACGTTTCATAGGAAAATAATAGTTTAAAGCTACACATTCGTTTTACCGAAAAACTCTAGTTTTAAACAACCCTATTTATCGGAAAGAGACAATACAAACAAAATCTGAGTCTTGATGCCTAGACACACAAATGTCTTATAGTTATAAGATTATCATAGAGCCGACTCTACTAATGAAAACATTTTACAATTCTATAACAGGAAACTTGAGTTAATTAAAAAAATGTCTATGAAACTATGTCTTTTAAGAATTCAAAACAGTCCTAGGGAATAAAAAAGCATTGACTCTCACTGAATAAAGCTTTTTTATTCCCTAGGACCGAAGTGCTTACAATCCCAATTCTTTTTTAACATCGGCCAACAGGTCCTTGCCCTTGGCGACGATCAGACCAGTGCCCGGTTGTGCATCGATAACATAGTCAAAACCTTGTGCCGCAGCCACTTTTTCAATAGCGGCCTTTGCTTTTTCAGATATAGGTGCAAACAACTCTTGTTGTTTTTTCTGCATTTCTTGTTGGGCATTCTGTTGAAACTCATTTATACTTTTTTGGTACCCTTGTAGCTCATCAGCCCTCTTTTTATTTTCTTCTTCCGTTTTCGAGGGAGCCTCGTTCTCATAAAGCGTATATTTATTTTTAAGCTCGGTCATCGAACTTTCTATATCGGCACTATAAGTCTCTTGTAATTTCTTTAATTCTGCCTCGGCCGCTTTCATTTCAGGCATTGCGGCCAACAACTGGGTCACATCGATATGGGCGACCTTGCTCTGAGCCTGGACAAAACCGGTAGCGGCTACAAATAGAACTAGGGCTACGGTTATTTTCTTTACTTGTTTCATGAGTGTTTAATTAATATTTGAGTTTTATTTTATATTTAATGAATGCTGGTCAATGTAAAAAATCGTATTCGCGAATCTTTTCTTTTTTAGTTGATACTATCTTTTGGCACTTCTTCCAATTCTTGTTTTCTTGCATTTTTCTTGGCCTCTCGCTCTTCCAAGAGTTTTTTCCTTCTGGCCTCGTAGGCTTTCTTACGTTCTTCTCTTGCCTTTAATTGTTCCGCCCTTTTCTCTTCCGCGGTTTTTTCCCTGGCTTCTTGCGCCTGCTTTGCCTTCTCTTGTCTTTCCAATAACGCGTCGGATGGAGTATCGTCTACCTCTTCGCCTTCAAAGTCCTCCAGACTGTTTCTTGTATCCGCTTTTTTTCTAGGCGCACTTACTTTTCTTGTCCGCGCTATTCCCCTTAGAATGATATCGCTTATATCATGTCTTTTTTCGGAGTACAACATTACGACATCCGCCGATTTATCAAAAATAAAATCATACTTTTTATTGGCCCCTATTTTCTGTACTTCGTTGAATACCTGATCTTGGATCGGTTGGATCAACCTGCGCTTTTGTAGCACCAGATCACCCTGAGGTCCGAATCGATCTTGTTGATACCCGATCATTTCTTTTTCAAGGATCTGTATTTCCTCTTCCCGCTCACTGATCAATTCGTCGGTCAGCAACACTTTTTCGGCCATAAGATCTTTCTTCATCTGGTCTATGACACTCTGCTGCTGTTCGATCTCCACTTTCCATTTTTGCACCTTATCGGCCAATTGCTCGTTGGCCTCGCGATATTCTTCGACATTCTCCAATATATATTCCATATCGACATAGGCTATTCGAACGCCTCTCGCCTGTGCAAGGGCATACGATGAAAAAAGCACTATCCCTAAAAATAAAAGAACGTTTGATTTTGTCTTTACAAGTTTCATCACTAAATCGTTTTATCCAATAGAAAATATCGTGCCAAAAATGCTAAAACCTTTATAATGAAGTAATTAGCCTGACACAATTTTTTTTAAAACTGCTGGCCGATTATGAAGTGTGTTTCCCATCCGTGTGCCCCTGTCTCTTGGCCCGTGTTATCGGAATCGAAGCCGTAGCCAAAATCGATGCCCAATAAACCAAATGCCGGCATAAAAATACGTAGCCCCACACCAGCCGATCGTTTAACTTCAAACGGATTAAACTGCTGAAAATTGTTGAAAGCATTACCAGCTTCTAGAAAAGTGAGCATATAAATCGATGCCGAAGGCTTTAATGTCAGCGGATATCTCAATTCTAAGGAGAATTTATTATACACCAATCCACCTTCTTGTCTCCCTGTCAATGGATCTATAGGCGTCAACGATTGATTTTCATAACCTCGTAATTGAATAACGTCACGACCGTCCAAGGTGAAATTGCCAAGGCCATCACCCCCAACAAAGAAACGCTCAAAAGGCACATCGCCGACATCATGGTTATAGGCCCCTAAAAACCCGAATTCGGCATTGGTTCGAAGCACCAATGATTTGTCATCGCGACCGGCCAAAGTGGTGTACCAATCTCCTTTAAAATTAATCTTATAGTACTCCAACCACTTGAACCGCTCCTCCTCAAGTTTTTCACGTTGACTATTCAAAATAGGTACTCTAGGATCGTTTTGTTCCAAATCACGAATCTCTTCCAATAGAGAACTGCTTTCATCTCTTATCGCCCTGAAATCTTTGTTGCTGAACAGCGAATACGGAGGGGTCAATTTAGCTGTTACCGAGAAATTCGAGCCTGATCTTGGATATATGCGACCTCCTCCGGTGGCATTTCTTGAAATTCCAAAAGTATAGGTAAAAGAGTTTGATTTTCCGTTACCAAAACTAAAGAGGCCTATGTTGTAGTTCTTAAAATCATACAATTGATAGCCCAATGAGTGCGATACGGTAAAAAAGTCGTCGGGCCATTGTACCCTTTTGGCAAGCCCTGCGCTTACCCCTGTTATCGCAAATTGTCGTGATTTATCAATATTACGCGTTCTGAAATCATACGAGAATTGCTGGGTTCGCGAAATCGAAAGATTGAAACGCACCGGTTTCACCCCACCCAACCATGGTTCTGAAAAATTAAGGCTATACACCCTAAAAGTACGGCTCGCCTGCAAACGCAACGCAAATGTCTGCCCGTCACCCATCGGCACCGGTTTGTAGGCCTCGCCCTTGAATAGGTTCTGAATCGAAAAATTGCTGAAGGAAAGGCCAAGTGTACCGATAAAACCACCGCCGCCATAGCCACCCTGCAATTCTATTTGGCTCGAACCGGCCTCGACCAAACTATAATTGATATCAACGGTTCCTTCATTCGGGTTGGCATTGCCGACCTCGGGTTTGATGTTTTCAGCATCAAAAAAGCCAAGCTGACCTAGTTCACGGATACTTCTAATTATATCGGACTTGTTATACTTTTGGCCCGGTCTTGTACGCAGTTCCCTAAAAATAACATGGTCATTGGTCTTGTCGTTACCGCTAACCGTAATATGGTTCAAGAAGGTCTCTTTACCCTCGATAATACGAATCTCGAAATTGATCGTATCGTTCTCGGCAGAAACTTCTACAGGATTGATATTTGAGAACAGATATCCGTTATTTTGATAGGCATTGGTCAAATCGAATGCATCTGGATCCGAATCATCGGCAACGCGTTCGCGCAATAACACACCATTATAGGTATCACCTTTCTTGATACCCAATATAGCGGCCAATTCACGATCGGTATAGACCGTATTGCCCACAAAATCGATATCGCCAAAATAGTATTTGTTACCCTCTTCTACCTTGATCTTGATATCTATATTGTTATCATCTACCTTGATGATCGAATCTGAAAGCACCCTGGCATCACGATAACCGTTTTCAGCATATTTGTCGACCAAAAGATTAAGGTCGTTCTCATAATCATCGCGAATGAACTTCGATTTTTTCCAAAATCTTCCAAATCTTTTTTCTTTGGTCTTTTTCATGGCCTTACGCAGCTTCTTGGCCTTTATCTTTTCGTTGCCTTCAAATACGATATCGCGGATCTTGACCTTATCGCCTTTCTTGATATTGATTACCATATTTTGGGTGTTGTCGCCCACGGTATCCTTTGCGGTAACTATATTGACCTGGGCATTTAAATACCCTTGTTTCTTATATTTGTTTTGAAGGTAGTTTTTAGAGTTGGCAATAAGGCTCTGCGTAATCTTCTTTCCTTTTTTTAAATCGGTATCTTTTAAAAGCTCATCTACTTTTCGTTCCTTAACCCCATATATTGTTACATTCGACAATGTAGGGCGTTCAAGAATATTCAGCTCAAGGAAAATGTTTTCCCCTTGAATGTCGGTAATGAAAAATTTAATATCGGAGAAGAGCTCAAGGCCCCAGAGCTTGTTTATGACCTCACTTATCTGATCACCTGGCACGGTAATGGGCTGGCCGACCCTAAGACCCGTGTACGTTTTGACGGTCTGCTCGTTGTAACTTTGGAGCCCGGTGACTTCCAGACCACCCAAAATATACTTTTTGCCATCTTCATAAGAGAAGTCTTGAGCTAAAGTAAAGGTGGTGGTCAAAAATAGTAGTAGAATAAATAAAGGCCCAAGCGGAATGAACCTTTTCATAACGCTAGTTGAGTTGTTCGCTAGTTTTTCCAAATCGTCGTTCTCTGTTCTGGTAATTTCTTATGGCCCCCACTAAATGATGCTCTGTAAAATCGGGCCAAAAAACCTCAATAAAATATAATTCGGCATACGCTATCTGCCAAAGCAAAAAATTGCTGATCCTATGCTCCCCACTGGTACGGATCAACAAATCTACATCTGGCAAATTGCGCGTGTAAAGATGGTCATTAATAATGGTTTCATCAATACTTTCGGGCGAAATTATATTATTTTTAACTTTGCTGGAAATCAACCGAATGGCGGTCTTCAATTCTTCCCTAGCACCATAATTAAGGGCAAGTGTCAATGTCAATCCTGTATTGCTTTTGGTTTTTTCCTTCACCTCTTCAAGTTCACGAAAGGCTTTTTTGGGCAGCAAGGTAATATCTCCTATTGTATTTAAGCGAACATTGTTTTCAACGAGGGTGTTTAGTTCTTTACGCAGCGAGGACACCAATATCTTCATCAGTGTGTCCACTTCCAATTTGGGGCGTTTCCAGTTTTCGGTTGAAAAGGTATACAGGGTAAGGTATTCAATATTGAGTTTTACACAACTTTCAACCGTTCTTCTTACCGTCGCGACTCCATTTTCATGCCCGAAAACACGAAGCTTCCCTTTCTTTTTGGCCCATCGGCCGTTACCGTCCATGATAATTGCAATATGCCTCGGAAGATTGGTTCCTTTAATGTCTTCAATGGTATACATAACTCGAATTACTCAAAACAATCACCGCAAGGTACTCTACCAAAGGTATATGTAAAAGTAATTCCTGAAAAAACATACCAATCTTTACTGTTGGTATTACCAAAATCGACATCGATTTGCTGACTTATATTGGATTTTGAAGGATTACTGGCATCAAGATTATCTGTAAAGGTATAGCGCGCGCCGACTTCGGCCCCAATGATAAATTGCTGCCCTACCCTTAATTTCATACCAATGGTCATCGGTACTGCAAATGAACCATCTTGCTGGTTGGCGTTGACCAACTGTCCGGCGTTAATATAATTGTAGTCATATCTAAAATAGGTCACACCTGTATATAGATAAGGTGTAAATGCGGGGCCCAATTTGTGAAGGTTGTATTCCACAAAATTGAACTCCAAGCCGGCCGAGGCTTCAAAAACAGTATTGTCGACCACAAAGCCTCTTTGCTTTCGTGAAGAAAGGTTCGATTTCGAGTCGTCTGCCGTGAACTTTCCGCGAATCAAGCTTGCCCGCCAGGCGTATCTTTTGCTAGCGTTCCATTTAAAAAGGCCTCCATAGGCAAGATTCGAAGGTAGAATGTAATTTGTCCTTCCTACATCTCCGATCATATTTGCTCCTCCCGCAAACAAGCCGATTTCATACATTTGGGCACTGCCCTGGACTGCAAATACCAAAAAAATCAGGACAAAACATTTTTTCATGAATAGTAAAAGTTTGTAAGGGCAATTTTTCACATCGATAATTGAACACCCGGTTTACATACCGTTCTCACTTGATAAACAGGTTTTAGGCGTATTTATTGCTTTTTGGAAGTCTAATTGCGTCGGTCTTCACCCCATAAAAGTTTCTTACGAAGCGTTTTCAAAAAACTTTCAGAGGTATATTCTATCATTTTTATCGTGAATTCGGCCTTCTTGATCGTTATTTGTTGACCGTTGGCCACCGACGCTATTCGCGAATCAAGGGAGACCAAATGATTTTCTTCACGACCGGAAACTTTGAGTCGTATCTCGGTATCGTCAGAAATAACCAGCGGCCTGGCATTCAGGTTATGCGGGGCAATCGGTGTCAAAACCAATGATTTGGCCGTAGGTACGATAACCGGCCCGCCGCAGCTCAACGAATAGCCCGTAGAGCCGGTAGGCGTCGATATTATCAAACCGTCGGCCCAATAAGAGGTCAGGTATTCATCGTTCAGATAGGTCTCGACGGTAATCATCGAGGTAGTATCTTTTCTACTTACGGTAACCTCGTTCAAGGCAAAGTTCAAATCGTTGAACTCAGGTATATCACAATCTGAGCTAACGCTCACCAAGCTTCGTTCGACAATATGGTAATCGCCCTTTACAAATTCTTGAACCACTTTTCTCACATCTTCTTTGGAAAAAGTCGATAAGAAACCCAGCCTACCCGTATTTACACCGACAATCGGAATTCCGAGATCCCTAACATAAGTGGTCGCGCGCAAAATGGTGCCGTCACCTCCAAAACTTACGAACATGTCGAACGAGCCGTCCAATCCATCGTGCTCTGTAAAGGTTCGGTAGGTCTTTGCACTGCGGTTATCTTTCAATAACCTGTAAAAATCATTTTCTAGGTGAGCTTCCGCAGCTATCTTGTCAAGTTCATCAAGAAATTCTACAACGTAGTCAAGAGCCATATCTTGATACGTTTGACCGTAAATAGCTACTTTCATACTTGCTATACGTTGAGATATTTGTCCAAATAGTCGGAACGCTGTTTCAGATCTTCAAGAAATTGATCATCGGTATTGCCGAAAAGCACATTGTAATTATACCTTCTAAAAGTTTGTAGAATCTCGTTCAGGTTGGTCGAATTGATTTTTACGGTAACCTGAATGACGTCGTTTCTCATATCGGTAATAAAACCACCTATCAGCTTGGCATTATTGCTCTCAATAATCTGGGCAATTTCACTAAAGGAATAATCTTTGATACCTTTGGCCACAACGATAATACCACCAGGTTCGGTAAAAAATGGAGTGTCTATGAAAACACTTACGACGTCGGTCAAGTCATAATGCCCCAATACCGATTCCTGATCATCCAATACGGGTACCAAGTTCGCCTCGTTTCGCGCAAAGGTTTCAAGAACATCCAACCAATTGGTGTCCTTGTCCACAAAAAAAGATTCAAGGGTATAGCGATAATCGGCTATCTTTTCTTCCTTCCTGAAATTTTGCACATCGTTACCGCTCAAAACACCAAGAAACCTATCTTTTTCTACTACGGTTGCATGCGAAAAGGTACTGTCCTTAAAAAAACGGATTATATCATTCATGGAATCCTCCATGCTAAAAACCGGGATGTTGGGTACAATAAGATCCTGAATGTGCATAGTTCTAAATATAACGCAAAATACAAATATAAAATATCAAAAGGCATGCCTAATTTGTATTTTTGCCCTGAACAAAAAGGATATTGACCCCATGGCAAAACTTAGTGTAAACGTCAATAAAATAGCTACACTTCGAAATTCAAGAGGTGGAAACGTGCCCGACTTGATCAAGGTTGCATCTGATGTTGAGAGATTTGGAGCCCAAGGTATCACAATCCACCCGCGACCCGATGAACGACATATTCGCTATCAAGACGCTAGGGACCTTAAAAAGACCGTCAAGACAGAATTCAATATTGAGGGCAACCCAATCCAAAAGTTCGTAGACCTTGTTTTAGAAGTCGGTCCGACCCAGGTCACTTTGGTGCCCGACGCAGTCGATGCCATTACCTCGAATGCCGGTTGGGATACCGTCGAGCATCGTTCATTTCTCAAAGATGTCATTACCACTTTTAAGAAAAACGGCATCCGTACATCGATTTTTGTCGATGCCGATGTCAAGATGATCGAAGGGGCGGCCGCCACGGGTACGGATCGTATCGAATTATATACCGAAAGCTATGCACAAAAGTATGCGACAGGTGCACACGGCGAAGCGGTCTCCCCATTTACAGAAGTTGCTAAAATTGCCCATTCACTGGGACTCGGCGTAAATGCCGGACATGACCTAAGCCTCGACAATATCAAATTTTTTAAAGAGAACGTACCCTATTTGCTGGAAGTATCCATTGGTCATGCCCTGATTTGCGAGTCATTGTATCTCGGACTCGACAATGTGATAAACATGTATTTGAACAAGCTGAAATGAACGATCTGTTACATTCGAATATTTTAGGGAAAGGTAAACCTTTTTTGATCCTTCACGGGTTTTTGGGAATGTCGGACAACTGGAAGACCTTGGGTACCAGATATGCCGATGATGGCTTTCAGGTACACCTCATCGATCAGCGTAATCACGGACAAAGTTTTTGGTCCGAAGATTTCGATTACGATGTTCTTGCAAAAGATTTGTTGGTCTACATGGAACATCATGGCCTGGGAAAAGTGATTTTGTTGGGCCACTCGATGGGCGGAAAAACCGCCATGCAGTTCGCCTGTAATTACCCGGATCGCACCGAAAAACTCATAGTAGCCGATATTGCGCCGAAATATTATCCGCCCCATCACCACGATATCATAGACGCCTTACATTCTTTGGATTTTGATAGCATCGATTCAAGAAGTGGGGCCGATACCGCATTGGCAGAAAAAATCAAATCCTTGGGCATGCGCCAATTTTTGTTGAAAAATCTCTATTGGGTCGAGAAAGGGAAATTAGGGTTTCGATGTAATCTTGAGGTATTGGGCAAAAAAATGGGCGAAATCGGAGAAAATATCGGCAGTACGGATGTCTATGAGGGCCCGACCCTTTTTTTACGGGGAGATCGCTCTGAATATGTATCTGAAGGCGACCGAGACACTATCAAAAGACATTTCCCACATTCGATCGTTGATACCGTTCAAAATGCCGGGCACTGGCTGCATGCCGAAAACCCAAAGGAATTCTTCGAAAAGTCGATTTCTTTCTTAAATAGTTAGCATAGATTTTTGATGCCCGTTTATTTCTGATCGATTTAAATTTTAGTTCGTACTTTCATTAATCTCTTATCTCAATTAACTTTATTCAAAAAAACATGAAAATTATTTTAAGAATTCTTCTCAGTGCACTGGCGGTAGTGGTACTTTCAAAAGTACTCCCCAATGTTTCCGTCGACACCTATACCACGGCGATCATCGTTGCCATCGTACTAAGCCTGTTGAACTTTATAGTCAAACCCATTCTCGTGATCCTGACCCTTCCGGTGACCATTTTGACGCTTGGTCTCTTTTTGTTGGTCATAAACGCATTGATAATTCTGTTGGCCGATCATTTTGTCGATGGTTTCTCGGTCAACGGTCTCGGTTGGGCCCTGCTTTTCAGCTTATTGTTATCGTTTCTCCAATCTGTATTATTTTCCTTGCTGAAGGAAGATAAATAAGGTATCGCTTGTCCGCACCCTTGGATCCAAAAACTTGGTAGGCTTTTGAAAATGTAGTATTTTTGCATCCCTTTTACGCAAGCAAAACAATTAAGTAGATGAACATTACCAAAGAACAGATCGATGATTTGAACGCTATCGTCAAGGTAGCTATCGACAAGTCGGATTATCAAGATAAGGTCGACAAAATTTTAAAGGATTACCGCAAGCAGGCGAATATTCCTGGTTTTAGAAAAGGTCAGGTTCCTTTGGGGCTTATCAAAAAACAATACGGCAGGGCCGTTTTGGTCGATGAGGTCAACAAACTGCTTCAAGACAACCTTAACAAATATCTCACCGAAGAAAAATTGGATGTTCTTGGGAACCCGCTTCCAAAACAACAGGATAATTTTGATTGGGACACCGAAGAACTTGCCTTTGAATTCGAATTGGGACTGGCTCCTGAATTCGAGGTTCCTTTGAAAACGAAAAAAGCGATCACCCAATATAAGATCGTTGCCGACAAGAAAATGGTCGATGAACAGGTCGAACGCATTTTAAAGCAATATGGCAAATTGGTCAATAAGGAAATAGTCGGAAAAAAAGACGAGGTAACTGGCACTTTTGTGAACGAGGCGGAAGAAATCGAACATAGAACAACGCTCGAGCTTGACAAAATAAAAAGCAAAAAAGCACTTGACGCACTTGTCGGAAGCAAAGTCGGCGATACCGTAAAATTGAATACAAAAGGACTTTTCAAAGAAGACTACCTGCTTTCCAGTGCCCTTGACATCACTCAAGAGAAGGCCAAGGGGCTAAAAATCGATGTTGACTTTACGATTTCCGAGATCAATGAACGTGAACCGGCCGAAATGAACCAAGACCTGTTCGATAAGTTGTTCGGAAAAGATACCGTCAAATCAGAAAAAGAATTAAAAGAACGTATCAAGAAAGATTCCGAAAAGCAGTTCGAGCAACAATCAGATCAAAAACTTTTGAACGATGTAACGGAGTATTTCATTGAAAATACAAAATTCGACCTGCCCACGGGCTTTTTGACCAAATGGATCCAAATGACGGGGGAAGAACCGTTAACGGAAGAAAAGGCAAAAGAAGAATTCGAAAAGTCTGAAAAAGGGCTGCGCTATCAATTGATCGAAGGAAAAATAATCAAAGACAACGATCTTCAGGTACAATTCGACGAATTAAAAGAATTCGCCAAAGGCTTTATCAAATCGCAAATGGCCCAGTTCGGTCAGATGAACCCCCAAGAAGAAGAATTGGAAAACATCGCCGCAAGGGTTTTGGGCAACCAAGATGAGGTCAAACGATTGTCGGAACAATTGATGAGTCAAAAATTGTTGAACCTTTATAAAGAAAAGGCGAACCTAAAGACCAAGGAAGTGACCTATGAAAACTTTGTGAAAGAGGTTTACGGGTAAGATTCAAAAAAATAATAAGTATCTTTACGGTGCCGAAAACTTGCTTTCGGCACCTTTTTTTAGCACTAAAATCTATAAAAAACCGATGGATTACGGAAAAGAATTCAAAAATTACGCTATAAACCACCAAGGTATCAGTAGCGTTTATTACGATAAAATCATGAGTAGCATGTATCCCGTGAACATGACTCCGAACATTATCGAAGAAAGACAGATGAACGTAATCGCAATGGACGTTTATTCACGACTGATGATGGACCGTATCATATTTTTGGGCACGGGCATCAATGACCAGGTCGCGAATATCGTACAGGCACAATTGTTGTTTTTAGAGAGTGTAGATGCATCGAAAGATATACAGATATATATAAACTCTCCTGGAGGAAGTGTATATGCCGGTCTTGGCATTTATGACACCATGCAGTTCATCAAACCTGATGTTGCCACTATTTGTACCGGAATGGCCGCTTCGATGGGAGCCGTTCTATTGTGTGCGGGCGAAAACGGAAAACGCAGCGGTCTGACGCATTCAAGGGTAATGATACATCAGCCCATGGGCGGTGCCCAAGGCCAGGCCAGTGATATCGAGATTACGGCCCGTGAAATATTGAAGTTGAAAGAAGAACTTTATGAGATTATTGCCAAACATTCAGGGCAGACAATCGAAAAAGTACATGAAGATAGCGACCGTGATTATTGGATGAAAGCCAACGAAGCCAAAAAATACGGAATGATCGACGAAATTTTGGTAAGGGACAACAGTTGATTTCGACGAATTACCCAGTCTAATGGTTAGACATCGATTAAATAAACCAAAACCCCGATTCTTTCGTTAGGTTTGTGAAAGAGACATAATTATGGCAAAGGAAAACCTGGAATGTTCATTTTGCGGTAGAAAAAAACCGGAGACCAATCTTTTGATCGCCGGTCTTGACGCACATATATGTGACCGATGTATCGAGCAGGCCCATGGTATCGTTGCCGAAGAGTCAAAGCAGACCAAGACCAATGACCTTTCCTCCGAACTGGTCCTGAAAAAACCGCTTGAAATAAAGGAGTTTCTCGATACTTTCATCATTGGTCAAGAACGTACCAAGAAAGTGATGTCGGTTGCCGTTTACAATCATTATAAAAGGCTTTTGCAACCAAGCTCGAAAGAAGATGATATAGAGATTCAGAAGAGCAACATAATCATGGTCGGTCAGACCGGTACGGGAAAAACCTTAATGGCCAAGACCATTGCAAGAATGCTCAACGTTCCATTGGCCATCGTCGACGCCACCGTACTGACCGAAGCGGGCTATGTGGGTGAGGATGTAGAAAGCATTTTGACCCGATTGCTGCAAGCTGCAGATTATAATTTGGAAAAGACCGAACGTGGTATCGTCTTTATCGATGAAATCGATAAAATCGCGCGCAAGAGTGATAACCCTTCGATTACCAGAGATGTATCTGGCGAAGGTGTACAGCAAGGACTATTAAAACTTTTGGAAGGTACGGTCGTAAACGTACCGCCAAAGGGCGGAAGAAAACATCCTGACCAAAAATTCATCGAGGTAAACACCGAAAACATATTGTTCATTGCAGGAGGGGCATTTGATGGCATCGAACGTACGATCACCAAACGCCTGAACATGCAAGCTGTGGGATACAGCGCATCAAAGTCGGATGAAACATTGGACCAAAGCAATATTCTGCAGTACATTATACCAAAAGACCTCAAAGAATTTGGCCTTATACCCGAAATAATAGGAAGACTGCCCGTCTTGACCTATATGAATCCTTTGGACGAAAAAACCTTGAGGGCCATTCTTACCGAGCCCAAGAACGCCATTATCAAACAATATGAGAAATTGTTCCATATGGATGGTATCAAATTTTCAATAACTGAGCAAGCACTCGATTATATCGTACAGAAAGCCATTGAATACAAATTGGGGGCTAGAGGCCTTCGTTCACTATGCGAGGCAATCTTTACCGATGCGATGTTCGAGATGCCGAGTTCTGGCGAAAAAGAACTCAAGGTCACCAAACCATATGCAGAGAACAAACTTTCCCACGAAACCATAAAAAAATTAAAAGCCGTCTCATAGACGGCTTTTTATATATTTCAAGTAGTTTGGTTATATGCACTAAACTACTTTTTTCTTCTTTTCCTTTTGGGTCACGTTGGCCAGAAGTTCTAAACATACTTTTTGTATTATCTTTTCGTCCGAGTATAGGGTATGGCCAAAATTCTCAACGATATCCAAGTCCACACCTACTTTCTTGGCCCAGTTCTCAGTCGGTCTGTACTTGTCATTTGCACCGTAAACCAGCGTCACCAACGCATCTGGTTTTTCGTTCTCCTTTCGAATTCTTGTGGCCGAAATGCTGTATAACGATTTCATCGGAAGGCCCATCAGACCAGCTTTCCAAACAATGGTGCCACCCGTACTGAAAGCGAGATAGTGACATGGTTCAGACTCACGCTTCAAAAGATGTGATGCCGCAGTTTCAATTCCGCCATTCACGAATTCATGATGGATATTTTCGGCAGTATTTATTTTAAGGTCGATGTTAGCCAATTGTTGGCTATCGTAAAAAGTAATGTCGTAGTATTGTTGCAGATAACCAAGGTAGGAAGTAATCCACAGGCCCTTCTTAGTTCCCCACATATCGGATACGATTACTAATCTTTCCGCCATAGTACTTAAGTTTTAATTGGTAGTTGAGGCTATATTCAAGACCAATTTGGGCAAATAACGCCGCAAAACCTCATTTATTTGTTTATAGGACATATTTAATCGGTGTACCAACCTATTCGTCAAAAATATTGGGGCGTTTCCCACAAAAATTTCAAAATCGATACGATCATATACTTTGGCTTTCAGAGAAGCCCCAAAACCTACAAACCTTACGATAGCATATCGGTTCGCTCAAAATCTTTTTCCCAATGAAATACCCAACCTTGGAAACATATCGGGAAAACAATAATAGCTACCTTCACACGATTGCTGCCGAAAATTTAGACCACCGCCTACGACCACCTCCATCGTCCAGGAGTTAACTGCAAAGAATTTGGTGCCCAGCGCCAATCCAAGACCGCTCCCGAACTTGTTTTCATCGCTATGGTCATCCCTATAAAAGAGATTAACGTTATTCTCAACAAAAAATCCAGAATTGGTTCGCTTACCTAAATAGTATCGGTAAAAGGGAAATAATGAGAAATCGGAAGTCAATATATCCTTCGCATAATTCGGTTTCTTTGAGCCTATGAATCCGCCTATCGAAATGCCGATTGCCGATTTTCCACCCAAGACCCTTTCATAGGTAAGTTCAGGATAGCCAGCTGGCAGATAAAGGATGTTCAGCCTTATCTCGTTCTTATTGAAATGCATCTGCACTCGTTCTTGCGACAATACCGGAAACGCGGTTACAGTTATCAAAAGGATAAAAAACAAAGCCTTCATATCTTCTAGTTTTAATGTTTGTCCAAAACTAGATAGGGGCCACGTTTTTACTATCCGAGATTATGTAATTGGAAAGAATTCGGACATTTTTGCCTATTCAACTACTTTCTCCTTTCTGTAAGCTGCAGGGGTCTTGCCCGTAAACTTCTTGAATGCGGTATAAAAAGTGGATTTGGAATTGAAGCCACACTCAAGGCCTATCGCCACAATGGTATAGGCCGAAAAACGGTGGTCGGCCAACAATCGTTTCACCTGTTCTACCCTATACTTATTGATATAGTCTGAAAAATTGCCGCCCGTGTTGGTGTTTATCAACTTTGAAAGACTGCTGACACCCATACCCAATTCTGCCGAAAGCCCTTCAAGACTCAATAAGGGGTCGACGAATTTTTGGTTTTCAAAAATATACCTGTCCACTTCCATAAAGACCGTTTCCCGTTTATCAAAACTTTCATCCATTGCATCAACATTCCTAGATCCGTTATTTTTCCTAATCTCCTTGCGCAATAGAATTCTATCCTTCAACACAACGTATCTAAAAAAAGCCTGATAGCCCACCCAATAAATAAGAATCGAAGAGCCCAAGCGCAAGGGATAGTAGTTATAAGGTCTTTGTACCCATTCCGTAATATTGAGAATTATGGCGAGAACCCATAATATGAAAACCCCACCGCCCATATAAAGGAACAGTCTGATCCATTTTAGATCATCATAGTCCAAAATATGGGTATTCAGTTTTGCCGGGCCAAATACAATCTGAATCGACATGAAATACAAATAGATCGAGTAAAAAAAAGTTATGATATCTTCAATAATATTATAGTCTTCAAGGATCCCATACGACCAAATACCCGCATTCACCAAATAGACGACGATACTTCTTGCCAATAGTTGGGCTAGAAAAATAAAAATGGAAATTTTGACCAATGGCAGCCATTTTTTTTCTATTTCGAGGTAATAGATCAAAAATGCATAGAACATAGGTACAATAAGCACATACCATGGGATCGTAAATTCTTGCCAAGCAACTTCGGGCGAAAAGAACTTCTTTTCTAAAAACCAAGATTGTAGGTTGTTCAATGAAAGAAAGAATACAAAAAGGTTCAAAAACAACACCGGTCTTTCGATCCTTTTTCGGGCCAAAAAGGTAACAACATTGAAAATCAGCCCTTGAATGGCTCCGGCAATCATCAAGAAATTAAAAACCGCTGTCATAATACCTTTGGCGTACCGTTCAAATTAAGAGCCATTGTTCATTTTCAAAAGCTCATCAAGGTAGTCGCGCCTGTTTGACAATCGGGGGATCTTATGTTGCCCCCCCAATTTGTCCTTTGATTTCAACCAATCGTAGAAAAGGTTCTCACGGGCAATATGCACTTTGGGCATATTCAAAGTGGTGTTCTTATACCGTTTTGCCTCATAATCGGAATTTAGGGACTTTAAGGCATTGTCAAGAAACTCGGTAAAATAGTCGAGTTCATCGGGTGGTTTACGGAATTCGATGATCCATTCATGGGCGCCTTTTTCCTTGCCTGACATAAAAACAGGTCCGGCAGTATAATCCTTTATCTCGGCCCCGGTCTTTTTGCAGATATTCTTTAATGCCTCCTCTGCATTTTCAATGATCAGTTCTTCACCGAATACATTTATGTGGTGTTTTGTTCGACCTGTTACCTTTATGCGATATGGGCTCAATGAAGTGAACCGAACCGTATCACCGATCTTATAGCGCCAAAGTCCCGAATTGGTCGTAATGATAATCGCATAATTCCTGCCGACCTGGACTTCCCAAAGGGGAATGGCCTTTTGCTCGCCGCTACCATAGGTTTCCATAGGGATGAATTCGTAGAAAATACCGTAATCGAGCATTAACAAAAGGTCATCGGCATTGTTACGGTCTTGAATGGCAAAGAAACCCTCGGAAGCATTATAGATCTCATAATATTTGAAGCTTTTTCTGGGCAGAAGATTTTTGTATTGCTCTATGTAAGGGTTAAAACTGACCCCGCCATGAAAGTAGACTTCAAGGTTTTCCCAAACTTGAAAAATATGGTCCTTGCCCGTTTCTTCGAGAACCTTGTTCAACAATACCAGCATCCATGAGGGAACACCCGCAAGGCTGGTCACATTTTCCTGGGTACTTTCCTTGATTATGGCCTGCAGTTTGGTCTCCCATTCGCTCATCAAAGAAACTTTGCTGCTGGGCGTACTGCTGAATTCGGCCCAAAGCGGCATATTATCTATCAAAATGGCGGAAAGATCCCCAAAGAACGAACC
Organism: Meishania litoralis; assembly: GCF_042611095.1. Lineage (NCBI taxonomy): Bacteria > Pseudomonadati > Bacteroidota > Flavobacteriia > Flavobacteriales > Flavobacteriaceae > Meishania > Meishania litoralis. The sequence goes on from NZ_JBHFPV010000001.1 coordinate 530,666, forward strand.
ATTGTCTTCATAGAGTTCTTTGCTTCCACCCAACCGAAGACTTTTTCCGGTAAACAATTGCGAATTCTCGTTATTGTTCAAATAAAGACAGAGAAGGTCTTTGCCCGATTTATAATGGCAGTCTTCAAGTGCCTCGGCACTGACCGGTATAAACTTGCTCTTGGCATTGGTAGTACCACTACTCTTGGCGAACCATTTGATCGAGGTCGGCCAGAAGATATTTTGCTCTCCCCGCCGGGTTCGTTCTATAAGAGGTTCGATTTCCTCATAGGATCGAATCGGAAGGCGCTCGCAAAAAGTTCGATAATTCTCTATCGATTCAAAATCGTATTGTTTCCCAATTTCAGTATCCTCGGCGATTTCCAATAATTGAAGTAATACCTCTTCTTGTACCTCACCAGGATATTTCAAAAAAAGTTCAATCTGGTGATATCGTTTCTTCAACAACCATGATGCGATCGAGTTGAACAGGGGTATTGGCATTTTGGGTATATTTATCCTCCTAAAATAGCTTAATAAAACATTATTTTCAAATCACGATCAACAACATGCAGTACGAAGGCGTTCTAAGAAAAATGCAATCTGAAATCGGCAGCCCGATCCAATATTATATGGTCTTTGAGAACGACTTTTTGAACGTCAATCAAATATTGGACAAGCATCTGAGCATCAATCTTATAAAATACCAATGTCTTAATTGCGGATCGGACCGTAAAATTTACCGACAGGGATTTTGCAAGACTTGTTTCTATGAAACCCCTGCCGCCGGCGACTGGATCATGCGCCCTGAACTGAGCACCGCACATTTAGGCAAAGAAGACCGCGATCTCGAATACGAAAAAAAAATACAGTTGCAACCCCATATCGTCTATCTTGCCAATTCGAGCAACATCAAGGTCGGGGTGACCCGAAAATCTCAGGTGCCGACACGTTGGATCGATCAAGGGGCACATGAGGCCATCGAAATCGTGGAAGTGCCCAACCGTTTTTTGGCGGGAATTACCGAAGTGGCCCTAAAAGACCATATCGGCGACAAGACCAATTGGCGTAAAATGCTGACCAACGAGGTCGATGATGAAAATTTGGTGGAGTGGCGCTCAAAGCTAAAACGGCATATCCCTCAGGAAGCCCAGGAATATTTTATTGAAAACAATGGGGAGACCAATCTCGAGTTTCCCGTACTACAATACCCGACCAAGGTAAAAAGCCTGAACCTTGAAAAGACTCCTGAATATTCTGGAGTACTAAAAGGTATAAAGGGCCAGTATTTTATTTTCGGGGACAATACCGTTTTTAATGTAAGAGGAAGCGAAGGTTATTATGTTGGTCTGAGAGTAAATTAGAACATTTCAGTAATCCGAAAAAATATGGATCAAGAAAAATCGCAAATGGCAAGAATGAACTAAATTGTACAAAACCAATGGTAGTAATCAAAGGGTATTTGTACTATAAATCAGACAAGGTTCAACACTAAAAAATATGAATACAACTCTAGCACATGATAAACGAATAGCAAATTTGACTTTTGCTTCGGTGTATCCTCATTACGTTTCAAAAGTTGAGGGTAAAGGAAGAACAAAAGAAGAGTTACATCAAGTTATAAGATGGTTGACAGGATTTGATGACAATTCATTACAAGAACTCGTTGATCAAAAAGCGACATTTAAAGAATTCTTTTCAAGGGCAGACCTGAACCCCAACGCCTATCTCATCAAAGGAACGATCTGTGGTTATCGAATCGAAGAAATCGAAACTCCTTTAACCCGAAAAGTGAGATATCTTGACAAATTGGTCGATGAATTGGCAAAGGGCAGAAAAATGGAAAAAATTTTGAGGGAGCCTTAGCCATACCAAACCTCAAAATTCGCCATATTCGTTAGAATTACAAACAACATAGCCGTCGGATGCCCATTTAATCACCCATATACGTTTTAAGGATTCATTCGACCGAATCCTTCTTTTTCTTTTTACCACCTAGCAGTCCGCCCAAAATATCTTTTGCTTTTTCCTTGACCACATCTTCTTCTTTGACAGGCACGGTGTCGGTAATGGTTTTGGTCGAATCTTCTTTCTTGTCGCCCCCTAAAATACCGCCCAAAACTTCCTTTACCCCCTCTTTTGTAGGGTCTTGTGTCACGGTCGAGTCTTTCTCATTTTGGCCTCCGTTAAGAATACCGCCAATGAGATCTTTGGCCTTATCCTTACCTGTACTGATAAGTTTTTGTTTTTGGACCTCGACGAGTTGGGCCGTCAGGTTTTTGATGCCAGATGTCAAATCGGTCGTAACAGTAGGGCTCAAATAGCCCCCCCCTATATTCGCCACCACCGGAATGGTCAAATCTTTAAGGGATTCATCATCGATCTTGGCGATCAAGTTGTTCACTTCACTTCCCAAATATTTGGCCGGCACTTGCAACGTGGCTTTGTAGTTCAGTTTTTTATCAAAGGTATGGTTACCATCCACATTTATGGCAATATCATCATATTTGATGGTGAAGGGTTTGACCGTTACGATACCATTCTCAAAGTTCAGCGCTGTTTTTAATCCCTTTAAATCGAGCTTGTCCATCTTGATAAAATCAAGTTTGGTGCTCAAGGCCTTCAACACGTTCGCTTTTTCGGTATCTATATCGGTAGCCAAGACCTCGGCCAGAACTTTCCCCGAAAGATGGGCCAGGTCGGGCGTAAAATCATCGGTAAGACTACCGGACAATGTGATATCGGAATTAAATTTTCCTTGCAGTACACTTGCTATCGGGGCCAAGACATCAAAAAGCTCCAAAGCCTTAAAAGTCTCTCCCAATTGCAACTGATTCATTCCCAATTTCATGGCGAAAGTCGGCGTTTCGGTCTTGGTAGAGACCTCTCCGTTGAAATCCACTTTTCCGTCGAACAAAGACGAGGTCATGTTGCTGAGCGTAGCTTTTTCGTCCTTTATGCGAAGGTTTCCCTTGACATCTTTTAAAGTCAGATTGTCATAAAGTACGGTATTGGCCGAAGCATTGATATTGGCATCCAAGAAAGAAGGTATCTTTATTTTTTCTTCGGTGGAAGTCGTTTTTGAATCGGTCGTAGCAGTCTCCCCAGATTCGACGGGTTCTTCCTCGACCATAAAATCGTTCAATGCGAAGGTGTTCGATTTCAGGTCAAAATTACCTTCTACCTGCTCATCGTTGAACAGGTAGCCAAGCAGGTTATTGATCGTACCCGTAGCGTTGAAATCGGTCTGGCCGGTTTTTCCGTTCAGTTCGTTCAAGGTCACCGTTTTCGGATTAAAGGTCATCGCCACGGAACTTAACATAACGGGATTCGCCATTTCGGCAGAATTGTATTCGAAATCACGAAGGCTCATTTTACCGTTAGTACTTGTGTTTTCGTATCGCTTTTGCTCAACGGATGCCATATCGAAAGTAGTGGTCACATCTGCATCGAGCAGTCCTTTCAGGTCAAGATCGGTAGGCACGGGATACGCCTTTGCGATATTGGCCAAGTTCATCTTGGCATCGATATGGGCATTTACTTTCGTATTTCCCATAAGTTCTTTGATGTTGGCCACCATATTGAACCTATCTTGATCGATCATAAAAGAAAGTTTATCGATATCGACATAAGTATCTTCGGAAATTCCTGTGGTATTGATGATTTTCGTATCAATAAAGACATTGCTCACCGCCTTGGGCAAATCGGGATATTTGAACGAAGCGTTTTCAGAATTGATCTTGATGTTGAATTTAGGAATGTGCTCTTCGTCAACTATGCCGTTGAACTGGCCCTCAACGATAAAATCTCCGGATGTTTCCACATTTTCGATATTCTTGGAATATGCTTCCGGAATCACGGCCAAAAAGTTTTTGAAGTCGGATGAAGGCGTTTTAAAACTGATATCGACCTCTTGATTGTCTTCGTTCACTTTTACGAACCCGTCGAAGATCAAAGGCAACTGATTGACCAAAGCCTCGTTCTTCAAAAAGGTGTATTTATCCTCTTTTAAATCGATACCGATCAGGGCATCCAATTTAATCGCATTTTTATTGAGGTAGTTGGTACTGTCCAATTCAAAAGTGACCAGGGCATCGGTCTTGGTATCCAATTCGGATGTTACGGCCGAGAGATCGCCCGTACCGCTATGTTGAATATCGGAAACCATCAAATATACTTTGGCGGCCCTATCGTCATAAATAACCTCTGAATTTGTTATTTCATACGATTGAAGGTCTAAGGTAAAACCTTCGGAAGACTCCAACTCTTCATTACCATCTTCATTGGCTATCTCATAATTGGCGGTCTCTTCTTCATTGACCTTCACATTGATCTTGGCCCCGTCGACCGATAGATTTTTCAGGACAATTGCTTCTCCCGCACTCTTGAAGAGTTCACCGATACCCATCGTCAAACTTATGTCTTTGGCCGCGAACAAAGTGTCGCCTTCAAACGGAGCCTTATTGACAAGTGACACACCATGCAGGCCCAATTCGGCATTGGGAAAGCTTTTGATAAGGCTTAGATCGGCATCCTTGAAATCAAAAGTCGCATTGACATTACTGTTAACATTGTTCTTGATAATATCACCGATCTTTGCCTCCAAAATGAAGGGTGCGGCTACCAAAACGGCAACGATCAGTAGTAGAACGATAGCGATAATTCGTAAGATTTTCTTTTTCATGTACTTGGGGTCTTTCTAAAGAACTTGAAAAAGCGATTAATATTATGCTTCCAAGTCGATTTCCTCACCAACGGCAAGATCAAATCGTTTTCTTAACAGATATACGAAGAAATAGAGAAAAGGGGTGTCTATAAATGCTATAAAAATCTTAAAAATAAACCCGCTTATGACCAGACCGACAAAAAGACTCCAAGGCAGTACCCCAAAAACGCATAACAACCCTACTACGGTGAACGTATCGATAAATTGGGAAAGGAAGGTTGAAAAATTATTGCGCAGCCAAAGATGTTTTCCATTGGTCACTTTTTTCCAGAAATGATAGATCGCAATATCGACGTATTGAGCGCATAGATAGGCGATCATCGAAGCCAGCACAGCTATCGGCGAAAGCGCAAAGACCTTATTGAAAAGTGCATCGTCGATAGGGGATGAAGGAATCGCCGGGGCCACATTGGCGACCAGAACGATGCCCATCGAAAAAAAAGAGGCAAAAATGCCCGCGGTGACGATCTGGTTGGCCTTTTTTTTTCCAAAAATCTCTGAAATCAAATCGGTTATCAAAAAAGTAATCGGATAGGGCAGAATACCCACCGAAACTTCAAAAAGCGACGCCCCGAAAACGGTAACATCACCGAAGGGTTTCCAATAGAAGAATTTTTGAAAAATAAGGTTCGAGACCACTAGTGAAGTAATGAACAAGGCACCTAAATAGAGATAAATCTTATGGGCCAGCCTTTTGTCTTTCTGGGTCATCACCTATTTGATATTGATCACAAATGGCATCCTAGCCTGAACACCTTTTTGTTCCATGGCCGATTTTAACTCTTTGAAAATGGAGTAGGCCTCTGGACCTATTTCATCTTGAATCAATTCTTGCTTGGCCCTTGCACCGGCACCCGCAAGATCCTCTAGCATGCGTTCGAAGCCCGATTTATACTTGGGCAGCTTTCGAATGCCATATTCTTCAAGTCCCGCCATTTTCGCTGCCGCGGAAATGGCATCTTCTAGAGTGCCCAATTCGTCGACCAACCCGATTCTTTTTGCATCGACCCCACTCCATACACGACCTTGGGCCAAACTATCGACCTCGGTTACCGAAATGCCCCTACCTTGTGCCACACGCTCCAAAAATGTACTGTATGTGGATTCAATTCCTTCTTGAACGACGTTTCTAAACTCGTCTGACATGGGTTCGAATAGGGAATAATCGACCGAATTTTTGTTCGTACCCACCTGTTCTGCATTGATTCCGATGTCGGAGGCAAGTTTATGAATATTGGGTACCGTACCGAAAACACCTATCGAACCGGTTATGGTAGTAGGTTCGGCAAAAATCTTATCGGCACCCGCAGCGATATAGTATCCGCCCGAAGCGGCCACATTTCCCATTGAAACCACTACCGGTTTCTTTTCTTTGACCAACTCGATCTCGCGCCAAATAATATCAGAGGTCAAAGCACTGCCCCCTGGCGAATTGACCCGTAGAACTACCGCCTTAACCGAATCGTCATCACGTGCCTTTACCAGGGCCTTGGTAATGATACCCTGGCCGATAAGGTCGGGGCCACCCTCGCCATACAGTATCTCTCCTTGGGCAAAGACCACGGCAACTTTATCAGCCCCCTTTTTCGTGACCTTCTTATTCGAACGTCTTACATAATCTTCAAGGGCAACATAGTTCAAATCCTCCTCAGGTTGCAAGTCTAGCGCATTTTTCAATTTTGCCTCGTATTGGTCATAGAAGAGCACACCGTCGATCAACCCTGTTTGTTTGGCATATTCCGGATTTCGTCCTCCCAAGGTATCCGCTATACTGTTGAGCTCCGATTCGCTAAGATTTCGCCCTTCCGAAATCTCGGAAAGCATCGAACTCCATAAAGACCCTATCAATTCCCGGATCTGTGTGCGGTTCGCCTCGCTCATCTCATTCTCCAGATAGGGTTCAACGGCACTTTTGTACTTACCATGACGAATGACTTCCATTTTCACACCGGTCTTTTCCTGTAAATCTTTGAAGAACAACACTTCGGAGGCCAGTCCTTTGAAGTCCAATACTCCGACAGAATTCAAATAAATTGAATCGGCAATACTGGCCAAATAATAATCTTTCTGTGTATAAAAATCGCCGTAGGCATAAACGAACTTGCCTTTTTTCTTGAAAGTCTCCAAAGCCTTTCGAATTGACTGGGTCTGTGCAAGGCCCGCCATTACAAAGTTATTGTTCAAACTTATTCCTTTGATATCATCATCGTCTTTGGCAACTTCAATGGCATGTAAAATTTCATCAAGCCCTTGATTCTGTTCGAATAGGCCGATGAACGGGTCTTCATCCTTACTGCCTACATAATCGTTTATTGGGCGTTGCAATTGTAGTTCAAGTACCGAATTGTTCTTGATGTTGATTCCTTCATCGGCGCTCCCCAACAAGCTTACAAAAATCAAAAACATGACAAACAGCATTCCAAATGCGATAAGGCATCCTAAAATTGCGGCCAAAAGGTTTCTTAGAAAATTCATCAATGCGTATTAAAAGATTGTCAAAGATAACCATTGTTACACTTGCCCGATACGATTCGGATTACGAATCTCAAAAACCTGTGAATTCATGTCAACTAGTTTTGCTTACTTTGCCAAAATATCATGGGCGACGCAAATACAGTTTATCTTTCTTTGGGCAGCAACCTTGACAAAAGGCTCGAGCATTTGCAACAGGCAGTTTTTTTGTTATCAAAAAATGTTGGGCAGGTCACCATGATTTCAAAAATTTACCAAAGTCCCGCCTTGGGGTTTGACGGCGGTGACTTTTTGAACATATGCGTGGGCCTTCAAACAACCTTACCGGCACACCAAATTTTGAACGAGGTACTCGATATCGAGAAGAACATGGGAAGAACCCGTCACAGCCAAACCCAGGGTTACGAGTCAAGAAACATAGATATCGACATCTTATTTTTCAATGCTGAAATCGTCAATACACTGACGCTTACGGTACCGCACCCAAAAATGCACGAACGGCGTTTTGTACTCAGGCCACTTGCCGATATCGCCCCCCAATTCTATCATCCGATCTTAAAAAAAGACACCCGTAACCTGTTACAGGAATGTATTGACAAAAGTGTTTTGACCAAGACGGAAAATATACTTTTCAAAAACAGGGAAGCACTTTTCTCTAAAATCGAGTTCATCGCCATTGAGGGAAACATCGGGGCGGGAAAAACCTCGTTGGCGAATAAAATGGCCAAGGAGTTTAATGCAAAACTGGTTTTGGAACGCTTTGCCGACAACCCTTTTCTACCCAATTTTTATAACGATCCAAGCCGTTATGCCTTTCCTTTGGAAATGTCATTCTTGGCGGACCGTTATCAACAATTTTCCGATGATACGTCACAATATGACCTTTTTAAAAGTTTCATGATCAGCGATTACGACATTTTCAAATCGCTCATTTTTGCCAAGGTTACCCTACAAAAAGAAGAGTTCACCCTCTATCGAAAAATTTTCGACTTCATGTACAAAGAAGTCAAAAAACCCAGGATCTACGTCTTTTTGTACCAGACTACTCAACGCCTTTTGGAAAATATCAAGAAGCGGGGAAGGGATTACGAACAAGAGATAAAACCCGACTATCTGGAAAAAATAAACCGTGCCTATTTTGATTATATCAAGGGTTATCAGCAGCCGAACAGTTTGATCATCGATATCAGCGAAATGGATTTTTTAGAACGTCAAGAAGATTACGAGGCCATTGTCACCTCGATTCAAAACCATGCCCTGCGACAATTGAATTAACATAATTTTGGCAAATTTCTTGCGTATGAGAAATGTATTTACGTAATTGCGCATCTCTAATTCGAGAACTAACTAACTCAAACTATACCAAAGGCCCGACATTGTCGGGCTTTTCATTTTTTGGTCTTCGACCAAAAATTCCATAGCGTTACGCCCACACTTACCGATATGTTCAATGAATGCTTGGTGCCGAACTGTGGAATTTCGATAACGCCATCACACAAGTCGACCACTTCTTGTTGTACTCCTTTGACCTCATTACCGAAAATCAATACATAGCTGCGCCCTTTTTCTATCTTGAAGTCATTCAGCATAGTGGCACCTTCGGCCTGTTCGATCGCCAAGGTGGTTTTTCCTTCCAATTTCAATCGTTGAACAAGTTGTAAAGTATCTTCGGCATAAGCCCATACAACACTTTCAGTCGCTCCCAGGGCCGTTTTACGAATATCCTTATTCGGCGGTGTGGCCGTAATTCCACATAAATAGATCTTTTCTATCAAAAAGGCATCGGCCGTTCTGAATACCGAACCGATATTGTTGAGACTTCGAACATTGTCAAGCACAATGGTCAATGGGATTTTTTCAACGTTCTTGAATTGATCGATGCTCAGTCGATCCAGCTCCTCATTTTTTAACTTTCGCATTGCAATACTTTTCAACTATCGGCTTTGAAATATCAACAATAATTCAAATCGCATAGAGAATACCATATATTTATCGTTCGACAAAAATAGAGAGATAATCAGAAGTGGCGCAAAAGGCTAAGACAAAAAAGGTAACCCCTTTAATGAGGCAATACAACACCATCAAGACCAAACATCCTGATGCGCTCTTGCTATTCCGCGTCGGGGATTTTTATGAAACTTTCGGTGAAGATGCCGTGAAGGCCTCCAAAATATTGGGTATTATACTTACCCACAGAAACAATGGCGGTGACAGAACCGAATTGGCCGGATTTCCGCACCATTCCCTGAACACCTATTTGCCAAAACTGGTAAAGGCCGGCCAAAGGGTCGCCATCTGTGATCAGCTGGAAGATCCCAAGCAGACCAAGACCATCGTTAAACGTGGGGTTACCGAATTGGTAACGCCCGGTGTTGCCCTCAACGACGATATTCTAAGCGCTAGAACCAATAACTTTTTGTGTGCCGTCCATTTTGGACGAAAACTGCTGGGCGTTTCTTTTTTGGACATTTCGACCGGAGAGTTTTTCACCTCGGAAGGTACCGAAGAGCAAATCGATAAATTGCTGCAAAATTTTGTCCCCAACGAAATCTTGGTGTCCAAAGCGCATAAAAAGGAATTTTTAGAGCTGTTTGGCAACCAATTCCATACCTTTTATTTGGAAGATTGGGTCTTTCAAGAGGATTATGCCGGCGAAACCCTAACCGGTCATTTTAAGACCGCCACATTAAAGGGTTTTGGGGTCGACCATTTGACACAGGGCATAATCGCCTCGGGGGTGGTGTTGCATTACCTATCGGAAACCCAACACCGGCAATTACAGCATATCAACAAACTGCAACGGATCGCCGAAGAAGAATACATCTGGATGGATAGGTTCACCATTAAAAACCTGGAACTCTACCATTCGACCCACGTCAATGCCGTTACCCTTTTAGATGTTATCGACAAGACCATTTCGCCCATGGGCGGTCGTTTGGTCAAAAGATGGTTGGCACTGCCGTTGAAAAATATCGAAAAAATACGCAGAAGGCACCAAGTGGTCTCGTATTTATCAAAAAACGACACTTCTTTGCAAAAACTGCAACAATGGCTCAAACAAATCGGTGATTTGGAGCGGTTGATCTCAAAGACGGCCACGGGAAAAATCAATCCGAAAGAAGTGGTACAACTCAAGAATTCGTTAGAAGTGATCGTACCTGTCAAGCAGCATGTCTCACAAAGTGACAATGAGGCCCTCAAACTTATCGGGGACCAATTGCATGCCTGCGAAATGCTTCGCGGGAAAATCAAGGAAGTAATCCATGAAGAGGCCCCCGTTCTTATCTCCAAAGGAAAAACCATTGCCGACGGGTATTCCGAAGAACTTGATGAGTTGAGAAACCTCGCCTTTTCAGGCAAAGACTATTTAAACCAAATGCTCGAGCGGGAAACCGAGCGTACCGGAATTTCTTCCCTGAAAATAGCCTCCAACAACGTATTCGGTTATTACATCGAAGTGCGCAACACCCATAAGGACAAGGTACCCGAGGAGTGGGTCCGAAAACAAACCTTGGTCAGTGCAGAGCGCTATATTACGGAAGAACTCAAGGAGTACGAAGCCAAAATTCTGGGCGCCGAGGAACGCATTTTAAGTTTGGAGCAACAATTGTTTTCACAGCTCATCGTCTGGATGCAAGAGTATATAGACCATGTTCAGAACAATGCCCAACTGATCGCCCAATTGGATTGTCTCTGTGGTTTCGCCCAATTAGCCATTGAAAATAAGTATGTCGAACCCGTTTTGAACGATTCCACAGCCATTGAAATTACGAATGGCCGCCATCCTGTCATAGAAAAACAATTGCCCTTGGGCGAAGCCTATATTGCCAATGATGTCAATTTGAACCGTGATACACAGCAGATCATTATGATCACAGGACCCAACATGAGCGGCAAATCGGCCATACTGCGGCAAACGGCCCTGATCGTACTATTGGCCCAAATGGGCAGTTTTGTTCCCGCAGAAGCCGCCACCATTGGCTATGTCGACAAAATATTCACGCGTGTCGGGGCAAGCGACAACATTTCAATGGGCGAATCTACTTTTATGGTCGAGATGAACGAAACGGCATCCATACTCAACAACCTGTCAGAACGGAGCCTGGTGCTTTTGGATGAAATCGGCCGTGGCACCAGTACCTATGACGGTATCAGTATCGCATGGGCCATTTCAGAATACCTGCATGAACATCCCGCCCGGGCAAAAACATTGTTCGCAACGCATTATCATGAGCTCAACGAAATGAGCGCCACCTTTGAGCGCATCAAAAATTTCAATGTATCAGTCAAAGAGCTTAAAGACAACGTGCTTTTCTTACGGAAGCTGACCCCAGGCGGTAGCGAACACAGCTTCGGCATCCATGTGGCCAAAATGGCCGGTATGCCGCAACAGGTCATACATAAGGCCAACAAAATATTGAAGAAGCTCGAAAAGTCGCATTCCAGTGAAGAACTTACAGACAAGCTACAATCCGTTCAAAATGAAATGCAGCTTAGTTTTTTCAATCTTGATGATCCGTTGCTGGAAGAAATCAAGGAAGAAATAACCCATCTCGACATCAATACACTTACCCCTGTCGAGGCCCTTATGAAGCTCAATGAGATCAAACGGCTTTTGACCAAAAACAAAAAGGCGACTTCTTAATTTTTAAACCCTTCAAGTCTAAAACCCGATAGAAGATTCAGCTTGTTTTTCGGATAAAATTTCTTTGTCTTTTACAGAATTGTATTAAATTTGCCCTCGCTATCGCAATGCGGTAGCACGTTCTTTTAAACGCGAAAATAGCTCAGTTGGTAGAGCGCCACCTTGCCAAGGTGGAGGTCGCGGGTTCGAATCCCGTTTTTCGCTCAACAATGGAAACGCTGCTTGTCGGCGTTTTTTTGTTTAAGTCCAGCCCTCCTTTGCCATGGAGGACACGCTCGAGTGGTGGAATTGGTAGACACGCCGGACTTAAAATCCTGTGGGCATTTGCCCGTGCGGGTTCAAGTCCCGCCTCGAGTACTTATAAGTAGAAAAGTCGTGAAATTTATCACGACTTTTTTGTTATGAAAGGTTGAGCGAATCACATTTGCGAAAAGCTTGAAGAACAAAAAAACAATCATAATAGGATTGGCTTTTTTATTTTCAACAAGTTTGAAGGGGACTCGCCGAAGGCAATTCCCGCCTCGAGTACAAAAGGAAAGCCAAGGATTCACATTCTTGGCTTTTTTGCTTCAGGTACAACTTAGGTACAACAAATTGCGCTTTAACGTTTTGACTTTCTATACTAAATTTCTGATTTCTATTTTTCAATCTTCTACCTATCTACAAACAAGGGTAAGTTAGGGCCCAAAATGCCCAATTCAAAAATCCCTCTTTGTACCACTATCGTAAACCAATGCTTTTTTTAGATGGGACAGCACCTGTACATCAAAAAGTATTAATCTATAATAAGCTTATCGTAGTTCTCGGGGTATTTGACACCCCATATTGTTCCAGGGAAAGTGCCTGGCCGGCCAATACCGCCGCATCGTAACCTGCAACACCAAGCTGTAATTCGGAATCAAACGTGATAAAGCCTTTTTGCTTTAAAGTGTTTATGGCTTCACCCGAACTTAAAGCCTTTAAATAACGATGGGCCCGTTCATTGTTGCCGAATTTTTTGTCCATTAGTTCATCCCATTTTTCTTGTGGCTCTTTTTCAATCATGCATTGGATAAAATCAAAGTACCACCGGCGACCATCTTTCATAAAATACTCGGTCAAATCCCAGTAGCCTTCGATTGTATCTATGCCCCAACCTTCCAGATAGGGCTTAATCTCTTTTGCGGTCAGAAATGATAGGGTATCGGTTTGGGCTTTCCACCATTCGGCAATGGGCGTATACAACGCTATGGCAAACTGTTGTTCATCATTGAGTTTATTGTTTGGCGATTTTCTGAATTTTGCCTTTATTTTATCAGGCGCATCGTATTCTTTCTTTGCAATCTTAAAATAGCGAATGGCATAAGAAGCAATGGCGACTGCCAAAATCACATACCCGTACCAGGGTAAATTTTCGAACATTTGCATGTTTCTATTGGTTTAAAAGTTGATTGATATCGATTTCTTTTTGGTCGGATTTTGGAATATCCAATAAGGTTTTGATCTTGTCTTTTCGGATGCTGGCGATAATGCTTGCGGGAAACATCTGTATACTGTTGTTGTAACTTGTCACAGCGGCATTGTACGCCCTTCTCGAAGCGGATATCTGGTCTTCAATATCGGACAGTTCAAATTCGATGTTTGCGAATTGTTTATCCGCCTTTAAATCGGGATAGTTTTCTACATTGATGTTCAAACTGCTCATAATTTGAGATAGCTCGTTTGAGGCCCTTATTTTTTCATTGGCCCCAGAGGCTTTTTCAATGGTACTGCGCAGTTCGGTGATTTTAATCAAGGTTTCCTTTCATGCGTCACAATTTGTTCAGCAAGGCGATAAGGTTCGGAATCAAATCAAACCTTTTTTTGAGATAGATTTCAATGCTGCCAAAGGCCTGTGCGACTTGGTTCTTTCTGGCGATAATTTTGTTGTTGATGATTATGCCGGTGATGCTTATCAGAGCCAAAAATCCCATAATGATGATACTGATTTTCAAAGGTTGGATATTCAGATTCGTAGTTGTTGGAATTCCCATTCAAAGGGTTTAACCAAGGTTTTTATCGATTTTAACTGTTGTAACTCAAATTTCACTTCTTCCTCAAGATATTCTCGTTCGTCATCCTCAGTCCTGGTTTCGGTGATGGTTTTCATGCTTCCGTTTAGAAAATCGACACTGTAATGGATATCTTCTCCAGAGACTCTTTGGGTTACGTTTTCTTCATACTTGATGAGTTCAAACGCCCTATTTTGATACCTAAAAAGGTATTCATGGGAAGTCCATGAGGTACATTCCCTGCATGGCCATATATAGAAATCTAGTTGAAGGTCACCGTTTGGTAGAATATACACCCCCTTAAAAGGCTCATCCATTGCCGGTGTTTTTCGATTGATGATTAAGGTGTTGGATTGCAATACTTTTTTAAACTTTCCATTGCGTTTACCAAAGTAGATGCCCAATGTTCTGGGACTTGTAACTATTGTATCGTTTTCAATATCATCGGTGTATTGAATCGTCTTTTTTACGGGGCTTTGTATAGCAAAGGCCAGGTCTACATATCCATCTCTGTTAAGGTCCCCTGAGGCCTGCGAGAGTACCTGCCAGCCATCGGGAATCAAATCGTGCATTTCCTTTCCTGATTTGGGTAATTCAGGATACATGGAATCCACTTGGGCAGAAAGCACATGAATCCCTAAAACCATCCGTAAAAAAAAAGCACTTTTAAGCCTCATTCGTTGTTTAGGAGTAATGTTAGTTCATTGTTCTTGTACGCATACCGTACATTATGGTTGGCAATTACCTGCTCTTGTTCTCCACCTGGATTTCGTATTAATTTGTTCGCTTTAAAGGAAAATTCAATACCCGCTTTACCTTCCTTAATTTCAATGATTTCAGTCAAATAATTAGTGCCGTTTTGCTCGGGGTCGTATCCTTCAATATCCAGCGTTCCCACATGCTCTATCTTTTCATCCTGATAGATGAAAACTTCGCCGCCAAATGGATATTCAAAGCCCATTTGACAAATTATGATGGTTTTATCAGAAGCTTCGCTTTTATAAAAATGGGGTTCAAAATGGTACAAATCCCCGAAACCTTTTGATATATAGTGTATTTCGTTGTCTTCGTTCAATAGGAACAATCGATAACCGTTATCGGTTTCAGTATCAGGAAATACTATTTTTCCGTCTTTGGGCATATACAGTCCAGACAAAAGGATAAAAGGTTCCATTTGAAATGCGTGACCCACGTGGACATTTTCCAACCGAACATTCTCTCTTTTGTTCGGAGCGTATTCAGAATAGGCAATAGTTTCGGTATCATATTCCGAGTATCGCCAGCCATTAAATTTTAAAATTGTGGTTTTGGGATCAAGCTTCATCTCTGAAAGGCAATCCCCGTTTTTATCTTTAAAACTATGGGTATACGATTTTTCATTATCGACCCAGATATCAAAATAGCCGTTGGTTTTTTCCTGGCCCATCCTAAGACTTTTTTTCGTCTCATTAAATTCACCATCACAATCGCCGTCCCATTCCCCACCATAATCTGCTATGGCGTAATCGGATAGTACTTTAAGCAGACTATCACCTGATTTTATGAATAGTGACAACATTTTATTTGAATACGGATTTACCCTAGAAGATCCAAAATGGGAAACGGTAACCCCAAAGGCCATTTTATCTTCGGCAATCTTGTAGGGTTTCGGGTCTATTTGAAGACCATCCAATTCAATGGCATCTGAAACCCATTGGTTTGTTTCATGGCTTTCAAAATACTTGTGTGTTATTTTTCCAGAGTGGTTATCAACCACTACAATGTGGCTGTTCAGGTCAAAATAATGATCGCCCTCATCTACGATCTCAGGGATGACAATGATGGTTTCTTTTGGATTATCGGGGTGCGGTGCCGAGGAAATGAGATTGGTTTTTGTTTGCACCCAATCTAGTTTTAAGTTGGTAAGAACACCATCGATCAATGCAAAATTTTCAAAGGCATCGTTCAATTTTTTTGTGTCTATATGTTCAATGTTACCATCACCGGTTATTTCTAATTCGATTTCTTGAACTTCTTTGTCATTGTCCCAAAAAATCCCGTGTATGGTCAGTTTGTTTTCGCTGATCCTTGAGACGGTCCTTGACATAGATTCGGCGATTTCATCAAAAGCAACGGGTTTATGGTCGATGATGTTTCCATCGGTATCGTAGTTGATCAGTATGGTTTCCATCTCATGTTCTCCATGTTGTACGGTTACGACAAGGGTGTGAAAATTAGTGTTCAGAGGAAGCTTATACAGGGAAATCGCCTTGTAGTAATGCTGCTTATCATCAAAATTTTCATAAATGTTGTTCAATTTCAACGCTTTAACATCTATTCCATCGGGATTATCTTCTGTAAAACTGTCAAAATGGGTAGTTTCTATATGGGGTAGTTTTTTAGATGGGGCAAGGGCAACAATTTCGTCAA
Organism: Meishania litoralis; assembly: GCF_042611095.1. Classification (NCBI taxonomy): domain Bacteria; kingdom Pseudomonadati; phylum Bacteroidota; class Flavobacteriia; order Flavobacteriales; family Flavobacteriaceae; genus Meishania; species Meishania litoralis. The sequence goes on from NZ_JBHFPV010000001.1 coordinate 546,927, forward strand.
AAGTGAGCGTTACGGTATTGTTTACAATCGATGCCATCCGGTTGGCCGTACTGTCTTTTACCGTATTTAACTCATCTTGTGGCATTTGATTTTTGCTGTCTTTGGTAGTTTGGCCGCATGAAATCATTAAAAGTGCAAGCGCTGCATAAAGATTTTTGTATCCCATAACTTCAGTTTGAATTTTCCTTTTTTAATCGGACTTGGGTTGTGTCGTTCTTTATAAATTGATAGTTGACCTGTTCGCCATGTGCCCAAACAGTAGGAATGGTATCGGTCTTATAACCCTCTTTTACGAATACCAAACTTAAAATCCAATTGGGCGTTCGATTTAATTTGAAGTATCCTTTATTGTCCGTTTTGGTGCTATTTTCTTCGACATATTCTTCAAAAACGGTTACATTCTCTAGGGGTATATTGTTTTCATCCAATACTACACCCTGATAAAAATCGTTTGTCTTTTGTCCACAGGACAAAAGCACAAAAATTAGCACGTAGAAGCTATATTTCACGCTCATTTTTAGTCCACTTATTTGGTTTCTACGTGCCTAATGTCAAATTCCTCTGCATCTAAAACGGTCAAACTGTAGGTCTCTTCCAGCACTACATTACCGCCCCCGCCGCCACCTTCATTGCCAATGGTTAGGTATATTACTTGTGGGTCTTCTGTACCATTGATGACCATCTCGTTAAAATCGTAATTGCTTAAGGTAAAGCCATCCTCGCCTTTAATGTTTAAAATATTGCTGCTGAAAGTGATTGTAAGGTTATTGTAATCGGCTTTTTTCTTCCATTCGTTCAGTATGTATTCCATGAGCGCCATAGCGAAGTTTTGCGGGTCGATGTTTTCAGGGGAATCCGGGTTCATGCTTATTTCATCTTCTGATACATCCGATTTTTTGGAATCGAGCAAAATGATATGTTCCGAATCATATTTAAAAACATCGGTCTGGGAGCGGTGCCATGAACTTGACTCACGCATATTGATTCCAGTTACTTTATAATCGACCGTAATCGTTTTTTTAGATGCATCGGTTTGAATGAGAATCTCATCAAAAGTGGTCTGTACGGTTGCCGTATTGGGAATCGTAGGGCAACGTTTCGGCTTATCCATCGCGGCGGCATCTTTGAAAAACCACTTTCGTAAAAAGTTCAATTGCTTGTCAGAGCATTGATGGTCCAAATCCAAGGCCGAAACAATTCGGCACCAGAGCACACGTTCGTTACCTTCTGAATCATAGCCTTGTTCACATTCGTTACCAATGTCATAGGCCACAAAGGCCAAGGCCGCTTTTTCGGGGGGTGTGATATTGTGTAAATAACTATGGTTGATGACTATGGTACTGATAGTGTCTTTTACTGCTTCATCATAAGCATTCTTTCTTTTTAAAAATTGAAAGGGCCCTTTGGACGATACTATTTTCTTGGCATCCAAGGCTATTTCAGCAATAGCTACGGATTCTCGGTCGCCCGGCATCGAGATGCTGTCCATTTTCCATTGCACTTCAATTACATCGCCCTGTAAAAAATTGTAATCATTATTATCGAACCAATCCCAATTATAGACCAAGGAAACCTCGGCACCATTTTTTTTCCCAATAAGATATCGATAATCGTAGTCGTCGTTATAGTCGTTGAATTCTAGGGTGTCGATATACGTTTTGTTCAAAATAAGGGTTTCATTTGGCCGTAATGGACTTTCTACCTGTATTGGAATTTGATTCGTGTCAAGCGTATCAATTTGCTTTTCAATTGCTTCTAGCTGCTCCACCCCTGTTTCAGGAGTTTTTATATTCTTGGCACCTTGCTGGCAGGAAAAGAGCAATAGTATCAGTAAAATGGGCAGATATTTCATTTTCTCATTTAAATAACATCGATCACAACTTCTAAAACATAGTGGACTATGGCTACGAAAACCGTTATAGCCAACAGCAAAGCAATGCGTATAAGGGTTCTATTGGCCCTTGGTCTGCGTTTTTTACTAAGAAAAAACCAATCAATAGCAATGAATAAAAGGGCTATAATGGCTCCAAAGGGCAAACCGATAAAAAACAAGCCATGTAGATAGAAAACTTTTAATAGGTAGCCAAAACCTCCTATACTTTCATCCTCGGCGATATCGCCCAATAATAGACGCATATAAACAATGCCCATGAACAAGGACAACATCGTCCAGAACAGGTAGGTGAAAAGATGTTTTGCAATGCGCATTGTGTTGCTTTTAATTCATTTTTTCTTTGGTGCAAAGCCTTTCCCTGTCGGTTTCGTACGGCATGCCTTTTAGTCTCTCAAAAAAATCGGCATCTTCGAGATTCAATTCCTGTACCACATTGCAGACATAGATAAAGGCATCTTCTTGATTGCTGCTTTGGGTTCTGTAAACGGTATGGGCAAGTACCCAAGCGTTGTTTTTAAAGGTAATGTGGTAATCGGCCTCTAGAAGTCCCCCATCCAAAAATGCCGTTTTAATGAAAAAACCACCCTTTTTTGCAACCACATCTACAATCTGGTTGCCTCCATCCTCTGAAAAATTAGTTGTTTTCAATCTATGTTGGTATTCATCACCAACATTTTCAAAAAGAAATAGTTCATCACCTTGGTACCGCGCTGCACTTACAATTTTGTCCAACTTGCCATCATTATTTATATCAATATCCCTGATAAAATAGTGCTCACTTCCTTCAAAATCGGAAACGGCATAATGGATCGATCCTTCATCATCCATCAAATCGGGTTTTTCGGGATCTGGTAAAATAGGATCCGGATTTTCATTATGGTCGTAAAAACTTGTTTCGAACAATTCTTCCAGTATTTCTTTTTTGGACGGACTCAAGTGGGAGGCAAAATCGGCATCGAATTTTGGATGTGGCCCATCAAAAAGGAAGAAAAGGACGGATTTTGCTTTGTCGTTACTTAGCTCGTTCATTAAATAATACGTATCATTTTCTTTGATATAGTTTACTACATGGTTCTGAAAGTAATTGACCCCATCGGCTTCCCAATGGCCATCCTCACAAATAGCTATAATTTTCTTTTCGTAGCTGGGGTATTTATTGGTGCGCAACAGATAAAACAAATATTCAATGTAATGCACACTGTGTTCGTACAATTCGTGGGGTGCGTCTTCTTGCGCGTTCCACCCAAAATAACTTTGAAACTGTTGGTAGTCTTCAGGAAATTGCCTCAGAAATTCTACCTCATCCTTATCCTCCATAGCCTTATATAGATTTTGGATGTTGATTTCCCTTACCCCCTTTTCGTTTGATAGGGTTTGGGTTTCCCGAGCGTCTTCTTTTACGCGTTGACTCTCAGTTTCCCTTTTACCCTTTGTCCGTTCTATGGGATTGGTCTCTTTGTTTCCTTGTCCGCAAGACAACAATAACAGAATTAAAATAGCAGATGGTAATTTCACTGTTGAATCTTGGTTTTAGGTTGAACTTGAATCGAAACCATATTGATAAGGCTATCCGCCTTGAAATACTCCCCTTCTTTGTACCAACCGATTTCACCACAGACCAAGGTCGAATCTTGTGCACAAGGGTCATAATAAAATTCGGCCAAACGGTAGTTCGTGTACATGCCCAATTCTTCGGATACAAAGCCCCCTAAGTCCTCTTCATGGTCAATAAAATAACCAGTACCCGCTTCTCCCAAAAAACCAAAGGTGAAGCCTCCGTATTCATAAAAGTAAATGCCGTTTTCATCGGTATAGGCCAGTGGTTTTCCCTTTTTATGCTCGGTCTGCAGGTGCTCCTTAATTTTTTCTTGGATGGCCCTTTCTACTACAGAATAGTCCTTATCCGGATATTTGACCAAGTACAGATTTGGATATACTTCAGATTGAATAAACCGCATATTTTTAAAAAAGAAATGGTTGATAACGAGTGACATGCCGCCAATAACAAACACGATTAGGGCTACCTGAACCCGCTTTTTACTTTTTAGGGTCCATTTGAACAACCGAAAGCAAAGCAGTAGAAGCAGAATCGCGATGATGAGCAGTAATATGAGCAATACTATGAACACAAGCTTGGTCTTTGAATAATTAAAATGGTTGCATCGGCTTAAGCAAATCCAGGGCATTTTTGGCTATATAAACGGTGTACAAAGGCATTTCTGCAAAATTCGCATTCTCATGTAGCACCCGAATCAAGTAGCTTCCTTTGTCCAGTAACGCTTTATATGACCCAAATAGTTCACCCTTTTTGCTCAGGTATTCTTTCAACGTATAGAATCTTTCATTTTTCAATATTGAAAACTTGTATTGACCCTCTTCCGTTTCTGATTCGATATGGACGGATACCTGGGCATCTTCTCTTAAATCAAACAGGAAAAATGTCGCGTTGGCATAAAAGGCATCGGTAACCGAGGAATAGGTCTGGGGCCCATCAATGGCTGCGGCATTGCCGTAAAACATGGGTTCTACAAAGTTGATGATCTGATACGCTTCTTCATTATTGGTCTCTTGAAAGGAGTACAGCCCGCCCTTGAAACTAAAGCGAACATCTGAACTCTTTTTAAGGTCTATGGTATAGCCAAGTTTTGTTGGAAACGAGGGCTTATACCACTGGTTGTCAAAATCCGTAGTATTGCTATATTCGGCATACTCCAGATATACATTCCCTGAATTGATAGCCGTAGGATACACCCCTTCCACAACACGATCCAAGTTTTTTAGGTCTTTCAATTGTTCCTCAATTTGTTCCGGAGCATCTCCTTGAAACATATAAAATCGGGTCACAAACCTTCCGTTTTTCTTAAAGACCCAATTCTCTACACCCATTTCGCTTTGAAGTCCGAAATGCAAAAACTTTCCTTTTTCAACTTTATAGAGGGGTTTTAGGTTGGTTGTCTTGTTGGAACAGCCTGGGCATTCCGCTTTAAAAAAATTCGCCAACATTGAAGTTGACCTTTTAAAATCTTCTAGAAGCTGTATTTCTTTAACTTCAAGCAATTCTGAAAAGGATTTGGAAACATCCTCATTCGTAATTTCTTGAAATGGATATATCGTGGAATCCAATGTCTTAAAAGCTCCTTTTTCTAAAGGGGAAGGTAACAATGCTTTACATGAACCAAATACTAGAGCAATGAAAAGCATAGCACAAACTTTAATGAAGATTGCGACATGCTGCGAAATTTTATAACGTAGAATCATTGGTCCTCTCAATTCTAGCGGTTCCCTTTTTATTGTTAAGGCAAGCCATTTATCAAGGCTTCCAATTCACTTTCGGTGGCAATATTCAAATCGGCATCCGTAATTTCTATGGTCTGGCCATCTGCAATGGTGACCGATTTTATGGCATAGAGCCATTGCCCATTTTCTTCAGTTGTGAAAACCACGTGACATTCCAAACCGATAGGGATTTGCCCATAATGCTCACTAAAAAGTCCGGTTGTGGCATCATAGGTGTCCAAATACGCCAAAGCATTGGGCTCACCTACGTATGCTAGGTACACCCTACTGTTTTCATCATTGAAACCTTCAGGCACCTCTACTAAAATGGTTGTCTTTGGTCTTGGGTCGCTAAAAAAGCGGTCTACATTGGTCCATCCAAAATCACCGAAAGGAGCGACATAGAAGCGTTCGCCCTGATCGCCGTTCTGAATCTCAGCCTCAATAGGGTCGCCATTGGGATCAACATTCTGGTCCCATACAAAACCATCGCAATCATCATCAATGCCGTCGCAGTCTTGATCGCCACCGTTTCCTTTCCATAGGGTCATTCCAGTGTCGGCCCCTCCCGTAATATCAGAAGGGATGGTGGCCACGATATCACAGTCCTCATCAACGTTTTCACCGTCTTGGGTGATATTGAGGAAAAATTCCCCTCCAGAAATCAATAGGGCCTTGTCGCCATTGGGCAGGGTTCCCATGGTAGGTTTATCGGTGGTCAGCATGGTTCCTCTTTCGAAAAGTTCGACCACTTGAACGTCGACCATGCCCGTTACGGGATTACCGTTTCTTGAAAGGCAATTGCCGTTGATAACGAACATTACCCCGCTTTCGGTCGTAAAAAAATTGGTCTGTTCCGCATTAATTTGAAAGTTCTGTACCTTATGTTCAAGTGCCGCACTTCTCAATTGGGCTAAAGCTTCTTGAGTTGCCCTTACAGGGGTTTCCCTCTCTGTGTTTTCATCATCGGAGCAACTCGCAGTAATGACCAGTGCCGCAATGAACAGGCTTTTAAAAAGGGTTGCTTTCATAATTAAAGTTTTGGGGTTTAACTTTTTTAGGGATGGTGGCCTCTTAGACCGATTCTATTTACTATAATGCGTCATTTCAGCCCCGAAATCGTTTACGAAAATATTGTCCAGCGCATCGGCCTTTAAGGCCAACTGGGCCAGGTTCTCCAATATTTGATCCTTTTGGTTAGAATATAGGTCACTGATATGAATGCGATATGAGAGGTAGATCTGATTGTCAGAAATGGACAAACGGTGTGGTTCCGTATCGGCAGTTAAAATGTACTCGTATACCTCCGCCAGATTTTTACGCGGCAAATCGTTTAAAGGCGAGGTTGCGAATAGGTAATTGTTGTCATAAACGAACATGCGAATCTCTGCACTGCCCTGATGAAAATACCAACGTTCCCAGCCTGACCTTGCCAATACGGGGTCGATACCTAATTTCGAGATGGCCTCCTCAACTTTAAGGCTAAAATCTGAAAGGGCGATTTCCTCAAACAGTTTTTCGTCGATGTTGGTGCCGCAATTGGGGCAATAATCGGTCTTTTCTTCAATTAGTCCCCCACAGTTGGAACAGCCAAGGGTAAACGTATTTGATAATTCACCCGCAACCTTCAATTCTTCTTTTAGCGTTTCCAAAGGAATTGCAAACCCCATATTATCGGCATCGGAGAATTTTGAGGTTACGATGCCGATCAATTCCCCTTTTTCATTGATGACGGGGCCGCCGCTATTTCCGGGATTGATGGCGGCATCGGTTTGAATATAATAGCTGCCGCCCATACTTTGACGGGGATTGGAAACAATGCCTTCGGTTACCGTAAACGGCATGCCGTAGGGGTAGCCAAGTACGATTACCTTATCGCGTGTACGTGAAATTGTACTATGATTCAGCACTACTGTATCTACAGGTTTGGGAAGGTTGTCCGCCCTGAGAAAAGCAATGTCCTTTCCCGGATTTACATACAAGACTTTGGTCAGGTACCTATTTTTATCTTTTCCTTCGATACTAACGGTATGGCAACCGGCCACCACATGGTAATTGGTAATGATAACGTCATTTTCTTTATGGTAAAATCCTGTACCTGTGCCGTTTGCGGTATTTATCTTGAATACCGAACTTTCTATGTTTTCCATAATCCCTTGCTTAATTTGTTTTAAAGTTTGCCATCATTTGTTGCATCATCGCCATGGATTGTTGCATTTGTTCGCCCATCAATTTTGAGAGGTCCATGCCAAAATCCATTCCTGTAATTTCATCCTCCATAATGGCTTGCATGCCCTCTAAAAGCATTGGGGCGGACTGACTAAATTCAAAACCATAGGCCTGTGAAAGGGCGTCGGTTATGGGTTTACCGATCTCCTCATTGACCAAATTGTAGTAGAACAAACTGTAAAAGCAGGAGAGCAAGAGATTCGTGGCATCTTCAAATCTTGAATTGGCAATCATATCTTGGGCCTCTTCATAACTTTCTTGCCAGTTTTCCCTGATATTCTCCTTTTTACCACTGTATTTATAGGGAATGAAGGTTTCAATTTGATACAGGTCCGCCATGAACTTATCTACCGTGAGCGCCCTTAATTTTTCCAATGCCGTTCTGCCGTTGAGTAAGCGGTCATGAAAGGGCGTTCGTACATCATACAACCCGTCTACCGCCTTTTCCAATAGTGTGCGCACATACCCTTGGGGCTCGGCATGAAACTCAATTTTTTTCAAGGTGATGTTCAACGTGTACCAGGCATTGTTGCCATGACGTTTTTCCATGTATTGGTCAAAACGATTCAGACCATACTCCATTATTTGTTGACAATTGGAATAGGCTTGCTGTTTTAAATCCGTTGGAATTGAAATGGTCTTTGGCTCCTGTAGATGCTCAGCACCAAATTTTTCGATAAACTCATCGTCAAGGCTATCCGCGTAATAGCAAATCTCCCTGAGGATGCCATATATTTTGTACGGTTCGCAAAGGGTTATGGGGCATGAAAATTTGAAATAGACCAAATCATCTTCCAGGACTACGTTGGTGAGGTTCAGCGGATTCATGCGCAACTCTGCCAATCGTCGCATCAAGGGTACTTTTTTGGCATTTGCGATGTTCAAAAAGGGACATTTGACCCATAATTCATCCGCGGTTTGGGTGATCGAAATCACTACCGAACCATGCGGGATCTCATAGGTATCTCCGTTTTTCTTGTTTTTAAGGTTGGGGTCGATATAATCCAATAGGGTAGGGACTACCTTTTCAAATTGTTGGCTATTGAACAACCCTACCGCTTCGTCCCATTTTTCATCTTGTCTGGTCGAAGCTTTTTTAGGATGTATGGGTGGATAATACGTATTGCTTTTGCTCATTGATATCTGTTCTATGCTTGGTTCGTGTTATGTAAGTGATTTTGGCATTGGCCCAATTGGTTGGCTAGGCTGCTTTGGCTAACAACTTTTCCAATTCGTCGAAGGCCTTTTGTTGCGAACCTTTCAATAAGGAGTTTTTAATGGCTTCCCCTGCAATTTCTAAAACACTCCTATAGGCTTTTACACTTTTACCGAAATAAGCGTTCAATACCTTGTTGGGTATAAAATGACTGACTTTTAAAGTATTGTCATTTACAAAAAGGGCCTTTACGGCGTGCATGCCGCTTTTTTTGATTACCAGGCATTGGGCCATTTGCCCATTGACATCGATGGTGCCTTCCCAAATATCGTATTCGATGGAGCACTCGTAGTCCGTTTGTGTCTTGATAAAAGCCTTAAGGCTATCGAATGAATTGTATTGGTTTTGAATTTTAAGTAATGATTCCATTTTGGTTTGTTTTAAGGGATATGGAACCACGCTACGTATGATTGCAGCGTGGTTTTTGTTTTAGCTTTGAAAAAAATAGGGTTTTAAAAATCTGTAAAGGACCTGATAGGCAAAACGGGGAAATTAGAAGTGTTTTTAGGAATGGGTATAGGGGCAGTAGTACTTCCCAAAAAAGCTATATAAGCTTGATTAGCATCAACTTCTGTAGAAGTCCAAACTGTACCTAAAAGGGCACTTCCTCCATTGGCCTGTATCGTGGGCCAAATGTAGTCGTAGTAATTAATGGCTATTTCATTGAATTCATCCACACTTGGCAAAAACCAATCATTATATCCATTCCAATCCAAAAGCGAAATAGATTCTGCGGCAGAATAAATACAACCTGCCGAAATTATTGCCGTTGAATTGGTTTCTCCCGTTCCTATACCCGTTCCAGAAGCGCCTGTTAATATCCCTGAACAACCCCAAGCGTTAACATTTAAGTTGGTGGTTGCACACACCAACCCTTCACTATTGTTACTAGCTGGGTCAATCCAAAAGATAACACCTCCAAATTTATACTCTCCGATTTCGTTCAAGTCATTAAGTTCTACGAACGCATTGGCGGAAACGGTTTGGGTACCGTTGCTTACCGAGATAGTGGCCAACATATTGGGGTTGGTCTCAAAATCGAAAAGTATTTCGTCCGCTACGGAAAGTTCCCCAGTACTTTGGTTGATTGCAAATGCACCCGCAGGGTTCTGGAACGTAATAGTATATGTTAAATTGGAACCACTTGCCTGTAAGGCTCCTACAACATCGCCATTGGATGGGTTTTCATCAATGGTCAAGTCAGTATTTGTGGCAGAAACTTCATCTACATCGATTAGATTAATTGTGGCGGTTACAGCTGTGGTTTCTACACCATCCGTTACTGAAATATCTGCAGTAATGACTGGATTGACCTCAAAATCAAATAGGTTGGGGTCAATGACGGTCAATTCTCCCGTCGCGGCGTCAATAGCCATGGCACCCATAGGTGTTTGCGAAATAACGGAATAACTGAGCGTACCATTTCCAGTGGCTTGTACAGTACCTAAAACCTGACCGTCAATTGGATTCTCATCAACCGCTGCGGTAAAATCCTGAACGGTTATTTCAAGGACATCATTAAGGTTTACCGTGACCGATACAGGGTTTGCGGCATCCGCTATGGAAACGGTCGCCGTCAAGGTCGGGTTGGTTTCAAAGTCGAAAAGCGAAGCATCTGCAACGGTAAGTTCGCCCGAATTGGAATCAATGTCCATGGCACCTACCGGAGATTGCGTGGTTATAGTAAAACCGGAAGCGTTGCCCATAGTTTGAAGACTACCGATAACCTCACCATTGGTCGGGTTTTCATCGATGGTCACTTCCAAATTCTGTGCGGTAACCTCATTGGTATTGTTTAGGGTAATGGTTACGGTAACTGAATTTTCGGCATTGTCCGAAGTAATTGTCGCGGTAATCGTAGGATTCGTTTCAAAATCGAATACGGTCGCATTGGCAACAGTAAGTTCACCTGTATCACTATCTATGCTCAAAGCACCGGATGGAGATTGTGAAGTGATACTAAAGTTGGTACCGGAACCTCCAACGGTTTGAATTGTTCCTACAACGGCACCGTTACTAGGGTTTTCATCCAGTGATACCTCCAAATTCTGGAGACTTACGGTGCTTGGTTGGTCATCGTCCTTATTACAGCCAATTGTCATCAGCAATACCAAGGCTAGAAATATCTTTACGTTTAGAATTTGTTTTATCATGGTTTTGGGTTTAATTATTGGAATAAATTTTTGAATTTTAATTCTTAAAATGCGGTAAGTATTTCGTAGCTACCCACAAATACGCCGGAAACGGTAACGCCATTATTATCTACATAGGAATAGCTACAGTCGATAGTACCCGTCATGGTATTGAGGTCGAAGGTGCGAGCGTTGATCGTGAGCAGATTCGATGTGCCGCTACCTTGAGGTAAAGCAGTGTGGTTGTGCAAGGTGCCATCTGCTGGTTGTCCAAAGGTTTGGCTGCCCACCGACATTGTATTCGTAAAATTGCTAACCCCATATCTTGAATAGTTATTACCGCTCATGACGATGGAAACAAACCCATTGGGATTCGTCTGTGGGTCCCAAATAAAGAAAGGTGTTTCCGCCAAAGTGGGTTTGGTCGCGATTAGGTTACAGGTAACCTTCGTAAAAACGGTCGTCGTCGTTTCAAAAGCAATTTCGTTAGAGGCATCCTCTACAATATCACCATCGGTAAAAACAAAAGTGAATTCCCGATCGTATTCCATGTCAATGGAAGCATCATCCACCAATAAATAGGCCTTTGGTGTAACATAGGCATCGGAACCAATCACAAATTCGGTATTGGAATTTCCGGGCGTGGTCGATTCGAACAAATCGTTCAGGTCGATAGTGACTATGGCCGGATTGGCCGCATTATCGGCAGTAACGCTAGCCGTTATCATGGGATTTGCTTCAAAATCGAATATGGAGGCATCCGCTATGGTCAATTCACCTGTTGTAGCATCAATGCCCAAAGCTCCGGCTGGTGATTGTGAGCTGATGCTGAAATTTGTCGTGGGCAAGTCGGATTGCACCGTTCCCACAGAATCCCCATTGGCGGGATTTTCATCCAAGGATACCGTTAAATCTTGAAGGTTTACTACCTGGGCACCATCGTCACTACTACAAGAAATATGAAGTGCAAATGTCAAAAGGATAACATAGAATGATTTAAAAAAATGTCGCATAATAGTATTGGTTTGATAGGTTTAATGAATTGGAGAAATTAAAGGGGTTTTTAGTAGTCCATCTCAATGAATGAGCCCTCCAATCCGTATGAAAAAGTGAAGGAGGTTCCCCCGTTTTCGGGCTGTAGTTTTACAATGTACTCCGCCGCTTCAATATCTCCGTTTTTTGGATATTTTATAAAGGCCATTTCAAGTCGTGGGTTGTCTATATCTTTCTCTTCTTCTAGTTGTTCCCTAGATTTCTCAACGAGCTCACCCAATTTTTCCAGGCTGATTTTCTCGTTCAATTGGAACATAAAATCCGCCGCTTTGGTGCCCTCTGGCACTTCTAGGGTTATATCAGAAGTTTGGTTCCAATTACCCATGGCGTAGGTCCATTGACCCATTTCCATAGATTCTGGATCATTCGTTACCGTGGTAGAAATGCTGTTACCTATCGATTCGTTATAGATAATGGTCAATTCGGTATAATAGGCATCATTACCAAATTCTTTCTTCAATTCTTTCTCAATGCCAGAAAAGCCATCTGCCGTGGCAGGTTGTTTTGATGCACCTCCACCGCAGGAAATCGCCATTGTCGCTATGATGCCCATGAGGGCCATTTTCAGTTTTTTCATTTGTTTTATGATTTAAAAATTATTCTTCGCTATCCCTTCCAAAAAGAAAGAACAATGCACCTCCGCCGAGGATCAAAAGGATTCTAACGACCCATCCCATGCCAGTGCCCCACATATCTACCCATGCGAGCAATCTGATATTGTAGTTGAAAATGGATAGCAACATGGATATGATGCCCATGGCCGCAAGTACAAGGCCGGCCTGACCTAATTTTGGTTTGATGTTTTCCATACGATTTGTTTTTATTGGTTTACGCCATTCCAGACATGGAACCACCCGAGGAAAAGGGAAATTTTAGTAGGTAATTCCAAGTAAGAAATGGTTCTCGCAGTATAAAGGTGCGCTAATGATATGGAAAGGAAAACAGCAAATACTTATCCGTTGACCATCAACACATATATGCGACATTTGACCAAAAATGCGTTTTGATCAACCTGATGCCAATTGCTGTATTCTCGCTTTGGAAAGAGGAATTTAAAGGCTGTTGTACTTAAGAAAAGTAGCTATAAAAGCTTCTTTTTTACGCGAGGAAACAGGTATTTTTTTTCCGTTTTTCAGATAGATGGTTCCTGATTTATCGTACTTGTCGATGTACTTTAGGTTAACCATAAAAGATTGGTGCGGCCGTGTGAAATTTACTTTTTCAAGTTGTTCTTCATATTCCTTTATAGGTTTTGAGGCCACATATTTTTTATTATTGGACAAGTAGAACGTAGTATAGCCCTTGTCAGATTCACAGTATAGCAATTCTTTGAGGTCAATGACTTGAAAACTGTCGCTCAATGAAAGTACCAAAGTGGCATCATCTTGGTGCCAGACTTTTTTGGCGGTGTTCAATTGCTTTTTCTGTTCCGAAATAGGCAAGGACTTGATTTTCTTGAGGGCCGCTTCCAATTCGTCAAAGTCAACAGGTTTTAACAAGTAATCGACCGCGCCAGCCTTTAATGCTTTTAAGGCATATTCTTCATAGGCAGTAATGAAAATGGTCTTAAAATCAAGATTTTCGGTTTGGTCAAGAAAATCGAACCCGGTACCATCGGTAAGGTTAATGTCTAAAAATACCAGTTCTGGTTTGCAGGCATTGGCGACCACCACAGCCTCTTTTACCGAAGTACATTCGCCGATAATCGCTACCTCGGTTTCAACCTTTTCCAAGAGATTTATCAATCCTTTTCTAATGTAGACTTTGTCCTCAACGATAAGTGCCTTCATGAATTCTCGATAATTTTATAGGGAACAATCAAAACGACCTTAGTTCCCTGTTCATCGTCCTTTTTTCTATCCTCAATGGTGATGCCGCCGGGTACTTTAAAATCTTTGCCCAAAATTTCTAACCGCTCCTTGGTGATGGTCGTTGCAAGGGACTTCTTCTTAGTATTCGGTTTGCTTGATGTAGTATCGATTCCTAAGCCGTTGTCCGTTATGGTACAGCTTAATTTGTTATGCTCAAAAGTGAGGTGGATTTCTATTTCACGATGTTCTTGATCGGCCATAAAAGCATGTTCAATGGCATTTTCGATAAAGGGCTGGATGAGCATTGGTGGAATCAAAAAGAGGTTGATGTCTATGTTTTCATCAACCAACAGGTTATACTCGTAGGGAGGGTCGGCATCCAAATTTTGCAGGATCATATAGTTGTCAATGGCATCCAGTTCTTGTATAAGGGGCACGACCTTGTCACGTGAATTTTCCAATACAATGCGCAACAGTTTGGAGAATTTTGTAAGGTAGGTAATTGATTTTTTTTCTTCCCCATTGAGGATCATACCTTGTAAAACCGAAAGTGAATTAAAGATAAAGTGCGGGGTCATTTGAGAGCGCAACAGTTTTTGTTCGGTAACGATATGCTCGTTCTTAACCTTTATGGTGTTGAATTTCTGAAGGAAGATCATTGAGCCCGATACAATGGATAAGACCAGTATACCAATAATGGCCCAGAGGTAATTTTGCCGCGATTTTGCAAGGTCTTGTGATGTGTCCAAGACCGTTTTGGTAAGCTTCAGTTCACGTATACTTGCAGAATCCAAGGCCTGTTTGTACTTGTACTCATATTCCAGTTGGGCTATTTTTTCAATATTCTTTTTGTTGAAAATGCTGTCGTTCAATATTTTAAATTGTTGGTGGCTTTCAAGGGCTTTTTTGTAGTTTCCCAGGTTTTGGTATATGATTGAAAGCAAACTGTATGCATCCCTTTGATAATCAATAACCCCGATACTGTTCGAAAGTTCTTTGCTTTTCAATACATTCAATAGGGCTTCATCATATTTTTCTTGGTTAGTGTATACTTTTGCCAATCCTAAATAGGAATAACACAATCCCAATTGACTTCCAATATCAAGATTGATTTCCTTGGCCTCCAAAAATTTTTGAAGTGCAACTGAATTATCATTGATTCCCAAATAAACATCGCCCATATTGATCAAACATCGCGCAATATTGTCTTTGTCATTGATTGATTTACTTAATTTCAAGGCGTCTTCAAGATAAACAAGCGCATTTTTATAGTCTTGTTTCTGTTTGTAGACAACGCCTATGTTGTTTAGTGTTAATGCTTTGTTCTTTTTATGAACATTTTTCTCACGAATCTTTAATGATTCCTTATAGTTTGCAATTGCCTTGTCATATTCTTTATTGTTTTTATAGAGTATGCCAATGTTATTCAAAACAGAAGATATACCTGCCGTGTCCTTAGTTGTTTTATAAATAGATAAGGATTTGTTGTAGTATTCCAGGGCAAGAGGGTAATTCCCTTTGTGCAGATGGGTGGACCCCATATTATTAAAGCAGCTTGATAATTCCAATTTGTTATCGAATTCCATATTTAAATCAATGGCGTAATTCAAATATTCCTGAGCTTTTTCGTAATTGCCCATATCCAAATAACAGAATCCTATATACTTTAAATTTATCGCTGCGGTTTTTGATTGACCAATCCGTTTGGCAATGTTTACGGACTTCTTGTAATTTTCAATGGATTTAGTGTAGTCAAAATCATTATAATAAGCTAGTCCAATCTCTGCATAGCAATCGGAAACGGCTCTTTCATCCCCACCTTCTTCATATAGTGAAAGTGACTTCTTGAATAGTTCTATTGCTTTTTGATTATTTGATTCAGAAGACTGGATAAGGCCATTTATGTATAAATTTCTCGCCTTGCCCTTTTTGAAATCGATCATATGCAACAGGTCATCCGATTCATCTAAATACTCAAGTGATTTTACTAAATCACTGCTGAAATAAGAAAAGGCCAAGTCATTTAAGAGATTCACTCTTACAGTATCCATTTCAGAATGAAGCTTCAATTCGTTTTTTATACTATCTATTTTCTTGGTCTGCCCCCTAACGCTCCCTATAATTAAGAGAACAATAAAAAGTAAAGTATTTTTAACTAGTGTAGCCATTCTCTATTATGCAGATGCAGGGTTAAGTTTATATGGAATAACCAGTGCGACTTTTGTTCCCCGTACATTGTCTTTTATTCTGTCCTCTATTTTTACGTCACCTGGCATTTGAAAATCCTTTGCCAGTAATTGAAGTCGTTCCCTTGTTATGGTCGTGGCCAAAGATTTCTTATTTCCATTGGTTTTTGTGGAAATTGCATCTATACCGATCCCGTTATCCACTATGGTACAGCTCAATTCGTTATGAGTAAAAGAAATATGGACGTTTATTTCACGATTTTCTTGGTCTGGCAAATAAGCATGTTCGATCGCATTTTCTATAAAAGGTTGAATGAGCATGGGCGGGACCAAAAACAGGTTAATATCTATGTTTTCGTCAACTACCAGACTATAATCATAGGGAGGGTAGGCATCCAAATTCTGTAAAATCATATAGTTGTCGATGGCATCAAGCTCTTGAATTAAAGGAACGACCTTGTCTCGGGAGTTTTCCAGAACGATGCGCAGCAGTTTTGAGAATTTGGAAAGGTAGGTGATGGATTTTTTCACCTCTTTGTTCAAGACCATCCCCTGTAATACCGAAAGCGAGTTAAAGATAAAATGGGGGGTCATTTGCGAGCGCAACAGTTTTTGCTCGGTCACGATGTGCTGGTTCTTGATTTTAACGGACCTGTATTTTTGATAGAACACAAAGGAACCTGACATTATAGAGGTGACCAGGAAACCGATAACGGCCCACAGGTAGTTTTGTTTGGTCTTTGCCAAGTCTTGCGAGGTACTCAAAATGGTCTTGTTCAATTTGAGTTCCCGGATACTGGCCGAGTCCAAGGCCTGTTTGTATTTATACTCATATTCGAGTTGGGCGATTTTTTCAATATTTTCCTTATTGAAAAGACTGTCGTTCAATATTTTGAATTGTTTGTGGCTCTCAAATGCTTTTTTGTATTGCCCCATGTTTCTGTATACTTCTGAAAGTAATTCTTCCGCTTTTTTCTGAGTTTCAAAAAGATTAAGCGCTTGAGCAACTTTTCTTCCTTTTAAAATATATGAAAGGGCATTATCATATTGTTGTTCAAGTATATATGACTCAGAAATTCCTAAATAATCATAAGCTATTCCACTCTTGTTGTCAATTTTCCGGTTGATGTTGTTTGCCAAGACAAAATTTTCGCGTGCAATTGATGGTCTTTTAATCAATAAATTAACTGCACCGATATTTTGAAAGCATATGGCAACCTGTTTTAAATTGTTAATTTCCTGACTTGTTGCAAGAGATATGCGGTAATATTCAAGCGCTTCTTCATAATCCTTTTCATTCTTATAAATATTACCAATGTTGATATTGTTTAAGGCGATAATGCTCTTAAAATCATTTTGTTCTGAAATACTCAAGGATTCTTCCAAATAGTCCAAAGCTTTATTTTCTTGCCCAATTAGGGTATAGATTTCCCCTAAATTGTTTAATGTGGTTGCAATACTCCAAGAATCGCTTGTTCTTTTATTGTATTCCAGACTTTTATTATAATATTCTATGGCCTTTGGATAGTTGCCCCGTGTTTTATAAACACCCCCCAAATTACTGTGCACATAGGATATGCCATCGTCGTCTTTGATTGCCACACTTTGACCCAATGCCTTTTTATATTGTATAATTGCTTCGTTATATTTTCCTATTTCAGTATAGGCATTGGCCATGTTTATTAAAATGGTTATTAGCTCTCTTTGGTTCCCGAGTTTTTTGTAGACTTCAAATGCTTTATTATAAGATTTTAATGCTTCATCATATTGGGATTGATCATATTGCGTGATACCAAATGCCGTGTAATTCCCTGCAATTCCCTCTAGATTATTTATGGATTGATTAAGTTCCAGCGAACGTTCAAAAAGATTCAAACTGGCCGTATAGTTCGATTTTCTATTTTCCAGAATTCCTTGCAAGTACAGAATCTTTGCCTTTCCTTTTGTATAGTTTAGGCTATCACTTAAAACTTCAGCTTTCTCTATATAAAATTTGGTAGCTTCCAAATCACTCTGAAAATTCGCAAAGGCTAACTCGTACAAGAGAAGTACTCTAATGGAATCATTGCCTACATGATTTTCCAACACTGTTTTTAAGCTGTCAACTTGACTTTGTTGTGACTTAACCGAAACCGTTTTAAGAAAAATAATGACAAGGAAAATTATATAGTAGAAACTAGAAACTGGGTAAGTCAATTTAATTGATATGCTTCTTTTTCGTGTGGATTTGGCAAATAAATGCATAGTTAAAATCGCAAAAACCCTAATACTGAAGGAACATTCATTTTCTATCTCTTCAAATCCTTTTTAATAGACAAAATACGGATTTAACTATATGTAATTGGGTAAGAAAAAGGTTTTATTTGAAAAAAGGGATATGTAATGTTTATTGGGTGCTTTTGAATCAATATCCGTAATGACCTGACAAATAAATGTAGGTGGAATAGGTTGGCCAAAAACATATGGTCTAACATCACTAACCTAAAAGAAAAGTTCACTCTTGGAGTATTTAAGCCACCTTTTTATTACCGGAATCACAATTTGTTGAGGCAAACAAACAGGGGGTGTAACCAAAATTTGATATCCCACAACCAACAAAAATCAAATTAGTAAAATCCATGTTGTACATACAAATAGGTTTTGCTACTTTCCATTTAATGCAAATAGAAATATTGCGACATTTCAAATCACGCCGAACGATCCCCGAAATGCGTAAAATTTCTCGACAATAACTAGAAATCTATAACCTTATCATGGGTATCATCGATATCTTGGCGCATAAAATTCGCTTGATAATTTATGGTCGTTGTATGGGAGTTAGGGCAATACCGCTTTTGCAAAATTTGAAGCGGAATGGTATTCCCAACTATAAAGCCTAAACCTTATTTTATTTAAAGACAAAAAATGAAAACTTCATCGATTTACCGACCTTTCGACCATGGCCAGCTCTTTTTGCAAGCGCTCATAATCAAAAACCTCTCCTTTAAGCACGACCGCATTGATCCGTTTTGTGTTTTCGATATCTTCCAATGGATTGGCATCCAACAGTACCAAATCAGCTAATTTCCCTTCATCGACACTTCCCTGAACATTTTCTTTTTCAAAGTACAAGGCGGGATTCAGCGTGGCCGTTCTTAGGGCTTCTGCGGGAGTCAACCCCGATTCGACCAGCATCTGCAATTCGTAGTGCAGGCTCAAACCCGGAAAACAAAGGGGGTTGGCCCCAACGTCGGTACCTGCCAAAAGGCCCACTCCTGCAGTATTCATTTCGCCGATGCGCTCTTTGTACGCTTCGACCAATTTCTTCTTTACCATTATGATTTTAGGCAGTCTGTTCTGTAAATGATCATTATTTTCAGGTTTCCAATAATTTCTCATATACATGGGCAAGTACTTAAAATGGATGCTGTCTTTTAATATTTCCTGTTCAAAATAAGCATTCTTGTACCACATTGAGATGGTAGGTGTGTGCCACGTTTCATTTTTCACGAACGTTTCATATAATGTTCGCGCTTTTTCCTCGTCATAAGTATCCAGCATCAGTTCGTTTCTATAGACATATTTATCAACGGGATTAGTAATATCTCCATAATCTACCTCTTTTGCATAGAGCTGATCCGCCCGGGCCGAACAGTCCATCAACAGGTTCAATAGATGTTCCTGGCTTTTCATTCCCGCTATGGAAGCCTCGGCCGTGGTGACCGTGAGCGGCACATGACCCACATGCGGAAAATCCAATTGCCTGGCATATTTGCTCAATTCGAAATAGATGCTGTCGGGCAGCAAGGAATAAATCTTTAAAAAATCGGCACCCGAATTTTTAAGGGAGTCGACCATTGGTTTTACCTTGCTGAGATCGGAAATGCCCACAGACCCGTCCCACATGGGATTAGGCCCATCGATCAGGGGGCCACAAGCAACAATTTCAGGTCCGACCAATTCCTTGGATCTGATCTTGGTTCTCCACTTTTCGATTACTTCCATACTGCCCGCCATATCGCGAATGCCGGTCACACCATAGCGTACAAAGAGTGGCATTAATTGGTCTCGACTGTATTCGTCCGGATCCATGCGCCACATCTCGGGATCATCAGGATGGGCATGCATATCCCATAATCCGGGAATGATGTATTTGCCCGATCCATCGATTATTTCATTATTGCTTTTAGTTTGTTCTTTATGGTCTCTAATTTGAACAATTCGATCTCCATTGATCCAGATATCCTTCTTGGCCGCAAGCAGATTACCCTTCTTTACATCGACTACCCAAACATTCTTGATCAGTAACGTTGCATCGATCTTCTGTTCAGTACATCCGACCGACATACACAAAATGAGAAATAAAATCGCTATTTTTTGCATGAGTGCTACAAATATGAACGAACAATTTACTCAATATTTTTTTATGACTTTATGGTAATAAATTATGCTGGCCACGATGCTACTCGGGTAGATTTACCATATGGTTGTCTCAAATAATAGGAGGTAATCGACTTGCTTTCGCTATCTTTAAAACCTACTAGACGGCTATGAAAAAGAAATATCTGAGATTTATAGGACTGGCTGTATCGATTCCCTTTTTGCTTGTTTTTTTTTCCAACTTCGTAATTGATTACGCGGCAGATGGCAAGACTTATAACGAAGTTAATGCTATTCCAAAAAATAGGGTAGGATTGATTTTGGGGACTTCAAAAAAAATCAAGGGAGGAGCGCCAAACCCATATTACACGTATAGGATCGATGCGACCGTAAGACTTTACAAATCAGGGAAAATAGATTTTGTACTCGTGAGCGGTGACAATGGCACCATTTACTATAACGAGCCGACGACAATTCAAAAAGACTTGGTAAAAAGGGGGATTCCCAAAAACAAGATTTTTCTAGACTATGCGGGTTTTAGAACCCTTGATTCGGTCATTCGTGCAAAAGAGGTTTTCGGACTTGAAAGTGTCACCATTATATCGCAAGAATTCCATAATAAAAGAGCCGTTTATCTTGCAGAGAAAAAAGGAATGAAGGCCATCGGTTACAATGCCAAGGATGTTTCAGGCCGACAAGGATTCAAGGTACGTTTTAGGGAACATCTCGCAAGGGTTAAAGTATTCATCGATTTAACTTTCAATACCGGACCCAAATTCTACGGTGAAAAAATCAAGATCGAATAAGGGTCGTTTCTTGTTCTAAAATTGCTATTTTAGGGGAAACAACCGACCATATATGCCCAGCTTCAAAACCCTGATCAAAAACCTTGGCCCGGGACTATTATTCGCCAGCATGGCCATCGGCACCTCTCATTTGGTTTTATCGACAAAGGCAGGTGCCCAATACGGTTGGGTAATGGCCATACCCATAATTCTTGCAAATATTTTCAAATATCCCTTTTTTGAATTCGGGGTGCGTTATACGAATGTCACCGATAAAACGTTGATCGAAGGCTATCTAGATCGAGGAAAAGGTTATCTGTGGTTCTATGCAGGCATTACGCTTGTAACCACCTTTACGATACTAGCCGCTTTGTACACCGTTACGGCGGGCCTTTTCATCAACCTGTTCAAGGTTTCGAACGCATCGATAAGCCTCGTAGCGCTAGGGCTCTTCGTTCTTATCAGTACCCTGTTGATTATCGGGAAATACCGATTTCTCGAAACTTCGTTAAAATTTGTAGTTACCGTATTGTTCATAGCTCTTGTGGTAACAACCGCCCTCGTTGTTTTTAAAGGACAGGTCGAACCGGTAGAAAATTTTGAACCGACCCCTATTTTCAACGAGATGGGTATATTGTTTCTGATCGGTTTAATGGGGTGGATGCCGACTACCGTAGAGGCCTCGAGTTGGGTCAGCCTTTGGAGCATTGAAAAATGGAAGGGTGAAAATCAAAAACCTGCTCTCAACGAATCGCTTCAAGAGTTCAACGTCGGCTACATTATAACAGGTGTCTTGGCGCTTTTCTTTTTGGCCATTGGTTGCTTGACATTGTACGGCACGAATACCGAATTAAGTGGAAATGCCGTTACATTTGCCGATCAGGTCGTCAACCTTTTCACCACGCACATTGGGTCATGGGCTTATATTTTTATCGCCATCTCGGCTTTTGCCACAATGTTCAGCACTTGCATGACCGCGCATGACGCCGTCGCAAGGGTAAGCGTCGATATTATCGACCTATTGACCCCAAAAAAAGTTCTGAGTGGCAAAAAGGGTATTTTTGCCCTAGCGGTAATTGTCTTGGCTTCGGTTAATTTTGTGGTGATATCCGCTTTTTCTGCCAATATGGGCCAATTGGTGGCCTTGGCCACTTTCGTCTCTTTTGTGGTTGCCCCAATAATAGGGTATATGAATTTGAAAAATGTTATGAGCGATGATCTGCCCAAAGCGCAACGACCTAAAAAATGGTTGCAATATTTGACCTATGCCGGTATCGTTTTCCTATCATTTTTTTCGCTGCTTTACTTTTGGATGGTCGTTTTTTAACTCAAGTTTTTTCCTTCATTTTAAAGGCAAACCTAAATTTTCGGCAATTTATTTAACATTCCAAAACGAAGGTTTAGCAATTGATCAACGCCTCTTTCTTGTATTTCGCCGTTTCGTTATTAACCTTTGCCATCACAAATGATAAATGAAGAGGAATGAAATTAGTGGATATCAGCAGAAAAACAAAAAACGAGAAAAGATACACCCGCAAAATGGGAATGTTCTACACCAAGGTTACTTGTATCAAAAAACGGTTTTTTGACATATCAGTCAAAACCTTACACAAATATCGAAATACATACTACGGAGAGGTTAAGGACTGTAGCGATTGTATTCTTGCCTCTTAAATGGTTCTGATCAAAGTTCATCAAGGTTTTCCACAACGAACAAGGTTCTTGCGTTTTGATCATGCAAGAAATCAAGACAATAGACCCCGTCTTTGCAATCATTGACCAATTGCGACTCACCATAGCCCATAGCACCTGTTATGACAGAAGAAGGCACGCCTTTGGCCAAGATAAAGTTTTTAATGGCATCTGCGCGCTGTTGCGAAAGTCTTTGGTTCGTATTACGATTTCCGCGGCTATCGGTATGCGATTCGATTCGCAATTTCATTTCGGGAAAACTCTTGATCGCTGCAACCACTTTATCCAATTCGGTGGAAATTTCAGGGGTTATATCGCTTTTCCCTTTTTCGAAAGAGAACTCATCTAATTTAATTACCTGTTTAGCTTCTTTTTCCACCACCAAATCAACAAGTTCGACCATATCGATCTGAAACGATTGTCCTGAAATTTTATTCAATTCTTCTTTACCGATAGTTCTGCTATAATGGGAATGGTTCTCTTTATTGGCTTCGATCATTATATTATCCCGCCACGGGATTTCGATTCGGTACTGCCCATTTAAGTCGGAAATGACCTGCTTGATAAGCTGTCCATCACTATCCATGATCTTGACCGTTGCCTCCGGGATGCCCAGGTCTGATTTTGGTTTTGCGACCTTTCCACTCAAAACCAAGGTCTTAAGTCCCGGAAGTTCACTTACCATGAATCCGTAGATGTCATCTTTACCCTTTCCGCCTGGTCTGTTCGAGGCGAAATATCCTAAATAGCCTTTATCACCTTCATTTTTGATAATAAACCCAAAGTCATCATAGGGCGAATTTATTCCTGCGCCCAGATTCACCGGTATACTGAAACTATCATCAGCCTGAAACGAAGTCTTGTAAATATCCATTCCGCCCAAACCATAAAAAATATCGGAGGAAAAATATAGGTTATTTTCATAAATAAAGGGCGCTATCTCATTGCCGGCAGAATTTATTCGAGGGCCTACATTAATGGGTTCGGACATGATCTGCGTATTGTTCGTATGTACATAGTAGATATCGGTACCGCCATAACTATCTTCAAAGTTGGCCGCAAAATACAGCCTCCCCGTAGCTTCATCATAAAAAGGATAATAGAAGGATGTACTCAGGTCTTTGAGCAAATAATAGAAAGAACGATCTGGGCCGGAGGAACTTCTTGCCAATGCGATGGCCAAAGAGTTCTTTCCATTATCATCAAACAACAATTGATCATCTTCTTCATTTGAGATCACGTAGAAGATTTTACCCAGCGAACTTTCATAATAGGGTGTCGATTTATGGAATTTGGAAGCAGGAATACCTTCAAATAAATTCGGATTTACCACATCGCCATCGCCTCCTATACGACCTAAATAGATATCCAAATAGGCTTCGCCCGACGGACCGTAGATTTTTTTGTGTTTGTGCCCCCTACTACTACTGAACAAAAGTTTGTCGTTCATAAACGACGGTGAAAAATCGGTTTGGGCACTATTGCCATTGATACCAAAGACTTGAAAAGCTGTTTCGTTTTCAGAATTGGAACCCAAAAGCTCAAGGTTGAAGTCGGCATTCTCCATCAACTCATCAGACAATAATCCGTTCTTCTTTGCCAAAAGCGATTCAATGCTATCTCTTTGGGCGGTCTTCGCCAAACTCTGCAACATTTTGTTGAACCTATGGCTTTTTATAATGGTATCTTTTCTATAAATGTCGGTGTAAATTTTAACGGCATTCCTATAATTTCCTAAATGAAAATAGGCATCCGCCAAATTCAAACGTTGGGCATTGGTCAAAGGTTCTTTCCGCATTTCATCATGATACTCTGCAATCGCATCGGCATATGCATATGCATAGAAATAGTTGTCGGCTTTCGAGTTCTTTTTCTGGGCGAACAAAGAACACGCACTCATAAAAATCAATAAAACACAGAATCTTACTTTAATCATAATACACGCTATTAGAAAAACCTTGGCGTATCGATTTGTTTTGGTTTGCCTTTATTTTTAGATCTATTACCACCATTATCTTCCCCACCGCCTTTGCCCAAATAGAATTTCAATATCAACTCGTGCGAACCGCTATTGAATTTACCAATTTGGTTCGTATTGTAATCATAGGAGTATCCGGCAAACACCGAACTCGAAATTTGGAACCCCGCCAGAGCGCTCACAGCATTATTTATTCTATAGGATACACCGGCAGTGAACGCATTGTTAATTAAAAAATTCGCTGAAATATTACTGTTCAAAGGGGCACCTTGTATATAGTTGACCAAAAATGCCGGTTTGAACTTGAGTCCGTCCGACAAATCAAAAACATAACCACCTATGAAATTAAATTGCATCTTTCCTTCAACAATAGCGGCAACTTCGTCATCATATATGCCATCCGTCAAAAAATTCGGAACAGAAGCACCCAAATACCACACATCATTTTCATACATGAACAAACCGGCACCGATAGTGGGATAAAATTTGTTCACTATTCCTTGACCTCTCGGTTCGGGCCCTTCGAAAGTACCCTTAGCGTAATCTAAATTTAACAAAGCCCCTCCCAGATCTAGTCCAAAAGACAAGTTGACGTTGTCCGACATTTTTACCTGGTACGAATAGGCCAAATCGATGTAGGTCTGCGAGATCGGACCCAATTGATCGCTGATCGCATTGAATCCCAAACCGTGCTTTCTATTACCAAATGGTAAATTTACCCCTGCCCTAATCGTTCTGGGCGAACCCTCGATATCCAACCATTGTGCCCTGTACGATAAGGCTATCTCAGGATTTTGGACCGACCCCACATAAGCAGGGTTGAAACTGCCGATATTATACATATATTGGGTGTACTGAGGTTCATTTTGCGACCAAACCTGATTTATCGAAAATGCAAGAACAAGCAAACAAACGAGCCACTTTCTATATACTTCAAACCTTTTACAAGCCATTTCTGTCATTATCGTATTAACTGTATCCAGCCTTTTGCAATTTTGGCACTCTCATTTTCGATAGCTATGTTCAAAATATAAAAATAAGTACCCTCGGGAACTTCCTTACCTTTCCAAGTACCATCCCAGACCTTTTCATCGGTCATATTTCTTGCTTCGTAAACCGAGTTTCCATAGCGATTAAAGATATCAATATCGTATGTAATGTCAACCAGTTCATCCATACCGCCGGCATTCTTTCTGAGGCGGTTAATTTTCAGATCATCGTTTATGCCGTCATCATTCGGTGAAAATTGGTTGAATATGATGCCAATATCCACGACATTACGTGTAGTGATCTCTACTTCAACCTCCGATATACTATCTTCATCCCCGGCAATGCTCTCTGCGGGCGATGAGCGCATTATTTGTGCTTTGTTGACAACCGTACCGACACTTCTGAACATAACCTTGTAAGACAGTTCAATTTCTTCACCGACCGACAGGTTGTCGATAAGCCAAACCCCGGTATTCATATCAAAGGTACTTCCAACAGGCGCATTGGCCTCCAAAAACTCATAAACCACCCCATTTTCGTTCGAAAAAGTATCCTGCACCCTGATATTCGATACATTGTCGTTCAAAGATTTGTTGATAACCTTTATAAAATATTCCACCTCGACTTCATCATCAATGTCATTTATAAGGCCAAATACTTTTTTCACGCGGTTTTTGTCCGGCCCCAGTCTCGCCGTTTTCTCGACTATCAAGTTTACACCTACCGGACGGACAAAAATTATCTCTACCGAAGCCGAATTATTGGCCAAATTGCCATCTTCTGGAAGTGAGGATAACAGCTCAGCTGTATTCGTATGCACATCGCCCTCGATCACGACCGCTCTGATTTCCAAACTCAGCGACCCAAGAGGCGCTATCTCAAAAATTTGCCATTCGCCCGTATCGGGATTATAATTGCTGCCCGGAGGAGCTGTGTGCGAATCGTATTCAAAGCCTGATTCCAATAAATCACCAACGATGATGCTCCGTGCCTTTCGATCTTCAAGGTTATTCAATGTAATCGTAAAAAGCACCGTATCACCAATGGCCGCATTTTCGTTATCGACCGTCTTTAATACCTCAAGATCGATAGGTTGACAATTGGCATGATCCGGATTCGGATCACAGGGATCCAGCGGGTCACTTTCCCCTTCATCCACTGTTCCATTTCCGTTCAGGTCTTCTTCACTGTCGGGTATATCGTCACCGTCGCTATCGCAAACCCCGTTCAAAGTGTTTGGCACACAAGGGTTTAGATTTGCGGGATCCAACTGATCTACCACGCCATCATTATCTTCATCGGCCACATTGGAATCCAAAGCATCGATGATACCATCATTGTCTCCATCCAATGGGTTTTCAATATCGCCACCGACCTCAACACCATCTTGTATGCCATCATTGTCAGAATCCGCGTCTTGGGGATCGGTTCCAAGCGCTTGTTCTTGCCCCCCAAATAGCCCATCACCATCATCATCGGTGTCACAATTACTTACCGAGACCGTCACCGAAGCCGAATCGTTCTCACAGGGCGCCTGTGCATCAGAGGTTGTATAGGTAAATACATAAATACCATCGGGTGCGCCAATGAAGTCTACTGCAGTTCCATCACCCGGATCAATTGTTGCCGGACCGGAAGTAAATGTCCAAACACCTATATCGGCTCCCGTCAATTGCCCATTTAAATCAAGTACGGTATTACCATACTGCGGATTGCTACAAGAAGAGGTATCTGTCGGCGTGCCAGCAGAAGGTTGATGGGCAACAATGACCTCGACCGGTTCGCGCGTCGAAACACAACTGTTTTCTGTAGCCTCGACATAAAAAGTATACGTTACTATCCCAATACTTGCCGAAGGCGCATTGACCGTTGTTTCAAAACTTGGCCCTGAACCGATAGGTGTATCACCGTCAATAGTATCATACCAATTAAAGGTGGGATTTCCTGTAGAAGAAGCCGTTAAGGTTACTGTACCCGAACCGCATCGTTCATCGCCATTAGCTTCTGTAATGGTAGGGGTCGGTGTACTTGCAAGATTTACTACCAACGCCGGACTTGCACAAGTATTCGCCGCGTCCCAAAAAAATGCGTAGTAGGTTCCGGGCAAGGGGCTGTTTATCTGGCCGACGGTCAAATGGGCACTAGTATTTTCAAGATTGGAATCGCTACTCCATCTCAAGGTCGTGTTTGGTGGTGCCGTGCTATTCGTAAACTGGCTCAAACTAACATCGATAGTATCGCAAAAGTCGGTCTCAGGTGCGTCAGGCGCCAAGCTGGGTGCGGTATTACCCGCGATACAAGGGTCGCAGTCGGATACCGAAATACTGATGTCTGCAGTTTGGTTCACGCAGGGCGCGCCAGCAGTCAAGGTATACCTGAATACATAGGTACCCGATGGATCATTATTAAAATTGACAACGTTACTTCCATTAATACTCCCAGGATTGCCCGGGCCTGAGATGTAGGTCCAAGTTCCCCCAGGGTCTTCGCCGGTCAAACCATTATCTAGGTCAAAAGTAGTAGTGCCGAAATTATTATCATTGCAACTGGTCAAATTTGCAACAGGCGTACCCGCATCCGGTGTCTGATTAATGGTAATCGTCAATGCCGTTGAAGGACTTGCACAAGTACCAGTTGTTGACCAAAATACGGCATGATAGGTGCCAGCTGTTACAGCATTTGAGGCTGCTACCGACATCAACTGGCCCACAGTTGTAGGGTTGGCAACGGTACTCCATCTCAAAGCCGATTGAGGTGGCAGACCTCCACTGAAGAAAGTGTTCAAATTCACCGATGCGACATCACAAAACGAGGTCGGTTCATTGTCTAAAACAGGAGCTGTATCACCTGCCGGGCAATCGTTATCGACTATAGTAACCGTTCTATCGGCCGCGGGAGATGCGGCCACAGTAAATAGAGGGTCACTTGGGGTGCCCAATGTCAATATTACGGTTTCATCAGATTCGAACGTCGTATCATCAATAGGTTGGATACGTAACGTCCTTGCAAGTGTCCCCTCAGGAAAAGTCAATGTGCCCTGTTGGCCTATCACATCATAGTCAGAATTTACTCCTCCATTTGTGGCAGTTCCGGTCAAAGTATAAGGCACTGTTACCGCAGTACCGGTACCATTATCGAAATCTAAATCAATTCTAAACCGCCCTTCACCCGGGGGATCTTCCTCACCGGCATCAGGATCTAAGGTAGTAATAGTAAATTGCCCCGTGTCGTTATCCTTGACAATAATAGTTTTCGTTCTGTTGGCAATTATCGGATCTAGGCTATAGCCGAAACCCGGAAGCAAAGTGAGAATAACCGTTTCATCACCTTCGACCAAGTTGTCATCTACAATGCCTTCCACAGGAATGATTCCCTGCGACTGACCTGCAGGTATAAACAAGGTCGCAGGTATAGGGTCTCTATCTAAATTGGCCTGAGCCGTGCTTGCCGCTTCAACGGTGACATTTATGGTTCTATCAATAGCAAGACCTACTCCGGTCAAGGTGACCTGAAAAGCACCAGGATTAGCTATACCTCCAGTTTCACCCGCATCTCCATCAAGAACAGTAAGATTTGCCTGTTGAGCACTAGCCATTGACCCAATCAGTAAAAATACCATAAAAACAAACCGTGTAGCAAACGATCCGACCCCATGGCCTAGGGTAACAATAAACTCTCCTTTCAATTTCATCTGCGCAATTTTATTTCGAAGATGGCCTATTATTGAAATTAGCAATTGGCTGAACGCCTTAGCTCTGATCAATAAAGAGACTACTTCGAGCATAAAAAAAACTCACAACAATTGCGTAGGTAGGTCTGAAATGGGATTCAATATTACTAAAAAAAACGTCCTATACCTTAAATACTGGGTTAAATAAGGCTTTATCGGACAAAATACATGTTGGACCGTTTTAACTATTTACGATAATAAGACGGCCATGGTCTTCACATCACGATCTATTTTACCGACCAGGCCTTGAAGTACCTTACCCGGACCTACTTCGATAAATGTATCGGCCCCGTCAATGATCATGTTTTTTACACTTTGTGTCCATTTTACAGGTGCGGTCAATTGGGCGATCAGATTCTTTTTGATTTCCTCTGGATCAGTGACCGCAGTGGTCGTTACGTTCTGATAAATCGGACATTTCGGAGTACCGAACGTCGTGTTCTCGATGGCCGCCGCCAATTCTTCGCGTGCAGGTTCCATCAAAGGGGAATGAAATGCACCACCAACAGGTAAAACCAAAGCTCTTCTTGCCCCTGCTTCCTTTAACTTTTCACATGCCAAATCGATCGCAGCAATATCGCCGGAAATAACCAACTGCCCCGGACAATTATAATTCGCGGCGACTACGACACCTTTGGTCTCTTCACATATCTCTTCTACAATATGATCTTCAAGACCCAGAACAGCAGCCATTGTACTTGGGTTCATCTCACAAGCCTTTTGCATGGCCAAGGCCCTTTTAGACACCAATGTAAGTCCGTCGTCAAAATTCATTGTTCCATTGGCAACTAGCGCGGAGAACTCCCCTAAAGAATGACCCGCTACCATATCGGGCCTGAACTGATCACCCATCACTTTGCTCATAATAACGGAATGCAAATAAATGGCAGGTTGGGTCACCTTAGTCTCTTTCAAATCTTCCGGAGTACCTTGGAACATGATATCGGTAATCGAAAACCCCAGTATTTCATTGGCATTTTCAAACAATTCTTGCGCTACCTGGTATTTTTCATAAAGATCAAGGCCCATTCCTACAAATTGGGCTCCCTGACCAGGAAATATGTATGCGTTCATCGCCTTTTATTTAAGAGGCGCAAAAATAGCTATTTATTGTTTATTCGGTAAGCGTTCAGGACGAAAAATTGGGCAAGAAATTCAGAAAAATCCATTAATCCCTTACCTTAATAATGAAACAATCAAGTATTGAAAAACCCTACTTGAACCAACTGGAATATTTGACGTAGTTATTGGCTATCCTATCAATTTCACCGGCACTCAGTTCAGGGCTTATATCCTTTATTTTTCTTGCCGGCATACCGGCGAACACAGACCCTTCGGGAACATGGGTGCCCTTGGTCACTACAGCACCTGCCGCTATAATACTATTGCTCTCGACAATGCAGTCATCCATAATGATACTGCCCATCCCCACCAAGACGTTGTCTTTTAGGGTACAGCCATGAACAATGGCATTATGGCCGATCGAAACATTGTTCCCTATGGTCGTCGGCGATTTTTGATAGGTACAATGAATCACGGCACCGTCCTGCACGTTTACCCTATCTCCCATTTTGATGAAATGAACATCGCCACGGAGCACGGCGTTGAACCAAATACTGCAGTCATCGCCCATACTCACTTCACCGACAACGGTAGCATTTTCGGCAATAAAGCAGTTGTTTCCTATTTGCGGTGTTTTTCCATTTATCGTTTTTATTATCATAATACCGGAAGTCTAAAAGTACGACTCTAAAAATAGGCCAATAAATCTTTTTTCTTGGATGCTGAAACCATTAATTCCTTTCCATTGGAAACAATTACACTGCCCCCTTTTCCCTTTTTATACTTTACAATTTCGTTGACATTCACCAAATACGATTTATGAATACGCGCAAAAGGAAATTCTGACAGGGCGTCCTCAAAATATTTTAAGGTTTTGCTCACCAATATCTTCTTGCTTTCTAGGTGTATTTCGGTATAGTTGTCATCTGCTCTGCAAAATACAATGTCGGCAACATCCAAGACTTGAAAACCATCTTGTTGGGGCAGGGTTATCTTACCCTTTACATTCTTGATCACCGGTTGAAGGATCTGGTCGTTCAATGCCGCTTCCTTCTTTTTGATTTCACCGACATATGCTACGGCTTTCACCAGTTCATCGATATTTATCGGTTTCATCAAGTAATAGGCTGCATGGTTGTTCAATGCGTCCATTGCATAGTGGTTATATGCCGTAACGAAAACGGTTTCAAAAGTGCGATCGGGCACTTGCTCCAACAGATCGAAAGCATTGCCGAACGGCATTTCAACATCGAGAAATACAAGGTCCAATTCATGGCGATCGATAAGTTCGATACCTTCTTGAATTGAAGCTGCTTCTCCCTCGATCTTGACATCCTTGCAATACTTTGTCAAATAGTTCTTCAAGATCTCGCGACTGTTCGCTTCATCCTCCACTATGATTGTCTTTAATTCCATATATGCCTATTACTGGTCAATTCAATAAACCCCGAAATCATGCAACTTATTTTCTCCGAACGAAATTTATGCTTCGCAAAAACTCTTTCAATCTTTTTTTAACGTAAACACCACCTTCGTACCTGCCCCGTCGGTTTCGAGATCTGAAATGCTAACATCGACTTTGTCCTTATACATATCATTTAGAATTGCAATGCGTCTTTTGATATTGCCCATACCTTTGGACTTTTGCCTTTTTTGGTTACTGGTCTTCAATTCGGCGGATCTTTTTCGGCCGATACCATTATCAACAATCTCGATTTCGACCGTATCAGGACCCTTTTGGTTCAAAGCGATGCGCAAATACCCTTTTTCATTCTTGTAGCGCAGCCCATGCCAAATCGCATTTTCAATATAGGGCTGCAATAACATTGGCGGTATCCAATAGGCCTCTACATCGATTCTTTTGTCAAGATTTATTTCATAATCAAATTTATCGGAAAAACGGGAATGCTCTAATTTTGTATAGAGCTTCAACAGTTCCAATTCTTTTGCCAATGGTATGAAATCTTCCTCGGAATTTTCAAGTACCGCCCGCATCAAGGTCGAGAACTCACTTAGATAACGATTGGCACTTCTTTCATCGCTCTTGGCGATAAAATTATTGACCGAGTTCAGCGCATTGAAAATAAAATGGGGATTCATTTGTGAACGTAACGATTTCAAGGCCAAAAGGTTATTGGCCAATTTTTGTTGCTGATTGCTCCGGTAGAAAAAGAAAGCGGCCAAACCCGTCAAGACCAATCCTAAAATGAGTGAATAGATGATCCATTGCTGCATTCTATTGCTGCGCTCCACCAATTCTTGCTCGGTAAGCGCCAGGCTGTATTTGCTTTGAGACAATTCCCTTTCTTGTTCCAACCCCGAAATACGACTTTGTTTTGCCGCTATTTCCCTATTGAACCTTGCCGCCCTAGAAATCTCCTGCTCCTTGCGCACGTACAACGTATCGACCAATGCCGCATATTCTTGCAGTGTTTCCAAGGCCTTTGAATATTCGCCGCGGTACTTATAGACCTCTGAAAGTTTTCGTGTTGCATCTTTCTGAACAACAAGGTCATTTTCCACATCGGCCTCTTCGATACTCTGCTTCAAGTAAGGTATGGCCTGATCGTATTGATCTTGAACGATATAGGCATTGGCGATTTTATAATTGTTTCTTTGCGAGGTAATAGTATCAAAATTCGCCAGGCCCTTTGACACTTCAGATTCCGTCTTTGGCATCCTTTTTAGCTCATCACCTATTTTTTTCCTCATCTCGATCTCTTCGACATACTGGCTCCTCTGATTATAGAAATCGGCCACTTTTTCTTTTTCTTGAACAGCGCGTTCGGGCGCAAGGCTGCTCGATAACTTGAGGGAATTGCCGTAATAGGCCTCTGCTTCGATCAATCTATCACCTTTCGCGTAGGCATCACCTATCTTTGAGTTCAAATCGGTCATTTTTGGTGTGATCTGATTTTTCTTGGCTACGGTCAGACCTTGCTCATAGAAAGTAACGGCCATATCGATTTGATCCATACCTGCATAGGCATCTCCTAATATTTCGAACAGCTCGATTCGCTGATAAGGAATCATATCGGTGATATCGACCAACGGCAGTAATATTCTTTCGGCTTCCTCAAAATTATTGTTCAAGATGTATGTACGGCCCAGCAACAAAGTCGTACGCGAAGTTTTGTTCGCCTCAAGAGCGTCTTTATAACTGGTGATGGCCAAATCGAATTGCCTGTGGTATTGATATACTTCTCCAAGAACAGTCAGTGAAATGGCCAGCTGTTTCTTATCGGCACGTTCGCCCAATTCTTCGATAGACCGCGTAATAAAATCAATGCTCTTCGCTATATCGGAACGTTTGTAAAAGTTGGCGGAATCCAGATAAGTCCTGTGCATGGAAACCGAATTCCTTGAATCGCTATTTTTGCTTCCGTCCAAATTTGTTTCAGAATACCCTTCTACCAGAACATCGACATCTTCATCACTTTTAATGATATGCCTAACCGTTTCAAATTCGGGACTTGTAAAAACAAGTTCGTCTCCGATCGAGGCGTTTATTTTGAATCCCCCTATATCATTGGTTACGGCATACATCCCACTATTAGTGGTCACCTCAACTCCCCTGATGGGCTTATGGTTCTCCATCCCCTTCACAGAACCTTCGATTTCCACCTTGACCGCATGTTCCCGCACTTGACAAAAGACCATTGAACAGCCTAGGATAAAAAGTGACAATATATATTTCAACTGATTCATATCACTAGTTCAACAACGTAAACTTAGTTGATTTATGCGGTACTAAAAAATGGTGAAATCGACAAACAGGCCCCGAAACATGGCCTTTTTCATGCTTTGCTTAGTGGAAGTAGGTGTTTACTCATTGGGTAATCCGTTTCACTCATTATCGTTTTTTTACAAAAAATTTGAAAGATACTTTTATCCGAAAATCATTACTGGGCCATTCGTGAAAGGGCCACACATCGAAAAATAAAAAAGAGAATTAAAACCAAGATATCATGAAAAAATCAAAACAATTCTGGGCGCTATTATTTGCGCCCCTTTTTACAATCACAATATATGGTTGTGAAACTAGAAACAATAAATCGGTTCAGCCTCCGATAATTGCCCAGGCAGTCATGGCCGAACACGACCCAATGCCTGCCAGCAATGTCGTCAAAATCGCGCTACTCTTGGATACCAGTAACAGCATGGACGGACTCATTAATCAAGCCAAGGCACAACTATGGGACGTCGTCAACAAATTCACGCACGCCAAGTGCGGTAATGCCGAAAGACCAAAATTAGAGATTGCGCTTTACCAATACGGCAATGACAACCTTTCCTCCAAGGAGGGTTATATACAACAGGTCTTGAACTTTAGCAATGATCTTGACGAAATCTCTGAAAAACTATTTTCATTAACGACCAATGGTGGAGAAGAATATTGCGGTGAAGTGATCGCCACCTCTCTAAAGCAATTGGATTGGGGCAAAAACCCCGATAACCTAAAAATGATATTCATAGCGGGCAACGAACCTTTTGATCAAGGCAAGTTGAATTACACAGACGCCGTTGCCAATGCCAAGGAAAAAGACATCATCGTCAACACCATTTTCTGCGGTAATTACGAACAGGGTATTAATACCGATTGGAAAAACGGGGCGATCTTGACAGGAGGTGAATACATCGCCATTGACCATAATCGCCAAGTAGTGCACATCGAAACACCTTATGACGATATCATAATCCAATTGAATTCAAAATTGAACAACACATATATATCTTATGGATTCTTGGGCCAGTCAAGAATGAAGGCCCAGGCCGAACAAGACGCCAATGCCATGGAACTTGCCGAGGGTGTGGCCGTGAAACGAGCCGTCAGCAAGAGTTCGCGCCTTTACAGTAACTCAACCTGGGATTTGGTCGATGCATCGGAAGAAGCCGAATTCGACGTCGCAAAAATAGAACAGGAGCAACTTCCCGAAGAGCTAAAAGGGAAATCGAGCAAAGAAATCGAATCGTACATTCAAGAGAAAAAATCAGAAAGATCGTCGATACAAAAAGAAATACAGGCGCTCAATATCAAAAGGGAAGCCTATATCGCCAAAAATCAACAAGCAACCCAAAAAGGGGAATTGGAAAACGCTATGTTGAAGGCTATTCAAAAACAGGCGGCCCGAAAGAACTATACATGGGAATAGTAATTGGGCAAACTGATGGAACGAAGGGCTATTTTTAATGGCCCTTTGCTATTGTGCCGCCGGACAATAACAGTCGTATTTTCTTTCAGATTGGCCAAAGTCGTAACCGATCGTAATCTGATGGAACCCCCCGTTATCAAAGCGTATATCTCCCATTTGATACGAGTAGTTATACGAAACCATAAAATTTTTGATATTCGCACCGACTATCGGGGTAATCAATTGTAATCGCTGCTCACCAAAGCTATTCGCGGTCTGAAATTGGGCGCCGTCGAAACTTCTACGATATGACAGCCCGCCCCAAATTCTGCCAAAATCGACATCTTTATAGACCTTGGCATTGATATCCAAGGATTTCTCTTGCGTGAAGTCGGTCATTTGAAACAAGACCGAAGGCTCAAATTGCCATTCTTGTCTTCCGAAAATATACCCCGCCGAGAAAAGGTACCTGCGAAGATTATCTATCAAAAACTGTTCAGGGTTATCTTGCCTATTTCTGTAATAGAGGCTTCTTTTGCTGTTGAGCACGTTCAATACCGCAACGTGGGCATAAAATTCCATTAAGTTATAAGACATGCCAAGGTCAACATTGAAATAAGTGGCACTGATCTTAGACCCGCTTATGGCAGGATCGGGAAGTCGAAATTCAGTTTCGTCGAGACTACTTTGCAAAATAGTCGGGCTAAGACCAAAAGATATTTGATTGAGGTTTCGAATATCGCCGCCGAGCTTGAGATGATGGGCGTAGGTAACTTTCAGGCCCGTCTGTGAATGATAACCATTTGCATCGTTAAAAAAGATCGCTCCGACCCCGCTTGGGGTATCCCCTATTCTGAAGTTGGCATTAAGCGTTTGAAGATTGGGGGCATCTTGCACATCGAACCATTGCATTCTTGCGGTTGCCCTGATCTTTCCTCCTTCACCGATTCCGGCCATCGAAGGATACACCAAGTAATAATTATCCGATAAGTAATCAAAATAGACAGGAATACCTTCTTGGGCCTTGGACTGTAAACCAAACGCCAATAGGCCGAACAAAAGCAATATTCGTTGTTTCATTATAGATTTTGGGGATGCGTTAAAATCGACTAAATATAAAGTATAACGGTCGAAACACCACATTATTATATGTATATTAACTTAGAATAAGTCGTATTTTTGCACAAAATCCCGATACTATGAAAGAGTACTCGATTACCGTGGCAACTACAAACAATCCGGCTATTTTGAAGTTCGAGACCAACCATCAATTGGTAAAGTTCAAGAACTATGAGTTCAAAAACATAGACGAGGCCAAGATCTCACCACTCGCCCAGCAACTTTTTTACCTTCCTTTTATCAAAACAGTATATATATCGGGAAATTTTATAGCTCTTGAACGTTTCGATATCGTTACATGGGATGATGTCAAGGATGAAGTGGCGCAGCAATTGGTCGAGTACCTGAACGCCGGCGAACCTGTGGTCGTCGAGGAAAAATCTACCGACAAGCTGCCCGTCACGGTATATGCCGAAGTTACCCCCAACCCTTCGGTCATGAAATTCGTGGCCAACAAGAGAATCGTACCGAGTGCTTTCGAATTCAAGAACATCGATGAAGCCAAATATTCAGAGCTTGCCAAACAGTTGTTTCAGCTACCTTTTGTAAAAGAAGTTTTCTTTGACGTGAATTACGTTTCCATCAGTAAGTTCGATGTTGCCGACTGGGACGATGTAACTATGCAACTCCGTGAAATGATCCGTGATTTTTTGGCGAATGGAAAAGAGGTGGTCTCACCGAATCTCGGTTTACAAAAAAACAACGGCAACACGACAACGGAACAAAATAATGAAGACCTGGACGATACCTCAAAGGAAATAATAGCTATTCTAGAGGAATATGTAAAACCTGCCGTTGCCAGTGACGGGGGCAACATCCTTTTTAAATCCTATGAGGAAGAAAGCAAGACGGTCAATGTCATTCTTCAAGGGGCATGCAGTGGTTGCCCGTCATCTACATTCACCTTAAAAAATGGTATCGAGACCATGTTAAGAAATATGATGGGTGACCGGGTACAAGAAGTAGTGGCTCTTAACGGTTGATTTTTCGACTGGACATTTACTTTTTACTTTGAAGTATTATTTATTACCTTGTTAAAAATCTAAAAAACAATAGTATTATGGGAGTATTAAAAGTCATAGAGGTATTGGCCAATTCGAACGAGGGTTGGGAAGCAGCCGCCAAAAATGCCGTGGAAGAAGCGTCAAAGTCCGTAAAGAATATTAGGTCGGTCTATATCAACGAGCAGAGTGCCACGGTCAAAGATGGCAAAATAGACGATTATCGCGTGAACGTCAAGATTACGTTCGAGGTAAAGTAAGTCGAAAATTAAATTTTAGAAAGGTCCGTCTTTGCATTTGTTCAGAGACGGACCTTTTTTATTTCAAAGTTTAGCCTCGAGTATCCACATCTTCTATAAACCTCAAAGACCAAAACGATATGAAAGTATTTTTGTCAAAATACATTAACAATATTTTAATCAAGATTTCTTGATAGGGCACTTTCACTTTACTATGTTAGGATCAATCAATTTAATTAAATGAAAGAATTCACAAATTACAAAGAGCATATTGATAACGCCATAGACTGGGTCTGGAACGCTTTGCCAAACCTGCTCATGGCTTTCGGCATTCTAATCATCGGAATATGGATAATGCGACTTATCAATCGTTTGGTACGGAACTTTTTTGACAAAAAGGACTATGACCAAACTTTAGAGACATTTCTTCAAAGTTTCATTAGAATAGCACTAAAAGCCATACTCTTTGTACTTGTTGTAACACAGTTAGGGGTCAAATCATCTTCTTTAGTGGCCATCATAGGTGCAGCGGGACTCGCCATTGGCCTGGCGCTTCAGGGATCATTGGCCAATTTCGCGGGAGGGGTGCTCATATTGCTCTTCAAACCCTTTAAAGTGGGTGATTTTATCTCTGCCCAGGGAGTGGACGGTACGGTAAAGGAAATTACCATATTCACTACAAAACTGAACACCTTTGGTAATCAGGTAGCCATTTTACCCAATGGGCAACTAAGTAACAATAGCATAATAAATTACAATGCTGAAAAACTCCGAAGGGATAAAATCGATATCGGCATCGGTTATGGTTCGAATATCAAGAAGGCCAAGGACATCCTTTTGGAAATCTGTGAAGAAAAGGAAATAATCCTCCCCGAACCTGGGCCCGAAGTATATGTTGGCGAACTGGCCGATAGTTCGGTGAACCTCACACTAAGGTTTTGGACCGTAAATGAAGATTTCTGGTCGGCCCATTTTCATGTACTTGAAGAAATCAAATATCGATTCGACGCCGCAGGCATCGAAATTCCATTTCCACAACGAGTTGTTCACAACCATAGCGAACAGCAGAAAAAAGGTATTTGACTTTTGGCTTATTTGCCAATTTTCCTGCAAGGGTTTCATACATGCTTGAAAACTAGTCATGTATGTTGTGTTCAGCCTATTTTTTTTGTACATTTAAGTATTATCAAATACTCCATCTAATGAAAAATATCGCACTACTCCTTATTTTGGTCTGTTCGTTTTCCAATGCGCAGATTTCGGCCAACAGGTATGTTTTGACACCTGCCCAATTAAAAGGGGAATTGGTAGAGATACCGATTGAAGGCACTCCATATGTCAATGAAATCTTCAAAAAAGGAGAATCCTTTTTTAGTGGCAAGTTTATGGCTGCATCGCTGATGCGGTATAATGCAATGAACGAGGTAATCGAAATTATGGATGAAAATGGGAAGTCTAAAGAGCTTTTACGTAAAAAGAACATAACCGTCGTTATAGATAACGTAACTTATGAAGTAGTCGCATATAAAGAAGGGCAACGAACTAAATTGGGTTATCTAAACCCGATGAATGAAGGTGAAACAATTTTGTATTATAGGCCTAAAAAACAATTCATGCAGGCCGAAAACCCTGAAAATGGTTATGAAGATTATCAACCAGCCGTGTACAAAGATGTGTCAATGTTCTATATCAAAAAAGGGAACGAGCCTGCTGAACCCGTCAAACTAAGAAAAAACCAAATTTTGAGAAGATTGGACCGCAAGAATTCCTTGCTCAAAAAGTTTATTTCCGAACATAACCTGAACCTTAAGGAGAAAAATGATGTAGTCAAGTTGTTGGAATATTATAATTCCCTACAAAAGACCTCCGATTCGTACTCGGGTTGGGGCGAGACTGGTATAGGTTCTTAGGAAGTCGTTCTTATGAAACAAATCGTTTCACAAATTGTTCTGTCGGTTAAACCCCTAATAATGTCCTGATTACTATAAAGTATTTCGCACTAAATTCCCGTTGTTTTAAATTAATTTTTTCATTATTCTTTTTTGTTTTCCCATTAACTATTCTCTGCCAATTATCTGAAGTAGAGACGGTTATCATAAGTTATAAACTTCCCGGGGCAAGTACAGATCGACAAGTCTAAGTCAGTGTCAATGCCTATTGGAACCAAGCATTCAAAACTGGCAAGACCTTTTTACATGGCGAAGGACAAAAAACCGCATTCTTAAGATACGATGCCTATCGGAATCGATTTGAAATTCTTAAGGGCAAGGATATCTTGGGCTACGTTAATAAAGATAGCGATGTCAATATCATTCTTGAGCGCGAAAAATTTGAGTATATCGAATATTTAAATCATGGCAATCTTAAAAAAGGGTATTTTAACCCCTTAAACCTAGGCGAAACTGTACTTTATTTAAGACAACAGAAGATAATCCCTGAAATTGAATTTCTCAATCATTGCTATTAAGATTTCAAACCATCTGCCTTCGAGCTGAAAATCACTTACTACTAAAAAAGACAATCCGGCCAAAGACCTTAACGAACTAAGCCGAAAAGAGGTTTTCGCCGTCTTATAGGACAAATATTCAGAACTAAGGCAATATGCCCTTAAGAACAAACGCCACATGCGACGCGAGAGTGAAGTAATGCAAGTTTTGGAGTACTATGATACGTTAAAATCGGAAGACTCTAACGAAAAATCGGACGATTAGGTTTTTTTACCGCCTTGAACGATGAAGTCCTTTAGATAAAACGGTTCGAAATAAGCTACATCTTCAAAACGATTTTCAACATATTTTTGATGCGATAATAAGCTCATTTCACGTGCGGACGGAACCACCTCAGTAGTAAAGTCAAAATTGGCATGGGTCAAAACCGGTTTGCATTTATCGGCACCGCTTCCGGCAAGAAGTACCTTATGTTTCTTAGCAAATTCTCCAAAAGAACTCTCTTCTATTATTTCAGCTTTGGTTTCGCGTACCTGGTTTCCTTTAGTATCGAATACAGCGGAGTAGACCTCCATTCTACGGGCATCCAATACAGGAATAATAAAATCAATTTCATCGGTTATGACCTGATACGCCATGCTTTTTAGGGTTGAAATCGAAATCAAAGGAACTCCAAGAGCAAAGCATAATCCTTTCGCAGCCGACACCCCAATTCGAAGCCCTGTATAAGATCCGGGGCCCTTGCTTACCGCAATCGCATCGACTTGTTCCATTTTCAATCCGGATCTGTGCAGTACCTCCGATATAAATACATGCAATTTTTCAGCATGCGAAAAGTTCGGTGTATTCTGCTCCTTCAAGGCCAACAGTTCACCATTTTTCGCCAAACTTACCGAACAATTGGTAGTGGCCGTTTCCAAGTTCAAGATTATCCCCATAAGGAACAAAGATACGTTCAACGAACAAACCTGCAAGATTCGAATGAATTGCAGGTTTGTTGCCATTGAGTTAGAAAATTGAGTGTTATTTTAATTCTATCGGAAGCCCAAAGTAAAACTCCAATACCTTTACCCTGAAGATATAATCAAATTTAG
Source organism: Meishania litoralis (assembly GCF_042611095.1). Taxonomy (NCBI): domain Bacteria; kingdom Pseudomonadati; phylum Bacteroidota; class Flavobacteriia; order Flavobacteriales; family Flavobacteriaceae; genus Meishania; species Meishania litoralis. Next base: position 588,352 of record NZ_JBHFPV010000001.1, read on the forward strand.
TCCTTATTACCTCGGCTTGGGCATTATCCAAACGGGATTGGGCTTGGCTAAAATCGAAGGCATTCATCAAGCCGACATCAAAGCGTTCTTTTGAATAGTCATAGGCCAATCGTCTCGCATCAAGTGTTTTTTGTGCCGCTTCATGCGCTTTGATCGCCGCTTGGGCATCGTTCCATGCCTGATTGATGACATTTTCAAGATCTAGTTTGGCCTGATCCAGCTGTAATTTCGAACGTTCAAGGTTTATTCGGTTTCTTTTGACACTATTTCGTGCCGAAAAACCATTGAGTATGGGTATGTTCAGACCCACACCAAAAGAATGCCCGTCATTGACGCCCAATTGATAAATAAATGGGTCCATTGCCTCCACTATCGGTCTCCTATTCGGGGCTACAACTGCTTGTCCGGTACCTTCGACGGTTCCTATTTGGGTCGTTGGGTTGTTGGGGTCGATTTCAAAACCACCAATGATGTCTTGGTAAGATGCCCTCGTATTATAATTATAAAATCCAGAAAGTCTAGGGTACAAGGCACCTTTTGCCAATTCAATATCGGTTTCCGCCAACTCTATATTCGCTTCGGCGAATTTAATCTCATTTCTTTGTGTTACAGCCTTTGCGAAAATCTCACTGGGTGAATTGTTCAAAATAGTTGTGGGTTGAATATTGAATTCTTCATTGGCCACATCGAAATTCTCATAGTCATTTATCAAAAGTAGTTGCGCCAATGCTATTTTCGACAGTCGTAGATTGTTCTCTGAATTCACAATCTGTTGCAATTGTGTCGCGGCCGTCGCCTCGATCTCCAGTAAATCTCCCCTAGCGACGACTCCTGATTCGACCAATTCGGTCGTACGTTTCAAGTCCTGCTCGGTGACGGCATATTGCGCCTTGGCAACCACAAGGTTTTCCCGATTAAAAAGTATTTGAAGATAACCGTTGGCCACAGCCAAAGAAATATCGTCTTTCATGTTGTCCAAACGATACTGGTTGGCCAAAAGCGCTAGATTCGACCTTCTGAGACGATTGACATTCTGCAACCCATTGTACAAATCGACGTTCATACCTACACCACCCGAAGTAAACATAGTCGTTAAATTCTCTAGAATACCAGTAGTGACGTTCTGGTTGAGACCTATGTTCCATGAGTGTGACGCTTGGGCATTGATGCTAGGAAGAAAATTGCCCTTGGCGTCAAGCTTGTTCACCTCGGCATCTTTTAGGTCCAATTCCGATTGTTGAATGGTGATATTGTGCTCCAACGCATATTCAACGCATTCTTGCAATGTCCACTTTTTATTCTGTGCCGATAAAATCCCGACCGAAAATACGATCAGTAAAGCCGTTAATCTACTATTCATTTTTTGATTTTTTGATTTTGATTGATGATTATGCTTCGCTATCTTCTTCGGAATCTTCCTCATCCTCGCCTTTCTTGATAGGTTCGGTTTGATTCCATTGTTTTACCTGATCTTCTTCCGTAATTCCGGAGATAATTTCAACATTCACACCATCTGATATCCCGATTTCAACGTCTTTTCTCTCGAACTTTTGTTCTTCAGGCGAACCTACGGCTACCTCGACATAGGGCTTATCGGTCTTGTTGTCAAACTGCAGAAGTGCTTCGGGAATGACCATAACGCTATCCCTTTTCTCCAACACCATCGAGGCATTCGCACTGTAACCTGCCCGAATAAAAATACTATCGTTGACCTCGACATCGCCCTCTATTTTGAATTGAACGGCACCTGTCTCCTCTACCCCTTTGGGCGCAATGAATCGTAATTTGGCATCGAGTTCAGTACCTTCTACGGCCCCCAAACTAATCTTGAGGGGCGTACCGACCTGCAATTTTCCGACCTCGCCCTCATCGACTTTTCCCTCGAAAATCATTTTTCCCAAATCGGCTATCGTGGCTATCGTGGTACCGTCATTAAAGTTGTTACTCTGTATCACTTGGTCGCCCTCTTCAACAGGTATTTCTAAAATTGTTCCATCAACGGTCGCCCTAATATTGGTATTGGCACTTGAGGAACCGCCTGCCGAACCTACACGGATAATCTGATAATCGGACTGGGCATTGGAAAGTTCTTGTTTCGCTTGATCAAATTGCAATTGAAGGTTATTAAAGTCTTGGCTTGAAATAACGCCCTTATCGAATAGGGCCTTGTTTCTATTGTACTCAATCTTCACATTGTTCAGTGCTATTTCGGCATTTCTGACTCGCCCCCTGGCCTGGTTCAACGATTGCTCGTTAGGAACCACTTTGATTACCGCTATCAAATCACCGGCTTTTACCTTGTCCCCTTCTACCAAATAAATCTTATCGATAATACCCGAAATCTGGGGTTTGATCTCAATTTCATCTTCTGGCACCACTTTACCCGTAGCCACAGTTTTCTTCTCTATATTGGAAATAAAAGGCTTTTGGGTTTCATAGGTTACAGAGGACTTGCTGTTCGATTTAATGAAAAAAGCGGCAGCCCAAAGTGCGCCAAGCACTAAAAGTCCGATCAACGAGTATTTAACAATTTTGTTCATTTTCAAGTTATTAGTTGTTTTACGGTTTTTCTGTTATTCTTCCCTTAGTGCGTCAATAGGTTTGATGCTTACCGCTCTTTGGGCGGGTATTAATCCGATCAAGGTTCCCAAAACCACCATTATCAGCAGTGCACCCAAGACATAGGGTATCGGTACGGTCGGATTGGTATAAGGAAAATCAATGTCTTTTGTCAGGTTATTTATCAAGGCCAAAACACCCGCCCCTAAGATTATGCCTATTATTCCCGATAGAACGGTCAAGAAAACGGATTCCAATATAATCTGGTTACGAACCTCGGCCGGGGTAGCGCCTAATGCCCTGCGAACCCCCAATTCCTTAGTACGTTCTTTTACCGAGATCAAAAGAATATTGCCAATACCGATTACCCCGGCCAAAATGGTAGCTATGCCCACAATCAAGGACAAGAATGTCAATCCTTGGGCAAAACCCATTATTTTACTGAATGCCTCGCCCAAATTAAAGGATCCGAATGCCCTTTCATCTTCGGGATCTACCCTATGTATATTCTTTAAGAGCATTTTTACATCTTTTTCGACCTGTACAACATCGGCATCATCATAGGCAGCTATGCAAAGGTATCCTACATTTTCTCCGGTATTGTATAGTTTTCTGAAAGTCGTGAAGGGAATGAATATGGCACTATCATTGTCAAAACTAACGCCTTGCGCCAATTTATGGACACCTATTACCTGAAAATAAACACTGCCGATCCGGATGTATTGCCCGATCGGATCTTCATCTTTTTCGAACAGTTCCTGTAAATTTCGCTCACCTATCACGCATACCTTCCGCGCCTGTTCGATATCCTCATCATTAATGAAGCGACCGCCATCGAATATTTTTTTTGTAGCGATCTTGGTATATACCGGATAATCGCCATTTACGGTATAGGTACCCGATTTTTGACCTCGCACCGTATAGACCGGTTCAGTACCAAATTCACCCATATCTATTCGCGGGGCAATGTATTGGATTTCGGGAATTCTATTTTGCAGATCGGTAACATTATCGAGCTTCAACTGCATCTGCCTTCCGGTTTTATAACCACCATATGGCATGCTTGTGCTCTGGCCCCAAACGAACATGCTGTTCATCGATACCGTTTTGAAGACTTTGTCAAAACCATTGTCCATTCCTTTGGCCGCACCAGAAAGTCCTATATAAACAAATATTCCCCAAAGCACACCGATCATCGTAATGATGGTCCTGGTCCTATTCTTGCTGATAGAACCAAAAATTTCTTGCCAAGTATTTCTGTCAAATATAAATCTCATATTATTCGTCTCTTAAGGCTACAATAGGTTTTATGCTTGCAGCTCTTTTGGCCGGAATATATCCGGCTATCGCACCAAAGAGAATCAGTATAACGGTAGCAAAAATCGCCAAGCCAGTATTTATAAAAGGATTTGTTATAAAAAAATCTTCGAGTTTTTCTCCTAAGGAGCTCAAAATTGCTATTCCTATGATCATACCCAATATTCCTGAAATTGTGGTAATAAAAACCGACTCTAAAAGTATCGAACTGATTACCGACCTGGGTGTAGCTCCCAAGGCTTTGCGAATACCTAACTCTTTGGTACGCTCCTTTACCACAAATACCATGATATTACTTATTCCGATAATTCCGGCCAGTATAGTGCCAAAGGCGATAAAACCGCCTATATAGGCCAATACACTGGCAAATTGCTGATTTTGTTTTAACTGGTCGGCTACATTTCGAATGAAAATACCCTGCTGATCATTCGGACTGATATATTTTTTTTCCCTTAAAAATTTGTCCAAGCTCTTATCAAAGGCCATCGCTCCGGCATAACCTATCTCGGGTTTGAAGGCCACGATCATTTGATCGACCTTATCGGTATTTTTTTCAATAAGCTGCCTTGTCGTATATGGAAGATACAGTCTGCGTTCTTCATCATCGCCACCATCGTCTTGATACACACCGATGACCTTGAACATGCTACCGCCAACATCTACATATTTACCGATAGCATCTTCGGTGCCGAACAAATCTTGCTCTACCAACCTTCCGATAACGGCATACTTCGTGCGATTCTTTACATCTTGCTCGTTGAGGTAACGCCCCCGCATAATAATCGTCTTTTCGGCATGTTGGTGCGAAGGTGCCACCGCTCTTGTAGAATAGTTGTTAGACTCGTTCTTATACTTGACCAAGGCACTTCGGGTTATTCTAGGAGTCACATATTCCATGAATAAGGGAAAATTCTCTTCAATATCGACAAGATCGCTATTGTCAAACTCTATCTGACGCCCCGATTTGTATCCCTTATATGGTACAGTGGTCCTACCCGCAAACAAGTAAAATGTGTTACTGGCATCGTCACTGAAAAATTTATTGAAGGTATTTTGCAGACCATTGGTGAGACCGACCAGCGAAACGAATATAAGGATACCCAACGCTACGGTAAAGCCCGATAAGAACGTACGCAGTTTGTTCTTTTGTATGGTCTCGAATATCTCTTTCCAAGTATCTCTACTAAACATACGCGGCAGCCCTAACTTGCTTTACTTTTTTATCTTCTAGAATAATACCGTCTTTCAAGTGCACGATACGTTTGCACATGTTCGCGATATCGGGTTCGTGGGTAACAATGAGTATGGTATTACCCTGGTCGTTTATCTTCTGGATGAGGTCCATGACTTCGTAAGAGGTCTTACTATCAAGCGCACCTGTAGGCTCATCGGCCAAAAGCACTTTTGGTTCTGCCGCCATAGCCCTTGCAATCGCCACTCTTTGCTTTTGACCACCTGACAATTCACTGGGCAAATGTGTGGCCCATTCTTTTAAGCCTACTTGGTCCAAATATTTCAGAGATTTCTCTTCGCGCTCCTTTCTTGGCATTCGCTGGTAATACAAGGGCAAAGCCACATTTTCCATGGCCGTCTTATAATTGATCAGGTTGAAAGATTGGAATACGAAACCCAGAAATTTATTCCTATAGTTCGCGGCCTTCGTTTCATTAAGGTTAACTATCGGAACCCCATCTAACGTGTAAGAACCTTCGTCAAGTTCATCGAGCATCCCCAAAATGTTGAGTAAGGTTGATTTTCCTGATCCGGAAGAACCCATAATTGCAACTAGTTCTCCTTCTTCGACCGAGAAATTGATTCCTTTAAGTACATGCAGGGAATTGCTTCCCATTTTATAGGATTTATGAAGGTCTTTGATTTCTATCATATCGGTAAAGTTAATTGGCTAGGTGCTACCCTCTGGAATACGTGAATAAGACACCTAAGGTGTTAAAATGTTACAAGATTTGCTCTAAATTTTATGTTAAAATAAATCAACCGCCAATTTCCTCAGGCTTAATAGCGTTCCAGACCTTGATTTTATCATCTTTACCAATACCGGATTTTACCTCGACAAATATTCCGTCGCTTATGCCCAATTCAACATCGCGTCGCTCAAACTGTTGCTCTGCTGTCTCAACTTCGACAAAAGGCTTTTTGGTTTTACCATCAAACTGTACCAAACCCTCCTTCAGCGCCATAACACTGTCGGCCCTTGCCAAAATAATCGATGCGTTGGCACTTAGCCCGGCACGAATGAATGTGGTATCTTGCTTTTTCAAAGTACCTTTGATTTCAAACTGTATTGCACCGTTCTCTGCATTTCCCTTAGGTGCGATATAATCGAGAACTGCATCAAAAACCGTATTTTCAATGGCCCCTACCGTGATTTCCAAAGGCAGGTTCTCTTTTAGCTTTCCAACCTCCGATTCATCCACTTTGCCTTCAAAAATCATTTTTTCGACATCGGCGATAGCAGCAATGGTCGTTCCTTCATTGAAATTGTTCGCCTCTATTACCTGATTGCCGACTTCGACGGGCACTTCTAGAACCATACCACTTACCGTGGCCCTTATCTGGGTATTGGCCGTTGAACCATAACCCTTTGTAGTACCGGTCTTTACGATATCGAAACGCTTATTGGCCGCCCGATAGGCCTGTTGTGCCTGATCAAAACTTACCTGGGCACGCTCCAGATCCACCTTAGAAACAACTCCCTTATCGAACAATGTCTTTTGTCTGTCCAAATTTCTTTTTTGGTCGTCAAGGTCTATCCTGGCCGCATCAATATTATCACGTGCGCTGTTCAACGCATCGAGATTCGGCACTACCTTTATTCTTGCCAAAAGGTCACCCGATTTGATGTAATCGCCACCTTCTACATAAATTTCTTCTATCACGCCTGAGATATTGGGTTTTATCAGTACTTCCTCCAATGGTAAAATACTTCCGGTCGCCACCGTTTTTTTGATAATCGTCTGTGTCGTCGGAGTCTCGGTTTCATAGACTACGGGGTCCTCGGCGTTTTTGGAGTACAGGTAGTACATGGCGCCTCCGAAAGCCAATATGATTGTCAGCAAAATGATGATGGTTACTCTTTTCTTCATTTTCTTGTTTATTTGATTGATGTATTTGAATTGTCTTATTAATTAATTGCCGATAGCCAGGCCATATTCTACTCTGTTCTTAACGCTTCGATTGGTTTCACCTTTATAGCGCTGTTCGCTGGAATAAAGCCCGCCAACAATCCCGATACTATGAGAATGACCAAAGCGGTAGTCACCACGCCTAAGTTAACACTTGGGTTCACAAACATCATGACCGGACCGCTGACATCCAACACATAGTTGATTCCATAAATAATGAACGCCCCAAAAGCGATACCCGCCATACCCGAGATTATGGTCAAAAAAATGGATTCCAACAATATTTGCTTTTTGATGGACCACGGACTCTCTCCCAGGGCGCGTCGAATTCCTATTTCCTTCGTGCGCTCCTTCACGACGATCAACATAATGTTGCTTACACCGATAATACCCGAAAGTAAGACCAAAATACCTACAAAATATGCGATGAGTTCCAAAGCCCCAAATAGACTGACCACGCGCTGAAACTGTTCGTTAAGGTCAAAATGCCCTATTGCCCGTTCATCTTCGGGATGAATTCTGTGGTTCTCTTTTACTATACTGAAAATCTGTTCCTTGATTTCGGTAATTGGAATTTCATCAACTGCCGTTATGGCCATCCAACCTACATCGTCGCCCCTATTGAATGCTTGTGAAAACGATGTGAACGGTATATAGATTTCTTTTTGGGCATTTTCGCTATCGCCATCGACATTCGATTTTTTGTAGGTGCCGATGACCATAAAATTGACATTGTTGATCTTGATATATGAGCCCAGACATTCTTCGCCAACATCATAAAGGCTATTTCGAACATCGACACCGATAACGGCCACCTTACGCTTTTCATTGATATCACCATAATTGATAAACCTACCCGAGGTGATATCCATGGGTTCTTGCTTTATTATCTCAGGATAATCCCCATAGACACTGAAAGCACCCGTTTTTAAACCATGAATAACATTGTTCGAACCCCGAAAATTACCCAATTGGTTTCTGGGAGAAACAAATTTCAACCCATCTACATTCTCCCAAATATCGGCGAGATCGCTCGTCTTATAACTAAACTGCCTGTCTTTCGGAAGCCCCTTGTAAGCTTTGGTCGCGGTTCGGGTCCACATGAACAAGGTATTTGTTGCGATATCGCCGAAATCGGCGCGTATGCCGTTTTCGAGCCCCTTGCCCGCGGCCAGAAGAATTATCAAGATCAATATTCCCCAAAAAACGCCGAACGCGGTCAATACCGTTCTGAACCAATTGGTGGTCAGCACTTGTAAAATCTCGTTCCAACGATCTTTGTTAAACATCTAATTGGTTTAATATGATAACTATGAAGGCATAATCTTGATGCCCAAAGTCGCTTATTCTTCTTTTAAGGCCTCAATCGGTTTTATACGAGCTGCTCGCCAAGCAGGGAAAAATCCTGCCAAAGTGCCCGCAAAAATCAATAGAAAAACAGTTGTCAAGGCCACATTGAAATCAATCGAAGGGTTAGAAACATAATCGACTTCGACATTAGGCCCTACCAATTCCAATAAACCCATGCTAACGATGAGTCCCCCGAAACCGGATACCGCTGTAACGAAAACAGCCTCATGCAAAATCATGCCGACAATTGACCAAGGCTTGGCCCCCAATGCTTTTCGGATTCCAATTTCACGCGTGCGCTCCTTAACGATGATCAACATAATATTGCTCACACCAACGATACCGGCAATAATGGTACAGACACCCACGAACCAAAAGAAAGATTTTATACCCATCATCAGGTTCATAAATCGCTGCACATTCTCCAATGTATTGAAAGTGTTTATGGCGCTTTCGTCATCAGGCGCTACTGTATGCGCTTGCTTCAAGTATGTCTTTATTTCGTCGGTAAATCTTACAGATTCCTCTAAAGTCTTTTCGAAAGTAGCTGCCGGTTTTAAGGTAAAAAACATCATATTTAGACTGTCACCACCGTTAAAAACACGTTGGCCCGTACTAAGCGGAATATAGACCCGGTTTTCTTCGCGTTCACCCCCCTTGTCACCATACACACCAATAATTTGAAAACTCAAATCGGCTATCTTCAATTCGCGGCCAACGGGATTTTCCTCATTTTGAAGGAGCTCCCTATGAATTTTATTACTGATAACGGCAACTTTGGAAACCGATTCATGGTCCTTATAGTTCAAAAAACGGCCCTGAGAAATGAACTCGTTCTCTATATGTTGGTATTCAGGTGAAATGCCCTGCACCGAATAGGCACCGGATTCTTTTTTGTAGTTGATACTGGCATCAAAAACCCTGAAGTTAGGGGACTTGTATTCCAACTCATCGGCAAACTTGTCCTCAACATAGGCATAGTTCTCATTTCTCAACGTGATCGGACGACCGGGGTTCAGTCCCTTATATTCCTTTGTCGTGACCTGAGTCCAAACACCAATACGATTGCTGGCATCTTCTTCAAATTCAAGGGCAATACCATTTTGCATGCCCTGTCCGAAACCCAATAAAATAACAAGTATAAATATTCCGGAGGCCACCGAAATACCGGTAAGAACCGTTCGCAATTTATTCTTACGAATCGTTTCGAAAATCTCTTGCCATCTTTCGATGTCAAACATGAGGTTGGTGTTGATTGATTGATGAACTAGCTCTATACAATATTGAGCTATTATATTATCATAAGACTATAAAGTGATGTTAATGTTACAGCTTAATGTGTTAAAATTTAATAAAGCTGGCTCAATTGCGTAATTTTCTATAGACGAAGTAAAACAGGCCCGCAACCAAAATGTACGGTATGGCCATTAAGTAGACAATACCGTTGTTAATTCCTTCGGCGACACCGTCATTGCCTCCGCTTTCAAGTACGGCCCTGCACATGGCGCATTGCGCTTCGGAGTCAATCGGGACCATGAAGGCGATAAAAATCAATATGAGATATCTTTTATACATAAATTACCGACAGTTCAATAATATGGTGAAATCATCAGATAAACCACTACACCCGAAACAGCCACATAGAACCAGATCGGAAACGTAATCTTTGCCAATTTTCGATGGCCGGCAAAATTCCCTGAATAGGCTCTGGCAAAGGTCTTCAGCACCAAAGGAATTATAGCTACCGAAAGAATTATATGCGATATCAGTATAAAATAATAGGCATACGCCATAAGGCCCTGGCCACCAAACTTTGTAGGAGCCGCGGTCATATGGTAGGCCACGTACATTATTAGGAATAGCACCGACAATGCAATACATGACATCATCAAAATACGATGCGTTTTTTGTTTTCCATTTTTGATGGCCCAGACCGCTATTAAAAGTAAGACCGCGGTAACCGCATTAATACCCGCATAAATAGGAGGCAAGAAACCCAGTCGTTCTACATTAGGAATTTTCACTCCAAATAGAATGGCGACCAGCACTGGAACGATAACGGACACAATTGTAATGGCTCTATTGAATTTTTTTTCGTTTGCCCCTATTTCACCCATGTTATTCTTCCAATAATTTTTTGATATCCTCTTTAAGAATGCTTATTTGCTCAGACTCCCCATGTTCATTTTTTCCTTGTTCTTCGGTAATCGCGCCTCTGTAATATATAATGGGATTTCCATAATCGTCGACCCTTGAACGGATGTAACCCTTTTTATCAATTAGGGCAAAAAGGCCCGAATGCTCAAACCCTCCCGGTACATCGGGAGCTTTTGCCGCAAAAATATTGAACCCAACGTTTGCCAATTCATAGATCTTTTCAGTATCTCCGGTCATCAAATGCCAATCTAAATCTGAAATTCCATGCGCTTCGGCGTATTCCTTCAAAACCTGGGGCGTATCGTATTCGGGTGTTATTGAAAAAGAAGCAATACCAAATTCATCTGATGCGCCAAACTCTTCTTGAATCGAAACAAGATTATTGGTCATGACAGGGCAAATGGAAGGACAGCTTGTGAAGAAGAACTCGACAACGAAAACTTTTCCCTTGTAATCCTTATCGGAAATCACCAAACTGTCTTGGTTAATAAACTGAAAGTTGGGCACCCTGCGTTTCTTTCCGTTCAAAAGAACATATGCCAATTCTTGGTCATTGTTCTTTACATTCATACGATCGTTCTCCACGACCGTACCCTCTTTTACGCGATCCACGATTCTCGGAACAAAGATAATACCGAATATCAAGACGATCAACGAAACCCAAACATACGTGTACTTACCTTTCACCTTGCATCAATTTTCTAGTGGTATTCTTCTTTAAGGCCAGACGGTATTCCGCCAAAATGATCTTTACATCATCGACCATCTTATTATTAAGGTCTGCAACCGAGGTAGCATCAAAACCATATTTAGTGCCCACATCTTCATCATCGTCCCTACCGCGAAGATTGCGGTCCTTGTCGATTATAAAGACGTACGGGGTCGATAGACTTTCATCCAATGACAAATTGGTATTTAATGAGCCGAACAATTCTGCTATATCTTGTTCTTGCATGAAGATGAAATTCCACTTGCCGGTGTCGGACAAGGCACCCAGCTCTTTCCTCAACCCAACCGTTTTTTCTTCGACACCCTCGGGAACGACCATGACAAATTGAAAATCATCAAATTCGTAAAATCTTTTGTATATCTTCTGATTGAGGTTGAAGGCATGGCCCTTTTTGTTGTCCAAATCATTTCCTAAAAAGCCCAATATGGTAATCTTATCGTTCAAAGTTATGGACGATGGACGCCCATTCAGACCATTTACCTTTTCTGTCAAGGTAGCCAGTTTCCCAAAATTATTCACTCCGGAGGCAAAAAAGAGATAGACCACCAGAGGCAATATGAACAGTACGAACAATACAAAGGATTTCTTCATTGACCAGAATTCGAAATTAGGTTGAAAACCCAGATACCCTATTGGGATTCTAATGGACAAAAATAAAAAAGACGGTTGTCATACCGTCTTTTTATGCTGTTAATATTGAAGTTTTCAACCTATTTTAAAAATTCCATTTCACAAAACCATCCTTGAAAACATTGTAAATGTAATCGGCTTCGAACAGAAGAATGAATACCAAATAAAGCACTAAGAATATCGGCGTCCATACTATGGCCCTTCTCAAGGCGCTTTTTTCATCCCTTAAGTGCATGAAATCCCAAGCGATATAATAGGCCTTTACCAAGGTCAATGTGATGAATATCCAATTCAGGAGCTTCATTCCCAAAAAGTAGGAATGCGTCAAAGAATGTGGTTTGATAATACCCAGAGCGACCTCCACTGCCGTTACTATGGTCAAAAACACCAGTACGCCCCAAATTTTTTGGGTATTGGATTTAAACTTTAAAAGTCCCCTGAAAATCTCAAGTTTATGTGCGTGTGCCATGCTAAAATACTCTTGTTTTATAAATTTTATGCTTCGATTCTATATGCGTCCGTATACCAAATACTAAACCAAATAGAAGAATGTAAATACAAATACCCAGACCAAATCTACAAAGTGCCAGTACAACCCGACTTTCTCAACCATTTCGTAATGACCACGACGTTCGTAGGTACCCAATATGACATTGAAGAAGATGATGATATTGATAACCACCCCTGAAAATACGTGGAAACCATGAAAGCCGGTAATAAAGAAAAAGAAATCGGCGAAAAGTCGGCTGCCATACTCATTGCGGATTAGGTTCGCCCCTTCCACGACCTGAGAGGCATCCCTTATTTTTTTCAAAGATTCCTCACGATTGAGCACCACCTTCTCACCATCTTCGTTAATGGTCTCGGTGCGGATAAGTATATTCGGATTGGCCATTAGGCCTTCTTTAACTTCGTTCACCGTGTAACTGGGCATATAACCCTCAGACATAAACCAAACCCCATCTTTGCGATCAAGTTCGGTACGCTCACTGGGAATCGTCTTTGCGAAATCGGCCAGTGCGGCCCTTTCACCGGTATCTGCCTTTACAAATTGCAGAATTCTACCACCCTTGGTCTCGATCGCACCGTAATCACCCTTGATAAAGGTTGCCCATTCCCACGCTTGAGAACCCACGAATATCGCACCTCCGATAATCGTAAGAAACATATACCATACAACCTTGTTCTTTTGCATTCTATGACCGGCATCAACGGCCAATACCATGGTCACCGAAGACATGATCAAGATAAATGTCATGAACGCCACATAGTACATTGGGTAATTGCCATGAAAGAAAGGCACGTGGGTAAAAACCTGATCGGCTATCGGCCATGTCTCGATAAACTTAAATCTCGAAAAGCCGTACGAGGCCAAAAAACCTGAAAAAGTCAAGGCATCGGACACGAGGAAGAACCACATCATCAATTTGCCATAACTTGCATTTAAAGGCCTGTTGCCGCCCCCCCAAACTTTCTCTTCAGTAGTGGTAGTTACCGTTGAATCCATATAGTTTTTAAAGTATGATTAGATTATTCGCAAATTTACATTTTTTTCGCCTATACAAAAGGGAATCTCTATCAAAACCATAATTACCCGAAAATATTATTTCACCAATAGCATAAACAACATGAGATAGACCCATAAAAGATCTAAAAAATGCCAAAAAGTGGCCCCCAGTGAAATACCCAACATTCTCTCGGGGGTGTATTTAGCCTTTATCTGATTGTACAAAACGACCAATAGCGATATGATTCCTGCGGCGACATGTACGATGTGGACGGCCGCGATCAAAAACACATACGACATCTTAATATTGCTGGTGGGGCCGGTAAAGTAATACCCTTGGGCGACCATCTCTGAAAAACCCTGGAATTGAAGTACGATAAATACAATTCCGAGCGCCAATGTCGCCCAAAGCAAGTTGGTACATGTGCTTCGTCTATTTTCCTTAATTGCTTTTTTGGCGAAAAAATAGGTAAGGCTGCTGATAATAATGACCGCCGTACTGACGAAAAAAGATGAGGGCAATTCCAAATCGCGCAACCAATCTTCGCGTGTACTGCTTACTATGTAAGCACTTGTCCATCCGGCGAAGGCCATAAGAAGACTTACGATACCAAACCACAGCATCATCTTTTTTGCCCTATCGTTCTTTTCGTACTGTGTTCCTTGGGTCAAATCCATTTAAACAAACTTATCGATTACGTAAACAATTTGCATAAGCGTTATGTAGCTCACACTGGCCAACATCAATTTTCTTGCGGACCCATTATCCCTTTTTTCGAATAAACGAAATGCGAAAAACAACATTACACAGCCCATTAAAAATACGAGGGTCGCTGCCGGAACCGAGAGTTCCAATCTTCCCGTAATTCCGAATACAGGTATTACTGAAATGACCATCATCCAAATAGTGTACATAATTATCTGTAGGGCCGTGCCTTTGTCTTTTTTTCCGGTCGGAAGCATTTTAAACCCTCCTTTTCTATAGTCGTCGTCCAACATCCAACCCAGCGCCCAAAAATGCGGAAACTGCCAAAAAAACTGAATCATGAACAAGGTGCCCGGTTCGATGCCAAAATCATTGGTCGCCGCTACCCAGCCAAGCATGAAGGGAATAGCACCAGGAAACGCACCCACAAATACCGACAGCGGCGTCTTTGTCTTCAACGGGGTGTAAACACTGGTATATAGAAATATAGAAATGGCACCGAACATGGCGGTCTTAGGGTTGAGCACATAAAGGGATACAACCCCCAACAAAGTCAAAACAATAGCAATGGCCAAGGCTTTGTTCACCGACATTCTACCCGATGGTATCGGTCGATTTTTAGTGCGGCTCATCAGAGCGTCAAGGTCTCTTTCGATAACTTGGTTATAGGCATTTGAAGCCCCTACCATACAATAACCGCCAAAAGCCAGCAACAGCAACGACCTCAAATCAACATTGTACGCCCCGAGCAAATAACCTGCGATAGATGAGAACACGACACTCACAGCAAGTCTTGCCTTGGTAATTTCTTTGAAGTCGGCAAAAACCAAACTCCATGAGCCGCTTCTTGCCGTACCCGCCACAGTTTTCATTGTTCTTTTGCGTAAGAGTGCAAAGATAACCCGCTACTATTTTTTTTACAACCAATCGACCCTATTTATCTTATCTTTGAATATCTACCATAACAACCAATGCATCAAACAATTATGAGAAAACTCAAATTACTTTTTCTTTGCTTGTCTTTTGCCTTTTTTTCAAGCAGTATCGTCGCACAAGACCAAGAGGTGAACATTGCGATTGACACCCTTTCAAATAATATCTATATGCTAACCGGACAAGGTGGAAATATCGGTATCTATGTTGGCCAAGATCATGCAT
Source organism: Meishania litoralis (assembly GCF_042611095.1). Classification (NCBI taxonomy): domain Bacteria; kingdom Pseudomonadati; phylum Bacteroidota; class Flavobacteriia; order Flavobacteriales; family Flavobacteriaceae; genus Meishania; species Meishania litoralis. Next base: position 603,609 of record NZ_JBHFPV010000001.1, read on the forward strand.
TCATGATCGACGACCAATTCGGTCATTTGAGCGATAAGCTTAAAACCGCCATTAGCAAACTTACCGACAAGCCCATTGCATTTTTGTTCAATACCCACATGCATGGAGATCATACGGGAGGGAACGCAAACTTCAATACACCGACCACCACCATAGTGGCCCATGACAATGTTCGAAAGACCATGGCGGCAAAATCGGTCGAAGACCCGAAATTCGATATCAAAATGCTTCCTGAAGTAACTTTTTCTGACGATATCACCTTCCATGATGGTCATGAGACCATTATGGCCTTTCATGTACATACAGCACATACCGACGGCGATGCCATGGTTTATTTTTTAAAAAACAACGTGCTGCACATGGGCGATACCTATTTTGCCGGTCGCTATCCATATATCGATCTTAAAAGCGGAGGTACCGTGAATGGTTATATCGAAGCCCAGAGAAAGGCACTTCTCGTTATCAACGACGATACAAGGATCATTCCGGGCCATGGAAGACCTTCTAACAAGAAAGAACTTGAAGTTTCGGTAGCTATGTTGGAAGAAATCAAAAAAATGGTTCAAAAGGAAATCGATGCCGGAAGGTCATTGGAAGAGGTTAAGAAAAATACGGAATTGACGAAGAAATATGATTCGAAGTACGGGCAGAATTTCATCAACCCTGAACGTATGCGCGAGATTTTCTATACCAGCCTAACGAATAACGATTAAACCTGCTTGCATAAAAAAACCTTGACTTTGCTGTCAAGGTTTTTCGAAATCCTATTTTTTTGTGCTTCTATTGTAATTTGAAGGTAATCGGCAAACTAAATGGAACCCTTACGGCCCTACCCCTCTGTTTACCGGGCGTCATTTTCGGAAGTTTACCGATAATCCTGGCGGCTTCGGCCTCTAGGTTTTTATCCGGTCCACGCATTCTAACGCTACCTATACTACCATCTTTTTGAATCACGAAGTTCACATAAACCTTACCCTGAACACCCATTTCCTGTGCAATTTCCGGGTATCTAAAGTTCTTTACAACGTGTTTTTGGATCATGGTCTGGAAACAATCACGCATCGCTTTTGCACCTTTTCCTTTTTCTCCTTCACAACCTGGGTAAATAGGTACATCTTCAATAACCGCAAAAGGAACATCAACATCTTCCTCGACTTCTTCGACCGCGACATCTTCTATTTCTACGATTTCCTCTTCTTGGCTGGTCTCGGTAGATTCGATAACGGTCTCCTCCACTTCCTCTTCATCTTCGACTACTTCGATTATTTCGGGTGCTGCCGGCGGCGGCGGCGGTGGTGGGGTCTTGATCTGCTCCGTCATAGGAACTTCTTCGTCAAGATCATCCTCAACGTTCATAGAAATGTCGTAATCGTTCGTCTTGTCATATGTCTTCCATTCAAAAGAGATGTAGGTCAACAACATGACCAAGAATAGGCCAATAACAAAATAGAGGCCACTATTTCTGCCAACATCTGCTTTCGGATTCTTTTTCAGTTCCATAATCTGTGAATTTTAATGTTCGCTAATTTAATTAAATAATTGAGAAAAAAACAACTATTGCCTCCAATTTAACCGCGTATTTCTAGAAAAAAAGAAATTTATGGCCAATACGCCCAACAAAGCGCCAATGCTATTGGCCAGAACGTCAAAAACATCGCCCTCTCTGTCGAGCGTGAATACATGCTGAATTACCTCAATAATTATACCAAAAAGTACCATTGCAAAAAAGGCCGAAAACAAGGTTTTTCGATAAGCACTATTTCCGTTACTGTATTCCCGTTTTGCCAATATTCCCAAAACAACCGCTACGAAATAGAATATAAAATGTACGGCCTTATCGAGATGCGGAATTTCAAAACTTGGAAGATCATCATCGTCGAAAGAAAATAAGCTGGACCATGTTACAAACACCATCCAGCTTAGAAATGCAATCTTGAAGAAATGCTTTTTAAGCACCAATCAATTCTTTGTAGTCATCGGCACTTAACAAGCCACCTATTTGTGAACTATCACTAATCTTTACCTTTATCATCCAGCCTTGACCATAGGGGTCACTGTTTACTTTTTCGGGCTCATCTTCCAACACTTCATTAAATTCGATAATCTCGCCGCTCAATGGCAAAAACAAATCTGACACGGTCTTGACCGCTTCAACAGTTCCAAAAATTTCTTCTTGTTCTAATGTCTCATCGACCGTTTCAACCTCCACATATACGATATCACCCAACTCTCCCTGTGCAAAATCGGTTATGCCAATAGTGGCAATATCACCATTTATCATTACCCATTCATGGTCTTTGGTATATTTCAATTCGGATGGTATATTCATTTTTCAAATTTTTATTGATCGAGCAAATGTAAACGATTCTTGTTATGTTTTCAACAAAGATCAAAACAAAAACGTGCAGGTTTTTTTTAAATCTCAAGATTTCTTAATGACAGCTACTTTATTACTTGGACCCCGGTCATTTGATCAAATACCTTGTTGGTCGCGGTCAAAAAATTCGCGATTAAACTTATGCGGAACAAAACTGAAACTGTTTGAGAACAACCTAAATTAGTTTCCGAAGTTATAACGTAGTGTGAAACCCGTATTGATCGTGGTTTGCGGAAAAGCGGTAGATACCGCGAATTTTGAAAATGAATGATCGTAGAAAAACAAAGCGGCCAAATTCTTGCTCAGGGCATACTCGGCACTGAACTTTATGGACAAAAGATTCTGACCCGAGGTAATTTGATTGTTATCGATGTCGAGGTTTCGAATAATGGTAATGTTATCTCTTAGGGTCATATCGGCCTTGAGGTTCAGATCACCTTTCAACCGTGTTTTGTTACCCCCTATGTTCGTCACAAATTGTACGTCTTTTATACGATAGCCCAGACCCAAGGTATATTCCTTACCGTTTATCTCGGTCATCAGGTTGTTGTCGAAACTCAGCGACATGGTCCTATCGGTACGCATCTCTGCAAGGACACTCACTGAATTTTGCATCTCAAAGTCGACGCGCATCAGCGGATTGAATTGATCGGTCAACACCACATTATTTAGGATAAGCTCGGGCAGAAAATCACCGTTCTCATCAACGGGGTTCTGCCCTTCTGAAAGTAGCTGGGTTCGCTCCAGATTCGTTTGGAAAGAATTCATACTGTAGGCAGCACGGTAACCGTGACTCAATGAAAAACGTTTAAACTTCTTTTTGAACCATTTGTTGCGCATCAATCCCGTGTACTTGATATTCCAATTGGGTATGGGTATTTGGCGAAAAACATCAAGATTCACCCGATCGGCATCTTGACCGGTATAGGCGGCAAAGAAAGCGGGCAACAAGACATCTTGCTGGGTATTGCCATAACCCACAGGGAAACTACCATCGGTGGTCGGTGTTTCTCCACGTTCGGCGGCCAGCCGGTTGGCAATGGTAATTCTATTTTCTTTGAATTTTTCAAAGGTAGCGGAAGTAAATTCATCGCTTTTGCCAAAGGCCGTACCGATCATCATCGTCGAAATGCTAAAATTGCCATAGTCGTTGACCAATCCGTTTTGCTCTTGCAACCAAGCTTGAAGATCGTAGTTCTCTTGACGGCTTTTCGAGTATTGACGATCCGCAACCAAATCAATGGTCAAGTCTTGGGTCGGTTGGGCCGTTGCGGTAATATTCAACTGCCTACTGGTATTCTTCATATATTGTTCGTTGAACTCATTGAAGTTGGTCAACCAACCCCGTTTTGCGGCCTCATAGCGCACATCGGACTGGCTACCGAACACAAAGCCAAGACTGGGCCTTGCGGTACCAATAAAACCTATCGACTGGGTATAGCCCGGTAAGACCGTTCCGTTGGTTTCACTGAAGTTGATATTCAGACGCTTGACCATGGTCAGAACATCCACAGCGGTGTTAAATAATCCGCTTGTCTTACCCTTGGTCTTTTCTTTATTCGATGCCGGATTCCCTGCTTTGTCCCTTCGAACCGGTGCCTCATTCGCGGTGGTCTTGCCATCTCGTTTTTTAAGCCCTAAAAGATCATAAAGTTTCTGAAGCCCCATCGAAGCGGTCAAATTGTGCGTGTTGGCATTCTGTACCGTATTGATCGATACCGGATTTAACTGGCTGACAGGAATATTCGGATTTTGGGCAACCGCAACCGCCTGATTCAAGGCATCGCCACCGCGCTGCCAATCAAAATTACTGGTATAACTGTACTGCGCGTTCATGAAATCAAGTGCCGGAATCTTGGCAAAGGGAAGCTCGTAGTTCAGTTCCATTTGCTGTGCATGACGATTAGGAACGCCGATATCGAAAAAGCCATCCCACAAATCCAACTCTTTAAGTATTTCAAGATTGCCTTGGCCATCACGTGTTTCACCCAGATAATTTCGTACGATATTGTTGTTACTACCCGTAAGGTTCAGGCGAAGTGATTTCGTCAAAGCGTAATTGATCGCATATTGCCAATTGAATTGATAGTTGCGCTGTTGAAGTTCTGGCAACTCCAATCTTTCGACCCCCTCTTCAACAACATCCCTAAAACGTTGCTGGTTGAATTGTCGATTGATATTCGAATTGACCGAGATCGTAGCGGGCAGCAAGCTCAAGTTCAACTCTTTGAGCCATTTCCAATATTTACCCGTAAATAATGAGTCCTTTTTTGCAAAAGGCGCCAGTTCGACCGGTTCAAAACTGTGATTGTACACAAAACCTGTATTTACGTTTTGATCCCGCAGGCTGGCGATCTCAAAATCGCGATGATCGGTCTCATTATACGAATAATTGAAGGTAAAGTTTTCAATGTCATAAAAATTGGCATCCGCCTCTTCGCCACGTTCCTTGCGTACCCCTATAAAATTGATGCTCGTGCGCTTGGTGTAGTCCTCCGCCTGTTCTTGAAGATCGTCGGCCGTTTCTTGATCCGGTGCCGAAGCTACCAAATCATCCAATTTCAGGTCATCGTATACCGGATCAAATTCCGGGGTAATGAGTTCCTCAGAAATACCATAATTAAACGGTAGTTGAATTCCCCACTTTTTTGGCAACAATTGACCCAAGTTCACATTGGTGACCACATCGTATGAAATCGCATCTTCGCGTAATCGCTCGTTGGGCATTTGATCAATGGCACCGAAACCTGAAGTGCTTCTTCCACCCGTGGCCGACACATTGGCAAAATCAGCGATATTGGCATCAACAGCGGCAACAGCGGCCCACCCGCCATTATTGTCGAGTCCGGCCAAACGTAGCTCATTGAACCAGACTTCGCCCCTAGCGGGCAAATTATCGGTATTCTTGACCCCTACCATCATGCTTCGAATGCTGCCCAAGGAAGGATTTCCGCGAATCCCTACACGAAGGCTTCCCTCGGGTCTCGGGGCGAATTCAGCGACGGGTATTATCTCCCCATCCACAATATCGAAAAATTGTACTTCGCTCAAGGCGATGTCATTTCGGTTGTTGATACGGATCGACTTGATCTTGTTCAGGTCGGCAAGAGCGATTTCCAGCCTATTTGCTTCAGGCCAAATCTCACTTTCTGAGGAAGCACCATGGGGCGTGAATTCCAAAGGCAATTCCATCTGATAGAAGTTCTGCGAAAAATCGGTACCGATCCTTAGGAAACCTACCAGTGGTTTTGTTCCGCTCGGAAAATCACTTTCGTCGATTTCTTCGGCATGAATGAACATTTTTATTTTTTCGTATTGGCGTACATCGATATTGATATTCTTGAATACGCCACGCGAATCTTCTGACTGTAAGTTTTCTACCAAAAAGGAAAGCGAAGCCTCATTTTGGCGAATAATGGTATTGTTATTGTTCAACCTTTCGCGAATGACCCCTGGAGGCAATATATAAGGTATGGGCTGTCTTCTTTCATTTTCTTCAATATTGACCGTGTTCACATCGACCGTAGTGCCATCATCGGCAGGGTTGTTGTCTATGTCCTCATCTTGGAGCGTCTTGGTGTACGCCCGCCAATCGCCTTTGCCGAGGTCAAGAGTTGCAAACCGAAGCACTACGTCATTCGAAAAACCGGTAAGGTACATGCGCATAAAACTTATGGACCGAAAATCGGTAATACCCCCTTCGGTATCGGTAAAATCGCTCAACGGTATCTTGTATTGGATCCATCTACGGTTCAATGTAGAGCCATCGGGCAACTCGGGAGTAACATCTTCTTTGATGTCGGTAACATATTTGTCATTTATCGTTGTGTTCGGTTTGATGGCGATACGGTACTCATAATAACTGTTGACGGTATTCATGGTAAGGTCACGGTCAATATCCTCGACATCGGGCAAGGTCGTCGAACCCCGATTCGTATTGGTTACCTCGACAGGTGAATTACCGTCGGGGTTGTTAAAATCTTTATAGCGCTCCAAGATACTTCCATCGCGATTTAGGTAATAGGTATAATTATCCAAAGCTGGGTCTTCTGGCGGACCATTATAAATCGGTTCGGTCTGACCTTCGGGTATCTCACCCTCTGCTACATCATCAAGACCATCGTAGCCCACATCTTGTAAAGTACGGTTGTTCTCATCGGCATCAAAGGCATAGACCAATGCTTGGGTAGAGGGTACCTGACCCCAATCGGTGGGTCGAACCGGGTCGGTCGTCTGTGTCGGAAGGCCGTTTTCATATTGTTTACGCCCGTCTTTCAATACATCTTCAGAAATATTGCCCAAGTTGATGACCAACTCGCCATCGTCGGTGGCCAACCCGTCAACATAAGGATCTAGCACCCAAAATTGTACAAATTCTACGTTGGCCTGTTCAAAGTTGGTACTGCTCAACGAGCGCATTATGCCCCCCCATTTCTTTTCTGCAAGCGTCGTTTCAAAATCGGGATTCGTATTATAGGGTCCTTTTTCGTTGGGATAATAGGCCAAATCTAAAGTGCCCTGAACAGTCGTTTGGCCTTGGGCAATATCGATCTGGGGAAACACCTCATCGATAAAAATCCGCCGCGTCGCATTGGTCGAGATATCACTATCGCTGATTTCAGAAGGCCGTTGGTTCGTATAGAAAATCGGGTCGATGGTGTACCAAGCCATTTTGGCCCTTCCTTGGCCCGTTATCAATCCTGTATCCAAAGGGTCGGTCAAAAATTCTATAGGCGGACTGGCCATCGACCACCCCAAGGAAGAACGGATATCGATCAATGCCTGTGCCCCTTCGAAATCATCGAGATAGGTCGTTGTCTCCCCCTGAAAATCGGCATTTTTGGGCGAGTTCGGGCGCAACCAGGCTACCTCGCCACGAACGGACAAGTTCGATGGCACATCGGTATCGATATTGGGCAAATGATTGACCATTCGGGTCAAAAAGGGAATCTCTGTCGAAAAATTACCATTGACACCAAAAATTGTATTGTTCACGGGTTCGGTGCCATAATTTGATTTTTGGGTCAACGGCCTCTCGTTCAAATTCAAGAGGGTTGCCCCCATCACAAAATTTTTGTTGAACTGATGTTCTACATTGACACCCGTAAACCTTCTCGTCTGTTGACCGAAAACGGCATTGTTCTCTACCGAGATATTGATGGGCGTGTTCGATGCCTCTAAGCTGGGATCCAATATCTGTACCGTACCGGCCTGATAATTGACCGTATAGTCAATACCTTCTTGCAACTGGCGGCCACCCGCGGTTACCCGTACCGATCCACGAGGTACATTGAAGGCCCCAATAGGAATACCATTGCTGCCTTCGGACTTATAACGTCCTTTTAATTGGAACCTATTTTTTTCCGCATCTTCAAAAGAGGCCGCCTTTGTAGATGAATATAGGTTCCTATAGACATATTTTTTTTGGTTTTCATTATATCCTTGATCATCGTCTACGTCATAGGTTCCGCCACCCAAACGTTCGAACAAGTACTCGCCAAAAGGTTCGACCTTGGTAAAGATGATAAGCCCTTGTTGCATGTTGACCGTAATACCGGGAACAAAATCGAAGAAACCGTCACCACCGCTCTGCACATCGTTATATACGTTGAGGCGATCTAGATTGAAGACATCCAAAAGAATTCGTTCTTGAAATCCATCGGGCCATCCCGACCCAGGACCTTCTATTACAGGAGTAATATAATTTCTGGGTGTAGGATCGGAATAAAGGATATTCAATTTAAAATCTTCTTGGCTCAACCGGAAGGCCCCGGTGGCGTAGATATTCTTCATCATCAAATCCCAGATTGGATCCGAGACATTTGTAATATTGCTTTTTAAAAGCTTTAGAATGAGGGTGTTGTTATCGATTATCGGATTCGTGCCGTTGATGCCGCCTGTCACCGTTGTCGCATCCAAACCTCCGTTGGCGAACTCACCTACTTGGTACACTTGTCCGTTATAAGTATACTGATAGGCCACGCCCAAAACCTCATCGTTGCTCAAACGTTGATTCAGCGAAATATAGCCCAACTGCGAATTGAAGGTGTAATCACGGGTCAACTCAAGTTTTCTGGCGTTTTCTAGTATGGCATAATCAAATCCCTGATTGGGACTGTAACCATTGGCGAACCTTGATGAATTAAATCCGCTTTCAACGGTAGCGATGTCACGAATGTCATCGTTCAATGCCCCCGTTCCGATTTGTCCGGGATCAAAATCGTTGGCATCATTGCGCGGCAATTGAACCCCGGCCACATCGAAGAAACCAGAGGTGCCCCCATTGGCCCTTCCGACCCGTGTATTCTCAGGGTTCGGCTCGCCCAAATCTTGAATACCGACGACATTTCTAACGTTCGTGGTAAGTTGGCTCCGGTTGGTTACCCAAACCTCAAGCCGGGTTATCTGTACCTGGCTCTTTATGTAGGGATAGTTGGCCAAAGCCTCGTCATAATTATTCCTGAAAAAATGGGAAAGAAAGAAATGTTTGTCCTCGTCATAATCCAATGCCGTCAACGAAAATTCGTTTATGGTGCCGCCTCCTTGGGCGACCACCGTATTGTTCTGTGAACGCTGCTCAGAAAATACTGCGGTAACCTTTGTCTTACCGAATTGCAATTGGGTCTTTACCCCAAAAAGGCTTTGCGCCCCGGTTATCAGCGAACTGTTCAGCGGCATATTGACATTACCGACCTCTATTTTCTGAAGGATGTCGTCTTCGGTAGGCGTATAATCCAACTTCACGATATTTTGAAAATCGAAGGTGGCCTCGGTATCGTAGTTGGCGGTAACCTGTAGCCGTTCGCCTATTTTGCCCAACATACTTAGACTGATCCGTTGGTCAAAATCAAAGGATAGATTCGTACGGTTTCTCGGCGAAAGTGATGGGTTGTCGTTCTTCTGCCAGATAACGCCTAGATCCATGGCCACTGAACCCTGTGGTATCACCTCGATCGTATTACCCCCGAAAACCGATTCGAAAAAGTCGTTGTTGATGTAGAAATTGGGAAGCAGGTTCTTTCGGGCCTCTTCGCTACCCTCCTTCTTGCCCGAATGGGCATCTGATTTTTCCTTAAAATAATTTTTGATATCCTCTTTGCGAACCATCTCCATGTACTGTTCAGGAGTCAGGATTATCGGATAGCCAATATCGAAATCGCCGATGCTTTCATTATAGATGTAGCGATCTAACTTTGGGTCATAGATATATTTGGAAACAATGCTGTCAGGATTGTCAAGCACCAATTTTCCCAAGGAAAAGCCTGTCTTGACAGAATCGCTCTCCTGTTCGGGCCGCTCTCCTTCATTAATTTCTTGCGCGTAGGAAAAATCCGCTACAGTCAGCAAAAGAACAGATAGGAAGAGTAGCTTAAATATGGATTTAAGAAATTGTTTTGCCCCGTTTTTCAAACTTATTACAAATTTTTCAGCGCCAGTTTAATGATGTTCTCGACGCTTAAGGTGGTATCTTGGCTTAAAACCTTTTCGACAGCCTTTTCAGCCTGTCTTCTGGCAAATCCAAGAACCTCTAATGCAGATAACGCTTCTTCTTTATTTGTATTGTTCGATTGAACGGAAACTTCGCCAATATCGTAGACTTTTAAAATCTTGTCGCGCAAATCTAAAATTACCCGTTGGGCCGTTTTGGCACCTATACCCTTGATGGCCTGTATCGACCGCACATCTTCGTTTGCGATCGCATCTCGGATCTGTAGTGGTGTCATCGAAGAAAGCATGGTTCGTGCGGTACTCGATCCAATACCTGAAACGGACAATAGCAAACGAAAAATCTCTCGTTCAGTTTTCTCAAAAAAACCAAAAAGAGTATGCGAATCTTCTTTGACCTGTAAATGAGTATATAGATTGATACTTTCCGTATCCTTTATTTGCGAAAACGTATGGAGTGAAATGTTCACAAAGTAGCCTACCCCACCACATTCAATAATAAGATGTGTCGGGTTCTTTTCTACAAGTTTGCCTCTTAAGTGATGGATCATGGAATTAAAGTTCAAATTACAAACATCAAGTTCAAAAAAAGGCCAGCTGATGAACGCTAATGCGCCGATGATAGCAATCTAATGCTACCTAGTATAGCCCAGTCAATACTGACAACCGCTACCGATTACCATTCACCATTGTCTTGGCCTTCTTTCTTTTTTCCCGTTCTTGTGCATCGATTGCGGCCACTGCCGCCATATTGACAATTTCATCGACACTTGCCCCTAAGGGAATGATATGTACCGCCTTGCGCAGGCCGACCATTATCGGCCCGATACTATCGGCATGGTTAAGTTCCTTAAGCAACTTGTAGGTAATGTTCGCTGATTCCAAGTTGGGAAAAATAAGCGTATTCACCTTCATGCCGGATACTTTTGAAAAAGGAAATTTACTCGAACTCAATTCTTTGTTCAGGGCAAAATCGGCCTGGATCTCGCCATCTACCAAAAGGTCAGGATCTGTTTCGTGCAAAATACCGACCGCCTTTCTCACCTTGTTTGCAGAAGCATGGTTTGAAGAACCAAAATTCGCATAGGATACCAGAGCGATGACCGGACTAAAACCAAATGTTTTTGCAACATTGGCCGCCATTCTTGTAATCTCGGCCAATTCTTCGGCATTAGGATCTATGTTTATCGATGTATCGGCCAAGAAAATCGGACCGCGGTCGGTTGCCATTATATGTACCGTCGATACCCTTTTGACGTTGGCCGCCCTTCCAATTACTTCAAAAATAGGTTTGACCAAGGTAGGATATGCCCTTGAATAGCCCGAAATCATACCATCGGCATCACCTTCCAACACCATCATAGAGCCATAATAGGTACGCTCGCGCATTTTCTGTCGGGCACCGTACAAGGTAACCCCGTCGCGTTGTCTATCATGGAAATATTTACGAGCATATTGTTCACGTTTCTTATCGGCCTCATCGGCATGCGAATCTATGACCATAATATCGGCGTCAAAATCAAGTTCTTTTTTCAAAGTCTTGATAATATGTTTTTTTCCTAAAAGTATAGGAACGGCGATTCCTTCTTCATAAGTGATCTGCGCGGCTTTCATAACGTCCAATTGGTCCGCCTCGGCAAATACGATCTTTTTTGGCTTCATTCTCGCCCGATCGTGCAATTGCCTGACGATTTTATTATCGTTGCCCGAACGCTGTAACAGTTCTTCTCGATACTTGTCCCAATCTTCGATAGGCATCCTCGCGACACCACTGTCCATCGCCGCTTTTGCCACCGCTGGGGGAACCTCTGCAATCAATCTCGGATCAAAGGGCTTGGGTATAATATATTCCCTACCGAAGGCCAACCGGGTCTTGCCGTAGGCAATATTCACTTGTTCGGGAACATTTTCCTCGGTCAATCTGGCAAGGGCCCTTACGGCGGCCATTTTCATTTCTTCATTGATCTTGGTCGCCCTTACATCTAACGCACCCCTGAAAATGAATGGAAATCCTAAAACATTGTTCACCTGGTTCGGATGATCTGATCGACCTGTTGCCATGATGATATCATTACGCGTCTTCAGCGCCAAGTCATAGTCTATTTCAGGGTTTGGATTGGCCATAGCAAAGACAATCGGGTCTTTTGCCATCGATTTCAGCATCTTTGGACTAACGATATCGGCAATGGATAGTCCAATAAAAACATCGGCATTCTTCATGGCCTCTTCCAAAGTATCGATTTTGCGGTCCGTGGCAAACTCGAGCTTTGCGGGGGAAATATTCTCGGCATCGCTTCTAATGACCCCCTTGCTATCCAACATGACGATATTTTCTGCCTTTGCCCCAAAAGCCTTGTACAACTTAGTGCAAGAAACGGCAGCTGCCCCAGCGCCACTGATTACAATATTTACCTTTTCAATTTTTTTCTTTGCGATCTTCAATGCGTTAAGCAGTGCCGCCGCCGATATAATGGCCGTACCATGTTGGTCATCATGCATTACCGGAATGTCGAGTTCTTCTTTTAACCTACGCTCGATTTCGAAAGCCTCAGGGGCTTTAATATCCTCTAAATTGATTCCGCCAAAAGTGGGCGCTATTATTTTTACGGTCTCGACGAACTTGTCAACATCTTTTGTGTCAAGTTCGATATCGATTCCGTCGATATCGGCAAAAATCTTGAAGAGCAGGCCTTTGCCCTCCATTACGGGTTTTGATGCTTCCGGACCGATATCGCCCAAACCCAAAACTGCCGTACCGTTTGAAATGATGGCCACTAGGTTGCCTTTTGCTGTATAGCGGTATACATTTTCCTTTTCCTTTTTGATTTCGAGACAAGGTTCGGCCACACCCGGGGAATAGGCCAACGCGAGGTCGCGCTGCGTTGCATAAGGTTTCGTCGGAACCACCTTTATTTTGCCCGGTTGGGGCTTAGCATGGTAGATCAAGGCTTCCCTACGTTGCTTTTGCTTGCTCATATAGTGCGATTTTTGAAAACAAATTTAAGGGTATTCTTTAGAAAAGTATGCTTGGAAAAGCTTTTAATCAGGCAGCAACGTTTTATAGAAGCAACATAGGATTATGAACACAGACTTTATCAATAAATCTATAAATCATCATTAATTTCTTTGCTAACATTTAAGCGCAAAGCGAGAAGCGCCGCAATAATAAAAAAGGCCCCTGCAAAAAGCATGGCATTTATTGCACTTCCGCCCAAAAGATACTTGTAGATTGGGCCAAAGCTCAAGGTTTCGATTCCCATGGGTATTACGATCATCATGTTCAAGATACCCATATAGACACCTCTTCGTTCTTGTGGAACCACTTTCGACACCATCGTATAAGGTATTCCCATCATTGCCGCCCAACCAATACCGAACAAAACCATAGGCGCCAAAACCAGTATGGGGTCTTTGATAAATGGAATTGAAAATAGTGCCAAGCCCGTACCTATCAAGCTGTAGGCGTATATTTTTTTACCTCCATATTTTAAGGTCAGCGGAACTAATGCAAGGGCAACGACCATGGTTACAATATTATAGGTCAGGCTCATTTGGGCCGATTGTGAAGCAGCCTCGGAGGTGGAATAGCCCAAAGTCGCCTTGAACAGAGGTGTTATGTACTGCCAATACACAAATAGCGCATACCATTGAAAAAGATAGACCGCACCCAATTTCCACATGAAAGAAGGCATTTCTTTTATTGCTTCGGCTATTTCTTCAAATGGTTTGGCGATTCGACGGCCAAACGAAAGGCTTCTATTGCGCTGAATTTCAGAAAGTTCCCCTTCGGAAGGAGGGATTTCAGGCGTTTTCAATACCGACCACAATATGGTCGTTATCGACAGGATGCCCCCGATATAAAATGAATAATACAACCATTTCGGAATCTCGCCTGCAACTTCAATCGAATCGCCACCGAACAAATATTGGAACAAGACAATCGATCCATTCGCCAAAAGTATTCCCGCTCCTACAAAAAGACTCTGCATTTGGTAACCCAAACTCAGTTGTTTTTCGGGTAATTTATCGCCAACAAATGCGCGATAAGGCTCCATTGCCATATTATTTCCCACATCGAGAATCCACAGTAATCCGACCGCAAACCATAAGACAGGACTTGTCGGAAAGGCAAATAAACAAAGACTTCCTATTATGGCACCTATCAAGAAATAGGGTTTTCTTCGGCCCCATCGCGGTGACCAAGTCTTATCGGACATGGCACCGATAATAGGTTGTACTATGAGTCCGGTGACGGGACCGGCGATATTCAAAATCGGCAACATATCTTCCGGTGCGCCCAGATAAAGAAAAATAGGGTTAATAGCAGTTTGTTGAAGGCCAAAACTATATTGAATGCCTAAAAAGCCGACGTTCATATTGAAAATCTGCCAAAAACTAAGGCTCGGTTTTTTTATCAAGTTCATTTGAAGAAAGTTTGGTCGTAAATCAGTCTAACAATATAACATATAAACAAATAGAAAACCTAAATTTTACTCGATAATCGAGATTTAAACCTGCGGGGCGGCCAAATGCTCCGCCGCTTACCCGACAAACATTCAGCCAAGTAGTTTACTATAAAAAACACCGCACGGCGATACTCAGGACGCCCTATTCAGGCTTGGTCAACCTAAAAAATCGATATTTCTTTTCAGCCCCGAAAACTTGGTGCGCTTGACCGCGGATTTCTGAAATACTTTTTTAAAAACATCTTCGGTAATCTCCTCCCAATCCTTTTTAGACATGGACAACAACTCCGGATGCGGGTCGAACAAAGGCTCATTATGGGCTTTTGAAAACCGATTCCAAGGGCATACGTCTTGACAAATATCACAACCGAACATCCAATCGTCGAATTGTCCTTTTACCGAAGAAGGAATCTCGTTCTTCAGTTCAATCGTAAAGTATGAGATACATTTGCTGCCATCGACCACATACGGTGCTACTATGGCCTCGGTGGGACAGGCATCGATACATGCGGTACATGTACCGCAATGGTCAGTCACGGGCATATCATATTCAAGTTCCAAATCGACTATCAGTTCGGCAACAAAATAGAAAGAGCCCACTTCCTTGGTCAATAGATTGCTATTCTTGCCAATCCAGCCAAGACCGCTTTTGGCGGCCCATGCCTTGTCCAACACCGGTGCTGAATCTACAAAGGCCCGCCCGTCGATGTCTCCGATTTCATCTGAAATAAACTCTTGGAGTTTCCTTAATTTGGACTTTATTACGTGATGATAATCTTGTCCGTAGGCGTATTTGGAAACCTTATACGAATCAGAGTTTTGCCTTTCGGAAGGATAATAGTTCAACAACAGCGATATTACCGATTTGGCCCCTTCGACCAATAATCTCGGGTCCAACCGCTTGTCAAAATGATTTTCCATATACCCCATTTCACCGTGCATGCCTTGATTGAGCCATTTTTCCAATCGCGGGGCTTCTTCTTCCAAGAAACAGGCCTTTGAAATTCCACAAGACAAAAAACCGAGGCGCTTGGCTTCGGTTTTTATCAAATATGTTCGTTTACTTAAAGACATAGATCGAAGTTAAACATTATACCACCATTGATACAGAAAAAATGCTTGATTGTCATAATGAGTTTCAGTGTTTTTATTCTTATAAACTATAAACATGAGCATGTTTTCAATTTTTATTATGTAAATCGGATAGTAAATATTTGGAAGCAGGCCATATAAAAAACGACCGAGGTGCCTAAAAGTTAGCACCTCGGTCGCAAATAACTTGAAAGGGCACAAAGCCCAAAAAAGATTAAAACTTATATCTATTTACCATCCATGGCCCACACATCATTCATAAAACCATTGTCTAACCCACCAATGACCCATACCTGATCGTTGAATACAACTGTAGAGTGCTCACCTCGGGCCGCAAAATTAGCAAGTGGGAAGGATTGTGCCCAACTTATGCCATCGTCACTGTACCATATATCATTCACTGCTGTCGTAGAAAACCCACCAATGACCCAAAGCTTATCTTGGAAACCAGTCATTGTCATGTTTACAGGTGCTGCAGAAAAAGGTGCGTCTGAGGTGGCCTCGGTCCACGTCACACCATCTTCGCTATACCATACGTCTCTATAGTTAATATTACCGTTCCAGCCCCCAGTAACCCAAATCTTGTTATCAAAGACTGTAGTGGCATGTCCGGACCTGACCGGAAATTGTGCCGAGGCAGTCGCCTCTTCCCACGTAACACCATCGGTGGTGAACCAAACGTCATTCTTGTAGTCAACACCATCATAACCACCCATAACAAAAAGTTTGTCTCCTAACACAGCAGCGGTCAGCCCATCTCTAGCTCCAAAACCGGCCGCAGCATTCCGTTCAGTCCAATCTGTCCCATTCGCACTAGACCAAACATCTTGGCGATATCCTGTAACATCTTCACCGCCAATTACCCATAACTGATCCAGAAAAACGGCCGAGGCATGACTAAACCTACCTACAAATCCTGCCGCTTCAGTGACCAAGGACCAAGTTGCTCCATCGGTAGATGACCAAACATCATCTTGGAAAGCCACATCATCTTCTCCAGCAATCACCCAAATTTTGCCATCAAATACAACCGAGGTATGACCCTTTCGTGCTGTAAATTCGGCTGCGGCAGTAACTGGTGATGTGGGAGCTGTTAAACCTCGAGTGGTGAAACCAAACACACCACTTGAAGTGGTTGCTCCATTAGCATCCTTAGCAACGACCTTCCAATTATAGTTCGTCGCAATATCAAGACTATTTGTTACCGCTGTAGTTGTACCTGTAAGGCCACCAATTAACAGTGTCGAAGGGTCCGAAGTCCTATCTAGAAAGACCTCATAACTTACGGCATCACCTTCTGGATCTGTTGCGGTCTCCCATGTAAATGTGGGCAGAAGATCAATCCCTTGTGCTCCATTGGGAGCTTCCAATAAGTTAAAAGCTTCAGGAGCCTTATTAACAGGGTCGATTGGCGGCGAGCCATCATCATTGCCGCATGAAAACGTAACAACCACTGTTAAACATAAAAAACTAAGACGAGTTATTTTCATAATCTTATTATTTTGACTTAATATTTGATTGCTTACTTAAAAAATCCAATTCGCAGATATTTTCTAAATAATATTAGAACCAACAACTTCGTTCGATAAGTGAATGACAATCACTGATTTTGCGAACAAAAATAATAAAACTTTAATCGGTTGTTAATGATTTTTCGACGTATGGAACATTTTATGTCGAACGAAATTCCGGTATAGGGCGATTCATGCCATGAAACAAGGGGTATTTGTTTTGAATGGTTGATTTTGACTCCTAATTGGTTGTTAATAAAAAACTACCTAATTACTTATAAAAAAACCGAGGCGCTTGGCTTCGGTTTTTATCTTTTGTGTCATCATACTTCGGTTCATATTCCGAAGGTACGTTAATTTTTAAATTTACTTATGGCATCAAGATGAAGGTGGAATGTAAGCCGGTACTACATTTTCTATGGGCTTTATCGATTTAAGATAAGAGAAAATGGCCTCTATATCTTCATCTGTCAGATAGGCATAATGCCTGGGCATGGGGGGCATTATAGGTCTGGAACTTTCCAATCCCTTGAATTTGGCCTCCCGTAAAGCCCTGGTAAACTGCTCCAAGGTCCACGTGCCTATACCCGTCTCATGAGGCGTTAAGTTTCCTGCAAAAGAAGTACCCCAAGGACCTACGGCTGCGGTCAGATCCCCTTTAAAAAGAACCCAAGGCCCTAATAGAACATTTTCAGGCACAGGGGGAAGCCCTGCGGCAGTCTCAAAGCCCATCATATACTTTTCAATATCGTTTACGGGGCCATGCTCCGACATTTTTTTTGGCGTATGGCAATCCGCACATCCAAGAACATCGACCATATATTTACCCCGTTCCACTTTGTTTGGGGCATCTGCTTTACTTTCGGTTTCGCTCGAAGCGATAGTAGTGTCCTTTGCTTTTTTCTCAGTGCAAGCCAATAGTATCGTCACCAAAGCTGCCATTATAAATGTGATTTTGATTCTCATATATTTTTAATTTAGAAATTCGACATCTAATTGTTGGATGGATTCGATACTGGTACATCTGGATTAAACGCGGCAAATACACCGTCTGGATTTTCAAGAATCACCCAAGCATGTAATGTCCATGAGCCACCGGCCACATTTGGATTGTAATGCCAGTGATCCATATCACCTGCAAAACCTTCAGGAGCTGTTGGGGAAATTGCTTTTGGCACGGCATATTCTACACCCACTAATTTTAGTTTGCCTTGTTCATTTGGAACATACAAGAGGATTTCTGGTTTCTCTATTTCAAATTCACCATCGATCAACCCCACGTTAATGTAGTGGAATCCCATATTTGGCACATAAGGAGATGGATTAAAAGGGTAAGGGTCGGCATAACCTGCCTTTTTGGCCTGTTCAAAACTATGGAAACGCATTGCCGCCTTCCGAACTTTTTTCAATTGGGATTCCAAGTTCTCCATTTTCGACTTTACAGAAACCATGTTCAAATCTGACTCTAAGTCAACTTCTTCCTTAGAGCAAGCGATAAAGATGAGTAGCGATACCATAAATGCCAATAGATTAATTTTTTTCAATGTTGTTTTCATAGTTTTTGAATTTTAATGAAACGATATTTATTTATTGGGAACCGTGGCACTAAATTCACAATAAGCCAAGAATGGCATTGCCACACATGTTGCACATGTTAACAGTTTTGTTTCATTCAAAACAACTTACTGATAAACAGATATTTAACTACTTTATATTTTTGTTGAGAGGCAGTTCACTAGGAGAGATACCAAATTTTTCCTTGAAGCTCTTCGCAAAATAGGAGAGATTTGAAAAGCCGACGCTATAGGCCACTTCAGAAACATTACCGGTATTATTCTGTAGAAGTTTGTGAGCAGTATTTAGGCGTATTTCAGAAATGAGCTGGTTGGCGGATTTATTGACCAGCGCCTTTAACTTTCGATGCAATTGTGCGCGACTGAACCCAACGGAACTGGCCAGAAGTTCTACTGAAAAAGTAGAATCGTCTAAATGCGCTTGAATGATTTTAATCACCCTTTGAAGAAATTCATCGTCCATGGAGTTCAATTGAAGTCCATCTACTAGCAAGCCATCGGTTTCCTTGACTTTTTGCCAAAGCCTTTCCCTTATGGAAATCAAGTTTTTTATGCGTACCAATAATTCATCGGAGGCAAATGGTTTGGTCAAATAGGCATCGGCCCCATGATGTAGTCCCTGCATCTTGTTTTCCTGTCCGGACTTCGCCGTTAATAAAATTATAGGGATATGACTGGTCTTGGCGTTGGTCTTTAGGGCATCGCACAATGTAAATCCATCTTTTTTGGGCATCATCACATCGCTAATAATAATGTCCGGTATTTTTTCCAGTGCAATTCTCTCACCTTCCTCCCCATCTTTGGCAAGTAGAATATGGTACGTTTTTTCCAGGATATTTTTGACATGGAACCTTAGATCATCATTGTCTTCCACCACCAGCGCAATGGGCAAATCGGTCTCGGATATTTCATGACCATTTACTTCAGCCGATACTGGTATAGCATTCTGCTTCTCATCAGATACGACCAATTTTTCACCCTCTACGACAATTGCTGATTTAGGAAGTCCTTCCAAGGTTATGGGAAGTTTTACATGAAAAGTGGTACCCTTGCCCAGGGCACTTTCTACTTTGATTTTTCCTTGATGCAATTCTACCAGCTCTTTGGTTAGCGCTAGTCCGATTCCAGAACCTTTGCCTTCTGAACTCTCAACTCTATAAAATCTATCAAATACATTTGAAAGATTTTCTTTTGAAATTCCCTTACCGGTATCTGAAACCGATATTTGAATACAATCGTCAATAAAACCGACGGAGACCGAAACCTTTCCACCGGCACCGGTATATTTGAACGCATTGGACAAAAGATTGTTGATTATTTTCTCCAATTTATCCCTATCAAAATATGCCTCCTTGGAATCTGAACTAAAAACAACCCCATAATCGACCTTCGATCGCTCGGCCATACTATCAAAAGAAAATATGACCGACTTAAGAAAGGGGGCAATATCGTTTTTTCTCAAAGAAAGTACCGCGGTACCGCTTTCCAACTTTGACAGCTCCAAAAGTTCGTTGACCAACGATTGCAGCCTTTTGGAATTTCTCTGCACGATACCAAATTCCTTTTGGTTCAAGGTTACATCTGCCTGACCATTTTCCATTTGAATTCTCTTGGCATTTTCTATAGGACCTTGAATCAATGCAAGCGGCGTTCTAAATTCATGGCTGATATTGGTGAAAAACCGGGTCTTTAAATTGTCCAAATCTTTCATTCGAAGCATCTCGGCCTGTGAACGTTCCGCTTCCAAACGTTCCAACTCCGCTTTCTTGGCCAAGGTCTGTCTTCTATATGCTATGCCAAAGGAATAAATAATGATCTGTAAGAAAATACCTGTGGCATACGGATCTAAACGAAATGGTGGAGTGATGAGTTGAAGGGACCAGAGCGTTCCAATAATAAGGGATAAACAGGCAACTAAAGAACCTATTCCAAAATATTTAGCAAAAAGATCTTTTTTAAGTATAAGCTCTATGGAAACCGCTAAACTTAACAGCGTATAAATATTCAATATTATATAATGGAAGCCCACACCGGTGAAATAGGTCTGTGGTTCTGCGATGATCACATAAATAGTTGTAAATACAATTTCAGCTAAGACGAGAAGGGCCAGTATCAACATTCTCTTATCCGTTTTAGGGAACTTTCTTTTTGAGTCAACAAAAGCCCTTCCAAAAAACCACCAAGAAAAAAATTGCCCATTGGCCAATAAAAACCAAATGACGTACCTAAGTGTAATAATATTGCCTATAATCAAACCAGTGGTCATGGCTTGAGTTACGGTGCAAAAAAATAACCAAAAACAAAACCACAGATATATAGAATCTTTTAAATAAAGGTATTGGAGAAAGTGATACACCAAAATAATAAAGGTGACCCCAAAAAGAAAAAGGTTAAAACTACTATGAAATTGATTGAATTCATGATAGAAAGGTTCATCGGGACTACGAGCGGTTAAATTGAAATATGCAGGATATCCGATACTATTACCTTGGGCCTTAATAACAAATGTAATGGTTTCATTTACTGGAATTTCATCCAGTTTAATAGCATTAAGAACCCAATTCCCTTGGTAATCCCTTTCATTCTTTGAATACTCTACCCCGGTCTTTTTATGGAAGAATAAACCTTTTTCCCCATAGGCATAAACATCAACTTTGCCATTACTTTTGGTCCAAGCTGGCGGACCTATCATTTTGTCCTTAAAATGCAGGGTCCAACCAACTAGAGGTTCTTTTGTTTTTAAACTAAGTTTCCCCCAATAGGTCTTGCCAACATCCAAATATCGCGGTAATTCATTTGCTTTGAGAGAAGAAAGGGTCGTATCAGAAAGTACCCTTTGGGGAGTTAATACTTTATTGCTATCGGCATACACCCTTAAAACATTATCCAATGAATGCACCGGATAGCGCGTATCAAAAACATATGTGTCTTCTTGTGAGCGTACTTGGCCCACCAAAAAAATCAAAAGAAAAAGGATATAGTATGAAAAACGCATCTAAGCAAACCGATTCAATAGGTTTACGACAAGATAAAAAGAAATTAGAAAGTTTAGAACAACCCCGGTTGGTTTCCCCCTTTGACCCTGCCCAAATGCCTATAAGCCAGTTCGGTGACTTCACGGCCCCGAGGGGTACGCATGATAAAACCCTGTTGGATCAAAAAAGGCTCGTAAACTTCCTCGATAGTTTCAGCACTTTCCGATACGGCAGTGGCCAGCGTAGTAATACCCACAGGACCACCCTTGAACTTATCGATAATGGTGGTAAGAATTTTATTGTCCATCTCATCAAGGCCATGTGCGTCAACATTTAAAGCCTTTAGCCCGTATTTTGAAATCTCCATATCGATATTACCATTTCCTTTGATCTGGGCGAAGTCGCGCACACGTCTCAGCAATGCGTTACAGATACGGGGTGTACCCCTGCTTCTACCAGCAATTTCTATCGCGGCATCATTGCTGATGGGAACCCTGAGTATATCTGCGCTTCGTTGCACGATCGTTGACAACAATTCGGTATCGTAGTATTCCAAACGACTAGAAATTCCGAAGCGTGCCCTCATGGGCGCGGTCAATAACCCCGAACGGGTGGTGGCCCCCACCAAGGTAAACGGGTTTAAATTGATTTGCACTGAACGGGCATTGGGGCCCGTTTCGATCATAATGTCGATTTTGTAATCTTCCATAGCCGAATAGAGATATTCTTCCACTATGGGGCTCAAACGATGAATCTCATCGATAAATAGAACATCTCTTTCTTCCAAATTGGTCAGCAGACCGGCCAAATCGCCCGGCTTGTCCAATACTGGTCCCGAGGTAACCTTAATTCCTACCTCAAGTTCGTTTGCGAGAATATGGGCGAGGGTGGTTTTACCGAGCCCTGGAGGGCCATGGAACAACGTATGATCCAGAGCTTCATTCCGTTGGTTGGCCGCCTGTACAAAAACCTTCAGGTTTTCAAGAACCTGCTCTTGACCGGTAAAATCGTCAAAACTCACCGGTCGCAAGGCTCTTTCGATATCTATTTCCTCTGGGGAAAGATGTTCACCTGTTGCATCCAAATACTCGTTCATATAAAAGCAAAGATACTAAAAGAAAGCCTCAAAAAATGTCCAATAGAACCTGCCTTATTAAAGCAAAATGACAATTATCATCTTTTTTGAATATAACAATCAAGACCTTTATGTTCAATTGTCCACATTAAACAAAAAACCATGTCAACACCATTCAATTTAGAAAATTATGGCATCCACACCACCAACATTTATAGAAATACCAGCGTCCCGATTCTATATGAACTGGGCCTCCGATTAGAAAAAGGCACCGCCATTTCAGATGTAGGTGCGCTTATGACCTATTCGGGCGAAAAAACGGGCCGCAGTCCAAAAGATAAACGTATTGTAAAGCATCCTGATTCAGAGGGCAACATCGATTGGGGATCTATCAATATCGGTTTGGACGAACATACTTTTATGGTCAATCATGAAAGGGCCATCGACTACCTGAACATTTGTGAACACCTGTATGTCGTAGATGCTTTTGCAGGCTGGGATCCAAAGTACCGGATAAAGACCCGAATTATCTGTACCAGGGCCTACCATGCACTCTTCATGCGAAATATGTTGATTATGCCCACGGAAGGAGAACTTGCCGATTTTGGAGAACCTGACTACGTTATTTTTAATGCAGGACAGTTTCCTGCGAATCAGTATACTTCGGAAATGACATCGAAAACCAGTGTCGATATCAATCTGGAAAGAAAGGAAATCGTGATTCTAGGCACCGAATATGCCGGTGAGATGAAAAAGGGAATCTTTTCGATCATGAACTATTTGATGCCTTTGCAAAATGTACTTCCGATGCATTGCTCGGCCAATGTGGGTGAAAATGACGATGTAACCATTCTATTCGGCCTTTCGGGTACGGGCAAAACCACACTGAGTGCCGACCCTAAACGAAAGCTCATCGGTGACGACGAACATTGCTGGACCAATGAAGGTACTTTTAATATTGAAGGTGGCTGTTATGCAAAGGCCATAGACCTTTCCGCTGAAAACGAGCCCGATATTTTCAATGCCATAAAATTTGGCACCGTACTTGAAAATGTGGTTTATAACAAGGAAACGCGGCAAGTGGATTATTCAGACACTTCTATTACCCAAAACACAAGGGCTTCTTATCCAATTCATTATATTGATAACGTTCAGATGCCATGTAAGGCAGGCCACCCCGAAAATATTACATTCCTGACCTGCGACGCTTTCGGGGTGCTGCCCCCGGTAAGCAAACTGAGCCCTGAACAAGCGAGTTATCACTTCATTTCAGGCTACACGGCCAAAGTGGCAGGTACCGAAATGGGCGTAACCGAGCCTCAGGCTACTTTCAGTGCCTGTTTCGGCGCTGCCTTTATGATGTGGCATCCGAACAAATATGCAGAGCTATTGGCCAAAAAAATCAAAGAGCACAAGGTCACGGCTTGGTTGGTCAATACCGGATGGACAGGTGGCGCCCATGGTGTAGGTTCAAGGATCAAATTGAAATACACCCGTGCCATGATCGACGCCATTCACAACAAAGATTTTGATAGCGTAGATTTTGTTAAAGATGAGGAATTCGGGTTCCAAATTCCAACGAGCTGTCCGGGTGTGCCTTCCGAGGTTCTTGTTCCGAAAAACACTTGGGATGACAAAGCCAAATACGATGAAGTCAAAAAGAAACTCATAAAACTCTTCACCGATAATTTCAAGCAGTTCGCAACCGATGTCAATGCGGATATTGTTGCGGCAGGGCCTAAAAATTTAGCGTCATAATATTAGTTAGTCATAATTCTGTTTTCAGAAAGTCTCCGTCGTGCCAATACGGCGGGGACTTTTGTTTTACCCGGTCAAAAGGTGATACACATATTGCTCTAAATATTGTAATTTCATTGCATGCAAGAAAACGATTATTCCCCAGGGCTTCTTCAATACATTCCCTTTTTCTATGTCATTTGGTCCGATGACCTTATAACGGCCTCTGAGCTGAATATTGTTCAAAAAGCCATTGCCCAAGACACCGCGCTTACAAAAGGCGAACAAGACCTATTGTTTTCATGGTTGAATCCTGAAAGTCCGCCTTCGGATGAGGAGTTTAAAAAATGGAAACACGTTGTATCGAGTTCTAAAGTCAAGTTGATCGAAAGCGAGACCTATCCATTGACTACCTTCAGCCAAAAGGTCGTTTGCCAGTATCATGATACTTGTCCGTTTAACGACAACCTAAAACATATCGAGGTAAATCTGGGCATACAGCCCAATCACTACAACCATCTTTTTGATGTGGAAGTGGTTCATGAAAGTACTTCCGATTTTTATGACGCCAAGGAAATCGACATGCTTTTAAAGGGAAAGCACGCCAATGTTGTAGATGATTTCAGAACCGTTTTAAAGAACGGTATTTTTAAATGGGACATCCATAGAAATAAGGAAGAATTTCGTGAAGTTGTTCTGGATCAAGTAAAGTTTCTTGCCGACAAAGGCTATGGGGCCCTGGCGTACCCCAGCGAGTACGGCGGAACAGGAAATATGGAAGGCTATGCATATATTTTCGAAAACCTGATATACGCCGACGCCAGTCTTACGATAAAATTCGGGGTACAATTTGGCCTTTTCGGAGGGAGTATTCAAAAATTGGGTACCAAAAAACATCATGACAAATACCTGAACGATGCCGGCAACGCACATTTATTGGGCTGCTTCGCGATGACAGAAACCGGTCATGGATCCAATGTTAGGGGCATTAAAACGACCGCTACTTACGACAAGACATCAGATAATATTATTATTCACACTCCCGGAAGAAATGATAACAAAGAATATATCGGCAATGCCCTTCATTCAAAAATAGCCTCGGTGTTCGCGCAGCTCATCGTGGACGGAAAGAACCAAGGTGTACATGCTATTTTAGTTCCCCTCAGGGATTCTGACCATAACGTACTTCCGGGAATCAAAGTGGCCGACAATGGCTACAAACTAGGATTGAACGGTGTGGATAATGGTAAAATATGGTTTGATCAGGTTTCGGTTCCTCGAGAAAATCTTTTGGACAAATATGGCAAGATCGAATCGGACGGCACATACCATTCGGACATTAAGAATCCTAACAAGCGTTTTTTTACCATGTTGGGTACACTGGTGGGGGGAAGAATCTGCGTAGCGCGGGCCGGGCTAGGAGGTGCTAAAATGGCCCTTGCAATAGCCGCTAAACATGCACTTAAACGCAGACAGTTCAACGATAGCATCAAAATACAGGAAGATTTATTGATGGACTATCCAACGCACCAATTACGTTTGACACCTTTGGTCGCCAGCGCCTATGTATATCATGTTGTCTTGGATAAAATGATGGAAATCTATTGTGATGATGCGCAGCCCGACAAGCGAAAAGTCGAGACACAGGTCGCAGGGCTCAAGTCTATTATCACATGGTATGCCAATGAAACAATTCAAGAGTGCCGCGAGGCCTGTGGTGGAAAGGGATATCTTATCGAAAATCGAATTGCCGACCTCAAGGGCGATGTTGATATCTTTACGACTTTTGAAGGCGACAATACAGTACTATTACAATTGGCCGCCAAAGGTGTACTTTCCGATTTCAAAGCTGAATTCAATAGCGCCGGTTTTACTTCGGTCCTTAAAATATTGGGCATGCAGTTAAGTGATAAGCTCACCACAATCAATCCGGTTTATTCGAACAAGGTCGATAAGGATCATTTGTACAACCCAAAGTTTCACAAGCACGCCTTCGACTATAGAACCCGACGATTGACCTATACCTTGGCCATGCGCATTCGAGATTACATCAAAAAGGGCATTCCATCGTATCAGGCTTTTTTGAAAGTGCAGACCCATCTTTTGGTATTGGGCAAAGCCTATAGTCATGAATTGGCTTACAACATTTATTGCGATTTCACCAATGGAATTACCGATAAAAAAAATAGGTTGCTTTTTGAAAAACTTGGAACACTACATGCCTTGCATGAACTTCGAAAAGATGCCAGCTGGTATCTCGAACAAGGCTATTTTGGCAGCAACAAATCAAAGGCGATCCGTCAACGGGTCGAAAGATTATCTACCGAGTTGCGCCCTCATATTGGTGTACTTGTAGACGGATTCGGTATTCCCTCGCATTGTATGACCGCGCCTATTGCCGAATAAAAAACCGCGCTACTTTTCTCTATGAAGTTGTGACGTGTCGAGAAAATCAATCAATTTGATTTTTGCCGGACCATAAAAATAGGTTTTCGAATCACCTCGCGAAGAAAGTTCAAAATCTGCGTATGCATTGATACGCGCGCTTGGCGAACCTTCTAGATCCGCACTTACCGTATTGGCTTCCAATTTTTCAGCTTTTAGGCTTGAATTACCCGAAATATTGACTAAAAATGTATTGGTAGTTCCTTCCAACTTTGCCCCCGCACTCTCGGTCATTTTTAATATGTTTGAATCACTTACTGCATAAATACCGACATCGATTCGATCTTTTAGAACTATATTCAAAGAATCGCTGTTGATATTTAAATCGCCCGAACTGCTTCCTTCCATATGTACTTGAACAAATGTACTATTGGTGTTCAATTGTAATTTGGAACTGCCAAAAGTATTGATATAAAGCTGCTCACTTGAAATGATGTCCTTCATTTCAATTCGACCATCGAACATCGTTACGGACTCTAAGTAATTATAATCGATTGTAATATCCAACTTCTTTTTACCGGTAATCTTGTAATACGATGTGATGATCAAAGTACTGTCTTGAACTTCAAATTTCAGTACATCGATCAAGTTGTCGTCAGCAGAAATAGCATAACCTTCAGATGAAGCCTTCTGTAAGGTGATATCCAGATCATCTTTTAACTCTATTGCGTTGAAGGCCGGCAGGCTCTCGCTTACCTCTACAACGTTCCTGTTACCCTTGATCTTTGGTTTGCGCTGACCCATCGCCTGAAAACATAAGATCAGGGCGATAAAAAATATCATGTTCTTCATATCGTATTCTTGTTATCAAGGAAGCTATTTTCTTTCTTGAATCGAAACCTTCCTTTAAAATAGAAAAACTCCCTCAAAACCCATACCGGGGAATTATGAACTAAATGTATCAAAAAAAATGCCCAACTTAAAAAGTAGGGCATTTTTGTCAAAACAAATAAAAGTTTTAATGCTGCAATTCTTCCTCATCCTCTTGTAGAGGTACCGTTTGCGGCACAAAATCTTGACCTGGAATCACATAATCACCATTCTCATCGGTCTTACTG
The DNA here is from genome assembly GCF_042611095.1 of Meishania litoralis. NCBI lineage: Bacteria > Pseudomonadati > Bacteroidota > Flavobacteriia > Flavobacteriales > Flavobacteriaceae > Meishania > Meishania litoralis. The sequence goes on from NZ_JBHFPV010000001.1 coordinate 631,365, forward strand.
TAATCATATGCCCAACGATGAACTTCAGGTATTGGTCCGTCCCAGTTACCGTGAATATGCTTAACCTCGGCAGTCCATTCCAAAGTAGTGGCTTTCCATGGATTTTTAGGACCTTTCTTCCCGAAGAAGATACTGCTTATAAAATTATAGGCAAATACCAATTGAGCACCCGCAGTTATCAGCGCGAAAACGGTCATCAACACCTGTATGTTGGTCATCTCGTCGAACATTGGAAAAGCGGTGTTCTCATAATATCTTCTAGGTACCCCGGCCATACCGATAAAGTGCATCGGAAAAAATATACCGTACGATCCGACCGCGGTAATCCAAAAATGGACATAACCCAAATTTTTATTCATCATTTTACCCTCGAACATTTTGGGAAACCAGTGGTAAACTCCAGCAAACAATCCATATAATGCGGAAATACCCATTACCAAATGGAAGTGAGCTACCACGAAATAGGTGTCATGGACATTGATATCCAAGGCGCTGTCACCTAAGATGATTCCCGTCAATCCCCCGGTAATGAAAGTCGATACCATGGCAATGGAAAACAACATACCAGGGTTCATCTGTAAGTTTCCTTTCCATAAGGTGGTAATCCAGTTAAACGCCTTTACAGCTGAAGGAATGGCGATCAACAAGGTTGTAAATGTAAATACCGATCCAAGAAAGGGATTCATTCCGGAAATAAACATGTGATGGCCCCAAACTATGGTCGACAAAAATGCAATGGCTATGATAGATGCAATCATGGCCCGGTATCCGAAAATCGGCTTTCGTGAATTAACCGCCATAACTTCAGATACGATACCCATTGCTGGAAGAATTACGATGTATACCTCAGGGTGTCCAAGGAACCAGAACAGGTGTTCGTACAATACCGGCGAACCGCCTTGATAATGCAACACTTCTCCCTGAATAAAGATATCAGATAGGAAAAAAGATGTTCCGAAGCTTCTATCCATCAACAACAGCAATGCCGCCGAAAGCAACACGGGAAAGGAAATTACCCCGATAATCGCCGTTACCAAAAATGCCCAAATAGTCAACGGCAGCCTGGTCATTGACATTCCCTTCGTCCTTAAATTGAGTACCGTAACAATATAGTTCAATGAGCCCAATAGTGAGGAAGCAATGAAAATTGCCATGGATACCAACCATAGGGTCATACCCATACCTGAACCTGCCTGTGCCATTGGCAACGCACTAAGGGGCGGATAAATCGTCCAACCAGCTGCCGCCGGTCCGGCCTCGACGAATAATGAAATCACCATGATAACGCTTGACAAGAAGAAGAGCCAGTATGAAATCATATTCAAAAAGCCCGATGCCATATCTCGTGCACCTATCTGCAACGGTATCAATAGATTACTGAAAGTACCACTCAAACCAGCAGTCAATACGAAGAATACCATAATAGTTCCATGAATGGTAACCAAGGCCAAATACATATCGGCATCCATAACCCCGCCGGGGGCCCACTTGCCCAATAATGTTTCCAAAATCGGAATGGATTCACCGGGCCAGGCCAACTGCATTCTGAACATAAGCGACATGGCTATACCAATGGTTCCCATAATAAGGCCCGTAATCAAATATTGCTTTGAGATCATCTTGTGATCTTGGCTAAAGATATATTTGGTTATAAAGGTCTCTTTGTGATGATGATGCCCTTCTGCATGATCTTCTACGTGTGCGTGTGCTGTGGCAGACATTCTTATTTTGTTTTTATTAATCTTGTAAAACTATATAATCTATTGCATCGAAGCCATCGTCTGACCGAACGTCTGTTGCGCCTTCATCCATTCGTTGTATTCTTCTTCGGTCTCAACAATAATTTTCATCTGCATATTATAATGTGACTTTCCGCAAATTTTGTTACAGAGCAAAACATAGTCGAATTCCCACGGATCTGAATTGGGTTCGCCGTTCGCAGCCCTTTCGGCCCTGATAATATTCGTTCGTTCGACCTTATCGATAACATCAGGGTTTTGTCTCATATCGGCAGTTGTTGTTATCGGTGTAAAAGAAAACTCTGTAATCATACCCGGAACACAGTTCATTTGGGCCCTGAAATGAGGAAAATAAGCCGAATGCAGAACATCTTGCGAACGAAATTTAAAGTTGACCTTTCGACCGACCGGAAGGTGCAGTTCTTTAACAATTACGTCATCGGAAGCATAGGTGTCGGCTTCGTCGAGTCCGAGTACGTTCGCCCTGTCGATATCGATCATCCTAACATTGGCCCCTCCTAATACGTTATCGGCCCCCGCATAGCGCGCGGTCCAGTTGAATTGTTGGGCATAGAGCTCCACAACCAAGGGGTCATCATCTTCGTTAATGTCCATTATATTGGTCCACGTGTACAACCCCCAAAGGATCAATGCAGCCAATACGATAACGGGAATAATAGTCCAAATTGCTTCCAACTTATTACTATCGGCAAAGAACAGTGCCCTTCTACCTGCCTTACCACGATATTTATAGGCAAAATAATGCAACAAGAACTGGGTAAGCGTCTGTACGATGAAAATGATCACAAAAGACATCAGCATCAAGCTATCGTACTCGGCACCATGGGCCGAAGATGCCTCGGGCAAAAGAAACTTGCCGTATTTCCAAAAACTAAAAATGGTTATTGCATAAATGAATATCAGAAACGCAAGCAATAGGTACGCATTGTTCTTGTTGTCCTGTTCGTTCGCAATCTGTGCAGTCTCCGTTCTCAACTGGGATAATTCGAAAATTTTGGTCATTTGCCAAATGGCAATGAAAACCAGTATTAAAACGGCTAAAGTTAATAATGTAGTCATCGTATGATTTAGTATTATACTTTACTTACTAATAGTGAAAATGCTTGCTTTCTTCAATAAATGGATTACGTTTCGGTTGCAATGGCACAGTTGAAAGTGCCCTGAAAACCCAAAAAATAAAGAATCCTGCAAAAAACATTATCGCACCGATCTCAGTGGTACCAATGTACCATTGGTCTCCTACGGTCGAAGGCATGATCATATTGAATATATCAATATAGTGTCCTACCAAAATTATAATTCCGGCCATGATCACAAACCAATTGACACGCTTGAAATCACTATTCATCAATATCAAGAAAGGAAACACGAAGTTCATCGCCACCATTCCAAAAAATGGCAGTTTATAATCTTCGATGCGGGCAACGAAATAGGTAACCTCTTCCGGAATGTTCGAATACCATATCAACATGAATTGCGAAAACCATAGGTAGGTCCAGAAAATACTGAAACCGAACATAAACTTGGCCAAATCATGTATGTGGCTATCGTTAACATCGGGCAAATGGCCTTTTGATTTTAAGTAGATGGTTACCATCGCTATTACGGTCACCCCTGAAACTATCATACCGGCAAAAGTATACCAACCGAACAAGGTACTGAACCAGTGTGGTTCCACGCTCATGAGCCAATCCCAAGACATAATCGATTCTGAAACCAAATAGAAAACCAAAAAAGCGGCCGATATTCTAAAGTTTAGTTTGAAATTGGAATTATCATCGGCCTCATCTTGTTTCAAGGATAATTTTCTTGAATACTCACGATATAAAATCCAACCGCCCAAAAAGATAGCGGCACGAATCAAAAAGAAGACGGGATTCAGATAACCCGATTTTCCCTGCAGCAGATGGTCATGGGCCACAACATCGGCGTCCATCCAAACGAACAAGTGGTTCATGTGCATTACCGAAAGTACCAGAATGACGAATACGATTATACCTCCAGGAACCAAATAAGCCGTTATACCTTCCATGACCCTGAACAACAAAGGTGACCAACCGGCCTGCGCGGCACGCTGAATCGCATAAAAGGCCAATACTCCCAAGGAAATCATCATGAAAAAGAACGCGGCAACATATAAAGCGGCCCACGGCTTGTTGCGCAATTGCTGAAGTAGATGCTCGTCATGTGAAGAATCATGTACTTCCCCATGACTTTCTGCCGCGACTCCATGCCCTTCATCGGCATGTGTTGCCTCGGCACCATGTGAACCTCCGTGACCATCACCATGGGCTGCAACCATTTCTTTTGCCTCTTCTACGGTACTCGGCATTGTAACAAAACCATAAGCCATTGCCAAGGCACCTACTACCATCAAAACGATGGCACCAATTTTTAACCTATTCGAAATTGTGTACATATTTAGCTATGTATTATTTTATTAAGTCTTGCTTCAACTTCATGACATACTCCGACACCTGCCACATTTCATGTGTATTCAATTGAGCGGCATAAGAACCCATTGAGTTCAAGCCATACTGAATTGTATGAAAACTAGTGCCTACCGTAATATTACGGGCGGCATCGGCATAACTGGGCACACCCAAGATTTTTTCACGTTTGACCAATGTACCTTGACCATCACCTTTGTCGCCATGACAGATGGCACAGTAAATGGTATAAAGCTCACGGCCGGCAGCCAAATTTTTGTCCATCTGCAAAGAATCCAAAGGGCTCTGGTTCAACCTTGCCAGTTCTTTTCCTTCTGGAGTATTTTCAAACTCATACGGCATCCATCCGCGTGGTATCGTATTGGCTGGAGGCACCATCGCCTCTTGGTTACTTGGCAAAAAGCCAATCTCGCCGTAAGTCTCATAACCCACAGGCTCATACATATTGGGCATGTATTGATAGTTGCGGCTTTTTTCATGCATACAAGAGGCCGTTATAAAAAGAAGGCCAAATACGCCGATTATTTTTCCAACACTTTTCATACTTAATGAAGGTTTTTTTCTGATACGTTTATCTCTACAGCACCGGTATCCAACAGTAGATCTTTCAATTCTTTTTCATTGTCATGAATTTCGATTTCCATGACAAAATGGTCGTCCGTAGTACGCACATCAGGATTTTCCGCTTTTTTGAACGGCCATAGTTTACTTCTTAAATAGAAGGTAATAACCATTAAGTGTGCGGCAAAAAACACCGTCAATTCGAACATGATCGGTACGAATGCCGGCATGTTCTCGATATAGCTGAAACTGGGTTTGCCACCGATATCCTGTGGCCAGTCTTCGATCATAATATAGTTCATCATCACGATGGCCACGGTCAAGCCCAAACAACCGTACATAAATGATGTAATGGCAATACGTGTCGGGGCAAGGCCCATTGCCTTGTCCAAACCATGTACTGGAAACGGGCAATATACTTCTTCGATATGATGCTTTGCAGTTTTTACTTTCTTGACCGCATGCATCAGCACATCGTCATCATTGTAATATGCGTGAATAACTTTTGATGCCATTTCTACTTCTTGTTATTTAATTTTCTTGCCTGACCTGCCCAATCGTCACGTTGCGCTCTTCCCGGGAAAGCCTCGGTAATGGAATCCAACAGGTTATATTCTTTTTCGGTCATTCGGCTTACCTGTGAAAACGTGAAAATTCCAATCTGGTTCAAGGTTTTTTCCATTTTCGGACCTATTCCTTTGACTTTCTTCAAATCATCGGGCGTTTCCTTAGAGGGGTCAAAAGTACCGATGGAATCAAGCAAACTTGAAACTTCCTTCTTTTCCGATGGAGCTACTCTAGGTTTTTCCTCGACTACATTTTCAACGACTTCATTAACAAGTTCTTTTTCTTTCACAACACCACTTTTACCAATCTGGTATAATGGCTGACCAGCATCTCGCAACCTCTTGTATTTCTCCCCGGATGATTTCAAAATAGACTTAACCTCTGCCTGGGCAATGACCGGGAACGTTCTGGCGTATAAAAGAAATAATACGAAAAAGAATCCCAAGGTACCAACGAAAATCCCTATATCGACATAGGTTGGAGAGAACATTGTCCATGAAGAAGGAAGATAATCCCTATGTAACGAGGTTACGATAATCACAAAACGCTCGAACCACATACCTATGTTCACGATAATCGAAATAAAGAATGAGAACATAATGCTGGTACGCAATTTCTTGAACCACATGAACTGGGGTGAGAACACATTACAGGTCATCATTGCCCAATAGGCCCACCAGTACGGTCCGGTCGCCCTGTTCAAAAAGGCGTATTGTTCGTATTCGACTCCCGAATACCACGCCATGAAAAGTTCGGTGATATAGGCACAGCCCACAATCGAACCTGTAATCATTATCACTATGTTCATCAACTCGATATGCTGTACTGTAATGTAGGCCTCTAAATGACAAACCTTACGCATAATGATCAAAAGCGTGTTCACCATCGCAAAGCCCGAGAAAACGGCCCCAGCGACAAAATACGGTGGAAATATGGTCGTATGCCAACCCGGAATCACCGACGTGGCAAAGTCAAACGATACGATGGTGTGTACCGAAAGTACGAGTGGGGTGGCCAAACCTGCCAGTACCAAAGACACTTCCTCGAAACGTTGCCAATCCTTGGCACGTCCCGTCCATCCAAAGCTCAAAAGACTATAAATCTTCTTTTGAAAGGGTTTTACGGCCCGATCACGGATCATCGCAAAATCTGGCAAAAGCCCCGTGTACCAGAAGACCAACGAGACTGATAAATATGTGGAAATCGCAAATACGTCCCAAAGCAAGGGTGAGTTGAAGTTGACCCATAGGGATCCAAACTGGTTAGGAATGGGCAATACCCAATATCCTACCCAAACACGCCCCATGTGAATTACCGGGAATAGACCCGCCTGAATAACCGAGAAAATGGTCATCGCTTCAGCGGAACGGTTGATGGCCATTCTCCATTTTTGCCTAAAAAGCAATAATACGGCCGAAATCAATGTTCCAGCGTGACCGATACCTACCCACCAAACAAAGTTGGTAATATCCCAGGCCCAGCCAACGGTTTTGTTCAATCCCCAAACACCTATTCCGGTAGAAATGGTATAAACTATACAACCGACCCCCCATAGGAATGCCGCCAAGGAAATGGAAAAAACAATCCACCAATGTTTATTGGCCCTTCCTTCGATAGGAGCGGCGATATCCACTGATACATCGTGGTAATCCTTATCTCCAATTACCAAGGGTCTTCGTATAGGTGCTTCGTAATGCGACGCCATAATTTATTATCTAGTTACGTTCCTTCTTTTCGTGTGTTTATGCTTCGTTGGTATTTCTCACTTTAACGTGATAGAAAACATTAGGTTTGGTGCCGATATGCTCCAACAAATGGTACATTCGATCACTCTTCTTTAATTCGGCCACCTTGCTGTCCTCATCGTTCACATCCCCGAACACCATGGCTCCACTACCACAGGCCGCCGAACAGGCAGTCTGGAATTCACCATCCTTAATCGATCTTCCATCACGCTTGGCATCCAATATCGTCTTCTGTGTTTTTTGGATGCACATAGAGCATTTTTCCATTACTCCACGCGACCGAACATTGACATCAGGATTGATTACCATTTTGCCCAGATCATTGTTCATATAGTAATCGAACTCGTCGTTGTTATTGTACAGGAACCAATTGAACCTACGTACTTTATACGGACAGTTGTTCGCACAATATCGGGTTCCTACACAACGATTGTAAGCCATATGGTTTTGTCCTTGACGACTGTGTGAAGTTGCGGCCACAGGACACACCGTTTCACAAGGGGCGTGATTACAATGCTGGCACATTACGGGTTGAAACGCCACTTGAGGATTGGCCGAAGGACTCTCCATTTCGCCAAAACCGCCCAGCGACCCTTTTTCTCCCCAAAGACCGTCAAGTTCTTCTTTCTTGGTATCGTCTTCTTCGAAAGTATCTTGTGAAGAATAATATCTATCGATACGCAACCAGTGCATATCGCGACTCTTTCTAACTTCTTCCTTACCGACTACCGGAACATTGTTTTCCGCATGGCACGCAATAACGCAAGCCCCACAACCGGTACATGCATTTAAATCGATTGACAGGTTAAAATGATGCCCTATCGAACGGTCAAAGCTATCCCACAAATCAACAGTTGTGGCCGGAACTTCTTGATGGTTCAATGAAACCTGGGGTACCGGGTTCCATTCGGCATGATTGCGCGTGTTGAAAACTTCAAGGGTCGTTTCCTTAATGATATCGCCCCTACCCATGAGCGTATTATGCAATTGAACACAAGCAAACTCATGCTCTCCAAAAGATTTTTCCAAAGTTACGGTCTGGGAAGCATTAAAATCTTGATATAAGGCATAAGCATTAACCCCCGTCTGCATTTCAGACTTCATTCCGACTTTCTTTCCATAGCCGAAAGAAAGACCAACAGATCCGTTCGCCTGGCCAGGTTGAACGATTACGGGAACCTTGTCAATGGAAACCCCATTAACCGTTAACTTAGCATAACTACCGTTCAATCCGCCGTTGGCAACATTGAAGTTTTCCAAGCCTAATTTCTCGGCATCGGCTTTTGAAACGGTCACATAATTGTCCCATGAAACCCTGGTAATGGGATCGGGGAATTCTTGCAACCAAGGGTTACCAGCTTGCTGGCCGTCGCCCATGCCCACTTTTGAATATAGGGTCAATTCCATTCCACCGCCACTTGTGGCGTTTGAAAGATTACGTACCGCCGAAGCAATCGGCACGGCGGCCGTTTCGGCCACTTCTTCAGATTCAGAACCAACTTCTTTATCACCAACCACGGCCGTCGATATGGCCGGATCAGCGGTTTCACCTTCCAAGACCATAGCCTCACCAGCGGATACAAAAACACCATCTTGAAGTGCCTGGTTCCAACTACCTCCGTTAAGAATGTTCGTATTCCAGGTTTCCTTAATATAATCATAATAGGTTTGGCCCCTATCCATCCATTTTAACAATGCACCCTGAAATTGTCGGGTATCGAATAATTCACGGATTACAGGTTGTGCCAAACTATAATATCCTTTTTTGAACTGGGCATCTCCCCAAGATTCCAAATAATGGTTGGAAGCCGCAGCATAGGTGGTAACCTCTGTCGTTTCGTTCCAATTTGCAGTGAACGAAACGGAAAGGGCCACTTTATCAAGACCTTCTTTAAAATCGGCCGTATTTGGCAAGGAATACATCGGGTTGACACCATCCATCAATAAAACACCTACCTTGCCCGCCTTCATATCGGCAATCAATTGATTGACCGCATCTACATTACCCTGTCTCGTATATCTTGGAGCAACGGTATCGAAAGCTTTGCTGCCCAACATTTCGTTTATTGCAAGCACAACGGACTGGGCGTCTACATCGTCTAGTCCTGTTACCACAACGGCAGCCGAGGTATTCTTTCTAATATCTGCGGCAGCATTGTCAACGGCTCTTTGCGCGTAATCGGGAAGCTCACCACCGATACTTGTACCATTCAAAGTAGCATATAGCTTGGCCAAGGCGACTTTCTGTTGCATCGGCGTCAAGGGCACTCTTTTATCCGCATTGGCACCGGTCAACGACATATTCGCCTCGAACTGTACGTGGCGTGACATTTTTCCATTCTTAGGGATACGTCCTTTGGAATAGCCGCTATCATAACCGCCACCTTGCCAGTCTCCCAAGAAATCGGCACCAAATGAAACTATCGTTTCCGCCTTTTCAAAATCATAATCGGCCATTGCGCGCTGACCATATCTGTTTTCGAACGCGGTCAACGCCGCATCTTCAGATATGGCATCATAGACCACATGGTTTACATTTACATAGGTCTCTTTGAACTCGGAAATCAATCTTTCAGTAGATGGACTCGCATAGGTCGGTGTCAAGACTGCAATTTGTTTTCCTGAATTTTTAGCCGTTGCCAGCTGGGCCTTGACCGTTGCGTCCAATGCATCCCAATCTACAGGTTCTCCATTGGCAACAGGCCCTTGTAATCTTGTACTATCATATAGCGATAAGACCGAGGCCTGCACCCTGGCATTTGCATTACCACCTACTTTGGCGTCGGTATTGTTCTCTATTTTTATCGGACGGCCCTCTCTGGTCTTTACTAATATACTGGCAAAATCAAAACCATTGGCTATCGTAGTGGCATAATAGTTTGATACTCCCGGAACAATAGTTTCGGGCTGCACTACATAAGGAATTGATTTTACCACAGGGCCTTCACATGCCGCCATGGCAGCAGCAGCGGTACTGAACCCGACATATTTTAGGAAATCACGTCTATTGGTCTGGCTTGAGTCCAAAGTTTCCTTATCACCCAAAAATTGGTCAACAGGAATCTCTTCAACAAACTCATTCTGCCGTAGCGTCTCAACAATGGAATCGTTAGGATTTAACTCCGCTTCGCTTTTCCAATATTTTTTATTCGATGCCATACGTATAATTCTGTAATTAGCTGCTTAGTTCTTTAATAATGACACTTCCCACACTCCAATCCACCCATCTGGGCTGCCGTTAGGTTCTCGACCCCATATTTCTTGGAAAGCTCGGCATGTATTTTTTCGTAGTACTCGTTACCCTCGACCTTTACGTTGGTCTCCCTATGACAATTGACACACCAACCCATGGTCAATGACGAATATTGGTACATGATCTCCATTTCCTCGACGGGGCCATGACAAGTCTGGCATTCAAGACCGGCCACCGATACATGCTGCGAATGGTTGAAATAGGCAAAGTCGGGCAAATTATGGATTCGAATCCATTCTATCGGTTGCGATTCGCCAGTATATTTTTGATTTTCCTCGTCCCATCCAACCGCTTTGTACAATTTTTTAATTTCTCCGGTATAGAATTCATTCGTATAGCCGTTTGCCAAATCTTCCCTGCTCGGACCTTCGGGATTACCCTTGTATTCGTAAATCGATTTGTGGCAGTTCATACAAACATTCAACGATGGAATACCCGAGGTTTTGGAAACCCTTGCCGAAGAGTGACAGTATTTACATTCTATTTTGTTGTCCCCGGCATGAATTTTATGCGAATAGTGGATTGGTTGAATGGGCTGGTATCCTTGATCCACACCGACCTGCATCATCCAACCATAGGCAAAGTAACCTGCGGTCAACAACAATAGGATAGAAGTGACCAAAACCAAAAACTGGTTTTTGGCAAAAGCCTTCCAAATCGGGGTTCGGTTTCCGAATTCTTTTTCGACATCGATCCCATTGGAGGCCATCACCCTTTTCAAAGTCTTGTTCACCGAGAACAACATGAACACCAAAAGCGCAAAGACCAAGGCCAAGGCCCCAAGAATCAATTCATTTGATATGCCCGATGATTTGGCATCGGAACCCGCATCGGTCACTACCGTAGCAGCCGCAGCGGGAGCTGCCACAGGAGCGGCCGTATAAGCCAAAATATCATCGATATCCGCGTCCGATAAGGTCGGAAAAGCCGTCATTGCCGCCTGATTGTACTCATTATATATCTTATTGGCATAAGCGTCGCCCGATTTGATCATACCAGGACTATTCTTAATCCATGCATACAGCCAAGCCTTATCCAACCCTTCGTCATCTGCCAAGCGGCTTTCTACGTTTGCAAGGGCAGGCCCTGTCATTTTACGGTCCAAGGCGTGACAAGCGGCACAATTTTGATTAAAAAGAGTCTTTCCTTTCACGGCATCGCCCGCACCCGACCCCTCAGTTACCTCTGTGATATCGCTCTGCTCGACGGCCGCGTCTTCTTGCGCAATAACCGATTGTGAAAAAAACAGGATTAGTAGTAAACTGAAACCTAAAACTTTGGCTAGTTGATCGCGGTATTTACCCTCTTTCATATATAAAATATTTCAAAAGAAACTTTGGCACGATAATTCCTTTCTAAAGGATAAAAGTGGTGGTTATCCGTACCTAAATTGATGGCAAAAATACGACATAGACTTTATTTTGAAAATGTTAACGGATTTATAATTTATAATTTATAATTGTTCTAAATAAATGGAGATTAATTACCTTTCACAATTAAAAACTACCTTTGTCGAACACATTAATACTCAATCGGATAACAATATGAAATCCTTCTTTTTCATGCTGGCCGTCACGTTTGCCACCACATATGGAAGGGCACAAAATGGCAACATAAACATCAAGCAGGACCAGAAAATAGCCGAACTGCTCGATATCTACAAATCTGCTAATTCGGATACCGAATACTATACGATACAGGTAGGTTTCGGATCAAGTTCGAAAGCCGAAAAAATCAAATCGGAGGTCGAGATAGACTTTCCCGAACTTCCGGCAAGAACGGTTTTTGACTCCCCGACTTTTCGTGTTCGCGTCGGTCGTTTCAAGAAAAAACTCGATGCAGAACGAAAGTTCATCGAAGTGCGAGAAAAATATCCTGATGCGATGTTGTTAAAACCAAAAAAATCGACCAAGTAGGTCGATTTTTTTCCTTTTTTCAAATGTCGTATAGTTATTTCAGCTGTTTCTTCACGGCAACTTCTTGGAAAGCCTCAACAATGTCGCTCTCTTGAATATCATTGTAATTCTTAATCTGAAGACCACAATCATAGCCTTTGGAAACTTCTTTGACATCATCTTTAAAACGTTTCAAAGAGGCCAACTCACCCGTATAGATTACGACACCGTCACGTATTAGGCGAATATTTGAGTTTCTAAAGACTTTTCCACTGGTTACCATACATCCGGCAATAGTACCGATCTTGGAAATTTTGAAGGTCTCACGTATCTCGGCCGTTCCGGTAATCTCTTCCTTGATCTCGGGCGAAAGCATACCTTCCATAGCATCTTTCAAATCATTGATGGCATCATATATTATGGAATACATTCTGATATCAATCTCTTCTTTCTCGGCGACCGATCGGGCATTGCCCATTGGTCTTACGTTGAACCCGATAATGACCGCATCGGAGGCCGAAGCCAACAACACATCGGATTCGGTAATAGGCCCGACGGCCTTGTGTATGATATTGACCTGAATCTCATCGGTGGACAATTGCTGGAACGAATCGGTCAACGCTTCAACGGATCCATCAACATCACCTTTAAGAATAATATTCAACTCTTTGAAATCACCTAAAGCGATACGTCTTCCGATTTCGTCCAATGTAATATGGCGTTGGGTTCGCACCGATTGTTCGCGCTGCAATTGCGCCCTACGGTTGGCGATGCCCTTGGCCTCACGTTCGTCTTCCATGACATTGAACTTGTCACCTGCTTGAGGGGCACCATCAAGACCCAAAATCGAAATGGGTGAAGACGGCCCTACCTTTGTCACATTTTTGCCACGTTCATCTTGCATGGCCTTGACTTTACCGCTACAGATACCCGCCAATACATAATCACCTATTTTTAACGTACCGGCCTGAACCAAAATTGTCGAAACATACCCTTTTCCCTTGTCCAAAAAGGCTTCGACAACAGTACCAGATGCCAATTTATTGGGGTTTGCCTTCAATTCTAAAAGTTCGGCCTCCAACAATACTTTTTCAAGTAATTCCTTTACACCCTCACCGGTCTTTGCAGAAATATCGTGCGATTGGATCTTACCACCCCAATCCTCCACCAAAAGGTTCATATTTGCCAAACCTTCCTTAATCTTATCAGGATTGGCCGTTGGCCTGTCAATCTTGTTTATTGCGAATACAATGGGTACCCCTGCGGCCTGGGCGTGGCTAATGGCCTCTCTGGTCTGGGGCATAATGTCATCATCGGCCGCGATTACGATAATCGCAATGTCAGTGACCTGGGCACCTCGCGCACGCATGGCGGTAAAGGCCTCATGACCCGGAGTATCCAAGAAGGATATTTTCTGCCCATTATCCAAGGTTACGGCATAGGCCCCGATATGCTGGGTTATTCCACCACTCTCGCCTGCAATCACATTTTCTTCTCTTATATAATCCAATAACGATGTTTTACCATGGTCAACATGGCCCATTACAGTAACGATTGGCGCCCTCGGTTCCAAATCTTCGGGAGCATCTTCTTCCTCAACGATACTTTCTTCGATATCGGCAGTAACGAATTCCACCTCATAGCCAAATTCTTCGGCCACTATAGAAAGGGTCTCAGCATCAAGTCTTTGGTTCATGGTTACCATAATGCCCAACGACATACAGGCAGAGATAATCTCGGTCGTAGGAACATCCATCATCGTTGCCACCTCGCTTGCTGTCACAAACTCGGTCACCTTGAGTATTTTACTTTCAAGTTCTTGCTGTTCTAGATCAGCCTCGGTCTGCTGACGGTGCTGATCTCTTTTATCCCTACGATACTTGGCACCCTTTCCTTTTTTCGATTTTCCTTGAAGTTTTTCAAGGGTCTCGCGAACCTGCTTTTGTACATCCTCTTCAGTAGGCTCGACCTTATTGGCCGTAGCAAAACGCCTACCTCCTTTTCTATTATCGGAACCTGGACCGCGTGGGCTATCCGTCTTGCTGACGATTCGCTTTCTACGCTTCTTTCGTTCATTCGTTTCCTTTTTCTCGGAATCTTCTTTCTTTTTCTTAGGTTTCTGAAACTTTGAAAGATCTATCTTGTCACCCGCTATTTTTGGGCCCGACAGTTTTTGGTACTGCGTAGCGATTTTCTCCTTCGGTGGATCAATATCTATAGAAACTTCATCTTTTTTCGAGGTCACCGCTTTAGAATCGTCTACCTCTTTTGCCGGAGCCTCTACCTTCTGCTGTTTCTTAGCCTCTTCGACTACTTCTTTTTGAACCTTTTTTTTGGGCTCCAAATCAATCTTGCCCACGGTTTTGGGGCCACTAAGTTCTGCTTTGGCCTTGACCACTTCAGAGGCCGCTGAACGCCTTTCACGGACCAACCTTCTTTCTTCTTGCTCCTGCTCTAACTGCAGTCGTATGGCTTCTTTCTCCTTGCGCTTTTCTTCGCCTACTTCTTTGGATGCAACTTTCTTGCTTTTATCGGTCTGAAATTCATCTTGGAGTACCGCGTACACTTCATCGGATATCTTTGTAGTGGGGCGCGCTTCGATTTCGTGCCCCTTGGACGCGAGAAAATCAACGGCCCTGTCCAATGAAATATTGAACTCCTTGAGCACCTTGTTAAGCCTTATTTTTGCAATTCCTGCCATAAATACTTTTTCCTAATTCTTCGAAAACCCGGCATGAGCCCACCCAGATCTACGTTTATTTGCCGCTAATATATAGCTAATCTTCTAATTCTTCTTTGAGTATGCGTATAACTTCCTCTATCGTCTCTTCTTCCAAATCGGTACGTTTGACCAAATCGTCAACATCTTGTTCCAATACGCTACGGGCGGTATCCATACCAATTTTCTTGAATTCCTCGATTATCCAAGCCTCTATTTCATCTGAGAATTCCGTCAATTCCACATCTTCTTCAACACCTTCACGGAAAACGTCGATCTCGTATCCTGTCAATTGCCCGGCCAATCTGATATTGTGTCCGCCGCGACCAATGGCCTTTGAAACCTCCTCGGGCTTTAGGTAGACCTGAGCCGTCATTTTTTCGTCGTTCAATTTTACCGAAGATACCCTGGCGGGGCTCAGGGCCCTTGTCACCATTAACTGAGGATTGTTCGTCCAATTGATAACGTCTATATTTTCATTGCCCAGTTCACGAACGATACCATGAATGCGGCTACCTTTCATACCCACACAGGCACCAACCGGATCAATACGGTCGTCGTACGAGTCAACGGCCACTTTGGCTTTTTCCCCAGGAATACGTACGGCCTTCTTAATGGTTATGAGTCCGTCAAAAACCTCAGGGATTTCTTGAAAGAACAATTGCTCCAAAAACTTGGGAGAGCTTCTCGACATAATAATAGTAGGCTTACTGCCTTTCAGTTCAACGCTCTCGATAATGCCCCGAACATTGTCTCCTTTCCTGAAAAAGTCGGATGGAATCTGCCGATCTTTCGGAAGGATGATCTCATTTCCTTCGTCATCCAACAAAATAATGGCTTTATGCCTTATATGGTGTACCTCTGCCGTGTAGATTTCGCCTTCAAGGTCTTTGAACTGCTTGTAAATGGTCGTATTGTCATGTTCATGGATCTTCGAGATCAGGTTCTGCCGCAGGGCCAATATGGCCCTTCTTCCCAAATCGATCAATTTGACCTCCTCCGACACATCTTCGCCCACCTCGAAATCGGGCTCTATCTTTCGTGCCTCCGACAACGAAATCTGCTCGTTGGGCTCTTCTACTTCACCATCCTCTACCACAATGCGGTTTCTCCAGATTTCCAAATCGCCCTTGTCAGGGTTGATAATGATATCAAAGTTTTCATCAGATCCGAATTTCTTCTTAAGGGCGTTTCTAAAAACATCCTCCAAGATCGCCATCAACGTAACCCTATCGATAAACTTGTCATCCTTGAACTCCGAGAAAGACTCGATCAGCGCAATATTTTCCATTACTTAACTAGAATTAAAATTTTAATATAACCTTTGCTTCCTTAATGTCGGCGAATGCGATTTCACGCTTTTTCCGAACCGTAACCTTCCCTTTTCCGACGGGTTTGGGTTCCCGTGCTTTCCATTCCAAAACAATTCCATTATCGGTCGTTTCTATCAAATTGGCCTCGAAACTTTCTTCAAGGGTATCGACCTTGACTTTTCTACCGATATTCTTTTTAAACTGTCTAGGCAAGAGTAGCGGAGATGCGGCACCGGCCGACATCACCTCAATTGAAAAATCTTCTTCCTCCCTATCTAAATTGTGTTCGATGGCCCTACTTATCGTTATACAATCTTTGACGGTAACGCCATTATCGCCATCCAAGACTACTTTGATCTTATTGTCGGACGAAACCGAAAAATCGATCAAGAACAACGACCCATCCTTTGTCAGGGCATCCTTTAAAAGCATATCTACTTTCTCCTTCAACATAACCCTAAGAAATAAAAAAGAGGACTATAACGGTCCCCTCATGAATACTTTGATATCCTTTCAGTCGTGCAAATATACATTTTTTTTGAAACAAAAATAATTATCGGCCCAAACCTTATTCAAAGCATTTAATAGTACTTTTAAGGAAACTAACCGATCACTACCGATATTTATGGATATTCTTTCATCTTTCGACCTTATTATAGCTGCGGCCGTAATCGTTATTCTTTCTTTCTGGTTCAACGGCATTTCCAAGAAGACGAACATACCTTCGGTATTGATGTTGATCGTGCTTGGCGTAATTCTGCAATATGTTCTGAAATTTTTCGTGCCCGATATTCCTGATTTTGCCGGGTCGCTTGAAATTTTAGGAACAGTGGGGCTTATTATGATCGTTCTCGAGGCCGCTTTGGAATTGGAGCTGAAACGTGAAAAGCTGTGGCCCATTCTCAAATCGATGGCCGTGGCACTGATCGGCCTGGTCGCTTCGGCATGGGTGGCCGCATTGATCATTTATCAATTCATACCCGAGATGACCATGCAATCCGCTTGGTTGTATGCGACCCCTTTGTCGATTTTATCAAGCGCCATCATCATACCCAGTGTAGGTGGATTATCGGCTGACAAGAAGGAATTTCATATTTACGAAAGCACCTTTTCGGATATTATGGGGATTATGATGTTCTACTTTCTGGCCGGGGGATTAGATCCTGCCGACGACTCCGGGGTGACGGGATTTGCCGGAAATATTGTATTGACCATAGTCGTGGCACTGGCCGCCAGTTATGCACTCATCCTTATCTTTCAAAGAATAAAGAGCCAGGCCAAACAGTTTTTGCTCATCGCCGTGCTATTATTGCTATACGCCGTCGGCAAGAAAATGCACCTGTCTTCTTTGATTATCATTCTGGTTTTCGGATTGGTCATCAAAAACATCAAAGTGTTTTTTCCGGGAAAAATGGATGTTTTTCTTGAAAACGAAAAAATACACCAAATCTATCATGAACTGCATATCATTACCCTAGAAACGGCTTTTGTCGTACGCACCTTTTTCTTTGTAATTTTTGGCCTTTCTATCGTTCTCGCCTCATTGTTCAGCTTAAAGGTGGCCCTGATCAGTATATTGATCATCGCATCGATCTATACCATTCGCTTTGCACTGTTACGTATTTTTGTAGGGAAGGATATATTACCCCAACTTTTTATCGCCCCAAGGGGATTGATCACCGTACTACTTTTCTATGCCATCCCCGCACAGGCACAAATCGCAAGTTTTGAGTCGGGCGTACTGCTTTTTGTAATCATCGCCACAAGCCTGATCATGACCTGGGCCATGATCAAGGACAAAAAGAAAATGGGCACCCTACTGGACGAAATCGACCAAGAACTATTGGAAAGAAACGAGGCCGAAGACGCACTTCGCGAAAAAGAACTGAATCCTGAAATGCATGAACACAACACAACCAAAATCAACAATCCAACACGTCAAGAATCTCGCGATGAGCTTGACCCAACTCTAGATTAAGGCTTTTTGGACGACTATCATCGATAAAATCATTCTTTAATAAACTTTGCCCCTTTTTGTTGACTGCCGATCGTTAGGTATAAGTAGTACATTCCAGGACTAAGATCCCCAACATATATTTGAAAGACCCCATCTCCCAATAATTGCGTTTCCTCCCTTTTTAGTGCAAGTACATTTTTTCCGAAAGCATCATAAATATAGAACATTTCGACAGGGCTGTCTACATCACCAGAAACCATAATATTCAATAAATTTCCAGCTGGGTTTGGATACAATTCTACTTCTGTGATAGCAAGTGATTGTTGCTTCGAAGAAGAGGCCGTACTCGTCGTAAACGGGGAGAGCACCTCGCCCGGAACCACCTCGACGGGGAGCGCGCCGTCGCCGTCGCTCGGCCTGCGCCAGCCCACCGCCAGATTGTCCCCGAAGGCCTCCTCCTTCATCAGGGCCTCAATGTAGTAGCGCTCGCCACGCTCAAGATAGATGCCCGAAGACTTCTGCGTTGCGAACTTGTCCCACTGCCTGCTGCTGGCCCAGTCGTCGTGGTGGGCGATCCTCGCCTTGCCAGAGGCATCGGCCGTCGCGCTGAGGCTCAGCTCGGCATGGTTGTTCGCCGCGACCCAGAAATAATACGTGCCCGTCTCGGGAGCGCAGAGGTAACCCCTCACCCTGACACCGTAGTCGTCGCCCTGGTTGCTCTCGATCTCGAAAAGCGAAAGCTCGGCGGAAAGCGTAGGGCTGTCGGGATAGGAAGGGGCACCCGTAAGGTTCGCGATCGAACTGCCCGGTATACCGTCGTAGCGCTCCATCAATATCGTGCCCGAGGCCGTACAGGGATCGGGATTGGGAGCCGTGACGGTAACCGCCGACTGTGCCGTGAAGCCCCCGTCAACAGTGGTCACCGTGACCGTGGCCGTGCCCTCGGAGACACCCGTGACAAGACCGGAACCGTCGACCGTCGCGACCGAGGCGTCGCTCGTAGACCACGAAACGGAACCGTCGCTCGCCCCTGACGGCGACACCGTCGCCGTAAGTAACGCCGAACCGCCCTCGGAAACAGTCAGCGAAGACGGATCCAAGTCCACACCCGTGACGGGGACAAGCTCATAGGCCGCCGGGGAGAGCACCTCGCCCGGGACCACCTCGACGGGGAGCGCGCCGTCGCCGTCGCTCGGCCTGCGCCAGCCCACCGCCAGATTGTCCCCGAAGGCCTCCTCCTTCATCAGGGCCTCAATGTAGTAGCGCTCGCCACGCTCAAGATAGATGCCCGAAGACTTCTGCGTTGCGAACTTGTCCCACTGCCTGCTGCTGGCCCAGTCGTCGTGGTGGGCGATCCTCGCCTTGCCAGAGGCATCGGCCGTCGCGCTGAGGCTCAGCTCGGCATGGTTGTTCGCCGCGACCCAGAAATAATACGTGCCCGTCTCGGGAGCGCAGAGGTAACCCCTCACCCTGACACCGTAGTCGTCGCCCTGGTTGCTCTCGATCTCGAAAAGCGAAAGCTCGGCGGAAAGCGTAGGGCTGTCGGGATAGGAAGGGGCACCCGTAAGGTTCGCGATCGAACTGCCCGGTATACCGTCGTAGCGCTCCATCAATATCGTGCCCGAGGCCGTACAGGGATCGGGATTGGGAGCCGTGACGGTAACCGCCGACTGTGCCGTGAAGCCCCCGTCAACAGTGGTCACCGTGACCGTGGCCGTGCCCTCGGAGACACCCGTGACAAGACCGGAACCGTCGACCGTCGCGACCGAGGCGTCGCTCGTAGACCACGAAACGGAACCGTCGCTCGCCCCTGAAGGCGACACCGTCGCCGTAAGTAACGCCGAACCGCCCTCGGAAACAGTCAGCGAAGACGGATCCAAGCCCACACCCGTGACGGGGACCAAAGCAGGTTCAACAACAACAGTGGTAGTATCGGTGAAGCCTCCATCGCTTGTCTTACCCGTAATCGTTGCGGTTCCCGCCAAAATACCGGTAACCCTTCCTGAGGAATCTACGATGGCAATATCAGTATCTGAAGAGCTCCAGTCTATCGTTTGATCCGTAGCATCAACGGGAATAATCGTTGCAATAAGCGATTTAACATCACCCTCCCTTATGCTCAGCGTTTCAGGAGCAATATCAAGACCGGTAACAGGAACCGTGGCAGCCTCGACCAAAATGGTGACCGAATCGGAAAAACCTCCATCGGTGGTAGTTACAGTAACAGTAGTTGTGCCCTCGGAGACCCCCGTAACCGTACCTGTATTGTCCACAGTGGCGATACTTAAATCGGCAGAGACCCAATCGACCGTTTGATCCGTGGCATCTGAGGGAGTCACGGTAGCGGTCAGGGATTGGGTACCGCCCTCTACAATAGTAATTGAATCTTGGTCAAGGTCGACCCCGCTAACTTTAATAATAGGGGGACCGTTGAAATAGTCAAAAGCCGTGCATGGGATTACCTGAATAGGTACTGAACCATCACCATTGCTGGGTTTTCGCCAACCAACTGAGAGATTATCTCCCCCACCTCTTTCGTTCATCAAGGCCTCTATATGATAATTCTGGCCTGCCACTAAATCAATACCAGCCGATTTTTGGGTGGAATATTTGTTCCATTCCCCATCTCTTGACCAATCATTATGATAAGCGATCCGCACCTTATTGGCCTCACTGGCATCGCTACTAATACTTAATTCGACATTGTCGTCACCGGTAACCCAAAAGTAGTAAGTACCAGTTTCGGGGGCTTTCAAAAGTCCTTTTACGCGCACCCCGTAATCATCATCGACATTGATCGGTATTCGAAACTCGTTAAGTTCATCAACGGCTGTCGGTGAATCGGGAAAATTGACATTGCTCTTCAATTCAGCAATGGAAGTTCCGGTCACATTTTCAAAAGTTTCCATAATAATCCTATCCTCGCAAGGGTCCGGATCGAGTTGGTTAATCCAATCTTCGATTAGTTGTACGGCCTTATCGTCGATCTTATTTTTTGCGATCGGGGGCATACGAATGGCCGGATCTGTACTATTCATCCTATGATATAGAATTGAGGTCCCTATATTGCCCGGATCGACAATTCTTTCGTCGGGTATTCCCAAGGGCAGGTAAGGAGAAGCCGTCAAAACACCCGTTTGTTCCAAATCTAGGTTCAGCCTCAGATCGAAATCCCCGCGATTTCCAGTACCTGGCCGATGACAATATGCGCAGTTCAAATCTAAATAAGATCTGGCCCTGTCGTCCAATGTTGCCAATGGGTCTGTTATTGCTTTGGAGGTAAGTATAGTACCGGTATCAGCATCGGTAACACTTTGATCCAATATTCCTAAATGGCTTAAAGTTACCAATTGATTGGCCGTTCTACCGGTTTGGGGATATGTATAGTCTTTGTTCAAATATCTGGCCCTTGGACCTAAGGTTCCACCTGTAGTTGGATTGTGACAGCTAACACAATCAATGGTACTTGGATAATTCCAGGTTTGGGTACCCGAGCTGCCATCAGATTTAATGATGTCCAGATTTTCTTCCAAGCCTCCGGTCAGTAGAATAGCATCTGTTTGCTGATCATTCCACTTATAGGTCACAAAATAGAAATTGCCATCATTGGCCTTTATCGAAAATCGTGTTTCCAAACGTTTTACGATACTAGGATTTCGCTCATCGATAGGTAGTTCAAAATGTTTTACCAAAACGGTTCCGATTGGAAAATCCCAGTCATCGACATCGGAGTATGATATCTTTTCACCCGCTGTATCATGAATTCCATCATTAGGAATTGCCATCCAACGTTTCTTTAAAGCCCCGTCGGACCAAAAAGATTCGACCAAATCATAAGGAATAAGACCTTCGGTGGGCGTCAAATTGACCAGGTCTGAAAAAGCACCTGTCTGCGACAACAATCGTGGAGTGTTTCCGAAACCCGTGTTTTTCGATGTAATCTTAAAAAGCGAGGAAACACCTTGCTTTAAGATATATAGTTCGCCTTGTTTGTCTTCACCGAACGAAATTATATTGGTAGACGTAAAATTGCCATATTGTTCGTATATGCCCGTATTTATATCAACAGTAAAGATTTCTTCGCCACTACCATAGTCGGCGCAAATGTATTTGCCTTCAAGTTCTGGGATCTCATTTCCGCGATATACATAACCTCCGATAATGGCGTTTGCCTCGGCTCTCGGAAAAGCCACTAATGGCTGTTCGTGCGACATATTATTATAGAGGTTTTGCACACAGAAAGTGCTATAATATAGGCCTTCATAGAGAGGCCAACCATAATTTTTCCCTTTTTTGACAATGTTGATTTCTTCATGTCTTCCCCCTCCGATTTCACCGACATATAATTCACCGGTCAACCTATCTTTGGTCATTCGATGGGGATTTCTATGGCCCAAGCTGTAATATTCTTCGAAATTCTGACCCGTAGGGCTCAAAAAAGGGTTGTCATTTGGGATCCAATAGCCATTGCCTGTTATCTCATCGAAAAAACCATGGTCATCGGGCATGGTTCTAACCGGGGCATGACTTTTAGTAGGATCTTTATCCACATCCAATCGTAAAACCCCTCCATCAAGATTATTAACTATATCCTGTGCTTTTTTGAATGCAGTTTGATCACCGGTGGTCAAATATAAAAAGCCATCGTCTCCAAAGACAAGGCCACCCCCCCTATGGGTAGTACCGTACATTCTAAGTTTGAGCATGATTTGTTCGCTAGACTCCTGCACAGTCAAGCTATCAGGGTCGGCTTGATATCTTGCCAGAATCAAAAAATTACCCCAATATTCTTCGCTATTACAACTTTGTGTGGTATAACTATTGGGAAAATCATTGCTATTTGCATCCTCGGTAGTGTACCATACATAAAAATAGTTCTTACCGGGGGAGCCAAATTCAGGATGTAGGGCAAGGCCCAGAAATCCTCCATCCCACACTACGCCGACTTTCTCCGATAAATCCAACATGGAATTCTTCACTGAGACACTTGGAGTTTTATCGAACCAAAAGATTCGTCCATCCCTTTGGCCTATGATAATTTTATTTCCATTGGGAACTTCATTAAAGGTCAATGGCGAATCAAAGCTCAGATTGGGAAAAACAGGTTCATAAGGTAGGCCCTGTGGCAAACTAGCGGGAAAATTACCGTTTAGATATGCGCCAATTGGTTCAGCGCTATCTAAACCAGAACCCGCAAAATATGGAGCGGTACCCAAAAAAATCAGTGATGATCCAATAGCAATATAGCCTCGAACCTTTTTTCGAAGTAGTCTTATTTTCATATCGGTCGATTATAATTTCGTAAAAGTGGTCGATTTCATTATATTGAATGGTAGTTTATCGATGTTCTGCCTTTTAATTCGCCAACAAGTTATGAGACAGCAAAACACTTTAAACTTTACATGGAAAGAATGAACTTTAGCCATTCAGAATGGCCTAATCATTTTATCTTGAAGTTTTGTGACAAAGGGAATGAAGTTGTTCAAATTTAACCCTTGCTGGAAAATAAAAATCCCGAAACCACATATTAAGGAAACGGGATCAATATTATTTTTTTGTTGGCCTACTAGGACTCGAACCTAGAATGACTGGACCAAAACCAGTAGTGTTGCCAATTACACCATAGGCCAATAACTTTACCACGACCGAAAACCTAAGTTCGGTATAAGAGCGTGCAAATTTAGAACAAAGTTTGGTTTGCACAAACATTTTTGACTACAATAGCTTAAAAAGCACAGCAGGGTGCGCTGTTAACGATTTATAAAATTCTAGCCATAAATCTATTATAATCACTAAATTCGCCCCATCGAAAAATCAAACATTGCATGTTTTCAAAGAACTTCGAGAAATGGGACACGATCCTCGGATGGGCCGTTTTTTTTATAGCCCTTATCGTTTATGCCACTACGGTCGAACCTACGAACAGTTTTTGGGATGCCGGTGAATACATAGCTACCTCTGCAAAGTTACAGGTCGGCCACCCTCCGGGCGCACCCCTTTTGCAAATGATCGGTGCCTTTTTTGCCTTGTTCGCCTTTGAACCCGATCAGGTGGCCCGAATGGTCAACTATGTGTCTGGAGTTTCAAGTGCTTTCACTATTCTCTTCATGTTCTGGACGATTACCAACCTCGTTCGAAAACTTATGGGCGAAGGAAAAAAATTGACCAATAGCATGGCCATCGCTGTTTTGGGAAGTGGGGTCGTGGGAAGCCTAGCCTTTACCTTTTCCGACAGTTTCTGGTTCAATGCCGTAGAGACAGAAGTGTATTCCATGGCCAGTTTTATCATGGCGTTATTGTTATGGCTTGGCCTAAAATGGACGGACAACCTTGAAGACCCAAGGGGCGATCGTTGGTTGGTACTGATTTCTTTCGTGGTTGGGTTGACCTTTGGAATACAGTTCATGGGCTTTTTGGCCATACCCTCCATTGGTTTGTTATATTATTTCAAGACCTACAAAAAGACAACAATAAAGAACTTCTTGATAGCAAATGTCGTAGTAATCGGAATATTGATGTTGGTCTATAAGTTTTCGCTGACCTATGTCTTGAAATTATTCGGATGGGGCGAAGTCTTTTTTATCAATAGTATCGGACTACCTTTTAATTCTGGATCCATTATTATCGGACTGCTTTTTGTCGGCGCATTTTATTGCGGATTACGATATACGCGAAAGAACAATTTCAGAACGGCCAACACCATCGTACTCTGTTTGATGTTCTTGTTTCTTGGTTTCTCTTCATGGATAATGCTTCCGATCCGCGCCAATGCCAACGTAGTCATAAACGAGAACAATCCTGCCGATGCCCGTGCACTCTTGGCCTACTATAACCGTGAACAGTATCCCGGGGTCGACAGCCCTGTTTACGGCACGTATTACTCCGATATGTTCGCGCCGGCAGGGGAGGACAAAGATGAAAAACCGAAATACGAAAAAGACGAAACTTTAGGAAAATACGTAATTGTCAATCATTACGAAGGTGCTTTGCAAGGTCCGAACCCCCAGCATCGTGGTATTCTCCCTCGAATGTGGAGTGGCCAGAACGCCGAGAATTACATGAAATATTTTGGCCCGCTCGATTTTAAGATGAAGCAGTCGAACGATGAACTTCGAAAAGCGGTCGATCAAGTAAAGACGGGGTTCGCCAATGGTGAAATCGATGCCGAACAATACATCAGTTTTCTCAAACGGTTTAACGAATACCTCGAAGTGCAACCACCGACCGTTTGGCAGAACATTAAGTACATGTTCGAATTTCAGTTCGGTTATATGTATTGGCGGTATTTTATGTGGAATTTCGCCGGAAAGGAAAACGATGTTCAGGGTCGATATAATGGAAATGGCAATTGGCTGTCGGGCATACCCATAGTCGATGCGGCCCGTTTGGGCAGCCAAGATAATCTTCCGACCGATATCAAAGAGAACAAGGCGCGCAACACTTATTTCTTTTTACCGTTGATCCTGGGGTTGATCGGATTGATTTTTCAGGTTTCTAAAAATCCCAAGCAGTTTTGGGTACTCGCCATTTTTTTCCTGTTTACGGGCATTGCCATACAATTCTACACGAATCCATCGATCTTTCAACCCCGTGAGAGGGATTATTCATTGGTTGGATCGTTCTACGTATTCTCCTTATGGATCGGTCTTGGGGTTTATGGTCTTTTCGATGAATTCAAAAAGTGGTTGACACCCAAAATATTGGCCCCTCTGGTAACCGTCGTCTGCCTTTTGGCAGTCCCTTCTGTCATGGCATATCAAAATTGGGACGACCATGACCGTTCGAACCGATATACCGCCAATGCCTCGGCCAAAGCTTATCTCGACTCGTGCCAAGAAGATGTTGGAGCAATTTTGTTCACCATTGGCGATAACGATACATTTCCTCTTTGGTATGCACAAGAAATCGAAGGGTATCGTACCGATGTTCGAATTGTTTGCACCAGTCTTTTCGAAACCGATTGGTACGTTGACCAAATGAAACGTAAAGCCTATGAAAGTGATCCGATTCCATCGCAAATAACCCATGACAAATACCGCTGGGGATCCCGTGACGTTTTGTACCATCAAGGTATTACAGAGAATCGATGGCCCATCAAAGACTTTGTCAATTGGCTAGATAGTGACAAGCCTCAGACCAAGCTCAAACACATCTTACAACAACAAGGTGCAGATTTGAGCGACTATTCGATGAACACTCAAAACATCGTCTATTATCCGACCAACAAGATTCGCATTCCGGTAAACAAAAAGAACGTCTTGGAAAGCGGATTGGTCAAAATGAAGGACAGTGCCGATATTGTGGACTATATCGATATCGATCTGCCAACAAGTGCCATCACAAAAAAGAGTATGATGATGTTGGATATTCTGGCCAATAACGATTGGAAAAGACCAATCTATTTTTCTGGAGGAAGTTTTGACGATGCAGAATATATTTGGATGAAAGACTATCTGCAATTAGATGGTATGGCGTACAAGTTGGTGCCGATCAAAACCGAGCGGAAGAATTCGTTCGAATTGGGTAGGATAGATAGTGATCTGATGTACGATATCGTAATGAAATGGGACTGGGGCAATTCAGGGAGTCCCGATATCTACCACGATCCACAGACCCGTATTCAAAGTATTTCGTACCGTAGCAACCTGGCCCGATTGGTCGAGACCTTGGTGGCCGAGGAAAAAATCGACAAGGCGAAAGACATCATCAACTTGGCCATGGATAATATGCCCGTCGATTATTTCGGTTACTACACTTTCGTGGAACCTTTTGTCGATGGCTATTTCAAGGTCGGAGAAACGACAAAGGCAAGGGAATTGTTCGAAAAGCTAAAGACCAAATATCAAGAGCGATTGGAATATTATTCAGGCATGACCTTAGATGCACAATATAACAACATAGACGAGATTATTTCGGATATGGAAGGTTATCGGAGAAATATAGACATCCTTATCAACAATAACGACCGCGAATTGGCCGAAAAGGAAACCCTCGTCTTCAATGAATACATCGATAAGTTCGATCATTTCTATAAAAGTGAAGAGCCTTCGATAGAACCCGAATCAAAGAGAAATCCCGATATGGTCGATACCGTTGAAACCTTGGACACCATGGCTCAAGATGCCAACTCAACGGACAATACGGAGATATCTGAAGAAATCAACGATTCTACCCTAGTACCCCAAAACTGACACTTTGTTCGGTATGTCAATAGAAAACCGAGGTCAAAAAAAATGGGATTATAACTGAAAAGTTGTGAAGGTCTGACCTTAAACGTATTCACTGAGAATACCGATCAAGGTATTGGCGTCTTGCTCCCCGCTCTGGCGCCAGACCATCTCCCCCTTTTTGTAGATCATAAGGGTCGGTAGCCCCTTAACGCGAAGTGCTTGCGACAGTTCTTTGTTCTTGTCGACATCGATCTTAATGACTTTGCCCTTATCGCCCAAAGCGGCCGCCACATCGCGCAATACGGCGTGCATGGCAGTGGATTGCTCGTTCCATTCCGCATAAAAGTCCAACAACACCGGAACTTTTAAATCTATAAGGTCGCCGAATTTTGACATATATGAAGCATTGCGTTATGCGCCAAATGTAGTAAAAAATGTGAAAATATCGATGTTACAAGGCTTTTTGTAATCTGTAAGTGACATTCTATTGTCTTAAACCTTCTTTTTCAAGGTAATAACCGAAATCTCGGGCCATATGCCGACCCTGCCCGGATACCCTAAAAATCCAAAACCACGGTTCACATTGATATATTGACCCAATTCTTTATAGATTCCCGCCCAATATTTATACCGCCATTTTACGGGGCTCCATTTGATCCAACCGGGAATCTCGATACCGAACTGCATACCATGGGTATGGCCGCTAAGCGTCAAATGATAATGATACTCATCGTTGATAACCACATCTTCCCAATGCGATGGATCATGGCTCAAGAGTATCTTGAAATCGTCTTTCATGATATTGTCCGACGCTTTTTTCAGGTCCCCGGCTTTCTTGAAACCTCCCCTGCCCCAATTTTCGACACCGATAATTGCAATACGGTCATTTTCCTTTTGCAAGTAGCGACTTTCATTGAGCAATAGGTCAAAGCCCATTTCCTTTTGTAAGGCCATCAAGTCTTGCAGGTTCTGACTTTTGGCCTCAGGCGTATCCCAATCGACATAATCTCCATAATCGTGATTTCCCAAAATCGAAAATTTGCCATCCGGGGCATGAAGAGTAGCGAACAATTGCTTCCAAGGATGCATCTCTTCCGACTTATTATTGACCATATCGCCCGTAAAAAAAAGCACATCACTTTTTTGTCGGTTGATCAGGTCAATGGCATACTCTATTTTTTCCCTATTGTCAAAACTTCCGCTATGCACATCGGAAATCTGGGTAATACGATAGCCATCGAAAGCACTGGGCAGATCATCGAATTCAAGATCATAATTCAAAACCCTATAATTGTATTTGCCCTTGTACATACCATAAAGCAAGGCACCGAACGGGATTGCGGCAATACCCATGCCCAAAAGGCTAAGAAACCTTCTTCTTTCAGGAATCGTGAAAGTCTTCGTTACACCAAAAAACTTATGGTAGATTCCGGCCAAAAGCCTAAAGATATCTTCTGAAAAAAGAAACAAGATGGTAATCAACTGAAAAGCCATCATGGTCAGCAAAAACCCGAAGGCATAACTTTTTGGACGGCTCAAAACCCTGCCGGGCACTTCACCTAAAGTAAATTGATAAATAAAATTACCAAGTACCAGAAGCGATAGCGCAATGAAGAGGTAATAGACCCAGGGGTATCTTGTAGCCGCCTTTAATGCTTGCAGCGTGTAAAGCGCAAGTGCGAGATAAATAACGATAAAGATAGCCCAACGAAGCATTTCTGTTTTTTACAAATGTACCCGATCAAAAGGTATACGTTGACCCGTTTAGATTTTATTTAACTTCATTTACGATCCTGCCAATCGTTTCGAAATCAGATATACCTATTTCATTATCCTTTAAAAAAGCAGGTGAGTTCATCGACACTTTGGGAGTCTGCTTCAATGTTCTTTCGAACTTGACCGCTGATAAATGAACGGCATTAAACCCTATCTCGGCAAATTTGCGAATGTTCTCAGGACGGATTCCACTTCCCGGCATTATTTTGCAAGAAGCAGCCTTTTGATGCAGGGTTTCCAACATTGCAATACCCTCCGGCGCGGAGTTTTGTTGCCCTGAAGAAAGAATATAGTCGACTCCGATATTTTCCAGTTCCTCTAATGCCATAAAAGGTTCGACGACCCAATCGAAGGCACGGTGAAATGTAAATTTCATTGGTCCGGCAGCTTCCTTAAGTCTAGAGGTTCGGTCAATATCCAAACGCAAATCTTCGTACAGAATACCCGCTACGACTCCTTCAAAACCCATATCGCGGCAAAGGGCGATATCCTTTTTCATGATTTCATACTCATCCTCAGAAAAAGTAAAGTCGCCACTTCGCGGACGGATCAATACATGTATCGGTATAGTCACCTTTTCCTTGACTTTCTTTAACAATCCATAAGAAGGTGTAATACCCCCAACAGCGAGTTCGGAACAAAGTTCGATTCTATCCGCCCCTGCTTTTTCGGCATTCAGCGCAGATTGCAATGAATTGGCGCAAACTTCTACTAGCATTTACCTATATTTAATGCCCTAAAAGTAAACATACCTCCCCATGCAAAGAAGAAAGTTCCTTAAAAATTCCACAACGGCAACAGCCGGATTACTTAGTGTACCGTTACTTGCATCTTGTAAGGATGAAAACAAGAATGCGGCCATCGACAAAGCGGAGGCCAGGCCAGTACGGCCCATAGCTATCTGCACCTGGAACTTTTACAATGCTACGGCAAGGGCCTGGGAAGTCTTGAAGGATGGAGGAAGCGCGCTGGATGCCGTCGAGCAAGGGGTTATGGTCGAAGAGGCAGATGTAGAGAACCAAACGGTAGGGGTCGGTGGGCGTCCCGATCGTGACGGAAACGTAACCCTGGACGCCTGTATCATGGATAAAGACAGCAATTGTGGTGCGGTACTTTGCATGCAGAACATCGCCCACCCCATTTCGGTGGCGCGCAAGGTAATGGAAGAAACCCCACATGTGATGTTGGCGGGAAAAGGGGCCGAGCAATTCGCCTACGAGCAAGGCTTTGAAAAAACAGACCTCTTGACCGAAAAGTCAAAAGAGGAATGGCTCGAATGGAAAAAAACGTCAAAATACGAGACCCCCATCAATATCGAAAACCACGATACAATTGGCATGCTGGCCATCGATAGAAACGGTGATATCGCAGGGGGTTGTACCACTAGTGGCATGGCCTACAAAATTGCCGGACGCGTGGGCGATTCGCCTATCATCGGTGCCGGACTATTCGTCGATAACGAAGTTGGAGGTGCCACGGCGACCGGAGTAGGCGAAGAAGTCGTTCGCACGGTAGGCAGTTTTTTGATCGTAGAATTGATGCGACAGGGCAAATCGCCTCAAGAAGCCTGTGAAGAAGGGGTAAAACGTATCATGGAAAAGAACAAGGACCGTGACGACTTTCAGATCGGTTTTATCGCCATCAACAAAAAAGGCGATACCGGAGGGTATTGTGTGCATCCCGGTTTTAGTTACAGCATGTTTACCGAAGAGGGCCAGACCAACCATCCGGCCGAGTCATTCTTAAAATCTTAAGTATAAAATATTAATCGCACATCTTCTAACAACCCGAAAATGGCAGAACAAAAAAGACTCTTTTTACTCGATGCATACGCACTGATATTCAGGGGCTATTACGCTTTGATCAAAAACCCGCGCATCAACTCAAAAGGAATGGACACTTCGGCCATAATGGGTTTTATGAACTCTCTTTTCGATGTCATCAAACGTGAAAAACCCGACCATCTGGCCGTCTGTTTTGATAAGGGCGGGAGTGTGGAACGTACCGATCTCTACGAAGATTACAAAGCGAACCGCGACGAAACTCCCGATGCCATCAAAGTGGCCGTACCCTATATTCAAGATATTCTTAAGGCCATGCACATTCCCGTTGTCGTGTTGGAAGGCTGGGAGGCAGATGATATCATCGGCACCCTTTCAAAACAGGCCGAAAAAGAAGATTATAAGGTCTTTATGGTAACCCCCGATAAGGATTTCGGTCAATTGGTCTCCGAGAACATCTTTATGTACCGTCCGGCCCGTTTGGGCAATGGCATCGAGATATGGGGAATCCCTGAAGTACAAAAGCGTTTCGGGGTAGAACGGCCCGAACAGGTAATCGATTACTTGGGTATGATGGGCGATGCCAGTGACAACATACCGGGACTTCCCGGGGTCGGAGATAAGACCGCCAAAAAATTTATCGCCGAGTTCGGTTCTTTGGAAAATCTATTGGCCAATACCGACAAACTCAAGGGAAAAATGAAAGAAAAAATCGAGGAAAATGCCGAATTGGGCCTGCTCTCGAAAAAATTGGCGACCATTTGCGTCGATTGTGATGTGAAATTCAATGCCGAAGATTATGAAATGTCGGTTCCGGATGCTGAAAAAGTGCAGCAGATTTTCGAGGAGTTGGAATTTAGAAGGCTGAAAGACCAGTTCATCAAGATATTCTCAGGTGAAACCGATACGCCCCAGACCCAGGTCACCAGCACCCCGACCGCCAAAAAAGAAGCGCAGATCGCAGGTGGAGGTCAATTTTCGCTTTTTGGCAACGATGGCTCCGGGGCAGCCACTATAAAAGATGCTTCAAGCAGAAAAACAATAAAAGACGTGCCACATGTCTACCAAAGCATAACATCGGGTATGGCAATGAAATTATTCGTACAAAACCTGATGGCACAGCGATCGGTCTGTTTCGATACGGAAACCACGGGCATTAACCCGATTACCGCCGAGTTGGTCGGAATCGCATTTTCATGGGAAGCAGGAAAGGGATTCTACATACCGTTTCCGGAAGACAGGAAAGAAGCCCAGGAAATCATCGAACAGCTTCGTCCCTTTTTCGAAGCGGAGGACATCGAGAAAATAGGGCAAAACCTAAAATATGATATCAAGGTCCTGAACAAGTATAATGTAAGGGTCAAGGGCAGGTTTTTCGACACCATGTTGGCACATTATCTGATCAATCCCGATATGCGGCATAATATGGACGTGCTTTCAGAAACCTACCTCAACTATACTCCCGTTTCGATTACCGAACTTATCGGTAAAAAAGGAAAGAACCAATTGAGCATGCGCGAGGTACCTCTCGAGCAACAGACCGAATACGCGGTAGAGGATGCCGATATCACTTTTCAGTTGGCGCAACACTTTAGGCCTGAATTGGCAGAGGCGAAGACCGAAGATCTTTTCAACGATATCGAGATTCCCTTGTTGCACGTACTTGCCGATATGGAACTTGAAGGCATCAATCTTGACAAAGAGTTTCTGAAATCACTTTCAGATGAGCTGGAGAATGATATTAATAACTTGCAAACGAAGATTTACGAAGCTGCTGGCGAGGAATTCAACATTGCTTCGC
This sequence comes from Meishania litoralis, assembly GCF_042611095.1. Classification (NCBI taxonomy): domain Bacteria; kingdom Pseudomonadati; phylum Bacteroidota; class Flavobacteriia; order Flavobacteriales; family Flavobacteriaceae; genus Meishania; species Meishania litoralis. The sequence continues at coordinate 664,113 of NZ_JBHFPV010000001.1, forward strand.
CCAAACAATTGGGCGAAATTCTTTTTGACAAGATGAAATTGGTCGAGAAGCCTAAAAAGACAAAGACCGGCCAATATTCGACGGCGGAGGATGTACTTTCATATCTGGCCAAGGACCATAAAATCATTCAAGACGTTTTGGATTACCGTGCCCTTAGCAAACTCAAAAGCACCTATGTCGATGCACTACCAGAGCAGGTCGAACCATCAACGGGAAGGGTACACACCGACTATATGCAAACCGTCGCGGCAACGGGCCGTTTGAGCAGTAACAATCCGAATCTTCAGAACATTCCGATTCGCACCGAGCGCGGGCGGCAAGTTCGAAAGGCATTTGTTCCAAGAAACGAGGATTATACCTTGCTCGCCGCCGACTATTCACAGATAGAACTTCGCATTATTGCGGCGCTTAGTGAAGAAACCACCATGATCGAGGCCTTTAAAAACGGGGAGGATATTCATGCCTCTACGGCCTCCAAAGTTTTCAACGTTCCCATCGATCAGGTTACCCGTGAACAACGAAGTAATGCCAAAACCGTCAACTTCGGAATCATCTATGGGGTATCGGCCTTTGGATTGAGCAATCAGACCGATTTGTCGCGATCGGAATCGAAAGAACTCATCGACACCTATTATAAAACCTATCCCAAATTACGGAACTATATCAGCGAACAAATCGACTTCGCCCGTGAGCATGGGTATGTACAGACCGTTCTGGGAAGACGCAGGTATTTAAAGGATATCAACGGAAGCAACCAGGTCGTTCGTGGCGCTGCCGAACGCAATGCTGTGAACGCCCCAATTCAAGGAAGCGCGGCGGACATTATCAAGATTGCGATGATCAACATCCACAAAAAACTTTTGGAAGGTGATTACAAGACCAAAATGTTGTTACAAGTGCATGATGAACTGGTGTTCGATGTCTACAAACCTGAATTGGATAAAATAAGGCCCTTGATAAAATCGGAAATGGAAAACGCCTATAAACTTTCCGTTCCGTTGGATGTCGAATTGGGAGAAGGAAACAATTGGCTCATGGCGCATTGAGATTTCAAGACTAGGGTAACAACAAAATTTCAAAAAGCTATGCTCGATTGTTAAGCTTTTGCAAAAATAATACGAACGATCGATGAAATGCGTTCTTTACCTAGAACCTATATGAAGCTCAATCCTTTAACGAAGAACCATTGTGAAAAAGCTTCTATTACTAACGGTGCTGCTCTTGGGTTTACAGACCATCTCGGCCCAAAACAAAGATAATGGCGTTAACCCTGCCACCCAAGACATCAAGACCGAAAAAGTCAAGGTATTTCCGAATCCGGCCACGAACGTGGTGAACGTATTGGGACTATCTAATAGCTTGAAAGCCGATATCATTGTTTCCGATATCTATGGAAACATAGTCTTGCAGCATCAGTGGCAAATCAAGAACCAAGCCTTGAACCTACCTATTTCCAATCTTGAACCCGGAATCTATATGATCTCCATCCGTTCTCAAGAACAGCACATCAAAACGAAGTTTTATAAGAACTAGCAATGTATTTTCTTAGTCAAATACAAAATTGTAACAGGGGGCTTTTCATGATCTAAAATGCTCAAATTTAAGCCATTGATATCTTAAAATTTGAATCTTTTTCAAGCAAAAAAAGCCCCCTATCGCAACTGCGATCGAGGGCCATTTTTCTGATTTACTATTCTATTTTCTTACGAATAGCAGCTCTCCGCTCGCATTAAAATTGGGAATATCCAAATCTGCCGCATCAACACGCATTATATTACCTTCGATAGTCGCACTTATCATCTTGCTAGTTGAGTCTGTATCAACATATGTGATCACCTCACCATCATAGGTATACGTGCTTGTCTCAGTATCTACTTCGGTAGGACATGGAACATCGAGACCGGTGCTGGTCGCATTTATTTCAAGATAATTGGCCGAACTCTCCAGGATCACACTTAAATCGGCATAGAACGTTAAAGAAAGAATATAACAGTCCTTTGCCGTTAAGTGATTTAAGATATCCCTACCGAATTTGGCCTCATCACTGGCCGTTTCGTTGTCTATCTTCAATTCGGTCGCTTGCCAAGTGCCGACAATGGCCTCCTGACCTTGAGGACCTTGATCTTCCTTATCAGAAGAACATGAAAAAATAAGTGTGGATAAGGTCAACAGAGCAAAAATTGTACGTTTCATGGTTCGTAATTTAGTTTTACGCTCATAAAACGCAGAAATCAACTTAATATTTTATAACACAAACCGGTAGGTAGCTTTCAAAAGAAAGATGTTCTGCGGTTTGCTATCACCAAAAATATTATCCCCAAGACTATTAAAAAGTCTGTCCATTGGATTGCCAGATCGGGATTGGTCCTGTGACCATACCAAGAATACTTCTGATCCCGGGATATACTCCCAACGGACCACAAGATTCGACCTAAATTGAATGAAAGAAAAATCGGGATTATCAAATGTGAAATCAACATTGCCGTCCAGGTTTTCATCGACCGAATAAACATCATCGGCAAAAGCGATCTGATTTCCAGAATACAATGTTATGCGATCATCAAAAACTTTGGCCATGGGGTCTGTCACTTGTTTAAATTCAGAATACCGCCCCCTTGAGATAAAGGGCTGCCCCCAATATTGAATGGTCAGGTTCGGGTTTATGGTATAGTTGATTCGCAAAGACATGCTCAAGGTGCGCTGTTCGACCTTACCGTTCAGGTATCTTACTTCACCGGTCACATCGATATTATCAATGAATTGAAGCTTATCATTGTTAATGCTGTACTCCGGAAATGCCGAAATGCGCAGCGCATTAAACGGTTGATATGAAAATCCTGCTTCGATATAGTAGGTTGCGTAGGAATTGTCAAGTGCCTTACCTCCTCGATGAAACATACTGTACCTTAACTTTTTTCGGTTATCGGTGTTGATACCGTTCCAAAAGCTAATGTCCGAAGACTGCCTTAACCTCGGGCCTCCACGAAGCGCAAAATTCGAATATTGGATCGGTTTATAGTTAAGGCCTAGATTGGTGAACCAGTTGTTTTTCCAGTTCTGCCAACTATTGGTATTGAACTGCAACATATTGTGATTGCCCTCAAAATCCCAAGCACTCCAATGATTATAGTTAATACCGACTTTTCTGAAAATACTATCGGGTTTTAAAGTCTGGTAGCCGATCCAGGTATAGTGCCTTATATCATCTGCCCTGGTTTGAAACCCGATGTCGTTGATTTCGAGTTCAGGGGAACGCCAGGTGGCACCCGACTCGAATTTCCAGTGCCCATTACCTATCTTACCGATCTGTACATTGCCCCCGGAGCCCGTCATCGATGTACGCTCGGGGTCGACCTCGACGTGATCGGCATCGACACGCTGAAACAAGTGCGCTATAGATTCTTGGGTATTTTGTATTGCTTCAGCACTTCCTTTGATATGGCTCCAAATAAGATTTCCGCCCAAATACCAGTCACGTTCGTTCCATTGATGCTTAAAATCAAACCCTCCGGAATATGCCGATTTATGGAGAAAATCGACATTTTCGGAAAGATTCTCGCGATTGGTAGCTGTAAACATTCCGCCAATGAACGTATTTCTGTCGTTAAAATCTTTTTGAATTCGGCCCACAAAGTAATTGGTCAACGGTTCGACCAATTCTTCCCTGCGCAAACCCGTATTTTCTATGGTCGCATATTTTCTAGCGGTAACACTTTCCAATACTCCGATCGACCAGCCATCTTTAGTTTTTCCACTGAATTTGGCAGCACCCAAAATATTGGTATTCTCAGGCTGGTCAACGAATTCATCGCCGGTCGCGTTGGGATATCCTTGGGGACTTCGGCCAATTCTTCTTGAATAGAAGAGATTGTCGGATCCAAAGGTATTGCCTGCCTCAGAATTTGAAACGCTATAATCGAATATGTTTTTGTTCTCGACAAAGAAAGGTCGTTGTTCTCTGAAAAAAATCTGAAAACCGTCGAGGGCGATAGCCGATGGATCTGCTTCTACCTGACCGAAATCAGGGTTTATGGTCAAATCTAAGGTCAGGTCATTCGTAATTCCGATTTTGGCGTCGAGGCCACCCGTCAGTTTACCATCGTTTCCGTCTCTAAAGGGATTACCCGTTTCGGCTTCATAGGTTTTTATACTTGCTACGGTATAGGGTTGTATCTCCAATTGTTTTTGAGGTTGCAAATTTAAAAGTCCATGTAGTTCTCCAAACTCGCTGACAAATCCTGGAGTGTCCGCCGGAAGCCTTTGCCAGACATGACGCTCCTCTTCCCTAAAATACCGTCGCATGACCTCTAGCCCCCAAGCCTGTTCGCCCGATTTTCCGAATTTCAGTTGGCTCAACGGAATTTTCATCTCGGCTGTCCATCCTTCCGAATCTATATTCGTTCTGGTATACCAGATCGGGTTCCAGCTTTCGTCTTCACTTCCCCCGTTATTCGATTCAAAGACATCTGATTTCACTCCCGCCGCAGATACGATAAAGCCAAATGCAGTTCGCTTATCATGATAGCTGTCAATGAAAATTCCTATCCAATCGCCATCGAAACTATCCCTTCTTGAGAGACGTTTTACGATTTTATCGGGTTCGTCATCAAAACACCTGATGGCGATATAGAGAAATTTAGGATCATAGATAATCTTGAATCGGGTCTGATGGCTAGGCGGTGTATTTTCATCGGGGCGGGTCTCGATAAAGTCGTTGCCCCACTCGACCGTGTTCCAAGATGGATCATTCAAAAGTCCATCGATTACGGGCGCGGGTTGATTGACAATGGTCTTGGTCCGGTATATTCGTTTGGGTACTACAGAAGTGGAATCTTGTGCAAAGGTCGTAAATTTTACAAAACACAATGCCCAAGCTAATACAAGGCAGGTTCTCATGGGTGATTTTTTGATCGATGTAACTTAAAGACTCGCCAAACTACAAGGAGTTACAACACATCTTCCTTTTTAAGATTTTTTTAACAATGACAATATAAACACTGATGCGGTCAATTGAGCGCTTAGCATGGGAACGGTCAAAAAGGGAGAAAAAATGAAAAAATAATCAGAAACCTGCATTTGTATTTCAAGTAATTTAATGTACATTTGCAGCCCATTTCTGGGGATTGAAGTGTTTAATATATAAAAACAGTAGTGTGGACACATTAAGTTATAAGACCATTTCGGCCAATAGAAAGACCATTGACAAGCAGTGGTTATTGGTAGATGCAGAAGGAGAAACACTTGGACGTCTTGCCTCTAAAGTCGCAAAAATGCTTAGGGGAAAGCACAAGCCAAATTTTACGCCGCACACTGACTGTGGGGATAACGTGGTCATTATCAATGCCGAAAAAATAACAATGTCTGGCAACAAATGGGAGTCGAAAAATTACTTGCGTTATACGGGGTATCCCGGCGGGCAACGATCGACTTCTGTCATTGAGGTATTGCAAAAGCATCCTGAACGCATTATCGAAAGAGCGGTAAAGGGAATGTTACCCAAAAATAGATTGGGTGCCGAGCTTTTCAGAAACCTAAAAGTTTATGCAGGCACCGAACATGGTCAAGAAGCACAAAAACCGACTGTAGTCAACCTAAAAGAGTTTAAGTAATGGAAACGATTCACAAAATAGGAAGAAGAAAAACGGCGGTTGCCAGAGTATATGTTTCGGAAGGCAAGGGAAATATCACGGTCAACCAACGAGACCTCAATGACTATTTCACTACGGCGACACTTCAATACAAGGTAAAGCAGCCTTTCGCCCTAACAGGCACCGAAGACAATTATGATGTTAAGGTCAATGTCTACGGTGGTGGAATTACCGGACAGGCAGAGGCCATTCGTTTGGCGTTGTCACGGGCAATGTGTGAAATCGACGACGAGAACAGGGCAACTTTAAAACCAGAGGGACTTTTGACAAGGGATCCCAGAATGGTAGAGCGTAAGAAATTCGGTCAGAAGAAAGCCCGTAAGAAATTCCAGTTCTCGAAACGATAAATTGTACAACAGACCATCCGCCTTTGGCGGATGTTTCGATTATATTTTATTAACAAGTTCATTGAAAGTTTTCCGTCCGAGGCGGAAGCAATTAAAAATCCTTAGGCCATTTCAATTCAACATGGCCAAGGTAAATTAGTTTAGCATCTAAATGTTGAAGGCTTCCCATTTACTATTATGGGATACCACTTCGGCATTGCTAATTCAAAAGAACGTAAACTAAATTAAAAATGGCTAAAAAAGTCGAAGTAAAAGATTTATTGGAAGCAGGTGTGCATTTTGGCCACCTAACGCGAAAGTGGAACCCTAATATGGCGCCCTACATCTACATGGAGCGAAACGGGATTCACGTAATCAACCTTTACAAAACAGTTGCAAAAATGGAGGAGGCCAATGAGGCCCTCAAAAAAATTGCAGCTTCAGGGCGAAAAATTCTTTTCGTTGCCACCAAAAAACAGGCTAAAGACATAGTGGCCGAAAAAGTGGCGAACGTAAACATGCCTTACATTACCGAAAGATGGCCGGGCGGAATGTTGACCAATTTCGTTACTATCAGAAAGGCGGTCAAGAAAATGGCATCCATCGACCGTATGAAAAAAGACGGCACTTTTCTGACCCTATCTAAAAAAGAGCGGTTACAGGTGGATCGTCTGCGTGCCAAATTGGAAAAGAACCTTGGTTCAATATCTGAAATGACACGTTTACCAGGAGCATTGTTCGTCGTTGATACAATGCGCGAGCATATTGCCGTAAAGGAAGCCCAAAAATTGAACATTCCGATTTTTGCGATGGTCGATACCAATAGTGATCCCCGTGACGTCGATTTTTTAATCCCTTCCAATGACGATGCTTCCAAATCGATAGACATCATCATGACACAGGTAACCAATGCGATAGCGGAAGGTTTGGCCGAACGTAAATCAGAAAAGCAGTCAAAAGACGAAGGAGATGCTGAAGATGTGGAAGAAACAACAAATACGGTTGTAGACGACATGGAAGATGAGACCCTTGACGAAAAAGTGCCTAAGGTAAAAATTGAAAAGCCAGCAGTGGCCAAATTCAAGAAGGACGTTGAAGAGCCGAATGAAGAAAAGGCCGAAAAGGTAGAGGCTCCCAAAAAATCGAAGGCAAAAGCGGATAAAGGTGACGACGACCTTACAAAAATAGAAGGGGTGGGGCCTAAAGCGGCTGAAGCCCTTATCAACGCAGGTTTGGATACTTTTGAAAAGGTCTCCAAAGCCGAGCCGTACGCAATAAAGGAAATCTTGACCGAAGCAAGTTCGAGAATGGCGCATCTTGACCCGACTTCATGGCCAAAGCAAGCTAAAATGGCGGCAGATGGTAAATGGGACGAACTTAAAGAATGGCAAGATCAGGTCAAAGGTGGCGTAGAGTAAGTTAGCACAGATAAAAAAATATTCAAAAAGACTTCCCGTCAGTCAGGGAATGACAACTAAAGAATTCGAATTATGGTAAAAATTACCGCAGCAGACGTAAATAAATTAAGAAAGACCACAGGAGCAGGCATGATGGATTGTAAAAATGCCCTGGTCGAAGCCGAAGGAGATTTTGACAAAGCGATTGAAATACTTCGTAAAAAAGGACAAAAAGTAGCCGCAAAGAGGGCCGATAGAGATTCTTCGGAAGGTGCGGCCATCGCGAAGGTCAATACTGAAAATACTGAAGGTGTAATCATCTCATTGAATTGTGAGACCGATTTCGTAGCAAAAAACGAGACATTTGTAACCTTGGCAAACGAATTGGCCGAATTGGCATTGGGCCACGACAACAAAGACTCGTTCTTGGCCGCCGATTATAATGGCATCTCCGTTCAAGAAAAGTTGACCGAGCAAACGGGTGTCATCGGCGAAAAGATAGAGATTGGCGGGTTTGCCAAGCTAAGTGCGCCTTTTGTTGGTTCTTATATTCATGCGGGCAATAAAATTGCTACTTTGGTAGGCCTTTCAGCTGCCGTTGAAGGTGCTGCCGTTGCCGCCAAAGATGTGGCCATGCAGGCCGCTGCAATGAATCCTGTTGCCCTGAACGAAGAAGGTGTTGACCAATCGATTATCGATAAGGAAATCGAAATCGCCAAAGATCAATTGCGCCAGGAAGGAAAACCGGAAGCCATGTTGGACAATATAGCAAAAGGTAAATTAAAGCGTTTCTTTAAAGACAATACTTTGGTAAACCAAGATTTCATTAAAGACAGCAAACAAAGTGTTGCCCAGTATGTAAAATCGGTAAATGCCGATCTGGAAGTTACAGGATTTGAGCGTGTGGCTTTAGGATAAATCTTTAGATCATACCAAAAACAAAAAGCCCCGGCCAATGGCCGGGGCTTTTTGTTCTATCGGAACTTCGATTTTATTTTTACCGGAAGATAATATAACCGTTAAAGGTCTTAAAAAGCATTTCAGGTCCTCCACCATTGATGCTTCCATTGACCCATTGTTCGATTTTGACCTTGTATTTTCCCCCGGAATTATTTTTATCGACTACAGGCTTTTGCTTATCCAAGGCCATGTCAAAATCGGTGAAGATATCGCCCATTTCCGATTTCAGCTTTAAATCGGCTTTTGTTGTACTTGGAAACGTAACCTCCAAATCACCGTTCATACTACTAAAAGCCATACTCGCCCCACTGTTGACCGATATAAAATTCACTTTGATATCACCGTTGACCGTATCTGCAGAAACGGATCCGCTTACGTCTTCAACCGTTATCTCCCCATTGACATTGCTGATCTCGAACTCGCCCTTAACGCCATGTACCGTAATGTTTCCTTTGTTTACCGTACCTAATTTCAGAGAAAAATTCACGGGTACTTTGATTTCAAGATTTGTGGGCTTGTTCCATTGTTCATTGATGATCTGCACCGTATTGTTTTTTTCCTCGGCACTTATTTTCATGGAACTGTTTTCGATTCGCTTAAGTCCGTCTTTTTCCTTTTTGTCCTTTCGGCGGTTGTCATTTCCAAAGGAAGCCTTGACGATTACTTCGGCACCCTCATAGGCCATTACGTCGATAGATCCCGCCAATTGTTCGACAATCAACTTACCAGAACTACCAGGATTGCTCAAAGGTACCGTGAACAGTTCGACACTATCTTCTTGGGCATTTAAAATCAGGGGTACCCAAAGCAATGCAATAAAAACTATCTTTATTTTCTTCATGATATCGTATTTTAAATTCTCTTGTCTTATTGAACTCATTTAGATTTTTTTGATTATCACATCACCGTTCAAAGTCTCAAAGTCGAATTCAAGACCGCCTTTACCGATCTGTACCACAGGTTTCGCTTCATAGCGATACTTCGTGTTCTTACCACCAGATCCGTCTTTAGTAGTCTTGGCATATTGATTTGAGATATCGAAATCGGTAAATAGTTCACCGTTCATGCTTTTAAAAGCTATGTCTGCAGAGAGGTCTTTTTGATAGGTAATATTGATATCGCCGTTCAACGAATAATATGTTGACGAAGCGACCGGATTATCGGCATACGAGATACGGACTTCGCCATTGATACAGTGTACTTTGGTCTGACCCGTTATGTTCATCAATTCAATACCTCCGTTGATATTATTGGCATTGATATAGGTGCCCCTAGTATTCTTGACCAAAACCTCACCGTTATTGATAGCACCGACCTTAAGCCGGCTTTCTTTTGGCATTTTGACCTTGAAATTGAGTGTGTGCTCATACGGTGATTCTTCCCAACCATTACAATCGATTGAAGTAAAACGACCGTCCTTATAATGCATATTGGGCACATCTGGGTAAACGATCAATCGACCATTTGCGTGCAACACATTGACCCCGACTTCCTTTTTGCCGAGTTCCAGATCGTTCGAATTACGTGCGGAAATAACCTTATCGACTTCAAGCAGTACAATGTCGCCATCATAACCTTCAACGGTTATCGAACCGTTGAGATTATGAACTTCGAGCATTCTTTCATTTCCGGTGTTCTTGTAGGCAAGTTCTTTTTTGATAACCTCTTTGAACTCTTTTTTTTGCGCCGTGGCGTTTTGCATGCCCAAGAATACCACTAAGGCCATACAGGTAATCGTTTTTTTCATGTTTCTAAAATTTGACTGTTCGTAAATTAATTGATGAATATTTTAAATTATCGATGCTATCGATGTTTCCAGTTTCTTCTTGACCGATGCATCCAATTCTTTGGAACGCATAAGTTTCTTGAACGGTTCAATCGATCTTTTCTCTTGCAAAGCCACCATTAGATTGGCCAGTGTCACTTGAACGATAGGCGAATCTTGTTTTACTATAGACTGTACCAAACCTTCCCGCACCAAAGGCTCGTCGAGATAGTTGGTCAATGATTCTATGGCGGCCAAACGTACATTTACATTGGCATCATTGTTCAATGTCTGTAACAAGGCATTGATTACCTTTTCGTCGACCTTTGCAATTTTATTGGCCTCATTGATACCTTGCAGCCGTTTGTTGGCCGAAGGCTGATCCAATAAGGTGAGTACCAGTTTTTCACGTACGGCTTCGGTTTCACCGTTTTCGACGACCGTAGTCTTTACAAACCTCTCGGATTCACTTTCGGAATTTAAATAATAACCTAAACCAACTCCCAAGACAAGCAATAAAATGCCATAGGCCATCTGCGGTTTCCAAAGGATTTCGACAAATGTGGCCAACCAATCTCTGGAATTTCCTTTGGACTTTTCGACTTTTTCGATTTCACCGTGGAGCATCTCAAAAAAGCGCCCGTCCATCGCTTCGGAAGGCTCGGGAACTTTGCCTTCGCCAAGTCCATTCCAAGTTTGTTCCAAGGTTTCAAACTGTTCTCGATGTTCAGGATTCGCTTGCAGGAATTCTTCGAACCCTCTTCTTTCATCCTCGTTCAAAGTATCCGTCAGATACTCCATCATCGCTATTTCAAACTTTTCCTTATCCATAGTATCAACTATTTTCCAATTGCAAAAAAATGCTGCGCAGATCGTTCAAGGCCCTATGGGCCTTTACCTTGGCCGCTCCTTCACTACAACCCAACATCTCCCCTATCTCGCTGAACTTAATTTCTTTGTATTTACTTAAAATCAATATTTCACGTTTTTCTAACGGTAATTTCTGCATGGCCCTGTTCAACAACGATACCGAATCATTTTGATCCATTATAGAATTCAAATCCTTGTCATCGTACAGTTTGTATTCCACTGAATCCAAATCGCTGTGCCTATTTTCGTTCTTGTTCTTTCGGTAATAATCATAATTCACATTACGGGCCGTCTTGAACATCCAGGCACTATAAGACCCTTCTCCTGTGAAGGTATACCTGTATTTCAGCATTCTTACGAAAACATTCTGTACCAGATCCTCGCTAATAGCGGCATTGTTGTTCATGTTATAAAAGAACCCGAACAATCTTTTTTTATGGCGCTCGTACAGAAGGCCGAGTTTATCGAACTCGCCGGATTTTACTTTAAGCATCAATGCGTTATCGGTCAGCTGCTGCATTTTTTTGTCTTCAAAAGGGTAAACCGAGGTTTTTGGAAAAGGTTACAAAAAATTCAAAATTTCTTTTAAGGTAGTTTTTTCGAACAAAAAACGCCACCTGATCGGTGGCGTTATAAATTTAAAGAAACGAGTATCATTTAGCCTTTGAGCCATGCTTCCCGAAGTGCTGATTGTTCGGTACTTGAACCTTCAGCGGTAACTATTTCATCTACCATTAAAGTCGGGCTTCCCACTTTGCCTTCCACAGCAATTTCTTCCCCATCGCGATCGACTGTCATCTTAATTTCCGTATCGGGTGTCCATCCAAAGCTTTGTCCTATTATCGGGCGAATCGCCTCCAAGTTGATGGGTGTGTCGTTGATGCTCTTGATGACATCACCGCCCTGAAGACCCAATTCTTTATAGAAAGTGCTCAATTCGATTCCCTTTCGAACAAAAACGGCATTGTCATTAGACTGATCGACATCGATAAAAGGAACCTCACCATCAAGAAAATAACCGGTCTGCTTTTCCGAAGTTGTTGTTTCAAGACCAACTTTGGCCAGATAATGGGCATAGTCTATTGGCGTATCGCCGATAACGTGTGTTTCAAAAAACTCCCGCACTTCAGGGTAGGTCATCGCAACAATCTCTTCGATCAAATTTTCATCTTTGAACGGTGTATTGTTGCCATATTTCTTCGAAAGCTCTTTCATCATCCATAGCACTCCCTTTTCACCATTGCTTTTCTCACGCAGCAATATATCAAGGGCCATATTGATCAATGCCCCTTTTTCATATACATTGGCATAATTTGCCTTATAAGGTTCCTCTAAAATATTTTGGCTCATCACGGTAAACGACATCGCATCGTCATAAGATTTTGCATTGTTTATTTTGCCGATGATGCGCTCATAAAATTCCGTCTCATCGATCAACCCTTGCTGTATCTGAAACAAATTGGCAAAATATTCGGTGGTACCTTCGTACATCCAAAGATGTTGTGACATTTTCGGGTCGTTGAAATCAAAATACTGAATCTCTTCTGAATGAACGTTCAACGGGGTAACGATATGAAAGAACTCGTGTGAGACCACATCGACCATTGCCTGTTCCAATGCTTCTTTTTGCATCACTTCGGGCAGGACCACGACCGTTGAAGTATGATGTTCCAAAGCTCCAAACCCATTGGCATCAGTATCCCCCATTTCAGACAGGTACAACAAAATGTTATATTCTTTTGTACCATCGACATCGCCCAAAAAGGTTTTTTGGGCGGCCATCATTTTTTCCATACGTTCTCTCAAACCAGAGGCCGTGTACGTTCCATTTGGAGAATACACGCTTAACGTAACGGTAATATCATTGATCTTGAAAGATTCTGTGTTCGGTCTTGAATATAATATCGGATTGTCGATGACGTCGAAATAACGACTCGCCAAGAAAACCTCTATATTCGGATCATCGGTTTCGGTTTTCTTTGTTAGGGATGTGGTAGATTCCAATCCTGTTGGCTTTTTGACCGATAGTTCGTAAGGCACCTCCTTAAGACCATCAAAATAGCCCACAAAACCATGTAGGTTCAGCATGAAATTTTCACCCTTTAGAATATTCGTGCCTGCCGGGGAAAATACGGCCTCGTCAATTTCGTTTTCGGAATCGTAGGTATCGTTGACCCAGTAGGTAACCTTGTCCAGGTTTTTTCCGTTCGAAATGTTCCAGGTATTATCATCGGCCTTAGAAACGACCAGTTCTTTTCCATCATAATCCAAAGCCTTAAGACCTTCGATATACTTACCGTAGTTGTCACTGCTATAAGTACCCGGAACCGTTTTGGGTATATAAAACGAAACCGTTTCTTGAGCAAAGGCGCCAGGATCGATCTCGACCATGACCTTATCGTCAACAATATTGTCAATATCCAAAATGGCACTGATCGGAGTTTTGTCGGCTGCAGGGATCGACTTTGCAGCACTACAGCCGTATAGCATGCCAACAACAAGCATTATTATTCCTAATTTTCTGATCATCATATATAAAGTTATCGGTTTTAAAGCGCTGCAAGATTATAAAATTCAGTACACATGAAGGACATTATTATGAAATAATTAAGGATTCTTTTACGCCTAACCTTACCTGCTCTCCATAATTTTTTTTGACTATTTTTGTTCTGAATTAAACACGACCGATGCAATACAAACGAATACTTTTAAAACTTAGCGGCGAGGCCTTAATGGGCGAAAAGCAATACGGAATAGACGGTAAGCGGCTCGCCGAATATGCTCAGGAAATCAGGGAAGTAGTCGAAAAAGGAATCGAAGTTGCCATTGTAATCGGGGGAGGAAATATCTTTAGGGGCCTGGCAGGTGCAAGCAGCGGTATGGATCGCGTTCAAGCAGACCACATGGGCATGCTGGCGACGGTCATCAATGGTTTGGCCCTTCAAAGCGCATTGGAAATTCAAGGAGTGCAGACGAGATTGCAATCGGCCATTCAGATCAATGAGGTCGCAGAACCTTTTATTCGCAGAAAGGCAATGCGACATTTGGAAAAGGGCAGGGTCGTTATTTTTGGTGGAGGTACGGGCAATCCGTATTTCACAACTGATTCGGCGGCAGTCTTGCGAGCGATTGAAATGGAAGCCGATGTTATTTTAAAAGGTACCCGGGTCGATGGTATCTATACCTCAGACCCCGAAAAAGACTCTAACGCGACCAAATTCGATACGATATCTTTTAACGATGTTCTTAGAAAAGGGTTAAAGGTGATGGACACGACCGCCTTTACCTTAAGTCAGGAAAACCAATTACCCATTATCGTGTTCGATATGAACAAAAAGGGAAATTTGGCGAAAATCTTGGAAGGTCAAAATATTGGTACGATAGTAAATCTATAACTCCGGTACAATTTGTGCTTATCATATTATTAAAGTTTTACATATGAATGAGGAAATTACATTTATTCTAGATGCCGCCAAGGAAAGTATGGATGCAGCGATCACCCATTTAGAGAAGGAATTCGTTAAGATCAGGGCAGGCAAGGCAAGCCCTTCGATGTTGTCTAATGTCAAGGTAGATTATTATGGTTCGCAAACACCATTGTCACAAGTATCGAACATCAATACTCCCGATGCCCGTACGATTTCGGTACAACCTTGGGAAAAATCTCTGTTGTCTGAAATAGAAAAGGCCATTATGAACGCTAATCTGGGGTTCAACCCGATGAACAATGGCGATTTGATCATAATCAACGTACCGCCGCTTACAGAAGAGCGAAGGATACAATTGGTCAAACAGGCCAAAGCCGAGGCCGAAGATGCAAAAGTTGGCGTTAGAAATGCCAGACAAGATGCCAACAAAGAAATTCGAGAGCTCGATATTTCTGAAGACCTCGAAAAAAATGCCGAAACCGATGTACAAGAACTTACCGATACCTATATCAAGAAAATTGATAATTTTCTAGGGGTAAAAGAGGCTGAGATCATGAAGGTGTAATCACGTTACCAAAAAGTTTTTAGGCGACCAATGGTCGCTTTTTTTTGTTTGAATGTTCTTTTGCTTCAACACGGCATCCCACCAATATTTTTATATCCAAAAGAAAAAATCAATATTCATTACGGAATAAAAACAGCCGTTCTAGGAACACAATCTTGCATTTTCTACCTTTGCCCTGTTTTTGGCAAGGAAAAAGACCATGTCATATCGCGGGCTTACTTCGAACCGATGGCTATATAGGGTATTAATTATTGGCAAAAGCAAAAGTCGCATTCTAAAATGGTAGCTAAACTAACACAAGGTTTTTGGGCAAGAACTGCACGGATCATCTTACGCAATCGTATTTTGATCTTGTTTTTGGTAGCGGCCTTTACCTTTTTCATGGGCCTTCAGTGGGATAAAATGCGCTTTAGTAGTTCTCAAGCAAACCTATTGCCAGATGAGCACCCTGTTAATGTTCAGTACCAATCATTTTTGAACCAATTCGGCGAGGAAGGCAATGTTATTGCCTTCGCCATTCGCGACAGCAGTCTTTTTACCACTGAAAACTTCAATCGCTGGAACAAGCTCAGCAAACAATTGGCTGCTTTCCCCGAAGTTGATTTTGTCATTTCAACGGATAATCTTCAAGAATTGAAAAAGGACAATACAAAGCAAGAATTTGTATTGGATGCCCTTATCAAATCTCCCATAAAGTCGCAATCGGAATTGGACACCATCACCAAACATCTTTTTAACGATTTACCTTTCTACGACAATCTATTGTACAATGCAGAAAGTCGAACGGTTCGTACCGTATTGTATTTAGACAAGGATATTGTCAATACCTCTGTACGCAAAGATTTTGTTCTAAAAGATCTTACCACGTTAATAAATGATTTTGAAATGGAGACCGGTCTCGATGTCCATGTCTCTGGCATGCCCTATATTCGAACCCTAAACTCGCAGAATATCATTGACGAGATCGGCAAATTCATTCTTGCCGCGTTGGGTGTGACCTCGCTTATTTTCTTTTTCTTTTTCAGAAGTTTCCGTGCCACTATCATATCGATGTTCGTTGTTATCATCGGTGTAATGTGGGCTTTCGGATTTTTGGGACTGTTGCAATATGAAATCACGGTACTTACCGCTTTGATTCCTCCCCTGATCATTGTGATCGGAATTCCAAATTGTATTTTTTTGATCAATAAATACCAACAAGAGGTAAAAAAACATGGAAATCAGGCCCTCTCTTTACAACGGGTCATCTCCAAAATCGGAAATGCCACATTGATGACCAATGTGACCACGGCTTCCGGTTTTGCAACATTCATAATTACCGACAGTAAACTCTTGAAAGAATTTGGTATCGTAGCCTCGATCAATATCATAGGAATTTTTATCATTTCACTTCTTGTCATCCCTATTGTATACAGTTTCATGTCGCTTCCGAAAACGAAGCACTTGAAACACCTTAACAAACGTTGGATCGATGCCTTTGTCAATTGGATGGAACACCTCGTTCGTGAAAAACGAATATCGGTTTATATCGTATCGATCGCTTTGTTGGTCATCAGCATCATTGGCATATATCAGATAAAGATATCGGGCAGCCCCATTGAAGATATGCCCAAAAACAAACAGTTTTTCAAGGACATTCGTTTTTTTGAGGAAGAATTTGATGGCATTATGCCCGTTGAAATCGTGGTCGATACCAAAAGTCCAAAAGGTATAATGAAACCTGCTACCCTCAAGCGGATGGATCAATTAAGCGATGTGGTCGAAGAAATTCCAGAACTATCAAGACCCGTCTCAGTGGTCAACTTGGTCAAATATAGTAAACAGGCCTTTTACAACGGCATACCGAAGTACTATCAATTACCCACAACGCAAGAGCATAATTTCATCATGCAGGTGGCCGCTAAATCATCGGGAAATAGTAATCTTTTAAAAAGTTTTGCCGATAGTACCGGACAAATTGCACGGATTACGACATTTATGAAAGATGTCGGCACCGAACGTATGGAAGCTATCGAAAGTCGACTTCAAGAGAATATCGATAAATTTTTTCCGTCCGAGCGATATGACGTATATATGACAGGCAGTGCGCTTATTTTTCTAAAGGGCACCAAATATCTGGTCAAGAACCTAGTGCTTTCGTTGGCGTTTGCCATATTTCTGATCGCACTTTTTATGGCATACCTCTTTCGTTCTTTTCGCATGATCATTATTTCGCTCATACCCAATTTACTGCCATTGGTAATTACTGCAGGGGTCATGGGCTTTGTAGGCGTACCGATCAAGCCATCGACTATTCTGGTCTTCAGTATTGCCTTCGGCATTTCGGTTGACGACACCATACATTTTTTGGCCAAATATCGCCAAGAATTGATTGCCAACAAATGGCGGATCCAGAAGTCTGTTTATGCAGCTTTGCGCGAAACGGGTGTCAGTATGTTCTACACTTCAATTGTACTCTTTTTCGGTTTTTCGGTATTCACCATATCGAATTTTGGGGGCACGGTCGCCCTTGGGGCGTTGGTTTCGGCAACACTTCTATTTGCCATGCTCGCCAATCTTGTATTGTTACCTTCATTATTACTTTCGTTGGAGCGTAGCATTGCCAATAAAGAAGTTTTGAAAAAACCACAGATCGATATTTTGCCCAAAGAAGAAATGCGGCGTGGCAAGAATGTCGACGATGGCACTTCATAAGTCCAATAATTGGCTTTTTCAAGTCGGTTCTTTTTTATCAAAAACCTATCTTTGGGGTCTAATTTTTGAAGATGGTTTCAATCAGCATAAAAGAATTACTTAATAAGGAGCCCTTATCGCAAGAGGTCACCGTAAATGGTTGGGTCAAAACCTTTAGAAGCAATCGGTTTATAGCCTTGAACGATGGTTCAACTATCAACAATATTCAATGCGTTGTAGATTTCGAGCAATTCGATGAAGCATTGCTAAGGCAGATCAATACCGGTGCCGCTTTAACGGTAAAAGGCACTTTGGTAGAAAGCCAGGGCAAAGGGCAAAATGTTGAAATTCAGGTCAAAGATGTAACCGTTCATGGAGGTGCTGACCCTGAGACATATCCCATTCAACCCAAAAAGCACTCTTTGGAATTTTTAAGGGAAAAAGCCCATCTTCGCGTTCGCACCAACACTTTTGCCGCTGTAATGCGCGTGCGCTCGGCCTTGTCATTTGCCATTCATCAATATTTTAGAAAAAACGGATTCTATTATTTTCACGCCCCCATAATCACTGGATCCGATGCCGAGGGAGCAGGCGAAATGTTCAGGGTAACAACTTTAGATGGAAAAAACCCACCTTTAGATGGCAATGGCAATATTGATTACAAGGAAGATTTTTTTGGAAAGGAGACCAATCTGACCGTCTCTGGCCAATTGGAAGCAGAGGCCTATGCCATGGGCCTTGGCAAGGTATACACCTTCGGACCGACTTTCAGGGCCGAAAATTCGAACACTTCTAGGCACTTGGCCGAGTTTTGGATGATCGAACCAGAAATGGCCTTTTTTGATCTTGATGCCAATATGGACCTTGCGGAAGATTTCATCAAAAGCGTAATCAAGTATATTCTTGAAAATTGTGAAGATGATCTCGTTTTCCTGGAAAAGCGATTACTCGATGAAGAAAAATCGAAACCTCAGGCCGAACGTAGTGAAATGGCCCTAATCGATAAGTTGAAGTTTATCGTGGAAAACCGTTTCAAAAGGTTGACCTATACCGAAGCAATCGAAATTCTTAAAAATTGCAAGCCCAATAAGAAGAAAAAATTCCAGTATATAATCGAGGAATGGGGAGCGGATCTGCAAAGTGAACATGAGCGTTTTCTCGTCGAAAAGCACTTTAAGTGCCCCGTAATTCTCTTCGATTACCCGGCAAATATTAAGGCCTTTTACATGCGTTTGAACGAAGATGGCAAGACGGTGCGCGCAATGGATATTTTGTTTCCCGGTATCGGTGAGATCGTTGGCGGATCGCAGCGCGAAGAACGTCTTGACATACTAAAGGAAAAGATGGCGGCCTTGGACATACCCGAGAAAGAACTTTGGTGGTACCTTGACCTACGAAAATTCGGTACCGCCGTACATAGTGGTTTTGGCCTTGGTTTTGAAAGATTGGTTCAATTCGCTACTGGAATGGGAAATATACGGGATGTAATCCCTTTTCCACGAACCCCCCAGAATGCGGAGTTTTGATTTGAATTCGTTAACTTTATAAGGCACTCAATCGACCTGTATGCTAAAGCAACATTTACAGTTCAAATTATCTCAAAAGCTATCCCCCCAGCAGATTCAGCTCATGAAGCTGATACAACTTCCTACACAAGCTTTCGAACAAAGGTTAAAACAAGAACTCGAAGAGAATCCTGCCTTGGAGAGCGGCAAGGATGAATCAGACCTCATCAATGATGACTACGACGACGTATTCGAAGGTGAAACGGATAATGAAACCATAACCGCTGAAGACATCAATATCGACGAATATCTCAGCGATGACGAAATACCCGACTATCGCACCAAGGCTAACAATTACAGTGCCGACGATGAAGAAAAAAGTGTACCCTATGCAGCGGGTATCTCTTTCAATCAGTACCTTCTAAATCAACTTAACACTGAATATTTGACCGAGGAGGAATGGGCCATTGCGGAATTTTTGGTGGGTAGCGTTGACGAAAGCGGATATATTCGAAGGCCATTGACCGATATCTTGGACGACCTCGCATTCACACAGAACATATATACCGATGAAAAAACCATTGGTAGAATATTGAGAACGGTACAAGAGTTGGACCCCCCAGGGGTAGCGGCCAGGTCTTTGGAGGAGTGTTTGATAATACAACTTAAACGAAAAGAACCCACACCAAGCGTTCAATTGGCACAGACCATACTTGAAAAATCATTTGAACAGTTTACCAAGAAACACTATAAAAAACTAATACAAAAACATAGTATTTCAGAAGTACAATTAAAAGATGCCATATCGGAAATTGAGAAACTGAACCCAAAGCCCGGCGGGTCATATTCAGGAAACAACCGAATCGTCGAGCATGTCGTGCCCGACTTTTCCATTAAGATCATCGATGGCGAACTCGAACTTTCCCTTAACGGCAGAAACGCCCCCGAACTTCATGTTTCTAGGGAGTACAGTAATATGTTGAAAGGGTATAAGGATGCCAAGGAGAAATCTAAATCGCAAAAAGATACTGTACAGTTCATCAAGCAAAAATTAGATGCGGCAAAGTGGTTTATCGACGCGATACGCCAAAGGCAGCAGACCCTTTTTATTACGATGAACGCCATCATGCAATATCAGAAAGAATATTTCTTGACCGGAGATGAGCGCAACCTTCGCCCCATGATATTGAAGGATATTGCCGATGAAATACATATGGATGTTTCAACCGTCAGTAGGGTGGCAAACAGCAAATATGTCGATACGCCCTACGGGACCAAATTGATCAAGGAATACTTTTCTGAGTCAATGAAAAATGACCAGGGAGAAGATGTCTCTACCAAAGAAATAAAGAAAATTCTTGAAACCGTCATCGGTGAGGAGAACAAAAAGAAGCCACTTACCGATGATAAACTGGCCTCCATATTAAAAGAAAAAGGATATCCTATCGCGCGAAGAACTGTTGCCAAATACAGGGAGCAACTAGATATTCCCGTGGCACGGTTGAGAAAGCAAATCTGATGGGGAAGTTTCTAAAGTTGGTTTCATTGGTGTTCCATCCACTTTTTGTTCCGATTGTGGGTACTTTGACCTATTTTATCATTACCCCTAAATATAGTCCCCTCGAAATTCAGGGAGGCAATGTTCTCCCTATTTTTATTCTCACGGTTATCATCCCAATAATTTCATTTTTAATCCTGAGAAATCTAGGTTTGGTCACCAACATTCATATCCCCGATATTCGTGAAAGAAAATATCCGCTGTACATCAATATCCTACTCTTGTTCTTGATCCTGTACAAAGTGATCCCGAATAATTACATTGTGGAGCTATACTATTTTTTTTTAGGGCTCATCGCCGCTTCCATGACCGCCTTATTGTTGTTGTTTCTCAATCTTAAATGTAGCATGCACTTAATGGGCATGGGCAGCCTATTGATGTTCATGATTAGCCTGAGTGTTCATTTTGAAATCAACATAACCATAGCCTTGAGCATAATAACCTTGTTGACGGGACTTGTGGCCAGTTCAAGACTTTATCTAAAGGCACATTCCAAGGCCGAATTGTTCATCGGGCTCTGTATCGGTATGACCACTCAATTGTTGACCGTCAAATTTTGGTTATAAAACTAGGTTTCAGTCCAATTTAATTATCGGTTTTTCTTAAATTCATAAAAGCATCGCCATCGTAGGTCGTATAATTTACCTTTAATGCGTTTACTTTACGCAACTCTTGTTTAATGTCCGATATCAGACCCATACCTGTACGCTTATCAACTTTTAGTGAAATGGTGGCATATGGCCTTAAATGTGCTGGCATCTTGCCAATCTGTTCGAGCACATAGGTACCAATATCGCTCACTTCGGCATATTTGTCGTTCAATTGAATTTTTGGTTCGGATCCGAAAACTGCGCTATATTTTTCTGTAGGTCTCCCCACATGAATATAGATGATGCGATCTTTCTTTTCCATTTTTTTGACCTCACTGGCATTGGGCAGTTCATTGGCGACTTTCAATGTTGAATCTTTCATAACCGTTACCGTCATAAAAAAGAACAGAAGCATAAAAACAATATCTGGAAGTGAAGCGGTAGACACTGGAGGAACTCCGCCATCTGTCTTGTTGGAATATTTTATCATCATGTATTGGTTTATTTGATTTCGGCCTCCGATAATTTTTGTGGATAGCGTCTTTTGATAGTTTCAATTTTCTCTTTAAGTTTTGCCTTTCTACCCTTTGAGGTGACATTGAGGTATTCAGATTCCATATCGGTATATTTTACCCCATATAATTTTAACGCTTCTCGATTTCTCAATTGATTATAGGCACCGACCAATTCGTTTTGTATGGCTATAAAGGTGGCATAACCAGTATCCCGTTCGCTGCTAAGCGAAATAACCGCTTTGTTCGGGTTTTCGGAAGAAAATACACTTCTTTCCCCCTGACAATAATCACAATAGTGCTCTGAGTCTAGAGTAGCACCTCCATTATCGATAAATGCGACTGCGATCCTTCTTAAATCAGTAATATCAACCAATTCATTATCGACGAGAATCTCATTATTGTGATTGACCTGTACGAGTAGTATGTTTTTATCATTATAGGGCAATGGCGGCGATATATCAATCGGCGAAAGCATACGATTAAAACCGACATCGGTCTCGATACTGGTGGTCACTAAAAAGAAAATCAATAATAAAAATGCGATATCGGCCATTGAGCCCGCATTTACCCCTGGTGTTTCTCCCCTGTTTTTCATACTTAAGTGGTTTATGTATTGGACAATACTATTTTTGCCCGCCAGGCAGGTGTTGAAAACATGTGAATTCTGGGGCACTAAATGTTGCTCTAGGAAGGAAAGGTTGTTTTAAGGGAACATTTACCAAGCATTTCCCAACCAAAAAGTAGCAACTTTCGTGCCACGACCACTAATATTAAAGGATATAAAATATGAAACCTACACGCAAAGGCTTCATTTCAATGGGTTCACCGTCAATGGTGATATCATCCTTAAAAATGCTACTCAAGGCATAATAGACGTGGGCGTTGAAAGTATTCCATCCAAAACTGAATGTCAACCCATATTGAAATTGGCGCACATCGCCGTTGGAGAACGATATTTTTTCACTTTCGGTAACAAATTTTGACCTACTTGCAAAAACATATCCCAATTTCACCCCGGTATATATTCTCCAAAACTTATATTCTTCGAGAGTGGAGTTTCTCCAACGATACTCTATCGGAAGTTCAATCAAGTGGTTTTCTATCTTACTTCTCTTAAGATCCACATTACTACCTACCGGGGAATAAGTAATAACACCGTTGATTTCCTCAGCTTTCATATTTGAATAATAGGAATTGACAGCATAGCCCAAACCTAATCCAAATGCCCTTGTTCTGCTCCGATTGATGGGAAAATCCCTGACTAGACCACCTTGAAGGCCATATGATAAGTTACGCTGGGTAATATCGTTGGGTTTGTTCCTAACAAAATTATAGGTAATGCCCACATAGAATTGATCTTCCAAATAATTAGTATCGAGCGGTTTCGAAATACCTTGGGCAGACACCTGAGAGGCACAATAAAGAAGTAAGATTGAGAAAACAAATCTCATAGTATTAAAGTTACAACAATTGATAGCACAAAAAAACGCTCCAAATAAATATTTAGAGCGTCTTTGGTTCTTTAATAACTAATTTAATTGATGTTGTTGAAGGCATCGCCTTCATACGTAGTGTAGTTCACCTTTAAGGCATTGACCTTACGCAATTCCTGTTTAATGTCAGATATCAATCCCATATTTGCATTCTTATCGACCTTAAGTGAAGTGGTCAATACATTTTGAAGTTCTTGGGCCTTTTTGGCACGTTCCATCAAAATAAAATCACCGACCTCCGAAGGGCTTGCAAACTTATCGTTCAACTGAATCTTCGGCTCACTACCGAATGTACTTTGATATTCTTGGGTAGGGGCACCCACGTAAATGGTGATTACCCTATCCTTTTTCTCAAGCTTTTTTATTTCACTGGCATTCGGCAAAGTATTCTCTACTTTGACCGTACTGTCTTTCATTACCGTTACGGTCATGAAAAAGAACAAAAGCATGAAAACGATATCAGGCAAAGAGGCAGTCGATACCGCAGGTAGCTCTCCACTCTTTTTCTTGGCAAATTTTGACATAATATTATCTTCTTTATAAAAATCGTTTAATTCGACGTAGAAGTTTCCGCCTCGGAAAACTTTTGAGGGAACAAATCTTGAATTCTTTTCACCTTCTCCTTTAGTTCGTCCCTAACGCCGCTCGGTGTTTCCGGATTAAGATACGTCGCCTCCATGTCGGTAAAATCTTGACCATATAAGCGTTGTGCCTCACGATTTCGCAAGTCGTTATATGCACCCACAATTTCGTTTTGAACCGTAATATAGGTACCGTACTTGGTCTCCCTATCATTTTTTAAGGAAATAATGGCCTTGGTGGGATTATCTGAAGATTCCGCATCTTTCTTGCCCTTACAATAGGTACATGTACCATCACCATTATTGTCCAGGAAATCCATTGCCTTAACTCTAAGCTCTTTGAGGCCTATTATATTATCATCGGCGAGCAATTGACCATTTTTATTGATCAATACCTGAAATATATTTTTCTGCTTGATAATAACATCCTCTTCCGGTGGTTCAATCGGCGGCAACATACGGTCCAAACCTGCGTCAGTCTCAATCGTGGTGGTCACCAAGAAAAAGATCAACAACAAGAATGCGATGTCGGCCATCGAACCGGCGTTTACTTCTGGTGCTCCTGCTCTTCTAGGCATAATTTTATTATTTACTGGTCATTTTTTTCAAGCCTCCATATAACATTGCCCCTACGGCAACAATGGTAAGGATAAAGAACACATTCAGTCCCATTCCAATCTTCTTGACAGTAGATTCATTCGACATGGCCATATATTCATCGGCAACGTCGGTACCACTAGACAATACATAAGAAATAATAACGACCACTGCCAAGCCCGCCACTCCGAAAAGTGTTCTTTTCAAACCGGCTGGATTGGAGAATACGTTCTTTAATCCGAAGATCAAACTTGCGGCGACAGCGATTGCCAATAGAATATAGGTTATCCAGAACATGGCGTTCATCGCACCGCTTTGAGCGGCCTCGTTGGCAGGCATCTCTTTTTCGGGCAACATAAACCACAGTACCGCACCTATCAGACCCAATACTATTAATGCTATTTTAACTATTTTGTACATAATATTTTTGGTATTAAGTCAGACTTATTTTTTATGGTCTACCAACATATCGATCAATGAAATCGAAGAATCTTCCATATCATTGACGATACTATCGATCTTTGCAATGATATAGTTGTAAAAGATTTGAAGGATAATGGCCGTAATAAGACCGAATACCGTAGTCAATAAGGCCACCTGAATGTCACCCGCAATAAGTGAGGCACTTAAGTTACCGACGGCACTAATCTTTTGGAAGGCCTGAATCATACCGATTACCGTACCCATGAACCCAAGCATCGGGGCAATGGCAATGAACAAGGACAACCAAGACACATTTTTCTCTAATTGGCCCATTTGAACACCTCCATAGGCAACAACCGCTTTTTCGGCATTGTCAACTCCTTCGCCAGCCCTATCCAATCCTTGGTAATAAATCGATGCAACGGGGCCTTTTGTATTTCTGCATACTTCTTTTGCGGCTTCAATACCTCCTGAAGCCAATGCATCCTCAACTTGCTGCTTCAACTTGGTCGTATTGGTGCTGGCCATATTCAAGTAAATGATACGCTCGATGGCCACCGCCAAACCGAGAATCAAACACAAAAGAACAATACCCATAAACCCGGCACCTCCCTGAATGAACATTTCCTTTAATACTTGAGTAAAGCCTTTCTCGGCTTCCGGCGCCGCATCTTGCAAAACCATCATCGCCGAAGTAGCTTTTGCACTTACTGTATTTGTACCTGCTACAAATAACCCAGCCGTTGCCAGGATAGAGAATAATTTTTTCATTTTTTCAAACTTAAATTAGTTAGTTAATAAAGAATAAGGTTTAAAGATAAAAAAAAAACGTAATAAACAAAGTAAAACGATTCGTTGCAGAGAGGAAGGGATTCGAACCCTCGATACACTTTTGGTGTATACACACTTTCCAGGCGTGCGCCTTCGACCACTCGGCCACCTCTCTAAGTTAGCCTTTTAAGGGTTGCCCAAATAACGAAAAAAATATTAGTTGAAGAAATTAAAGCCGGTATTTTTATGACATTTCTCCGCGTAGCGAAGTCTCGAATATTGTTTTCATCAGCTTAGGGGAAATACCGTTTCCGAGGAGATACATAAGTTTAGTTATTGCCGCCTCAGATGTAATATCCTTACCATTAATGACTTGCATCTTTTCAAGTCGTTGACTTGTCTCATATTGGCCCATAATCACACTGCCTCCTGAACATTGGGTGACGTTAATAATGAACAAACCCTTGGCAATTGCCTTTTCAAGTTCCAGCAGCAACCATTCATCGGTAGGCGCATTGCCAGCACCATAGGTCTCCAAAACCAACGCCTTAAGGCCGGGTATTGCTAGCACACTCTTCAAAACCGATTCGTTAAGTCCTGGAAAAAACTTCAATATGGCGACGTTGTTATCGAGGTCTTTATGAACACATAATTTTTTGTGGTCGCTTTTTGGGTATAGGTTGGCCTCATGCACTTTAAGGTGCACACCTGATTCCGCAAGCGCAGGATAATTCAAAGATGCGAATGCCTCGAAATGTTCAGAATTGATCTTGGTTGTACGATTGGCACGATACAATTTGTATTCAAAATACAATCCTACTTCTTGTATCACCGGGCGACCGCTTTTTTTCAAAGCGGCAATTTGAATCGAGGTTATGAGGTTTTCCTTGGCATCGGTTCTCAGATCACCGATTGGTAGTTGGCTTCCCGTGAATATCACTGGTTTCGTTAAATTCTCAAGCATGAAACTCAGGGCAGAGGCAGTATAACTCATGGTATCACTACCGTGCAGTACGACAAAACCATCATGACTTTCAAAATGATCTTCGATAATCGTTGCTATCTCGACCCAATGTCCAATATTCATATTCGATGAATCGATAGGCTTCTTGAAAGAAATGCTATCTATATGACAATCCAATTGGGCCAGTTCAGGTATGTTCTTCTCAAGCTTCCTGAAATCGAAAGGCTTTAAAGTTGCCGTTTCATAATCCTTCATCATACCGATGGTTCCACCTGTATATATGAGCAATATGTTCGTTTCGTTCTTCATATTATCTAGATACCGAAGACATTGATCGAGTTCTTGGTCGTAGTTTCAATAATGGTTTCAGTAGAAACCCCATAAATATCCGACAATCTTTCTAGTACATGAACCAGATAAGCGCTCTCATTTCGCTTTCCACGTAACGGCGCCGGAGCCAAATAAGGTGAATCGGTCTCAAGCACGATATGATTTAAATCAATTTGGTCAAGAAAGGTATCCAACTTTCCATTTTTAAAGGTGACGACACCGCCGATACCCAATTTCATATTATAGGAAATGGCCTTTTTTGCCTGTTCGAAAGTTCCTGTAAAACAATGGAAGACCCCGAAAAGATCTTCCGCTCTTTCACCTTCCAAAATTTCAAAAATCTCGTCAAAAGCTTCCCTGCAATGTATGACGATCGGAAGTTTGTGCTTTTTTGCCAATCGGATCTGATTTTCAAAGGCTTCCTGTTGTTCCTTTAAAAAGGTCTTGTCCCAATAAAGGTCGATCCCTATTTCACCGATTGCACAAAACTCATATTCTGACAACAACTGTTCAACATGACCCAGTTCCTTCAAAAAATCATCCTTGACATGTGTAGGATGCAGTCCTGCCATCAAGAACATATTCTCGGGATAGGCTTTTTTCAAATCAAGCATTCTTTGGGTATAAGTCGAGTCGATAGCCGGTATAAAGAACCTTTTTATACCATTTTTAAAAGCCCTTTCTATAACCTCTTCACGATCTTTATCGAAGGCCTCACTATATAGATGCGTATGGGTGTCGGTAATTATCATCACACAAAAATAGGACTATCTTTGTCAAAAAGAATAAATGGCCAGCCTTAAAAAGCTTCTGCTAAGAAAAAGGTACATCAAAATACCTTTGGTGCTTACCGCTACGAATCACCTTGAAATTGTGGCACGAATCAACGGAGTGAAGGGTAGGTTTATTTTAGATACCGGTGCTTCGAACACCTGTATCGGCTTTAATAAAATTGATCTGTTCAAACTCACTTCTGAAGAGACAGACATAAAGGCCGCCGGTGCCGGTGCTACCAATATGGAAACACTGATCTCACCCAAAAACCAAATTCAAATCGGTGATTGGAAGAAGAAAAAAATCAAAATCGTACTATTCGACCTCGTTCATGTAAACGAGGCGTTAACTGCACACAATGCCCTGCCAGTCGATGGCATCATTGGCGCCGACGTACTCAAAAAGGCAAAAGCGGTAATCGATTATGGCAAAAACTGCGTTTATTTGAAATCAAAGCACCCGAAATAGCGTCATACGAAAACCTCAGATAATCTGACCTTACATTTCCAATGCCTTTTTAACATCGTTATCCATTAAGATTTCTTCAGGGCTTTCCAAGGCCTCTTTTACCGCGACCAAAAAGCCAACAGATTCTTTACCGTCGATTATTCTATGATCATAAGAGAGGGCCACGTACATAATCGGGGCAATGGCGATCGCACCGTCACGGACAATGGGACGTTCGACAATGTTATGCATGCCCAGAATAGCGCTCTGCGGAGGATTGATGATCGGTGTTGACAGCATCGAACCGAAAACACCACCATTCGTTATGGTGAAGGTACCGCCCGTCATCTCATCGACAGTTATCTCGCCTTCCCTAGCACGTATCGCCAATCGTTTTACTTCTGATTCGATACCCCTAAAAGTTAGGTTCTCGGCATTTCGAATAACAGGCACCATCAATCCTTTCGGGCCCGACACGGCGATACTGATATCACAGAAATCATACGAAATCATTTCCTTGCCATCGATCATCGAATTCACCGCCGGATACATTTCAAGTGCACGGACCACAGCTTTTGTAAAAAATGACATAAAGCCAAGACTAACCCCATGTTTTTCTTTGAAATCTTCTTTATACTTCTCCCGCAATGCAAAAATCGGAGACATATCCACCTCATTGAACGTGGTCAACATGGCCGTCTCATTTTTGGCGGCCACCAAACGTTCGGCGACCTTGCGTCGCAACATCGAAAGTTTGGATCGGGTTTCACCCCGATTTCCCCCAGTGGGGCTTCCCATGGAAGGCACCGCATTCACCGCATCTTCTTTGGTGATTCTGCCATCTCTTCCCGAACCTTTTACGGCCGTGGTGTCCATTCCCTTTTCGTCCAATATCTTTTTGGCGGCCGGAGAAGGTGTTCCAGAAGCATAAGTTTCTTTCTTTGTAACCGTTTCAATGGCCTTTTTGTCATCGGCCTCTTTCGTTTCTTCCGACTGGTCATTTGCGGTATTGACATCGGAACTTTCAGCTCCTTGGCCCGAATCGGTCGGTTTGGCGGCACCGGTATCGATTAAACATACCACGGCACCAACGGCAACGGCATCGCCTTCCTCGGCTTTCAAGGTAATCGTTCCACTCTCTTCGGCAGGAAGTTCCAGGGTTGCCTTGTCGGAATCCACTTCCGCTATTGCCTGGTCTTTCTCGACATAATCGCCATCTTTTACAAGCCATTCCGCAATTTCGACTTCTGTTATCGACTCCCCCGGGGAAGGAACTTTCATTTCTAGAATCATTCTAATGATTTTAAAGTATTCTTAATTTACATTTTCAATAAAGTCTTCCTTTACCGGAAGATAATCCGTTTTTAATTCGCTATTGACCATAATTTGGTCAAAAAACAACTTCGCCCCAGTGGACTGAAGCATGTCAACATGGTTTTGTAGACTCAAGTGCAAATGGGGTTCGGTCGAATTTCCTGAATTTCCGCATTGGCCTAAAAGCTCTCCTTGCCTGACATCTTGCCCCTCTTGGACAACTATACTTCCTTCTTTTAAGTGAGCGAACAAAATGAACTCGCCATTATCAGTCTCTAAAACCACGGTATTACCCGTTAATTGCCGTGGATTCAATTCACCAGGAATATTATCGTGCACCCCGGTAACCACCTTTGCCACCCTCGCATCACATGGGGCAATAATCTCTTTGCCAAAGGCAAAATAGCTCTCGTTCTTTTTAGGATCGCCCTCATAAGAGCTTCCATTGGCGACCATCAAGATATCGTAGGCGTACTGCTGATCGGCATAATCTACATGATAGTTCTGTTCAACGGTGGTGCCTCCCCAAAAAACAAACCATTTACCGTTGAAAGGCAGCGCCATCTTTGTAACGTTTCTTTCTAAAACGGGAATCTCATCATCTTTTAATGGTTTTATGGCAAGTCCGTTTATCCTGTTTTGTGGTGTCAAAGAAATTAAGACTTCGGCCACCGCCCTTTCAAAATCCGTTCTATAAATGTGCGCTCCTTTATCGATTCGGTCAAACCTCATTTCAGTAATATCACCCATAAGGTTGTTGACGTTCTGTTCAAAAAATGCCAATGTTTGCTCTCTGGGCAAGGCTTTTTTCATGTCTACATTAAAACGGTCAAAAATCGCGATATAATCACGGTCGTTATATCGGGACATAAATTCAGTCGCCGCCTCGGCGTACCTTCCTTGTTCTTCTTGCGAAAAGGAAGCACCAAAAGTGAACAAGAGCAGTAGCAAGGTTACGAATCTCATTTGGCTTTCTCAGTTTTGACCTTTGGACGGGTCATATTGTTCTTAGACCTATCGAATACATAATCGATAACCTGTTGATGTCGCATTTTAGAACGTACCGCACTACCGGCAGCCGGTGATGCGTAGAATCGCCTCGATGCGACCCTGAACTTGTTCGCATCACTAAAATGCATCATCAAATGGCTCCATGCCCCCATATTACGAGGCTCTTCTTGCGCCCACACCAAATCATCGGCAAACTTATATTTGGCAATGATTTTCTTCATCGCTTCGCTCGGCAACGGAAACAACTGCTCCAGGCGGACAAGAGCCACGTCATCACGACCCTCTTCTTCTCTTCGGACCAGCAAATCATAATAGAATTTTCCGGTGCAGAACACCAACGATTTTACTTTTTTCACATCGGCGGATTCATCGTCAAGAACCTCTTGAAAACTTCCATTTGCCAAATCTTCGATCGTCGAAACGGCTCTTGGATGCCTCAATAAACTTTTTGGGGTAAAAATGACCAATGGTTTTCTAAAATCGACCTTCATTTGTCTCCTCAGAATATGAAAAATCTGGGCAGGGGTCGAAACATCCGCCACATACATATTATCTCTCGCGCATAATTGCAGATAACGTTCCATACGTGCCGAAGAATGTTCGGCACCTTGGCCTTCATAACCATGAGGAAGCAACATGACCAATCCGTTTTGTAGCTTCCATTTATCTTCGGCGGCGGATATATATTGATCGATCATGATCTGTGCGCCGTTACTAAAATCACCGAATTGGGCCTCCCAAATGGTCAATGTGTTCGGACTTGCCATGGCATAGCCATAATCAAAACCTACAACGCCGTATTCCGACAACAAAGAATTGTAGATTTGAAACCGCCCCTGCTTTTTCGAAATATTGTTCAAGAGCATAACTTCCTCTTCGCTCTCCTCAACCTTCATAACGGCATGACGGTGTGAGAAAGTCCCTCGCTCAACATCTTGGCCCGACATACGCACATCAAAACCTTCATACAATAAAGTTCCATAAGCCAAAAGTTCACCCATGGCCCAGTCGAGATTATTGGTCTCAAAGAACATGTTTCTTCGGTCCTTTACCAATTTTTCGACCTTTCGCAAGAATTTTTTATCGGAAGGAAGTTCGGTGATCGCCTTGGCGATCTCGGTCAGCTTCTTTTTATCGAACGAAGTGTCGACCGAATCCATCATTTCCCATTCACGCACATTGACGAAACCTTTCCATTCGTCGGCCATAAAAGGCGTTATGATCGTCTTGTCCTCTTTTCTTGAGTCTTCCAATTCTTCTTCCAGTGAAGCTTTGTACTGCTCTTCAAGTTGCTTGACATATCCCTTTTCAATTACCCCTTCGGCCAAAAGGCGTTCAGCATAGATATCGCGTGGGTTTTTGTGCTTTGCGATCGCTTTGTACAATTTAGGCTGGGTAAAACGCGGTTCGTCCCC
Source organism: Meishania litoralis (assembly GCF_042611095.1). Lineage (NCBI taxonomy): Bacteria > Pseudomonadati > Bacteroidota > Flavobacteriia > Flavobacteriales > Flavobacteriaceae > Meishania > Meishania litoralis. Next base: position 696,033 of record NZ_JBHFPV010000001.1, read on the forward strand.
CTCGTTGTGCCCATATTTTCGATAGCCCAATAAATCGATAAATACATCGCGTTTAAAGCGCATTCGATATTCCAGGGCAAAAAGGGAAGCATGTACGACCGCCTCTGCATCATCGGCATTTACATGTAGAACGGGACTCAAAGTAACCTTACCTACATCGGTACAGTAAGTCGACGTTCTGGCATCGAGATAGTTCGTGGTAAAACCGATCTGGTTGTTGACCACGATATGGATCGTACCCCCGGTTCGATAACCGTCAAGATCTGCCATCTGAACGACCTCGTAGACCAGGCCTTGCCCCGCAATGGCCGCGTCACCATGTACCACGATCGGTAAGACTTTGGAAAAATCGTCGGCGTAATGCGCATCTTGCTTGGCTCTGGTAATCCCTTCGACCACCGCCCCAACAGTCTCTAAATGCGATGGATTGGGGGCTATGTTCATTCTTATCTTCTTGCCGTTGTCGGTTTTCCTTTCCGAGGTCCATCCCAAATGGTACTTCACATCTCCATCGAAAATCTCTTCCTCATAATCCTTACCATCGAATTCGCTGAAAATATCCTTCGCCGCCTTGCCAAAGATATTTGTAAGCACGTTCAAGCGGCCGCGGTGCGCCATACCCATTACAAACTGTTCGACGCCCAATCGCGCGGCGCGTTCAACAACCGCATCCAAAGCAGGAATCAGCGATTCGTTGCCTTCCAGTGAAAATCGCTTTTGACCAACGTATTTGGTATGCAAGAACCCTTCAAAAGAAACGGCCTCGTTCAGCTTCTTTAAAATGTGCTTCTTTTGCGCGCTATCGAACTTCGGGTGGTTATCATTGATATTCAACCAATTTTGAATCCATTCGATACGTTCAGGGTTTCGTATGTACATATATTCGACCCCAATGGCATCACAATATATCTTTTGCAAATGGACTATTATTTCACGGAGCGTAGCGGGGCCCAGACCCAAAATCTCCCCTGCGTTGAACAACGTATCAAGGTCTTCGTTGGAGAGCCCAAAATTTTCAATATCAAGGGTCGGGGAATACTTTCTTCTCTCCCTTACCGGATTAGTTTTTGTGAACAGATGCCCCCTACTGCGATAGCCATCGATCAATCGAATGACCTGAAACTCTTTTTGCAATGACCGGGGCATGTCCAAGGGCTGCCCGTTGTTTATGCCCGCAGCATCCGTTATCGTCTGAACATCCAGTTCATCGAGCGAACTTTCAACGCCAAAATCGAAGCCTTGAAAGAAAGCTCTCCAACTTGGCTCTACGCTATCGGGATGTTGCAGATATTTGTCATAAAGCTCTGCAAAAAAAGAAGTGTGTGCAGTGTTTAAAAAGGAAAATTTATCCATAAAAAGGTTTCTCTATCCTACAAACAAAATAAATTCAAAAATACAACATTTACATTTTCTGCATGTTATCTTAGTGGCAATAATGAAGAAACTAATAGGATAATCACAAAAATAGATCAAATGGCGACCAAAAACATTTTATCGTGCCTTATCTTATTTGCTATAGGTTTTGTTGCTACCGCCCAGAATCCGAATGCCAAGGGCGACTTTTGGCGCCATGTTCGATTTGGTGGCGGACTTGGTCTCGGATTTACAAACGGCGGTTTCAATGGTTCAATCTCGCCCAGTGCAATCTATCAGGTCACCGACAATTTTGCCGTTGGCACAAGTCTCAGTTTCAACTATGCCAAATTCAATGACAACAAGCTATTGGCCTATGGCGGAAGTGTTCTTACGCTGTTAAACCCTATTGATTTCGTTCAATTTTCAGTCGAATTCGAAGAACTTCGTGTGAATAGAACCCTTGCTGCAATACCTAATGACATTAAAGATGATTATTGGTCTCCCGGCCTATTTCTGGGCCTGGGCTATACCGACAGAAATTTCACTGTCGGCATTCGTTACGATGTACTCTACGATGATCAAAAAAGTATTTACGCCAATGCCTGGACGCCCTTTGTTAGGGTCTATTTTTAATAATCTATGCGGTGCCATAGGTTATTTGTAGAGCACCATTACAAATACCCATCATATGAGTTCTGCCGCTCAATCGAATTCTTCTTTAAATCTGACCTTTTGTAATTCTCGGCGAAGTATCGAGAAGGTTACCATCTCGGCAAATTCAACAATATCACTTTGATTAGTGTCTTTAAGTGTACTTTCTGGAATATCTATCAAGTACATGAGGTTAAGATAGTCATTGAACTTTTCCATAAGAAGAAAATAGATCTTTTCATGAAGCTCGCGTTTTAAATCCTGAGGAGTAATCAAAAGTGTAAACCCCACAGATATGTTCGCCAATTGAAAATCTTTCAGCAGTTGCACGATTAGCTTTGTGTAGCGATTTTCTTTCTGGGCCTTTTGCAGAACCTTGATACAGTTAACATGATGCTCGTTCATTCTTTAAACAACCATTTACTGCTTAAAAACTTCACCATTCTTCATCACAAAAACGACATTTTCAAGCGTATTTACATTCTTAAGAGGGTTTTCGTCAACGGCAATTATATCGGCCAGAAAACCGCCTTTCAATTGACCCAGATCATTTTCCATGCCCAATAATTCGGCATTGATAATTGTTGCAGACCGTATCGTTTCGATAATGGGCATACCCGCCTCGTGCATGAAACCAAATTCTTTGCCATTTTCACCGTGAGGAGAAACCCCGGCATCGGTTCCGAAAGCGATAGGAACTCCCTTTTTATAGGCCTTGCCGAACGTAGCTTGGCTGACAGGACCTATTTCGCGTGCTTTCTGGGCCACTATCGGGGGAAGAAACCCAGGTATCTCGGCCATTTCGGCCGCTGCCTTGCCTGCAGAAATAGTGGGCACCAAATAAGTTTTATGTTGTATCATCAGATCCATGGTTTCCTCACTCATCAGGGTACCATGCTCAATAGTTTTAATACCACCTTTGACCGCCCTTTGCATACCTTCATCGCCATGGGCATGGGCCGCGGTCAACATGCCGTAATCTTTGGCCGCTTCGACGATACCCCTAATCTCTTCTTCGGTAAACTGGGGATTTTGCCCGTTCTTTGCCACGCTCATTACACCACCGGTTGCCGTAATCTTGATTACGTCGGCCCCATTCTTGTAGCGTTGCCGTACCGCTTTCTTGGCATCTTCAGGAGAATTGACAACACCTTCCATAGGCCCGGGATCCCCCATCAATTCCTTTTTCATTCCATTGGTTGGGTCCGCATGCCCCCCAGTGGTCCCGATGGCCTTGCCCGCCGTGAAGATTCGGGGCCCTTTCACAACACCTTTGTTAATTGCGTTTCGTAGTGCGATATTCACTCCTGAGCCCCCCAAATCCCTGACCGTGGTAAAACCGGCCATCAAGGTTCGTTCGGCATAGACAGTTGATTGAAAAGCGATATCGGCCTCGTTCTTGGTAAAACGCTCAATGTATCTCGAAGGACTCGATTCTCCTTCGATATGAACATGCATATCTATGAAACCGGGAAGTACAAACTTACTTTTCAAGTCTATGACCTTATCATTCGAAGTACCGTTGACAAAGCCGTCTTGAATACTTTTTATCCGGTCACCGGAAACAATAATGGTTTTTTCGGATAATAATCCACCCGATTGGGGATCAACAATCTTTCCACACTGTAAATAGTAGTCCTGCGCCGTAATAACCGTGGTCAAAAATAGGATGAACAGCAGTAGCAGTTTTTTCATTCTGTTGGTATTTCAAATAAAATGAGGGGAATATACGTAATATTCCCCTCATTATCATAATTACCTTTAAATGGTCCTATTCTATTTCAAATGGGCGTCATCCCCGTATTTTCCGTTCCCAGTCCCATGCAGATTTCATTGCTTGGTCAAGGGTATACTCGGCCTTCCAACCCAAAACTTTGTTCGCCTTGGTCGTATCGGCATAAGCGGTAGTTATATCACCTGGCCGTCTTCCGACAATTTTGTAGTTCAGTTTTTTTCCCGAAACCCGTTCAAAACTTCGAATGGCCTCCAAAACCGAACTTCCTTTGCCCGTGCCCACGTTGAAGACTTCATAGTTCTCTTTATTTTTGGCTTCTAAAAGTCTTTTTAGGGCGACCACATGGGCTTTTGCCAAATCGACCACATAAATATAGTCGCGTATGCATGTGCCATCTTCGGTCGGGTAATCATCACCAAAAACGGATAACTGTTCTCTTAAGCCAACACCGGTTTGCGTAATAAACGGGACTAGATTTTGCGGAACGCCTATCGGCAGCTCCCCTATTTCGGTGCTCGGATGTGCCCCCATCGGATTAAAATAACGCAGCGCGATCGCATTCAAATTGGGGGTCACCTTACATGTATCGGCAATAATCTCTTCGCCCATCTGCTTTGTATTGCCATAAGGAGATTCGGCCGGTTTGACGGGCGCATCCTCTGTAATCGGCATCTTATCGGCCTGACCGTAAACGGTACAGGAAGAACTGAAAATGAAGCTCGACTTATCCTTTTTTTTCAGTTCCTTTAACAAATAAACAAGGGTGCCAATGTTATTTTCATAATACAGCAATGGTTTTTCAACACTTTCGCCAACGGCCTTGGACGCCGCGAAATGGATAACGCCCTCGACATCATGGTGCCTTTTGAAAAAATCCTCGACTTTGGCTTTTTCCTTAAGATCCAGCTTTTCGAAAATCGGGGTCTTACCCGTAATGGCCGTAATTCCCTTCAATACATTTTCAGAAGAGTTCGAGCAATCGTCTATAATGACCACTTCGAAACCTTCGTTTTGCAATTCGACAACTGTATGCGAGCCGATAAAGCCCAACCCGCCCGTAACAAGTATTTTCATTTAATTATAATCTTTGGTTAGTGTACGAACGTCAAAATTAGCAATATCGTTTATCACGCATTGACAAAACCGATGACCGTAGATGAAATAAAGGCAATCTGCTCATCATCAAGCTCGGTATGCATCGGCAACGAGATGACCTCTTCGACCAACTGATTGGTAACCGCGAAATCTTTTTCATCATATCTAGTGTCGGCATAAGCCTTTTGCCTGTGCAAGGGTATCGGGTAGTATACACCGCACGGAATATTTTTCTCGCCCAGATGTGTGACCAAGGCATCCCTTTTTCCATTGGTTATCCGTAAGGTGTACTGATGAAAAACATGGCAATCACATGTATCGTTACCATCTTTGCAGGTGTGGTTTGTTCTGGGCAACACTATGTTTTCCTGACCGTAAAAAGCGGCCGAATACTTGTCTGCGGCTTCCCTTCTACGGTTGCAATATTCATCCAATTTTGGCAATTTGGCCCTTAAAACGGCGGCTTGAATCGAATCTAAACGTGAGTTTACGCCCACGACATCGTGATGGTACCTTTCATACATGCCATGGTTCACGATTCCTCTTAACCTATGTGCAAGGGTATCATCATTGGTGAAAATAGCCCCTCCATCTCCATAGCAACCCAGATTTTTAGACGGAAAGAATGAAGTCGCACCGACGTGGCCCATGGCACCTGATTTTTGTTTATCGCCATTTTTAAAAGTATAGCTGGCACCTATGGCCTGGGCATTATCTTCAATGACATAAAGATCATGCTTTTCGGCAAGTGCCAAAATTGCATCCATATCGGCACATTGGCCAAATAGATGAACAGGCACGATTGCTTTTGTCTTTGGTGTAATTGATCTTTCTACAGCGGCCAAATCGATATTGAAAGTCTCGGGATCCACATCGACAAGAACCGGGGTCAATTGCAAAAGGGCGATTACCTCGACCGTTGCGGCAAAGGTAAAATCAGCGGTAATGACCTCGTCGCCCGGCTTCAAACCCAACCCCATCATGGCAATCTGTAGGGCATCGGTACCGTTAGCGCACGGAATAACATGTTTGACCCCCAAATAATCTTCAAGTTCTTTTTGAAAAGCATGTACTTCCGGTCCATTGATAAAGGCCGATGTTTCCATTATATTGACCAGTGCGGAATTGATTTGGTCTTTTATTCCCTCATATTGGCCGCCCAAATCGACCATCTGGATTTTTCTCATCGCGAATTTTAAACAAGTTTCGACACAAAAATACGAAACGGCGAACTATGATTTCTTTAAAGAAACGTAATTTAGCCCCAAACGATACTTAGGTGCAATTTGTCTATAATTTTGTAGCGCTCATCAGCTGGTTCTTTTTAAAAGCGGTGGCACTTTTCAACCCAAAGATCAGGCTTTTCGTTCAAGGCAGAAAAAATGTCATTCCGACCTTAAAGAATGCCATTTCAGGATCCGATGAAATTATATGGGTACACGTCGCATCATTGGGAGAGTTCGAACAAGGGCTTCCAATAATGGAGAAATTACGCACCGAATTTCCAACGTATAAAATATTGGTAAGTTTTTTTTCCCCATCGGGATATGAAATCAAAAAAGATACCCGGGTCGCAGACCTGACCACATATCTTCCTATCGATACGGCCAAAAATGCCACTCTTTTTTTAGAATTTGCCCGTCCTAAATTGGCCATATTCATCAAATATGAAATCTGGCCGAACTATTTGAAAGAACTAAACAAGAGACAGATCCCGACCATTTTGGCCTCCGCTATATTCAAACAGAACCAAATATATTTTAAATGGTACGGTGGCTTTATGCGCGACACCCTGAGAACCTTTTCGCATATTTTTCTACAGGACGATTCGTCAGCCCGATTGCTCGAATCTATAGGAATAAAAAATACAACCGTTAGCGGTGACACGCGCCTCGATAGGGTTTCAGAAATTTTGGAACGCGATAACCGGCTTTCTTTTCTAGAGCAATTCAAAAAGAACCGTCTGTGCTTTGTGGCAGGAAGCACCTGGCCAGAAGATGAGGCTATTCTTGTCGATTACATAAACAACGCGCCCAAGGGCCTTAAGTATGTCTTGGCACCCCATAAAATCGAAAACAACAAAATATTGGGGCTGACCGGGGCGATTTCGAAGAAAACGGTACGCTATTCAAAATTTGATGAAAATACCATTGCCGACTTTGAGGTACTCATTATTGACCATATCGGACTGCTGACCAAAATATATAGCTATGCGGATATTGCCTACGTGGGCGGGGGTTTTGCCACAGGTCTTCACAATACCCTTGAACCTGCCGTTTTTGGAATTCCTGTAATTGTCGGCCCTAATTACCATGGTTTCAAGGAGGCCGAAGATCTAGTGGCCAAAAAAGGGATTCTATCGGTCGCCGATAGCTTTCAGTTCAGTGAACTGATGAAAAAATTGCTCGACGATGTAGGACTTCGTTCAAAAAGCGGAACCATAAACGCATCCTATATTTCCAAAAACAAGGGCGCAAGCATCCAGATTATTGAGTACATCCGTAAATTACTCTGAACCTGTTTTGCCCTGATATGAATTTTTTTAGGATCATCCTACTTTCGGCCATATGCCACACTTTTATTTCTTGTCGCGAAACTTTGGGAGAACAACACCAAGATTCTAGAAAAGAACAATCGGTTCCATCATACGATTCGGTGCAATTGCGAAAAACACCTGACGTTGACAAGTCACGTGATTCTGACGATACCAAACCTAAGAAACCTTTACGGTCTAAAAAACGTGATACACTAAAACCATTGCAGGCGAAACTGCAATAAAATGACTTGAGTTCGTTTGTCGATTTTTGTTAGCTTTACAAAAACCAACAAACCATCTCAATGAATTCCAAGATTTTAAGAATTTCCATGATCGCTGCACTAGCAGGATTTTTGTTCGGATTCGACACCGTAGTTATCTCAGGGGCGGAGAAAAAATTGCAACTCCTTTGGAACTCCTCAGATGCCTTTCATGGTACGGTCGTAATCGGAATGGCCCTTTTCGGCACGATAGTAGGAGCCGTATTCGGTGGCTTTCCTACCAATAAAATAGGTCGAAAAAATACACTAATTTGGATTGGAATACTTTTTACGGTCTCGGCAATTGGTTCTGCATTCGCAAATGATCCTTATACTTTTGCCATCGCAAGGTTTATCGGAGGTCTGGGAATCGGGGCCTCGACCGTTGCGGCACCCGCCTACATCTCGGAAATTGCCCCCGCCGAACATCGTGGCAGACTGGTCGGCCTATATCAGTTTATGTTGGTATTCGGTATTTTGATGGCATTCGTTTCGAATTATGCCCTGAGTGATATGGGTGATGATGATTGGCGGTGGATGGTCGGGGTAGAAGCCTTCCCGGCGATTATCTATACTATGTTCGTCTTCACTGTGCCCAAAAGTCCGCGTTGGCTTTTGACCAAAAACAGAATTCACGAGGCACGCGAAATTCTTGCCGCGACAAATCCTGAATTGACGGTAGAAGCTTTACAAACTAGTATGGATGCCACACAAGGAAAGCATGAAAACTCCGAAAGCATTTTCATGAAGAAATATCGATTTCCCTTGATATTGGCATTTTTGATCGCTTTTTTCAACCAATTTTCGGGCATCAACGCATTTTTGTACTATGCCCCACGAATTTTTGAATCGGCCGGATTGGGTGAAAGCACTGCACTATTAAGCAGTATCGGTATCGGAATTACCAATCTGTTATTTACTTTGGTCGGCATATTCTTGATCGACAGGTTGGGCCGAAAACAATTAATGTATATAGGTTCGGTAGGGTACATCGTATCGTTATCATTGGTATCGGCCGCCTTTATCTTGGAGTGGAGCGGACTAGCGGTACCCATTTTTCTTTTTCTTTTCATTGCTTCTCATGCAATTGGCCAGGGGGCTGTTATCTGGGTATTCATTTCAGAAATATTTCCGAACCACCTTAGAGGTTCGGGACAATCATTCGGCAGTTCAACACATTGGGTACTAGCTTGGCTCATACCTTCATCAATTCCATTTTTGTTCGGGTGGATAGGCCCAGGGCCCGTGTTCGCCTTTTTTGCCTTTATGATGGTGCTCCAATTATTGTTCGTTCGTTTCATGATGCCAGAGACCAAGGGCGTTTCTTTAGAGGCCCTTACCAAGAAATTGATCAAAGGAGAATGATAGACCAAGGTCTTTAAGCTTAACGGCTTGTCGATTATTTCGACCTTTTATCGCCTGAACACACTAATTATGAAGCTGTTAGTCGAAATAATTGTTGAAAAATCCTATTATTCGACTTCAAATCACTACATTTAAGGTAAATAATAATAATCATGGAACAGGAAATTACCTTCGGCGCAAGGTTATTGAACGGTTTCTTAAGTGTAATGGTGGTCGTTTTGGTAGGTATTTTACTTGCCGTTGTCGTTAGCCTTATACTTTGGGCGTTCGGTTTCTTTTAGAAAATGCCGTATTAATTTCCCCAAATTTTGTGCCCCTATTTATTGTTTACCATTTTGATTTTGACAAGTACCAAAAAAGCCCCTTATCGGGGCTTTTTTTAGTCTGTTCCAATCATTAAAACTAATCTACGGTAAGCCTGCCGTTTAACCGTTTATCAATTTTCTTTTTCTTTACGGTTATTCTTTTCATGAGATCCATCAACTTCTCATCTTTGGTCTCCTTATATACCTCGTTGATCTTCAATATTAAATCCTTGGCTTCCCGAGAAGCCGTTACCCTATCGCTAGTAGACATATTGCTCATTTTCCTACTCTCGAATTCCAGGGCCAATTCTGTAAAATCCATGCTTGTTTTTATGCTAAGATACTTTAAACCAATAGGTTTAAGGTCCAGTATCCATTGTTAATCCTTATTAAATAATCAGCTTTCTATATTTGTGAAAACTTTAATATGCACAATATAGTAAGTGAAATCTTAAATTTAAATTAAATCATAACATTTTAATAAAAAAATAATCGAAACAGAAACACTTCCCGACATATAGGTCTATCTAACCAATCGGATCCGTACTAACTTTTTCGCGATACCCGATGTAACAAAGATTTTATAACGAAGATGCAAGAAGTTATGATAAGGGCATTTACGTACATATTAAAGCAACCGCGCTACATCATTACTTAAATACACTACCTTTCAATGTTATGAATGGTTTGTAACGGCAATAGCCATTGGTTCAAATAGTATTCGCCAGGTAAAACTTCCCTTTCATGACATTTTGTTTCTAATCACCCACTAACTTGAACTATGCGTATTTATGAACCTGTAAATTGAATTACTCTTGGTTATTAATTAAAGCACTTCAAGCCCAGGGCCCAAATAAAATATAATATGGTTTTGATAGTATATTTGTATAATACTATAAAGATCGAAGCATGTTAACTTGGAAAGACATTATACACTTTACGGTTAGTGGAAACCCAAAACCTGATCGAAGGGTTGAAAAGACCGAAGAGGAGTGGAGGGCGATATTGACTCCCGAACAATTCAGAATCACGCGAAAGGCTGGAACCGAAGTACCTCACAGTGGCGCACTATGCAGCAGATATGATGCCGGAAGATACAACTGTGTATGCTGTGGCACCCCTTTGTTCGATTCGACGATAAAGTTCGATTCAGGCACGGGTTGGCCAAGTTTTACCCAACCCATGAAAGAAAACGCGATCAAGTATATCAAGGACAGTTCATTTGGCATGGTTCGTGTCGAGGTTCAATGCAACACGTGTGACGCCCATCAAGGCCATGTCTTTCCAGATGGCCCGGAACCCAGTGGTCTAAGATATTGCATCAACTCCGAGTCGTTGATACTCCAGACGGATGCATAAAAAGCGCTTTAATATAACCAAAGGGGCATCATTTTGACTTTAAGTTTAAAAATAAACGACCGTTTGACCAAAGAGTTGCCTGCCGACCCTATTAAAGAAAATGTAAGAAGACAGGTAAAGGAATCTTGCTTTTCTTATGTTAAGCCAAAAAAACCTGGCAATCCGTTTCTTTTACATACATCTCCCGAAATGATCGGAGCACTAGGTCTTTCGGATGCAGATAGCAGTTCAAAAGATTTTTTGGAAGTATTTACAGGCTCGCAGATTTTGCCGAAAACCAATCCCTACGCCATGTGCTATGGCGGACATCAATTCGGCAATTGGGCCGGACAATTAGGTGATGGAAGAGCTATCAATCTTGCCGAAATAGAACACGACGACAAACGCTGGGCATTACAATTGAAAGGTGCAGGCGAAACTCCGTATTCACGCTCTGCAGATGGCCTTGCAGTGCTTCGCTCCTCCATTCGAGAGTATCTGTGCAGTGAGGCCATGCACCATTTAGGAGTTCCAACGACTCGCGCATTGTCCTTGGCACTTTCAGGGGATCAAGTATTGCGCGACGTCATGTACGATGGAAACCCTGCTTATGAAAAAGGAGCCATTGTTACCAGGGTCGCCCCATCATTTCTGCGTTTCGGAAGTTATGAGATTTTTTCGGCAAGAGGAGATAAGAAGACATTGAAGACATTGGTCGATTACACCATACGCAACCACTATTCCCATCTCGGGAAACCTTCAAAAAAAGCATATGTCAATTTTCTCAAGGAAGTGGCCATCAAGAGCTTGAAAATGGTCATTCATTGGCAAAGGGTAGGTTTTGTGCACGGCGTTATAAACACTGACAACATGTCGATTTTAGGACTCACCATAGATTATGGCCCTTACGGATGGTTGGAAGGTTACGATCATGGATGGACACCTAATACCACAGACAGGGCAAACAAACGATATCGTTACGGCGCCCAGCCTCAAATCGTGCTATGGAATCTATTTCAACTGGCCAACGCCCTCTATCCTTTAATCGAACAAGCCGAACCCCTTGAAACCATATTGAAAGAATATCAGGAAGAACTTGATGCAGCCCATTTAGCGATGATGCGGTCTAAACTCGGATTACAACTAGAAAACAATTCTGATATTATGCTAATTGAGGTTTTGGAGAAGATGATGCAGCGTTCTGAGACCGATATGACCATTTTTTTTAGAAATCTGGCCAATCTTGAAAAAGGCGCTTATGAAAATTGGTTTCCCGTGGTGAAAAAGGCTTTTTATAGACCCGAAGAAATAAGAGATCGAATAAAAGAAGAATGGTTTGATTGGTTTAAAAACTATGCCGAAAGGTTATCCTTGGAAAAATTAGGCGATAATCAACGTAAAATTGAAATGAACAAGGTCAACCCCAAATATGTTCTGCGCAATTACATGGCCCAATTAGCGATTGATGAAGCCGACAAAGGAAGTTATGGACTGATTGAAGAGCTATTCGTGTTACTGAAAAAACCCTATGATGAACAGCCGGGCAAAGAAAAATGGTTTGCCAAACGGCCCGAATGGGCTAGACACAAGGTAGGATGCTCCATGCTTTCCTGTAGCTCTTGAAAAATTATCGGCCAAACCTTATGGTGTAAATAATGAACGAATCGGTTCTAAATATGATGGATAAAATACCCGAAGGTTATTCAGAAGGTATTTATTGCGGTACCAAATATGGAATAACAAAAACCTTTTTCAATAAGGGCAAATCACTTAAAATTTTTGGCAAGGCCCTGGGAGGATCTGATTTTGTAAGTTTCAATTATTATTTCATAAAAAATGAAGGTTTATTAAAGCCATGTGAGATGCCTGAATCAAAAGTCATTGATTTTCTTCAAAAATTGATGCTTACGCCTGACAAGGAACAATGAGCCATAAATAATCGCTTTGAATTGACTTTCGCGTTATTCCATGTAATTTTATTATGCGATTGCAGACTAAATAAAGAAGTTTTCTAAATAAAAAAATATCAAAATGGACCATTATAAGAAAGCATATATTGCCGGTGGTTGTTTCTGGGGCATGGAAGACCTTTTTAGACTACGGCCCGGCATCAAGGATACCGAAGTAGGGTACCAAGGTGGACAAAATGACCATCCTACCTATAGTAATCATCCTGGGCATGCCGAAGGTATCGAATTGACCTATGACCCTAATATTACATCTTTCAAAGAAATTTTGGACTATTTTTTCAGAATGCATGATCCAACCACCATTGACCGGCAGGGCAATGATAAAGGTTCAAGTTACCGTTCTGCCATTTTTTATCAAGATGAAGAAGAAAAGGCGATTGCGAAAGAAATAATCGAGATCGTCGATGCCTCTGGCAAGTGGCAGGGCAAAGTGGTCACCACCTTGGAACCCTATTCTACCTTTTGGCCCGCTGAGGAATACCATCAAGACTACTTGGTGAAGAATCCCAATGGCTACACTTGTCATTACCTCAGATTCGAAGATAGTTTTATAAAAGAAGCGGCAAGCCGATAATTCGTTATCCACCCCTCTTTTTTTGCAAATGTGAGAATAGCATTTCAATGAATTAAGTATGAGATATGTTGAACCCACCAACAATAATCCCAAGCAATTTTCTCTGGTATCCAAATAATTACAAAAGTTTTCATTATCGTTTCATATCTTTACGATTACATTTTTCAGTTGGAAAATACAATTTAGGTGAGTACCCAAAAAAAAATTGGACATATCATTGCAGCATTGATGCTATTGGCGGCATTGATGCTACCTACCACTGTACAGTTTTTTCATATCGTAGATGGTGAATCTCACGAACAAGTTGAGTGTAAAGACCAGAGCACCCACATTCACCAAGGCGTTCCCGACTGTCAGGTATGTCAGTTTCATTTGGCCTCTTTCAACTATGATTTGGCCCGATATTCCGATTTTACCCCTACTATTGTACCGTCAAGGGTTGAAAATCAGTTTCGTGTACTTAGACTTCATTCCTTCAAAGTAACAAATACCCAATTAAGGGCGCCCCCACAGTTTCTTAGTTAAAAAAAGAACCCAGTTTTTATTTTAATCAAGAATTCCATATGCGTTTCTATGTAATGGTATTATTGTTATTGAGCAGTATACCTTCTATATCGCAAAATTGCGATTATACCCTTTCGGGCACGGTGGCCGACCTACACGATGGCTCGGTTCTGGTCGGTGCATTGCTGATCGTAGCCGGCACTGAACAGGCGGTCGTGACCGATGTGGACGGAAAATTCGCTTTTGCCGGTCTATGTGAGAACACCTATTCGATACAGGTTTCTCACCCCTTCTGTATCACAAGGGGGTTTTCGGTGAAAGTATCGGGCAATACGACCCGAAATTTTCAGTTGGAACATCATTTGGAAGAGCTCAATGAAGTGACAATTCAGGGCAAGGCTTTCCAGAACAAGAGCAAGACCTCTTTTGAAAACGAAATATCAATAGTCGAATTGGAGCGTTTCAGCAACGGTTCTTTGGGTGATGCCCTAAATAGCTTGAGCGGTGTTTCATCATTGAACACGGGAAATACTGTCGTAAAGCCTTTGATCAATGGTCTGCACAGCAGCCGTGTGATCATCATGAACGATGGGGTACGGATGGAAGATCAAGAATGGGGCGCCGAACATGCTCCCAATATGGACATCAATACCGCCGGGAACATTACTTTGATCAAAGGAGCAGGAGCTTTGCAGTTTGGTGGCGATGCGGTTGGCGGGGTCATTATCACAGAGGCGCCGAAGGTTTCCCTAAAGGATAGTCTCTACGGAAAGACCTCATTGACAGGGGCTTCGAACGGAAGGGGCGGATCACTGACCTCTCGGCTTACCAAAAGTTTTCAGAGTGGTTGGCACGGTACCGTACAAGGAACCGTGAAGCGGTTTGGCGATTTTGAGGCACCGGACTACGTGCTGAGCAACACCGGTATTTTTGAGCGTAATGCCTCATTGCGTATCGGCCTAAATCGTTTCTCCTATGCGATAGAAGCCTATTATACATTGTTCAAGAACGAGATCGGTATTTTGCGGGCTTCCCATTTGGGCGGCGCGCAAGACCAATTGCGGGCGATTAAAAGTGACCGACCGTTGGTAATTGATGATTTTACGTACGACATCGCCGAGCCCAGACAAGATGTCACCCACCATTTGGCCACGTTCAAGGCATTCAAAAGGTTCGATGGTTTGGGCAAATTAAGTCTGCAATACGATTTTCAGCGCAATCATAGACTCGAATTCGATATCAGGCGTGGGGATGATAGGGACAAGGCCTCGTTGGACCTTCAATTGGACACTCATACTTTGATGTTGGATTTAAATTCGCGTTTCTCGGAATCGGTAAATTTCAAAGCCGGATTATCGGCCCGTTACCAGAATAATTTCGCCGATCCCGGCACTGGTGTACGACGCTTGATTCCCGACTATGATAAATACGACTTGGGCGTGTATGGAATCTTGGATTATCGATTGAACGAAAGCTGGTTCTTAGAGGCAGGGGGGCGTTTTGACTATACGTATATGGATGTTTTCAAGTTTTATCGCACTTCCTTTTGGCAGTCACGCAACTATGACACCCTTTTTCCAGAGTTGGTAATCGAAGAGGTGGGAAACCAAATTTTGACGAATCCCCAATTGAATTTTTATAACCATTCGGCAACGGCAGGTGCGACCTATTCTTTTGGAAAAGGTTACAATCTGTTCATTAATTATTCATTGGCTACCCGTGCCCCTAATCCTTCAGAACTCTTTAGCGAAGGGTTGCACCATTCGGCCTCCAGGATCGAGCTGGGAGATTTGCGTTTCGATCCCGAGACCGCCCATAAATTTTCCTCGACGCTGCAGCGCGAGAATGAAAATTTCGGTTTCTCGTTGAATCCGTACATCAATTTGATCAATGATTTTATCGTTATCGAACCAACGGAAATCCAACAGACCGTTAGGGGCAATTTTCAGGTTTGGGAATACCGCCAGACCGATGCCCGATTATTGGGTGTGGATGTGGATGCCTCCTATGCCTTCGCCAAAAATTTCCGTTTCGACCACCAATTTTCCTTTGTCAAAGGATATGACCGCAGTCAAAAGGAAGCCTTGATCGATATTCCACCGGTCAACACCAAAAACGGACTGGTCTATCATAATCGCGATTTCAATAATATATGGTTGCAACTGCAAAGCGAATATGTGTTTCGGCAGAACGAATATCCAAATAACAATTTTGAAGTGTTCATACCGGAAACCGAAACATTTGAAATTGTAGATGTAAGCACGCCACCAAGCGCTTACCATCTGCTAAATTTTAATTCGAGTATCGACTTTGACATTAGCCAAAAGTCGACACTTACCTTAGGCCTTGAAGTGACAAATATATTTAACACTTCATACCGAAACTACCTGAATCGACTGCGCTTCTATGCCGACGATTTAGGCAGAAACCTTTTACTTCATCTTAGAATTAATTATTAATTTTTTTAAAACAAAAGACAATGAGAATTTTGAAATATATAAGCATAATATTGTTCACGGGAATTTTATCGATCGCTTGCTCAAGTGATGACAATGGCACTCCGATGGCCGTAAACGAAGAAGAGGTGATCACCACATTGGCCGTTACCCTAACCCCTGATGGGGGTGGCACGGCCATTACACTGCAGACCCGAGATTTGGATGGTGACGGCCCAAATGCCCCAGAGATAACCGTTTCAGGAAATTTGGCGGCAGGGGTCACCTACAATGGCAGCATTGTTTTATTGAACGAAACCGAAACGCCTGCCGAGGACATTACAAAAGAAGTGGTGGCAGAAGCCAAGGAGCATCAACTTTTTTACACTTCCGGCGGTGGACTTGAAATAACCACTGCGTACATTGATACAGACAGTGATGGCAACCCATTAGGGACCAAATTCACCCTTACCGCCGGAAATCCCAGTTCGGGCACGCTCACCTTTACATTGCGCCACGAGCCTACAAAACCTAATGCCGGACTCTCCAATGCAGGCGGAGAGACCGATTTGGAGGCAACTTTTAGCGTTACTGTCGAGTAGGCCTGATATTATTTTACAGTAGATCGAAAAAAGCCGACTTTTAAAAGTCGGCTTTTCTATTTGTACAGGCGGAGAGACTTATTTCGGCTACGCTCAGCATAAACTTCTCGTCTCTCCTTACAATATGATTTTGTCAAAATAAAAAAGCTTCTCGTTCAAGAGAAGCTTTTTACAGTACAGGCGGAGAGACTCGAACTCTCACACCTTGCGGCACTAGATCCTAAGTCTAGCGTGTCTACCAATTCCACCACGCCTGCATTTCCCTCCCGATTGTATCGGGAAAAACGGGATGCAAATATAAGGCAAAAATTCAATTTTAAAATAGATCGACTTTAAAAAGTTCTTTTGCTAATTTTAGCCAAAGAACAAACTCGCTTCCATGCAAAACATTCAACATTACATTGCCCAAAACAAAGACCGATTTATTAATGAACTTTTCGAATTGCTTAAAATTCCCTCGATAAGTGCCGACTCGGCATTTTCCCAAGATGTGATAAATACCGCCGAAATGGTCAAAAAGTCATTGAAAGAAGCCGGTTGTGATATCGTGGAAATCTGCGAGACCGATGGGTACCCGATCGTATATGGCGAAAAAACGATCGACGAGAATCTACCTACGGTTTTAGTCTACGGACACTACGATGTGCAGCCTCCCGACCCAATGGATTTATGGAATTCTCCACCATTCGAACCCGTAATCAAAGAAACATCTAGACACCCTGACGGTGCTATTTTTGCCCGAGGTGCCTGTGACGATAAAGGACAATTCTATATGCATGTCAAGGCAGTGGAATTCATGATCAAAACAGATCAATTGCCCTGTAATGTAAAATTTATGATCGAAGGTGAAGAAGAGGTCGGTAGCAAAAGTCTTTCTGCATTTGTTGCTGGCAACCAGGCAAAACTTGCCAATGATATCATCTTGATCTCAGATACGGGTATGATCGCGAACGACGTGCCCTCTATCACTACCGGTCTTCGAGGCCTTAGTTATGTCGAGGTCGAGATGACCGGTCCGAACCGAGATCTGCATTCAGGGCTCTACGGCGGTGCTGTGGCCAATCCGATAAATGTTTTGAGCAAAATGATCGCTTCGCTCCATGATGAAAACAACCATATCACCATTCCCGGTTTTTATGATAAGGTCGAGGAATTGACCGCTGAAGAAAGGGGCGAGATGGCCAAAGCTCCCTTTAGCCTTGAGGATTACCAAATGGCATTGGACATCGAATCGGTTTACGGCGAAAAAGGATATACCACCAATGAAAGGAACTCCATTAGGCCTACCTTGGATGTCAACGGTATCTGGGGCGGTTATATCGGCGAGGGTGCCAAAACCGTGATTGCCAGCAAGGCCTATGCGAAAATCTCCATGCGTTTGGTACCCCATCAAGATTGGCAGGAAATCACCCGATTGTTTACCGAACATTTTGAGAATATCGCCCCAAAAGGAGTAAAAGTGAAAGTTACGCCCCACCACGGTGGACAGGGCTATGTGACCCCAATCGATACGATTGGCTACCGAGCAGCTTCAAGAGCATATGAGACCACCTTCGGAAAAAAGCCGATACCACAGCGTAGTGGAGGAAGCATTCCTATCGTTTCCCTTTTCGAAAAAGAATTGGGCAGTAAAACCATCTTAATGGGTTTTGGTCTTGACAGCGACGCCATTCATTCGCCCAACGAACATTTCGGTATCTGGAACTATCTAAAGGGCATTGAGACCATTCCTCATTTCTATCATTTTTTTACCGAGATGAGTTCTTGATGTTGGATGTTGAATCATGGATGTTGAATGTTGAATGTTGAATAAAGAAACAACTATCAACTATCAACTATCAACTATCAACTATCAACTATCAACTAATTACACCTTCTTCACATATTTGGTAATGATCACGATATGTTGACCGTCAACCTTGCCTTCTATATATTCGGCGTTATCCCGATCCAAAGAAATCCTTCTGACGGCCGTGCCCTGCTTTGCCACCATGCTTGAACCTTTGACCTTCAGGTCTTTGACCAAGACAACACTGTCGCCATTTTCAAGGATGGCTCCATTGACATCTCTATGGATTATTTTTTCGCTTTCCGACAATCCTTCACCGGTCGCCTTCGCCCAAAGCAGTGTTTCATCATCGAGATAGAGCATATCCAATAGATCCTGCGGCCATCCTTCGGCTTTCAGACGTGTGAGCATTCGCCATGCCACTACCTTTACGGCATCGTGTTCGCTCCACATACTATCGTTCAAACAACGCCAATGATTAGGATCCATTTTAGCCACATCCTCAATTTGACCGATACAGGCGCTACAGGCCAATAAACTTCCATCTACACCACCCGTCGATACCGGCGGAACTTCATATACTTGCAAATCAGCTGTGGCCGAACATAGTTCGCATTTTGAACCACTTCTGCCTTGCAACACTTCCAATAAACCCATTCTATTCGTTTTTGAAGATTGCAAACTTAATACAATCCCAAGAATTTTTCCTTTCTACATTTGTAGAATTAAAATATTTGTTCTATGTTTGTAGAACATTCTCTAAAAACGTAGAAATGCAACTATCAAAATCGGAAGAAGAATTAATGAATTTGCTCTGGAAACAGAAAAAGGCCTTTATGAAAGACCTACTGGATGCCTACCCCGAGCCAAAACCTGCGACGACAACGGTCGCCACGCTTTTGAAGCGCATGACCGATAAAGGTTTCGTCAATTATAAAAGTCTTGGCCGATCTAGGGAATATTACCCGTTGGTCAAAAAGAAAGACTATTTCTCAAAACACGTAAACGGACTCATAAAAAACTTTTTCAATGACAGTGCCAGTCAGTTTGCCTCATTCTTTGCGCAGGAAACAAACCTTAGCAAAACAGAATTGGAAGAATTAAAAAAATTGATCGATAACGAAATAAAAAAGAAATAACCATGGTCATTTTCCTTGTAAAATCCGCTGCATGCATGCTCTTTTTCTTTCTTTTCTATAAGCTTTTGCTGGAACAAGAAAGCATGCATAAATTCAAACGGTTCTATTTATTGGCAGCCCTTGTGATTTCTTTTATAATACCGAGTATTGTCTTGACGGAATATGTTGAAGTACGGCCCGCAACATCATCCTTGCTCACCACCATACCTTCTGCAACCCCTGAAACAAGCCAAAATCCAGTAGCCGCCCAAGCCATAGACCCATTTGATTGGACGTTGTTTCTTTGGATTGTTTACGGAATAGGTTTCCTCGGTTTCGCAATCCGGTTCTTCGGTCATCTTTTTCAGATACGCAAAAGAATCAAGAAAAACCCCAAACTAAAAGGTCTTTTTATCACAAAAGTGCTTTTGTTGGAACAATTACCTCCGCATACTTTTTTCAGTTACATCTTCGTGAACAAAAAGAAATTCGAAAACAACGACATCCCCGAAGAAGTGATGCTCCATGAAGAAACCCATGCCAAACAGCGGCATAGTATCGATGTGCTGTTCGTCGAATTTTTACAGATTTTATTCTGGTTCAATCCGCTTGTGCATTTGTATAAGACGGCCATAAAACTCAATCACGAATTTTTGGCGGATAATGCCGTACTAAAAAAGAACCAAAATAGCACCAACTATCAAAATACATTGCTCTCGTACTTATCACACGATAGCGCCGAAAAATATCAGTCGACCGGCATCGCGAATGCCATTAATTATTCATCAATCAAAAAACGTTTCACCATTATGAAAAAACAAACATCGAAGAAATCTATCTTGTTAAGAAGCCTTTTGCTAATACCCTTATTGGCCTTGCTGTTATTTGGATTTAGCTCAAGTAAACTGGTTGTAAAAAAGACCAATTCCGCCCTTGAAATTACGAATTACACCGCGAGAAGCTTAAGTATCGAAATTCTAGAAAACGGCAACTACTTAATTGAGGAAAAGAAGGCTAACAAGGATAACTTTAAGGAGGTGATCAATCAATTCAACACAGATGTCAAACCTGAAATTAGAAATAAGATTTTGAACATTCATTTGACCTCTTCCAAAGAAATTGCCAATAGTGAAATCTGGTTTGTATATAATTCCGTTTTAGAATATGGCTTTTACCGTATAGTCACACCTAATCAAGAGATTATTAGAGAAAAAGGAAATAAGCCCTTTGCTGATGAAGTTGACAGGTTAAATGAATTGGCACCCAATTTGATTGAAAAAGGATCTGACAATCTAATTAAATCAAGACTGAATCAATTTCAAATTCTCGTAACCAGTACCCCAAAAGGAATAAAATTAAATTGCATAGAAGGTTGTGCATGGTTAGAATTAGATTTCACGCTCGATACCGGAGCAAAGCAATTACTGGATAAATATGGCATGGTGGATTCAAGACAAGTGAACGAAAAAAACACTGACAATCTCCTGATTTCATTCGAAAAAACAGGAGAAAAAATATTACTCCATGGACTCAAAGGGACTGCCTGGAATAAACTAAGCTTTTCCCTTGCTGAAAATAAACCTCAAAAAATCAATCAGTTAGGCAATGTAACCGAGCAACAAAACTTTTCAAAAGAACAAATTCTCATCGCTGAAGTTATCGAAATCCGTATTAATAAATCAGGGCAAGTTCTGATAAAAGACAAAATAGTCTCCATGGACGAATTGCCAACATACCTATCAAAAATAAATACACACCTTTCCTTCGAACAGCGAAAAAAAACTGTTCGATCCATTGTAAGAGTGGATACCAACACCCCAAAAGATGTAATACAAAAAGTGGATCAGATCCTAACAGAGTATGGTTGCGCCACGATTAATATTATAGGTGCGGAGGATTCGCCTCGGTCAAAAGTTCAAAGTAGTGCGACCCGCAAGGAAATGAAGGAGTACAATGCCTTGGCCAAAAAGTACAACGAGATGGATCGCTCGAACATGATCATCAAAAAGAAGGATGTCGAAAGGCTAAAATATATCTATGGTCTAATGTCGGACAAACAACGTGCCGATGCCGAACCTTTTCCCGATTTCCCAAAACCGCCACCACCACCGCCTCCTGCCCCTGTTCCCGATATAGAGGATGTAAAGGAACTTCCTCCACCTCCTCCTTCACCAAGAATGCATAAAGGACGGTCATCAGATGTTCCTCCACCTCCGGCCCCAAGAGGGGTAAATGAGATTATCGAGGTTCCACCCCCTCCTCCTCCGCCAAAAACGCCATTGGACCATGTCATAGAAATGGCAAAAAAAGATGCGGTTTTCTACTATCAAGACGAAAAAATAAGCTCTGATAGGGCGATTCAAATTCTGAAAGAGAACGATAAGATCAATATCGATTCACGCGCGAACGGAAAGAGGCCTATTGTAAAATTATCGACGGCGCCAATCGTAATCGAAAACTGACAAAATCATAATTTTTATCCAAAGCCTCGAAATTCGAGGCTTTTTTTGTAACAAAACGACCAAGGTCGCGTTCTAATACTATTGTTCCCTTTTCTTACACCTACCTTTCTGCTATTGGTCCCGGTTCGAGCGCAATCAAGAACTATCTATTATCTTTTGACGGCACTCGGCTAGACGGTAGTTATTAATTCATCGATCAATCGACTATGTTACAAGACTTTTTCATTCTCTGCTCTGGGGCCGATGCGGCCATTTTAAAAACGTGTTCAAAAGGTGAACAGAACAAGTACGCCGGTATAGGCGCGACCGTTTTCTTCACTGCTGTAATGGCCTTCATTGCCAGTTCTTATGCTCTTTATACCGTTTTTGACACTATCTGGTCCTCGGTTTTTTTCGGTTTACTATGGGGATTGCTGATCTTTAACCTCGATCGGTTTATCGTTTCCACTATCAAAAAACGAAACAGTTTCGGCAGTGAACTTGTACAGGCCTCTCCAAGAATCGTTTTGGCCATCATCATTGCAATGGTCATTTCCAAGCCTTTGGAAATGAAGATTTTTGAAAAGGAGATCAATCAGGTGTTGCTCGAACAGAAGAACGAAATGACATTGGCCAACAAGCAACAGCTTGCCCTCCAATACACGCCTGCCGTGGACAAATTGAATCAAGAGATCGTTGGCCTTAAAGCGGAAATAGCAGCGAAGGAGGCCGAAACCAATGCACTATACGACACATATATATCGGAGGCGGAAGGAAGGGCCGGAACCATGTTATTGGGAAAAGGCCCCGTATATAAGGAAAAACGTGAGAAGCACGATGCCGCATTGGCCGAACTTACAGCATTAAAGGAAACCAACAACGAGAAAATAAAAGGTATCGAGGCGCAAATTGCCGCCCTGAATACCGAGTATGCCCAGGTAGTGAACGACTCGCAGCCCATAATCGATGGTTTCGACGGACTCATGGCCCGCATAAACGCCTTGGGAGAATTGCCGTGGATGCCTTCATTTTTCATATTCCTGTTGTTTTTGGCCATAGAGACCTCGCCTATCATCGCCAAATTATTGGCTCCAAAGGGTGAATATGACCTAAAATTGGAAGATGAAGAGAGCACCTTAAAAACCTGGGTAACCCAGAAAGTAATGCAGCGTGAAAAATTATTGGCCACAGATACCGAACTGAACGAAAAAATCTATGGGGAAATTGCCGAGGAAGAAGCGGTTTACGCCTACAAAAAACAGAAGGCCGAAGAACTATTGAAGTTACAGGCCGATGCTTTTCACGATTTACAGGTAAAAAGCCTGTAGAGTTCCTAGCCAACGTAATCGCCCTGCATACTGGATTCTGTCTCCTTCAGAAAAATATCGATTGTCTTTAATATCTTTTTAAAGTCTTCGTCAAGTTCCGTATCACCAATATGTAATTTTTCCTCATGCTGTTCAGCGAAATCAGATGCCTTTGGCATTCCCAATACCCGAATCTTGTGCTTCAGTTTATGCACCATTTCTGCCGCGGCCCTTGGTTCTCCCCGATTGATATGAAAAAGGTATTTACCTAAATTCATGGAAAATTCATGCTTAAGACTAGCTACGAACTTCTGCTCAAAATCAAAATCAGAAGTACCGGCCAGCTCCACTACATAAGCCAGATTTGGGGACTCCTCCCTATAATTATTACGCTGCATAACAACCATTGAATGACAAAATGGTGTGAATTTGTTGCTCTGAGTCAAAATCTTCTCTTTAAGTCAACTACCTATACAAAAGTAGGAATTATATTACTTTTATATAATTTTTGTTGTGAAACACTTAATCTAGGTAGGTCATTTACGCAATATGTGTTTTTTCGTAAAGTTGAATCCCGATATAGATGCCGAATGCGAAAAGAAAGACAGCCAAGAGGGTTTAAAACAAATAGATCTAATCAATTTTGAAGAAATCAGGGCTTTATCACCATACAAACTTCTAAAATGTCTATTTCAGTTTTTCGGGGTTCAAGGTTATGTACTTGACGGTCTTTCGATTCCAGGTGTAGACCAAATGTATTGTTTCATCCTCAGCTTGTATGACTGTGGGATACGAATATTCTTCTCCCTCCTTGTCCGTAGTTTTGCGCAAAGGTTCAAGATCCAAAATACGTTTCCACTCTTTACCATTCTTTGAAATTGCGATACTCAAAGGAACCCTATCGCCCCAATTTTTTTCGGTCGGATTATAGACCAAAAGTTGTCGGCCATCTTTTAACGTGATCCCATCGATACCCGAATTGGGGTTCGGAAGCGAAGTGGCCGTCATTTTGCTCCAAGTTTTTCCACTATCGGTAGACCAGTTTTGACCGATTACTCCATTTTTTGTCCGGCTCAATAATTGAAATTTTCCGTTACCATAATAATAGATTACGGGTTGTATGGCTCCAAATTTATCTGGATCATTAAGTGGGCCGGTTTTGGACCAACTCTTTCCAAAATCATCGCTGGTTTCAATGTGAATCGTCCAAACTCCATCTTTCGTTTCGTTGCTCGATGGAGAGAGAATTGTACCATCGCCCAGCTGGATAGGTTGGTTCTTGATGGGCCCTAATATACCTTCCGGAAGTTTTGCAGGTTCGGACCATGTTATGCCATCATTTTCAGAGGTCATTACCATACCCCACCATTCTTGCGGACTCGGCCCTACTTTATAGAACAAATGCAATGACCGATCTTTGGATTTGAACAGCACGGGATTCCAACATGGATATCGCGTATCATCTTCTTGAACCCCGTTGACGACCTCGACCGGAACCGACCAAGAACCGTTTACATTTCTAGAGACCCAAATACCAACATCCTTATTTTTTTCCTTGGTGCCCCCAAACCAAGATGCAACGACCGTTGCATTGCTCACTGCGACCGTAGAGGCGTGGCATTCAGGAGTCAAGGCGTCCTCCAAATCGTAAATAAACTCTTGGGTCATTACGGCCGGATGATCTAGAGGTCGAACCGAAGGTAATTTCTTTTCTTGCCCTAGACCAAAAATGGCCGTATTCAGGGCCACAATGATGAATAGTATTCTCATATTATATGGTTATTTATACTCATTTGAGCCCAAGATCAAGCAAGGCTTTTTCGGTACTCCGAAGGGGTCATACCCATGATACTCTTAAAATAATGGTTGAAATTGGCCAAATTATTATAGCCGCTTTCGAAACAAATCTGGGTTATCTGCCTATCTGATTCTGCCAACAACTTGGCCGCCATACCAACACGTACCCGCTTGACGTACTCCATAAATGTAAGATCGGTCTTTTTTTTGAAAAACCTACAAAACGAACCTGGGGCCATGTGCAATAATGCAGCAGCTTCTTCTAAACGAACGCCTTCCTGAACATGCTGAAAAACATATTCGTAGACCTTGTTGATCTTCTCAAGATTCTTTGAGAAGGAATCCGTTTTGTTTATGGGGTTCGAGAGTTTTTCACGCCCCTCGACCTGTAGCAGCAAATTAAACACTTTCAATAGCTCTATATAATATTCGAGACCTTCAAGCCATGTCATTTTTTCAAACGTTGCCTGAATTTTGCCATAATCCTCAACTTTAAAACGTAGGCCCCGTTCCGATTGCCTTAAAAGTCGCAATACTTTTTCCAACTCGGGCATCCTGAAAAAATCCGATTTCATAACATCCTCCGAAAAATGGGTAACGATGCAAAAAGAAGTGTTTTCCTTTTCGCAAGGCGACAATTCCCAACAATGTGGAAGATCAGGCCCCATCAACACCAAATCGCCCCTTTCAAATCCTGAAATATTGTCGCCCACGATCCTACGGCCCGATCCCGATAAGATGAAATTAAGTTCGAAATTTTTATGGGAATGAATATTATCCACAGACTTCAAAGGAAGTTTTCTCGTAATGAACGAGTGCCTATCGGGAACATGAATCTTCTCAAAAACAAATTCCATAACATTTATATTAACCCCAATCCTTCAATTTACAACTTAAATGGATTTTTTTGAGTTAAAAAATCATGTATTTAGCACAATATTTTAGTAGCGCAAAAATCGATTTTGAGCGTTATTTGTTTTTATGGACTTACCGCTCAAAGGAATCATACCGCCTTTGGTCACCCCATTAACTGAAAATGGGGAACTCGACTTACATGGCCTCAATAATTTAATCGGCCATGTCATGGGCGGCGGGGTACACGGATTATTTCTTTTGGGCACTACGGGAGAAGGAACGAGCCTATCTTACAAAATAAGAAGACAAATGGTTACGGAGACCTGTAACCTTGTTCAAAACAGCATTCCCCTACTGGTATGTATCACCGACACGGCATTGGAAGAGTCATTGCATCTGGCCGAACACGCAAAGCAAGCGGGTGCCGATGTTCTGGTCATTGCACCTCCCTACTATCTGCCCATTTCACAAACTGAAATGCAAGACTATTTAGAACTACTGCTGCCCAAATTGCCGTTGCCCTTTTTATTGTACAATATGCCAAGCTGTACCAAATTGAACCTATCCATAGATACGATCAAAAAGGCTCGAAACATGGGCGCCCTGGGAATAAAGGACAGTTCGGGTGATCTGGATTACCTAAAAACATTGCTCAAAGAATTTGAGAACAATAAAGACTTCTCGATCATTACCGGTTCCGAACTATATCTGCCAGAGACCATCTTGAACGGTGGACATGGTGCCGTAGCCGGGGGCGCCAATTTTTTTCCCAAGCTATTTGTAGACCTTTATGAAGCCTCATTGGCGAGGGATATGCAGAGAATTACGTTACTTCGTAAAAAAATAGTCCAAATAGACAATACCATCTACAACGTGGGGCAGAACAGTTCAAAATATATCAAGGGCATTAAAAGTGCACTAGCGGCTTTGGGTATCTGTGGTGATTTTACGGCTCCACCCGTCGCGCGTTTTGACGAACTTGACCGTGGAAAAATCAAAGCGCATATGGATGAATTTTTCTTGGACACCTCATTCAGCCTTACCAAATGAACTATGAACTAGGCTACATCGATCTTGCCATAATTATCATCTATGGCCTCATACTGTTGGGTATGGGCGTATATTTTTTTAAAAAAAGTAGATCTTCCGAGCAGTTCATGGTCGCAGGCAAGAGCATTCCTGCCTGGGCAGCGGGCATCGCCGTCATGAGCACCTACACCAGTAGCATCTCATATATCGCCGTTCCGGGCAAGGCCTTCGATGATAATTGGCACCCTTTGATCTTCGCACTGACCGCCATCCCCGTAACCTGGTTCGTGACCAAATATGTCATTCCCCACTACAGAAAAAACAAAATCGTATCGGTCTACAGTTATTTGGAAGAAAAAATCGGCGGTTGGGGGCGACTGTACGCCGCGCTTTCATTCTTGCTCTTTATGGTCGGAAGGGTGGCCGTCATACTATATCTTTCATCACTTTTATTGACCTCGTTCGTCGATACCGATATCGGTACGGTCATCGTGCTCGTAGGAATCGTAACGATATTGTACACCCTAATGGGAGGTATGGAAGCCGTCATTTGGACGGATGTAATGCAGTCAGTGATCATGATCGTAGGTATACTTTTCGTAAGCTATGTGCTGACCGCAGAAGTTTTTGCCCGACCCGAATATCTAATACAAAAGGCAGTCGACCAAAATAAGTTCAGTTTAGGAGATTCCGACCTTTCTCTAGGAAGCCGTACGATCTGGGTCATGGTCATTTACGGCATTACCGAGAACATTCGCAATCTTATCGCCGATCAGAACTATACCCAAAAATACAGTTCCGTAGCCACCGAAAAAGAAGCTAAAAAATCAGTTTGGATCGCCATGTTGATCTATTTGCCGTTGACGATTATCTTTTTGTTTATCGGTACGGCCTTGTTTTCGTTCTACGGAGGTAGCGAACATATTCTCAATGAAGCGATTACCAAGGGCGATGAGGTCTTTCCTTTTTTTATAGCCAATGAATTGCCCATTGGCGTAAAAGGGTTGATGATCGCCGCTATAATGGCCGCATCGATGAGTACCGTTGATTCGGCCTTGAACAGTTCGGCGACCGTTATGTTCATCGATTTTTACAAAAAGTATTTTAAACCCGGTGCCTCAGAAAAAAACAGCCTAAAATTCTTACGTCTTTCGACCGTTATCTGGGGAGTACTCGGTATCGGGTTTGCGCTTTTGATGATCCGGGCAAAAAGCGCGTTGGATGTTTGGTGGCAGATTTCCGGGATTTTCGGCGGGGGAATTCTAGGTCTCTTTCTACTGGCCATTTACAACGTAAAAATCACAAGATTACAGGGAGTCGTATCGGTAGTCTTTAGTATTCTGATCATCATTTGGGGTACGTTCGCAAGGGATTTGCCCGAAAACTATTCGTGGATCGAATGTACCATAGACCCCATACTGATCGGAGCGATCGGCACTGCGGCCCTAATCGGACTGGCATTGATTTTTGCCATGGGGAATAAACGAACCAAAAAGGTCAAGATCTAAGTCCTTGGGTTGACGACATGGAGACTAAATCAACTCACGATTCCCATCTTCTTTAAAAGAAAGGAAGCATTCATATTCTGACAAATACCTTCTTTGAATTTATAGTCAAAATGAAGTTCATTGTCTATGATCTCCGCATCGAAAAAGTAGTTCTTGATCTGCGACAGTTCTTCGCTTACTTTGCACAGACTCAGGTCGTGCGTGGCGATGATTCCCGTTGATCTTGAGGCCACCAATCGTTCAACGAACTTTCTTGATCCCTTGGCCTTGTCGGTACTGTTCGTACCTTTCAATATTTCATCGAGAACGATAAAATAGCGGTCTTTTTGAATTTGATCGACGATAAACTTCAGACGTTTCAACTCAGAAAAGAAATACGATTCATCATCGGTCAAAGAATCGGTGGTACGCATGCTCGTAATCAATTTAATGGGCGAATAGATCGTACTTTTCGCACAGACCGGAAGACCGATGTTGGCCATCATGATCTGCAAAGAAACAGTGCGTAGAAACGTGCTCTTACCCGCCATATTGGCCCCGGTAATGATGAAAAATTGTTCATCGTCGATTTGAAAATCGTTAGGCACACACTTTTTAGGGTCCAAAAGAGGATGCCCGGCCTCTTCTGATTTTATGACTATGTTCTCCGAAGTCAACTTCGGAAAAGTATAGGCAGGGTGATTAAATGCAAAATTTCCCAGGCTGTTATAAGCGTCGAAAAAGGCGATGGTATTGAACCAATTCTCGGTTTTTGCCCCGTGTTTCGCTACCCACGCCTCGATTTTAAAGCTTAGGTCAAGGTCTCGAAGCAAGAAAGCGTTGGTGAAAATACTTACGAGAATATTATTGCGTTGGTCCAAGGCCCCAAGCAACTTTGAAAACCGTTTTAAAATAGCAGAGGTTTTTTCATTTTCCGAAATAATCGTTTCCCTTCTCTCCTTAAGCAATTCAGAATCAAAATCAACAGCTTCCAAATCATGGATCAACTTTTGGTATTGGTTGAAAGTGCTTTGAATTTTTGCGGTATCAGATGAAAGTTTATTGACCGCTTTAAAATACTTTGCCGTTATGCCCAGGCCCAAAAGAAACCAAAGACCCAATATCCATCCCGGAACAAAATCCACAAAAAACCCTATGAACAACACCGCTGAAATTATGGAAAAAACCATCGGAAGGGTTTTCATAAAGGCAGGCAAAAATGGTTGGTAACCTTGCATCCATTTATTAATTGCCTTATAGGAGGTTTCGGTTTTTACCAATGAAGCTATGGCCAAAAACTCTTGGCGCCAATCGTACATCTCCCTCAGTTCTTGAATCGCTTTTTGTTTTTGCGCAATGTCAAGAATTGCGTTTTTGGTCAACAAGGCGGCCAACGTATCACTACCCTGTTGTAAAGCTGTACGGTTCAGATATTGGTAAAAAGAACCCCTACCGAACAAGTCGATATCTTGGCTAAAATGATGGCAGGGGTCTTTGTATTCGTTGCCCTGGGGCAAATCGCCAAAATCCCGTCCGAGGACTTTCAGTTCGGTTTTATTCAGGTCGATAAGTGCCAGAAGTTTATCTCTTTGATACTGTAAATCGGTATGTCGGGAAACCAAATAAAGGAAAAGTGCCATCCCAGGAATCAAAATCGCCAAAATCAACTTTATATTCCCCCAGCTCAGATAAATGCCGAACACCGTAACTATAAAGACCAACAAACGCAACAAGCTGGAACCCGAGAGATTTTGCTTGACTTTTGCCAAATGCCCGTCATATTTATTGATACGTTCTTGAAAAAATGAATGGAGGTCATGCATGAAAAGATACCCTAAATTATGAGGCCAAAGATATGTATTATTGACTAGCCCGAGTGGTTTGCCCTATGCATGGCGTGCAACATGGCTATTTGGCCCAGATGGTAGATGTCATGCTGCGAAATACTGGTCAAAATAGGCAGAAAAGTGTACTTTTTACCGGGCACTTGTTCTTGCAGTATTGTCTCGGGCAGGTCGGATAGTTTTTCGATAAGTTCATTCTGCGTCTCGACCAACCTGTCTTTCAGACCATTCCATTCCTTCTCGGTATGTATATGAATGATCGTCCAATCTTCAGGGCTGTCAATTTTCAGGTCATATTCCAAATCACCGTGCAATTTTTTCAAAAGAAAAATACGCCAGTTGATGATATGTTGTACCAAAACGGCAATCGACTTTGCACTATATTTCTGGTCGTTCACGATTTCCCAAGGGATGGAATCCAACTTTTCCATCATTGAGATTCCGTACCACGGCTTGCCGTTAAAACACTCCTTAAGATTATGGATGATATGTTCAAATTCAGTGGTCATATTTAATCAAGGGCTTCAAATTCGGTCTTTAACTTTCGTGTAAATTTTGAGACCACCAAGTCATACGAGTGATCGGTCAACTCCAAAATCAATTTCGGAGGAAGGGATTCCAACAACAGCGTATTCCAATGCACTTTGTTCATATGATATCCCGCAATGATATCGCCATCGTATTCCTCTCGAAGTGAAATAGCCCTTTCGGGGTCGCATTTCAAATTGACCTGTGACGGGGTTCTTTCCAATCCCGATAGGGCAAACATTTTACCCATAACCTTAAAGACCAAAGTCTGTTCGTCAAAAGGGAAATCTTCGGTTACGCCTTTTTTCGATAAGCAATACTCCCTGAATTCTTCAATGTTCATATTCGCTATTTAATGCGCCAATCTTGAAATAAACTCCAGATCCGGCCAATAGTACCTTGTCTTTGTAATCTCGCAATCTCCGATATCGATGTCATTTATGGTCTCCAAAGCATTTCCGCCGATACGTTCATAAAACCTTGCCGCTTTTGTATTGCCGATCAAGACCCATAGGTACATTGAAGTTCTGCCTTTTTCTTTCAAAAGGCCAGCTGCATCTATCATCAACCGCTCTCCGATTCGGCGACCTATAAAATTTGAATCTACATGTAGATTATCGATAAGGGTGCCATATTTTTGATGATCATCGATATAGCCACAGATGAACCCGACTATTTCATTGCCTATTTCGGCAACCAGGACGAATTGATTCTGGCGCGGGTTTTCAAGACGACCCTTCCAAACGGTCAATCGTTCCTCCACAACCTTATTGTCTAAAAAATTATCGCTGAGAGCCCCGCGGTAATTCTGTTGCCAACTTTTGGCATGTAGCGCCGCAATGGCCCTATAATCATGTTTTGAAGCAGTCCTAAAAGCAATCATTTTCAAATACCCTGCGAATCGTAGACGATTACTTTTGACCAGAGGTCGCTAGATTCTTCAATGAACAATTTATGCGGTGCCTCGTCTTGATAATTCTGTTGCGCCTCGGCCGATTCAAAGGTTACGATCAATGAATAGGTGAACGAACCGTCTACCACATCACGGCTCGCCTTTGGGGGCTTGCCGATAAAATTGGTCTTGGCATAGGCCGAATTGTCCAAAAACTTCTGTAGAGAAGTCTCAAAAGCGCTTCGGTCTTCATGGCTATCGGGATTCTTTAGCCAAAAATAGACGGTGTGCGCAAAATTAGGGTCGAATTGTTTCATTTCATTTTTCGTTTGGCCGTAGGTGGTAACGGCGGCAATTAATAATAAGGTGCAAATAATTTTTTTCATGTGTTTAACTTATTGTCATTCAATGGTCACATGTAACCTTTGAGAAAAAAATAATCTTTGTTCTGTGGGTTTAAGGATTATTTTAATCATGTCGGTTTCATTTCTCAAGTATTTTTTTCTGATTTTCTGCCAATTCCAAAGCGGAATAGTCCAATTTCCAACCGATGGTCTCCGCAATTTTCTCTATCAAAAGCACGGCCTCCAAAGCTTCCTTTTTTGCCGTTTCCATGAGTCCGCTTTTCGGTATTTTATCCATGATATGTTGCCGCGCCTCTTTGTTCAAGTTGGTCAGGTCATCTGAAGAAAATGTGTTGAACATGCTGTTCTTGATATCGTAGAACTTCAGATGGGGTTCGATCGACAATACTTCGGGTTGTGGAAAATGGGTCAGTATAATTTTCTTCTTATCGGTGTCGGCCCGCATTTCTATTTTTCTAAAATCGTAGCCAATATGGGTCTTGGCATTGATAATGACCAAGGCTTTCTTTCTGCCGGCGAAAAGATTCATGAACAGGTCTTTGGTATTCTCATACGAATATATTTCGGCAAAATCGCCTTCGACCGAAATCAACTTGCAGACACTTCTGATCTTTTCCAACAGTATGACGGACTGTTCGTTGGTACGTTCTTTCTGTTGCTTCGAGCGAAAACGGGAGAACAGCCAATACATGATGATGGCCCCGAGAATAAATCCTATAACGAGCAGGGGAAAACTATCCATTTTTCTTTCCTATTTCACCTAAATGGGTAAACTTGAATCCGTTATCGTATTTGAGTCCGTAACCAAAAATCCTGTCCAAGCTGGCATGGGCGAACAAAATTACCCCGGTCAATTGAAGTAAAGGTACTGAAAGATAGATCCCCATAAAATATATGGCGACGGCTAGGCCTTTATGATGAAACAAATTGTACGTAAAAGCGCCTATTCTGTTTCCAAAAAGATAACCAATCATCCCGATATCCGGGATCAATATCAGCAGAAGAAACAACCACCATTGATAACCAAGTAAACTGAACAGATAAATGCCCAAAATGAACATAAACAATTCTTCCAACTTCAATATCGCATTCATTCTTCCAAAATTTTATATAAAACTGGACGGCTCGGACTTGCGTCATTTTCAAAAGGGGCCACCTGTAGGTTCAAAAAATAAGTACCGTCATTTATGTAATTGGGAACAAAAACGAACTCGGTTATGGTTGCATTTTTCCGAATTTTCCCCGTTGTGTTCCAAAAGGCATTGTGCGCCAACAAAGCCCCATTGTCTTTTTCCTTGTCCACAGATGGCAAATCGATCAGCAAATGCTCGACATTTCTGGCCGCCAAAAATTCGGCCGTCTGCTCCAACAAATAGGGCGGATTCGTATTCGAATATTGTCGCGATAACTTGTCTTTCAGATTAGGGATTGTTCTGATGACCACGGCATTTCTCTTTTTATCGCCCAAGGCATACTGCATCTGCTTTCTCGAAATCACGAAATCGTTTTGGTACTTCTCGGGGGCGATGGTCACCAACTCGGCCAAAAAGAAAAACCTGTTCAAGTTCTTATTTACCGAATGGAATTCCTCGGTGATATGGCCTACACATTCGGTGTGCGTAACATGCGCATGCGGATTGAACCAAATATCATTGAAGTTCGTAGAGGCCCCTTCGGAAACTTTACCGATAAACTCGCCCTCGGTATGCGGTTCGATTCTCGGTTGATCTAGGTACCATGCGTTCACATTGGTAAAATTACCGAACAGGGGTATCGAAATATCCAAGGGCTTCGAAAGATCGATCCTGTAGTTTGTATCGTTGTTTTTTATAGTGGCTATCATAGGCCTCTCCCCAACCCTCTCCAAAGAAGAGGGAGCAAATTAATGTTCTTGATACTTTACGGGTTGACAATCTATCCCATAAACCATTCTTTGTAAATCAAAACTCTGGGGCATCTCGTTTTTACGATCGTAATGCTAGCATCCAGTAGTCCTTCAAATTTACTTCTTTTCCAAAAAAAACAAATCGGCCGCGATTCCATCGACCAAAAACTTTCCTTTTTTGGTAACCTTTAGAATATCATCGTCAAACGTCAGTAAACCTTGATTTACATATTCCCGGCACTGCTTTGTTAGATAGTTCGAATATACGGCCCCATAGGCCGACGCAATTTTTTGTAATGATACGCCCCAGATCGTTCGCAGTCCCGTCATGATATATTCGTTATATCGATCGGTCGTAGTCAACATTTCGCTTTCAATTAGAAGCCTTCCTTCGTCGATGCCCTTTAGGTATTTTGAATTATTGCTCACGTTCCAGCTACGCCGGGCCCCATCAAAAGAATGTGCGGAGGGGCCGATACCCAAATATTTTTTTCCTTGCCAATAGGCCGAATTGTTTTTTGAGAAAAAGCCTTCTTTGCCAAAATTCGAAATTTCGTAATTGATAAGACCATTGGCTTGCATGATATCGACCAGCATATAAAATTGCCTCCCTGCATCTTCCTCGTCTACGTCGGCCACTTCTCCCTTTTTGACCATATGTGCCAAAGCCGTCCTTGGTTCAACGGTCAAAGCATAGCTCGAGACATGCGGAATGCCATATGTCAAGGCCTTATCTATATTTTTCTTCCAGCGTTTATCGTCCATCCCGGGAATACCATAGATCAAATCGATTGAAATATTTTCAAACTTCTTAGAGGCTTCCGAAATGCAGTTTTCAGCTTCGCGGGCGTTATGTGCCCGGTTCATCAACTTTAGATCGTCGTCGAAAAATGATTGTATACCTATGCTGAGGCGGTTGATCCCGCTGTCAATATAGTCCGCAAAGATAGTTCTCGACTGCGCTCGAACAGACACCAAATCATCGGGATTGGCCTCCAAAGTGATTTCTGGGGTTTGGGAGACTTGATAGTTATCGTAAACCGTACGAATCAATCGATCGATTTCTTGGGATGTCAATACCGATGGTGTGCCTCCCCCAAAATAAATGGTTTCGACGATTTCACTTCCAAATTCATTTTTTCGGAGTTCCAGCTCTTTTTGCAAGGCCAAGACCATCGCATCCTTTTTTGCCATTGAGGTAGAAAAATGGAAATCGCAATAATGACATGCTTGTTTACAAAAAGGAATGTGGATGTAGATGCCAAGCCCCCCTCTTATCCCCCCAAAGGGGAGATGCTTTTCTGATGCGTTCAAGGTTTTAGATTCCAAAGGGATGAACTATTTTTTCTTTTTTCTCAAATCGATGTTCGAAGCAATGGTGGTTCCCCTTTTGGTAATCAGTTGGCCATTCTGCTTCACGAAAGCCTCCCAACCTGAATAACTTTTACCGACCTCAACACGACCTTCATTATAGAAATGACATACTGCCGCGGCCAAGCCATCGGTACTATCAAGATTTTTGGGCAAGGTTTTCAATTGCAAGGTACTTTGCAACATCTTCGCGACCTGTTCTTTACTTGCATTGCCGTTGCCCGTAATGGCCATCTTTATTTTCTTGGGAAGGTATTCGGTAATGGGGATCTGTCGTGATAATCCGGCAGCCATGGCCACACCCTGTGCACGCCCCAACTTTAACATCGATTGCACGTTCTTGCCATAAAAAGGAGCTTCAATGGCCATTTCATCTGGGTGATAGGTGTCTATAAGCTGTAATGTACGTTCAAAAATGAGTTTGAGCTTGGTATAAGGATCTTTGTACTTGCCTAGCTGCAGCTCGTTCATCTGAACGAATTCCATCTTCTTGTCAACGACCTTGATAATACCGAACCCCATAATCGTGGTTCCGGGGTCGATGCCGAGTATGATCTTTTCCTTGGACAATTTTTACGTTTTGGTTTTAAGTATTCCACAGCACTTTGACTAGCTCGGTGCGACGGATAGGGATTACGATTTTAGGCCTACATATTTGAAATTATACCTGTGTTTGAACTTGTATTTGTAATTGAACTTGAATATGTGCTTGAACTTCATTTGGCATTCAATTCAATGGGGATACGATATTTGCTTTTAACGGGAACGCCCCTTTTCAGGGCGGGCGCAATTTCAGGAAGCCCCTTAAGGCCCTGAACGATAATACCGTCGAACTCGGGCATCTGCAAGTCGATCATTCTACTCTTCTCGATATTCAAAACCTCAATATTCCCTTCTTGATCGACAATGAAATCAACATAGATCGTGGCGTTTATTCCTTCATTTAGAACAAATTCAAATTCTTGCAATGTGGTTGTAAAGTGCTTTATTACTTCGTTTTTAAAACAATCCTTCTGTGCCGATTTGTTCGAAAGTTCGTCACAATTTTCAAAAAGGGGATAGTTATCGACCTCGTTCCAATCGATATCGCGCATTTCTTGATTGACCAGTTCACGCGTTTTTTTTTCCTTCGACTTTTCAAAATCACAGGAAACAAAAAGAAAAGTGATCACTAAGAACCAAAAAATTCGCATCCACCGTATTACTTGCGCTGAAATTACGATTTTTAAGTCATTCGTGTGCCATATGGATTTCTTGCTTCAGTTCTGAAATCCGTTTTTTAACGAAATCGGATAGGTATGTTTTCTCAGCACCAAACTTTTTTATGAAGCCTTCATAAAGTTCCCATTTGGCTTTTGGGTCTTTGTAATATTGATCGGCGACCGTGCAAATTTGATAGTAGGCCCTATGATCGGTTTCATCTTCGTTATAGGCCAATCGATAGTAACTCAGGGCAGACTCCAAATCTTTCCTTGTACGAGCCAGGCTGGCCAATGCAGTATATTCTTGGCTTAAATTGGGCTTTTTGGCGGTTATGGCCTTCTTGAAATAAACCTCGGCACTATCGATCTGTCTTTCCTTATAGAAAGTGTATCCCAGACCGTTATAGGCATCGGGCGCAAAATCAGGAAATTTTAGCAAGTCCCGATACATCTTTTTAGCCTTTTCGAATTCCCACAGCTGATAATAACTGTGTCCCAGTTTTTCATAGATATGTGGTTTTTCCTCCCGCAGTTCAAGCAAGCGCTCGAAAAGAGGTGCCGCCCCTTTATAATCGTAATCGTTAAACATTGCCAAGGCCTTTAGATTGAGCAGGGCTACATCGTCTTCGTAAAACCGCAACCCCATATCGATAAAATGCAAGGCTTGTTGCTTCTCCTTTTTGACAACGAAGTATCTACCCAACTGAAAAAGGCTTCGTAAATGAGTGCTATCGATAGCGACCGCATATTTATAGGCGACCAGACTACCGGCATCATTTGCCATTTGGCGATACGTTTCACCCATGTAATAATAATATTCAGGGTTGTCATTTTCTTCTTGGGTGAGGGCGTAAAAAACCCCATTGGCCTTTTGAAACCTTCCTAGCTTAAAATAAAGTTTGCCCAGTTCGAATTGCGCAACGTTCGAGGTGTTGTTTGAGGCGATCAGGCCTTCATATTCCAAAATAGCCTTATCATAGTTTCCAATAGCATTATACGCCCTGGCAATCTGAAGTTTTGAAGTCGCAGAACCATCTTTTGCATACTGATTTATGGCTTCTGAATAATTGCCCAACCGATACAGGCTATCGGCAATCATTGTCGGCCCGTCTTGTGCATAAACGTTAAAACAAGAGATTGTAAGAAAATATAAAATCGCCTTTTTCAACTATCAACTTCTTTTTATTGCAACCTGAAGGTAATCGGAACCGAAAACGGCACCTTGACCAACTCGCCTTTGTGCTTGCCCGGCATCATCTTGGGCAATAGACTGACGATACGTTCGGCCTCGGCCTCCAACAATGCGTCAGGACCCCGTTTTTTTAATTCGGTCACATGGCCTTGTTCATCGATAATAAAACTAAGGTATACCTTGCCCTGTATGCCTTTTTCTTGAGCTTCTTGGGGGTATTTGAAATGTTGCACAATGTGCTTTCTCATCATGTCTTGAAAACATTCGGTCTTATCATTTACATTTTCGCAGCCTGGAAAAATGGGCGGTTCATCAACTAGTCGAAAAGGCATCATCTTCCCATTGCCATCAATTCCAACAACTGTTTCTTCGTCTTTGGATGATTCCGTAATTATCATCATAGTAGCCGAAATTTTTTCGTCATGTCCATCAATTGTAATATAAGAACCATCGTCCGAATGGACATATCGGACAGCATTGCTATTAGCATCTTGTACTTGCACCGCCCAAGTTTTAGGCTTTTTCGAGAGGTTTACCAATGAGCTAAATACCAAATTTTTTTCTTCATCCGTTAAATTTTTGATATCACCAACAGCATAAGAAACGAATACATCATATTTTTCTAAATATTTCGTACTGGACTTGCTAGACAAGTCGCTTTCCCCTATTTCCGGTGATTCTATTCTTATATTCTCCTGTTCACAAGAGGTATAGACCAACATCCCTAAAACCAAGGGCACCAACATCAAATACTTTAATTGCCAAACTTTTTTTGATTTTGCTTTTTGTAACATGACTATTCGTTTTTTGATTAATGAACTTTTAAAAAATTGATTGATAAAAGAAATGTTCTCGGTCTGAAATATTTGCGAAAGCAAAACTTCGTACTGTTCTTTTTTATGGGTCTTGGCGACGTAAGAATCGGCGATGAACTCGTGCAGTTCAGAAACCCGTTGCTGATAAACATATACCAAAGGGTTGAACCAACCTATGATACGCATCAACTCAAAAAACAGCAGGTCCCATGAATGTTTTTGCTCAATGTGTACCAACTCGTGCCGTATGATACTTTGATGTTCCCTTTGCAAAACCTTGTCACCCAAGAAAATGAACCTAAAAAATGAAAAGGCCATTTGACTGTTCGCAATGACTATTCTTGTGAAATTTGGAAAATATCGAATCTCTCCATTTTTTCGAAGTCGGTAGATCTGAAATAATTTATGGCCAAAGTAAATCGCGGCCAAGAACATTCCCCCGAACAAAATCGTCTCTCCCCAAGAAATATTGAATCGCGGGCCTTCGGTCAGAGAACCGTTACCGATTGCATCGATATCCGCCAAGAACATGGGGTACACAAAATACCGTTCGGGCAAAGTACTCCTTAAAGCCTCGATCTTGACCCAGGGAAGCACCAGGGACAATACATAGGTGCCGATCAGGTACGCACGGTTCCATTGGAAAAAAGTTTCCCTTTTGAGCATAAAATCATAGATGACGAGGAACACCAATTGAAAGGCGATACACTCCAACATATATTGTATCATCGTAAAAGTTTTAATTATCGGTTTTCTTTATCTCTTTTAAAATGGATTCCAATTCGGAAAGGCTCAAATCGTTATTCTTCATAAAAAAGGAAACCATACTCTTAAAGGAACCCTGAAAATAACCATCGACCAATTTGTTGATGGACTGGTTGCTGTAGTCCGATTTCTTGACTACCGGAAAATACAGGTAACCCTTACCCTCTTGCTCGTGATCCACAAAACCTTTACTTTCTAGAATGCGCACTATGGTCGATACTGTGTTGTATGCCGGTTTCGGGTCAGGTAGTTTTTTGATGATGGCCGCCACATTGCATTTTTGCAACCGCCATAAAATCTGCATTACCTCTTCTTCGGCTTTTGTAAGTTGCTTCATGAATTAAAGTGTTTTATTATGGTTTCATCCTTCACGGGAGTCTTTTTGAACTAATTTTTTAGTTGAATGATAAAACAAATATAACTAAAGCTTTAGTTTTAACTAATTTTTTAGTTTAAAAAATCGAAAACTTATAAAATATTAAAAAACCATAAAGTTCGATGTGTAACAAATTCGGTTTATCTTCGTCCAACGGGGAACTGCTCCCTTCTGGGAGATAATGATCACCTTATGGATATTGCACTTTTTGTTATTGGTTTTATCTTGATGTTCGTGGGTATTTTGGGGAGCTTCTTGCCCGTACTTCCCGGGCCACCGGTAAGTTGGCTGGGGCTTCTTTTGCTCTTCATGACCCAAGCGGTAGCCGACGATTGGTGGGTTTTGGGAATTACCGGGGCGGTGGCGCTGATCGTTTTTGGGCTTGATTATGCCATACCTGCAATTGGAACCAAAAAGTTCGGCGGTACAAAAGCAGGAATGATAGGTGCGACCCTTGGATTGATCGTCGGTCTTTTGGCCCCCATTCCCGGCGGCATTATTATCGGGCCTTTCGTGGGTGCATTTATTGGGGAAATCATCAATAAGGCAGATCAAAAAACAGCCTTAAAGGCCGCCTTTGGATCATTTCTTGGATTCTTAACCGGTACTTTTATGAAATTGATCGTTACCCTTATATTCTTGGGCATCTTTATCTCTACGGCTTGGGATTATCGTCGTGCCCTATTTC
The DNA here is from genome assembly GCF_042611095.1 of Meishania litoralis. Taxonomy (NCBI): domain Bacteria; kingdom Pseudomonadati; phylum Bacteroidota; class Flavobacteriia; order Flavobacteriales; family Flavobacteriaceae; genus Meishania; species Meishania litoralis. The sequence continues at coordinate 736,505 of NZ_JBHFPV010000001.1, forward strand.
CTTTCTTCGATTGAGCGCTTATCCCCAGACCACTTTATCCTCGATCGGCCTTCGTGTCATTTCAGGAATTTCCCCTTCGTAATACCCCATATAAAAAAATCCCAAACATTTTTCTCTGGGCGCCAGTTCAAAGAACTCGTCCATATATTTTATAAGTCCGGGCGAACTCCAATAACAACCAATGCCCATTTCGGTGCAACAGAGCCACATGTTCTGCACGGCCATGGCAGTGGCGGCGATCTCTTCCCATTCAGGTAAACTTTCCAATGAATCTCGCTGCATGCATATGACAATAATTGCCCCTGCCCTTTTCGGATTGTCCATTAACTTTTTGGCCTTGAACTCTTTTGGTCTGGGCTCGGTTTCCAAATATTTTAGAGATAAGAACAGCCCCAATTTTTCTTGAGATTCGCCTTGTAGAACTTTAAAGCGCCATGGTTCGGTCTTTTTATGGGTAGGTGCCCAGTTGGCCGCTTGCAGTATTTTTTCAATATCCGATTTCGCTATTGGTTTATCGATATATTGATTGGGAAATATGGAGCGTCTTCTTCTAATAATATCGTATATCATAGACTATGTCTTAAGGGTCTGTTTTCTATTAATAAAGTTAATACGTGAGTATTGTAATATTAATTCGAAAATAGCAACTTATCAAGACCATTGACATAAAAAATCAAGGTAACACGGGCAGTAAAATTAGAAAATGACTCTAGGTGAAAGCTTACTCAAGTCCGTTACCCTGATATAAATCCAGTACTTCCGTCGGGTTCAATGCCTTTTCATATATAATGAAGTCGTCTATGGCCCCTTTCCAAAACGTATCGGGATCATTGGTCGTATCTTCACGAATAATAGCCCCTAGATAAGAGTCCAACGTAAAATCAGGCGACACATCGGTCGAACCATTGGCATTAGCCTGTTGGGCGACCAATGTTCCGTTTATATAAATCTTGCTATGATTATCCTTTTGGTAAACCCCAACCACATGGAACCATTCATCATCATCAAAGTCATGACAGTTGTTTTTCCAACCCGAATCAATGTAATTGTCAAAGCAAACCGCAGAGTTTGAATTATCGAGTTTTGTAATCCTGATATTGCAGACCGTTCCTTGGCGCATTACGACTACCAGATTGCCGTTGAACGGTTCTTCGGGTTTGAACCAACCGCTTATCGAATAGGCGCGACCCGATTCGCGAAGCGGATTTTCAAATTTAAGACGATCATCGATGCCATCAAAGTAAGCGGCACTTTCAGGGTTTCCTTGACGGTCTTCTGCGAACACTACGCCTCCGCTTTGAATGCCATTGTTGCCCGTTCCCGCAATATTGATAAAGTTACCATTGAAATTATAATGTAGCAAGGGCTCTTCACTATAGGGTTTTTCTTCAATTTCATTATCGTTGCTACACGCTTGCAGCACCAAGAATAATGATAGGCCATATAGGCTCTTCTTCGACCAAAAACTGACTATACTGTTATTCATTTATATCGATTTGGGGGCACAAACTAGCTATTTAATGGCCATCTTCCCATTTCTTGTGTCTATCGGTTCTTAAAATCGTTAAAAGGTCATTAATTGTAAGTGCAACAATTAAAATTAGAATCGATATTTTTGAAAAACGAAGCGACCAATTCATGACGAATTTTCCAAAAACATTTGATCTGGGAGAAGGCCATTTGACTTCAGGAATTGCACTTGCCATCTCCACTGGGCATACAAAGCTCAAAATCAGCGCCACGGCGAGACAAAAGATAAAATCGAGTTGGAAGGTGGTACAAGAGATTGTCGAGCAGGGGTATCCTGTCTACGGGATCAATACCGGTTTCGGGCCACTATGTACAACAAAAATATCAAAGAACGAGACCAAGGTACTACAGACCAACATTCTCAAAAGCCATAGTGTCGGGGTGGGCGAACCGATCGACACAGAAATCGCCAAACTGATGCTTATTCTCAAAGCTCATGCTTTGGCCAAGGGCTATTCGGGCATTTCAGAAACAACTTTGGAAAGGATTATATGGCATATTGAAAATGACGCTGTTCCTGTGGTTCCTTCACAAGGTTCGGTGGGCGCTTCCGGTGATCTCGCCCCACTTTCGCATTTGTTCTTACCCTTGATAGGTCTTGGCAAAGTGCATTATAAAGGGAAAGTCATTTCGACACGTACGCTCTTTAAGAAAGTAAAGTTACAACCCTTGGAATTAGGTCCGAAAGAAGGGTTGGCCCTCATCAACGGCACCCAGTTCATAGCCGCCCATGCCATAAAAGCCGTCGAAAAGTTACAAAGTTGTTTGGCACAGGCCGATATTATAGGGGCCATGATGATCGAAGGATTGCAGGGGTCCGTTAAACCTTTTTACAACGAATTACATTCCGTCCGGCCTTATAAGGGAAACATGCATGTTGCGAAAAGGGTCAAAAGACTTTTGAAAGGTTCAGAAATTCTTGAGGACCATATCGATTGTGAACGTGTTCAAGACCCGTATTCGTTGCGTTGCATTCCGCAAGTGCACGGTGCCAGCCGAACTGCATGGTTGCATTTGAAGGAACTCCTGGAAATCGAACTGAACTCCGTTACCGACAACCCCGTGATCATTAGCGATGAGCTGACCATTAGTGGGGGCAATTTTCATGGACAACCCTTGGCCATGGCCTTGGATTATGCCTGCTTGGCCGCATCGGAAATCGGTAATATTTCAGATCGTCGTATTTACTTGGCGTTAGAAGGCAATAGTCCCGGTGTGCCCAAATTGTTGATGGAAGATACAGGGATCAATTCCGGTTATATGATCTTACAGTACACCAGCGCAGCTTTGGCAAGCGAGAATAAGGGACTGTGCTTTCCTTCAAGTGCCGATAGCATACCGACTTCCTTGGGACAAGAAGATCATGTAAGCATGGGCTCCATCTCGGGGAGAAAAGCCCTGCAGGTCATCAAAAACGTGGAAAAAATATTGGCCATTGAATTATTGACCGCCGCGCAGGCGTTCGAATATAGAAAACCCTTAAAATCCGGGGTTTTCTTGGACGAGATCCACAAAGAAATCAGAAAAAAAGTTGCCTTTGCCAAAAAAGACAGGGTCTTCGCCGACGATATTGAAAAAGGCATTGAAATGATAAAGGACAAAACCATTATTAAAGTTATCGAAAGGGTCAAAAAGCAAAAGAAGTTAAGATTTGAAGTGCCCTATTCCGAAGAATTCGAGAATTATTAAGAATATGAGCGACCTAAAACTTATTGGCCCTTTCAAACAATTGCTCCCGATGACAGGTTTGCCCCTCAAAGGTGCCCTATCGGACGACCAACTTATTGTTTTAAAAGATGCTGGAATCCTGATTGCGGATGACAAAATACATGCGATAGACAACTTTGACGAACTCAAAAAAGCATTTCATGAAGCGGAAATCTACGAGTTAAAAGGAAACCATACGGGGCTGCCCGGATTTGTCGATTCGCACACCCATATCTGTTTCGGGGGTTCACGTGCCAACGATTATGCGATGCGAAATGCGGGCATGACCTATCTAGAGATCGCCAAAGCGGGTGGCGGCATTTGGGACACCGTGACCCAAACCAGAAAGGCAAGTCAAGAAGACCTCGTAAAAAATACAGCCAAAATCGCAAAAAGACATTTAAAAAACGGCACGACCACGATAGAGGTAAAAAGCGGTTATGGGTTATCCGTTGATGAAGAACTGAAGATACTACGGGCCATAAGAAGGGCCAATATGGAAACCTATGCAGATTTGGTTCCGACCTGTCTCGCGGCACATATGCTTCCCAAGGATTTTGCAGGAAGTGCGGAGGATTACCTGAATGAAATGGCGACCACACTTTTTCCCATTCTAAAACAAGAAGGCCTCACAACCCGAATCGACGCCTTCATCGAGGAAAGTGCCTTTTCTGCCAAACAAATCGCCCCGTATTTTCAAAAAGGAAAGAATATGGGTTTCGACCTCACCGTACATGCCGACCAATTTACAACCGGAGGTAGCCAGGTCGCGGTGGATTTTGAAGCACTTAGCGCAGACCATTTGGAAGCTAGCGCGGAACGTGAAATCGAACTTTTGGCCAAAAGCGGCACCATTGCCACTGCCTTGCCCGGAGCCTCCATAGGGCTAGGATGTTCCTTTACGCCGGCCCGCAAGATTTTAGATGCCGGCGGATCCGTATCCATTGCGAGCGACCATAACCCTGGTTCGGCACCCATGGGCGATCTGTTGACCCAGGCGGCCATTTTGGGAGCTTTCGAGAAGTTATCGAATGCAGAAGTTTTGGCGGGAATTACGTTTCGGGCAGCGGCCGCCCTGAAATTGCAAGACCGTGGTCAACTCACGAAAGGCTTTTTGGCCGACCTTGCCATTTTCCATACAGATGATTACAAGGAAATTTTATACAACCAGGGCAACCTAAAACCGTGCAGCGTCTGGAAGAACGGAACGAAAGTTTTTGATAAACATAGTTGAAAAGTACCGAGTACAAGGTTAGAAGTATGAAGTATGGCGAATGGCGAACAGCGTATAGCGTATAGCGTATAGCGTATAACGTATAACGTATAACGAACATAGTCAAATGAACTTTAAAGAAGAAATATTACAAGGCATCCCGGCAAAGCTTCCCCCAATAAAAAAATATGAAGCCAACGCCAATCATGCACCCGTACGCAAAGAAATCCTGTCCCCGGTTGAAAAAAAGTTGGCTGTTCGCAATGCCCTACGCTACTTTCCCAAAGCCTGGCACACCGAGCTGGCCGCGGAATTTGCCCAAGAATTGAAACGATATGGTCGAATCTATATGCATCGTTTCAAACCAAGTTATGACATATATGCACGTCAGATTGGGGAATACCCGGCTAAAACACCTCAGGCCGCAGCCATCATGCTAATGATCCAAAACAATCTGGATCCGGCAGTGGCACAACATCCGGAGGAGCTGATCACATATGGGGGCAACGGTGCCGTATTCCAGAATTGGGCGCAATACCTTCTGACAATGCAATACCTGGCCACCATCACCGAAGAGCAGACGTTGCACATTTATTCGGGACATCCGATGGGGTTGTTTCCATCTTCAAAAGAAGCGCCTCGTGTGGTAGTTACGAACGGCATGATGATTCCCAATTACTCCAAGCCAGACGACTGGGAAAAATACAATGCCCTCGGAGTGACCCAGTACGGTCAGATGACCGCTGGTTCGTATATGTATATCGGCCCACAAGGAATCGTGCATGGTACGGCCATTACCGTTATGAACGCTTTTCGCAAGGTTTTGAAAAAGGATGAATCCCCGGCCGGAAAAGTTTTCTTGACGGCCGGCCTTGGAGGTATGAGCGGCGCCCAGCCAAAAGCGGGCAACATTGCCGGATGTATCACGGTATGTGCCGAGGTCAATACGGCGGCAGCTACCAAAAGACACGCACAGGGCTGGGTCGATGAGCTCATCGTCGATATGGATAGTTTGGTTCTCAGAACAAAATCGGCGATCAAAAAGAAGGAAGTCGTTTCACTTGCCTTTATCGGCAACGTGGTCGATGTTTGGGAGCATTTTGACAAAGAAAACATTTTCGTGCACCTCGGGTCGGACCAGACATCGTTGCACAACCCCTGGGCAGGGGGTTATTATCCGGTCGGGCTTTCTTTTGAGGAATCGAATCGCATGATGAGTGAAGACCCTGACACCTTTAAAACAAAAGTTCAGGAGTCCCTTAGAAAGCACGCAGCGGCGATAAACAGGCACACCGCAAAGGGTACTTATTTCTTCGATTACGGAAATGCCTTTTTATTGGAGGCCTCACGTGCCGGGGCCGATGTATTTGCTACGAATAGAATTGATTTTAAATATCCTTCCTATGTACAGGATATTCTTGGGCCCATGTGCTTTGATTACGGATTCGGGCCTTTTCGTTGGGTATGCACTTCGGGAAAACCGGAAGACCTGCAAAAAACGGATGCGATCGCATTGACCGTCATGAAGGAGATCAAGGCAAATGCACCGGAAGAAATCCAACAGCAAATGCAGGATAACATTAAATGGATCTCGGAGGCCGAACAAAATAAGTTGGTCGTTGGTTCCCAAGCAAGGATCCTATATGCCGATGCTGAAGGACGGACCAAGATTGCGGAAGCCTTTAACCAGGCCATCGCTTCAGGCAAGATTTCAGCGCCGGTAGTTCTAGGAAGGGATCATCACGATGTAAGCGGTACCGACTCCCCGTTCCGGGAGACGAGCAATATTTACGATGGAAGCAAATTTACCGCCGATATGGCCATTCACAATGTCATTGGCGACGGTTTTCGAGGAGCTACCTGGGTATCCATCCACAATGGCGGTGGTGTCGGTTGGGGCGAGGTGATCAATGGCGGGTTCGGCATGGTGCTCGATGGAAGCGGGGAAGCTTCCAAAAAGTTGAAAAATATGCTGTTCTATGATGTGAACAATGGCATATCGCGTAGAAGCTGGGCGCGTAACGCAGAAGCCGTGTTCGCCATCAAAAGGGAAATGGAGCGCACGCCCGAACTCAAGGTCACTTTACCCAATTTAGTAGAGGACGGATTACTAGAAAACCTATTCGATTAAACCCTATGGGCAACTTTGTAAAACCTGATAAAAAACTGTGGACTGGCAGAATTTCTGACCGACAACTTTACTTGCATGAAAAAGTAGAGTTCGTTGATCTAAATGAATCGAACTTGGAACATCCCCAAAAAACATTTGCGATAATAGGCTATGCCTGTGACGAAGGTGTCAAGAGAAACCATGGTAGAACGGGGGCTTTCGAAGGCCCTGATGCCATTCGAAAACAATTGGGCAAAATGCCCAATCATTTGGATACCGGCACACGGTTTCTCGATATCGGCACGATCCAATGTTCTGACGGAAATATGGAAGCGACCCAAGATCTTGTAACTGAAAAAGTACACCAGCTCTTGAACAGCAGTGCCTTTCCCATTCTATTGGGTGGCGGACATGACATTGCCTACGGACATTACAACGGTATCAGAAAGCATTTAGGAAGCGGCAAGTCGCTCGGCATTATCAACTTTGATGCACATTTCGATCTACGGAATAATTCAAAAGGAAACAACTCGGGCACCCCTTTCTTTCAAATTGCCGAAGATTGTAAAGAAGATGGTTCGGCATTCAAATACCTCTGTCTGGGCGTTCGAAAAGATGCGAACGATGCCGAATTGTTCGTAACCGCCGAAGCATTGGACGTTACCTATATGCCGAGCGAAAAGTTTTCAATGTCGTACCCTAAAATTGTGGTGCGAGAATTATTGGATTTTATCGCACAAGTAGACCATATCTACGTGACCATAGATCTGGATGGGTTTTCATCGGCCTATGCACCAGGGGTCAGTGCCCCTTCTCCAATGGGCTTTTGTACTCAAATCGTATTGGAGTCATTGGAACTTATCATCAAATCACAAAAAATGGTTTCATTCGATATTGCCGAAATGAACCCGAAATACGACATCGACGATCAAACTGCCAAGTTGGCGGCATCATTGGTTCACTTTACTATAACTTCTTTGAACGGTCAATAAGAAAATAGAGGTTATATGACAACAAGCCCAAGATCAATCCGTGATCCATACGGGCTTGGTTTCCTTGTCGTTCACAGAGACAAGCCTTGGTCTGGGCATACTACCGTCGAAAATCAATTTCGAGGCGAACAATAATCTTTCATTGCCCCTGAAAGCGACCCAATGGGGCGTATCTGGGTCATCTAATTGCCAGACTATTTCCCTGTTTCCGTTTTCATCGATACTATAAAAACATCTTTTTCCCCAATAGGCCACCAACAACTTTCCATCCGAATAATCGACATCGAAGATTTGATTCCTACCTAGGGGAGGTTCATCGACATTTTCGTCTATCAGGTTTTTCCATTCCTTAAAAACATTGCCTTGATCATCGGTCAACCAACATCTATCATCGGCCAATAATAGAATGTTGCCATCGGTCAAAAATCTTGCCCTTTTCACTTCTCGTCCGAATTCGAGAAAAGGTTTCGGGGCCTTTCCTTTTTTCAATCTTAAAATATCCGGATAGCTGCAAAAAACTATTTCATCATCTGAAGGCATTGCGAAACCACCCTCGCCAATTCTCCATTCATCTTTGAACCAAGGCCAAATCTCTTCAAATTCGCCATCTAAAGACCCTTTCAAAACTCTTGCCTCAAACGTGTCATTTTCTTGAATATATTTTCTTTCGATGAGATAAACCGTTCTGCTCTTGGCGTAGGCCATAAAATCACTTGCGGGAAACTTAGAGGTTATCAACGGTCTAGGTTCCGTACCCTCCTTCCAAATCATGATACAAGCATGGTGGTCTTTGTCTTGCACGGGATTGATGTACGACCAAAGCACGTAATCGTTAACAACGATCAAATTACCGGTCGGGTGTGAATGAACCTTGAACGCGAACATTACGATCGTAAATAAGGAAATAACTCTTAAACACATGGCTCTTATTAAGTTTTATTCCAACCAACTTTGATAATACTTGCCATCATCGATATCCAGGGCAGCCTGCGTCAATTGCAATGGTTTGAACGTATCGATCATTACGGCAAGTTCTTCGGTGCCTTTTTTGCCAATACTTGCCTCATAAGTACCGGGGTGCGGCCCATGTGGAATACCGGCCGGATGCAATGAAATATAGCCTTGATCGATACCCTTTCTGCTCATAAAATCGCCATCGACATAATATAAGACTTCATCAGAATCTATGTTCGAATGGTTATAGGGTGCCGGTATCGCCTCGGGATGGTAATCGTACAATCGTGGACAGAACGAGCAGACAACAAAAGCAGCGGTCTCAAAAGTCTGGTGTACCGGGGGCGGTTGGTGCACACGGCCCGTGATGGGCTCGAAATTATGTATGGAAAATCCGTAGGGAAAATTATAACCGTCCCAGCCAACGATATCAAAAGGATGCGTTGCATAAATCAAATGGTGCAATTGCCCTTGTTTCTTGACCTTTATCAAAAACTCTCCCTTCTCATCGTGGGTCTTTAGGTTTTGGGGCAACTTAAAATCCCGTTCGCAGAATGGAGAATGTTCAAGATGTTGCCCAAACCAGTTACGATATCTTTTCGGGGTATAGATCGGATGATACGATTCGGTTATCAAAAGCCTATTGTCATTTGTATTGAACTCCATTTGATAGATCATTCCTCTTGGAATCAAAAGATAATCGCCATATTCGAATGGAATTTCACCGAGCATAGTTTTTAAAGTTCCCGTTCCTTTATGGACAAATAAAAGTTCATCGGCATCGGTGTTCTTATAAAAATAATCTGTCATTGATTTTTTTGGCGCCGCCAGGCCAACATGAACATCGCCATTGAAAAGCACTACCTTTCTACTTTCCAAAAAATCATCCTTGGGCTTAATCTCAAGACCCTTTAACAATCGTGATTTGATATTGTAATCGACCGCGGCCCTCGGAGAAATATCCAAAGTCTTCCCCACATCTTTAACCTGTGTCGGTCGGTGAACGTGGTACATCAACGACGACATTCCATCAAAGCCAATGGTACCGAACAACTGTTCATAATACAGGGTTCCGTCTTCCTTTTTGAATTGCGTGTGTCTTTTCTGGGGAATTCTTCCGAGTTTGTGATATAAGGGCATAATACCAAGAATTTAGTCTTCCATAAAAATACGACAAATACTGCTTTGGCAATCCCATGTTGAAGTTTTACGGTACTCCTACCGATTCGAGCGTCCAAGACCTTATACTTTTGCAAAGGCTGACAAAAGTTGCGGTATTTTCTAAAAATTAAGGAAACTTCTGTGGAATTCGAAATGTGACAGACGTAGGCCTGCCTCCTAAAGAAGAAACAAAAAAAGCCTTCCTTTTATGGAAAGCCTTTCATTGGCCCTAACCCGCCTAAGGGTTATGGGTCACAACACAACACGGCAAAGATAACAAAGGTTTTGACAATGACCAACACAAGACGGCCAAACTACGAATTCGTCAGTGTTATGTTTTCGATAAAAACCGATCAATCGGAAACTGACATTGCCCGCCTCTCCTTGTTTGTGGAAGGTTTACCCATCCCTAACTCAGGTATAACCAACAATGGAATCTGAGTATGAAAGGCTACACGTTTAATAACAGGTTCTCGGGTAATTTTTTCCATATAACTATGCTGAAAATTCAGCATTGCCAAAAGATGTATATCCAGCTCTTTGGCAAATACCTCAAGGGTTTTGGAAACGGAATTCAATTCAGAGACCGTATGAACGTAATGTTCGACATCAGCAAAATATTTGCGCAGCATGTTCAAATTGAACTGCTGTAGCTCGGTCAATGCCTTGATCTCATATTGTACATGAACAATGCGTATGGTAGCGGCAAAGGCGTTTGCCATTTCAAATATCGGTCGCAATTCAGATTGGGTAAAGAATCGGTTGAAGTCGGTCGCAAAGGCAATTTCGTTCGGCGTGGCAAATTCAAAATGCTCTGGAACCGCCAAGACCGGACAATTTTTTACGGCCTTGATAATTCGTACCGTATTACTGCCCATAAAAACTTCTTCGAGGCCCGATGCTCCTTTGGTACCGGTTACGACCAAATCGATATTGTGGTCTTCGACGGTCTCCTTTACCTGATCTATCAATAAACTAAATGAAGATATGGTCTTAAAGCTGTGATTCTTATAATATGAATTCGACTTGATCCGCAGCAAAACCTCTTTCAATCCGCGTTCAGAATGCAGCCTTGCCCCATCTCCTGACATAACGGTACTGGAACCTGAGGCCATAAAACGGCTACTGGCTATTGCCGGGGTATAGGTGTTCAATAAATGAAAAGTACACTCCTCATTTTTATAGAGTTCGATGGCATACCGAATCGCATTCCAAGCATTTTCAGAGAAGTCGGTAGGTATTAGAATGTTCTTCATTTCGTTCGTAAAAATCATAGCGTAAAACTAGAGCAAGACAAAAACCGAAACTATGACATATATCAGGTTTTAAATGGCCTTGATCAAGGTTTTGACATATTGTCAAGCGTTCATTTTTAATAGTTTAACATTCCAAAAAAAACTTAGATCATGAAGAAAGAAGCTATCAACGTTTCACTTCTCGAAAGGGGAAATGACAATCTTTACAAAATCAAGTTTCCCAATCTGCAGATTCCCGTCGAAGTGAACGAAGAACTCTACCAATAAATGCTGCACAGTAATCAATACCGGTTTGTAAATCGATTTACCGGTAGGGCAAAACAGCATTCGGCATAGAACCCAGACAAATAATCAAAAATGAAAATGCCCAAACGGCTTTGCCGTTTGGGCATTTTTCATGAACTCATAGAGCGGGTATGACCTATCTCAAAACCCTTCGACCAAATCTAAAAGTTTTCGTTCTTCTATGACCCCAATTTTCTTTCCGGAAGTCTTAATAAAGCCATTCTTTTTGAAGTCCGAAATAATTCGAATACACGATTCAGTGGCCGTACCTACGACGTTTGCATAATCTTCACGCGAAAGTGTCAGGCTTAAAAATCCATCATCGTCTTCACCGTAATTGTTCTTAAGGTAAAGAAAGGCCTCTGCCATGCGTTGTTTGACCGTTTTTTGCGACATGTTCACGATAACGTCATCGGCTTCCTTTAGGTCATGGGCCATGTGCCTTAATACTTCCACGGCAAAATTGGGGTTCGTGTTCAAGGTATCGGATATAATTTCCTTCGGAATAAAGCAAACCTCCATATCGCTAATGGCAACGGCACTTAAATTCGTCAACTCTTCGGCTATGACCGAACGCTGCCCCATTACCTCGCCTTTACTGGCCAATTTTACGATTTGATCCTTGCCATTGGCACTTAACTTCGATAATTTGGAAACCCCGTTACGAACACAGAATACGCCGTCCAATTTTTCACCTTCCTCAAAAAGTGCCTCGCCTTTTTTGACCTTTTTAAAAACCTTGGAATCAGAAACTTTTTTCAGCTCATCCTTGTTCATGGCGCGAAGCGCGTTAAACTGTCGAATGATACAATTTTCACACCTACTTTCCATCTCCATAATTTTTATACCTTGATCACAAATTTAGTATTGGCAATATAAGCAAAACCTGACAATTATCATTTTATGTATGGTCTTCGCTTTGCACCTTTGCCCTAGGTATAAGCAAATATAATGGATAGACGCAATTGCTATCATTGTGGTGATGATTGTGGCAAAGACCCGATCGAATTCGACGAAAAAGAATTCTGTTGCAACGGCTGCAAGACGGTTTACGAAATTTTTTCAAGCAATGACCTTTCGCAATATTATGATATTCAGGCGGCAGCGGGCGCTACCCCAAACTCCATCGAGGGAAAATACGATTTTCTCGACAATCTAGACATTATCGAAAGATTGACGGAATTCAATGATAATGGCCTTCAGATCGTAAATCTTTACATTCCGCATATTCACTGTAGTTCGTGTATCTGGGTGCTTGAAAACCTTAAAAAACTCAATGCCCATATTACCGATTCGCAAGTTGATTTTCCTAAAAAAACAATACGCGTATCGTACAAAAGCACCGATATTTCACTTAAGGAATTGGTCGTATTACTGGCCCGTATAGGTTATGAACCTTACATTTCGCTGGATGATTTCGACAACGAGAAAAAAGGAAACGATCGGAGCCTGGTCTACAAATTGGGGGTTGCCGGCTTCGCCTTCGGCAATGTAATGTTCCTTTCCTTTCCCGATTATTTTGACTTGTCATCAAGTACCGAATCTGGTGGCGAGTTTTGGCTCAACCGCTATGAGGATGTTTTTCGTTGGCTGATGTTCGCTTTTTCGCTTCCCGTTGTCTTTTATGCCGGAAGGGATTATTTTATTTCGGCCTACAAGGGCCTCAGCTCTAAAATATTGAACATAGACGTACCTATCGCGTTGGGTATTCTCGTACTTTTCATGCGCAGTACCATAGAGATCATCTTCGATTGGGGAAGCGGCTTTTTCGATTCGTTGACCGGATTGGTGTTCTTTTTATTGTTGGGCAAGTTCTTTCAGCAGAAGACCTATTCGTTTCTTTCTTTTGAGCGCGATTATAGATCGTATTTTCCGATTGCCATAACCCGTATAACCTCGAACGGTAAGGAAGAAAGCACCCAGGTTCATCAAATCAAGAGGGGTGATCGGTTGCTGATCCGCAATGGCGAATTGATTCCGGTCGATGGAATCCTTATCAGTGGAAATGCGCGCATTGATTATAGTTTTGTCACCGGAGAATCGCACCCGGTACGCAAGGAATCGGGCGACAAGGTTTTTGCAGGTGGCAAACAATTGCAGGGCGCCATAGAGATGGAAGCCCTTAAATCGGTTTCACAATCGTATTTGACGCAACTTTGGGGCAATGCTGTTTTTCAGGAAGATAAAGCGAGTAAATTCCAAACCTTGACTGACAGTATCGGCAAGCGATTTACGCTGGCTGTATTGACAATAGCGACCGTGGCAACGGCCTTTTGGCTTTATTTCGACCCGGGCAAGGCCATGAACGTATTTACGGCGGTGCTTATTATAGCCTGCCCTTGCGCCATTGCCCTGGCCGCACCATTTACCCTGGGCAACATGTTGAGAATATTCGGCCGAAAAAAATTCTACCTAAAAGATACACGAACAATCGAACAATTGGCCCAGATCGACACGGCGATCTTCGACAAGACCGGAACCATCACGACCACAAAAAGAAGTACGGCGACTTACGAAGGAATGCCGTTGACGGCGCAAGAAGAGTCTCTTTTGAAAAATACGCTTCGCGCTTCGAACCATCCATTGAGCAGAACGCTATATGAATTGTTGGCCGAACAGAATATCTATACATTGGATGAATACGAAGAACATTTGGGCAAAGGCGTCGAAGGCACGAAGGGTGACGGAAGTATTAAGATCGGATCGGCGGATTTTGTCGGAAACCAGCAACCATCGGATGTATTGAACACCTCGGTGCATATTAGCAGCAATGATAGCTACAAAGGCAAATATATATTTCACAATCAATATCGAGACGGTGTTTCGGAAGTCTTTCAAGCAATGTCGGAAACGTTGAATCTCGCTGTTCTTTCTGGGGACAATGCGGGCGAGAAAACGAGACTTGAAACACTGCTCCCGAAACTTACCCCTTTCTATTTCAACCAAAAGCCCGAGCATAAATTAAGGTTCATAAAAGCTTTACAAGAAAAGAACAAAAGAGTGTTGATGGTAGGTGACGGACTGAACGACGCGGGCGCCTTGGCTCAGGCCGACGTAGGTATCGCCATTTCGGAAAACGTCAACGTTTTCTCCCCTGCCTGTGATGGAATTTTGGATGCTTCGAAATTTCGGCAATTGTACGCTTATATCCTCGCGTCCAAAAAAGCAATGAAAATTATCAAGCTCAGCTTCGTACTGTCGTTACTATACAATCTGGTCGGACTCTATTTCGCGGTAACGGGCCAATTACAGCCCGTAATAGCTGCAGTTCTAATGCCACTGAGTTCGATTAGCGTAGTCGCCTTTGCGACCTTGATGACCAATTTATTGGGAAGAAATTTGAAATAATCCATGAACATGATATATGTCATGTTTATTAATAAAGCCGCTATGTAGTTTTACATCCGAATTCAGGTAGGTATGAGTGTTATTTATGTGTTATTGACAATCAGTATTGTTGTAGCCGTTATCTTCTTCGCAGCATTTATTTTGTCCGTCAAAAGTGGACAATACGATGATTCTTATACTCCATCGGTACGTATGCTGTTCGATGACGAATTGGTCAAACCTACAACGATTCAGGCTTCATCAAAAAAACTGAAAAACAAAAAACCTAACAAAGAAAAACCAACTAAATAAAAAAGTTTGATTATGGAAGTACAGCAGTTCTATTATGATAACAAGATCGTAAAAAAATTCCTCTATGCGACAATGCTGTGGGGTATAGTGGGTATGACCGTAGGCCTATTGTTGGCCTTTATGTTCTTATTCCCGAATATGACCGATGGCATATCTTGGTTGAGTTTTGGACGTTTACGGCCATTGCACACCAACGCGGTTATTTTTGCATTCGTGGGCAATGCCATTTTCGCAGGCGTATATTACTCCACCCAACGTTTATTAAAGGCACGTATGTTCAGTGATTTGCTGAGCAACATCAATTTCTGGGGCTGGCAATTGATAATCGTTGCCGCGGCCATCACCTTGCCTTTGGGCTACACCACCTCTAAAGAATATGCAGAACTTGAATGGCCTATCGATATCGCCATTGCCTTGATCTGGGTCGCTTTCGGTGTCAACCTGATCGGTACAATGATCAAGCGCCGGCAACGTCACCTATATGTTGCCATTTGGTTTTACGTTGCCACTTTTGTAACGGTGGCGGTACTCCATATTTTTAACAGTCTCGAACTTCCGGTAAGTGCCTTGAAAAGTTATTCGGTCTATGCTGGTGTTCAAGATGCCCTGGTTCAGTGGTGGTACGGTCATAACGCGGTGGCATTCTTCTTGACCACTCCTTTTTTGGGACTCATGTATTATTTCGTGCCCAAAGCGGCAAATAGGCCTATCTATTCGTATCGACTGTCGATCGTTCACTTTTGGTCCTTGATTTTTATCTATATATGGGCCGGCCCTCACCATTTATTGTATTCCGCACTACCTGATTGGGCACAAAACCTTGGGGTCGCCTTTTCGGTTATGTTGATCGCACCTTCTTGGGGCGGTATGATAAACGGATTACTTACCCTTCGTGGGGCATGGGACAAGGTTCGTACCGACCCGACTTTAAAATTTATGGTGGTCGCCATTACCGGCTACGGTATGGCTACTTTTGAAGGGCCGATGCTTTCCCTTAAAAATGTGAACGCTATCGCTCACTTTAGTGATTGGATCATTGCCCACGTACACGTAGGGGCCCTGGCCTGGAACGGTTTCTTGACCTTTGGTATGATTTATTGGTTGGTACCGAAAATGTTCAAGACACGATTGGCTTCGGTCGGATTGGCAAATTTTCACTTTTGGATAGGCACCTTGGGCATCATTCTTTATGCATTGCCGATGTACGTCGCAGGTTTCACCCAGGCCTTGATGTGGAAGGATTTCAATCCTGATGGCACGTTGGTCTACGGCAACTTTTTGGAAACGGTCAACGAAATCATACCCATGTATTGGATGCGTGCTATCGGCGGAAGCCTATATATTATTGGTGCCATTGTAATGATCTACAATGTCGTGGTCACCATCCGTTCAGGCAGCAAGGTCGAGGACGAACTTGCCGAGGCTGCTCCATTGACACGTGTGGCCAAGCATAGAACCGCCGGGGAGACCTTTCATACCTGGTTGGAACGTAAACCGATCCAACTGACGATTTTGGCCACCGTTGCCATTTTGATCGGGGGCATCATCCAGATCGTACCGACAATTTTGGTCAAATCGAACATTCCGACCATAACAAGTGTAAAACCCTACACCCCATTGGAACTGGAAGGTCGCGACCTGTACATACGCGAAGGTTGTGTGGGATGCCACTCTCAAATGATCCGGCCTTTCAGAAGTGAAGTAGAGCGTTATGGTGAATATGCCAAAGCGGGAGAGTTCGTATACGACCATCCCTTCCTATGGGGCAGCAAACGTACAGGCCCCGATTTATTAAGGGTCGGTGGGAAATACTCCGACAACTGGCACTTGAACCACATGTACGACCCGCAGAGTACCTCTTCAGGTTCCATTATGCCCGCCTATCAATGGCTGGTACGCAATAAACATGACCGTAGCGGAATAGAGGCCAAGATGAGGGCCATGGTCTCGTTGGGTGTTCCCTACTCGGACGAGGATATTGCCAATGCCCAGGCCAATATGGCCGAACAGGCCGAGCAAATAGAGAAAAACCTTTATACGGATCCCGATTTTGCCAAGACTTATGAGGCCGACAAAAAATATGCCGCCGAAAACGGTCAGGAATTCGTGGAAATGCGCGACAGGGAAATCGTCTCGCTCATAGCCTACCTGCAACGTTTGGGTACGGATATCAAAGTAAAGGATACTGACGAAATGCTATCTCAAAATAAATAGGATATGGGATGTTCGACATCGGATTAAAGAAAAGAGGACGATATTTTTCAACGATCCAGTCGAACATCCCACTTCTAAAATCTAACATCTAAAAAGAGTCATGCTAAAATTTGTAAAAAACCACATGGAGAGTATCGAAGGTGTAGCTACCTACCCCATGATATCGCTACTTATCTTCTTTGTTTTTTTTGCGCTGCTTTTTTGGTGGGTATTTACCGCCTCGAAAGCGTACATCAAAGAAGTCAGCGAACTGCCTTTGGAAAATGATAACAACCAACCTAAAGAAGATTTATTATGAGAACGAATATTCCTTGGTGGATACGCATCCCCGTACTGTTTTTCCTCATTCTCGGACTGATGGAATACTTTATAGATTCCGGTGACAAACCGGCCTTTATCGAATACCCGATCACCCAGTTCTTCATGTTGATGGTATTGTTGATCTTGATCGCCATCGAATTAATTCTGAATTCGGTTGAAAATGTGATGTTCCAATCAATGACCAAAGAGGCACAGACCCGTTATCTCGAATCGAAGTCAAAGGCCTGGGAATGGGAATGGGGCAAAAATTTCTGGAAAAAAATCACTGGAAACAAACCCATCGAGAAAGAGGGCGAAATCATTCTCGATCACAATTACGACGGTATTCGTGAATTGGACAACAATTTGCCGCCATGGTGGGTCTGGATGTTCTATGCAACCATTATTTTCGGTGTCATCTATTTGGTAAGGTTCCATATTTTTAAAGATTACGACCAAGATTTGGAGTATGAACAGGAAGTAGCCGCTGCCCAATTGGAAATCGAGGCCTACAAAAAAACGGCCAAAGGTTTGGTAGATGCCAGTACCGTTGAGCTTTTGACCGATGCAGCCGACATTAGCGCGGGCAAGACGGTTTTTGAAAACAACTGTGTAGCCTGCCATATGGCCGATGGCGGTGGCGGTATCGGGCCGAACCTGGCCGACGACCACTGGATCTTGGGAGGAGGTATTAAAGAAGTATTTACGACCATATCGGAAGGCGGTCGCGACGGCAAGGGTATGATTTCATGGAAACAAACCCTTAAACCGGTCGAAATGGCACAGGTAGCAAGCTACATTTTGCAAGAAATAACCGGTACCACGCCCGCCAATCCGAAAGCTCCAGAAGGTGAGCTATGGGTAGATCCGAACGTACCGAAACAGGAAATTCCCGAACAGGTCACTGATTCGACCATAGTCGTAACCGACTCGACAACGGTGGCGATCAATTGATTACAATATTCCCAATGAGGTCGTGAGGGACTAGCTGAGCAGAAGGAAAAAGAAATGGCACAGGATCAGGAAAATTTTAGGGATTCCATCGGCACCATTAAAGAAGATGGCAAAAGGGCTTGGGTTTTTCCTAAAAAACCGAGTGGCAAGTTTTACAACTACCGAAAATACGTCAGCTATTTCTTGTTGATTTTCTTGGTGACCTCACCTTTTATAAAAATCAACGGTAACCAGTTCTTGATGTTCAATGTTCTTGAACGTCGTTTCAACATTTTCGGTTTCCCGTTTTATCCACAGGATTTTCACCTCTTTGTAATCTCGATGATTATCGGGGTCATTTTTATCGCCCTGTTCACCGTAGCTTTCGGGCGTATTTTCTGCGGATGGATGTGCCCCCAGACTATTTTTTTGGAGATGGTCTTTCGAAGGATCGAATATTGGATCGACGGCGACCGCGGCGCACAGATCAAATTGGACCGCCAACCTTGGAATGCGGAGAAAATCAGGAAACGGGTATTAAAATGGACGATTTTCTTTATCATTTCATTTATCATAGCCAATGTTTTCTTGGCCTATCTCATAGGTAGCGATCGCCTAATCCAATACATCACAGACGGGCCGTTACGCCACATCAGTACAATGGTCTCACTATTGATCTTTACGGCAGTCTTTTATTTTGTGTTCGCATGGTTCAGAGAGCAGGTCTGTATCATCGCTTGTCCGTATGGACGAATGCAGGGCGTTCTATTGGACAACAAATCGATTGTCGTAGCCTACGACCATAAAAGGGGCGAAGGTGAAAACGGTCGAAAAAAATGGCGAAAGAACGAAGACCGCCAGGCACTCGGCCATGGCGATTGTATCGATTGTTCTCAATGTGTGAACGTTTGTCCGACGGGAATAGATATCAGAAACGGGACCCAGCTTGAATGCGTAAACTGTACCGCCTGCATCGACGAGTGCGATACCATAATGGAAAAGGTAAACCTCCCAAAAGGGTTGATCCGCTATGCCAGTGAAGACGAGATTACCAAAAAAGAAAAATTCAAGTTCACCCCGCGCCTGAAAGGCTATACCGCCGTATTGACCATTTTGACAGGGGTATTGATCGGTATGCTTTTCTTGAGAAACGACCTAGAGGCCAACATTCTAAGGTTGCCCGGGCAGTTATACGAACACAAGGAAGGCAATATTATAAGCAATGTATATACCTATAAGTTGTTGAATAAAACTACCGAAGATGTCAAAGATGTTACCTTTAGATTGATATCCCATAAAGGAGAAATCAAACTGGTACGCCACGAAAGTTTCATTGTACCTGCCGAAGAATTGGCCGAGGGCACCTTGTTCATCGAAATCAACGCATCTGAACTCAATGGTGATAAAGACAAACTGAAAATCGGGGTCTATAGCAATGATAAATTGGTCGAAACGACAACTGCAAGATTTTTGGCGCCGAGAAGCTATAATTAGAATACTATGAAAATAAATTGGGGAACAGGCATCGTAATCGCTTTCATCGTATTCATAAGTTTTATACTATTCTTTGTAGTTCGCATGGCAACCGATGATCGCGCCAATCACGATTTGGTCACAAAAGATTATTATAAAGACGAGCTTGGTTACCAAAAAGAAATCGACGCAGAGACCAGTGCCAAGAATGCCGATCTCAAATTAAAGTTAAAAAGAACACCTGACGGGTTGTTGGTCGTCTTTCCTGAGAAGGTAGATACTAAAAAGTTAGAAGGCAATGTGTTCCTATATAGACCATCCAATAAGCACTTGGATTTCGACTTACCCATAAGTTTATCCAATTCACATTTGCTCATACCTGACAAACGCCTGTTGGATGGTCGCTGGGACATAAAAATCTCATGGAAGTATCTAGGAGAGGAATATTTGCACAAAGAAAGTATAACCTATTGAAATGCTGTTATCCGCAATAATACTGGGTCTTATGGGAAGCCTCCACTGCGTGGGCATGTGCGGCCCCATTGCCTTTATGCTTCCGGTAGACAGGTCGAACAATTTTAAAAAATTCGGTCAGATATTTATCTATCATTTCGGAAGGCTCATGGCCTATGGCATTATCGGGCTGGTTTTTGGTCTCGTGGGCAAAGGCCTGTATATTTTCGGAATGCAACAAAAACTATCGATTGCAATCGGTGTCTTGATGATCGTTATAGTACTCGTTCCTTACAGAACATTTGCCAAATACAACTTTTCAAAGCCGGTTTATAGAATTATATCGAGTATAAAAAACCGTCTTGGTCAAGAGCTCAAAAAGAAAACCCCGGATACATTTCTGACCATTGGATTTTTAAACGGATTCTTGCCATGCGGCCTTGTCTATATGGCCTTGTTCGGCGCCATCGCTATGGGTAACGCCGTTGAGGGCAGCCTATACATGGTATTGTTCGGGTTGGGAACTATTCCCCTCATGACCAGTGCCATCTATTTCGGAAACCTTCTTAAAGTAGGGGCTCGAAGAAAAGTACAAAAAATGATTCCGGCCTTTGTGGTCCTGGTGGCCCTACTTTTTATATTGCGCGGTCTCGGTCTGGGCATACCGTACGTGTCGCCCAAACCCGTTACCGAGATGATTACGGCAGAAGTGCAATGCCATAACTAGAACATAACTGCTAACATGTGAAAACCATACCGAACGACATTGTACTCAGGCCGCGGTTTCAGTTAGAAGTTCCCGACCATCACGAGAAACTGCTTAAGGCTTTTGAAGACTCAGAGGTCAAACCGTTTCTGGTAAAAAGGTTGGACGAGCATATTTTTATAAAGTTCAATGCGAAGCACAATCATTTTTGGTCTCCACAATTACATTTAGAGATTGTCGAAATGGATGAAAACAATAGTCGGCTCTTTGGTATTTTCGGGCCCAACCCCACCCTATGGACCTTTTTCATGTTCCTGCATTTTGGCGTTGCGACCATATTCATCATATTAGGAATTTGGGCCTATTCAAGTTCTTCATTGGGCAAATCGTACACCCTTCAACTAGCCCTTATGGGCTTTATGGTCGTTTTGTGGGTCGTGCTCTATTTCTTCGGAAGGGTGGGCAAACATAAAGGAAAACCGCAGATGCATGAGCTTTACCAGTTTATGTCGAGGGTTTTGACTTGAAAATTTTTTAAATCATGGCATGGTTCATATATTTAACGCCCAAATACTCGAACACTAGATGAAACACATTTTTTTATTTTTACTGATAGCGAGCCCATATTTTTTTACGCATGGCCTTTATGCGCAAGAAGTCGAGGCGAACGAACCGACCGGTATAGAGAACGTAGCCTATAAATGGGGCAAGATGGCTTTGGATGCCACGGCATCCGACACGGAGCGTTTCAAACCAAGACCGACCATAACCTCCCGTTATTTAGGCCTGATTTTCGTATCCATTTTCGATGCATGGTCACGCTATGATGAAAATGCAGTTCCTGTGTACTTGAAGAATGTAGACCGGAGACCCGCAAAAGAACATAGTATTGGCAACAAAGAAATCGCCATAAGCTATGCCGCTTTTGGGGCAATGAAGGAATATTATTATTCCGATACCGAAATGTTCCGAAAGCTAATGGTCGAACTGGGTCTCGATCCCGATAATGTCTCCATGGATCCAAATACGCCCGAAGGCATTGGCAATCTTGCGGCAAAAGCGGTCATCGAAGCCCGAAAGAACGATGGTAGTAACCAGTACGGTGAAGTAGAAGGATCTAACGGCGAACCCTATTTTGACTATACGAACTACAATCCGGTCAACACTGCCGACCTAAATACGGATATCAATCGTTGGCAACCTAAATACTTTTCAGACGGAAAAGGCGGGCAATATGCTCCTGGTTGCCTTACCCCTTTTTGGCAGCATGTAAAACCGATAACCTTGAAGTCTGCCGATCAGTTCAGGCCAGGCCCTCCGCCAATGGTAGGTTCTGAACAACTTGAAAAGGAAGTCAAAGAAGTCATCGACCTACAGGCCAACCTTACCGATGAAGACAAAGCTTTGGTAGAATTTATGCGTGATGGACCACAGTCGGTACAACAGGCGGGACATTGGTTAAAATTCGCCCAAGATGTTTCCAGAAGGGACAACCATACTCTCGACGAGGATGTAAAAATGTATTTTCTTGTTGAAATCGTCGCAATGGATGCCTTTATTGCCTCATGGGATTCTAAGATGTTCTATGACTATGCGCGGCCGTACGCCCTCGTACACGATTACTATCAAGATCAGGTCATCAAAGCATGGGGCGGACCCGGAAAAGGTGTGATAGAAATGCAGGGCGATCAGTGGCGACCTTATTCGCCCGATATCTTTTTATGTCCGCCCTTCCCTAGTTATACTTCTGGCCATAGTACTATTAGTGGGGCTTGTGGAGAAGCGCTCAGGCTTTTTACAGGAGACGATTATTTTGGTGAGCAGGTCGAACTGATTCCCGGCTCGATGACCGAAACCGATTCGAAAAATTTCGGCGAACCTGTCATACTCAAATTCCCAACTTTTACAGAAACGGCCAATATGGCCGGTATATCGCGTGTCATGGGCGGTTACCATATTCAAGCTGATAATGTAGCAGGACTACAATTAGGTCGTGATGTGGCAGCCGAAGCTTGGAAGTTCTATAACAGTCATTTGGGCAAACCTATAAACTAACACAGATTGTTGCAATTTGAAGGGGAGACCATTGGTTTCCCCTTTTTTGTTACCAGCATCTTGAGAAACATGACATAGCTCATGTTTTTAGTGGGTATTCCTATTGAAATTTGCCCCTTCAAATTATTCCAAAAAAATGAAGATTGTTTCAAAGGCCGAGGCCGTATCAGTAATACGTTCTGGCGATCGCGTGTTCGTTCAAGGAGCGGCAATGACTCCCAACGAACTGATCGACGCATTGTGTGAACGCTATGTAGAGCTTGAAAACGTAGAAATCATCTCAATACATACAGAGGGAGAGGCCCAATATACTCAAGAACCCTATTGTAAGGCTTTCAACCTCAACTCATGCTTTGTCGGAGGAAATGTCAGAAAAGGGGTAAATACGTTTCGGGCAGATTACATTCCCATCTTTTTGAGCGAGATTCCCCTTCTGTTCAAACAGAACATTCTACCTTTAGACGTAGCCATCGTTCAGGTTTCACCGCCCGATAATCACGGGTACTGTTCGTTGGGGGTGTCGGTCGATGTCGCACTTCCCGCCATCAGAACGGCCAAAAAGATAATCGCGCAGATCAACCCTCAAGTGCCCCGGACCCATGGTACGGGTATCGTGCATACCAACCAAATTGAACTTGCTATCGAAGTGAACCGGCCCATTCACCAACATGAACCTACGGAGATTACTGAAATAGAAAATAAAATAGGTGTCCAGGTAGCTTCGTTAATCGAAGACGGGGCGACCTTGCAAATGGGTATCGGCAACATTCCGAATGCCGTACTGTCAAACCTGAACAACCACAAAGACTTGGGCATTCATACCGAAATGTTTTCAGACGGAATATTACCGTTGGTCAAGAGCGGTGTGATCTCGGGCGAGAAAAAAGTGGTCAAAAAAGGCAAGATAGTCAGTTGTTTTGCGGTAGGCTCCCAAAAACTATATGATTTTGTAGACGACAACCCGATTTGCGATTTTAGGGATTCGGGCTACACCAATGATACGGCCCGAATAAGAAGAAACCCGAAAGTTACGGCCATAAACAGTGCCATCGAAATCGACCTGACCGGCCAAGTATGCGCTGATACCATTGGAAGCTATCAATTTTCAGGTGTCGGCGGTCAAATGGATTTTATTCGCGGCGCCTCACTTTCAGAAGGAGGAAAGCCTATTTTTGCAATATCGTCGACCACAAAGAAAAATGTCTCCAAGATAGTACCCTTTTTGAGGCAAGGTGCCGGAGTGACGACCACAAGGGCCCATGTACATTATGTGGCCACCGAATATGGCGTCGTCAATCTTTTTGGCAAAAACCTCAAGCAAAGGGCGAAGGCGCTGATCTCGATTGCACATCCAGACCATAGGGAAGTATTGGAAAAGGCCAGTAGCGAGCGGTTAATAGAGAAATAAAACAATTGAAAAATGGCAAGACCGAAGACCAAAGAAGAACTGTTGACACTAAGTCAAAAAAACTTCGAAAAATTATTCAACTTTATTGAAAGTTTTTCAAAAGAAGTACAATTGAAGTCTTTTCGCGAGGGCACCTTGAACAGAAATATCGGTGACGTACTGGCACATCTGCACCACTGGCACCTTTTGCTATTAGATTGGTACAAAATAGGAATGGCAGGAAAAAAACCGCAGATGCCGGCCGAGGGTTATACATGGAAGACCATGCCAGAGCTGAACAAAGAAATTCAATTGAAGTATCGCAAAACCGGTTTAGATGAGGTTAAAAAACTATTGAAAAGCTCGTTTGAAGAAGTTCAAAATATCATCAAAAATCACTCAAATGAAGAACTCTTTACAAAGAAAAAGTATCACTGGACAGGAAGCACCTCATTAGGAGCCTATTTGATATCGGCTACCTCAAGTCATTATGATTGGGCCTTAAAACTCATCAAAAAACAAATGAAAAACTAATTTTGAGATATCGGACGTGGAAAACGATCAAGAAAAAAAGGATATTATAAATAGGGATGATGTTTCGCGATTGGTGACGACATTCTATGGAAAAATCCGTAAAGATGATACACTCGGGCCCATATTCAATACTATTATCACCAACTGGGAAGACCATTTTGAACTGCTTACCGATTTTTGGGAAACCCAACTTTTTCTTCGACGGAAATATCATGGCAACCCCGTAATCGCCCATCAAAAAGTCGATGAAAAAATAGGACATTCGATTACCCCTGAACATTTCGGGCTTTGGCTTAACCTTTGGTTTGCGACCATCGATGAACTTTTTGAGGGCGAGACTGCATGGATCGCCAAAAATAGGGCGCAGAAAATGAGCACGATGCTGTTCATGCAAATCTATCAACATCGTAAGAAGACTTAGAAATCTTTCTTCTTTGACTTATACGCGAGCCGAAAAACTGGCAAAATCGTCCAGAAAAGTAATACCCCCATTGCCACCGTCAACCCCAGGTTTGTACCGAAGAACTGTTTGAAAACAGCCCCGGTATATCCCAACAAGGCCGAAATATCCAACTTTAGCAAAATCAAGGTCCTTGACAGGTCGATAGGGTTGAACATCGTTGCCGCCAACGAAAATGAATCTAACGGATATTCCTCAAAGACAATAAGCGACAATAAAAAGAAACCGTCATAGATAACCGCCAAAAACAACCATAATAGAACGGCGTACCCAAAACCCTTGATTTTATTTTCATTTGAAATTGCAATATTAAAGGCCAAAGCGGTAAAAATGAAGGTCAAGAAAGACCCGATGATCAAAAGCAGTGAAAAATTCCAAATAGCTTCACTTCTGAACAGTCCATATAAAACAAAGGGTATGCCCAAACCCAATGCCAAACTTAAAGTCAGCGATCCGGCCACACCGAAATACTGCCCCAAAAATATAGTGGACCGTTTTAGGGGTTGGGCCAGCAATAACTCGGTAAATTCTTTGGAGCTGTAAAAATACATGACCCCGAATATCGTACCGATCAACGGTACTAACACGATAATGACGTTCATTAATGTGATTACCGCTTTCGAGAGATCGTTGTTAAGAAACAATAGCACAAAACCCAAAGCGAGGTAGAACAGAAAATACACATAGCTCCAACGGCTTCGTATCAGATCATAGAAACTATATTTCAATATTTTAAACATCGGCGCTATTTATCGAGATATCGGCTATGGCATGCTCAAAATCAGTTTGGCCCGTCTTGTTTTTCAGTTCTTCTATACTGCCCTTAAAATATATCTTGCCCTCTAAAAGATATATGATCTCATCGGCCATTTCTTCTACAAACCGCATGATATGTGAAGTAATCAAAATCGTTTTGCCCTTCTGTTTTCCTTCAAGAATCAACTCCTTTAAACGGATCAAAGAGGCTGGATCCAGTCCCGTGGTAGGTTCGTCCAAAATCATTAGCGGGCCATCGAACATAAAGGTCAAGAGAATGTTCACTTTTTGCTTGGTGCCGCCCGAAAGAGTACTTAATTTTTTATCGAGAAAAGGTTGCATGCCGAACAGGTCGATCAACCGCTCTTCATTGCCCTGTTCGCGTCGAAGATCCTTTATCATTCGAATAAGTTCTTTGACCCTTAGGTTTCCGGGAAAATTGGCAATCTGCGGTAGGTAGTCGATTTCTTGACGGTATTTCCAGCTATTCTTGATGTTGGTTTCCAAGACCGAAATACTACCTTTATTAGGAACGACCATGCCCAAAATGCTTTTGATGAGGGTCGTCTTCCCCGAACCGTTCGGACCAAGAACGGCAAAAATTCCTCCTTTATCTATCTCAAGATCCACCCCTGACAGCACTTGGTTCTTACCGAACTTTTTATGAAGGCCTTGAATTTTGATCATCGTAATGGTTTTATTAGGGGGTTGGCATCCAATAGATTATCAGGGGTAAATATGGGGGACACCCTTTCAGAAAAGTCGATGATATCCATAAACAGACTACGCAATAGCACAATGGTTTCGGGGGTGCGGTTTACGACATATGAAAAGAGCTTCACCGGTCGATAAGGTATATCTCCGATCCCATTCTTATCAAGGTCATAGCCCGTATAACCACTCCAATAGTTACGCTCGAACTTATTGTCGTTCAAGTTGCTATTGTACGAAATATCAAAAGAATTGTATAAAAAATTGTTGTTTACGAACGAATTGGTGTAACAGGCCCCACGCACCTTGATGGCCCATCCGTTTTTGACGAAATCATTGTTTTTGTATTCGATCCGATTCGACCCCTCGATGTTGATGCCGACGGTATTTTCTTCGAAGGTATTGCCATTGATCTCGGCATCGTTGATTTCTTTCAATAACATTCCGAACGAAGCCGTACCCCAATTTTTTCTAAAGGTATTGCCCTGCATCTTTATCTTCTTCGAGAACATAACGGCGACACCGGCCCCGTTGTTCTCGAAAATATTCTCGGTATAGATATCATCGTTCGAAAACATGAAATGTAGTCCGTATCTGAGGTTGTTCGAGCTGATGTTGTTATGAATTGTAATATTGTCTGAGAATTCAAGATAAATGCCATCTCGAACATGCTGCACAATGTTCCGTTCGACCGTCACGTTCTTCGAATACCAAAGCTGAATGCCATTGCCCGAATTATACTCATCGACCGCGTCGCCAATAATCTTGTTGTGATAGACCCTGCCATTCTTCGACTTTTCAAGATAAATTCCGAAAAAAAGCTTTTCCAGCACAACGTTTTGAATCAGGAAATTTTCACTTTCGACGACTCTAATGGCCGCATAATCGGCGGTATAGCTTGTACCTACATTGATGATAAAAAGTCCGTCGACTGTGACACTATCGGAAACGATGGTAATGATCTCGCCTTTATCGTCGCCATCGATAACGGGATAATCTTCACCCAATAGCGTCAATGGTTTGTCGACCTTTATATTGAATTCCTTATAGGTGCCCTTTTTGATCAACAGGGTATCAAAATCGGAAGCCTGGGCCACGCCCTCCCTTATGGTCGTTACGGCACAAGATTTACAGATTTCAATGGTCTGGCACCATAAATGATTCCCTAATAAAAGAAAAAAAAGGGCGAAAATGCCGTCGGAACATTTCATTATCTGATAATAAGGAATTTTGAATTTTCGTTGGCCCGTACCCAATGCTTCTCTTCTTTTGGAAAACTGAAGTATTGCCCATTTTTCAACTGGAATTCTTTATCATTGATATAAAATACCATATCGCCTTCGAGCATAATCAAATGGGCATCGGAAGGCGACGAATGCTCAGGAAAAATGGCATCTTTCTCCAAACTGATGCTCAAGATTTCAAGTGCATCGGTCTTGGCCAATTTCACAACGTTCAGTTTGTTGAAAGGTTGTTTTCCGATCTTATCGTTTTTAATATACATTTTCTTGTTATTGTTATCTTCGATCAGTCTTTGAACCTGTCCATTAGCTCTTCCCATGAATAAATCTCACCTTCATGTTCCACTTTTGACTTCTGCGCTGCGCCGATGGTTTCAAAGGCAGTTAAAAACTCCCCCATCGGACTTGGAATTCCCTCGCTCACCAAATAAGTTGCTTTTGTTGCATCGATCAATTCTCCGGGTGCATTGTAATCATTGACCAAAAAAATAGCGATTTCGGAATTATCGATATCCCCCAAATGGTTCATCATACATTCAGAAGCGTCAAACTTGAAGACCTTACCTTTTTTGGTAACAATTTGGGCGGCATGTTGTTGGTCGACTATGGTCATGCTACAAAAATAGCAAGCATCGGATCCATAGTTAATCTCTTCAGGGGCGACCTTACAAGAGGCGAGAACCAAAATCAAGAATCCTAATAAAAATGTTTTGTTTTTCATATTTAAGCCTGAAATCTATTTTCCTTTCTTCCCACAAAAAAGGCGACCAACCCAAGTACGATGCCTAAACCAAGACAATAGGCTCCCAACTGTGGATACGAGTGTGCCCTGAAGTTCAAGATATCCTTAGTACCAAATAATGGAGGTTGAAAGCCCATTGGCGTGCCATCTTCATTGGTGAACTTCATAATTGCCCTCGGATCTAGATTGTGACCGTAATCGTGTTCCCAGAGATAGAAATCAATAAGCCCCGCCGTACTGACCAAGACCATCATGATAAACCAGTATAGAAACCATTTGTAATTGCCTTTCCATGCAACGAACAAACCGATGAGCGTGGTCAAGATTATACCGATAGGAAAAATCTTGAACTCGGGAATGGCATCGGGAATGTACTTCATGCCCACATAATGGTTCATCAGATTGATATTCTTGATATCGTGCGGATTGGCATCGGCAAAGTCATTGATATAGATATCCATGCCCAAAGGGGTTGGATACTGTGGGGCTTCTAAGGTAATATTCCATAACGGGAACAAAAAGAGCATCAATGGCAATAAGGCCCCCAATAGCATTATGATTCGCGATTTCTTCATGGTAAAGACATTTACTATCATTTAAATAAAAAGCGGGAAGGTCTTGGAACTCAACCCGCTTTTCTGCTTGAAAAAAGTACTCTATAGGGTTAATCTATTCGCCCAAAGACCATTTCAGGTCAATGTTCGAATCAGCAGGGGACACCCTTACATACCCCTGCATTTCTTGATGCAATGCCGAACAAAAATCGGTACAATAAAATGGCCACACGCCCACCTGCTTAGGTTCCCAAACAAATGTTTCGGTCTGCCCGGGCATTATCAAAAGCTCTGAGGTATTCGCACCGATCATGCTTACACCGTGTGGTACATCATAATCTTGTTCCAAATTGGTCACATGAAAATAAACCTTGTCACCGACCTTGATTCCCTCGATATTATCAGGGTTGAAATGGCTGCGGATCATCGACATGTATACATGTACTTCTTTTCCGTTGCGTTCTACCCGCACATCGGCATCAGAGGTCGTAGCATATTCATGCTTGTTCTTTGATAACTCGTAAATCTTTTTGGAACGTTCTTTTACAATATCAGCGGCAATACCTGCTGCATAATGGGGCTCACCGACAGTAGGGAAGTCCAATAACAGTTCCATTTTCTCTCCCGAAATGTCATATAGCTGTGCCGATTGGGTTACTTCCGGTCCGGTGGGCAAATACCTGTCTTTGGTAATCTTGTTCATGGCCACTACATATTTACCAAATGGCTTCCTTGAATTGCCTCCGGGTATCATCAAGTGCCCTACGGAATAATAGCATGGTTGCCTGTCGATGACTTCCCAAGTACCTACATTCCATTTTACCACCTCCGATGAGATAAAGAAGGTTGTATAGGCATTTCCATTTCCGTCAAATTCGGTGTGCAATGGCCCAAGTCCACCACTTTTGACCGTTCCGGCCAAGACATCCTCAAATTTTAGGATTGGTATGCCATAGGCATCTCCATCGAATTTTTCCCCTTCGATGGCCGCCAACATTTTGGTAAATGAGTGTACCGTCAAATCGGCTGACAATTTACCGTTACCAACAATATACTCACCTGTCGGATCCACGTCACAACCATGGGGTGACTTAGGGGTGGGCAAGAAAAATACGGCACCGGGCACTTCGGTGGGATCGACTACCAAAACCTCTTTTTTCATGGTAGAAGTTGCCGTATGGGTTTCTTCATCATATACGTTGTGCGCATAATTGGCGGGCATTTTTGTTCCCCCGCCATTGTTCACATATTCCTCGATTTTCTTCCAGTTGACGGCGGCTATAAAATCCTTGTCGTTTTGGGAAGCGTTTACCTCCATTAGTGTACTTGCCTCTTCGGTATTGTATGTCGTGAAGAAGAACCAACCATGAGAAGCCCCCCTACCGGGATGGGACAGGTCGTAGTCGAAACCGGGCATCAACAACTGGAATTTGATATCCATACCCCCATCTTCAGGATTGACACTGATAAATGAAAGTGCCCCTTTAAAGTTGCCCTTGTACTCGTTGATCGGCATATCGCGTTGTGGCACGGGAACCGAAAAACGGGTTCCGGCGACGACATACTCTGTATTCTCGGTAACGAAGGATGAACTGTGGTTACCGGCACTATTCGGAATTTCGATAATCTCCGTGGTCTCGAAAACACTTAAATCGATTTTTGCGATACGTGGAGTATTGTTGCCGTTGATGAAGACATAACGCCCGTCAAGTTCACCATTGGTCTGCGAAATATCGGGGTGGTGTGAATCGTCCCAAGGCACAAAACCATGCGAGGTGTTCAGCATAGGCTTGGTTTCCTCGTTATAGCCCCACGCCTTCTCGGCATCTTGTGAAAAAACGGGAATCACTTTAAAAAGTCTTCCCGATGGAAGTCCGTAAACTGACAATTGTCCACTGAACCCTCCAG
The DNA here is from genome assembly GCF_042611095.1 of Meishania litoralis. Lineage (NCBI taxonomy): Bacteria > Pseudomonadati > Bacteroidota > Flavobacteriia > Flavobacteriales > Flavobacteriaceae > Meishania > Meishania litoralis. The sequence goes on from NZ_JBHFPV010000001.1 coordinate 767,779, forward strand.
AGATAAAAGCGTAGAACTCATCATGCTCACCCGGGTTTACATATACCCGTTCTGCCGCATTGGAAGTCAACGCTCCACTGGTCGTTTTGCTCTTGGGCTGACAACTGCTCATTATGGCGGCCACCCCCAAAATACTCATTGCTAAATATGCTATTTTCTTCATTTCTTATCTTTTATTTATTGGTTGTTATTCTTCGGAGGGGGGTAAGATGACTTTGTCGACCACATGCACGATTCCGTTACCTGCTTTTACGCTTGCTATGATTTTGGCGCCTCCTACATATACATCATCACCTTTTACTTCAACAGTAGTATTTTGATCATTGGCCTGACCCAGTTTTTTGAATTTCTTCAAAAAATCTTTACTGTAGTTACCTGGCGTCACATGATGTTTCAAAATATTGGCCAAGGCATCTTTATTCTCGGGCTTCAATAAATTTTCCACGGTACCTTCGGGCAACGCATCAAAGGCGGCATTGGTAGGTGCAAAGACCATTAACGGACCCGCGTTGACCAGGGCATTTTCCAACCCTGCGGCCTGTACCGCCGCGACAAGGGTCGTGTGATCTGGCGAACCTATTGCAATGTTCAACACATTGGGCATAGATTCGTCATCTTTGATAAAGGCCTGTCCCGTTTTTTCGGTTTCCTCTGCCTCTGCAACGGCAGGTGCCGTTTTGGGGTTCTCGTTCTTGGACTCGTTTTTACAACCGCAAATCAATAGCAGCAATAAAAACGACCCAAACAATGTTTTGAGGTTGGTGATTGTTCTCATATGTTCATATTATTTTAAGGTTCTAAAGAATTCCAACACACTTCTCGCCTGCTCTTCGGTCAAGCCTTGGTTGGCCATAGGAGCCCCGTTGAACTCCGTCAAAAGGTCTTTGGCCAAAGGATCGTCTTTGACCATACCTTCGGGGTTCAAAATCATGTTCATCACCCATTCTGGACTACGCCTTTCAAGAATTCCATTCGGAGCAGGACCGATAAACTTTTTACCGACCCTATGACAGGCCAAACACATTTGGTTATATACTTCCTCACCTTTTTTGGCCATGCCCTCATCGATTTCAGCGGGAAGATCGAGCGAGGTTATCGGGCCGACACCCTTGTTAGACAGGTCGATTCTTTCCGATGCAGGTGTTGCATCTGCGGCAGGGGCAGCGTCAGCCGGTTTTTCGGTCGCGGTCTTTTGACGATCGACACTGAAACCTTCTTTTTTCTTATCTTCCTTCCCTCCACAACTTAGTATAAGCATGGATAAGAATAAAGTGAAACCTTTGAGTACTATTTTCATTTCGTGCATTTTAATTGATTAATTGCATCAAAAGTAGTGGGGCACATGAACTATAAATATGACTTTGGTCATGTTTAATATAAAAAGATATTTTTATCCTTTATTTTTGAAAAAAGAAAACAAATGCTTTCCAATTCATCAAAATACGCTCTAAAAGCCGTTCTATACTTGGCGGTCAATTCTACCGAAAACCACAAGATATTGGTAAAAACCCTTAGTAGCCGGATCAATGTTCCGAAGGCCTACCTATCTAAAATACTACAGGAACTCTCGAAACACAATCTAGTATCTTCCACAAAGGGGCCAAAGGGCGGATTTTACCTGGCCGAAGAAAATCGAGAGGTGCGACTCGTACAGATTGTCAACACAATTGACGGAGACAATCGATTGACTTCATGTTTGCTGAGTTTGAACCAGTGCAATGCAGACTATCCGTGTCCCTTGCATGACCTGGCCGGGAAGGCCAAGAGCAACTTTTTGAAAAATCTCGAAGAAACGACAGTTCAAGATTTGGTTTTCGATATTGCATCGGGCAAATCGTTTTTACCACTTTGAACATCCATATTTTGTCACGCACTTCAAAATTGTGTATTTTACTAATATCTTTGACCGTCTGAAAAATAAAAAAATGAAAAAGAACAACTCGCGCAGGTCATTTCTTAAGAAAGCGACGATCGGTACAACGGTATTGGGTGCTTCACCAATGGTTTTTGCTTCTTCCCTTAAGCAAACACTACCGCTGAGCAGAACGTATGAACCAGCATTATTTTCGCCCAACGACCAAATCAATCTAGGCCTTATCGGGGTCGGCATCCAAGGTATTTACGACACCAAATCGGCCCTGCAAGTGGCCGGTGTGAAATTGGTCGCGGCCAGCGATCTCTATACCGGTAGGTTGGATCGGGCAAAAGAACTTTGGGGAGCCGACATATTCGTTACCCGTGATTATCGAAAATTGCTCGAACGCAAGGATATCGACGCCGTAATCGTCGCCACCCCTGACCATTGGCACAAAAAGATTGTCGTAGATGCGCTAAAAGCCGGCAAAAATGTGTACTGTGAAAAACCTATGGTACAAAAATGGGAAGATGGGCAAGAAATTATCGCTACCCAAAAATCTACTGGAAAATTATGCCAAATAGGAAGTCAAGGCATGTCATCATTGGGTAACGAAAAAGCAAAACAGCTCTACGAAGATGGGGCAATTGGCGACATCGTCATGCTCGATTTCTATAATGACCGCTACTCGGCCGAAGGCGCGTGGCAATATCCAATTCCTCCAGATGCAAGCCCTGATACCGTCGATTTCGATACTTTTTTAGGAAGTGCACCAAAAGTACCCTACGAAGCCAAACGGTTTTTCCGATGGAGAAATTATAAGGATTACGGAACGGGGGTTGCAGGCGACCTTTTTGTTCACGCCTTTTCAACGCTCAACTATGTCATCAGTTCAAAGGGTCCGAACCGTGCCCAGGCTACGGGAGGTCTGCGCTATTGGAACGACGGCCGTGATGTGCCCGATGTCAGTATTACGCTCTACGATTACCCAAAAACGGACACCCACGCAGCCTTTAATGCGGCTTTCCGTATTAATTTCATCGCCGGTAGCGGAGGGGGTGGCGGTTTCAAGCTTATAGGCACCGAAGGTGAAATGGAGGTCGGTCAAAATTCAGTGACCTTACGACGTTCAAAATTGGACATGGTACCCGACGGATATTCGATGATAGCCTATACCGAGGCCACACAGAAAAAAATAAGCGATGCCTATGCAGCGCAAAATCTCGAACCTAGATCAGGGGCCTTGAAAACGGGCGAAACAAAATGGGAGGCCCCGAATGATTATAAAGGAGGCCATTACGATCACTTCTACAATTTTTTTCAGGCCATTCGTGGAAAGGGCCAAATAATCGAAGACCCTACTTTCGGCCTTCGGGCCGCCGGGGCCGCACTTTTGGCCAATGATAGCTACTACCAGAATCGCCCAGTCAATTGGGATCCGATCGCTATGAAAACAGTCTGACAAAAATCACGGCGACAACATTCAATACAATAGGGAACCCCGACGGGGTTCCCTATTTTCACATCAAATAATTATTGCCAGCAAAGAGCGGACAACCACTATATTTTAAAGGTTACAACAGGCAAGTCCGAATGATTGGCAATATCTTCACCAATACTTCCCATAAAGAAATGGGAAAGTCCCTTTCGGCCATGAGTAGGGATACCGATGGCATCGGCCCCACTGTTTTCACTGTAGTTCAGAATACCTCTTTCGACCGAATAGTCATTATAAATAGACACTTCGATACCTACATTAGCCTTGGCCAAAAATTGATTTATTCGCTCATAGGTATCGGCAGTGCTCAAAAAACTATCTCCAGGAGTATTGACATATACCATATCCAAATCTGCGGAAAGCATATCGGCAAACGCCTTGGCTTTCTGAAAGGCAAGGAGGTTCTCTTCTTTGAAATCCGAGGCAAAAACAAAGCGGTCCACTTTGAAGTCTTTTATCTCTTTTTTTATGACCAGCACAGGAATATCTGCATTTCTGACCACTCTTTCTGCGTTTGAACCAACAAAAATTTCCTTGAGACCGTCTGTTCCATGAGAACCCATTACGATCAACTCGGCATTATGTTCTTTAGCCACTTCATTGACTTCACTGAAAACCTTGAAGTGTTTGATGATCGGGGTAAGTTGAATTCCTTTAAGATAAGGCTTGTCCAAAAACTTGTTGAAACGTTTTTCGGCCAACTTTATTAGAAAAACAGTCTGTTCAGGATGAAAGCCCTCAGACGATGAAATCATTGCCTGGTTGAGCTCCAACATATGAAGCGCCAATATTTCCGAACCGTGCTTTTTAGCCAATGAGGCTGCTACCTTTAAAGCGTACTCGGATTGTTCCGAAAAATCCAAAGGGACTATTATTTTTTTCATCTTTCTCTGTTTTAGGATTAAACTGTCATGGAAAACAACTGGGTTTCCGGCTTGTTTCTATGTAGCAAAACGTCAAAGGCCATACAAATGTTGCGAATAAAAGGTCGTCCTTTTTCGGTCACATCGATATGATTTTCAGAAACGACCACCAATCCGTCGGTTTCCATTTCGCGTAATCTATCCTTGACTTCGTTCAATTTATCAAAATACATATCTTGGCCTGCCCAAGAAGATTCGAAATGGCACATTAAATTCAAAATATGTTTTCTTACGACCTGGTCTTCCGAAGTCAATATGTGCCCCCGATAAATAGGTATGATATCATTTTCAACCAAATGTTGGTACTCTTCGATGCTCTTTACGTTTTGGGCAAAACTGTACCAACTATCACTGATGCTCGAGGCGCCAAGACCTATCATCAATTGGGTCTTTGAGGCCGTATAGCCCATAAAATTTCGGTGCAATGCACCTGACTGCATCGATTTGTAGAGCGTATCGCCTGACAGTGAGAAATGATCCATTCCTATTTCATGATAACCAACTTCCGCTAAAAGTCGTTTCCCTTTTTCATACTGAGCCCTTTTTTCTTCGCCCGTAGGTAAATCGGTGTCCTTATAACCTCTTTGGCCGTTGCCTTTCAACCAGGGCACATGGGCATAGCTGTAAAATGCCAATCGGTCCGGCATCAAATCCTTGGTCTTTAAAATGGTCTGTTCGACATGTTCCATTTTTTGAAAAGGAAGACCGAAAATAATATCATGGCCTATTGAAGTATATCCGATTTCGCGGGCCCAATCGGTAACTTCTTTGACCTTTTCAAAAGGCTGTACGCGATGTATCGCTCTCTGAACGAACTCATTGTAGTCTTGAACGCCAAAACTCACTCTTCTAAAGCCGACATCGTACAAAGTCTGCAAATGTTCTCTAGAGGTGTTATTGGGGTGGCCTTCGAAACTAAATTCGTAATTATCGGCATGATCGGCGTTTCTGAATATTCCATTGATCAGACGTTTCAAGTTGTCTGGTGAAAAGAAAGTAGGGGTGCCCCCGCCCAAATGTAATTCTTTGATCCTTGGCCTTGTTTCGAAAAGATCGCAGTATAACCTCCACTCTTTAAGAACGGATGTTATATACGGACTCTCAACATCATGACGTTTGGTAATGCGTTTGTGGCATCCGCAGAAAGTACACATGCTTTCACAAAATGGGAGATGTATGTACAGGCTTATGCCCTCAGAGGCATTACCTTCATTAAAACTCTGCTGTACCGTAGATTTCCATTTCCTGCCCGAAAATGTTTCCATATTCCAATAGGGCACCGTAGGATAGCTTGTATAACGTGGTCCTGGGATATTGTATTTTTGAACGAGGCTGCACATAGAATAGAATTGCTCATTACAAACTTACGTGCACTTTACGCTACAAAACATGATAAATATCAGTTCGGCCTATACCGATATCTCCCCTATTTTCTTGTTTTCAACAACGCCTTGGTCTTATTCTCATTCGCCCTGAACTTGACTATCTCTGATATAAGGCCAAGAGGTATCGGTGCATTCAAAGGGAATTGCACCGAGCCTTTTCCCTGCTTATATTTCGACAGTTCTTTTTCAAATTTTTTGTGACCGGAAGGAGTCGCATAGAACCCGATATGCTTTTCATAAGCCGCAAAATAGACCAACATACCATGATATTTGAATGCAGGCATGCCGTAGCTTATCGTTTCTTCGGCATCGGGTGCCGACTTTCGAATAGTTGCCCTGATATCTTTAAGAACCTGTCGGACATCTTCGGGAAAGGATGCTATGTATTCGTCAACATGTGTATGGATAATTTTTCCCTTCATTTATGTCACTAATTTGCTTTTACCGACACTTTTTTTAGTTCATTTCCCTCACCATCTAAAATATAGGGTTCAAAATCGGTATCGCTTACCCAGCCGGCCTTCGGGTTTTTACCGGCCATAAAATCGGCATAAAAATTTCTACCGTTTACAAAAGGCGCCTGCTCGTACAAAGGGCCATAACCGATCATGCGCAAATCACCCTGCGCCAAAAGCCTGCTCTCCATTTCTGATTTGAGGGAAGCCTTCTTATCAGCGTAGACCGGGTCGGCCGCCAGATTGTTCATACAAAAAGGGTCATTTTCTATATCGTAAAGTTCTTCTTCGACCCTTTTTCCGAAATTCATCTTCCAATATTTTTTATTGCCATTTCTCCTCAAATTCAAGATTTCGGTCTTGGTCGGGCTTCCGTCGGTATTCAAATAACCCGTTTCGGGATTGCCCTTGGGCCACCTATCGATTTCATAATTCCTTATGTAAAGCATGTTGTTCTTATGAATACCGCGAATCGGATAACCAATGTCACCGGGTCTTCCTGTATCGTGCCTTTCCTTGCCCACAAGAACATAATCTCGATCGGCTTCAATTTGCCCCGATTTCTCCGAATCGATAATATTCATCAAACTTTTCCCCGTGGCAGGATGCATTCCCGAGGATTGCCAATCGACCCCGGCCGCTTCCAAAAAAGTCGGGGCAAGGTCTATAAAACTGATATAATCGTCCACTACCCTACCTACGGATTTCATTTTATCCTTCCAAAGAATGGCCATGGGAATATGGTTCGCATTTTCATATTGATCGCCCTTGACCCTCGGAAACGGCATGCCGTGATCGGAGGTAACCACGATCAAGGTATTTTCCAACTGGTTCTTCTGCCTTAAAGTCTCCAAAATCTTCACGATATGTTTGTCGGTATCCTCGATCTCGAAGGCATAATCGAGCAAATCGTTTCGCGTAAACTCATTATCTGGCCAATAGGGCGGAAAATCTTTGATCATGTCCTCTGTTTTTCCTCCCAACCTCTTGCCCGAACCATATTCGTACCCCCGATGCGGTTCAATACTACCGACCCAAAAACTCCAAGGCTGGTCCTGGGGAACCTTTTCCAAAAAATCCTTGAAATTGCCACTGTAATCATTGTTTGAAATACCCTTTGTGGCAGGCTGTAACTTTTTTTCATTGAAGGCACGCCCCATGACTTCACGTTCCCGGCCATCTGCCGTAAGCGTCACTGCCGGGCCGTAACCTTTTGAAGTATGACCAGTTGCGTACCCATTTTCCAACAGTACCTCTTGATAGGTCTTGAACCGGGGCGGAAAGTAAATTACATGGTTTGCGGCGGCATCGAGCTGCCACGGATTCCTTCCGGTAATTATCGATGCCCTTGAAGGCGCACATTTCGCATTGGGCGTGTAGGCCCTGTTGAAAAGAATACCTTCTTTGGCAATCGCATCAAAGCCCGGGGTGTTCACATAGGTACTTCCGTAAACACTCATGTCCAATCCGGCATCATCGAAAATAATGACCAGAATATTGGGTCGTTCATTGCCCTGCGACCGTGCCCCAAAGCACAATAAAATGAATAGTATAAGTATCAGTCTTTTAGTCTTCATGCGCAAAGGTCATTTTTGGGTCCAAATTATTTATCAATCCATTTCCAAAATAGAAAAATATAGTGTGAAAATCTACATTGGTATAGATTATTGTTAGGTATGTCGATCATCGGAAGTCGTTTTGACTGTAATGTCCTACTTTTGCACCGTTAAAAATTTAAATTTTATGACCTTACTTTTAATGGCGGCCGGAAGCGGCAGTAGATATGGAAAGTTAAAACAGTTCGACGACCTAGGACCTTCAGGAGAGTTTTTGATGGAATTCGCCATGTACGATGCCCTAAAAAACGGATTCGATCATATTGTGGTCATTACCAAAAAGGAATATATACATCACGTTACCGAACAGATGGAGGGAAAACTTCCTGCCGGAATCAAATTGGATGTTTTGGCCCAAGAAATAACCGATCTACCCGACGGGGTCGTTTACACCGGAGAAAGGCCCAAGCCCTGGGGCACGGCGCATGCCGTTTGGACCGCCAGAGATGTCATAGACGGGCCTTTTGCCGTTATCAATGCCGATGATTTTTATGGGGCAGCGGCCTATCGCAACGCTGCCGATTTTATGCGAGCCCACAAGAATGACAATACATTTGCCTTGGTAGGCTATACGCTAAAAGATACGCTATCGGAGCATGGTACGGTCTCCCGTGGGGTATGCCAAGTGGACGGCGAAAATCTGGTTTCGGTAAATGAGCGTTTAAAACTAGAACAAGATGGCGATATCGTCATAGACCGCGATTCTCAGAACAGGTATACCGGTGAAGAGCAGGTAAGCATGAATTTTTGGGTCTGTAAACCATCTATCTTTGAAAAGATCGAAAACGATTTTAGAACGTTCCTTGCCGATGAAGAGCTGGCCAAAACCAGTGAACTGTACATTCCGAAAATAGTTCAAGATATGTTACAGGCCGGTGATATTTCGGTAAAGGTGGTTCCTTCCGATGGCGAGTGGTTCGGTGTCACATACGCAAGTGACAGGGAAAAGGCCGTAGAATATCTGCGCCAAAAAACCACCGAAGGCGATTATGCTTCTCCATTATGGAACTGAGATGAGCAAATATTCCGATACGACCTTAAATACAGTGCTATGCAACTTTGAAGTATCTCAAAAGCAGTATACTTTTAAGCCGCTGACCGATGGGTATATAAACGACACCTTTCTAGTATTGGACAATGACCTTTCGGCGTATATTCTTCAACGGGTAAACCATCAGGTCTTTAAGGACATGAAGGGGCTTATGCGCAACATAGACAAGGCGCTTAAACAACTCGATGCCCCTGATTATCAAAAGATAACATTGATCAAGACCATACACGGCAAAAAGTATTTTGAAGACCAAGAAGGGTACTGGAGGTTAATGACCTTTATTGACCATAGTACCGCCTACAATACTACCACCGATCCAAAAATAGCTTTTGAGGCGGGCCGAATAATAGGGCTGTTCCATGTATTATTGAAGGATGTGAAAATCAATGACTATATAGAACCAATTCCACGTTTTCACGACCTCGATTTGAGAAGCGAACAATTTAATCGATCGCTTCAAACGGCCAACTCCGATAAACTGCATGTTTCAAAAGATATGATTCTCTTTGCCGAAGATGTCTTGGGAAAGCTTTCTGAACTGACACAAAAGAAATTACCACTACGAATTTGCCATAATGACACCAAACTCAACAATATTCTCTTCACAAAAAAGGAGAACAAGGCACTCTGCCTGATCGATCTTGATACCTTGATGAAAGGCCATTTTTACTATGATTTCGGCGATGCCATTCGTACTATCGCGAACACCGCACTCGAAGATGAGCAAGACCATAGTAAGATTACCTTTGACAAAGACCTTTTCACGGCCTTTGTGGACGGACTCGTATCGGTCGGCCCATTTTTGTCGCAGGAAGAAATCGATACCGTACATTTGGGTGCAGTTTTCATGCCCTTTATTCATGGGCTTAGGGCTTTGACCGATTATCTTAACGATAACATTTACTACAAAGTGGCCTACGAAAATCAAAACCTTGACCGTTGTCGCAGCCTTTTTGATTTTACGCAGAAAGCCCTTCTCAATCTGGACTATATGAAAAGAACCGCTGCAGAAAAACTGACTTCCGCTTCTTAAAAAGAAATTATCATCTTTTTTCCAGTGTAATATTCAAGAAAGTAGATTTCACTTGGTTATATTTATATGTCCTACTTATTTTTAGGCAAATACTGCTGCTTTTAAAGGATTTTATGAAATATATCGTTTGTCAAAAACCGGGTGAGTTTATTTTAAAGGAAAAAGAAAAACCCATCAAAAAACCTGGTGAGGCACTATTAAAAATCAAGAAAGTCGGTATTTGCGGAACCGACCTACATGCCTATAAAGGAAATCAGGCTTTTTTTACCTACCCTAGAATATTGGGCCATGAGTTGGCCGCCCGAATCGAGGAAATCGATGAAAACGACAAAGGATTGAAACCCAGTGAAAGTGTTGTGGTGATGCCCTACCTCAGCTGCAAAAAATGTATCGCGTGTCGTAACGGAAAAACGAATTGCTGTACAGACCTTAAAGTCTTGGGCATTCATACCGATGGGGGAATGCAAGAATTTGTATCGTTACCCATTGACCTTTTGATTCCCGCAAAAAACCTTAGTATTGACCAAATGGCCATTGTAGAACCCTTGGCCATTGGCGCCCATGCAATCCGTAGGGCACAGATAAAAAAAGGCGAAACCATTGTAGTCATCGGATGCGGCCCTATTGGAATTGGCATAATGAAATTGGCAAAGATTGCGGGTGCAAAGGTAATAGCGATGGACACCAATACAGAACGGATTGATTTTGTCAAGAATGAAATAGGGGTAGATCATGCCATAATTGCCGATAAAAAAAAATTTGAAAGCGTGGCCCAACTGACCAATGGCGATTTGGCAACGGCTGTATTTGACGCAACGGGACATAAAGGCGCTTTGGAAACCGGTCATCAATACATGGCGCATGGTGGCAGATATATCTTAGTAGGTCTTTCAAAGGGAGAACTAAGTTTTCAACATCCGGTCATTCATGCCAAGGAAACAACCTTGTTATGCAGTCGAAATGCGACCTTAGACGATTTTGAACATGTTATCGAAGTATTGGGTTCGGGCCGATTTCCCATAAATTCCTATATAACCCATACTGTGCACTTTACTGAAATGATCGGTCATTTTGACGATTGGCTGGAGCCCAGCAATGGGGTAATAAAGGCGACAGTCGAATTTTAGTCTTAATAAATGGAACCACTGAATAGAACCACCGTCAAAGACTTACCAACCTTGCCGTTAAGAATAATGCAATTCGGCGGTGGTAATTTCTTGAGGGCATTTGTCGGTTTAATGGTACAGATACTAAACGAAAAAGCCAATTTTGATGGTGCTATTGCCATTATCAAACCTACGGAAAGGGGCGATTACCAAAAATTAAAATCACAGGACGGGTTGTTTACCGTTGTATTGGACGGAATCAAAGCCGGGGAATCGATTGCCGAGAAAAAATTGGTCACCTGTGTTCAACAGATCATCAACCCCTATATCGAATGGCGACAATATCTTGATCTCTCCAAGGAGGCCGATATGCGATTCATTGTCTCGAACACTACCGAAGCGGGCATAAAATTTAACCCAACCGACGGTTATACGGATGTTCCTCCCAATGAGTTTCCGGCCAAACTAACGGTTTGGTTGCACCATCGCTATTTGCATTTCAATGCCGACCCATCGAAAGGATGCATCCTTTTACCCTGTGAACTCATTGAACAAAATGGTACAACCCTAAAACAATCGATCCTGGATTATGCCGATTATTGGGCTTTGGACGATGGCTTTAAAAAATGGATCGATGAATCAAACTATTTTTGCAATACCTTGGTCGACCGTATCGTATCGGGCCACCCTATAGATCGGGCCGAAAAGATACAAAGTGAAATAGGTTTTAAGGATGACCTTTTGGTTGCGGGTGAATATTACCACAGCTGGGTTATAGATGGTCCAGACCTAGTTCAGGCCGAATTGCCTTTTGCAAAGACCGACCTCAACGTCAAATTCGTAAATGATCTCTCCCCCTACCGGGAAATGAAAGTCCGTATTCTTAACGGTGCCCATACAGCCATGGTACCCGTAGGGTATTTGTGCGGATTTCGTTTGGTCAATGATGCCATTGAAGATATCGAGATAAATAATTTCGTAGAATCAATGTTATTGACAGAAGTATGTAAAACACTTGACTTTGAAGAAGCGACCAAACATGCATTCGTTCGAGACGTATTGGACCGTTTTCGTAATCCTGTGTTAAAGCATCAGCTTATCAGTATTGCGTTGAATAGCACTTCTAAATTCGTGACGAGACTTTTGCCGACCCTAAAGGACTATCTGGCGCTCGAAAAAAAACTTCCCATGCATTTCGTCTTTGCGTTTTCTGCCTTGATACTTTTTTACAAAGGGAAATGGAACAATGAAAAAATTGAATTGAACGACAATTACCAAGTGTTGGATTTCTTCGATACCCTATGGAAGGATTTCGAAGCGAAAAAGGTAGACCTTTCCGAAATGGTACAGGCCATTTTAGGAAACCAAGCGATATGGGGCGAAGATTTGAACGCTATCCAAGGTCTTTCCGAACAGGTCATTGTATATATAAAAGCTATTCAAAAACAGGGTATTCGGGCCAGTCTGCAATCGATTCAGGCATAAATATCGAATAACACTCATTTCAAATGCTTCGGAAAATCCTCGACACGTTCGCAACAAATCTGTTCCATTACCTGTTTGAGCTGCGTTTTTAATAGCGAGATCGTATGATTACCGCCCGCTTTGCCGAGAGCCGAAACTCCGTACATAAACGAACGCCCCATAAAGGTGAACTTGGCCCCACTTGCCAAGGTTCTGGCGATATCAGGACCGGATCGCATACCACTGTCCATCATGACGGTTATTTGGTCTCCATATTTTTCGGCGATCCTTGTCAAAGGTTTGATGGTAGATTCACCGGCATCCAACTGCCTACCGCCATGGTTTGAGACGATGATGCCATCAAGACCCAAACGAATGGCCTTTTCGGCATCGGCTTCGTTCGCTACACCTTTGAGCACCAGTTTGCCCTTCCACATATCGCGGATCGGTTTAATTTTTTCCTCGTTCAACCTTCCCGAAAAGGTTTGGTCCATAAATTTCCCCAACTGCTTCAAATCAAGATTCTTGGGCATATACGGTTTCAAGGTCTCAAAATTAGGCTGGCCATGGATCAAGGTTCTCATGGCCCATTCGGGCTTGCCCAAAATTTGGATTATGTTCTTGATCGACATTTTTGGGGGCATGGCCAAGCCGTTTCTAATATCACGTGGCCGGAAGCCGAAAGTCGGCACATCACATAAAATGACAAAAACCGGACATTCAGCAGCCTGGGCCCTTTTGATGATGTCGTCCCTCAGCCTATTTTCGGCCGGATGGTACAATTGAAACCACGCACGGCCTTCGGTCAATTCGGAAATGCGTTCAATACTACTGGTCGAGACCGTACTCAGCACAAAAGGTATGTTATGCTCAAATGCCGCCTTTGCCAATATTTCAGGAGAATTCGGCCACATGAGTCCTTGTAAACCTACCGGGGCGATACCGAACGGAGCGTCATAGGTATGGCCGAACAATTCGGTACTGATATCTGACCCGGCATGTTTGCTCAAATACTCGGGTATCAGTTCAACCTCCCTTATTTCTGAAGTGTTTTTGTGCAGGTTCACATCTTCGTTGCAGCCCCCATCCAAATACTCAAAAGCAAATTTGGGGATTTTTTTTTGAGCCCTTTTTCGCAAATCCTCTACCGATGGATATTGTGCATTAAAAGTTATATTCGTAATTCTTCCCATTTCCGATGACCTAATGCTATTTGTTCAAATTTTCCTAGCCGACCTTGTAAGCCTTTAAGGTACGGTATCCATAAATTGCGACGACCAAGAAGCACACCAAAGGCAAAATAAACGAGAAATTCACCTCAGGCACTCCTAGAATCGTAATATCGTTATAAGCACTTCCTCCCATATCAAGAATCATTCCCTGTAAAACGGGCATAAAGGCCCCACCGACTATGGCCATGACCAAAAATGCCGAAGCCGGTTTTGCATCGTCGCCCAATCCTGTGAGGGCAATTCCATAAATGGTCGGAAACATCAGCGACATACAAAAAGACACAAGAACAAGACTATATAGTCCTCCCATTCCCTGTATAAAAATAGTGCCCAAACAAAAGATAACGGCCAAAATCGACAAGAGCATCAGCAATTTTCCTGAATTGATAAATTTAAGGAGATAGGTACAAAGAAAACGGCCGAGCAAGAAAATAATCAGGGCCGCATAGGCATAATTTACGGCTTCCCGATTGTCGATGCCCAGATTTTCGGCATACTGATAGATATACGTCCAACACATGATCTGGGCGCCTACATAGAACATCTGGGTCAAAACCCCGCCCACAAAACGTTCTTTCTTGAAAATACGTTTTATGGAGCTGAACATATCGGTGGCATTTTCATCTTCTTTCTTTTCGGGCATTTTTACCAAGGCGATGAGAACCATCATAAATATGACAAAAAGGCCCAAGGCAACATACGGGTTTCTAATTACCTGTAAATCAGATGTTTTTACGGATGCCTTTGCCGCACCCGTCAAAGTTTCATAAATAGGGTTTCCGTTTACATCGAGGTCATCAGATCGTAAGGCCGCCAAAATAAAGGTCTGGGCCACAAAAAGCCCTGTCAGGGCACCGATAGGATTGAACGACTGTGCCAAATTCAAGCGCTGGGTAGCGGTCTCCTCGGCACCCATATCCAAAATAAACGGATTTGAAGTAGTTTCCAAAAATGCAAGACCGAAGGTCAGTACGTACAAAGCCACTAAAAAGAACATGTAATTCTCCATCGCAGCGGCTGGATAAAACAACAATGCCCCGGTCGCATACAATGCGAGTCCGACCAAAATACCGGTTTTATAAGAGTATTTCTTGGCCACATACGCAGCCGGAAGTGCCATGGTAAAATATCCTCCATAAAAAGCGGCCTGCACCCAAGAAGCTTGGGTATTGCTGAGTTCCAATATTTTCTTGAAGGCGGAAACCATGGGGTTCGTAATGTCGTTGGCAAAACCCCAAAGCGCGAAAAGGGAAGTTATCAAAATAAACGGAAGTAGTATCTTTTTGGATACCACGGGCGGTTTTTGGTCGGTTTTCATGTCATATGGTCTTTTTACTTATAAAGCCCTGTCAAGATGGGTATATCCGCCATCGACAAAAATGAGCTGCCCCGTGGTATGGCTCGATTTAGAGGATAGCAGAAAAACTACCATATTGGCGATTTCCTCGGCGGTGGTCATTCTATTCCCCAAAGGGATATTGGCAACAATACTCTCCAGCTTTTCTTTTGAATTTGGAAATGTTTTTATCCATCGGTCATACAGCGGTGTAAAACATTCGGCAACAATTACCGCATTTACCCGTATGTCATAGGGCAGCAACTCAACCGCCCATTCACGTGTCAGGGCATTTCGGCCACCATTTGCCGCAGCATATGCCGAGGTTCCTCCTTGTCCGGTCATCGAAGTCTTTGAACCGATATTCACGATGGACCCCTTGCTTTTTTTGAGCGCGGGCAATGCATAATGCGCCATCATATAATAGTGGGTAAGATTTCGATTGATAGAACGCAAAAAATCTTCGTAGTTGCCATTTTCAAGACCTACCCCATCGTTGATACCTGCATTATTGACCAGCCCCTCGATCCTTCCAAACTTTTCAACGGTGCGTTCGACCGCCAGCCTACACTGTTCGGGGTCGGTAAGTTCGGCAAAGGCGTAATAGGCTTTATTTCCATCTTTTTCGATTTTCTGTACCGCCGTCATTACATCGTCTCGATTTCTACCGATTATCACCGGAATCGCCCCCTCATCGGCCAACACATTACAAATACCGTTACCGATACCTTTTGAGCCTCCGGTGACCAAAATGACCTTATCTTTTAGTTGTAAGTCCAAATTGATAGCTTATTTATAGGCACGTGCGGTTTGTTTCGAACTTCCCAACCCTTCGATACCGAGTTCTACAACGTCGCCGGGTTTCAGATATTTAGGTGGGTCAAAACCGAGGCCCACCCCGAAAGGCGTTCCTGTTGAAATAATGTCCCCCGGAAGCAAGGTCATAAATTGGCTAATGTAGCTGACCACCTCCTGCACATTGAAAATAAAATCATTGGTTGAGCTGTTCTGAACCATCTCGCCATTCAACTTCAACCATAAATTCAGATTGTTCGGGTTCGGTATTTCGTCTTTAGTGGCAATGTAAGGTCCTATGGGCGCAAAAGTATCGCATCCTTTACCCTTGCACCATTGGCCTTCTTTTTCGATCTGAAAGGCTCTTTCACTATAGTCGTTGTGCAACACATAACCTGCCACATGGTCGTATGCATTGGCTTCGGAAACATACGAGGCCTTCTTGCCGATAACAATGGCCAACTCGACCTCCCAATCGGTTTTTTCACTACCTTTTGGTATTATCAGATCATCATTGGGGCCTACAACGGCCGAAGTCGCCTTAAAGAACAAAACCGGTTCTTTCGGTACGGCCATACCCGATTCGGCAGCATGTTGGGCATAATTCAAACCTACGCAAACAATTTTTGAAGGACGTGTCATGGGAGGGCCTAGACGCGTATCTTTCGATACTTTAGGACAGTTGCCCATATTCGTTTCCAACCAAGAGGCCAACCTTGCTATGCCATCGGTACCGAAAAAGTTTTCGTCATAGTCTTCACCGAAACCGGAAACATCGATCCATGAACCATCTTCTTGTTGCAGACCCGGTTTTTCATTGCCCTCTTTACCAAAGCGTATTAATTTCATGTGTTTAAGCGTTTAGTTTGATAAACCCACCATCGATTGGAAAGTCGGTTCCCGTTATGAAAGAAGCTTCATCTGAGCATAAATATAAGGCCAAATTGCCAATTTCGTTAGGGGTCCCCATTCTTCCGATCGGTTGGGTCTTTGATAATTTGTCGAACATCTCCTTTTCCCGGCCCGGATAATTTTGGGCAATAAATCCATCTACAAAAGGTGTGTGCACCCTCCCGGGTGAAATACTATTGCACCGAATTCCGTATTCCAAATAATCCTTGGCTACCGAATAGGTCATCGTAAGCACTGCGCCCTTTGACATTGCATAGGCAAAACGATCGTTAATACCAACGGTGGCCGCAACGGATGCCATATTGAGAATGATTCCTCCTTTTTCTTTCATAGAAGGAATGATGGCGTGTATGCAATTATAGACACCTTTGATGTTGACCGAATAAATCCGGTCCAGATCAGTTTCTTTTGTCGTTTCTACATTACCGACATGGGCAATGCCCGCATTATTGACCAAAATGTCTGCCGGGCCATCGTTCAAAATAGCCCCCATAACTTTTTTGACTTCTTCGTGTTCAGCCACGTTGCAAGCATGCGCCACCGCTTTACCACCTGCTTCGGTAATTTTTGCAACGGTGTCGTTCGCAAGATTTTCTTGCAATTCCAAAATATGTACAAAAGCACCACTTTCTGCAAGCGAAATACAAATGGCCTTACCAATTCCACTGCCCCCTCCTGTTACAATTGCTACTTTGCCCTTTAAACTGAATTTCATTTTCGAATATTTTGATACGAACCTTGATTGGGTTCGACTTAAGAACTTCCTTAAATCTTTCGTTTTGGAAATGTAAAAAGAAATAACCGAATTTTGTTTTTAAGTTGCCCACAAATCTTGTTTTCCTTATTTCAAATCGCATGTAATTGTAAAGGTGGTTCAAACCGATATATTTTGGCTGGCATCCACGGGTTAAAATACTTACATTTACAGATACACACTTTTTCAAGTATCAGGGCATTCAAACTTTAAAGCATAAGAAAGTACATGCGGCGTTATGATGTCCACAATTAGTTAAAATATGAAAATCGCCATGTTGGGCTCTGGTTTTATAGCCCGCTTTTATGCCGAATCGTTACATGCACAGCGACGTGTAGACCGTCTAACTATGGTCTATTCGAGAAACGAACAAAACGCGAAACGCTTCGCCAAAGATTATGGCCTGGAGCATTATAGCACTTCGATGGAAGAAGCTATTGCGCACCCCGATGTTGATGTGGTCTTGATCTCCTTGCCCAATCATTTGCACGAGCCAGCGGTTCTGGCCTGTGCCAAGGCAAAAAAACACGTCATCTGCACAAAACCATTGGGGCGGAATGCCGAAGAGGCCAAACGAATGCTCGACGCTGTCGAGAACGCCGGAATCTTTGGAGGTTATCTAGAAGATCTTTGTTACACGCCGAAATTCCTAAAATCGATGGAAAGTGTCAAACGCGGCGATATCGGCCGCGTACTTTGGGCAAAATCTCGTGAAACGCACCCCGGCCCGCACAGCGATTGGTTCTGGGACAAGGAAAAATCAGGGGGTGGTGCGATCATCGATCTTGGGTGCCATTGTGTAGAGATCAGCCGTAATTTTATTGGGAAAAATATCAAACCCATCGAAGTCATGTGCTGGGCCGACACCCAGGTCCATCCCATCGATGCCGAAGATCATGCCATCGGACTTGTAAAATATGCCAACGGCGCCATCGGCCAGTTCGAAGTCAGCTGGACGTTCAGAGGGGGAATGGATCTTCGTGACGAAGTCATGGGTACCGAAGGCACCATTTGGGTCAACAGTTTTTTGCGTACCGGTTTTGAAATGTTCAGCACCGGAAAGGGTGGTGAAGGCTACGTCGCAGAAAAAGCAGAGTCAAGTACGGGCTGGTTGTTCCCTGTTGGAGACGAGGCCCACGAACTTGGCTATCCGCACATGTTTACAGATATGTTCACGGCCATCGAAGAAAACCGGGACCCGCTGGAAACCTTCTACGACGGTTATGTAGTGAATGCTATTTTGGATGCCGCTTTCAAGTCCGCTGACAGCAAGACATGGGAACCTGTCGTTTTAGAGGACTGGCGGGGCGATGAACCAGAGGACAACCAAAAACGATGGAAATCATACGATGACGACCATTATCTTATTAAAGAGGAGATTTTGCCCAATGGAGATGTGACCATTATCTTAAAGCATAAAACAACTGGGGAAGTCTCTAGAAAAGTAACCTTGGCGTAAAGACGTTTATAAAAGTACAAACCATGAAATAAGCCATAACAATTCTTGATACCCGCCGATATGTTCAATGGCGAATGACACCTGCTTGCCGTTAGACAGGTCTGACCGATCAAGAACAATAAAACTTGAACAGATGAAAAACAAGATTTCGAGACGAAGTGCCATCTCCTCGGGATTGAAAGTCGGTGCCGCCGGTATATTGGGCCTTGGCTTCAACGGCGCAAAAGAAAACCCACATACGGCTCGTACAACGCTATCAAAAGCAAAATTACCCCTAAGGGTAAGCCTGAACACTTCAACTTTGATGGCCTACAAACTCACGGTCGATCAACAGATCGATTTGGTCGGAAAAGCGGGTTTTGATGGCATTGAACTATGGATGCGCGATATCAAGGCATATGCAGGTAGTGGCGGAAACCTATCCACCTTAAAAGAAAAACTCGAAGCTCATAATCTGGTCTTGGAGAATATCATAGCGTTTTCAGAATGGTGCAGTGACGATTCCGATAAACACAAAGAAGCATTAAAATTGATGAAGTCGGAAATGATCATGGCCGCAGCAATCGGTGCCAACTATTTTGCCGCCCCCGTTCAGGGAATCGAACAGATAGACCCGACCAAATACGATGAGTACGCCAAACGTTATCGGGCCATATTGGAACTTGGTGATGAAACGGGCGTCGTTCCGGTCATTGAACTTTGGGGAATGGGAGCTCTACATAAGGTTTCCGATTGTGCCAAAATCGTCATTGACAGCAAGCATCCGAAAGCAACCATGCTGCTCGACTTTTACCATGTTCATCGCGGAGGAAATGATTGGAATATGATCAGCACCTTGAACGCCGCAAATTTCCCGGTCATCCATATGAACGATTATCCTGGAAGTCCGGAAGCCGCGTTATTGACCGATGCCGACCGCGTATTGCCCGGTGAGGGTGTCTGTGATTTCAATGACATTTTGCCAAAGCTTTATGCCGCCGGGTTTCGGGGAGGGCTTTCGGTAGAGCTTTTCAACAAAGGCTATTGGGAAACCATGGATCCTGAAACACTGCTCAAAAAAAGTTACGATACTACACGTTCAACTATAGAAAGTGCATTGCCGAACGTCAAATAAAAAAACAAACACCTTATATACCGATTATTGCCAATTAGGTAGAATTTCGTTTCAATATGGCATACGATATTAGTTTACATTCTGAAATCAATGGACTTTAAAAATACTTCTTATATCATAATGGGCGGCACCACGGGCATGGGACTATCGGCCGCAATCGCCCTTAATGATAATGGTGCCAATGTGGTAGTCGTAGGCAGAAATCCGGAGAGCTGCAAAAAGGCGCAGGAAACCTTAGGGGATAACTGTATCGCGATCAGTGGCGATGCCACCGAACCCGAAACCATGAAAAAGGCCATTCACATGGCGCATGACACGTTCGGAGTTATTTCTGGGCTTTTTCATGTTGCCGGAGGCAGTGGGCGAAAATGGGGCGACGGCCCGCTTGACAAAATTACGCTGGAAGGTTGGAACAAGACCATGGAACTAAACCTGACCTCTTTGATGCTTTCCAACCAAGCGATGACCAACTATTTTCTCGAACATAAAAAGGAAGGCATAATCCTTAATATGGGTTCGGTATTGGGGTTCTCACCTTCTCCCAAATATTTTACGACCCATGCCTATGCAGCCGCCAAGTCAGCGATTATCGGGTTCTCGAAATCCATCGCGGCCTATTATGCGGAACATAACATCCGTGTAAACGTCATTGCCCCGAGCCTATTCATTACCCCTATGGCCAAACGTGCCGCCGAAGATGCAGAAATTCTATCCTTCTTAAAAACAAAACAACCGTTGGACGGTGGCCGCCCGGGAGCTTCGGAAGATATTAATAATGCCGTATTGATGTTCTTGCACCCCGAATCAAGATTTATTACCGGACAGGTTTTGGCAGTGGATGGAGGCTGGTCAATAAGCGAAGGGCAATACCAATAGGCAACCGGATGGAAAAGCATTATCTTGGAATCGACATTGGCGGCACGAAAATTAAAATAGTCGTTATCGATGAAGTAGGCGAAATTCTCGAAAAGAACGAAGTCTCGACCGATGATGGAAGTGGCGAAGCCCAAGTTTGGAAACAAAAAATAATAGCCACCATTCGTCAAAAAACGGAACAATATACCAATGGAAATTCAGATATATTGCCTTGCGGCATTTCCGCACCAGGACTTGTGGATGCCCAAAACAAGATGATACTCCATATGCCGGAACGATTACACGGCATCGAAAATTTCAATTGGTCGGTTGAGCTCGGCCGTAATATCAAAGTCATCAATGATGGGCACTCGGCCTGTATCGCCGAATACGAATCGTTTTATCGTGCCAAAGGAGTACAACATTTTTTGATGCTTACTTTGGGTACGGGCGTGGGCGGCGGAATTATTATCGATGGTAAGCTATATCAAGGAAATCTGCAACGCGCCGGACATGTAGGCCATATGACGGTAAACATAAATGGTTCTCAGACCATGACAAATATGCCCGGAAGTCTCGAACATGCCGTAGGAAACTTTTCGGTTTTTCAACGCACCGAAGGCACTTTTAAAAGTATTCGAGAATTGGTCAAAGCCTATGAAAATGGGGATTTAAAAGCTAAATCTTGGTGGTTGGAATCGGTACGCAGACTGGCCGTGGCCTTGGCCTCTTTAACAAACATCCTTTCTCCTGAAATCATTGTTCTAGGAGGTGGTATCACCGCCGGTGCCGAAGATTCCCTTTTAAAACCCTTAAAAGAATTCATGTCGGATTACGAATGGCGCCCGGGCGGTCATCGAATCAAAATCGAAAAAGCAAAATTGGGAGAATACTCCGGGGCCATCGGTGCCGCTTACTATGCTAAAAACAATATATAGAAAATGAGCCTAACAAAACAATTTTTAGAGAAAGGCAAAGGGATTATTGCCACAATCGAAAAGCAAGAACCCGTTATTCAGGAAGTCGCCGAATTGTTCGCCCGATCCATATTGAACGGGCGCATGGTACATCTTTTCGGTTCTGGGCACAGTCGAATAATGGTCGAGGAAATGTGGCCGAGGTATGGCTCGTTTCCGGGGTTTAATCCCATAGTAGAGTTATCGCTCTCTTTTCATAATCTCGTGGTGGGCGCCAACGGCCAACGTCAGGCGATGTTCCTTGAAAACGTTCCGGGATTGGCGGCCCGAATCTTGCGTAATTTCGATACCGATGAGAGAGATACCGCTTTGGTCATTTCCTCCAGTGGGTGCAATGTCGTACCTATTGAAATGGCCGAAGAGTTCCAAAAGCGCAATATTAAAGTAGTCGCCCTGGTCAGTAAACTACATTTGGAAGGGAGTTCCTCGAAAAAATCAGACGGCAAAAAATTGACCGATTTCGCCGATTATACTCTCGATACCGGTGCACCCTTGGGCGATGCCATGATCTATCTCAACGGCCTCGATTCGCCGGTTGCCCCCGGATCTACTTTGGGCGGGGTTTTGTTGATCAATTCCATCAAAGCCGAAGTGGCAAGCATTCTTCATAAAAATGGAAAATCACCAAAAGTGCTGAGCAGTGGAAAAATAGTAGGCGAGCAACGAGCGATAGATCTTTTTGAATCGGCTTATGACGAACATGCCCATCTAATGGCAAAATTGTATGAAAATATTGGTAGACACCAATAAACCAACCCAATTTATAGTGAAGTACGGTTTACCTACTTCTTCAGTCCTGACCTGGAAAACTTTAGCTAAATATGGGTATTATCAATCGATAAGCCCAAAAACTCTGGGCATCCATAATGAAAGTTCTGGCACATAGGTCAATAATAAAAGAACCAAGACCATCGCGCCCAATAAGGGCAACAAAGGTCTGATCACCTTGGTTACCGATACGTTGGCAACGCCACTGCCAACGAACAACATTGTACCGACCGGCGGAGTGCACACACCGATGCACAAATTCAGAACGATGATCATACCGAACTGCACAGGGTGCATATCCAAAGCCATAACAACGGGTAAAAATATGGGTGTGAATATCAATACCGCCGGGGTCATGTCCATAAACGTACCTACTACCAATAAGGTAATGTTAATGAACAAGAGCACCAATAATGGGTTCTTCACAGACTCCAGTAGAAATCCTGTAAGGTTCTGAGGAATCGATTCAAAAGAAAACAACCACGACATGGCCATGGACGTTGAAATCAAGAACATGACTATTGCCGTTGTTTTGGCGCTCTTTAGGAGTATCGGGCGAAAATCGGAAAACTTCAATTGTTTGTTATAAAAACCCAATAGTATGGCATAAACGACCGCAATGGCAGCCGCTTCGGTTGCCGTAAAGACGCCTCCGACAATACCGCCCACCACGACTATCAACAGGGTAAGGCTAAGAAAGGCTTTGCCAAAATCACGGAACACCTGTTTAAAACCCACGCGCGGGGCACGGGGCAGTCCTTTTCTCATGGCATATATATAGACCATTACCATAATTGCCAATCCGACCAAGATACCGGGAATATATCCTGCGATAAAGAGTGCCGCGACCGAAGCCGTACCCCCACTCGCCAGGGCAAAAATTATGAGTACATTGCTCGGTGGAATCAAAAGACCGGTCGTAGAGGAGGTCATATTCACCGCCGCACTATATTCCCTTGGGTAGCCCTCTTCTTCCATTTTTTCGGTCAAGGTGCTTCCTATCGCCGAGGCAGCCGCAATGGCCGACCCCGAAATCGCCCCGAACAGCATGGCCGAGATAACGTTTACGAAAGCCAATCCGCCCGGAAAACTTCCTATCAAAGATTTGGCAAAAGCGATAAGTCGGTCAGCGATTCCCCCGCGGTTCATTATTTCGCCGGCCAAGATGAAAAAAGGAATGGCCAAGAGCGCAAAATTGTCTATACCTGTGGTCATTCGCTGACTGATAGTCGTAATCGACGGCATAAAAATCATATTCAAGACCAACGTCAAGGTCGATGAAATGCCGATGGCATAAGCGACAGGAACACCATAAGCCAAAAGGGCGAAAAAGCTCAAAAACAAAACCAAGATACTGATAGTCTCAATGCTCATCGGAAGTCGTATTAAAAGTTCTTCGAAAATGATATATGGAAAAGAAAATAATAAGTGCCCCGCTTATGGGAACGATAGCATACACAAACCCAAGAGGAATATTGAGCGCGGGGGATATCTGGCCCAATGTCAAGGTGGTGTAGACCAAGTTGCCGCCTCCGACAATCATGACGACAAAAGCGAACAAGGCCATAATAATCTGAATGATGCGTTGCCTTTTTAACCTTTTTTTCTTGGGAAGCTTCGAAAGCAAGAAATCCATCGAAAGGTGCCCTTCCTCCTGTCCATTGATATAGGCCGCACCCAGAACGGTCAGCCAGATCAGGGCGAACCTGGCAAACTCTTCCGTGAACGAACTAGACTTGCCTATTACATAACGTGAGACTACCTGCCAAACTACATCGAGTACTAAGAGACCAAAGATGATCACAAGAAACGATTCGATGAACTTGTTCAAAATGCGATACGTTCTATGCATTAGTTTTCCAGTATTTTTTCGATTACCTCTTTCATCTTGGGGTCTTTCATCATGCGCTGCAGCACTGGCCTTGATTTATCCGAAAACCGGCTTTTATCAGGGTAGACAAATTCAACCTGCGCTTTCTTCAGCACTTCCATGTTCTCCTTTATTGTTTCTTGCCAATAAACGCGCTGTCGCTCCACGCTCTCATCGGCCGCTTCTTGAAGCCATTCTTTTTCGGTCTCGCTGAGCAAGTTCCAAAACTTTGTACTGACGACAACTACATCGGGTACCATGGTGTGCTCATCAAAGGTATAGTACTTACAGACTTCATAATGATTCGAGGTCACAAATGAAGGAATGTTGTTTTCGGCGCCATCGACCACATTTTGCTGTAAGGCCGTGTAAAGCTCACCATAGGCCATGGGCGTTGCCGATGCACCCAGGGTGTTGACCATTTCAACCGACATTTGGTCGTTCATTACACGGATCTTCATTCCATTTAAATCGTCGGGCGAATTCACCGCTTTGTCTTTGGCGTAAAAGCTTCGGCTTCCGGCATCATAAAAACAGAGCCCTCGTAAAAGATACTCGGTACCGCTTGCCAGCAACTGTTTGCCAACTTCGCCTTCCAACACGCTAAAAAGGTGTTCACTATCCCTAAAAAGATAAGGAATACTGGTCACCTGATATTCGGGAGCGAAGTTCGACATTGATGCTGCACTCACCTTGGTCAGCGCAATGCTTCCTATTTGCAATAATTCCAATACCTCCCGCTCGGTTCCAAGCTGACCGTCAGGAAAAATCTTAATCTGCAACTTGCCACCCGACTTCTCTTCCAAGAATTTTTGCATATCTAAAATTCCTTTATGAACTGGGTGCGTAATTGGAAGTGAATGTGCAAAAAACAAAGTCTTGGTATCCGGGCCCGATTCGCAAGAATTAAAAAGGACTCCTAGCAGCAAAAGGAGTACTACGGTCAAGACTATATTCTTCGTACCATTATATTTTTGGGAATATCGTTGCATAAGCGTTCTAATATTATTCAAATAGAGCACAATTACTGTGCATTCACTATGGACCCAACCTACGGCCTAGACACCTGAAAATGAGCTAAACCCGCCATCTACATCGAAAATACCCCCGGTTACGAAGCTTGAGGCATCGCTCAAAAGGTAATGTACCATACCGTTGAGTTCGGAAGCATCGCCAAAGCGCCCCATAGGAGTGTTCATAATTATTTTGTTGCCCCGATCCGTAAAGGAACCGTCGTCATTGGTCAGCAGCCTTCTGTTCTGGTTGCCAATGAAAAATCCGGGAGCTATGGCATTGACCCTAATTTTATCACCATGTTTCGATGCGAGTTCATGGGCCATCCATTTGGTGAAAATATCGATACCAGCTTTCGCCATGGAATATCCCAATACCCTTGAAATCGTTTGCTTGGCGGCCATCGAAGATATATTCACGATGGTTCCATATCCTTGTTCCACCATTAACTCGCTCAAGACAATAGTTGGAAGCACCGTACCGAACAGGTTAATATCGACGACTTTTTTGGTGTCGCCAAGCGATATGTCATGTATGGTTTGGTCTGGCCTCAAGGTCGCCCCTGGAATATTGCCCCCTGCCAAATTCACCAATCCGTCTATTGGCCCGATTTCTGTGCCGATCTTTTTACCGATTTTTCTCAGTTCGGCCTCGTTCAATAGATCAATGACGAAAGCACGCGCATTGCCATCGGATATGGCATCAAGCTCTTCAATTTTTTTATCCAGTTTTTCGGGTGACCTACCCAACAAGATTACCTTGGCCCCATTGCGGACCAAGTATTCGGCTATGGAACCTCCCAGGGCTCCGGTAGCCCCGGACAGTGCATAGGTTTTGTTTTCTATTGAAAATTGGTTGTCGGTCATTTCGTTTATTTTTCCTTGGCCATCTTGTAGGCCTCGATGGTCGTGTAGTACTTCGTTATCATATTTGGGACTTCCCATTCGGGAAGCGCTCCATTTTCCAAGTACTTTAAATAGTTCTCCGTCACCTGGCCAAAATGGGCTTCATGCCCTATTTTGAATCGATCGGGAATATTTATTCTCCAGAGCGAGTCGGAAACTTTTTCAAAGGTCGTACCGTTAAAATTTGCGGCTACCGCGGATTCGATAGCTCCTTTTAAACTATCCTCAAATCCATTTGGATCCTTTGCTTCAATATATAAAATGGGCCTGTAATTTTCTTCCTCTCCCTGCTTGATCACCAAATTGCTCTTCGTACCCCGCATAATGCTATAATGCGTATCACCGGTTCCTTCCGGTGCCTGATAATTCCATATTACCGAAACCTTGGCATGTTTGCCCTTGATTTTATAGTTCATCTCTCCGTTTGAATACACGTTCAATTTTCCATCGACAATATCCTTTTGCAAGTAATGGGGAAATTCTTGGAGGCCCGTTACTTTTTCAAATTCTCCTTTGGTCAAGATGGTCGGCCACCTTCGGGCCGATAACATTTCAACATCGGCGGAATCAACAAGTTGCCCTGGAAATGCTTCCCATTGAACCAAATCCACCAAATGAGTCGTTACGTCGACAATACCTTCACCTTCTTCATTAATATCAAAGAACCATGGCGGCCTGACCAAAGGTTGCCCCGAAACATATTTGAAAAAATGATGGACACTCTCCTTACTTATGGCCGGTTCTTCAAGATTTCCATCGACCAATTCGCCAAAAACATCGGGCAAGGTCGAGAAAAGTTTTTGCAATGCCGTAGTCGATTCAAAACGTTCGGTCATGATGTCATAGACCAACAAGCCCTTTTCATCGGCAATTTTAAAGACCTCTTTCAATTTCTTAAATCCCGCTGGATCGATTACCAAAGGTTTGTCGGCATATACGTTCAACCCGGATTTTACGGCCGCCAAGATGTAGTCTATCTTTTTTGAGTTCTTGCCCGCCACGATCATCACGTTGCCCGGTTTTTTATCGAGCATTTGTTCCAAGTAATCATCTCCATAATACTTTTCGACTTTCCATTGTGTCGGATAATCTTCCCTGGAATTGTAGGCATCGATCTTATTTAAAAAGTCGAGTACCTCGTCACCTTTTGGAGCAAACAAATAAATTGTTGAATCTACCTGTCGATACATGGTCTTATGTACCAAAGCGGCATGAAAATGCCCTGGATCCAAGGTCATGAGTTTTACTTTTGATAATACTTCATCTTGGGCCGCCATGGATTCTTCCTTTTTTTCCCCACAAGAAAGCATGAGACAAAACAATGTAAAGAGCAAACAGTTTCTCATACGAATTTCATTCAAAAATTTTGATTCTACAGCCTGATCAGCTATGGGTGGATTCTATAAACAAGCATTAAATATAACCATTCAAATCTTTAATGGGTTTTTCTAAACTACGTACCTGTGATTTTGGAATGGGGTGTCCAAAAGCTATTCCGTCTTGGCGTTTAGACCTTTACATAATCCGTTCCGTAAGGTTTTCGTTGCTCGCGCCGAAGCATTGCATTGGCCTCATCGTCGTTGATGAATTCTTCCTTTTGGTCGTCCCACTCCAACTTTCTATCAAATTGCATGGCAATATCGCTGATCAAACAAATAAC
The DNA here is from genome assembly GCF_042611095.1 of Meishania litoralis. Taxonomy (NCBI): domain Bacteria; kingdom Pseudomonadati; phylum Bacteroidota; class Flavobacteriia; order Flavobacteriales; family Flavobacteriaceae; genus Meishania; species Meishania litoralis. The sequence goes on from NZ_JBHFPV010000001.1 coordinate 795,816, forward strand.
ACATGCCTTATGTCCTTTTTCAATCGGTGAGATCGGTTGCTTTCTGGTTTTGATACAATCGAGCCAGTTGCCGTGCTGGTCGTCTATTTTTTCAAGATGGATCTCATTTTCAGCAATGACCGATTCCAAGATTTTTGGATCTGATGCATTTAAGGCTTTTGCACTTTTTTCTTTGTCCACCGGATCGCTTGCCGACGCTTGGTAAGCACCCCGCGATACAAATATCCAACCGTCATCGCCGATATATTGCACCCCATTGGTATAGCCCCCACTTGTATAAACGGTAATACCGTTATCGTATTCGTGTTTGACGAAGAAATCGCCATGTACGTTCCATAATCCCGATTTTGGGAATTCTGCCAAAGCCTCAACGGACTTTGGGCCCGTCAATTCGGTATCCATCCCCCATGCCGCGGAATCATAGTGGTGTTGTCCCCAACCAGTAATCATTCCGGCACCATAATTTCGAATTCTCAACCAACCCGGGCGGCCATAACCTTCTTGCGGGTGTACCCCAATCTCCGTATAGGGCACTTCAGGGGTCGACCCCAGCCACATATCAAAATTTAGATTCGAAGGCACTGGCATTTCGGGGGCCAGAGGCCCCGCAGGATCTCCTGGCAGACCTATTTTTACGGTATGTATTTTGCCGATGCGGCCATTTCTTACCAATTCGGCAGCAACCCTAAATTGGGGCATGGCGCGCTGTTGGGTACCCACTTGAAGGATAACGTTCTTACTTTTAACCGCTTCCTGTAACTGTTGTCCTTCCCTGACCGTCAATGACGTTGGTTTTTGCAGGTATATATCCTTACCGGCCAAGGCAGCTTCCAAGGCGGGTTGCGAATGCCAATGATCGGGCGTACTGATCATGACCGCATCGATATCCTTGTTCATCAACAACTCACGGTAGTCTTCATAAACCCTAGTATCCATATATTTCTCCTTACCCGTCTTTTTTTGATAAAATTCATCGGTAAAGGTTTTGGCATACTGCGCCCTTTTTGAATCCAAATCACAAACCGCAACCAGGCGTGCTTCGTCAAACTGCATGGTATCGGGCATGTCGTGCCCCAGGGCTATTCGGCCACACCCGATCTGACCGATATTTATCTTATTGCTCGGCGCGTCCTTTCCAAGTACATGGGCCGGAACTATGCTCGGGAACCCTACCATGGCAGCGGTACCCAAAGTCGTTTTACTGATAAATTTCCTTCTTTGCATATCTGGTATCTGTTGATTTAATTTGAATAAATTCCGTTAATCTGTTTTTGCATATTTCGATTCCCTTGACCCGAGCATTGTGACACCATCAGATTTGTATTGTTCGCCCTTTCTCAAAAAATACGCGTTTCAAAAGTTTCTTTTGACCGTTCATTTAAGTTTACTATAAAACTATTCTTAAATTTGACGATCATCGGTTGTGAACGTTAACGAAATAACATAAAAAGCGGCAACAATGCAAAGATTATTGGTTTCATTTCTAACATTTTTGATTCTAGGGTCCGTTCAGGCCCAAAGCCTTGAGCCCATTGAAATTACTTCTGAGTGGCTCTCAAAAATCGAAAGATCGGCCCCCTCGGAACCCACTATAAAGAATACTGAAAAAAGAAAGATCCTGGTCTTTTCAAAAGCACCGGGGTTTTACCACTGGACCATTCCGCATAATGTTGAAATGCTTAAAATACTTGGCAAAAAAACGGGTGCTTTTGAAATCCATATCGGCTACGATATAGATAATTTCGAAAAGAAAAACCTCAAAAAATACGATGCCCTAATACTGAACAATTCGAATCCGAGCGGACCTGATCGAGATTTGTTCGCGGATCTTTTAAAGCAGAACACAACATTTACCGATAGCGAAATCAAGGAAAAGGCGGCACAATACGAACAAAACCTCTTGAACTATGTAGCCAAAGGGGGAGGGTTGATGATAATGCACGGTGCCATTACATTGCAGAACAATTCGATGGTATTCAGTAAAATGACGGGGGGTAGCTTTGATTATCACCCGAAACAGCAAGAAATACATGTAAAGGAAGTTGACGCGAACCATCCATTGGTAAGGGCTTTCAAAGGAAAGGGACTTACGCATATCGACGAGCCCTATTTTTTCAAAAATGCATATGCGGATCATAATTTCAGGCCCTTGCTTTACATGGAAGTCGACAAATTGGAAGGGGTGACAAAAGAGGTCGATGAAAACAAGATTTATATTTCATGGATCAAAAGGTATGGCAAAGGCAGGGTGTTCTACAGCTCGCCCTCGCATAATGCCCATAGTATGGACAATCCTGAATTACTGGAGTTTTTCCTGGATGGAATACAGTATGTAGTAGGAGACCTCAAATGTGACGATAGTCCGCTCGGGAAACGGAAATGAAATTACCACTTAAACAGCGATCCGTTATAAAAAATAACTGTTTCTAATCGGGTATTCCGATGTGTCGCAATACAGATCTCCGTATAAGTTCAATCCCGGCTTGCTGGTTCGAAACCGAACCGAAATATGTAGAATGGGGGCCCCTTCAAGAATATTCAGCTTTTTTGCCACATCGATCGATGCGGGTTTGGATCTGAGCTCCTGTTCCGCCCCCATAATCTCGATCAAATGCTTCCGGCTAAGCGTCTTAAAAAATGAACCATCGACAAATTCGTCCGATTCGATGAGTCCCAGGGCATTGAGTGAATACCAATTATTTTCCAGCACCACAGGGTGGCCGTTGATATTTCGTACCCGTTGAAAATAAACGCATTGCGATTTTTGCTCTTCATTGGTCAGGGTAAAGGGTATAATAGGGTCCCATCTGGCAATCCGAGATGGTTCGGTCACAATAGTCTCCACCTCATAGTCGATGGATCCCGATATTCCTTTGACGGTGAGCAAACCCAATGACTTTCCCCTTTCAATAACTTTGCTTCCCTTGCCCTGTTCTTTTACTATAAACCCTTCTTTCAAAAGTTCGTCCAGCGCCTTGCGTATAGTTGTCCTGGTAATACCGAACCGGTTACAAAAATCATTTTCGGACGGCAGATAACTGCCGATAGGATATTTACCCGTCTGTATCCTTTTTTTAATATAATCTCGAATAGTACGGTACTTATGCTTTTCAAGTTTTTTGTCGCCCATATTCTTGAAGTTCGGAACCTGCCCTAAAAAGTCGGAAAAGTATGAAATATTACTTGTACGTACAAGTTGGAATGGTTACTTTAGCCTATCGATGGGTTCCGGATACCTTTGTAATTGAGTCGAAATAGAATAGAGTTTCAGGAGCCCATGGATCAATCCCTTTAAAACGCAAACACATGCCCAATATTCCTATCAGGACCACGGTAGTCGGCAGTTATCCCTTTCCCGGATGGCTTGAATTCGTATCACAGAACCTTGATCAATTTGGTGCCGCCGACATCGAAGAGGCCATTGAAGATGCCGTTATCGCGGCAATTCACGACCAAACGACGGCCGGCCTAGATGTCATTACCGATGGCGAACAAACCCGATTGGACTTCAATCTGTCTTTTTACGGTTTTATCAATGGAATCGAAAACAACACTTCAGACACCCGAAAATTCGGTCCACCTGCCCATGACCAGCGCGGAAAAAACAATATCATCGGAAATCTGGCCGCACCCAACGGCCTTGGTGCGGTAAAAGAATTTGAGCGCCTAAAGAAATTAGCGCCAAAAGGCCCGGTTTTAAAAGCGAGTATTCCCGGCCCTTACACTTTGGCCGGTAGATTATTGCCAAATGGCACATACAAAGACCGTTACGAGATTACCGAAGCTTTGCTGCCCATTATCAGCAACGAGCTAAAAGCTTTGGTAGCGGCTGGTTGTACCGAAATTACGGTTGACGAACCATCGATGAGCTGCTATGCCTACAAGGCCGACACAAAGCGTTTCGTCGACATCTTCAATCGTACGGTAAAGCCGATCAAAGAAAAATGCAATCTCAGCACGCATTTATGTTTTGGCAATTTCAAGGGAAGGCCGGTAGGATATCGCAGCATCAAACCGATGTTGCCGGATTTTTTGGATATGAATGTCGACGAAATACATATCGAAATGGCCAATCGCGAGTTCGCAGAAATCGAACTGCTCGCGCCTTTTGCCGAAAAAATGAACGTTGCCGTAGGTATCATAGATGTCAAAAATTACTATATCGAAACCGTTGACGATGTTGTGCAGCGAATCAATCGCTGCCTAAAATACGTTCCAGCAGAAAAACTATCGGTCGCTCCCGATTGCGGCCTAAGCCAAACGGCCCGTTGGGCCTCAAGACAAAAGCTGATCAACATGGTCGCTGGGGCGAAAAAAGTTCGTGGATCATTATGAGCTTAATTCCCGCCCTAAAAAAGAATGAGAATCTAATTGCCGAAATGAACGGCTTTCTTTCCGAAAAAGATGGTTTTCGTCTTTGGTGGTTGGGCCAAAGTGGGTATGTATTGCAATGGAACGGCAAACGGATCTTGATAGACCCCTACCTTTCCGATTCGCTCACCAAAAAATATGCGAAGACTGAAAAACCCCATATGCGCATGAGTGAGTTGGTGGTGCGACCCGATTTATTGCGGAATATTTCCGTAGTAACTTCAAGCCATAACCATACAGATCATTTAGATGCCGAAACCTTGATTCCAGTCTTGAAAAACAATCCCGATATCAAATTCATCATTCCGGAAGCCAATCGTAGTTTCGTTGCCGATCGGGTACAATGCGATTATGATTTTCCCATAGGCATGAACGACGGTTTTACCTATACAATCGATGGATTTACTTTTGTCGGTATCCCCGCAAAACACAACGAATTGGCACGCGATGAAAATGGCAATTGCAAGTTCATGGGATATGTCATTCAGTTTGGAACCTACTCCATTTACCATAGTGGAGATACCTTATGGTTCGAGGGCATGGTGGATCTATTGAAACCTTTCAATGTCGATGTCGCCATACTGCCCATCAACGGAAACAAGCCCGAAAGAAAAGTTGCGGGAAACCTGAACATTGTCGAAGCGGTGGAATTGGGACTGGCGATCAATGCAAGATATGTGATTCCCTGTCATTACGATATGTTTACCTTTAATACTGCAGATGTCAATGATTTTGCGGCCGAAGCAGATAAAAGAGGGCAGCGCTATCGAGTGCTCGGGGGAGGTGAAAAATTTAGATACAAAAACCCGTAGGTTTTTCTTTTAGAGCTCAAAAAGGTATCTTACTGAATGGTTCAAAGCCTTACAATTTGATGCCCAAAAACAAGTATTATGATCGCATTGGAGTTCACCACTTTTATCGGCCGTTTTCATCCGCTTTTCGTGCATCTCCCTATTGGTTTTATAATCTTGGCCATCTTATTGGAGGGGTGGGAAAGTTTTAAGAAAAAGGGGAATCCAAGTAGGTTGATTCCGATCGCGTGGTTCATCGGTGGCCTAGCGTCATTTGTAGCCGCCCTTTGCGGATGGTTTCTTGGAGAAACCGGACTCTATATTGAGGAACAACTTTTTCTGCATCGTTGGCTGGGCATCGCCCTTGTTCCCATTGCTTTTATCGGTTGGTGGATCAAAAGAGCACCTGAGCAATATCCAAAACAACTACAACACGGCTTCAATATTTTATTGATTGTTTTATTATCCGTTGAAGGGCATAAAGGCGGCAACCTAACCCATGGTGAAACATATTTGACCGAGTTCGCCCCTGAACCGATACGAAACCTTTTTACCTCACAAAAAGATTCTGTTTTCAATCTTCGATCCAACAACCCAGATTCAGTAATAGTATACACAGAATTGATACAACCTATTTTTCAAGCGAAGTGCGTTTCTTGCCACGGCAATGAGGTTAAAAGGGGGGCACTGAATATGAGCCATCCAGATTCCCTTTCACTTGGCGGCGACGGAGGCGATGTTATAGTACCGGGCAATCTCGAGGACAGTGAACTTTTCAGAAGAATCACGCTCCCGCAAAAGAATGTCAAATTCATGCCTCCTACATCAAATGTATTGACCTATGACGAAATCAAGACCATAGCATGGTGGATCGAACAAGGGGCATTGTTCGAAAGTAGGGTAAGCGAGCTAGAAGTCGATAAAAACTTAAAACCGGTACTGTTGCGTAGATATGGGCTAAATACCACCCCTCGGCCTTGGTATGAAAAAGTACAGGTGGCCCCGCTGGACAGTACTCAGATTGCCCTGCTTATGCAACAAGGTTTTTCAGTAAAGACCCTGGGCGCCAATAACCCGTTGTTAGATGTCGGGTATAAGGGCACTGACCTTTCACCTGAAAAATTGGTGGCCCTGGAACCTGCGAAAGAACATATCACCTGGTTTTCGTTGACCGGAACCAATATAAAGGACGAATGGCTTTCCGGGCTTTCTGGTTTTGTGAACCTTACCCGTTTGGAATTGGACAAAACCTCAATCTCTGATTTAGGAATCGCCCACCTCAACGATTTATCCCATTTAGAGGTGCTCAACCTTTATGCCTCACAGGTTTCCGATGCCTGTTTACCAATATTACAAGAACTTCCTGCATTGAAGCGGGCATATCTCTCTCGAACGAAAGTGACTTTTGATAAGGCAAAAGCCATTGAAGATGAAGACGGTTTGACCATTATCATTGCTGAAAATGTCAAAAATTAACCTAAGAAGAATCGAATGACCTATTTCATTAATAATGCGATCCAAGTAATGTTCTTGGCGATTGTTTCCCTTTTTGCAGTGGGCTGCAACGACCTAAGAGGCGAGCACTATACAACACCCGACCTTGAATTTAAGACTGAAATCGAAGACGGATTCGTGGTTCCGGTGGGTTGGGATATCGCACTTTGGGCCGAATCACCATCTTTATACAATCCGACCAATATGGATGTTGATGCCAAAGGACGCATCTGGGTTACCGAAGCGGTCAACTATCGTGATTTTAATAATGATCCCGAGAAACGTTTGAACTTTGAAAAAGGAGATCGCGTCATGATACTGGAAGATACCGATGGGGATGGCGTCAGCGACTCATCCAAGGTATTCGTGCAAGACAAAGACCTTGTCGCCCCCATGGGCATTGCCGTTCTGGGCAACAAGGTTTTTGTGTCTTGTGCCCCATCACTACTAGTTTATACCGATGAAAACGGGGATGATGTTCCCGACAAAAAGGAAGTCTTTCTCAAAGGTTTCGGTGGATTGGATCACGATCACAGTCTGCATGCGCTCATCGCCGGACCCGATGGTAAATATTACTTCAACACGGGCAATGCCGGACCTCACTATGTAACCGATAAAGCCGGTTGGCAATTGCGTTCGGGGAGTGTTTATACAGGAGGAACGCCGTATAACAATGAAAATGAACCGGCCCTGGTCAGCGATGACGGTCGTATTTGGGTAGGCGGTCTAGCACTGCGAATGGAAAAAGACGGTACCGGTCTGGAAGTCGTGGGCCATAATTTTCGCAACTCTTACGAAGTTGCTTTGGACTCTTACGGAAATATGTGGCAAAATGACAATGACGACCAAGTGGTAACCTGTCGTGTAACTTATATTATGGAAGGTGGTAATGCAGGTTTCTTCAATGCCGATGGCAAACGTACGTGGCAAGCAGATCGAAAACCGGGGCAAGATATTTTCTCTGCCCACTGGCATCAGGAAGATCCGGGGGTAATGCCGGCAGGGGACAACACGGGTGCAGGATCTCCAACTGGTGTTGTGGTGTATGAGGGCGAGGCTTTTGGCCCAGAATATCAGGGAATGCTTTTAAGCGCCGATGCCGGGCGAAACGTCATCTTTGCTTATCAACCTTCAAAAGAAGGTGCCGGCTTTCATTTGAAAAGAAGGGATTTGATTACCTCTATGCAAGAATCTACCGAAGGATATATTTGGAACGATATCGATGATGACAAACGAAAATGGTTTCGGCCCAGCGATGTTGCCGTGGGCACCGATGGGGCCATTTACATTGCCGACTGGTACGACCCCGTAGTGGGCGGACATCAGATGATGGACAGTCTCGGATATGGCCGTATATACCGCCTTACACCTAAGGGAAAGAAATTAAGAAATCCACTTTTGGATTTGACGTCCGTTGATGGCCAAATCGATGCCCTGTTAAATCCAGCGGTCAATGTCAGAAACCTTGGGTTTGAAAAGTTGCTTCAAGAAGGGGAAACCGTTGTGCCAGAGGTTCAAAAAATAATGGAATCTGACAACCCGCTACATAAGGCGCGGGCAATCTGGCTTTTGTCACAATTAGGAAGCAAAGGAACCAAGATAGTTGAAAACATCCTCGAAAAAGAACCCGACCCGCGATTGAGGGTAACGGCCTATCGGGCCTTAACCGATAACGAAAACTCGGTTCTGAAATATGCTTCCGTGGCGGTCGATGATCCTTCGCCAGCCGTTCGGAGGGAAGTGGCCATATCGCTTCGCGATATTCCATGGGCTCAAAGCGAAAAGCTCATTAAAGAACTATTCGAAAGCTATGATGGAAAAGACCCTTGGTATTTGGAAGCACTCGGTATGGCTTCGGATGGAAAGGAGGAAGAGGCCTATGCCGCATTGGTATCCGATCAACCGGAAAATCCGACGGAATGGTCAGTTAATTTTGCTTCATTGGTCTGGCGGATGCATCCGAAATCGGCGGTCGAGGCACTGAAAAAAAGGGCAATGGCCGAGAACCTAAGTGATTATCATAAAGCAAGGGCAGTCGATGCCTTGGCATTTATCAGTGACAAAACAGCAGTTGCCGCAATGATCGATTTAAAGAATTTCGAAGAGCACCTAGAAATTCAAAAATTGGCGCGTTGGTGGGTTGATTTTCGAATGACCAATGATTGGTTTTCCCTTTGGGATTGGCAATCCGAAACGGGGATTACCTTTGAGCTTACCGAAGCGATCGAACGCCAACAAGAAACACTTCTCGATGAGAAGAAGCCGTTTTCCGAAAGGGTAGCGACAGGCAACATAATGGCCGGTACTTTGATCGGCGGGCGCTTGTTGATTTATCTTGCCTCGGAAGACAAACTTTCCAATAAACTAAAAAATGCAATCTCCGCGGCCATTTTTGAAAATCCCTCGTTAGAAATTAAGACATTGGCTCAAGAGTATTTTTCAAAACCCACAGAAGAACGGCTTTCCATTTCCAGTATTTTGGCGTTACAAGGAGATAAGTCAAAGGGCGAAACCCTGTTTTCCTCAAAATGTATCACCTGTCATACCAACGGTATTATCGGCAACGACATCGGGCCTGCCCTATCAGCTATAGGCGAAAAATTTGATAAAACGGCCATGCTCGATGCCATTGTCCGTCCAAATGCATCCATCGTTTTTGGCTATCGGCCAACCATGATCAAAACAAAGACCGGGCAGGTCTTCTATGGTTTTCTACTTTCTGAAGCCGAGACCACGGTTCTCAAAGATATAACAGGAAGGCAAATAGTAATCGCCCCTGATGATATCGAAGTCCAAAAGAAGATGAAACTGGGCCTGATGCCCGATGCCAAAACCTTGGATTTGAGCCATCAAGATTTGGCAGATCTAAGTACGTATCTGTTAAGTTTAAAAAATAGCGATCTTTAGAACACAACGTAGACGAAAAACACACTATGAAAAATTCAATTGGCAGAAGAGATGTTCTTAAATCCTCGATTGGCGTTCTGGGCCTCGGTTGTTTATCGGCCTTCGACATTTTCATGGGTGACCCAAAAAACCGTTTTAAGATAGGGGCTTGTGACTGGTCAATAAATCAATTGGCAAAAATAGAGGCCATCGAAGTCGGCAAAAATATAGGTCTCGATGGTGTACAGATCAGCCTTGGCACTTTGAATGATGATATGCACCTACGAAAGCCTAAAATTCAACAGTACTATAAGGAAGCCTGTAAAAAACATGGCATGCAAATCGGCGGTATCGCCATTGGTGAAATGAACAACATTCCCTATAAATCAGATCCGCGTGCCGAACAATGGGTCTCCGATAGCATCGACGTTGCCAAAGCCCTTGGAGTAAAGGTGGTCTTGTTGGCATTCTTTCATAAAGGCGACCTTAAAAATGACATCGAGGGAACAAAAGAGACCATTCGCAGATTAAAAAAGATAGCCCCAAAGGCCGAAGACAGCGGAGTTGTTCTAGGATTGGAAACCTGGTTGAGTGCCGAAGAGCACATGCATATTCTCGATAGCGTAAACTCCACAAGCGTAAAAGTGTATTATGACGTTGCCAACTCGAACAAAATGGGTTATGACATCTATGAGGAAATACGTCAGTTGGGCAAAGAGAATATTTGCGAGTTCCATGCCAAGGAGAACGGTTTTCTTCTCGGAAAAGGTAGAATCGATTTTCAAGCGGTCCGCAGGGCCGTCGATGATATCGGCTATGAAGGCTGGGTGCAGATTGAAAGTGCCGTACCCAAAAAGACGGATATGTTCGAAAGTTACTTACACAATAACAAATACCTTAGATCGGTCTTAAATGAAAAATAAGCTTGTTAAGTTTTGAATTCCATCATCCCTCAAGGGAAATGTTTGCCATACAAAACACATTCAATATAAATAAGCAAGCCCTTGTAAACCATGAAATGGCCGGTTTTGTACGTCGAATTGAAAAATAACTTGACCGGCAAAATTTTTAAGGGTTTGGTATGAAGATAGGATAGAAATAACAAAAAAAATCGGTTAGGGGCCTATAGAAAAACCTCAAATTTATGAGTTATGGTTATACTATCAATTTAAATGAATATAATCTAAGTTGTTTATATTTAAATATGCTATTCTTTTATGCTTAGAACAGGAAAATATTAAAATCACAGGGATGTTTCATGTAAAATATATTTTCTACATAGCAAGTCTGACCACCTTAGTTTCGTGTGTGGGCCCAAATCTTCCCGAATCGGTGCAGTCGGCCTACGAAAAACTTCCGCAGAAAATCGATTTCAACCAGCACGTCAAACCAATTCTCTCCGATAAATGCTTTATCTGCCATGGCCCTGATAAAGCAAAAGTAAAGGCGGGACTGCAATTGCACCTACCCGACTTGGCCTATCAGGAATCGAAAAACAATCCCGGCACCTATTCCATAAAGCCCGGAAATGCAGACAGGAGCGATTTGGTTCATCGGATCCTATCAAATGATCCCGAATACAAAATGCCCGAACCTGAATCGCACCTCACCTTAACGGATTACGAAAAGGCAATGCTTGTCAAATGGATCGAAGATGGTGCCGAGTACAAAGACCACTGGGCATTCACCGCTCCGGAGAACAAAGAACCCCCAAAAGTAAGACTCCATGACAAAGTAGGTAATCCTATTGATAATTTTATTTTAGCGAAGTTGGAAGTTGAAGGATTAAAACCCAATCCGCCCGCTGACAAAGAAACCATTTTACGCAGACTGTCATTCGACCTGACAGGCTTACCGCCAACAATCGAAGAAATCGACAATTTCGTGAACGATGATTCGCCCGACGCTTATGAAAAACAAGTAGATCGTTTATTGGCCTCGCCCCATCATGCCGAACAATTGACCTTGGATTGGATGGATCTTTCGCGTTATGCCGATACGCATGGCTACACGGTGGATCGTTATCGCGACATTTCGCCTTGGCGCGATTGGGTCATCAAGGCTTTTCAGGAAAATATGCCATACGATGAATTCGTGCGCTGGCAAATGGCCGGCGACATGATGCCCGACCCGACGAAAGAACAGATCCTCGCAACGACTTTTGGTCGTTTACACCCTCAGAATTCCGAAGGAGGAATTATCGATGAAGAATTTCGTTCAGAGTATGTCGCCGATCGCACCAATGTTGTTGGCGAAGCTTTTTTGGGTTTGACCATGGCCTGTGCCAAGTGCCATGACCATAAGTACGACCCCATCTCGCAAAAGAACTATTACGAGATGTATAGTTTTTTTAATAATGTGAACGAGTCAGGGCAGATATCCTACGATTTTTCGATGCCAGCACCGAACCTGATGTTGACCACTGAAGAACAAGACAAATTTCTCGAGTATGTCGAGGGTCTGATCGAGGAAAAAAAGCAATCTGCCGTAAAGACGATTGCGTCAGAGAAGCCCAAGGTTACTGATTGGATAGCCTCCGGCGGATATAAAAATATCGATGCGAAAGGAACTCCCAGAGGGTTGGTGGCCAAAATCGATTTTAAAAATGGTAGTTTGAACAATGCCCTGAATCCATCGCAAAAAGGAAAAATGAACCGTCAATTCGCGCCAAAACAAATCGCTAATATTGTTGAAGGCTATTCCGGAAAAGGTTTGAAATTCGATGGTGACGCCTGGTTGGAACTGCCAAGTCTAGGTACCTTTCATCGCTATGAGCCCTTTAGCATCGCCTTAAGGGTTTTTATTCCCGAAGATCTTGAAAACGGCGTGATATTCCACAAAGGCATCGGGGCCAAATTGTATAATTTCAGGGGGTACCACTTGGCACTCAAAGAAAATAAATTCGAGTTGCTCTTGGCCCATTTACATCCTGCAAATGCCATTGTCAAATATAGTATTGAAGAAGTGCCTAAAGAACAATGGCTACAGTTGACCTTCACCTATGACGGTTCGAGCAGTGCCAGTGGCGTGAAACTCTTTTTGAGCGGGGCGGAACAACCAACAGATACCTTTGTCGATAATCTGTACAAAGATTTTGTTTTTAGACCTGATACGTATGGTACGAGCGGCGTCCCTCAAGATCCGGGGCTTCAGTTGGGTGCGCGTTGGCGAGGCAAGGGAATAGGAAATGCCATTGTTGATGATATAATGGTATTTGACCACGAGCTTTCCGAAATAGAAGTGCTTCAAATTTCCGATCCCGAAAGATTGAAAGGGCTATTGGCCAAAACCTACCAAGACTTGACAAATGATGATAAGTTGGCACTGGAAAAGTATTATCTATGGACAAATTCAAAAACGTACCGGCAGTCAATATACGATCTTAAAGAAACCCGAAAGATATTGGCGGACAGTATTGAACCCATTCAGGAAATAATGGTCATGAAGGAGATGGACGAACCCCGAGAATCTTTCGTTCTTGAACGCGGATTATATGATCAATTTGGGGAGCGTGTCTATCCGAATACTCCGGAAAAAATATTTGCATTCCCAGACAGTCTTGAAAAAAATCGATTGGGCTTGGCCAAGTGGGTAACCGACGCGAACAACCCCTTGTTCGCTCGGGTAACGGTCAACCGCTACTGGAAGAATATTTTCGGAACCGGTATCGTTCGTACTGTCGAAGATTTCGGCAACCAAGGCGAGTTGCCGAGCCACCCGGCCTTGTTGGATTGGTTGGCCATTCGATTTGTTGAATCAGGTTTTGACGTAAAGGCTTTGCACAAGCTCATGGTCATGTCGAATACCTACCGACAATCTTCTTTGGTGAGTGAAGAATTGATGGAAAAAGACAAGGCGAATCGACTTTTGGCCAGAGGTCCATCACGCAGGTTGACTGGCGAAATGCTCCGTAACAATGTGCTACTGGCCTCGGGACTTTTAAATCGAAAAATAGGAGGAAAAAGTGTAAAACCATATCAACCCGCCGGACTCTGGAAAATCAACGGGGCGGCCTACGAGGAAGATGAGGGAGAAAAATTATACCGTAAAAGCATGTATACCATTTGGAAACGTTCTGTGCCACATCCGACGATTGCCACTTTTGATGCTCCCGAGCGATCTTTCTGTGCAGTGCGTCGCCAAGAGACCAATACCCCGCTGCAAGCTCTGGTCTTGATGAACGATCCTACCTATGTAGAAGCCTCAAGAGTGCTAGGATACAATATGTCGCAATATTCCGACCCCAAAGCGGATATTTCGAATACCTTTAAAAAACTGACGGGAAGAAGCATTCAAGATAGGGAACTGAAACTTTTAGCCGATTTACGCCTGGAAGAATACGAAAAATTCAAAACAAACGAACAAAAGGCCGAAGGATGGTTGAATACAGGGGAATTCCGTATTTCAAACACCAATGACGAAGCCCTAGTTGCCGCAAATGCGGTGGTTGCAAGTACCATCATCAATTCGGATGCCGTGATAACAAAAAGATAAGGTCTCGCCTGACCACTCCGAAGGTGGGGACTTTTATCTCAGAAGTTAAATGTATTTAGTGTTGTTATTAAAAAGTAAAGCAAGAGTTCCCTCCCCCTCGGAGAGGGTTAGGAAAGGGACTCAGGGTATTGAAACTAAAAGACATGTGCCATAACCACGAGAATTTAAGATCGAACAACAGAGACCTGCAAGAAGTAGAACGACAAATGGATCGTCGTAACTTTTTGACCAAAACCTCCATGGGTCTGGGCGCCATTGCCCTAGGCTCGTTGTTAAATGCCGATAAAGCTTTTGCTTCGGTAAAAAATGGTGTTCTTGATACTGCAAGTGCCGATGCGTTGTTGAAATCGTATAACAAAAATCGATTGGGACTGCCACATCATGCGCCCAAGGCCAAACGAATCGTCTACCTATTTCAAAGCGGCGGCCCTTCGCAACTTGAAATGTGGGACTATAAACCGAAGCTAAAGAATATGTTCGGGCAAGATTTGCCCGACTCCGTGCGACAAGGGCAACGCCTTACCGGAATGAGTGCCGAGCAAACGTCTTTCCCCATGGCGCCCTCGCTATTTGATTTCAAACAATATGGAGAAACCGGAACATGGGCCAGTGATCTATTGCCATACACTTCGGAAGTTGTCGACGACCTCTGCTTTATCAAATCGATGCAGACCGATCAGATCAACCATGACCCAGCCATTACCTTTATGCAGACCGGGAATCAATTACCGGGCAGACCATCGATAGGTGCCTGGTTGAGCTACGGCTTGGGTTCCGATAACGAGAACCTTCCAACTTTTATAACATTGATTACAAAAAATATGGGTGGACAGCCCTTGTATTCCCGTTTATGGGGCAATGGTTTCCTTCCAACGGAACACCAAGGGGTGCAATTCCGTTCCGGGAAAGACCCTGTACTCTATCTAAGCGACCCCGAAAATTATGACGGCAATGACAGAAGGCAAATGTTGGACTATCTCGGCAAACTGAACGAAGTGCAACATGATACCTACGGCGATCCTGAAATACAAGCACGAATGGCGCAGTATGAAATGGCATTCCGTATGCAGACCTCGGTTCCTGAAGTGACCGACATGTCCGATGAACCCGATTACATTTTCGATATGTATGGCGAAGACAGCAGAGATCCCGGCACCTATGCCGCAAATTGCTTGATGGCCAGAAAACTTTTGGAAAAAGATGTAAAATTCGTGCAATTGTACCACCAAGGATGGGACCAGCACAGTTATTGTCCCGGTGGTGTGAAGGCACAATGCAAACGAACAGATCAGGCCAACGCAGCATTGATCAAAGATTTGAAACAACGCGGCATGTTGGAGGATACTTTAGTTGTCTGGGGTGGCGAATTCGGGCGAACGGTTTACTCCCAAGGGCAACTGACTCCTGAAAATTATGGTCGCGATCATCACCCAAAGGCCTTTACCATGTGGATGGCCGGCGCGGGTGTAAAAGCCGGACACACCCATGGCGAAACCGACGATTTTAGCTATAATGTGGTCAAAGACCCGGTACACGTACATGATTTTCATGCGACGCTTATGCATCTATTCGGTATCGATCACGAACGGCTTACTTTTAAACATCAGGGAAGGCGTTATCGATTGACCGATGTACATGGGCATGTGGTCAATGATATACTTTCGTAAATACCAAACCCTTAATTGCAGCAAGCAGATAGTATGAGCCGTCAAAGCTTGTATCGGGCCAACACATTTATTAAACCATATATTTCTCGCTCAATGGAAAAAAATGAACAATGAGCTTTCATTCCGTTATAAGTTGCCGATTGCGTTCTGAATTACACCGATATACTTTACTTTTATGTACTAAGATTCGAATACCTAAAGCATGAAGCAGAATGAAAAACACGCCATGTCGAAAGAGCTGGCACAAAAAATAGACGAAAGTGGCGTTGTTGCCGTACTCATAATCGATGAGGTCAAGCATGCCGTGCCAATGGCAAAAGCTCTTTTGAAAGGCGGTGTCGATGCCATTGAACTGACGCTTCGAACCCCTGCGGCCATCGATTCGGCCAAGGCCATAAAAAAGGAAGTTCCTGAAATAACTTTGGGTTTTGGCACAGTATTGACCACGGATCAAGTGAAGGCAGTAGTAGATGTAGGGGCCGATTTTGCGGTTTCGCCAGGTTGCAACCCTAAAATAATCGCAGAGGCCAGAAAACAGGGCCTAGACTTTGCCCCAGGCGTCATGACCCCCACCGATATCGAAATTGCCATCGAACACGGGTGTCGGGTCTTAAAGTTTTTTCCTGCCGAAACCTCGGGGGGCATGAAACATCTTGAAAGTATGGCTGCCCCATATATACATCTGGGCCTGAAATTTATTCCGCTGGGCGGATGCAACATAGACAATGCGCCGCTATACCTTAAATCTCCTTTGATAACGGCAATCGGGGGCACTTGGATAGCCAAAAGACCCTTGATCCAATCAGAGGATTGGGAAGCCATAACAACTAACGCCAAAGAAATAAGAACATTGATCGATCGAATCAAAAAGAACTGATTAAACCCGAATAAATCCTTATATTCCTTGTCTTACTTATTAACATTCCAACAAACATGAAGAAAGTCGTAACCTTTGGGGAAATTATGGGGCGTGTGGCCTCTCCGGAAAACCTGCGCCTAAGACAGGCAAGAAATTTCGAAGTTACCTATGCAGGTGCCGAAGCCAGCGTGGCGGCTTCGATCTGCAATTATGGTGGAAAAGCCCGTTACGTGACCGCCCTTCCAAAACATCCGCTAGCTGAAGCTGCAATGGATTCAGTACGTGCCGTCGGTATCGATACCGAATATATCTTGCGTACCGACGAAGGCCGACTGGGCCTCTATTTTCTGGAGACCGGTGCCAATCAACGCCCAAGCAATGTTGTATATGACCGGGCCGATTCGGCCATATCGATTACCCCTGCCGACAGATACGACTGGAAAAATATTTTTAAGGATGCTCAATGGCTCCATCTTAGCGGCATTACTCCCGCCTTGTCCAAAAATGCGGCGGAGGCGACCCTTGTCGCCGCCCAACAAGCAAAAAAAGCAGGGGCCTCCGTTTCTATTGACCTGAACTTTAGAGGCAAACTATGGAAATGGGATTCAAACTATTCCCAAAAGGATTTAGCCCAAAAAACCATGCGTGAAATTTTACCTTTTGTAGATGTCGTAGTCGGCAATGAAGAAGACTGCCATGATGTACTGGGCATTCAGGCCGGTGATACCGATGTTCATTCGGGCAGTTTGGATACATCACGCTATCCCGAGGTGGCCAAGCAGGTCGTACAGCAATTCCCGAACATTAAAAAAGTGGCCATAACGTTGCGGGAAAGCCTCTCTGCCAGTCACAACAATTGGGGCGCCATGCTTTATGATGCCTCCGAAAATCAGTCCTTTTTCGCTCCTTTGGATGCAAATGGAGAATATAATCCCTATCAAATCAAAAACATAGTCGATCGTGTGGGTGGTGGTGATTCGTTCGCTGGCGGGCTCATCTTCTCATTGATAACGTCCGAACTTAGCGAACCACAGACCGCATTGAATTATGCCGTGGCGGCTTCTTGTTTAAAACATTCCATCAAGGGCGATTTCAACTATTCGACAAGGGCCGAGGTCGAACGCCTGATGGGCGGCAATGCTTCTGGCCGTGTGGTTCGCTAAAAACTTCCTTGGAATAAATATTGAACGAACATGAAGCAATTGAGCATTGAGGGAAGCATCGTTTTAGGACTAATCCTTTGTCTTGTCGGGTGTAAGCGCGAAGGTGCAAAGTCCGATCAAGAAGTAGCGACCAAAGAAATAACAAAACCCAATATTGTAATAATATACGCCGATGATCTGGGATATGGAGAGCTAGGTGCCTATGGTGCCACTATATTGAAAACACCCAATCTGGACAAATTGGCGAACGGGGGAATACGATTCATAAATGGATATGCTTCTTCAGCCACTTGTACCCCGAGCCGATATGCCCTTCTCACCGGAGTGTATCCTTGGCGGAACAAACAGGCCAAAATTCTTCCCGGAACGGCCCCATTGATTATCGACACTGCGCAAACGACACTTCCTAAAATGCTCAGGGAACAAGGTTATCACACAGGCATCGTCGGCAAATGGCATTTGGGATTGGGAACCGGAAACGTCGATTGGAACCAAAGAATTTCACCGGGACCTAACGAAGTAGGTTTCGACTACAGCAATATTCTCGCGGCGACCCAAGATAGGGTTCCTACCGTTTATATCGAAAATGGCCATGTGGTCGATCTCGATCCGAACGATCCTATTGAAGTCGATTATGAAAAGAACTTTCCGGGAGAGCCGACCGGTCTTGAAAACCCGGAATTGCTCAAAATGAAATGGCACCACGGACATAACAACAGTATCGTAAACGGAATTCCGCGAATCGGGTTTATGAAAGGGGGTGAAGCCGCCAAATGGGTCGATGAAGATATGGCCGATTACTTTTTGACCGAAGCACAGCAGTACGTTCGGCAGCATAAGTCAGCGCCTTTTTTTCTATACTATGCGCTGCAACAACCACATGTTCCGCGCACCCCGCATCCTCGATTCGTCGGCAAATCGGGTATGGGTCCAAGAGGTGATGTCATCGTAGAAGCCGACTGGGTCATCGGAGAATTCATAAAAACCTTGAAAGACGAAGGCCTATTGGAGAATACTTTGATCATCTTTTCCAGCGATAACGGGCCTGTGGTAAACGATGGCTATTATGATGATTCTGTTGAAAAATTAGGCGATCATAAACCTGCCGGAGTTTTAAGGGGCGGCAAGTATAGTTTGTTCGAGGCCGGTACCCGTGTACCTTTCATTACCTATTGGAAGGGCCAGATCGAGCCAGGTATGTCGAATGCACTAGTGTCACAAATAGACCTGCTTTCGTCGTTAGCGGCACTCACTGGGAGTACTACCCGCGGAGCGGATAGCAAGAACTTATTGGATGTTCTTTTGGGAAAAACTGAAAACGGGCGACAAGAGCTCGTTTTAGAAGCTTCGACAAAAACCGCTTTCCGAAAAGGCGATTGGGCAATGATACCGCCTCATGAGGGGCCACCAATCAACAACTATGTAAATATCGAACTGGGCAATTCAAGCGAATATCAACTTTATAACCTTAAGGAAGATATCAGTCAACAGACCAATTTGGCCGAATCAAATCCTGAAAAGCTAAAGGAACTGATCGACGCCTATGAAGCAATTCGAGGGACCGATGAATAAAAAAGCCCTTTTTAGACGAACAGCAACAGTATTGTCAAGATTATACCACCAATAGTAAAATATATTCCTTTTTTAAAAACAGAGGTGGTCGGTTTGAACATCCAAAAAGCCGATACCGCAAAAAATAATAGTGAAATCCCGAAGAAAATTCCGAGCCAAAAAAGAGGGTGGCCCGAGTGCATCTTATGTATCTTGTTCATGTTCTCTAGCAGTAGCGGCAGTTTCTTTTCGGTATATTCGGCAACACCTGTTCTTTTGTTATAAGTACCCCCTTGAAAATACAACAGGTCTCCTTCTTCCTTATCGACCCTAAAACGGCCCATTTCCAAAGCCCTTCCCAAATCTTCGGCCGCAAGATTGGGTTCCAAAACCTTTTCATGATGGATTTCCTTTTTCAAATAATCGGTATTTCTAAAGGTCAATACAATGCCGCTGATCGCATAGACAATCATAATTCCGGCCAAAAAGAAACCCAGATATCTGTGAATTACCCTAAATGTTTGTTCGGTCTTTCTTCCCATAATCCATACGTGTAAAAAACTATACTTAACCACAAGCCATTATCCAGATCAATACGGCTACATAAATCAAATATACTGCGATATGCTTGAAATATTTTCTTCCGTTTTGCATCTGATCCTACGCTGATTCTATTTTTCCAAAATATCGAAGTCGATTAAAACGGCCTAAAAGAATAATACCCCTAGACCGCTTATCTAACAAACAACGCTTAAAATTTATTGTTGTGCCATTTCAAGATTAATGGTCATATCGACCTCATCGCCCAAAGTCGGGGTGTCGCCCCCCACCTTGAATTCCAATCGGTTTACGGTACCGGTCAATTTCAGTCCGGCCTTTAATTTTTTGCTACGTTGGTCGGTAATAATACCATTGAGCTTTCCTTCCAAAGTCACCGGTCTTGTAACACCGTGCATGGTCAAATCGCCCGTCAACTTAAACGTTTTCTCCCCGGTCTTTTCAAAAGAAGTAGTTTGAAAAGAAATCGAAGGGTATGTTTCTGCATCAAAAAAATCGGCACTTCGCAAATGTTCGTTCCTACGGTCATTACGGGTTTCTATGCTCGCGGTTTGTATATCGACGGTAAACTTAGGTTCGGCAAATGAGTCATCAGCTACCGCGGTAATGTCGAATTCACCAAAATGGCCCTCTACTTCTGAGATCATAAGGTGGGTAATCGCAAAACCGACCTTCGAATGGGCCTTGTCGGACTTCCATGTACTCTGAGCCGTAAGCGAAGCACAGATGACAAACGATAAAATTGAAATTGTTCTTTTCATAGTGTTAAAGATTTTAGTTTAAGATGATTTATTAAATTCTAGATATAGGTTGCTATTAATTATCTTGGGCATCAACGACCAATGTCTTCAGAAGTGCGTAACCATCTCCAACGTTTCCCCTGATGTCGTCGGCCATGTTCTGTTCAAGACTGTTGCGAAAAATGCCATCACGCTCGTTGGGTACATAATCGGTTCCCTGATAACGTTCCGTCTTATAAACGGTATCACAAATATCTTTGGGAAAAGCGATTTGCGTCACCAGCAATGACTTCTTTGCCCCGGTCAAAACTTCTATATGAATATGTGGTGCCCTGCCCCGATAATAGCCTGGAAAGATGCTGACAAACGAAACTTGCCCATTGGCATCGGTTACCTGCCTGCCCCTTAAAAAATGTTCATGGGTCAAATCTTCACGTTGCATACCATAACCGCCATATTCAGAATAATGGCCTTGGTTATCGCAGTGCCAAATATCGACCAGGACATCGGCAAGCGGTTTACATGTGTTATGTTTGTTCAAAATGGTCAATGTCGTCAACAATGCAACCCCTTGTCGGTCGCCCACAATATTTTCCCGCACATAATCGGACGGCGTTTTGTTCGGAAAAGGCCCTTTGGTTTCCCTTGGGGATGTTTCACAATCATCATCCGAATTGCCCGTAAGTACCCCATCATTATCAGAACTGGTGGCGGCTATGCCGGTGAGGGCAACAACCCCGCCTAGGGCAACAAAACCTTTGGTCAAAAACTCCTTTCTTTTCACGTTTTCAAATTACGGTTTTCGGTCAAAATCTTCGTCGCTGACCCGAATATTGCATGGCTTCACCTTTGCCAAAGCCATAGCTAAAACCCAATGCGATAAAGCGGCCTCGTTGCCTTCTGCTATACACTTCGAAATCGTTTTGGGCGATCAGGTCTTCATTGATCCGTGAAGCGAACAAATCCCTAACACTGAAATTCAACACCGCCTTACCTTTCAAAATGTCCTTTCGCAACCCCAGATCCATGAAAAGAAAATCGCTACGTATACCCTGTACTGTCTTGACCTTGGATCTATAGTTTCCTGTCATTTCCAATTCGAAATCGGCAGGCAGTTTCAGCTTTGTCATCAGTTTAGAGGACCATTGATCACCATTGAAATCAAAGACCGTGTTTTCAAAACTTCCTTTTCTGTCGAATTGACTGTAATTAAAATCCCCGTTGAGCGTCATCCAGTTGAACGGACTAAATTTTGCATTGAATTCGATGCCCGTCGTATTGTTCTCCCCAATATTTTCAGGTCGCACCGTATTTACGTTATTTTCAAAAACCGATACCCGTTCGATGACATCGGTCGTATAGCGATGGAAGATTCCGAAATTCAACGAAGCTTTTCCTAGAATATAGATACTTGTAATCTCATAAGAATCGGTGAATTCGGGTTGAAGGTCAGGATTTCCCTGTCGGATACTGAAGTTGTTACGGATATTGAAAAAAGGATTCAAATCCCACAATCTAGGTCTGTAGACACGCTTCGAATAACCTGCCTGCACCGAAATCTTATCGGTGAACTTATACGATGAATGTACACTTGGAAAAAGGTTCGTATAATTCTGTTCATTGACCTCATTGGTATTGGCAAGCAAGGTGTTCAAACTGGTCTGTTCTAGGCGCAAGCCCGTCTTGACCCCCCATTTTTTTCCTTCGTACGATCCTGTACCATATAGGCCAAGCACATCTTGGTCAAATTCAAAAATATTGGTCAAGCCCGGATCTATAATAAAATTGAAGCCGTTAAAATCGCTCACCTCATAGTCGTTGGCCACATCGTTTAGTACATATTGGACGCCTGATTCCAACTTCCATTTTTCTGAAAAAGGCCTGGTATAATCCAACTTAAAAGTGAATACGGATTCCTTGAAATCAGTTCTTGTCCGTTGTTCTTCATCTTCGGCGTCACCACTGATGGCCGTATTGACAAACTCGGAAGACTGATCTTTTGCGAAAAAGTTGCCCAATGAGCTAAACACAAGGGTATGATCCTCGTTTCCGTCAAAATCCTTTTTATACTGCAGTTCAAATTGAAGTTTCGGGTTCTTGGCCTCGGTCACTTCGGTGCGCTGCCATTCCGAGGTTGTTTGATCGGTGGCATCAAGCGCCGCAAAATCGGTAGTGGAAGGCTGATCTTCAATTTCGAGCGCATAATTGCCCGAGAGCGTCAATACGTTATCGTCATTGATATAATAATCCGTACCGAGCACAAAATTGTAGTAGGTCTCGTTTCTATATTCTGTTCCGTTTGACAAGATGGTGGTATTGTTCACCAAATCAACATTTCGGTTTTCACGATCATCGGGCAACTCGCGCAAGCCAAAACCCAACTGACTGAACAAATTGAACTTTTCGCTTCGGCGGTTCAGGCTCACCCCGATGCTATGCGCATCAGGCGCACCCGTATTGACCGAAACAGAACCGTTGAACCCTTTGCGCTGATCCTTCTTGATTACGATATTGATGATTCCCGACGTACCTTCGGCATCATATTTCGCCGAGGGATTGGTTATTACCTCGACCCTATCGATCATGTCGGCGGTAATCGTACCCAAGGTATTACCTTCCTCGCTTGCGATTACAGAAGGCTTTCCATTGATCAGAATCTGAACGCCCTGACTGCCCCTAAGACTTATCTGCCCTTCGATATTCACATTGACCGATGGTACATTGTTCAATACCTCCAGTGCGCTCGCGCCCGTACTGCTCAAATCTTTGCCAACGTTAAAAACACGTTTATCAAGTTTGAATTCGGTACGCGATATTTCCCCTTCCACAACCACTTCCTGCAACTGTTGGGCATCTTCCGACAACGCAACAGTACCCAGGTCAATGGATTTGTTCTGAGCGGGTGGCTGCGCAAATGTTTTGCTTTGAAAGCCCAAAAAACTTATTTCGATATAGAAATCGGTGGCATCGGTCTCCAAAGTAAAACTACCATCTTCTAATGTTGTCGTACCTTCTATCGGTTTTTTGGTTTCATTATCGGCAACGAGAACGGTCGCAAAACCTATGGGTTGACCACTGGTTTCCTCGATTACCTTTCCGACAATGGCAGTAGTCTGCGACTGCGCCATAATCTTATCAACCTTCAAAAATAGAAGTCCGAATAGGGTCAGGCTAAAAAGAAACTGTTTGCGCATGATCTTACCACTTTAGATTAGATATTTCAAAACTCGCACTTTTATTCGACCTTGAGATTCAATTTTCCGTGAACGACCTAGGTTGACGTGCGAACGACGCGCCTATTATCGATATGCCGTTGACCCTTCTAAATCTGTCGATTACGGTTTTTAAAAAGGGGGACTAACATAAAAACGTAATTTTGAAAGATGACGGCAAAAAAACACTTTTTAAATAATACCGGCCAAGAGGTGCTTTTTCAGGTGCTGTTGCATATCGTACTCTTTCTTTTCTTCTCGTTTGACAAAGATGAACCACAGATACAGCAGTTCGAAATCGTTGTCTTTATGAATTACGCGATCGGAGCCTTTATTATCAACTATGTTTTGCTTCCTACGTTCTTTTACAAAAAAAAGTATCTACGATTCTTTTTTTCGGTTGCCTTCATCATCGCGGTGATCATCTTGGTCGAAGAGTTTGTTCTTGAGCAAATCTATTTTCCGGATACAAAGGGAAGATATTTTCCCGGAGTCTTTTACTGTCTGCTCGATGTGATGCCGGTAATTACCATTTTGGCCGGTTTTAAATTCGCATGGGATGCCTCGAACAAACAAAGAGAAGTCGATGAGTTGCGCTCTTCAATGCAGGAAAGCGAACTACAATTCTTGAAATCGCAGATCAATCCGCATTTCTTGTTCAACAACCTCAACAACCTTTATTCATACGCCATCGAGCAATCGCCGAAAACACCTTCGATTATTTTGGAACTATCATCGGTTCTTAGATATGTGCTATACGACTGTAAGGAGAAATTCGTGGCGCTTCAAAAGGAAATCGAACATCTCAAAAACTTTACCCAATTGAACGAGCTTCAAATTGAGGAACGTGGAAAGGTCACTTTTAAAACCCAAAACATCAAACCCGAATTTCGTATCGCACCTTTGATCTTGACCGTATTTATCGAAAATGCCTTTAAGCATAGTACGGCCAGCCAATCAAAGGATATAAGGATCGATATCGATATTAAGGTCACCGATAACGGAATGTTGGAATTCAAGTGTGAAAATTCATTTCAACCACACGGAAACACCCAAAATCTTTCAAAGGGAATCGGCCTACAGAACGTAAAAAAACGTTTGCAGATCTTGTACCCCAGTGCCCATGAACTCAGTATAAATGAGAACGATGGACTTTACAGCGTAATTTTAAAAATGCAATTAAAGACCCAAGGCAAATGATACGCTGTATTATTATCGAAGATCAACCACCGGCACAGCGGGTATTGAAAAGGTTTATTTCCGAAATCGGAAATATTGATTTAAAAGGTACTTTTTCAGATGCCTTGCGGGCCATGGATTTTTTAAAGACCGAGCCTATAGACCTAATTTTTCTGGATATACATTTGCCCAAAATCTCAGGTATCGATTTTTTAAAAACCCTGAAGCACAAACCGAATATCATTTTGACCACCGCTTTTTCGGACTATGCGTTGGAAAGCTATGATTATGACGTGGTCGATTATCTATTAAAACCTTTTTCCTTTGAACGTTTTGTACAAGCGATTTCAAAGATACCCCAACCGACAAGGCAAGCGACGAGACATGAGGGCGAAATAAAAACCCGGCCCACTCCCGATGTGCTTTTCATTAAATCGGGCTATGAACTTATCAAAATTGAGATTTCCAATATCAACTATATCCGATCGGATTCCGACTATACTGAAATCGTGACCGACGAGCGAAAATACCTGTCTCAAGAACCCCTGCGCCATTGGACGGAATATCTCGATGACAATCAATTTGTACGGATACATAAATCGTATATTGTAAACACCACAAAAATTGAAAAGATAGTCGGCAACCAAATCCGTTTGGATAAAAAAACCACCTTGCCGATCGGTAGGGCGTTCAAGGAAGGTTTTATGAAACATGTTATAAAATAAAAAACGTACAATATGAAAAAGCTGAAAAAAGAAGACATCAAACAAGAGGTATTCGACCTCTATGACGACTATGCCCACGATAGAATACCCAGAAGGCTATTTCTTGACAAGTTATCTGCCTATGCCGTTGGCGGGATTACCGTAGGTTCGCTATTAAGTTTCATCTCGCCCGATTATGTCAAGAAAATTCAGGTTCGACAAGATGATCCAAAATTAGTATCAGAATTTATTTCTTATGATTCACCCAAAGGCGGGGGCTCTATCAAAGGGTTGTTGTCAAAACCTTCCGATTCCAAGGGAAAGCTTCCGGGTATTGTTGTGGTTCACGAAAACCGTGGGTTGAATCCACATATCGAAGATGTTGGTCGCCGTGCCGGTCTTGCCGGGTTTATTTCATTGGCCCCCGATGCATTGACTCCGTTAGGCGGGTATCCAGGAACAGATGACGAAGGGCGCGAACTACAGCGCAAACGCGACCGTAACGAGATGCTACAAGACTTTATCGCTGCCTTCGAATATCTAAGAAACCATCCTGATTGTACTGGAAAAGTCGGTGTTGTCGGGTTTTGCTTCGGGGGATGGATCTCGAATATGATGGCCGTCGAAGTGCCCGCTTTAGGGGCTGCCGTTCCTTTTTATGGTGGCCAGCCCAAAGAGGATATCGAAAAAATCAATGCCCCTTTATTGCTGCATTTCGGTGAATTGGACAAGCGCGTCAATGAAGGTTGGCCCGCTTATGAAGCTGCTTTAAAAAAACATGGCAAGGAGTATACGGCCTATATGTACGAAAATGCGAACCATGGTTTTCACAACGATACCACACCGCGATATGACCGCGAGGCCGCCGAATTGGCCTGGAAAAGGACGATCGACTTTTTTAAGGAGAAACTTGCTTAACAATATTGTATTCAACGGAAACCACTTGTAACCCATCAAGACTATGAAACTTCGAATGAAGCATCTTTTTTGGGTCATTGCCCCTTGCCTTCTGATTTTTGGGGCATTCGCGCTTCAGCAAGGTCCTGCGTCACAAAACGAAAATGGCGAGAAAAACGATTCTTTGCCTAGCCGCCGACAGCTACGCCGAAACTTTTTTCAAAAGCGGGAGGTTTTGGTCGTTTATGGGGCGAAAGAAAAACTACTTACGGACAAGTATCGGATTCTCCTGGATTCTTTGTCTCAAGCCCCGGAAGAAGATTCAAGAAGAAATATTACTATCAAGTTCAAGGAAGCATCTCTTGTAAGCGATTCCGATATTCAGACCAATATTCTCTTCTTGGTCGGTACTGCGGAGGGCAATCAGGTCTTGAAACGACTGGTAAGGAAAACCCCATTTGAAATCGGACCGAATAGTATTCGTTTCAATGGAAAGGACTATATTTTCGATGATGCGATACTCTCCGTTGGTTTTTATCCCAATGCCGAAAATGACACGTTGCCCATCACCTTTCTGACGGGAAACAATGAAACCAAAATCCATGCTTCTTTTGAAAACAAGGTCAATCAGGGTAATCGTTATTTTTTTCGGCAAAACATGGATTATGAACTCTACGACAACAAGACAAGAACCGTTTTAGGCGATTTTGATGAGCAATGGCAATTGGATACCTCTATTTTTTTTGACTTTTCATCGGGAAATGATCTGGCACATAGTTCAAAACATTACGATTTTGTCACACATCAAAATGCAATCGATAGCGACACCATTTCAGAACTTGCCGACGAAATCGAAAAAACCACAAGTTCTATATTGGATTTCCTTGGCAAGTCTGATGAAAATCCGAAATACACCTATCATATTTATAAAAGTGCCGAAGAAAAAGGCTTGATGACGGGCAATACGGCCCAGGCCCATTTTGAAAGCTCCGACAATTCGGTCCATACGGTCATCAACGAAATTTATCAGGATAATTTCATCGAAAAGGAAAATGCACTTTTGATCAATCAATTTCTTGACGCCCCAAAATTATCAGCTTTTGAACATGGGCTACCGGTTTACTTTACGAATCGATGGCAACGAAAAGGTTATCATCACTGGTCGGCACAATTGTTCGCTTCGGGCAATGCGCTCACTTTATCGGAGCTTTTCGACAATGAAATCATATCAATCGAATCTCCTTTGATCGTCGATTGTATGTCGGCATCCTTAGTCGATTTTCTATTGAAAACCTGGGGCAGGCAAACATTCCTAAAAAGGTATACGAACTGGCTACCTTCCCAGCAAGAAATTCAACACCTTGAACCCTTATGGCAAGATTATCTGTCGGAAAAGGCAAGTATTGCTGCTTTAAGGGATAAAAAGAAAACCGAACTCCCCTACCTAAAGGGTTTCAACTTTGCCCACGAAGGATATAGCATTTATAACGGGTACGGTTCTAAAAAGGGAACCGAAGCCATCGAAAAGCAGCATGAAATGGGTAGCAACGCCATTGCTATCGTACCATATAGCTATATACGCGACAAAAATAAACCGGCCCCTTTTCATTTTAGTAGCAGCGCAGGTTCAGAAAATGACGAAAGTGTGGTCCATTCGGCCTATCAAGCGAAGCAATTGGGCATGTACAGTCTCTTAAAACCCCAAATCTTCGTCGGGGGCAGTTGGCCGGGCGATATAGAGATGTCGACCGCGAACGATTGGAAAAAATTCTTCGACTATTATTATCGGTGGATCAGGCATTATGCCTTCTTGGCCGAAATACATAAAATGGATGCACTATGTCTCGGGGTCGAATTTACAAAGGCAACCCTTGGCCAGGGCGAAGCATGGCGAAAGATGATACAAAAGACCAGGGGACTATTTCATGGCAAAATCACCTATGCGGCGAATTGGGGGCAAGAGTTCGAAAATATCGATTTTTGGAACGAACTTGATTTTATCGGATTGAACTGCTACTATCCCCTAAGCAAAAAAGACGATCCTACCGATGCTGAAATGAGGGCCAAGTTCGATACGATCAAAACAAAGATCAAGACCGTTTACGATAGGTTCAACAAACCGATTGTCTTCACCGAAATCGGGTTTAGAAGTATTAATATGCCCTGGAAAAATCCACATGCCGAAGGTGATGACAGTTTTAACGAAACCCATCAACAACGCTGTTATGAAATCGTGTTCGAAGGCATTAAAAATGAGCCATGGTGCCAAGGTATTCTATGGTGGAAATTTCCCAGTTATCTCGAATACCGCGGTCGTGAAAACAGTGCCTTCACACCGAACAACAAGAAGGCCGAAATGACCGTACGCAAATGGTTCACGAAATGAAACAAGTACCTCCTTTAAAAACTTAGCGCATCATCCCTTTGGGGGAGGTGGGCCATTCCTTTTAGGAAAGGCCAGACTATCGGCCGGGTAGGTCCGTTTCAAATAATCCATTTGGGTTTTGGCCCAATCGATAATCATCGCGCGCTGTTCGTCGGATAGATTTGCCTCTGCGTGAAGGCCAAAGTTGGTATACGAGGGCAAGGGCATTTCACCTTCCTCGACCATTTCAACGATTTCTTCGAACTTGTGGTTTTGAACGAACAACGGACGCTTGGTGAATTCTGAAAAATTCAAATCTTTTTTACCGTGTTCTATATGGTCGTTGAGCCACCAAGCTATAGGCTGCACGTTAGAATACCAAGGATATATCGTTTTATTCGAATGGCAGTCGTTGCAGGAAACTTGAAGCAAATGGTTCACTTCGGCCGGTACTTCGTATTTGGTCGAAATGTCATAGGTAAGGTCGTTCGATTCGTTTTTTTCAGGTCTGAAAAACTGAATGATTACGAACAGAATTACAAGTGCAAGTAAAATCTTTTTTAGCATAACCAAGGTTCAAATTAAGTTATTATTTATCGGATTTAGAATTTCAAGTTTGCCATAAACTCTGCTCGGTTTAAAGAAGTTCCATCAACTTGATATTCATGTATAATTTTACAATTGATAGATATTACGGTTCAAATAATCGTTTCTAAATTTTCCCTGTGGGTCGAAATTCTTCGCTAAAGCAAGAAAATCATCGAACCTTTCATAACGTTCGGAAATCTTTAAAGGGTCCATCGAAAAGAGTTTCCCCCAATGGGGCATATAGCCAAAAGGTTCCAGCTCTTTTTCGATCATGGTGATCAATTCACCTACTTCTTTTGGATTTTGCTTCCAAGTAAAGTGAATGGCGACACAATCTTTATTATAGCATGGGCTCATCCATAGGTTGTCCGCTGCGATTGTCCTAATTTCGGTGATAAATAGTTGAGGGTGTATTTGTTCCCGCTTTTTTTCCAAGGCCAATATCGCTTCCAAAGCTTTTTCCCGGGGAACGAAGAATTCCGATTGCAGTTCTTCACCACTGCTCGGGGTAAAGCCCATTTTAAAATGGGGCAGCCTATCGTACCAAGGCCCCGGTACACCCATTTGGTCCGTACAGTTGACCGCCGATAGTTCGGTAATGGGATGTAGGTTTCTAGTGGCGGCTTTCGCTCCGTAGTACTCATTTCCCAAATCTTTGACTTCTTCGTCCATCCTTCTTTTGACCCAGACTTGGCTCACTTTTTGATCAAGCCAATCGGTAAACAGGCTGACACTGTAGCCCCCGGCAAGAATGGCATCGAAATTCTCCTTTAAGGATTCTAGGAGAAGATCTTGAAACACATCTTGCCGCACTTCAAAGGTCTTCTGAATATGCAATGTCATTTCAGTTACGATTCCCAAGGCACCCAAATTGACAACGGCACCATCGAATCGATCATCGCCCCTTTTCAATCGAACGATCTCACCTTTTCCGTTGACCAATTCCAGGGCGGATACCGAACTGGGCAGATTGCCATTGTTGACGCCCGAACCATGGGTGGCCGTGGCACAAGCCCCGGCCACCGAAATATGTGGCAATGATGCCAAATTATGGACGGCATACCCTTTTTTATGCAACTCAGGAGCAAACTCACCGTACTTGGTACCGGCACCGACCTTTACAGTCATGTTTTCTTCGTCTATTCCGATGACACCTTTGAGGTTCTTTGTCGAAATCTGGTTCAACGGACTATCGGCAATATTGTTGAAACAATGGCAAGAGCCCAATGCTTTTTGTACATCCAGATTTTTGACCAATGCCTGTACCTCTTCGACCGTTTTGGGCTCGTGAAGATTCTTGGCCCTATACGCATAATTACCCGCCCAGTTCTTGCGAACGACCTCAGGGGCCACTTCGTCTACGACTTTTTTCGTTTCCGTTTTGCAGGATGTCAACGGTGTCAGGGCGGTGGCCGCGGCAAAAGTTGCCGTTGTTTTGATGAATTCTTTTCGCTTCATGCGGCAGCTTATTTAAAGCCGATATTCCCGATTCCTTCATGGCTGATTTTAATGGCTTCCAAAGGTTCAAGGCCGTCGAAGGTCATGTCTTGCTCCACAAAGTAATACTGCATTCCGGAGCGTTCTTTTTGCGCTAGGATAGTCTTAAAATCGATTGTGCCCTCGCCCACCGGCGCAAATCGGCCTTGCTCGTCCATATCCTTAACATGCCAAGCCTTAAAACGACCAGGATATTTATCGAAATAAGCGATGGGATCCGCCCCTGCCTTGGTTACCCAATAGAGATCCATCTGAAAATTGACGAACTCGGGATTACAATGCTCCAAAAGGTAGTCGATCGGCACAACTCCATCCTCGTTCTCCTTGAATTCAAAATCATGGTTATGGTATAGCAATTTGAGTCCAGCGGCATTCGCCTTCTCGCCTAATGTATCCAATATTTCCGCCAAATTTTTTGCCCCTCCGGTCATTCCCATGGTCCTAGTTTCTTGATCAAAACTGAAAAGCCCCATTGGAGGTACGGGTATTACAAAATATTCGAATCCGGCGGTCTTGACATCGGCCATCATGGCATCGGCATTTTCAAGCGTAACGGAACCTTGATGCGTACTTATGGGGTTTAAACCAAGTTCTTCGAGATAGCTCTTAAAAGCATCGGGAGCCATATTGTAAAACTTTCCATCGACATAACCGGCCGCCTCAATATTTTCGTATCCCGCATCAGCTACCGCTTTTAGGGTAGCCCTTGCATCTTCGCCCATGGCATCACGCACAGTGTATAGCGCCAAGCCTCCGAACTTGGCAACGTCGCTTTCTTCCACATTGGTTTCCGCCCTATTATCCTCTTCTTTGGCCGCATCTTTACTAGTCGTATTTTTGCATGCATGGCTTCCTACCATGATAAAGGCCAATAGTAGACCCTTAACCAGTACATCGATTCTTTTTCGTTTCATTTTGTTCATTTTTAAGTGGTTATTTCTTGTTCTTGTGATTTATTAATATGGTTCGACTTGAAACTATAAAGATAGGGTGCTTTGTGGGCCTTACCTTGAAAAAGTTTTTCATGCCGTTCCAAAATATTCATTCCTAAAATACGTCTTTGAAAAGTGGTACGGCGCAACGCTTCACCTAAAATAGCTTCATATACCTTTTGCAACTGTTTCATGGTGAATTTGGAAGGCAACAGGTTCATTCCGACCAATTTTTTTTCGAGATTATCACGAAGCACTTGTAGCGCCTTTTCTACAATCAGGTCGTGATCCATCATTAATGAAGGAAGTTCGTCGATAGCATACCATTCGATACTATCGGAAAGCGAATCGGGCTTCGGACTGACCTCATCATAGTTGATCAAGGCATAATAAGCCACTGTAATAAACCGATCGAGCATCCATTCATTATGTTTCAGGTCATGGCCGTTCTCCTTCAATATTCGTTTCATGGCCGATGGGTTCGAACGCGTCAGACTTCCAAACGTATGAAATTGTTCGAGATAGATGTCATCAAGCCCCGTGCGTTCTTTTACGCCCCTTTTTACGGCATCGTCTAGACTTTCATTTCTTTTTACAAATCCTCCGGGCAAGGCAAAAAGCCCTGTATTATGGTATTCTAGAACGAGTATCTTGAGTTGCTTTCCATTAAATCCGAAAATGACCGAGTCATAAGAGAGATTGTTTATAAAATCTTCACTACTAAGGTCTTGCACTGTTCTTTGCTCGTTCAAAAAAGAAAGTTTTTTCAAATAAAGGATAATAATCCAAGAAAACAAAGTATTATTGTAACAAATTGAGACAATAATATTTTCAAAGAACACCACTATGAGAACCATATTATCATTTCTACTTATTTTACCGATGATCATGACCTTTGCTCAAGACAAAAATGCCTTTCCTGTCCAAACGAAAACGGTACACGGCATCATAGAAGGAAACTACAATACCCATTCTGGCATCCAGACCTATTTTGGAGTGCCCTTTGCCAAACCACCCATTGGCGAACTACGTTGGAAGGCCCCGCAACCTTTGGACGATTGGGAGGGGGTAAAAGAGACCAAGACTTTCGGCCCGCGCCCTATGCAGACCATGGTCTTTGGCGACATGAAATCGCGATCGAACGGGGTCAGTGAAGATTGCCTTTATTTGAACGTATGGACCCCGGCGACCCGCAATACCAAAGACTTGCCCGTTCTTGTCTATTTTTTTGGTGGCGGCAACGTTGCCGGTGATGCCTCGGAATACCGGTACGATGGGGAAAGCATGGCTAAAAAAGGTATGGTCGTGGTTACGACCAATTACCGTCTGAATATTTTTGGATTCTTCGCCCATCCCGAGTTGAGCGCCGAAGCGCCTTATAAGGCTTCGGGCAATTACGGCCTACTTGATCAACATGCGGCCTTGAAATGGGTAAGGGACAATATTGCAGCTTTTGGTGGCGATCCAAAGAAAGTGACCATTGCGGGCGAATCGGCCGGATCTATCGGGGTAAGTCAGCAAATGGCCTCTCCTTTATCAAAAGATCTTATTGCAGGTGCGATCGGTGAAAGTGGCGCGAGCATCAAACCGACCATGGCTCCCATACCTCTGAAGGAAGCCGAAAAAATCGGTCTCGAATTCGCCAAAAACGCTGGATATACGAGTTTGGCCGAACTTCGAAAATTAAGTACCCGTGAAGTCTACGAAATCTATAACGAGTCGCAGCGTTTCGGATTTCCGGCGGTCATCGATGGGTATTTTCTGCCCAAAACCCTCCCGGAAATCTTCGAGGCCAAAGAGCAGGCCCAAATACCGTTGTTATTGGGATGGAACTCGGCCGAAATTCCAGGAATGGCATTTACCCAAGGGCCTTATTCCAAAGAAAATTATGAAGCCAAGGTAAAAGAGGCCTTCCCCAAAACCTATAAGGAAGCCCTTGAACTCTACCCTTATGGAAGCGAAAGGGAAATCGAAATCTCCGCAACGGCCTTGGCCTCGGATCGGTTTATTGCTTATAGCACCTGGAAATGGTTCGACCTACACAGAAAAAATAGTGCCCAGCCTGTTTATCGCTATCTGTATAGTAAATTGCGTCCGCCTTTGAGGGACAATACTTTGACTTCGGGACTTGCTGGAGGTACGGTAAAAAAAGATGCCGATGCTCCCCAGGCCCCGACTCCCCAACCTGTCGGGGCGCCCCATGCCTGTGAAATAGAATATTGTATGGGCAACCTACATTTGGTGGACGATTATGCGTGGACTTCCGAAGATTATAAGGTATCTCAAGATATGCAGAACTATTTCGCGAATTTCATCAAGACGGGAAATCCCAACGGCACCGATTTGCCCGAATGGAATCCGGCTCAGGCCAAAGACGATTCCCCATCGGTAATGATAATCGATGTAGAAAGCAAAGAAAGCAAAGCAGTAGATGATGCACGCTATCGCTTTTTGGATAAGTTCTATTTAGAAAAATAAATTCGCTACCTTAATGCGATAGATTTCAAACTTAGGTTTCTCCATGAAAGGCAAAAGGACAAGATTTACATTTTTATTACTTGTTTTAACGGGATTGGCGGCGACCGCCCAAAAAGAAATCGGACAATTTGATAGAAATCTTGATATAGGCAACCCTAAGATCAAGGGAGAGGCCAAATACAATGAACAGGACCAGACCTATACGCTTAAGGGTTCTGGAACAAATATGTGGTTCGGAAACGATGAATTCCAATACCTGCATACCACACTTCAAGGAGATTTTATACTCAGAGCGGAAGTCAAGTTCTTGGGAGAAGGCGCAGATCCGCATAGAAAAGTTGGCTGGATCATCAAGAACGATCTCGATGCAAACTCACCACATGTCAATGCTTCGACACATGGCGATGGTCTGACCGCGCTGCAGTATAGAAAACAAATTGGTGGTGATACCGAAGAAGTGATTTCAGAAGCAACATTTCCCGATGTGATTCAATTGGAAAGAATTGGACAGACCTATATCATGTCAACCGCTAAATTCGGGGAAGAATTCACAAGTGTGACCTTGAACGATATGGAAATGGACACCGAACTTTACGTCGGCCTGTATATTTGTTCGCATAATCCCGATGTTTCCGAGACCGCCGTTTTTCGAAATGTCAGGATCATAAAACCAGTCGATCCCGACTATAAGCCCTATACCGACTATTTGGGAAGCAATCTCGAAATTCTCGATATCGAAACCGGACTGCGTAAGATAATCTATCGGTCGGTGCATTCCATTCAGGCGCCCAATTGGACCGTCGATGGAAAAAAATTGATCTATAATTCCAAAGGTCACCTCTACAATTATGAACTTGAAAACGGACAAATTTCTCCCCTCAACACGGGTTTTGCCGTCAACAACAACAATGACCACGTATTGACATTTGACGGCACGGTCTTGGGAATCAGCAACCATAATCAGGATGATGGCGGCACCTCCGCACTCTATTATCTTCCCGCCGAGGGTGATTCCCTTCCAAAAATGGTCACCAAACCAGGTGTTGGCGCCTCTTATTTTCATGGTTGGTCGCCCGATAACAAGAAAATGGTCTTCACTGGAAATCGGAATGGCGCCTATAACATTCTTACGGTGGATATCGATACAGGCGAGGAAGTTCAACTGACAAATCTAAAAACGTTGGACGATGGCCCGGAATACAGTCCCGATGGTAAATTTATTTTCTTTAATTCCACACGCACGGGTAAAATGAAGTTATGGCGTATGGAACCCGACGGGTCGAAACAGACCCAATTGACCTTTGACGAGTATAATGATTGGTTCCCCCATATCAGTCCCGATAAAAAGTGGATCGTGTTCATCTCTTTTCCAAAAGATTTGGATCCAAGCACGCATCCGTTTTACAAGCACTGCTTGCTTCGCATTATGCCCTATGAAGGTGGTGAACCCAAGGTTATCGGTTATGTATACGGAGGACAGGGAACCATCAATGTGCCCAGCTGGTCGCCCGATAGTAAGAAAATAGCCCTTGTTTCCAATACAGGATTTTAGGGAAAATCCGGGTTTGACGATCAGCTAAGGGTAAATTCGGGCAGTTTTATGATTTCCCCGCCCCTTAATGCCGATTCGTGCGCCAATATGCCCACGCAGGTAATGTTGGCCGATTGTTTCGCGTTCGGATAGGGCGATTCGTCTTTGATCAAGGCGTCGATAAAGGCATGCACCAAATGGGGATGCGAACCCCCGTGTCCGGCCCCTTGGGTAAACGAAAGATGTTGGTTTTCGTCTTCGTCGTAAACCCCTTTCGTGGTAAACCCCTGGATTTCTTCAGGAAGCAGTTTTGCAAAATCAGGACTTTCAATTTCCTCAGGTATTTCGGGTTCGGGTTTCTTGGCCGTGTGTACGACCAAAGGTTTCCCTTCTATCAATGGCCATTCGACGGATTTCTTGGATCCGTATACCTCGAAACTCTCGCGATATTGTCGTGCCACATCAAAAAGCGAGCGATATACCTGGGCACTCAAATCAGAGTTTTTGAATTTGATATGGGTAGTCTCAACAGCATAGGGCGAATCGTATTCTTTGATCAATTCATCCCGAATGGTGCCGGATCCAAAACAGGAAACGTATTCTGCCTCATCTTTGGTCAATGCCAGTACCGGACCAACACAGTGGGTCGCATAATGCATCGGGGGCAGTCCGGGCCAATAATTGGGCCAACCGTCCATATCTTGTTGGTGGCTCGCCTTTAGAAATTGTATTTTGCCCAATTCGCCATTCTCGTACAACTCCTTCATATAGAGAAACTCACGTGCATATACGACGGTTTCCATCATCATATAGGTTAGTCCGGTTTCTTCGGTCAACCGTACGATTTCCTCACACTCTTCGACGGTGGTCGCCATAGGTACCGTACAGGCCACATGTTTCCCGGCCTTTAATGCCTTGATCGATTGTTCGCCGTGATTCGGGATGGGTGTATTGATATGTACCGCATCGATTTCTTCATCCTTCAAAAGCTCGTCGTACGAGGTATATAGCTTTTCTATGCAGAAGACATCCCCGATTTCGTTCAGTTTGGTCTCGTTACGCTGGCAAATGGCGACCAGATTCGCATTGGGGTATCTTTGATAAATGGGGATGAACTCGGCACCGAATCCTAGACCGATGATAGCTACATTTATTTTTTTTGTACTCATTTTTCGTTTTATGAATTGAATGTTTTCTTTAAAAATTTCAGGCCCTGCGATGCAAATTCATCTTGACTTTCGGCCAAGTGTTTCCAAATACAAACGGCACCGGCCAGTTCCTTGATCTCAGGGGTAAAACTTTCGATGACGATGGCACCTTTGTAACCGATATCCTCTAGACCATCCTTAAAATCATTCCAAGGAGTAAGTCCGGTTCCAGGAATACCCCTATGGTTTTCGGATACCTGAACATGGATCAATTTGTCTCCTACCGAATTAAAGGCCTCTTTAATGTTCTTTTCCTCGATGGTCATATGAAATCCGTCCAACAAAACCTTTGCCCGGTTATGGTCGATATCGCTTACCAACCGCATTACATCTTCGGCGGTATTGACCATGTCCGATTCAAATCGGTTCAAAGGTTCCAAAGCGATCGATTGACCAAAGGTATCGGCCATTTCACAAACTTTCCGAAGATTGGATACGGCCAGTTGCCATTCAAACCTTCGCTGTTCTTCGGGAACCATACGAGCTTTGCCAACGGCAGAGTACATCGGCCCAGCCAAGAAATCGACCTCCCATAAACTGCACAATTCAAAGCATTTTTCCAAATAGCGAAAACAGTTTTCGTGTAGCGAAACGTCTTCGGAGGTCAGGTCTTTCGTAGGGCCGAAAACACCGCAAACGGTAGGAAGGAGTCCGTTGTCTGAAAGCGCTTTCTTTACGGTATTACCATCGATCAGATCGGGGTCTTCGACCGGAATCTCAACAACGTCGAAACCCATCGCCTTGATCTTTGGAAAAAGCGAAATCGAATCGGTCGTAAAAGGGGACTGCCAAAGCCACGTACTCGCCCCAAACTGCATTTCCTTATTCATATATGCTTAAAAAACCTGTTCTACTTTACGATCATTACCCCTTGCATAATGCGCCAATGCCCTGGAAAAGTACAAATAAAAGGATACGTACCCGGTTCTGTAGGCGCCGTAAACCTTAAGGTTGCCTTCTGTTGAGGATCCACAAGACCGGTGGCAAACAAAACCTCGCCCATCTTTGGTATATATTGGGCATCGGCCCCATTGGGATTCATGGCCAACTTGTCAGCGGCGGCACCGACTTTATCTTTGGTACCCGGCTTTACAATGACCAGATTGTGTTGCATAAAATCGATATTCTCCAAGACCAATTCGACTGGTTTTCCGGCCTTTACGGTAAATTCGGTAATATCGTATTTCATTTCATTTTGAACGGTCTTGATGGCTATTTTTGTTGCACCACTGTCGGTTTCCCCTGAACCATTGTCCAAAACATCAAGATTGCCCACATAGTTTTTTGCGAAAACTTCCGCTATAGAAGCCCCTCCGAACGCATTGTTGGCACTTTCATTGAAATCGGTCTCGACCTCGTATTTCCAACTTCCTGCTAGAGAGACCGTCTTGTTGCCCGACCTTATATACATTTGATCGGGTCTTCCATAAATTCCTCCCCTCCCGCCAATGTCCTCCACCCGTATAGCTATAACATTACCGCTATTTTTTAATAATCCATTCGGAACACCATAATAGCGGTTCTGCGTATGTTCTTTTTCTGTGGCCCCAATTTGTTCGCCGTTGATATAGACCACATCAGAATCATTAATAGGCCCCAAAGAAATATATGTGGAACTGCCAGCGCCACTGAAATTAAAATTACGCCTGAACCATATGATTCCATCCATATCAAGGCCAGCATCTTCAATATACTGCGGTAGTTGCATGGTATTCCAGTCTCGATCATTATAAGCGATGTCTTGTTCCCTTTCAGGTGCTGACGATATCAGTTTGAAATCAGGATTCTCTTGTACGAACATCCCCATAAAACCTTCAGAATGTCTATTTGCCAACGCATATACAGCCTTTGACAGCCAATCATCGCCCAGTATTTTCTCATCTTTGCTAAGTTCATAAACCATTTTTCCTACCGCTGCGGAGGAGGGCCTCTCTGTAAAGTACAGCAGGGCTGCCAACCGGACCGAAGCATCACGATCATTCAACACTTGTGAATTCATAATCGCGCTATCGGTCGCCTCATCTTTCGTAAGTATCTGTATCGCCGCCTTTCGAACGGCGGCAACGGGATGGTACAGTCCGCCTTGCACCACTTTTCGTGCTTCGTCATGGGTGTCGATATCTACCAAGCCCTGAATCGTCCAGAGGGCGTGTAGGGCACCGGGATTCAGACCCAAGGCATCAACCCTAGAATCGTTGGCCATTTCATAGAGTTTTGGCAGCACGTCGACCACCTTACCCTCGATCAAAAGACGTTGGGCGGTCAAACGCCAAAACATATTATCATTCGAAAGTGCATGTAGCAAATCATCGTTATTTTCCTTATCCAAAGTGCGTGGAGCTTGTTCATCATTCCACTTGGGCACAACACGCCAGATACGCCCCCTTGATTTATCACGCAACGGGTTGACATAGGCGTTACCATCACCATTTTCGGCATCGAATCCGCCACGTTCCGTAGTCGGGGTGGGGTTGTGCTGAACGATAAAGTTATACCAATCGGCCACCCACACGTTGCCATCAGGCCCAACTTTTGCCTCTACGGGCGATACCCATTCATCGGAACCGGCGAATAGATTGCCGCCATCCATTTCAATATACCCGGCACCCTCTTTCACGATTTTAGCCGTATGGACGAGCCCTCCAGTGGGCTCACAGACAAAGGCGACCTTGTTCCAATATTTTTCAGGATAATTGCGTGCCGTATAAAAATGATGCCCGGCGGCCGCGGTAAAGCCACCGAAAACATCGACCTGTCTCACGTTAGGGGTGATCGGCTGCATGGCATAATGTCCGTCGATCTTTAAACTACCCTTGGCAGGGATACCGACCAAGCCTTCCATCGCGGCATTCGGTATGCCCAAAAAGACACTATGGGTATTGTTGGCGGTGGAAGCAAAGAGCGAATTGTCTTCGGTAATGCCCAACCCCCAAGTATTGTTACTGGTGTTCGTCAAGACTTCGAAGTATTCTTTTTTCGGATTGAAACGATACATATTCTGATTGAAATCGAGATCTTGACCGTAGATATTACCTTCAAAACCAGAGTAACCGACCACGCCATAAACATTGTTGTCGATACCATATTGCAGGTTCGATGGCCCGGCGTGCGTATCGAAGGTGCCCCAACCATCGATCAGTATTTCCCTAACATCGGCCCTGTCATCACCATCGGTATCCTTTAAAAAAAGGAAGCGCGGTGCTTGGGAAACGATAATGCCGCCATCATAAAATGCAAAACTGGTGGGAATATTTAGATTCTCGGCGAAGACGGTAACCTTGTCAGCCTTTCCATCATTATCGGTGTCTTCAAGAATCTTTACCCTATCATCACCTACACCATTATCTTCGCGCACGGTATTCGGGTAATCGACGGTCTCGATGACCCATAGCCTTCCTTTTTCGTCCCAATTCATGGCAATGGGGTTGATAATATCAGGTTCTGACGCGAAAAGTTGCAAATCGAAGCCCGCGGGCACCTGAATCAATTTGGCCGATTCTTCGGGCGAAAGTGGCAGTTGATATTTCAACGGTGGGTCGCGCTTTTCGTAATTGGGAATGTTATCACGTGGCTCGTATTTCAAAGTCGGGATGTCCTTTGCGAAAGCTTCCCAATTTTTCTTGCCGTTGTCATCAACTGCCCATAATATGCCGTTTTTGACCAATTGTTGAAACCCGGGATTGGTCCAAGTACGTTCGTCATGTCCGTAAGCCGTATAAAAAACCTTGCCCGAACCATATTGCTTGACCCAAGTCCACGGTTCACGATGATCGCCCTCGACACGCTCCATTAAAACCGTAATGTCGTCGGCTATCTTGTCATGCACATAGGTTTCGTCCCAAGTTGAAAATTCATTCAACCCCTGCATCGTGGGGTGCTCTTTATCAATAATGGTCGCACCGAACGTGTCGGTGCCATGATCCATGAACTGTGCTCCCACCAAGTCAATGTATTCGGGTGAATTTTTAAAACAAAAACTAGCGGAATGAATGGGAATAAAGGCATGCCCTTCAGAAATATAATCCAACAACGCTCTCTCCTGTCCTGGTTTTATGGTTTCGTGGTTGGCATATACGATCAAACCATCGTATTGTTGCAAGTTTTCCAGATTCAAATCATCGACATCTTCGGTATAGGTTATATTGATACCGTCTTTTGTCAACGCCGAGGCCAAAATCGGAAAATAAGCCCTAGAGTTATGGTGTTCGATCTCGTGCCCGAGAAAAAGAAGTTCAATGCGGCGTGGAATATCATCGGCAAACTGTTTTTTGGATTCGGACTTACATGCCAGTAAGAATATTACGGCGATTGAATATGCAAAGATCAGGCGGGTAATTTTTTTCATGAGGATGGATTTATTGCCGTTGACCGTTCTGGCAAAACAATAGTAAGTATTAATCCGATTCAAAAATTCCTTTCTTCTATCCCATTCTGACTTTATTATATCATAAAATTCGCTTTTTATAGTTATTATAGATAAATTAGTATTGTTATCTTCAAAAACAAGAACAAAGGTATTTTGAAATCAGCACTGCAAAAATCGCTCATTCCAAGAACGCACGCGTTCATGGTGCAAGAATTGAAACAGCCTGTATTTGACCCCAATTGGCACTTTCATCCAGAGTATCAATTGTTTATGGTGTTGAAAGGAAAAGGAACCCGGTTCATCGGAGACCATGTCAAGCCGTTTCAAGAGGGCGATATCACTTTTCTTGGTCCAAACTTGCCCCATTTTTGGAGAAGCGATACGGAAGACTCCGCCAGTGATAGCGATATTCATGCCGAAGGCATTGTCGTTTATTTTCAAGAAGATTTTCTAGGAAAATCGTTGTTGGACAAAGAAGAGGGTATCATGTTGCGAAAACTTTTCAAAAAAAGCCTTAGAGGTTTTGACGTCACCGGTAAAACGGCTACTTCCGTACGGCGGATGCTCTTGGATTTACCTACCCTTGAAGGTTTTGATACCGTGCTAGGGCTTTTGCGTATTCTGAACCTACTTTCAAGAACCGATGACATTGAACTCTTGGCCAGTTCAGGATATACGAACACGCTACGCGAGGGAGACACGGAGAGAATGAACCGTGTTTACGCGCATGTATTGAAACATTTTAAACGAAAAATACCGATTTCGGAACTAGCGGCCTTGACGCACATGACGCCTACTTCTTTTAGTCGCTATTTCAAGACCCATGCCAACAAAACATATTCAGAGTTTGTCAGCGAAATACGTGTAGGCCATGCTTGCAAGTTATTGATCGACAAAAAAATGAACGCTTCACAGGCATGTTATGAAAGTGGATTTCGAACCCTGTCAAATTTCAACAGACAGTTCAAGGCTTTCACAAATAGAACCCCTTCGGCGTATAAAAAGCGATATGAAATGACCTGATCTCTGAATTTCCATACCATTTAAAATAGTCATGACCCCATCAAATAGTATGCGAGATGACCGGTCTGACTTATTCAGCGGTGAAATCGGTTTTCTTGGTTCGTACCGTACAACCGGTTATTTTGTTATATTGTACAGTTCATCCTTACCTTAATTTATGCTCTCTCCGATTGAAATCACCAAAAATCACAAATTCGGACAAATCGTTCGTACAGCCGATTGCCTTACGCAAAAAAAGGCTCCCAAACTGAATAAAAATTTGTTTTTCAAGCTTTTGTCAACTGTGCTTCTTGGTTTTGCCACAAGCTGTAATTTCTCGGATACCAAAGAAAATAAGGAATCGGTAACCCAAAAAAACAATTTGTACGTAGGAAGCGAGCTAGCCGTTCAGCACGGCATGGAATTGTTCAACCAACACTGCGCCAGCTGCCATAATTTTAGGGAAAACGAAATCGGTCCCAATCTAAGCGGGGTTACTTCCGAAGTACCTAAAGATTGGCTAAAGACATTTATAAAAGACCCCAAATCGGTTATCGAAAATGGCGACCCTAGGGCAAGCGCACTTTTCGAAAAATATAAACTGTACATGCCTCCCTTTTCTAATTTTAATGACGAAGAACTTGAAGACCTCTTAGGTTTCGTACGCAAGTTTTCGGAGGCCGAAAAGAAAAACAAAAGCACACGTAAAGATGGAATACTCGACCCTATCGTAGATAAAATTCCGACCGGGGACCTAAGTTTGGTTCTTGAAGAGTGGCTCACTTTACCACCAAGCTCTCAAGCAAGCCCATTGGCTCGCATAAATACGATGAGGGGTATAAAAACCCGAACGGGTGAGCGGTTGTTCTTGGCGGATCTTCGTGGAAAGTTATACGAAATAACGAACGGGAATATTAAGGTGTATCTTGACCTCAATTTGGAAGAGGATAATTTCATGGATAATCCCGGCTTCGGAACCGGACTCGGAAGTTTCGCCTTTCACCCCGATTTTGAGACCAACGGACGCTTCTATACGACCCATACCGAGCCGCCAAAAACCGCCACCGCCGATTTTGCGGTACCTGATAGCATTCGAACTACCTTGCAGTGGGTATTGACCGAATGGCAGGTCGATGATACGGCCGCTATAAAATTTAATGGCCTAAAGAGGGAAGTGTTGCGTGCCGATATGGTCACCGGCGTCCACGGATTTCAAGAACTAACTTTCAATACCACTGCGGAAAAAGGAACGGACGATTATGGCCTATTATACCTTGGTATCGGTGATGGTGGCACAGCACTGTCAGGATACCCCGAATTGTGCGATAATCCAAGAAAAATATGGGGCAGTGTATTAAGGATCGACCCTACCGGTAACAACAGCAAAAACGGCAAGTATGGTATTCCAAAAGACAACCCTTTTGTAGATCAACCCGATAAACTTGGTGAGATTTGGTGCCGGGGCTTTAGAAACCCGCACCGTATTTCATGGAATCATGATCGACCCGATCAAATGTTCATCTCCAATATCGGGCAACACAGTGTAGAGGAAGTCAACTTGGGAGAAAAGGGTGCCGATTTCGGCTGGCCCGATCGTGAGGGCACTTTTCTTTTCGACCCCAATGCGAATACCGAACTGGTTTATCCGCTTCCAAAAGACGATGCCGGTTATTCCTATCCCATAATCCAATACGATCATGATGAGGGCAATGCGGTATCAGGCGGTTTTGTTTACACGAACACTACTAT
Organism: Meishania litoralis; assembly: GCF_042611095.1. NCBI lineage: Bacteria > Pseudomonadati > Bacteroidota > Flavobacteriia > Flavobacteriales > Flavobacteriaceae > Meishania > Meishania litoralis. The sequence goes on from NZ_JBHFPV010000001.1 coordinate 840,098, forward strand.
TCCATTGCTAAAGGGTAAATACATTTTTGGCGACATTCCCAGAGGTACGCTTTTTTATGCTGAAACCGGTAATATGATAGAAGGCGCACAAGCTACTGTGTCAAAGTTGGGCGTAACTATGAACGGGCAAATGTCAGATATGGAGGCCATTACCCAAAACCAACGTGTAGACCTTAGATTTGGTCTCGATGGTTCCGGTAACCTCTATATTTTTACCAAAAGCAATGGCAAAGTATATAAGGTGGTCGATTGCATATCGACGTCGTTGTAATGAAGGCTTCCCTGTTTTTGTACGAAAACGGATAAGTCTTCATTGTGACCTTGCCGGCCTGGTTGCTCTAAGGCATTTTGTTTTTAATGTTCAGCAAAAAAACTTGATCGCTAAACCTTTATAGGGTTATAATAAGAAAATAAAAAAGCTCTCAAGAATTTGAGAGCTTTTTGCGGTCTGGACGGGACTCGAACCTTGCTTTGCCAGCCCTGTCGCTGTGGCACTTCTGCCAAATATCTTTTTTATTGTTGACGATTTGTGACCTAATTCCCGTGGGTTATAGTTCATTTTGATTCGTCCGATGCAAAAATAGTAATTCTTTTCAATTAATAACATTTAAAATGAATAAAATTTAAAAGTTTTAGGTCATAAAAAGTGGTAATTCATTTGAAATTTTAACTGCCCGTTAGTAGTGAAATATTCTATTGATTTACAATAACTTTCGTGGTATCAAAATCTAGTAAGGAGAGTTTATTATCATACAATATTACCGCAATTTAAACTCGTAAAATACATCCATCAAAAGACTACGGCATAAATCCAACGCTCTTTCCTTTGCTTATTTATTCCGTTTCCTTTTGAGCCAAGATTTTATCTTCCGTTTGGTTCCTGCTTAAATATTGTTTAATCTAAAATTTAAGTATTATGACAACAAAAGCAAGTATCACAAGTAGAAACGGTAAATCAAGTACAGCCGTTAAAAAGGAAGTCAAAGAAAAATTGACACAAAGAGCAATTGGACTTCAAATTCAAAACCTGAGTATTGATAAGGTCATTCCAGACCCAATGCAACCAAGAAAGACATTCAACGAAGCATTATTACAACAGCTTTCCGAGAGTATCAAAAAGCACGGTGTACTTCAACCTATTACTGTACGTAAATCTGGAAAAGAGTATGTCATTGTAATGGGCGAACGCAGGTTTCGCGCTAGTAAATTGGCCAGTAAGAAAACGATACCCTGTATCGTGAGAATGTATAAGAATAATGATGTTTTGGAAGTTCAAATCATCGAAAATCTACAAAGACAAGATGTCGAACCTACCGAAGAAGCAGAAGCAATTGCCTTTCTGAGTGAGAAATATGCACCTTCTGAAATAGCAAAACGATTGGGACGAAGTGATAATTTTATAAGACAGCGTTTGAAATTAGCTGGACTTATAGAAGGGTTTAAGCATTTTGTTCGCAAAGGGGATATGACCATTTCATTAGGGATTGGCGTTGCACTATTTGGACCAGAAGAACAGCAAATGATGCTTGAAACTATGGGCGAAGATTTCAATGCCCATCAAGTTAACAGAATGATTAAAGACCAGACCTTTGATTTAGAAAAAGCATCTTTTGATGTCGCTGACAAGAAATTGATTGCAAAAGCTGGAGCTTGTATCGAGTGTCCGTTCAATGCGGCAAATCAGGGTAATTTGTTCGGGGATGGTAAAATGGTATGTACTAAATCAGCTTGTTATGAATCGAAGAAAAGCAAGTCGTTCTTGAACCTGATTGATAAATCGAAGAAAGAAAAAATCATTCTTATTCCGGAGATACAGAAGTACTGGGCAGACGAAGAACGAAATCAGCATATTATCGCGCAACTAGAAAATAGCGGATTGAAAGTCTATCTTCTTGATGATGTGGAAATAATTGAATGTCCAATTGAACCAACCAAAGAGGCAATCAAAAAAGAGTACCAGCATTACGATTACTCTGAAGCAGAACTAAAGGAGGAATATGACAATGTCTTTGAAAACTACACAGAGGAATTGGTAACGTACAATTCTGCAAAAGAAAATGGATTTGCAAATGGTATCGTTTTCCATCCTGAAACATACAGACACAAAGAAGTCTTTGTAAAGATTATTGAGAAATCTCAAAATGAATCGACAATGCATTCAGCACCATTGGCTATCAGAAAAATGGCAGATTGCTCGCCAGAAGAACAAATCATTAAAATCAACGAACGGGAAGTCCGAAAAAAGCAGATTGAGAACAACAAACAGTTTGAAGAAGTTGTACAGATGATTAGAGAGACCAAATACATTGATACGAAGAAGACACTTTCGACAGATGAAATGGTCGCCTTTTCAATATCACTTTTTGAAAATAATGTGGACTATATGAGCCAACAAAAGTACTTCTCAAAGTTTTTGGGAACTACTTCCAAAATGACTAAGGTTGAAATGGTTCAGCACTTTAAGAAGAATTTCAAAAAGGAAATTTTCCACAAGCTAATACGGTATATACTTACCAAGCAAGTCCATTTTGGAGACAGCAATCACGTCAATAACCTAACGAACATTTCATTCTATGCTGCAATGCAAGGGTATTACAAATCTAAGATTGCCGGCATAGAAAAAGAATATGCCGAGAAGCGAAACAAGCGTGAAGAACGTTTGAAAGAGCGTATCACAGTTCTTGAAAAGCAAATTCAGGAACTTAAAGATTAGCTTTTGTTGTTTGAAGAAGGGTTGGCATTCGTGCTGGCTCTTCTTCTTTTTTTTGATAATACTTTAATAAAAATGGTTATGAAGTAGAATAATAATCAATCAATAGTAGCGCAAAGGTAAACTCGTAAAATACACCCATCAAAAGACTACGGCATAAAGCCAACGCACCATCCTTTACTTATTTATTCCGTTTCCTTTTGAGCTGAGATTTTAGCTTCCGTTAGGGTTACCGCCCAAATATTGTTTAATCTAAATTCAAAAGCTATGTATTTACAAAATTTACAGCAGGATGAAATCTTTGTTCCATCAGAAATGAAATCCTTAAAAACACTTACGCAGATGGAATCTCGACGTGGGCTTGAAAACGTCATTATTTCCAATGGAAAAATTGTCAATGTAGTATCAAACAGCTACGGACACATTCCAAATCAATTGTTCTTCAAGAAAGCTGAAGAAATGCTATCCGATGCACAACTGAACTATCACAAACGTACCATCAATAAAAATGATAGGTCTTTCATTACAGACTTCATTATTGACGATAAAAGTCAATTCTCTGTGAAAAATAAAGAGGATTTGATACTGCCGATGCTTCGGTTTAAAAACTCTTATGATGGTAGCGAAAAGACCTCTGGCCACTTTGGTTTTTACAGAAAAGTATGTTCCAATGGTTTGCACGTTTCTCAGGCAGAAATCGAGTTTTCAATTAAGCACAGTAAGAATAATACACACCTTATTATGCCAAGGTTGAACAACTTATTTGACAAGTTTTTGAATAATGAGTTCTATACCATTACCAAGAAATTTGATAAGATGAAAGAATTTAAAATCATCGATACACAAGAGTTCGTAAAGGCCATTCTTGACAAAACTAAACTGTTTAGATACGAGTGTAGTGATAAGAATAGTGACCCTTCAAAAAAGTCTCGTGAGGTCATTGAGATTTTGAATTACGAAGTCTTGTTACTTAATGAAGAACCGAATCTATGGTTAGGCTACAATGCTTTTAACTCGGTACTGCATAATACATTGAAGAAAAGTTTTGGCCAACAAGAACGATGGGATAAGAAATTATTCGATGAAGTCTATGAAATGGCTTAGAGATATTTAAAGGTTTATCCAGTACCTATCTAAACTGGATTTTTTCTTACATCTACATCTACATTCAATATTCGATTTAAGAAATAGTTCCTAACAAAAAATTGAGAACATTTAGTTCATTAGCGGTGCTTCTAGAACCAACAAGCCCGCAAATAAATTGCGGGCTAAAATACCTTCGTATCTGCGGATAGAGAGAGATTCGAACTCTCGGTACAGTTTCCCGTACGCCTGAGCTTCAATCAGGAGCCTTAGACCACTCAGCCATCTATATTTTGACCCGTAATTTATCCTTTCTTTGAATAAACTGGCTTGAGATAACTAGTTCTAAAGCCATTGGGCGTTAAGTTATGTATTCCTAATAAATCTGCAATTTCCTTAGTTGTAGCCGCCGTAAATCCTGAATTATTGATTCCATCAACAAATCTTCTTAAATTATCCTTCAATAAATTTAAAGATTCTTCATCAATGACACGGGTGTTTTCGCTGGTATTTACATTCCAACCTTTAATGTTCGGCGGTTGTAATGTAACCAAATTATGATTAGCTGCTGGTCCATATAAATTCTTAAACCATTCACCAGAGCCTAAAAGTTGATTGATATTGTCCCTTGTTATAACATCGTGGATGGCTCTCGATTTTGCTTCGAGCACTAAGTAATGCTGGTCGGTCATCACCCATAGAACATCTGGTCCATTTCCAAATTCAGCTTCTGGTTCTTGTGTATAAAAACCAATTAAACTTCCAATTTCTGCCAATGCATTTTCAAACTTTGTATGCGGTATGTCTTGACTAAAACTAAGATTTTCAAAGAGACTTTCAATATACATTTTAAAGTCTTGGGATGTTTCAAAGCGCTTAACAAAAGTAAGTGCCTGAATCGCTTGTTCTTCATTAGCAGTAATCTTAGTATAACTGTGCCCATTTTTAGACTGAAGCATATGAGAAGTCGTTTGGGCAGCTTTTAATTGTAAATCATTCGATTTCGGAGCATTATCAAGGAATAAATAATTTGCAGACTTTTCAAAGTACCATCCGCGCTGCTTGGAAGTTAAATCAACAGAGTCAACAATATCCTTTAAAATAAGGTTACTCGCACCTTCATAATCCCTTCTTCTGAATTGGTCTATAGCTTTCGACTCTACGTCTGCAATTTCCAAATTTTTCAAAATACGGTCATCTGTTTTATCGACTTCGATTTTTGATAAAATATCTGAGTGGTATTCTCGCCAACTCATATCTTGTACTAAGCATAGGCTTGCTGTTTCTTTAATTGTTTCTAGAGCATTGTCTTTCGATTCTTCATCTAATAGGGAAAGCCCCAATTTAAGTTGTTCCCTAGTAACAGGCGTGAAGTATTGAAGATTAGATTTGTTACCTACAAATTGTAGTAGGTCTTTACCCATTAGAAATACCGTACAGTAATCACTTCCAGACCGTACAGCTCTACCTAATCCTTGCTCTATTATCTGTGCTTTGAGGGAGGCTTTGACAGATTCTAAACGGAGTTCTGCATATAGCTGTTCGTAAGAGCTAAAAGATGGGTAACCGTCAAGAATGAGTACTCTACACATATCCCCATTTAAGTCAACCCCATCATATCTGTTGACTAACACATAAAACAACCCTTTTTTTTCTTTTAATTTCCCAATGTCTGTATTAATACTATCATTTTTTAAAATTTCAGCCCCAATATCTTCCCACTTAGCAGCTCTTTCTGAGGAAGGTGTCAATACCATTACATTAATTCCAGATTTAGAATAATCTCTTGCTAAGGTCATTATCTGCTCATCGACTATTCTGGAATCAAAACGTTGTGGAGCAAGTATTAACCGCTGACCAACATCTTTACGGTCTTTTGGTATCAAAGCATTTTTGATGCTGTTTTTGTCAATTCCCAAGTCTTTAATCAAATCTATTTGGTCTTCAAATGTGGCAGATAAAATATATCTATGTTTGGCCTCATTGAAGGCTCTTACATTATGGAATGGAACATAAGCTGGTGCTATTTCAATCCCTCTGGGACCGACATAACAATCATATGATTTAAGGTCGTCGGCAATTAATCCCCATTTGAAAAATAACTCGTCGTCATCACTAAACTCACCTATGAGTTCTATTAATTCATCATTACGTGAAAGCCAAGACCAATAAGGTACTTTCAATATTTTAGCATACGGGTCGCCCTGTATCAATCTGTGATAAGTACCTGGTGCTTGATATTTCAAATCGCCTTTGAATAATTTCAATAATCTCTTTGCTAAATCGTGACCAAATGGAATTAGTAATGTAGTTGCATCTCTAGCTATATCCAAACAGACGTGTGCATCATCGAGAACAATAGAACCAACATCAATATTGTCCCTCTCAAAAATTGAACGGGAATTGAATAATTTTTGGAATGTACATAGAAGTATTGCTTTTGAGTTTAGAAAGTCATCAGGAAATACACTTCTTTGTCCTGCGTATTCTACTTCACAAACAGGTATTCCATATAAATTTGCTTGAATCTTTGCTTGTTCTAATAGTTGCTTATCAGGGCATAAATATAAACTAGGTCCAACACCTTCAACCATTTTCGAATACAACATTAAAAGGCTAACCAAAGTTTTTCCAGAACCCGTATTCATTTTGCAAAGTACATCACGTTGTTCACGTATTTTATGCCAAGAGTTTAATACCTCTTCCTGTATTCCACGTAAATAAGCGTATCCTTCCTTATGGAACAAAGTTTGGAAAAGTTCAATTGGTTCAAAGTTGAGTTCCTTTGGGGTAGTATCTTCTAGTTTTTTCTTAAAAATATTCATTAATAATCAGATTCTATTAGCTTGATAATGTAATAAAATTTAACATATAACTATAAGGAATATTTATTTTGTTTTGAGAAAATTTTATCTAAACTGAACTGACCAATAAATAGATTCAGAAATTTCATAATCCACTCAGCACATTCCCCTTCATTTCGCGAAAAGCTACATTTCGGAAAAAGAGCTTCGGTACATAAGTCTTGGACACAATCCCCAATTTCAGCTTTCCATTCCGTTAACCCTTCCCGATGCTCTGGGAAGGAACACTACATTCCATAGCCAAAATTGTGAATTAAGTCCGCTTGCCAAAGCGGAAAGCCATCACTTCGGTTTTCTTAACAGAATTTGCGGTAAGCCCTTCTTGAGTGCTTCCTAGAAAATTCTTAAAAACCGAACCGCTGTCTTACACATTTTAAGGGGTTTATAATGGATAAAGCCTTTATTGTTTTTCGGGTCGTCGAAAAACAGGCACGACATAACCAATTCTAATTTAACCACAGCTACTTATTTCGCTTAACTGTCGGTACGCTCAAACGCAACTGCGTTTAAAAGAATTGCTAATGCCCTTATGGAACTTGTCAAGACTATACAGAGTTTTAGTGAAAAATAAGGTTTCTACTTCCTTGAAAATCCAAGGATTTTACTACGTCGCAAACACACCTGATTTTACCTTAAAAGTCTTGACAAAACCCACTCTATCCATTGTGCGGTGCACGAAAGAAAAGAACAAACACCCCTTAAAATTTAATCTGTTTTAAATCAATAGGGGAAATATGAATCACTTAAATATTTTATTATGAGTACTATTAAAAATCACGTACAGTTAATTGGAAACGTTGGACAAGAACCAACAATTACGAACCTTGAAAGCGGAAAGAAAGTAGCCCGTTTTTCATTAGCCACAAATGAGTATTACAAAGACAGCAAAGGCGAAAAACAAACAGATACAAATTGGCATACAATTGTAGCCTGGGGCAAGACTGCTGAAATAGTAGAAAAGTATGTTCAAAAAGGCAAAGAAGTTGGAATATCGGGAAAACTAAAAACTCGAAGCTATACAACTGATGATAACGAACAACGCTATGTAACGGAAGTGGTAGCTGATGAAATCCTTTTACTTGGAAGTAAAGGCGATAAGTAAACCTAAAATGAAAGAGGGCGTAACAGTCGAAAGATGCGCCCTCTTTTTCATTATTCACATTTTAAATACTATAAACAATGAAAGCACAAGTTAACGAAATAAAAATAAGCTACAAAGGTGGACTGAAATCTTCAATGTGGCAGAAAATTAGCAGTTCACAAGATGCAGCTGAACTACTTTATGAAGATTGGGATAAAGATACCATAGGCATACAAGAAACCTTTAAAGTTGTATTGTTGAACAACAGCAATAAGGTAAAAGGGGTTTATCAACTTTCACAAGGTGGAATTACAAGTACGCTAATAGACCTTCGGATATTGTTTGCGGTTATTTTAAAATCTCTATCAGTAGCTATAATTTTAACGCACAATCACCCAAGTGGAAAATTACAACCTAGTGATGCAGATAAGAATTTAACGAACAAGATTAAAAAGGCTTCCAAACTATTCGACATTACCATTCTTGACCATTTGATATTTGCGCCTAATGGCGATTACTATAGTTTTTCTGATAACGGAATTTTGTAAAATAAACAGCTATGGTATATCTCAATTTTACAGACTTGAGCGAAGAGGCTCAAAACCGACTTTTAGAAAATTCTAAAAAAGATGTGGAACGAAAATTTGGGGATGCTATCCGTAAATACGTAAAGGAAAATTATATCTGTTTTGAAACGGTAATTGAGGAAGAAGCACTTCGGAATTTGTATTCTTACACATACGTATTCAATGTATAATTTTGTCAATTTTTAAATCCGACACCTCTCAATTTATTGGAGGTGTTTTTGTATGCAATTCATATCCAATTCAAGAAAAAAAATGTATCTTTACATTGCTGAAATTCAGCGCACAAATTAAAGTAAGGTTATCCAATTTTTGACTTTCGCCGATACGCTTACACATCGAAATTAAACATACTGGAAAATCATTTTCCTTGAAAATGGCAATCGGCTTTTTAGCCGGATTGTATGGATTTTTGTCCCGCGAGCGGGACGAAAAGGAATAGCAAGAGGGTAACACGCTGCGCGATGTTTCGGATTCCTTTTCGTTTTTAATTACCTGAAAATCAGTTAATTAAATTTATTATAATTTCTTAACAATCAATGATTTGCGACAAACGGGCTGGGAACGCCCATTTTTAGGGAAGATTTTGCGACAAATCGGCGAAATATGGACTCATTTACTGGAATTAGATTTAAAAAGGAAACCGCAAAACGTTTCCAAACTTTCTCACGCACTTACTTCAAATCGCACACCGAAGCAATGTCCACAATGCTGGATTTTTTCTTCTACAATGAAATTTCGCCAAAGGAAAAATTAGGACCGACTGGACGTACAATTGAAGCTAAATTACTCAAAAGAATAAATGCGGTCATTGCCATAATGCGGGATGTCGAAAAGACCCAAACCAAACCTACAGTGGCTATGATTCAATCTCTTTTTGAAACAGAAGAACCAACCAAAAAACCGCTGATTGTAGAAAAGAAATATGCCGAAGAAAAGAAGGAAGTCCGTTTTCGAGAAAAGCAAAACACAAGTAATCAACTCTAATTTTTTGAGCTATGTATATCACAATCACACCGCAAAAATTAGGCAACAATTATTCACAAAGTTCGGCTGATTTTGTAGGCTATTTAGAGAAAGAAAATCAAGGCTTGGAACAACACGATATGGAACACTTTTTCAATCAATATGGCGATGAGATTTCCACTGAAGAAGTAGTCAGAGAAATTGATGGAAACACCGCAAAATTAAAAAAGAAAGAACCCAAGTTTTATTCGATTACGGTCAGTCCTTCAAAATATGAATTACGAAAACTTCAGAACAACAGCCAAGATTTAAAAACCTACACTCGTGAATTGATGAAGGATTATGTGGCTTCATTCAATAGGGAAATTAATGGGCGACCCATAACCATCGATAACATAAAATACTATGCTAAAATAGAACACCAACGCACATTTAAAGGAACGGATAAGAAGATAAAAGAAAATCAACCTTTTGCTACAAAAATACTTCAGCTCAAAACGGATGTTCGAAATATTCAAGAAGGACGAGCTGAAGGAAATATTAAAACGATGAAAAAGGAAATTGCTAGACTGGAACGGCAAGCCCCACATCAACAAAATGGAAAACGGATTGTCCAGGGAATGAGAAAGGATGGAAACCAAAGCCATATCCATATCATCGTGAGCAGGAAGGATGCTTCTAATTCGGTCAGTCTTTCCCCAGGAAGTAAGCACAAAGCTTCTGAGGTTGAAATGCACGGCAAAAACGTAAAGCGAGGGTTTGATAGAAACAAATTTTTTGAGAAAGCAGAAAAGACATTTGACAAGACTTTTGGCTATAAACGAAACTTTGCCGAGACCTATAAGGCACGAAAGGATTTTGTAAAAAACCCTAAGCTATATTTTGCTGCTTTGATGAAATTACCATCTAACGAAAGAGCATTGGCTTTCAAAATGATGACGAAAACGGGATTGCCAATCGTTCCTAGTATTCCCGTTAGTCAAGCGCAAATTGCATTGCGGGTTTTCAAACGTTTAAGACGTGGCGCTGAAGTGGCCATCAAATCTAGTTCCATCGGAATCTAATTGGTATGGAGATAGATAATGTCATAACAATACTTTCAATTATTGGTTTGACCAGTACTGTTTTCTATGCGATGTTTCGAGTAAGCAAGTATGCGTTTCTTTTGAATATCGCAATGCTTTCATTTCTCATATTCTCTATTTCTGAAGGGAATGAATTAGTATTGATACTTCTTTATTTGGCGTGTCCTCTAATGCTAATCAATACAGGATTGTATGTTTTTCTGCATAAAACTGAGAACTCTCAAAATAGTAATACTAAATACCAAGTAAATTTTGGTACGAAGAAAGGAAACTTCAAATTAGATAATATTAAACGTGGCGCATCCGTCATCGGATCCGCCGGAAGCGGAAAAACCGAAAGTGTCGTTTATGGATTTCTAAGACATTTTCGGAAAGAGAGTTTTTGCGGAATTATTCACGACTATAAAGATTTTGAGCTGACCGAAATGGCTTATCCACTATTCAAGGATAGTGATATACCGTTTAAGGTCATTTCCTTCGATAAAATCATCCATAGGGTAAATCCTATTGCACCAAGCTATATAGAGAACGAGGAAAGCGTAAATGAAGTTTCTAGGGTGCTTATTGAAAACCTTTTGGAACAACGGGAAAGCGGAACTACAGGAACAACAAAATTCTTTAACGATGCAGCTGAAGGTTTGATAGGTGGATTGATTTGGAAACTAAAAACCGACTATCCCAAATACTGTACATTACCTCATTTAATAGCGATTTATCAATTATTGGATACTGATAGCCTTATCCAGTTTTTGGAAACCAATACCACATCGAGAGCAATGGCAGATGCTTTTATTAGTGGTAAGGATTCTGATAGGCAGACAGCTGGTGTAAAAAGCACATTGGCCAATGCCCTGAAAAGAATTAGTACACAACGCATTTTTATGGCACTATCCGCAGATGATGTTCCATTGAATATCAATAGCGAAGAAAATCCTGCAATAATTTCCGTAGTAAACAATCCAAAATATGAAACGTCTTATTCGCCTGTAATTGCTACCATTATTCACACCATTACCAAACAAATGAGCGTGCGAAATTCTAAACCTTCATTTTTGTTGATGGAAGAAGCACCAACCATACGATTATTAAATATGCACCGAATCCCTGCAACTTTGCGTAGTTATGATATTGCTACCATTTATGTAATGCAGGACAAAATTCAGAATGATATGATGTATGGGGATAAGGCAAGCAAGGCGATTTTGAGTAATTTGTCCTATCAGTTTTTCGGTAAGGTCAATGACCCTGACACAGCCAAATATTACGAACGCTTTTTTGAAATCATCAAAGACCCAACTAAAAGTATAAGTCGTGGGCATAATCTTGATTTTGATACACGGATTACGACTGGAGAAAAGGAAATTCCGAAAATTAGAGCAGATGTTTTCTTTAGGTTAAAGCAAGGCGAGTTTATTACTTATGCAGATGGTAAAGATAAAAAGGTGCAGTTTAAATTGGCTGACATTCTACGAGAATTACCAATGGTATCAAAACCGTTTTCTCAGGCTGATTTAGAGGCTAATTTTGAGAGAGTTTATGTGGAAGCGAAGTCGATATTTGAGTAATATTTCTGTACTGAGGTTAATTAAGGCCCGAATAATAATATTATTAATGAATTAGTTCGTGAAGCAAATGAATGATTTATCCAAATTTTTGGAATATGTCCAAATAATAGTAAAACTTCGATTATCAAAATCGCAAAATCATTTGTACCTTTGGAATTAATTTAGTATGTAACTAACTATCAGATATTTTGGACAACTTTCGATATGATTGATTTTGATATAATAGAAAATTTAGGCTTGGACAAGGCCGTCTCTGTTACTTCGGAATCCAATCAAATTTCTGAAAGTCAGTTAGTTATAATCAATCAAGTGAAAGACTTCGGAATTGATGAAATCTATTTCAGTACCGACGAAAATCATAATAGTTATCCTGCAGTTTTTTTAAAAAAAGTTGAAAAATTTGATGACCGTGCACTTCATCAAGTTGCAAAGACTCAAAAAAAAATCTGGAACTTCAAAAAGGTAATTTTTCTATACGTTTATTCGGAAACTGAAATCCGTATTTACAATTGTGCTGAGAAACCTCTTATAATCAAATCAGATGATTTTGACTATAAGAAGGAGCTTAAAACACTCGAAATTGAGTCTTACGAGTTCAAGGATAAAAACAAGCTCAAACAACTTCAAAACCTTTTTTCCACCATTGCCATTGATACAGGTATCATATGGACATTGGAAGAAGCGTTCGAGATTAGAAAGAAAATAAGCCTTCAACGAAGGGTTGATAAATATCTTGTAGAGAGCCTTACTTATACTGCTAGGCAACTACAGGCAGAAGGATTAGAAATAAACCTTATCCATAAAATAATAATGCGTTCTCTATTTCTTTTGTATTTAGAAGATAGAGGTGCAACTGATGAAAAATTTTATTCTGAAATAAAAAAAGGTGCAAAGTCTTACTTCGACATTTTGGACGATGCAGATAAAACATATTCTCTTTTTAAGAAATTAGAAGAATATTTTAACGGTAATGTTTTTACTGTAGATAGCAATGAGTCAATCTCTAGGGAACATTTAAAAATTATTCAAAAGTGTTTTATCAACGGCAATGATAATTCCTTACAGCAGAATCTTTTTGAAGATTTACGCCTGTTCGATTTTAGCATTATTCAAATAGAATTGCTGAGTGAAATTTATGAGAATTTCCTTGCTGAAATAAACCCTACTTTAAAGCAAGACACAGGTACTTATTACACACCGCCTTCCCTAGTTGAACTCATATTGAATGAGAAATTACCAATCTCTAGGACAGAAAAAGAATTTAATGTTAAGGTATTAGACCCTACTTGTGGTTCTGGGATTTTTTTAGTTGAAAGTTTTAAACGTCTGGTCAAACGTCACGAAAATGCCAATTCAGAAAAGCTTACAGACTTTAATGAGCTGAAGAAGCTGTTGACGGATAATATATTTGGTATAGAGATACACCCTCAGTCCATCAAGGTAGCAGCTTTTAGTCTTTATTTGGCTTTGGTAGACAACTTGAATCCTAAGACAATTTGGCAAAATAAAGACTATCGCTTACCATATCTGATAAATGACCCTTCGGATGATACTCTAGTTGAACAAGGCAATAATTTGTTTCGTTCAGATACTATAAAGGAGAATCCAGAAATAGAAAAAATTGATTTTGATTTAGTTGTAGGGAATCCGCCTTTTGGCACTAAGAACCTATCCCAATCTATTCGAGATTATAGTGATAAATATGGGTTCGCAAAAGAGATGGTTCTTCCATTTCTTCATAAGGCAACAAAGTTCTCTGATAATGGAGAAATTGCCTTGATTTTCAATACCAAAATCCTTACCAATACCAAAATAACATATCAAAATTTCAGGAAGTGGCTTTTCAATGAGTGCTATGTAGAGAAAATATATAATTTCTCGATTTTACGAAATGCACCTAAAGATTTTGGTGGTCAATTGTTTGGTTCAGCAACTGGACCAATCAGTATTGCATTTTATAGAAAAAGTCAACCGAAGAAAAAATCTGACACAATTATCTATTATGCCCCTAAGACTTACATTAAATCCAATGTTATAGAAGGTGTTAGCATTGATGGCACAGATTTGAAATATCTTCCACGGGAAGAATGCAAAAAACCAACTTCAAAAATTTGGAAAATTGCAATGTGGGGTGGAATTGGAGATATAAATTTAATACAAAAACTAAATGCTTCAGACAATCTAGAACAGTTCATTTCGGATGAAAAAATTGACAGAGGCTCTGGATTACAGTTTTTGAATAATTCCACTAAAAACCCTAAAGTAGATAACGAAATTCCAAATAGATACATTACCCCTAAGAATATTAGACGTTACGTTTCATATTCATTTTCAGATTTGAATTCTGGGCTTACTCAACGGTCAAAAGAAATATATGCTAAGCATTATGGCGTTCAGGTAGAGGACTTACCTACAATTAATGTATTTAGACGCGTGGGAGCGAAAAAGACTTATTTTGCACCGCATATTTTAATTAAAGAAGGTCTTTCCAATTGGAAAATTTGTGCTTCTTATGAAGATGAAGCCTGTTCGTTTAATAGTAAAGTTCTAGGTCTTAGTCATACCGATTCAAAAGTACTTAAAGGGTTAACTTGTTTTATAAATTCAAAACTTGCTTATTATTATCTTTTCTTATGTTCAGCATCTATCGGAATAGAAAGAGAAGAAATCAAACCTAACGAAGTTTATCGACTACCATTTTCTTTGTCTAAAAAGAACTTATATCATCTTGCTGATATTTACGACAGGATGATAATTGATGAATCTAAAATTTTCAACACAAATACAAAAAAGTTTGAACAAGAGATTGATAATTATATATCTAAATGTTTTGACTTTTCAATCGATGAAAGCTTAATTGTAGACAATTTTGTGGAATTTACAATTCCATTATTAATTAAGAGGTATCAATATGTTCTTGGTCCAACTAACAAAGATGAAATTCAAGATTATGCCTTAAAGGTTTCACAGCATTTAAATGACTTTTTACAAAATCAGAATCTCTATGCTAATTGTACTGTTTATGAAAACATAAGTCATTTTTCACCTTTAATGATAACCAAGGTTACATTTGGAGATTCTGAAATGGAAGTTTCAATATCTAGCGTGAATATACACGACATATTGCGAGACTTGGATAAAGAATTATGGCAAAAGAAAGCAACCAACATCTATTTCAGAAAAAAATTAAATTATAAAACAGGCAACGAGATTTTTATTGTTCGTCCCAATCAGAGGCGATTCTGGACTCAATCGATGGCGATTGAAGATGCTTCAGAATTAATACTGGAAATTCTTAATGAAGTATAGTAGATGGGATTAAACAAAGTAATAGTTGCCAGCTTCAAAAGAGGCTTTGAAGAAAAATGCTTTCAGCTGATAACAGAATCTTATGTTTCAGCTATGGAAACCAAGGTCATCAAACTCAACTGGGATGAAAATGACATTACTTCGGAATTGCACGAACACATTAAGGAAAACCCACTAAGATTAAAGTGGAGTATAGTTACGAATGTTGAGCAGCACTTACCAAAAGATGGTATAAAAAAGGAAAAGGGTTTTGCAGCGAAACTGCCTAGGATAGACCTTAGATTGGTAACCATAAATTCGTCTTTAGAGTATGAATACCATATGGAAGCCAAAAATCTTAAGGAAAAAGATTCTGGTTTAAAACGACGTTATATTGATACCGGAATTAACAGTTTTGTTTCTAAGAAATATGAGAACGGATGCCTACTTGGATATGTCCTAGCAGGAGCTTTACATAAGACTGTGTACGGTATAAACAAGCTTCTAAAGAAAGATGATAGAGAGCCTGAGTTTTTAAAGCCTAAACCATATCACTTACACGATAAGCATTATGAATCAGAGCACCCTGACGATATGAGAATAAAACATTTTATGTTTGATTTTACGGCTTTAAATAGTGCCTAAAAGTTCATCTATTTTATCCTCTAGAAATACTTTAAACAATACTTTAATTTCATTTGGAAAACAATACAGAATTATCAAGAGAAATCCTTAGTGAATTTCTTGAACGATGGAATATTGAAACAGTTAAGTCAATGAATCTGGAACAATATGTTTCGGTTGGGAACAAAGATACATTCTGCCAATGGTTGGAAACTAAAACTAGAGCTCTTGGCAGTATTAAAGGCATAAACTCTAGCAAGTTTGGAATTTATAAACGAAGTGACCCAAATGCAAATCCAAAAAACTTAATAAACGACAATCTTTATTCCTGGCAGCGTTACTATGGAGAGAATAGAAAAGAAGCGTTTGAAAACGTAAAAGCTGAAATCTTAAAGATTATTGAATATTCCGAAAAGGGAGACTTTGAAAAAATTGATGATTTGCATTTAACTCTTTTTGTAAAATGGAAAATTGCTTATCTCTATTCAAACGAAAGACTAATTCCAATATTCAAGAAAGCTGTACTACATAAAATTGCTGAACACTATGGCTTAAATGTTACTAGAAAAACCAAGACCTCTCAAATTCAGAATTTAATTATTGCCAATAAACCATCCCATTTATCAATATATCAGTTTGCTGATTTTTTGTTTGAGAAATATGGTAGAGATAATGGAAAAACAACTAATACTGGAAAAAAGAGAAAAACTAAGAGAAAGGGAACCAGTTCGAGAAATTCTGCAAAACAAAAAAGAAAAGGAAGCACTAGCTACATTGCAGAGCAAAAGCACAATAAGATTCAAGAAGTTTTACAAAAGAAACTAGAAAAGAAATACGGAAAAGATAATGTTGTGTTGGAGGAAAACTACGTTGATGTTAAAGTTAAATTAGAAAATGAAATTCATTTTTACGAAGTAAAGTCATCGGCCTTTGCCTCTGATTGCATCAGAGAAGGTCTAGGTCAAATCATATCATATATGCAAAAGGACGATGACGACAGAACAAAATTATTGTTCGTTGCTGGGCAGTACCCACCTAACCAAGATGAAAGTGATTATTTGAATTTTATACAGAAAAAATTAAAAATCGATTTTGATTATGTTAGTGTTGAATTGAAAGACTAACCATTAAAAAGGCCCTTTTTCCCTAGGACCTTTATTAGTCACTTTCCATTGGTTATTTTCTTTAACGAGTTTAAAGATGCCAGGCTTATTATCATAATTAGAACTGTATTTGACCCACGCAATATCAGTCTCGATAACTTCATCTGATATTGTAACACTTGCATCATTATCTGCGTCTGGCACTAAACCCTGAATCATTATTAAACTATCATAGCCGTCGGAAGTTGTATGTTTTTTTAAAGTGCTATTATCTTTAGCATAAAAACTTTCTACCACAATCTTAGTGGTTTCTGATGGCGACATATTCTTGGTTTCAGAACAAGAAATGAATAAAAGTACGAGTGAGCAAAAGACTAAATTTTTCATAATATTATTAATTTGGGTTATTGATATATCTATGCGACATATTCAGTTTTATATTGCGTTCGCCATCCTTCTCGTTCAATTCCAAAATTGCCCTACGGTCATCTGATAATGAAAATTTGGGCATAACGTAAACAAACCGCACCATTTTACCTTCTGCAATTTTTGAAGGCAGATGCTGCTTGTAAATAGGTTCTTGATATAAGCTCTGTAAAGATTTCTTTTTCCCTTTTTGTCGAGTCTCGATTGAAAGGTTCAAGAAATTTAAATCGTAATCCAATGTAGAATTATTCTCAATCTGAATAACGAAGTAGAGTTCTTCTTTATCAAAAACAACATTTTCAACATTCAAGACAATGCCTTGCGTTCGCTTCTTAATCCGACCAATACGTTGGTTTCTGTTAAGAAGATAGGAGCAGAATTTTTGATAATAGTAGGTTCTGTTATCTATATTTTTTTCAGAAGTTACAACCTGAATCGAATCGATTTCTATTGGTTTTTCATTTCCAATACTATTTGATAATGGAATGAAATAATTGAGCTTTGATAGCTGCTTTTTATATCTTACAATATACGAAAAAATTGCGCCATTTCTATTGACTACCAGTAGATTACTTTCTTTCCCGGGCTTCGCCTGAAGTAATCCGAAATACTGTTCTTTTTCACGATTGTAGGTAAAGACAAATTTATCTGAACCGGTTATGCCTTGTCTTATGGGTTCTGGGAAAAATAGCGCAACATTTTTAGTATCGTTTGCGTAAATTGTGTCTAGTACCGTACTTGTTTGCGCTTTTGCAAAAGCAGAAATCAATGATATCAATATTAAAAATAGGGTTCTCATAATTTTGGTTTTAGAATTAATTTGTAGTTGTTAAGCACAGTTACCTTCACGCTTCGATTACGACGTCTAAATACCTGTGTAATTCCGCCCACTTGTGGAACAGTTGGAATGTTGATATCGCCTATAACATCATCCAAAACTTCCGTGGTAGCTTCTGCCCTGAAATTGTTCTGTACATAGATACCTTCGCTACCATCCAACAAATCGAAAGCTTTAAGTTTGGTAGGATGATGCCTTATGTTTTCAATCTCGATTAAAGCACGATTGGGTTGAAAACTTATAAACCCAAAAACGGGTGTGTTCTTTGGCATCAGCTTACCATTGATAGTTGCTGATTTAGTTAGGCGCATTCGTAATCGGGTATTTGCTTTAACAACCTGGTCGCCATCTACAACTACATAAATAGTTTCATCTGTATTGCCAATTATTGAAACTTCATTGGGTTTAGGCGAAGCAGCAAAGAACAGTTGGTGTTCCAACCCTAACTCTTTGGCTTCAATTTTTTGTTCTCGCTTTATTTCAGCAGAATCGATTTGCTGAGTATTGTTTTGAGCAACTTTCTTTTGCCCAAGGTTCTGATACTTCTTTCCAGAATATTGAATCTTACCAGCATCATAAATACTGTCTACAATGCGTTCTTTTTCTCGTTCCGGAAGGTCTGGGTCATAAAACCCCAAGGAATCAATCAGTTTTTCGTCATAGATGCTCGGTGCGTTATTTTCTCGCACTTCCTTTAAATCATTAATGGCATCCAGTTTTGAATCATACTCTTTTTGGTTTTCGTCCAATTCGGGTATCAAAGTCTGTTCAAGGTTTTCATTCTCACTTTCATCATTGCCCATAACTATCATAGAATAGGAAATCAGGAATATGAAAATCACAGCCAGTACTGCTGCAAATACTATTTTATTTTTTTCAATCTTCATCATTTATTTTTTTTAGGGTGTTCTCGAAATAGTTTGTAATCAACAATCCGTGCGGATTGTTTGGAAAGTTTCTGTCAACTGGAATTAAGTTTCCACTAGAAACAAGTTCGTAGGTATCGATTATTGAACCTCTATTGATTTCAAAAATGGTAACAGTTCTAAAGACGTATGTTCCGTTTTGTTCTTCGATTTGTGAATCAATACTCAGTACTTTCTGAACTAGCGAGTATTGCAGCAATCGGTTATAGACACCATCCGCTTTTTTCTGTCGATATAGATTGTCCACAGAACTATTGCCCAACCAAAGTGCCTTTTCCAGATTACGCTCATAATTACTGGCATCGATATTATAGAAGTAGTTGTGGAACAGGTCTAGATGAGCTAATGCTTCTACCTTGAAATTTTCTTTTTGGGTTACGAGCTTCAGCGGAATAATACTACCATCAGTATTAATGGCAAAAGCACTATTAAGAGCTTCTTTATTCGTCTTAAATGCCATCCAAAGTGAAAAGGTGCTGGATAGCATTGCAAAAATGACAACTGCCAACACGATAAATCTGTTCAACTTTAAGACTGCATAGATGTTTTTGTAAGGTGTTTTCATTTTCATTGGAATTAACTGGTAAACAATCTGAGGGTAAACGATGTGGCTCGTTTGTATAATTTGAATTTTAGAAAAACAATGAAACCAACTGACCCAAGTTGAACCACAGGCGCAAAAAAGCCCTGGCCAACATCTGTCCCAAAAAGGTTTGTCCAGAAGTTCGTATTGATTTCAGTATAGAGCGCATTTACAAATACATTGACCAAAAAGAATGCTGGTACCAACATATAGACGGCAGCGTATAATTTGAAAAATGTATAGGCAAGCGAACGGAATTTTTCAAAAACTGCCAGACTAATAACAAGTGGGAAGAAGGCTTGCATTATTCCCAATAAAAAATAACGTTCTGCAAGGAATAGCGGGTAGATGAACAAATCCAAAATCCAGAGGATAAGGCTGATGATAAATGCAAATATTTTGAATCCGAAAAGTGGTGTAACTAGAGCCTCATATAATAAGGCCATTGCCGCTTGAGCGGCCTCTAAAAAATTTATTTCTTCTTCTATGGGGATATCCTGCATTTGTAATGGCAATAAAGCCGGTGCTGTGCCACGATATTGCGCTTCAATGGAAACCAATATACTATCGAAAAAGCCCAGGACCTGTGTTGAAAATATGACCAGAAGAACGACTGCAAAGTTCTTGGTCAATTCCCCTGGGCTCAATCCCCAAGTGTAACCATCATTATCCGCAATGCCCTCATTGTATTTTTTTAGGATATTGACCAGAAAGAACAAAACGGCAAGCGTTTTCATTCCTGCAATAGTATATTGCGAGAAACTACTGTTCTGTATGGTTTGAAACACCGCATCGACGTATTCCAGTCCAATTCCTAAAAGTATGGTTGCGGTCATTTTTAGTATTCTGTTTCTCGATTATTTATTTTATCCTGCATTTTTCTAAAGGAAATGATATCACGATACCGCTTCGTTCTGGTCTGGATATTGGAAACCATTTCCTTGGATTCCTTTTCTTTCTGTTTTAACACTTCAGCACGTTCAGCATCGGACATCTTTAGATTATCGCTAGATAAAATTTCGCCCATAAAATCAACCGTGTCCAGAGAGTTTTGGACAATGGCATCAAATGATTCCGCAACCCGTGTAACTTCCTCGGGCTTGATGTAAGGCGAGTTTAAAATATCCTGTAAATCGTTTTGCATTACATTGATAAGGCGTTGGTTGTTCTGTGCAATTTCCTGAACCGCCCTGAGTTGCTGTACCACGCTTGATACTTTCTCAATGCTTTCTTTAGCGTCTTTTAAAAACTGTACTGATTTAATAAGTTGGCTCGTCTGTTTTGCAGATTCTACAAGAGACTTTACCAAGCTTACAAAGTTGGTGTTGTCATAAACTGGCATTCCCTGAGCAGTAGCACCGCTAGGTAATAAAAGGGCAACTGTTAAGAATAGCCCGAACAAGATTGTTTTGATTTTTGTTTTCATAATATTATGTTTTAGATGTGAATTCTTTAATTGCCAATTCCATATCATTGGTCTTTTCATAAATGGCCATTATGGCCTCGTTTTCTTGTCCATCGGTTAGGTAGGCTGCGTACACTTCTTTAGGAACTTCTAGCCTGAAAATGTTACTTTCCTTACCTATCTTGATGAACATTTCGGTGTATTTCCTTGGTCCGGAAAGATTGTTTTTGATGGACTTTAATTGGTTTAAATCGTGGCTAGATAGGTTGAGCCTTTTGACCAGTTCGTCATAGCCTTTTTCGTTATTCAGGCTATAAATGACCTGTGTATTTTCCAGTATGCTTGCCGATGTTGAATTATTGGGAAGCTGATTAATGGATTGAAGAATAATGCCTATCGCACCATTCTGTTTACGAATGGCTTGGTAATAGAATTCTACACTTTCTAATACGTTATCAAACTTTAGTTGTTTGGCAAACTCATCAAAAAGGATGATGCCTTTTTCAGCTCTGTTTTTCCAAATAGTTCTTTGGATAGCTGACTTAATCAGCTTCAACATTACGGATAGGATTTCCTTGTTATCTTTGACTTCATCCAGTTCAAAAACAATCAAGCGTTTGTCCTCGATTTTATAAGTTTGGTCTTCGCTGACTTCAAATAGAAAGCTATATAGACCATCGCCGACATATTCGGACATTACGTGCAAGAAGCTGATAATATTGAAGTAGTCGGGATGGATTTTCAAGGTGTCCAGAAGGTCTTTCTGATTCCTTTCTATAAAGTTGTAGAAACCATCTAAAGAATGATTTTCCGAAGTATTTTTGTAATAGTGGCGCAATATCTTTTTGACCGAAACCGATTGTGCTTTGGTAACCATTAAATCTGAAGCGAACAGTTCAAACAGAAAGACTGATAAATCTTCCAATCGTTCAGGTGTGAGGTCATTTGCATCACTTATATAAAATGGATTGATACCCAAGTTTTTGCCACTTTCATAACGAAGCACAGTATATTTTTCGGGATAGAGTTTGGCAAATTTGGTGTAGGATCCACCGAGGTCAATTATGACCAGGCGGACACCACTTTCAAAATACTGGCGCAGAATGTTATTTGCCAAAAAGGACTTACCTTCACCAGTAGGTGCAAAAATGGCAAAGTTTCTTGCCTTAATGCGCTTCTTGCGCTCATCCCAAACATCTTTTAAAACAGGAACATTGTGTTCCCTATCATTAAAGATGATTCCAGTAGCATCAGAATTGTAGTTTGTGTTGTTTATAAACAGGCATAGAGCGTGCTTTAAATCGGTAACATATAAATCGTTATTTGAAAAATTGGAAGAAAAACAACAGTAACTATTGAGTATATAATTCTTCCGTTCCTCACCTCTAGGATAGTATGGAATGATGTCCAGTTCCTTAAATTCAGTTTTGATTTTAGAACCGATTCGACTTAAATTTTCTGGATTCTTATCCCAATAAATTATATTCAAATGACCACGAATAATGCGAGCATTATCATCCGCATTTATTTGGTCAAGGATATGCTGAATTTTACCGAGGACTACTTTATTCTGAGAACCGAAGTTGGAACTTTTGTTGAGTTCCTCAACTTTCTTATCAAGTAACTTGCGCCACTTCTGTTTGTCATCCAAATAAAGGATTTGGTTGACGATATGATTTTCGTTAAGCGTAAGCCCTAAGCCATCAATAAACCCTTGATGAAACACAAAATCGTCAGAAGTGAATTTCTCATTGGTCTTGCTACTCTGTACACTTTCGCCAAAGCACAGTTCGCTATTGATAGCCAGGGCATCAAAATGGTTTTCGCCAATATTGACGCTTTTTTTATCTAATATGATATCGGTGTCAAACCCATCATTAAAGCCATTGAAATATCCGTTGGTTAACTGCTGTATTTCTTTCGCTTTAAGCGAAATAAAACTCATTTTTCTGCTATTGTTTATAAAGGAAACAGAGTCACTAACAGCCCCAATAAAGCTCTTAATGTTGTCATCTAATCGTTGGACAATTCCATTGGAAACTTTGCGGAAAGGGTTGACGTATTTTGAGTTATTCAGAGCTTTGTTCTTAGTTAGCGTAAAGAACAAAAAGCAACGATGTTCCATATAGTCGCGCCCTTTGAAGTGGTCGTGCGTTGCCTTTTCTAAAAACGTTGTATCGGGAAGTGCTTCTGAAGTATAGGTCTTTTTTAGGTAGATGTCCTGTTTTTGGACTACTGTACCAATAGGCAATGATTTCAGGGCCTGAAACCAAGCCCCGTGAATGTCTTCAAAGTCTTTTTCGGATAGTGAATAAATTTCTGGCAACGTACCTTCATAGCACAGAACAACATTGCCATTATTGGCAAATATGATATTGTCTTGAATATCTACAATAGGTTGATATGCTGAAAGATTAATCTTGTTCATAATCGAAGCCTGAGTTTTTTTTATTACTTATTATTCTCGGAAAAGCCTTAGCCATTTGAAAAATTTGTGGGTTATGTGTTATTCTTGTTAGGGCAACATATAAGGCGGCATTAAAAACAAGTACACCAATTATTATCCCGAAGCTGAAAGAGAAGATGATGACGAGCAGCGAAGCCAAAATAGAAACCATCATCAGGGCAAACAGGGAAATAGGCAGCCCAAAAATGACTGCCCTTTTCCTAATGTTTTTATAGACCTCGTATTTCTTCATACAGCTATTCTAATAAAGCCCTCGATGAGGGTTGATTTATACTACGATTCCTATTAAGTATGTGAAGATGCCGACAACTGCGCCAGCAATCAAAACAAACACAAGCACTCTAGTAATTCCTTTTTTAAGGTCTGCGTTTTCCCCAAAGAAATGTCCTGCATTAAACAAGAAACCAACAAGAAAAATGACACCAAGTAAAATTGGAAATATGGTACGTATGGTATCGCCCACATCGTTAACGGAATCTTCAATTCCCCCAATTTGAGCAAAAAGTGATGTTGAGAGCAACGATAAAAAAGTTGCTAAGTAGATTGATTTTTTCATAATAAAACTGTTTAGATTTTTTATTCATTTTCTCTTTCTGAAATTTACATATATTTGTACATAAATAACTGAAAATCAAATATTTGTGAATAAAATATTATTTGAAATCAATTGAATTTAATTGCTGCTATTTGGCATCAAATTTTATGAGTTTTTGAAGGAAAAATGTTGATAACCTGAAAATTGAAAATGAAAAAAGTGCTCAAAAACGTCAGTTTTGTGATTTTGGTTCTAAAAATGTGTATCGTTTTAGGACAAGAAAAGAGTACTCAAAAACGAATTATAATTGATGTTGGACACGGTGGAAAAGATACTGGTGCAATAGGCATAAATAAAATCCAAGAAAAGGACGTTGTATTGGATATTGCGAATGCCATTTTGAAGCTAAATGATGAATTAGATAAGCCTCTGGACATTTATTTAACCAGGTATACTGATACACTCATTTCGCTATCGGATAGAACGAAGCTGGCCAAAGCTCTAAAAGCTGATTTGTTTTTCTCTCTACATTGTAATCATTCAGATAATCCGGATGCAAGAGGGATAGAAGTTTATGTTTCACAAAAGCAAGCAAATAATTCTAAAGAATCTATTTATATAGGTTATCAATTTGAAAAAGCACTTTGCAAAGCTATAGGATATGAAAGTAGAGGTGTGAAGTTCGCAAATTTTCAGGTACTACGTGAAACTATTGACTATTGCCCCTCGGTTCTTTTGGAACTGAGTTTTTTGAGTAATGGGGATGAAAGCAGTTATATTTCTGCTTCTAAGAATATCAAATTAATTGCCTTCGCCATTTTATTATCTATTAAAAACTAATACTATTATGAAAGATATATTTTTAGAGTTGACAAAAAGTTTAAAAGCTATTGTGATACAATTCATTGCAGAAGTAGTTTTACTATATAAATCTTTTAGAAGTTAGACTACTTCCATTTATTTCTAGCAGTTCTATTAATCAAATTGTTGCTATTTTAAATATTACGTATTTAAGTATTTGCTTAAATAAGAAAATAATGTAACTTTGCTTTATGGAAAATAATTCTTGTATAAGACAACAAGCTGATTTAGAACAAATCAATCGTTGCAAAGAGACAGTTTCAGAACTAAGTGAATCTTTTGATTATTTAGCGAATGGACTTTCATTAGTTGGGAATAGCGTAAGACTTAAAATACTTTACGTACTCTTTGAAGAAGATAGGCTTTGCGTTTGTGATTTAAGTGATATTCTTGGAATGAATATTTCGGCCATTTCCCAGCATTTGAGAAAAATGAAAGACCGAAATCTATTAGAAACCGATAGAGAAGCCCAAACGATTTATTACTCATTGACCGCTGAATATGAAAAACTACTCAATCCGTTTTTCGCAATACTTGATAAAAACAAAGTTTTAGAAGCGATATGAAAAGTGAAAACAAATTAATTGGAGCAGGCTTGCTAACTGCAATTACAGCTTCCTTATGCTGTATTACGCCTGTTTTGGCTCTCATCGCAGGAACAAGTGGAATTGCTTCAACATTCTCTTGGATAGAACCTTTTAGACCGTACTTAATCGGACTCACAATTTTCGTTCTTTGTTTTGCCTGGTACCAGATGCTAAAGCCTAAAAAGGAAATCGACTGTGAATGTGAGACAGGCGAAAAACCAAAATTCACACAGTCTAAAACTTTTTTAGGAATTGTAACTGTATTTGCAATCGTAATGTTAGCATTTCCATACTATTCAGGAATTTTTTACCCAGACACGGCAAAACAAATTATCGTTGTAGATAAATCGGATATTAAAACAACTGAATTTAAAATTAGCGGAATGACCTGCGCGGGTTGTGAAGAACACGTAAACCACGAAGTAAATAAACTCAGCGGAATCGTGAGCTCAAAAACATCATATGAAAGTGGAAATGCAATCATTGAATTTGATAAAACCAAGACCAATGAAGCGGAAATTGAGAAAGCAATTAATTCTACTGGTTATAAAGTGACCGACAAAAAATAAAAATAATGGAAACTATATTGACATCTGAAATCACTTGTCCAAACTGCGGATATAAAAAAGTAGAAGAAATGCCAACAGAATCCTGTCAATTCTTTTATGAGTGTGAGAGTTGCAAAACGGTTCTGAAACCAAATGAAGGAGATTGCTGTGTATATTGTTCTTATGGGACTGTGCCCTGTCCACCGATTCAAGAGAACAAAAGTTGTTGTTGAAAAATCATATTTAAGTTCACTTCCTCTTATCCCCAGCCTCTTTATCAAAAGCAATCAAATTAAACAATTCTCGCATCCGGCTACGAACACGGTTGCCGTAGCGTTCTTCCAATTCCTCGGCATTGAGATTGGTGGTTGCGTGGGTTTTGATTTTATGCTTGGTCTCAAGGTATAGTTCATATCTGGATAATAGCACTTCGCCCATTACGTTCAGGTCTTTACCATAAAACCGTCCAGCAGGTTCGATACCTAAATCATCAAAGCAGAAAAATTTTGTGTTACCATATTCCTCAATGGTCTTAAAACCAAGATGGTTGAAACTAAAGGTTACGTTCCTGCAAGGAATCATTTCATAAGGTCTTTGCATCGGAACAATATATCTCAGCAATTTCATTAAGCTGGTTTTCCCGCAACCAACTGGTCCGGAAAGTAAGATACCCTTATCGATGTCAATTCCATAGGTTGTGCAATTGGATTTATCTTTAATGAAGTAGGAACAAAGCTTTAGCAGTATATCTCTATCTTCATCATAAATTCTGAACTTTTCGCCGAAAAGCTGTTTCCCTTTAGCGTTCAGGTAAATTAAGATTTTTGGGAAATCATACAGTACACTTTTGCCGTCAAATTTTCCTAGCGAATATTCCACGCCACCTTCAGTAATTTTAGAGGGGTTGTCCATAATCTTTGTTTTTAGTGGTTCGCAAGTTGTCCTTGATTTGGGACGCTTGTTTTTTGTTTGATTCATTTTTTTCGTCAAATAATTCCGTTCTGTCCATCCAATTTGTGGCTACAGCTCGCCAATCACGAATTGCTTGCCCATCACTTGTTTGCCAGTTTCGGGTTTCATAGTGCTCAAAGAACTTTTTCCCCTCATCTGCATCAAAACCATTTTCTTCAAAAAAATCAATAACCACCTGCCTGCCTTTTGGCTGTTTTATATAGTTTTCTTGTTTGGTATTGTTTGTATTAGATACCAGTACTTGTCCATTTATGGGATGGTGCTGTCCCACAACTGGTTCACGTATGGGATAGTACTGTTCCGCAAGCTGTTCTAATGTGGGATTGTACCGTCCCATATCTGGTTCACTACTTGTCCCGATAATAGACATCTTGATTTTACTTCCTTTGTATGGATTGTTAGATGGAAAATAGCATAGGTAAAGCCACGAGTCCAAATCCGTAACGCAGCGGTGGTATGTGGATTTTGAGCCTATTTTAGCAGCACGCATTAAGTCTCTTCGGTTAACGTAAAATTCATCCGCAAATCGGCTACTGTTCCATTCTTGGAACAGCGCCATATACAGACTGATATGGGTAGGATTTAGGCGGTCATCAAAATAGAACTTTTCAAAAGCCGCGTTAAGTAGCTTTATATAGTTCATCATTTAAGAATTTGAACCTTGCTGAACACGGTTGGAAGTCATTATGTTTTGTATTTCCTCAGCATCGTAGTAAATAATACCACCAACTTTGGTGTAAGGTAAAGTGCCATTGATGCGAAGGTTTTGTAATGTACCTGGACTTACCTGAAGCAAATCCATAACCTCAGATGATTTAAGGTATCTTTTGAGTTTTCCAGTGGCTTGTTTGGATAATAATTTTTTAATGTCATCGAGCAATTCCATTTTGAATTCCCGAAGGTCGTCTGTTGTAATAATACTTGTAGGCATAATAGAACGGTTTTTAAAGTAAGAGACTATCGCATCGTTGTCAATTAATTTGATAGCCTCTGACCTGATTTGACTTTCGTTCTACAAATTTGGATAGCTTTAATGGATTTTATTCCCCAGTACAACCGTACTACGGTCAAAATTTAACATTTTGAAATTTCAATTGTTTTAACAGTGTTTAAAGGTGCTTCCGTAACTAACAGACCTTGAAATTGTATCAAAATTTATGAAAAACAACTACGGAATACAATTACCGTAGGTCAACCGTAGTACGGTCTTTTTTTAACATATAAAAAAAGGAACGAATGATAGCAACTAGCGACTATTCCTCGCTTTTGTCCATTTCCGAAAGAAGGGAAGCTGTCAACTGGTCGAGGAATAATGTTCGGCTATTTTTGCGATTTTTAATGTCCTGAAATGTTTTGTAGATTTCCTTTGGAGTAAAGTCGAATACTTCTTGCAAAATTTTAGATAATTTAATAATACTTAGACCCTTTTGTTTTGTCATTCCAGCAGCACTTAGCGAATATAGAAGTTCAACCCAATCTGTATTTGTGAATGGCCAAGGAATTTTTTCCGTAGGTTTTATATTCACACTATTTCCATTTACTCTATTTTTAATAGAATTTTTCTTTTGGTCCATATAGTTGATTAAAGATATATAAGCCTTGAACTTTCCTAAAAGCATATCTCTCGGTGTACAAAAATCAGGGTCTTGAAAATAGAATTTGGAAGTAGTAATATGATAAATATCAAAATGCTCTCTGGTGTAATAAGCTTTGTCAAAATGGGTTGCACCAGATTTAACGTATTGCCCGAAATCAAGATTATAAAGAAAAAAGCGATTTAATTTATTGATTTTCTTTTTTACAAATTTTAATTGTGCAGCTCTGTCTGCTTTTGGGAATTGAATTTCAAAAGAATGAATTTCTGAGAAGTATATAAGCTTAACCAATGGCACTTGTTTTATTTTTTTGAAGAAGATTATTTCTTTCTCAACACTTTCAAAATCATTGGTCAGAATGTTTCTTTTGAAAGTACTAAGCAAGTTTCTGCTTAACTGAATAGAACGATAGGATTGTTCCAAAATCGGTAGATTTTCGAGCCTTATCTCGTCTAATGCTACGAGAAGATTTTTGCCTAACGTTTCTAAATCCATTTGCAGCCATAAATACAGTTAAGCCCAACAATATTGCGGGCAGTCTTAGTTTGGGTGGATTAGTTGTTGTTAGAGTTCTTTAGTTTGCGAATGCGCAGGACAGGTACTTTGTTAGCAGAACTTTTTACGACATGGGACATCTAAAGAACTATTGAAATGTAATAACATAATTTTGAAAGAAGCAAATTTTATTCCGTAGATATCTACGGAATAAACCGTATTTTCCTACGGTAATCGCTCTAGTATTAGGAACAACGCTACTTCGACTTTTTTCGGTATCGATTAATGAATTGTCTTCTATTTTTTACACCTGTTTTTTTATAGATGTTTGAAGCGTGTTTGGAGACGGTACTTTCAGCAATGAATAAATCCTTGGCTATTTGCTTATAACTAAGATTGCTCAGAATGGACAAGGTAATTTCTATTTCCCTTCTTGTCAAGTTTTCGTAAATAATTTTCGTATCTGCTGAGTGAATTGCTTGTTCTTTGCTCATAGCAAATACTTCGTACATTTTGGTCTTGTTTTCTAAAAAATATAAATGTCTATCTATTTCTATAATGGATATGGCGTAAAAAGCTGTGTTCATAACTGTAAAAGTCAACCATTGAAAATCCCCGATTAAGGTCAATATAGGTAACAATGCAATACTTGTCACACTAATCATCGATAATCTGTTACGACGTAGGATATATTCATTTGGATTGTTTGGATGTGAAATTCTTTCATAAAACATTCCTAAGAACACAAAGGCAAGAATTGAAATAGGTATGGTAAAAAGTAACCTTGAAGAGTCCAAGGAATAAGTAAAGAAGTATGGGATTAAAAATAGTATAATAAAACTTCCAGAAGACAAAATCGCCAAATTTCTAATGGAAGAATTGTACTTTAATACTATGATATCATATTCTTTATAGAGGTAGTAAACTATATAAACACATAAAGCTATGGCAACACCATAGGTTATGATATACTGAAGAATAAGAGGGCCAGGAAAATTCTTGATTGGCAAAAAACCACCGGTTAGATTATAAGTAATGAATAGTATACCCAAAGATAAAAATCGTTTATAACCACTTGAATCTTTTCTAGTTGAATAGTAGAGTGTAAACAATACAATGACTGTATCTAATAAAAGATAGAAAAAAGTAGTCCAATGTATTGATGTTCCAAACATTTATCTTTTTCATCGCTGCTCAAATTTGTTGGTTTCTAAATTTTTTTTCACATTTCCCCAATGAAATATAGTACCGTTCATTGCTACATATACATCTGGTTTTAGAAATTGAACTGAGCATAAGGCGTAACCTAAATTAAAAGGGGCATCTGTACCATTGGATGTGCCTAGAACAAATGAGCCAACCAAGACTATCGTTTTCTTTAGGTTAAGTTTTCCGATATATTTTGCGGTATCTTCCATAGTGAAAGTACCGTGGGTTAATATTATTTTTCTCGCGCTCGTAGCTTTGATTTTATCAACCAAAAGCCGGCGGTCATCATCTGTAATAAAGCGACTATCTTTATTGAGGACATTTTCTATCGAATAGGAAAATGAAACATTTGCCGACTTAAAAAATTCCTCAATTGAGATTTTATTTTCTTGGGTCTGCTTATTTTCTGTATCATAGTCCAGCCCCTCAATTGTACCGCCTGTTGTGATTATATGTATCATAAAATAGGACTTGTTGTGACCTATAAATATAATGGTTATTATTTGTAATTAATTTTCATTCAGTCAATTGTGGCGGTCAGGAATTCTAAGATTCCTTCCATTTCATTCTCTGCAATCGTACCGCATTTAAAATGGCCAACAAAGCGACACCCACATCCGCAAAGACTGCTTCCCACATTGTAGCTAATCCACCTGCACCTAAAATCAGAACTATTGCTTTCACACCAAATGCCAAACCAATGTTCTGCCATACAATTCTTCTGGTAGAACGACCAATTTTAATTGCTCGTGCAATCTTGCTCGGTTGGTCGGTTTGGATGATGACATCCGCCGTTTCAATAGCAACATCACTACCTAAACCGCCCATTGCAATACCTACATCGCTTGCCGCAAGCACAGGTGCATCATTAATACCGTCGCCTACAAAGGCTACCTTTGTATTTGGTTGCTTTTTTAGTTCTTCTACTTCGTTCAGCTTATCTTCTGGTAGCAAGCCGCCCTTTGCCCAATCAATATTGAGTTCATTGGAAACCTGTTGTGTAATGGAATCTTTATCGCCCGAAAGCATTATGATTTTTGATATACCTGCTTCCCTTATTTGCTTGATAGCTTGATGGGCATCTTCTTTAAATTTGTCAGCAATCGTTACATAGCCTACAAATTTTCCGTTTATGGCAACCATCACAATGGATTCAACAACATTATCCGTTTCAGAAGGAACCTCTATGTTGTTTGAGGCCATCAAAGCTTTATTACCGACCAACACCGTTTTTCCATTGACCGTTCCTTTTAGTCCCTTTCCGGCAACCTCTGAAACATCGGTCGCCTTATAATCCAAACCATCCGCTTTATATTCCAGTATCGCTTTGGCAATGGGATGGGTGGATTGTTCTTCAACCGCCATCAGGTATTTCATAAACTCAGCTTCGTCAAATGTGATGGACTTGATTTCCTTGATTTTAAAAACCCCTTTGGTAACGGTTCCGGTCTTGTCCATTACCACCGTATTTACCTTGGTCATTGCATCCAGAAAGGACGCGCCCTTGAATAGAATACCGTTGCGCGATGCTGCGCCTAATCCACCAAAATAGCCTAAAGGGATAGAAATAACCAATGCACAGGGGCAGGAAATCACTAGGAATATCAGGGCACGGTAGAGCCAATCCCTAAACACATAGTCGTCCACAAAAAAGTAAGGCAGGAAGGTCAGGCCAATGGCGAGGTACACAACGATTGGTGTATATATCCTTGCGAACTTCCGTATAAATAATTCTGTCTTTGATTTTCTTGCAGTCGCATTCTGTACCATATCCAAAATTCGGGCAATGGAACTGTCCTTAAATTCTTTATTGGTTTCCACTTGAATGACACCATTGAGGTTGATGCTTCCTGCAAAAACTTTTTCGCCTTTTGCAATGGTGTCGGGTTTGCTTTCACCAGTTATTGCAGCCGTATTCAACGATGCTTTTTCGGATAACAAAATGCCGTCCAAGGGAATTTTTTCGCCCACGCGTATCTGTATCTTTTCGCCAATCTCGACTGTTTCGGGGTTGACTACAACAAAATTCCTATCACGATAAACCACCGCTTCATCAGGTCGTGCGTCCAACAAAGCCTTAATGTTTCCTTTCGCACGATTAACCGCTGCACTTTGGAACAGTTCACCCACGGCATAAAATAGCATTACTGCCACACCTTCGGGGTATTCGCCTATGGCAAATGCACCCAAAGTGGCAATAGACATCAGAAAAAATTCAGTAAAAAAATCGTCATTCTTAATACTGTTCCATCCTTCCTTGATAACGGGAAACCCAACTGGAATGTAAGCCACCAAGTACCAAACGATTCTGACCCACCCCTTGAAAAATGGAAAGGCATCAAAATAATCAATGGCAATACCAACTATCAGCATCACAAAACTGAAAATTGCAGGTAGATAGGTTCTGAAACTAGATACTTGTTCAGGATTGCTGTGGTTATCCAGATGTTCCTTAGGGTTCAAATCGCGTAAGTTTACTTTTTTCTTTTTCATTTATTTTTTAATCACATTTGATGTCATTTCAAAAACTACTTTGATAATTTGAGTATTCTCAGAGCGCCGCGCATTACAAATGCAAATACAATTCCGCCTATTGCCAAATCAGGCCATTTACTATCCAAAAAATAGACAAGTGCACCCGCAAGTATTACCCCGCCGTTGACTATGATGTCGTTGGAAGTAAAAATGGCGCTTGCCTGCATATGAGCCTCTTTGCTATTGGTCTTGTTGATGAGCCAAAGCGATATCAAATTACCCGCTAATGCGAAAATTGAAACGATAATCATCCATTGAAACAGGGGTGTTTCGGTATTGCTAAAAAACCTTCTTAAGACCTCGGCAAACCCAAGCGTCGCCAACCCCATCTGAAAGTATCCGCTTAATTTTGCCACTTTCTTTTTTCTGGAAATGGCACCACCTACTGCAAAAAGGCTTAATGCATAAACGATGGAATCTGCCAGCATATCCAATGAATCTGCCACAAGACCCATTGAGTCTGATATCCAACCAGTAGTCATTTCTACTAAAAAAAAACCGAAATTAATACCCAAGACCCACCAAAGAATTCTTTTTTGTTTGGATTGGTCTTCCACTACTGGTGGTTCGGCCTCTGTAGTTCCCTCAAAGGAATCCCCAAGTTTTAAACTGGCTACAGATATTTGAATTTCTTCGATTCCATCCAGATGATATACTTCCAACTTTCTGTTGGGTATATCAAAGTCAAGATACTTGACTTGCTCAAAACCATCCAACTTCATCCGAATCATCTGCTCTTCCGATGGACAATCCATCTGACTTATTTTAAAAGTGCTTTTTTTCAAAATCAATCTAATTTGTTTGTATATTAAAGTAAATTACTACTGCATTTTTCACATATTCCTGTAACCACGAGATTAACATCTTCTGCCAAATATCCATCCGGTAAATTAATTTGCGGAATTCTATGTTCGGTCAAACAAATAGTTTCATTACAATTGGAACAATGAAAATGTAAATGCAAATCTTGTTCTATTTCACAATTACAGCCTTCTTCACAAAGGGCGTATTTAGAGATTCCAGTTCCGTCATCTATTTGATGCACCACGTTTTTTTCCTCGAATGTTTTTAAGGAACGGTACAATGTGGTTCTATCCGCTTTTTCAAAAGCAGATTCAATATCTTTCAAAGCAACCGCACTATTCTTTTGTGCCATAAACTTGTAGATAAGGATGCGCATCGCTGTCGGGCGTACCTTTTTTTCATTCAATAATTTTTCAATTTCACTCATATGTTCGTTCTAATCTGTATGTTAGTCATCATCACCAAGTTCGCCTTTTTTCATTTCTGCGATTAAATAGTAGGCATTATTATATGCGTATTTTGTGTTCGCTTCTTGTTCGGTCAGAAAATCGATGGAAACCCACTCACCATCTTGAGTGCTCTTTGTTACTTCATAGGGCATAAAAGCCCAATTATCACCTTCTTTTTTAGCTGAAAACACAAAGAACCTATCACCGTTAGTAACTATGGCACTTTCGGGGAGTGCCATAGCTTTGGAACCATCTATTTGAATGCGCCCTCGAATGTACATTCCTGGTATGAGGTTGCCTTCCTTGTTCTCGATTTCAGCGTGTACGTGTATTGCCTTGGGGTTTTGCTCAAAAGTCTTTCCTACGGAATATATTTCCGCAGTAAGTTCTTTACCCGGTATGGATTGGACGTTGAACCGAACTTTCTGTCCTACTTTGACTTTGTAAACATCCTTTTCAAAAACCATCAAATCCGCGTGTACGTGATGGGTGTCCACGATTTCCATTAAATCGGTCTGTGGTTCTACATATTGCCCTGTTTTGATTTCTACTTTTTGAACAAATCCTTCAATGGGACTTCGTAATGCCACACGCTGGTAAATTGTGCCGTTTCTTAGCCCAGAAGCACTAATACTCAATTGCTTTAGTTGGGCTTCCAATCCGTTTACCATACTACGCGAGGCCTGAT
Organism: Meishania litoralis; assembly: GCF_042611095.1. Classification (NCBI taxonomy): domain Bacteria; kingdom Pseudomonadati; phylum Bacteroidota; class Flavobacteriia; order Flavobacteriales; family Flavobacteriaceae; genus Meishania; species Meishania litoralis. The sequence goes on from NZ_JBHFPV010000001.1 coordinate 874,974, forward strand.
ATTCCGCTTCGGCCTTTTGAAAATTGGCACCGCTTCCCACCCCTGCATCGTACAGCGTTTTTTGTCGCTCATATTCTTTTTTGAGAAATTCTCTATTGCTGTATGCATTGAGGTAATCCGTCTGTTTTTGTATGATGTTGGGGTGTGAGAGATAGGCGACTGTTTGCCCTTTGTTGACCTTATCGCCCTCGATAACCTCTATGGAAACCACATTGGCACCTACAACCGTTGTTATGGTGGCCTCGTTTTGTGGTGGCACTTCGAGTTGTCCGTTGGCTTCCACATAACCACTCATATTGCGCATATGCAAAGTATCCACTTTCATTTGCAGGGCGTTAAACTGCTTTTCCGTCAATAATACTTCTTCGACTTCGCCTTCGGAATGCCCTTCTTCCATTTCGGAATTTATTTCTGTGTTCTCTTTAGTTTCGCTTTTTGAATCGCCACAAGCGGTCAACCCTAAAAGTATTGCCAGTAGCCCGATAATTGTGTATTTGGATATATTTTTCATTTTATTGCTTGAAATATTGTAGTTCAAAAACTGATTTTAAATAATTGTCGAGAGTGTTCAGTGCGTCCATTTCGGTCTGTATGGCATCCCGTATAATTTGCGTGAACGCGGCGTAGTCCACCGCACCTTCTTTGTATGCCAGCAATGCACCTTTGCGCTGTTCCTCGGCGAGTGGCAAGGCTTTGCCCCTATAAAATTGCCAAGATGCCTTCCATTTCTGATAGGACTGTACGGCTTGCTGATATTCGGATTGCATTCGGCGTTGGGTAAAATCCGCATTCGCCTTTGCAATTTCGCTGTCAATTTTAGCGGCTTTGGCCTGACTACGCTGTGTGCCTGAAAATAATGGGACGGAAATGCCTGCTTGATAGGTGTAAAATCCGCTATTGCCATCGACCTGTTGAAGTCCACCTTGTAGGTTCAACTTCGGTAGCAAATCGGTACGGGCTTCATTATAGTTCGCTTCGGCTTCGTCGATGCGCCTTTGCGAAAGTTTCAATTCTGGATGATTTTCTATACTTGTAGGTATTTCCAAAACGGATATTTCACTTTCGTTCAGTATGTCGGGAACCGTGTAATACGTTTCTGAGACCAACCAAAGATTGAGCTTTTGCAGGGCTATGAAATAATCACTTTCTGCCTGTTGCAATTTATTGTTGATTTGCAAGGCTTGATTTGTGGCCGAAGAATATTCCAATCTTGAAATGGCTTCTACCTCAAAGTTGAGTTCGATGGCCTTTTCAAACTGTAAATAAATGGAATCCAGTTCACGGTACAGTTCATATTTCTGTCGCTGTTGGTATGCCAGCGACCACGCCTTTTTTACTTCCTGTTCCACTTGCAGTTCGGAAAGGTCAAGAGCAGTTTCGGCCAATGTGATACGATGTTTTTGTAAACGCTTCTTTGCACCGATTCCGAACAGATTGATGTTCTGCTGCCCTACACCAACCAATGTATAGACACCCTGACCCACTCTTACTTCCTCACCGCCCGTGAAAACTTGGGTCTTGCCAAGGTCATAAGCCGTGCCTTTAAGGGCGTTCTGTTTTTGGATTTCCAACTGTTTTGTTTTCAAAAGCGGATAGTTTTTCTTCGAGATTTCCACTGCCTGTTCCAATGAGATAACCGGTAGTGAGTCTTTCGGTCGGACTTGTTGGGCTTTCACCAAATTGGACGTAAACAATAGACAGACTACTGCCGTAGCGGTAACGAATTTTGGATTGGGTTTTTTCTTCCGTTCTGAACGTTTCTCTACCCATTGATAAAAAATGGGAAGGATAAAGAGCGTCAAGAGCGTGGAAGTAATCAATCCACCGATTACCACGGTTGCCAAGGGTCGTTGCACTTCTGCCCCTGCAGAAGCTGAAATCGCCATAGGAAGAAATCCTAAAATATCGGTAAATGCCGTCAACATAATGGGGCGCACTCTGCGTTTTGTTCCCTCAACAATGCGGTCTTTCAAGTTGGTTACACCTTCTTCCTTTAGTTCGTTCAGACCGCTAATCATTACCAGTCCGTTCAATACTGCGACCCCAAAGAGCACGATAAAGCCGACCCCTGCGGAAATACTAAAGGGCATATCCCTGAGCCATAGGGCAAAAATACCGCCTATGGTCGCCATAGGGATAGCCACGTAAATCATTAAGGTCTGCGGAAAGGATTTTAATGCAAAATAAATCAAAATGAAAATCAACAATAAAGCAATCGGGACGACGACCTGTAATCGCTCACTTGCCCTTTCGAGATTTTCAAATGCACCGCCATACCGAATAAAATAGCCGGGTGGTAAATCAAGATTTGCATCCAGTTTGTCCTTAATCTCTTTAACCAAGGATTCCACATCACGTCCACGTACATTTACACCTACATAGGTTCTGCGGTTGGTATTGTCGCGACTTATCTGCATCGGTCCTGGTGTGTACTCGATATTTGCCAATTCTTGAAGTGGAATTTGGGAACCGTTCGGTAAATCGATAAACAGATTCCTTATATCGTTGATGTCGGTTCGGTTTTGCTCGTTGAGCCTAACGACCAAATCGAAACGCTTTTCGCCTTCAAAGATGACACCTGCATATCCGCCTGCAAAGGCGGATTGCACCATCATATTCAGTTGGTCAATACTGACCCCGTATTGTGCCAGTTTATTGCGATTGTACTTTATCGTCATCTGGGGCAGTCCCGAAGTTGCTTCCGCCCTCATATCACCTATGCCTTCGGTCCCCGCAATGATTTTAGTAATCTCGTTAGCTTTTGCAGCAAGAACATCGATATCCTCACCATAAATTTTAATAGCAACATCTTCACGGATGCCTTCCAAAAGTTCATTGAACCTCATTTCGATGGGTTGGGTAAACTCAAAATTAACGCCCGGGATAATGCTTACCGCTTCCTTCATCTTGTCGATAAGCTCATCCTTAGATTCAGCGGACACCCAATCGTCCTTTGGGTTCAGTATGACAAACACATCGGCAAAGTCCATTGGCATTGGGTCCGTGGGTACTTCGGCCACCCCGATACGGCTTACTATTTTATCCACTTCGGGAAATTCCGCCTTTATAATACGCTCGACTTTGGTAGTGGTCTCTATGGTTTCGCTGAGCGAACTTCCAGGCTTAAGTATGGCGTGAAATGCAATATCACCTTCATCTAGTTGAGGAATGAATTCGCCACCCATTTTGGAAAATACAAATACAGCTATTGCGAATGTTGCAACTGCAATACCCACGACCCACTTTCCTTTTTTTAAAGCTCGTAATAAAAGAGGTTTATACTTTCTTTGCACCCAAAATACAAAACGGTCGCCCCACGATTTCTTTTCTGTCTTGGGTGGTTTTAAAAATATTGCGGACATCATTGGTACATAGGTTAGGCAAAGAAACATAGCACCTATCATAGCAAATATGAATGTAAGCGCCATTGGTTGAAACATTTTGCCCTCAATACCTTCCAACGCCAGTATGGGCAAGAACACAATTAGAATTATCAATTGCCCAAAGAAGGCAGCGTTCATCATCTTTTTTGATGCATTTGCGGCTATATCATCACGTTTTTCCTTGTTTAAAGACTTCTTTTTTAAGATGTAGCTTCCCATTAAGAATACGCTGGCTTCCACGATTATTACCGCCCCATCTACGATAATGCCAAAATCGATAGCACCTAAGCTCATCAGGTTCGCCCATACGTCAAAAACGTTCATAAGAATAAATGCGAACAATAGGGACAGCGGAATAGTGGAAGCTACAATCAACCCACCACGCCAGTTACCCAAGAGGAAGACCAAGACGAAAATTACGATGAGTGCGCCTTCCAAGAGATTGTTTCGTACCGTTCCCGTGGTTTCGCTTATTAACTTGCTTCTATCCAATAAAGGCTGTATGACAACCCCTTCCGGTAGGGACTTCTGTATTTCGGCCATTCGCTCTTTTACACGGACAATGACATCGTTTGAATTTGCCCCTTTGAGCATCATAACCAACCCACCAACGACCTCGCCTTCGCCATCCTGTGTCAAAGCCCCATATCGAACAGCTGAACCATACCGTACATCGGCAACATCGCTTACGGTAATGGGCAAACCATTTTCATTTTTAATGACTATTTTTTTAATATCATCAAGGCTTCGCACTAAACCTTCGCCACGGATGAAGTTGGCTTGATGGTTTTTCTCAATGTACGCACCACCCGTATTTTTGTTATTTGTTTCCAATGCCTTAAAAACATCCGTAATCGTTAGTCCGATTGCCCTTAATTCGTTAGGGTCAACGGCGACCTCATATTGCTTTATTTTTCCGCCGATGGCATTAATTTCCACAACGCCAGGTACCATTGCCATTTGCCGTTGCACAATCCAATCTTGCATTGTACGCAAATCGGATAAGGAATATTTATCTTGAAAATTAGGTTCGACTTTTAGGGTGTATTGATAGACTTCGCCTAAGCCTGTGGTAATTGGACCGATAGAAGGTTGACCAAACCCTTCAGGAATCTGTTCACGTACTTCGGTCAGTTTTTCGGAAACAAGCTGACGGGGTAAGTAAGTTCCCATATCGTCATCGAAAACGATGGTAACCACGGAAAGTCCAAAACGCGAAACCGAGCGAATTTCCTTTACATTGGGCAAATTACTCATCGCAACTTCTACTGGATAGGTTACGAATTGCTCGATATCCTCTGTGCCCAGATTGGGCGATTGTGTGATGACTTGTACCTGATTATTGGTAACATCCGGCACAGCATCAATGGGAACTTGGGTCATACTATAAATACCGGCACCAATTAGAGCCAATGTAAGCAGACCGATAATGAATTTGTTATTGATTGAAAACTCAATGATTCTGTTAATCATAGATAAAGAGGGTATTAATTCAGTTTATATTTGCATTGAACACATTGAATACAATACAACGCGCAGTATTGATATATCCAAATTTGGATATATCAAAACAGGATATAGCTATCCCATCAAAACTGAATTATGCCCGAGGGGGCTGAAAAAGGGAAAGGGGTATGTCTTTGCCCAAGCTATCAAAGTGGGCAAAGTTATCTTGTGGAATTACTGGCTGTAGTGGCTCAAAAGGCACAATACCAAAGTCTATACTGTGACAGTGGCAACATTGACACTCACAGAAAGGCGAGCACAATTCGCAGCCTTGGTCGTGTTCGCCATCAAAATCAACTACAAACACTACTTGGGAATCATCTTTTGTTTCCGCAGTATCGCTACAAGGCACTAAGTTTAGTGCCAGAAAGTAAATTGATAGTATGAATGCAAAATATTTCAAGTTACAAAGATAAAAATATTTTCGTGCAACTGTGTTGCAAAGATGAGTTACACTATTGAATCGAATCAATTACACTTCCACAAGTTAACATCTGTTCCCCATAATATGGGTTGTTAATCTCTTTATCCTTACTTATCCAGAATGCCCCTCTGTTATTATTTGCCATTGGACATTTTTGAATATATACCTTCGGGTTTAAGCCTTGTATAGTCTTTACAATCGGTACGAAATTTTGGTTCAATACAACAAAATGACTACGCTGATTTTCAATGTCAACACTTTCAGCAATTGACAACAACATCTTTTTGATTTTGGAAATATGAGCTTGTTCCATTTTACCCAAACCTGAATCAGAAAGAGACTTTAATTCTTCCAAGGTGTTTTTTGAGAAAGTTGAAACCTTTTGAGAATCACTAGCTACAAAGGCGTCTTTCATTTTAAGATATGGTTTCAAAACAGATTGAAACGCAATTTGGAATGTCTTTGGTAATTTCATTTGCATTGTTGAACTACCATTGGTTTCATTACCTGTATTCTGCGTTCCTAAATGCCCTTCGTGACCCGTCATAGTTTTGCCGCCTGATTTGTTCATCATTGACTTCTTACCTTGCAACTGCGCTGCTGCATCTACCGTGAATGTTCCATTGGTTACTATCTCATCACCCTCTTGTAATCCAGAAGCAACCATAAATATGTCGCCAACTCTATTGCCGAGTGTTACTTCCTGCATTTCAAAAACTGGTTCATTGGGATTGGTCTTTATATAAACCAATGAGCGTTCACCTGTCCACAACACAGCACTCGCTGGAATGCGAAGTTGAGCCTCTGAACCATTTGATTTGCTTTTGATTTTACCTGTGACAAACATTCCTGGCTTAAAAAGTCCTTTGTTATTTTTCAAATTAGCACGCACTACTACTGTCCTAGTCTGGGTATTCAAAACAGGGTCTATAAAGGAAACCGTAGCATCAAATACTTCATTTTGATAGGCGTTGGTAGTAACCTTGATTTTTTGTCCTTTTTTAAATTCAGAAATCTGATTTTCATAGGCATCAAATTCCGCCCAGACGGAATTTAAATTGCTAACTTTTACAATCGGTTGCCCTTGTTTTACATAGTCGCCTTCAGAAGCCATTTTTTCAGATACTGTGCCGCTAACGGTAGCGTATATAGGAAAGTTTTCTCTAACTTTTCCAGATTCCTCTATACTATTGATTTGGCTTTCTGAAAGCTTCCAAAGTTTAAGCTTGTTGCGTACCGCTTTGTATAATTCTGGTTGAGATGCTTTAAGCGAAGCTGCGGTAATCAATTCTTGTTGAGCCGCTACCAAATTTGGTGCATAAATAGTGGCAAGCAATTGTCCTTTTCTTACTTCCTGACCTTCAAAGTTGACATTGAGACGTTCAATCCTGCCGTCAAAATAACTAGCTTGAATCGCGTTTTCTTCCTCATTCATTTTAATTTTTCCTGAAAGGGAAATCATATTCTCGTTGTCCGCAGATGTATTGCCTACAATAGTGGTTTGAATGTTTGCCAAAGCCATTGCATTTTTCGTCATCTTTATTTCGTTCATCGCAAGACCATCAGCACTAGATTCAGCTGGAATTAAATCCATACCACAAATGGGGCAATCCCCAGGTTCTGGTTGCATAATTTGTGGATGCATAGAACACGTCCACATCTGTTCAGCATTTTCGCCTGAATGGTCGTGCGTTTCGGTCATATCCGTCTCATCTTTTTCGATAGAACCACCACTAAAAATGAGCCACCCACCGAGCAGTCCTAAAAGAGCTGCGATACTGATGTATAAAATGTTTTTATTCATAACTTTTCAATTTTAATTAACTTTTCTAATCAATTTTCTTGGAACGTAACCTCAAAGCATTTACTATTACAGATACGGAACTAAAACTCATTGCCAAAGCTGCAATCATCGGCGACAGCAGAATTCCAAAAAATGGGTAGAGCAAGCCAGCTGCTATCGGTATGCCCAGTGTATTATAAATGAGTGCAAAAAACAGATTTTGTTTTATGTTCTTCATAACAACATCGCTTAGATTGCGAGCTTTTACAATTCCGTGTAAGTCGCCTTTTACTAATGTGAGAGCAGCACTTTCAATGGCTACGTCTGTTCCTGTTCCCATTGCTATGCCCACATCACTTTTTGCTAATGCAGGAGCATCATTGATACCATCACCAGCCATTGCCACTACCTTTCCATTTTTCTGAAGTTTTTCAACTTCTTGTAATTTATTTTCTGGTAGCATTCCTGCTTTAAAATCTGCAAGGTTCAGTTCCTTTGCCACCGCTTGGGCGGTATCGTGATTATCGCCAGTAAGCATTATGACATCAATGTTTTTGTCCTGTAGTGCTTTGATAGCTTTCGCGCTTGTTTTCTTGATTTTATCGCCTACAACAACATATCCAGCTACTTTTCCATCAATAGCCATATAGGAGACCGTTTTGCCCTGCTCTTGAAAGGTTTTTGCTTCACTTTCCATAGCATCTGAAAGTTTCGCATTTGCGACTTCCATCATTTTGGCATTGCCCAGAGACACTTCTTTTCCATTAACGTTTCCTTCAACACCTTTACCAGTAACGGCATTGAAACCGTTAGCTTTTAGAAATTCCATTTGCTGTTCTTTCCCATACTTAATAGTTGCTTCCGCAAGGGGGTGTTCACTTTGGCTGTTTAATGACACTATGTATTGTAGTACTTCGTTTTCGGTAAAGCCATTATCAAAAGACCCAACTTTTTCGACCGTAGGTTTTCCCTCTGTGATTGTTCCAGTCTTGTCAACAATGAGCGTATCTACCTTATCCATTTTTTCGAGAGCTTCCGCATTTTTGATAAGCACACCATTCTGCGCACCTTTCCCAACGCCTACCATAACAGACATTGGTGTGGCTAATCCCAAAGCACAAGGGCAAGCGATTATTAATACGGCAATGGCATTGACCAAAGCATAGACATAGGCTGGTTCTGGTCCCCAAATCGCCCAGACTGCAAATGTTATCAAGGCAATTATTACCACAACTGGCACGAAATATCCCGAAACCTTATCAGCCAAATTCTGGATTGGTGCGCGGCTACGACTAGCATCATTCACCATATGGATAATTTGGGATAATAGCGTGTCCGAACCAACCTTTTCAGCTTTCATTAAAAAGGACTGATTACCATTGATTGTTCCACTACTGACTTTATCTTCTACAGTTTTATTTACGGGAAGAGGTTCGCCTGTAATCATCGATTCATCAATAGAAGTTTCCCCTTCGGTTACAACACCGTCAACAGGAATCTTATCGCCTGGTTTTACTCTTAGAATGTCACCCAACTCAATCTCGTCGATACTAACTTCTTTTTCTTCACCATCCACTATTTTAATAGCTTTATTAGGTGCTAACTTCAATAGTTCTTTTACAGCAGAATTGGTCTTACTATGAGCACGAGCTTCGAGCAGTTGACCCAATAGGACTAAAGTGAGAATTACCGTAGCAGCTTCAAAATAGACGTGAACAGTACCTGCTTCGGTCTTAAATTGGTCTGGGAAAAAATCAGGCACGAGCATTCCGAATACACTGAATAACCAAGCAACACCAGCACCGATACCAATGAGGGTAAACATATTGAGGTTCCACGTTTTTATACTGCGATACGCACGCTCAAAGAACATCCAAGTGGCGTAAAACACCACAGGTATGGAAAGCACAAACTGAATCCAGTTCCAATACTTCATTTCCAATATATCATATAATGGATTGTTGGTCAGCATTTCGGACATTGCAATTATGAAAATGGGTAATGTAAATGCGACCGCTATCCAGAATTTTTTGAGCAGTTTTATATAGGTCTTTTCCTCTGCGGACAGGTCGGGTTCCATAGGTACTAAATCCATCCCACAAATTGGACAGCTTCCCGGTTCGCCCTTGACGATTTCGGGATGCATCGGGCAAGTGTATTGCGTATTAGAAGCAGTCGATAGATTCATTTCTTCAACCAAATCCATTCCGCAGACTGGACAATCACCTGATTTGTCATAAGTTTTATCCCCCTCGCAATGCATAGGGCAATAGAACGTTCCCGTTCCTTTACCTTTAGGCTTTTCTTTCTCTTTAGCTGACGAGTGATGATGTTCGCCCAGTTTATGAATACTGTATGTATCACCATCGAATTTTAAGGCTTCCTGAAATTTCTCGATGGGAATATGTGATTCCATCTCAATGGTAGCTTCCCCTTTTTCAAGATTGACAACTACCTTAATTACCCCTTCTATATTAGAAAGTGTATTTTCCACGTGGGTTCTGCAACCATTGCAGGTCATTCCGTGTATGTGATAGGTGTGTTTCATTTAAATTCATATTTGTGCCTGACAAGGGAAGGGGATGCTATTAACCATCAACCAAAATTCCCTTCCCACATCAGGACTTTATTCTAATTCATCCTTCAAAAGATTCATATAATCGATTAACTCTGTTTTATTATCGTTTGAAAGAATTGCGTCTTTATGTACTAAGGTGTACGAACCCAAGGGCATTTCATTTTCCTCAATCTGACTTATGATTGACCTTAGCTTACTTTTCTTTCGTCTGTTAGAATAGTTGCCCCATTCATTAAAATTGAATTCATCTTTACCTTCGTTTATATGATATTGTAAATACCAAGCTATTGGTTGTACTTTATTATACCACGGATAACTTGTATTGTTGCTATGACAATCATAACAGGAAGTGCTGACCGTTTTCATTACCGATTCAGGTACTTTGTTTGCAATCATAAAATCGGTTTCAGGAACAGTATCACTCTGATTGCGTTCGGTAGGGATGAATTGAATACCCACCAATACAATCCCTAGAATCCACGCTATGATTTTAACTACTTTCAATTAGTTTATTTCTCGTTGTACTTTACCACATTTCAACATTTTGCTACCGTAATACGGATTACGTATTTCTTCTTTTGTACTTAACCAAGCTGTGCCGCCATCATACATAGGGCAGAATTGCTCGTATAGCTTTGTATTTGTTCCTGTAATTGTAACCAAATCTGTAACATCTTTACTTAGAGTCTTAAAATGTTCTCTTTGGTGTTTGATGTCGCTTTCACTAATATGTTCAGCGTGTTCGGTGGCATCTTCTATAATGTCCTTCAATTCCATTTTTTCACTATCTGAATAATTCGATTCATCAAAAGACTTAAGGGATTGTGCCAACGTATTCCCAAGTGTTTTAGCTTTAGAATTATCATCATTTACCAACGCATCCTTTAAATTGAAATAGTCATTAAGGACTGCGAGGGCTTTTGCATCTTGTTTACCTTGCTTAACTTGTATTTCACTTTGTGTTGAATTTGTAACTTTTTCTTTGTTGCCATCTTTACAAGACGTTGAGGCAAAGGCTGTAAGTACTAATGCGCTTGCCATTAATGTTGCTTTAAGTGTTTTCATTGTTATCGTTTTTTATGTTTATTGATTTATTAAATAATTGATTATCGCAGATTGTACATAATACATTTGCACTGATGCGATTTGATTAATTTGAAACTTCAGTTGTAATTCTTGAATGTCTAACACATCGTTAAAATCGATAGTTCCCGTTTCATAATTCTTAATTAGAATCTCTTCGGCATCATTAGCTTGCTTAAGATTTTTTTCCTGAGTATTGAATTTTATCCGTGCTTGATTGCGTTGTGATTTTGCTTTTGCAAAAGCAGTTTCTAAAGTATTTAACCGCTCGTTTTTTTGCGATGTAATTTCCTGTTGTCGCAACTTGTTCTGTTTGGAAACAGAACTGTACTTATTATTGAAAATGGGAATGGAAAGTGTAACCATTGGCATCACTATATCCTTTCCGTTATCACTAAAGTTCATCGCTGGTCGCTCTGCAACAGGAACATAGTCTAGCCCAAATCCTAGATTTGGCCCACTTTCTTTTTGGTTCAAAAGTTCGGATTGTTCTACGGATTCATAGAGCTTATCATATTTGATTAGTTCAGGATTGAGCGTCAACCCTTCATTGCTAAAAACAAGGTCTTCAACGGGAATTTTCATTTCTGGAACAACTTCCACGGCAATACTTTCCTTCCGATTCAACAGGTTATTGAACACCGTTTGTTCGGCTAAGTATTCTTCCTCTAAAACTTCTTTCTGTTGTTGCAGTTCGTTTTGACGGATTTGCAAACGCAATACATCCACAGCTGAGGCTTTTCCAACTTCAACTGATGTTAATGCCAACCGCTCGTAGGTTTGCAATAATTGAATATTATCTTCTAGTACTTTTTGATTCGCCTTGTTAGCATATAACCTGTAATAGGATTGGGCAACCGAAAGTGCCAGTTTGCGTTTAGCAATGGCGATTTCTACAAATTCCTTTTCTGCCATTGAACTAGCATAATTTTCCCTTGCTGTAATTGTTCCAAACCAAGGCAACATCTGAGATATTGAAAAACGCGCACGTTGCGCACCTGTTCTGGTTTCAGGTTCGCTCACAAAATAGCCTGCACTTATTTTGGTATTGGGCAATGTATTGACCTCACTTACCTTTTCACGGGCAATGTTATATCGCAATTCATACGCTTGAATATCTGGATTGTTCGCCTCTGCTTCTTGAATGTAGGATTGCAACTCTTGCGCTTTCGCGAAAGTGGAAACAAGCAAAAGACATACTATAATTATTATATTTTTCATTTGCTCGATTGTTTTAATTGGAATTCTTTTTTCATACTGAATAGCACAGGAACAACAAACAGCGTAATCAATGCTATTAGCATCCCGCCAAAACTTGGTATAGCCATCGGTATCATTATATCGCTTCCTCGACCCGTCGATGTCAAAATCGGCAATAGGGCGAGTATCGTTGTTGCGGTTGTCATCAAACAGGGTCGAATTCGCTTTTCGCCAGCTTCCACTATCGAATCACGAATTTCATTTTTGTTTTCAGGGGTATTGCGGTCAAATGTTTGTGTGAGGTACGTAGCCATCACAACGCCATCATCAGTAGCAATACCGAACAGCGCAATGAACCCGACCCAAACCGCTACGCTTAGATTTATAGTGTGCATCTGAAACAAATCCCGTAGGTTCTCGCCAAAGAAATTGAAGTTTAAGAACCAGTCTTGACCATAGAACCATATCATTAGGAAACCACCCGCAAAAGCAACGGCAATTCCAGTAAATACCATTAGCGAAGTAGCTACGGAACGGAACTGGAAATAAAGAATCAAAAAGATAATTATTAGTGCCAATGGAACAACGACGGACAAAGTTTTCTCTGCACGTAATTGGTTCTCATACGTTCCCGTAAACTGATAGTTAATACCTTTTGGGACGGTTAATTCGCCACTATCGATTTTCTCTTTAATCAACGCTTGGGCATTTTCTACCACGTCCACTTCTGCAAAACCGTCCAGTTTATCAAAGAGAACATAACCCACTAAAAAGGTGTCCTCACTTTTTATGACCTGTGGGCCTTGTTCGTAACGAATATTCACCAAATCACCTAGAGGAACAGGATTTCCTTTTTCTACGGGTACATAAATATTCTTTAAGTCCGTAGGGTTTTCTCTTAGTTCACGAGGATAGCGTACACGTACTGCGTAGCGTTCGCGACCTTCAACAGTTTGAGTAAGGGGCATTCCACCGACGGCAACTTGCAAGATTTCCTGAACCTTCATTATTGAAATGCCATACCGTGCAAGTTGTTCTCTATCAATATCAATAAGTAAATAGGGTTTTCCGACAATACGGTCGGCAAAAACAGCTTGCTCTTTAACACCTTCAGCCTGTTTAAGAATGGCTTCGAGTTGCAATCCGAAATCTTCGATTTCACTTAAATTTTGACCTTTAACTTTGATACCCATTGGCGCACGCATTCCTGTCTGTAACATTACCAACCGCGTTTCAATCGGCTGCAATTTTGGTGCTGAAGTAATGCCAGGTAGTTTCGTAACTCGTACAATTTCATTCCAAATATCATCCGGACTTTCAATTTCAGGACGCCAATTTCGATAGTACTCGCCATCATCGTCAATAATCAATTCATTCCTTATAACCGTAGTTTGTAGTTGTGATGCTTCATAATTTGCATCACCTTCAACTTCATTGTTAGGGTTGATGACCAGCTTGTCATTTTTTAAAACAAAAAGACCATCATCATTGACTTTGTATCGTTCTCGTTTTCCTTCCGGACCCATCATATATTCAGACTTATACTGAATAAGGTTTTCGTACATCGAAAGTGGTGCAGGGTCAAGTGCAGATTCGGTTCGTCCAGATTTACCGACCACCGTTTTTATTTCGGGGATAGTGGCAACGGCCATATCCAATTGTTGTAAAATTCTTTTGTTTTCTTCGACCCCAGCGTGTGGTAAAGATGTTGGCATCAATAGGAATGAACCCTCGTTTAGTGAGGGCATAAATTCCTTACCCGTATTCTGCATTATCAGTACACCGAATATGATTATAGTTGTTGGTACGGAAAGGAATAGAAGTTTATTCCGTAAAGCCCACCTTAAAATTCTTGTATAGTATTTGCGGAACACCCAAAATGTGCCTAGTAATCCAAAGCAAACGACACTTACAAAAATGAGGTTCATCGCAATGCTTCGGTCAAAACCTAAAGGTCGCCAGTATTCAGCCAATAGGAAAACAATGGCTAAAGATGAAATGATGATGTTCACCAGATTTGCTTTTTTTTGGGTCAGCTTTTCTTGTAATCCAGCAATTCCGGAAGCGCCAAAGGCAATCAATATAAGACCGAGCCAGAACCCGTACACCATTGCGATTATTCCAGCGATTATCAAAGAAATATTTAGGATGTATTTGAATGGGTTTTTAAGGCTTTTCTTTCGGAATAAAAAAGCTGCAAATGGTGGTATTAAAAATAGTGCAACTATAATAGATGCTGTGAGTGCCATTGTTTTTGTAAAGGCTAATGGACGGAACAGTTTCCCTTCAGCACCTACCATTGTAAAGACAGGAATGAAACTAATAATGGTTGTTAGTACAGCTGTAAGGATTGCACCAGACACCTCTGCGGTAGCATTGTAAACAACAGTATTTATTGGTAGTTTATTTCCTTCAGCATCTGTGTTTTCCATATCCAAATGCCTTATAATATTCTCGGAAAGGATTACACCCACATCGACCATAGTACCTATGGCAATGGCAATTCCAGAAAGTGCTACGATGTTTGCATCTACATTGAAAAGTTTCATCGTTATAAAAACCATCAACACCGCAACAGGTAACAACCCAGAAATTAAAACAGAAGCTCTGAGATTAAAGACCATTATGATGATGACAAGAATGGTAATTAAAATTTCCAGCGTTAACGCTTCGTTTAGCGTGCCTAAAGTTTCTTGAATAAGTTCTGTACGGTCGTAAAACGGAACTATGGTAACTTGTGAAGTGCGACCATCAGCCAATTCTTTAGACGGTAGTCCAGCACTTAAACCATTGATTTGGTCTTTTACATTGTTAATGACTTCCATAGGGTTTGCGCCATATCTAGCCACGACCACACCGCCGACAACTTCCGCACCCTCTTTGTCAAGTATGCCACGTCTAGTAGCAGGTCCTAAATGAACTTTGCCAACATCTTTTATCCTGATAGAAGTAAATTCTTTAGAGGTAACAACGGCATTTTCTATATCTGTAATAGACTTTATATAGCCCAATCCACGGACAAGATATTCGGCTTGGTTCATTTCCAAAGTCTGAGCGCCTATGTCTTGATTACTATGTTTAACAGCTTTTACAATATCAGCCAAACTAATACTGTACTGGCGCATCAATTCAGGATTTACATCCACTTGATATTCTTGAACGTAACCACCAATAGAAGCAACTTCTGAAACACCGCTTGCCGATGACAGTGCATATTTCACGTAATAATCTTGAATGCTACGAAGTTCCTGTAAGTCCCATCCGCCTATAACATTACCATCCTTATCACGCCCTTCTAGAGTGTACCAGAAAATCTGACCCAATCCTGTGGCATCAGGGCCTAAAGCGGGATTTACGCCATTGGGCAATAGACCACTTGGTAATGAGTTGAGCTTTTCAAGAATTCTACTTCGCGACCAATAAAATTCTATATCCTCTTCAAAAATGATATAGATGCTCGAAAATCCAAACATCGAGGAACTTCTTATAGTTTTTACCCCTGGTATTCCTAACAACGAAGTAGTAAGCGGATAGGTAATTTGGTCTTCAATATCTTGTGGCGAACGCCCTTGCCATTTGGTAAAGACGATTTGCTGATTTTCGCCAATATCGGGTATGGCATCAACGGCCACGGGGTTACTTGGCAGAATACCCGTTTCCCAACCAAAAGGTGCATTAACAATACCCCAACCCACAAATAGAGCGAGCATAAGTACTGCAACGAGTTTGTTTTCGATTAAAAATTTTATGCTTTTATTGAGCATACATAATGATAATTAGACAGTTATACAAAAGTTGGGTTTGATGTTATTCTGAAAAAAGAACACAACAAAACGAGCCCAAAACGGAATACCGCAGGGCAAATAGTTTACTGTCTAAAAATCAAATTAAGTACGTCTCGTAAAGAATCTGTACGTCCCGTTCAATAAATGGGGGCGAGTAATCTTTGAAAGGAATGATGTTCTCATCAAGTCCTTCAAAAAGATTTATATAACTATAGAAGAATGAAACAACAAACGTTTGTTGTTCAAAAGTAAGTTTGTCAAATGATGTTTGTAGTTCGTCATTGCCTTCTTTTACAATCTGTTGGTCGGTACAACAATCATTTTCGGTCATAACAGGATTTTCACAACTTTTAGCAGGTTGTGCTTTTTCCATACCACAACTTTCCGCTTTGGTAAATACCGAAAAGTCAACTAAAGAATCCCCACAATAATGCATATCAACAGTGAATGACATTGTAGTAAACAAGACTACAAAAGCCATCAAAACGGATGATATTTTATGAAAAATCTGCTTCATCTAGAATGCAAAGCTACAAAAATTTAACAGTTTTTATTAGGATTAACAGAACTTTAATTTTGTAAGCGACGACTTTTTCCAACTTTATATCTAAATAATTCTATCAATATTATTCGTAATTAGCAAGTCTTGTTTTGGGCTTTAGCTAAATGACAATCTTTGAAAGCTTTACCACTTTTGCAAGGACAAGGGTCATCTGGAGATATAAAAGTTTCTTTTGTAACAAAATCTGGTTCGCCGTCAAATTTACCTTCTTTTCCAGTTTCGGCAATATTGAAAATTTCTTTTAACTCAGCCTCTTTTCTTTTTATTTCCGCTGCGGATGGTTTAAGTCTTCGGGTAAGTTCCATATCAAAAACACTATCCCATATTCGATACGTTTCTGAATCTTTATTAGGTGGTTCACTAAATACTTCCCCTTCCTTATTTAAGGTTTTGAATTTTTTAAAATCTTCTTTTAATTCTGGTAATGTAATAAAGAATGTATCATTGGGTTCTACTGCAAAAAACAGATTTCTTAAAAATTTGTCATTGGTACTAAATACTCTTGCAAACGGGGCATAAAACAAGTATTCTAAATCCAAAAGATTTGTTAATCGCTCACCGCACAAAGAATTATTGATTCCGATATAGTATAGACAGACGACTTCATAACAATACATAGCGTAACCTGCCATATTCTGTAAATTTGGATGTGATTCATTTTTCCATCTGGATTCAATAGTATTTTGTAAATCAGGATTTATTTCAAAATAATCCATCACTAGATTTAAAGTGTCAACTGGTTCAATTTCTATGTAAAGTCGTTCTTTCAACCTTTCCTTCAGGCTTAAAAACTTTTCTTGATTTGAAGGTTTATGGTCTCTTATTTTGATGTCTTTAAGATGGTTAAATTTTGTTTTGAATGATTTAACTACACCTTCATCCTTGGATTCCGTTCGCCATACATCGGCTATAATTTCATCCATTGTGTCAAACTCACCTCTTTTCCATCGCTTTATAGATAGCTCTTCTTCAGTTTCAACAAAAGTCATCCCTTTTTTGGTAGGTGTTTTTATAGATTTTTGAGCACTTAAAAACGGTCTATTATCAGCTGTCGTAAATTCGCCTGTTAAAGACTTTTCAACCAAGATTTTATAATCCATATTTACATATGCATTATAGGGAAACATTTTCTTCGCTAAGTCAGTAACTTGTTCTTTAGGTGGTTTTCTGCCTTCTTTTTCCTCTTTCGCAAGGTCACCCAAAATCTCTGAAACCAACAAGGGCGTAACGTTCACGATATAATATTTATGCAGTTCAACTATATCCTCATAATTGAAGCCTTGAAATGTTGATTTATCCAGTACTACAGGTATTGACATAATTCTTATTTTAATCTCATTATTCCACGTAATCTAACCTTGTTCAAAATAGTTAAAATTAAAGACATAGGTCTAGGGTAAACGTTTTGGGTTTTAAGAAAAGTTTTTTTTTAATTCAATTAGTTTTATTTACCCCTAAATCATTAAATTTCTCAAACAGCTCTTTCCATTTCTCTCTGACCAATTTTATCCCTTAGAAGAGCCATATCATCACTAACTTTTTTCTCAACTACTCTTGCATAAATTTGAGTTGTAGATAGTTTGGTATGACCTAGTAATTTTGAAACCGTTTCAATAGGAACACCGTTGCTCAAAGTAACGGTAGTTGCAAATGTATGCCTAGCCATATGAAAGGTAAGATTCTTCTTGATACCGCACAGGTCAGCTATTTCCTTTAAATAACTATTCAGTTTTTGGTTAGAGAGCTTTGGAAGAAGATTCGTGCTACTTTGGGTTCTAATGTGGTCCTTATACTTATCAACTAAAGATTGTGCTTGAAACAATAACGGAATTTTGAATGGTGTACCCGTTTTAACCCTATCGGCCATTATCCAAGGCTTTCCGTCTATTCCAATTACAATATTATTGCTAGTCAACTCAATAATATCACTATATGAGATACCGGTATAACAACTAAAAACAAATAAATCTTTAACAACTACCAGACGCTCAATCGAAGAGTTCAAGTCCTCGATACTCTGTAACTCTTCACTTGTCAGAAACTCACGTTCTTTCTTTTCATTCTTCATTTTAAAATTGACAAAAGGGTCTCTGTCTAACCATTCCATCCGGTAGGCTAGAGTTACCATTCTACGAAGACGTTTTATATGCTTCATAGCAGTATTGTTACCAATTTTACTTTGTCCTGCTTTGGGAACATAAGAGCGAAGAAAATCCTCAAAGCCTATGACAAAACCGTAATCGAGTTCAGAAAGAAAAATATCAGTTTCCTCATACTCTTTTAAAATATACTCTAGCATATATCTTTGGCTAGTTTTATATTGACCCATTGTATTTTTATGCAGTTTGTGCTGCATTTTTTCATTATAATAATCAATAAGATTTTGAAAAGAAAAGCGCTTTTTGTCCTCACCTAAAAATCTGGCTTTGACCATTTGGGAAGTAAATAGCTTTTCTTCCTTTTTGAAGTCCTCGTATATTCGATAAATCTTTGATTGTACCTCGTTCAAATAAAGATTGAGAATACGTGAATCTTTATCTGTTCCATTGGCTCTTTGGGTTTTTTCATCCCAAGTAGAAACATCTATCTTCTTTTTGAGGCTAATGTTCACACGCTTACCATTCTTGGTAAGTCGAACGTAGATATTTGCTTTGTTGTTTATGGCACGTTTACCGTATACCCAAAACAGTACTGAAAATGTTGATGAAGTTCGCATAGTTGTCGTCTTTTAATGGTTAAACATCGCTGGACGAAAGTCAAATCAACTATCTTAATTATGAGTAAGTTACGTTATTCTGTCAACATATTTATGATAAAAAAGATATGTTGACGATTTGTGACCTTTTAGATGCAAATGATATCAAATTAAATGATTGCTCTAAAAAAATAAAACCTTGCAAATCATAGGATTTGCAAGGTTTTGTGGGATTTTGTTTTCCCTTTAAGCGGTCTGGACGGGACTCGAACCCGCGACCCCCTGCGTGACAGGCAGGTATTCTAACCAACTGAACTACCAGACCAATGATTTTATCTTAAAAATAGACTTCCGCAACAGCGGAATTCAAATCTTGTTCAAACACTTTTTGCAAAGTGTGTGCAAATATACATTGCTATTTCAATTGCGCAAACAATTTTCTTAAAAATAAAAGCCCATTTTGGCGTATGGCCCAAGGTCTAAAGAAATTTTTGGCGCTCGATCATCAGCGTATTCAAAACCTTTGAAAAATCACCCTGTACATCGACACCTACATATTTTATCCTATACTGGGCGCACTTCAGTTTAAGTTTGTCGAAATAAGCTTTCATATATTTTTCATACCCCTCTTTGACCATATCGGAATACAGGTCGATATGCTCACCGGTCTCAACATCAAAAAAACGCTTCGGGGTGCTCTCAAAGTCAAAATTAAGTTCGGTAGCGGTATCCAGTAAATGAAACAGCACAACTTCATGTTTGTTGTACTTCAAATGGCGAAGTGCATCAAAAAGCCGGTCATCATCGGTCTCGGACTGGAACATATCGGTAAACAAGAAAATCAGGCTCCGGCGTTTGATCTTCTCCGCTATCTGATGCAGGTAGGTGTACGTGTTGGTCGCTTTCGACGGTTGGGTATCCAAAGTGATTTCAGAAAGTTTCGCCAACAGCATTTGATGATGGCGCTCGCTTCCTTTTTCAGGGTAATACAAATCATACCCTTTCGAAAAAACACTCAGCCCGACGGCATCACGTTGTCTTTTCAGAACATTCATCAACGCGGCAATGGCCAAAACCCCGAAACCTATCTTGTTCAAGTTTTCGATGCCCAAATTCTTTACCTCAGGGTAGTACATCGAAGCTGAATTGTCCAAGATCATGTGACAGCGAAGATTGGTTTCCTCTTCGTATCGCTTGGTATAGAGTTTATCGGTCTTGGCAAAGAGTTTCCAATCGATATGCTTGGTACTTTCGCCCGTATTGTAAATCTTGTGCTCGGCAAATTCTGCCGAGAAGCCATGAAAAGGGCTTTTATGTATTCCGCTTATAAAACCTTCGACCACCTGGTTCGCCAAAAGTTCCAAGTTTTGGAACAGCGTGGCCTTGTTCAACTCCGACTGTAGGTTCATAAAGCGAATATAAACCAAAAAAGGGCCGACTTTCGCCAAACCCTTTATAATAAAATATTAAAACCCTTTACTTACAACACTGCATCGATAGCATCGGTATAGACCTTTTTCGGTGATACCCCGACCTGTCTATTCACGATTTCACCATCTTTGAACACCAATACGGTCGGTATATTACGAACCCCGTATTTGGCAGCAAATTCTTGGTTTGCATCTACATCGACCTTGCCCACGACGGCCTTGCCTTCGTACTCAGTGCTTACCTCGTCAATGATAGGGCCTACCATTCTACAGGGTCCGCACCAAGCTGCCCAAAAATCGACCACAACGGGTTTATCACTTTTTAAGACTACTTCGTCAAAAGTAGCATCTGTTATTTCTAAAGCCATGTTAATTACTTTTATTTATTTTACAAAGTTAGTCAAATATTCTTCTTCTTACTTACGGGCAATTTATTCATAAAACCTATTATGGTATCAATAGAACTTATTCATGATCAATTCAATTTATAATGAAAATCCTGTGCTTCGAGGGTGGTCAATAATTCGCTTGAAATTTGCACCTTTTTCTTTCTACTCACCAAATTCACCTTGATCTGTTCTTCCATTTCATAGACGACAAAGTTCAACGCATGATCCCCTTTATGTATATGCAAAGTGTCTTTTAGGGTCTTGATCCGTTTTTCCTGTAAAGCGGCAATATCTAATTTGATGGTCAGTTTTTTGGCATAGGTATCCATGACTTCCTGAAGCAACATAAAACTATTGAACTGCAAACGGGGGTCTCCTTTCTTGCCCGTATCCCTGTTGATCCATCCTTCACGAACGAATACTTTTATATAGACGAACGAATTGATCATCAAAAAATGGCGGTATTTCAAATATTCCTCTCCAAAAATCCTGAATTCAAAAGAATCGGTATAATCCTCAACAGTGAACAAGGCCCACCCTTTTCCGTTTTTTGAAATACGATGTTGCACATCGGTAATGACGCCTGCAAATGACAATTCCCGATTCACATAATTCTCCAATTCATTCGCACATGAAACGCTTGCGTTGCAAAAGGTATTGATCTCAGTCTTGAAATCATCCAATGGGTGACCTGAAATATAGATGCCCACAACTTCTTTTTCGCGGCGCAATTTTTCCATCGTGCCCCATTCTTCACAAGGGGGAACCACAGGTTCGGGAATCTGTACCTCGCTCGCCTCACCGAACAAGCTCACCTGGGCCGAGTTTTCGTTTTCCTGGAACTTGGCCCCATACTTGATGACCTTTTCCAAAAAAGTGATACCGTCACCTTCATCGTGAAAGTATTGCGCCCTATGGGCCGTACCAAAAGAATCGAAACCACCGGCAACGGCCAGGTTCTCAAAGGCCTTTTTATTGGCTGCTCTGAGATCGACCCGTTTGGCCATATCGAATACCGATCTAAAATGTCCGTCTTCCTTTCTCTTCGATACGATAGTTTCTACCGCTGCCCGGCCGACCCCTTTGATGGCGCCCATTCCGAAGCGAACGGCCCCTTCTTTGTTAACGGCAAATTTGTAGTACGATTCATTGACGTCAGGCCCGAGCACATCAAGGCCCATACGTTTACATTCTTCCATAAAAAAGGTCACCTGCTTGATGTCGTTCATATTGTTGCTCAAGACCGCCGCCATGTATTCAGCGGGATAGTGCGCCTTCAGATAAGCCGTTTGATAGGCAATATAGGCATAGCAGGTAGAGTGACTTTTATTGAACGCATAGGAAGCAAAGGCTTCCCAGTCCTTCCAAATTTTTTCAAGGATTTCTTTCGGATGACCGTTCGACGCACCACCTTCGAGAAATTTAGGCTTCATCTTTTGCAGCACGGCGAATATCTTTTTCCCCATGGCCTTTCGCAACACGTCGGCCTCGCCCTTTGAAAAACCCGCCAGTTTTTGGGATAGCAACATTACTTGCTCTTGATAGACCGTAATGCCATAGGTCTCTTTCAAATACTCTTCCATTTCAGGAAGGTCATAGGTGATCTCGGCCATACCGTTCTTTCGGGTAATGAAGTCGGGAATGTACTCCATCGGCCCGGGACGGTAGAGCGCGTTCATCGCGATGAGATCATCGAATACGGTCGGTCTTAAATTTTTTAGATGTTTCTGCATTCCGGGGGATTCGTACTGAAAAATACCCACCGTATCGCCCCGCTGGAAAAGTTCGTATGTCTTCTCGTCATCCAACGGAAACTCGTCGGGTACCAATTCGATGCCGTGCTTCGCCTTGACGATCTTGACGGTATCTTTGATCAAGGTCAGGGTCTTCAATCCCAAGAAATCCATTTTCAATAGACCGGCACTTTCGACCACTGAGTTATCGAACTGGGTCACATATAAATTGGAATCCTTGGCGGTCGCCACGGGAACGAAATTGGTGATATCATCAGGGGTAATTATTACCCCACATGCATGGATACCCGTATTACGCAACGAACCTTCGAGCACCCTTGCCATTTTCAGGGTCTGGGCCTCTAGATCATCGCCATCGGCTATGTTCAACAATTGATTTACCTTTTCAAGTTCCTCGGCCCGGAACCTTTTTTTGAGTTCGGACTCCTCTACCCCGAAAATCTTCGCCAATTTCGACATGGTCGGAATCAGCTTGGCGATTCGATCGGCATCGCCCAAAGGAAGGTCCAATACCCGTGCCGTGTCACGAATAGAGGATTTTGCGGCCATAGTGCCGTAAGTGATAATCTGCGCCACCTGATTGGCCCCATATTTATTAATGACATAGTCCATGACACGGCCACGGCCTTCATCGTCGAAATCAATATCGATATCGGGCATCGACACCCTATCCGGATTCAAAAACCGCTCAAAAAGCAAATCGTATTTCAAGGGATCGATGTTCGTGATCTTCAAACAATAGGCCACAACCGAACCGGCGGCAGAACCCCTTCCCGGCCCCACCGAAACATCCATTTTTCGGGCTTCGCGGATGAAATCCTCTACGATCAAAAAGTAACCGGGATAACCTGAATTCTCGATTGTCTTCAGCTCAAAATCGATGCGCTCCCTAATTTCAGGGGTGATTTCGCCGTACCGCTCTTTGGCCCCTTCATAGGTGATATGGCGCAAATATGCATTTTCACCTCGCTTGCCGCCGTCCACTTCGTCTTCATCGACCTTGAATTTTTCAGGAATGTCGAATTTCGGCAGCAATACGTCCCTGGCCAAATCGAACGGTTCTATTTTGTCGATAATTTCTTGAACGCTCAAAATCGATTCGGGGAGGTCTTTGAAAAGTTCCTTCATCGCTTCCCCCGACTTGAAATAATACTCTTGATTGGGCAGTCCGTATCGGTAACCCCGGCCTCGACCTATCGGTGTGGCCTGTTTTTCCCCATCCTTTACGCAGAGCAGCACATCATGTGCTTCGGCATCTTCTTGCGAACAATAATACGTATTGTTCGTCGCCACCAATTTTACTTCGTGCTTATTGGCAAATTCAATCAAGACCTGATTGACCCGATCTTCATCTTCTTGCCCATGGCGCATTATCTCGATATATAGGTCGTCGCCAAACTGGTCTTTCCACCAAAGCAAAGCTTCCTCGGCTTGATTCTCGCCTATGTTGAGGATCTTACCTGGCACTTCACCGTACAGGTTTCCGGTCAAAACGATAATATCTTGCTTGTATTTCTGAATTACTTCCCTATCGATACGAGGCACATAATAAAAACCATCGGTATAGGCGATCGAAGACATTTTACAAAGATT
The DNA here is from genome assembly GCF_042611095.1 of Meishania litoralis. Classification (NCBI taxonomy): domain Bacteria; kingdom Pseudomonadati; phylum Bacteroidota; class Flavobacteriia; order Flavobacteriales; family Flavobacteriaceae; genus Meishania; species Meishania litoralis. Next base: position 899,139 of record NZ_JBHFPV010000001.1, read on the forward strand.
CTGATAACCTTTTTTGTTCTTGGCCAATAGTACGATCTGATAGCCATAATCTTTAACGTTCTTGTTGGTATGGTCTTCACAAACGAAGAATTCACAGCCGATTATCGGCTTGATTTCCAATCCCGTAGGTGGCTCGCCATGGTTGATTGCTATGGTATTTTTTTCTTCGACACTTTTGTTATGGGCCTTGATCTCTTTGACAAAATGAAACGCGCCCATCATATTCGCATGGTCGGTCAGGGCCACGGCCGACATATTGTTTTCGGCCGCCGATCGCACCAGATCCTTGATGTTTATGGTAGACTGCAACACCGAAAATTGCGAGTGGTTATGCAGATGCGCGAACGGGGCATCTTCGAGGGTCTTGATATTTTCCCTTATCTCTTCCTGCGATACACCGCCCGTGTCTTTTTCCCAAAGGGCATCGGCTATTTTCTTCGAGGCTTTTTGAAGATTGATGTGTTTAATACCGATCAATTCGATTTCCTGCGGATTGGCTTCCGAGAAATTTTCAAAATAATCGGATGGCACATCGAGCTCCTCGACGGTATAGTGTTTTCTTCGAACAAGTTCCAAAAAACAACGTGTCGTTGCCTCGACATCGGCGGTCGCGTTGTGCGCCTCTGCAAAGGGTTCTTTGAACAGGTATTCATGGAGTTCGGTCAGTGTCGGCAGTTTGAACTTCCCGCCCCGGCCTCCGGGAATTTGGCACAATAACGCGGTCTCTTCGGTACAGGTGTCCAAAACCGGAAGGTCTTGCAATGCATTTTCGACGCCCGAGCGGTGAAATTCCGCCCCCATGATATTGACGTCGAATCCCACATTTTGGCCCACGATGAACTTCGTTCGTGCCAGGACAGCATTGAATTTTTCCAAAACTTCGGAGAGCGGAACTCCATCCTGTTCGGCCAAAGCCGTAGAGATACCATGTATTTTCTCGGCATCATAAGGTATGTTGAACCCATCGGGGCGTACCAAATAATCTTGATGCTCGACCAAATTGCCCATTTCGTCATGCAACTGCCATGCGATCTGAATGCATCGAGGCCAGTTATCGGTATCGGTGATGGGGGCATCCCAACGCTTGGGGAGTCCAGTGGTTTCGGTATCGAATATTAGGTACATATATTAACTTCTGTCCGTTCGCGCCTGCCTTTTGCGGCAAACAGTGGCAGCGGATAACTGCCCAAAATAGCACCGATAAAAATAGTGAAAAACGGCCCGTAGCAAAAGGGGAGTTGTCATGAGTTATCAACGCTCGAAAACCAAACATTCCATTTCTTTTATTGTATCTTGAACCTCAACAAAATTCGCACCATGAAGAACTTTTTACTCCTGTTCACTTTAGTTTTATTGATGCTTCCCGAAGTCAAGGGTCAAGATTCCGAAAAAAAACCACCCAACTTCATTATCATTTTTGCCGATGACCTTGGCTACGGAGACCTGAGTTGTTTCGGGCACCCGACCATCAAAACCCCAAATCTCGATAGAATGGCCAACGAAGGCCAAAAATGGACGAATTTTTATGTTGGCGCCAGTGTATGCACACCTAGCCGTGCCGCCCTGTTGACAGGACGACTTCCCGTTCGTAGCGGCATGGCGAGCGACAGACATCGTGTGCTTTTTCCCGATTCAAAAAATGGATTGCCCCCTAGTGAAATCACCTTGGCCGAACAGTTGAAAACGGCCGGCTACGCAACGGCCTGTATCGGCAAATGGCACTTGGGCCACAAGAAACAATACCTGCCCACCAATAATGGGTTCGATTATTATTTCGGAATTCCATATTCCAACGACATGGATCGACTGCAAGGCGATGCCTATAACGACTATTGGAAACGACCCAACGACTCTATCAAAACGGAACACTTCAATGTACCCCTACTTCGCAACACGGAAATCATTGAAAGGCCGGCCAACCAAAATACAATAACGACGCGTTACTCCGATGAAGCGGTCAAATACATCAAGGAAAATAAGAAAAAACCGTTCTTCATTTATTTGGCGCACAATCTGCCCCATATTCCGCTTTTCGTTTCCGACAATTTCAAGGGAAAAAGCGAAAGAGGACTGTATGGCGATGTTGTGCAAGAAATCGATAATGGCGTCGGCAAAATACTGAACACGCTTAAAGAAGAAGGTCTGGCCGACAACACTATTGTGGTTTTCACTTCCGACAACGGTCCATGGCTGCCCTTCAAGTTGAACGGTGGCAGTGCCGGACTTTTAAAAGCCGGCAAAGGCACTACATGGGAAGGAGGCATGCGCGAACCGACCATTTTTTGGGCACCAAAGCGTATCAAGCCCGGAATCATAACCGATCTTGGTACGACCATGGATCTATTTGCCACATTCAGTTCCCTGGCCGGACTAAAATTGCCGGATGATCGGATTTTGGACAGTGTAGATTTGACCGGGACTTTACTTGACCAGGAACCAAGCCCAAGAAACAATGTGCTTTATTATAGGGGTACCGAACTCTATGCCGCCCGACTTGGTGATTTCAAGGCCCATTTTATAACCCAGGGCGCATATGGCGAATTCGGCGAACGTATTGTTCATGATACCCCTCTCCTGTACAACTTGAATTTTGACCCAGGCGAGCAATTCGATGTTGCCGAAAAGCATCGAGATGTCATCAATGATATCATGGAAATGGTCGATGAGCATCGTTCAAAATTGATAAAGGGAAAAGATATGTTGGCCGAAAGGGAATAGCATTGTGAACTCATTTAAACTTTTTGGATTAAAACAAAATTCGGGCATTTTCCGCCAATTGAAAAAGTTTAAATGAGTTCTGTATTAAAGCTATTGCACATTTAAAGATTTGAAGTATATTTGCAGCCCTTTTTAGGGCCAATAAGATTCCTGCATAGGCAGGAGACAGAATAAAACAAAGAATTAATAACCAGGGTCGGGCACCCTACAAATTAATGTGATATGCCAGTAAAGATTAGATTACAGAGACACGGTAAAAAAAACAAACCTTTCTATTGGATCGTAGCAGCCGATAGCCGTGCGAAAAGGGATGGTAAATTTTTGGAGAAATTGGGCATCTACAACCCGAATACCAATCCCGCCACAATCGAAATCAATGTTGACAATTCGGTACAATGGTTACAGAACGGTGCACAGCCCACCGATACGGCGCGTGCCATTCTTTCTTATAAAGGAGTGCTTCTAAAGCATCATCTTTTAGGAGGTGTTCGTAAAGGCGCATTGACCGAGGAGCAGGTCGAGGAAAAATTCAATGCTTGGTTGGAGGAAAAGGAAAAATCCATTGCGGCCAAGGTCAGCGGACTGGACAAAGCTAAGGAGGAAGCAAAGAAAAAAGCATTGGCAGCGGAAAAAGAGGTGAATGAAAAAAGGGCACTGGCAGCCGTTGAAGCTGAACTTCCGGAAACACCGGAAGGAGAGGGCGCCGAAGCCGAGGTTGAGGCCGTAGCCGAAACCCCTGAGGCCACTGCCGCGGTCGAAACAGCAGAAACTGTCGAAGAGACCAAAGAAGAAGTCGCCGAAGAGGCCCCAAAAGCGGAAAATGATGCCGAGGAGGCAGCAGCTGCTACCGAAGAAGAATAAGTACTTAAAGCGATGCGCAAAGAGGAGTGTTTCTATCTGGGCAAAATCGTTTCAAAATACAGTTATAAAGGAGAGGTTCTCGTAAAACTCGATACCGACGAACCCGAACTTTACGAAAATATGGAATCAGTTTTTATTTCCTTGGGAAATAACCTGGTTCCATTTTTTATTGGCCGATGCCGTTTGCACAAATCGAATCTTCTACGCATCGATTTCGAGGAAATCAATGACGAGGCGGATGCCGATAGAATTATGGGTGCCGAATTATACCTTCCGCTGACCTTTTTGCCCAAACTTGAGGGCAATAAATTCTATTTTCACGAAATAATAGGATTTACCGTTTTAGATAGTGACCATGGGAATATTGGAACGGTTCAAAGTGTCAATGACACCACCTCACAGGCCCTGTTTGAAATTCAAAAGGGTGATAAGCAATTATTGATTCCCATTAATGATGAAATCATTACCAAAGTTGATCGCGAACAAAAAACCATTCACGTAAAAACACCTGATGGGCTGGTAGAACTTTACCTATCATAAAGTTTCGGCCTGATTTTTTAAAGTCTTATTTCAAGGCTTTTTCACAATACTCCAAACATTTTTTAACCTCCTCGACCGCATTTGAACCTTCAGGTACTTTGTACTCAAGTTCAATAGTGCCCGGAAAGGTGTATTTTTTATCGCGCATTAGTTGCAAGGCCTCTGCAATCGGGGTATCACCAGTACCCCAAGACAAATTCCCCTTATTGTTTTGGGGCGTTTGTCGATCTTTTAAGTGCATGCTTTTGATACGATCGTGCTTTGCCCTGACTATATCCAAAGGCGTATCATTGCCTGCGGCCACATAATGGCCGAGATCAAGGTTCAACGCATTATAGTTAGATTGCTCTAAGGCCGTATCCCATAAAGTAGGTGTTTGCTGTTCATGGCCATGGTACGCTATATAAACGCCATGTTTTTTGGCCAACTTGCCCAAACGTAAGGTATGGGCATCATCGCTAGGGTGCTCGACAGTAACATGATCGGCCCCCAATACCTTGGCCATCCGCATTCCCCATTCGATATCATGATCTGAATTTTCCAATCCGAAGGTATTGCGGGGTTTAAAGGCGTAAATGTCTACCCCGGCATCATTGTACATTTTTCTAAATTCGGCGAACTTGTCCTTATGGTCACTTTTACGCCATTCTGAGACCCTTGAATCGTAATCTTTTTGTTGGGCACTTAGATCGTCCAATTCTTTTTGTTCGTCTTCTGTCAATTCTTCATCACGCTTTTTTCGTCGCAAGCCCCACATCTTATTCATGTCAATAGGGTTTTCAGGCCTACCGGCAAATACCTCGGCCGGATCTCCGATCAATTCGATGGCGCTGACTCCACAATCAAGAATATATTGAAGCGTAGCCTCTGCACTTTGATCTTCCATACTTCTAAAGGAATAGGTAATTACTCCTATTTGTACGCCATTGATCTTTGAATTGGGTTTTCCGTAGTTCTTCAATATCGCTGGAGCCCCAAAAAGTGATGGCCCTACCAAAGAAGCCCCGGTCGCGACCAAAGATGTTTTTCCAATAAAAGACCTTCTACTAATAGTTTTTTTATCCATTTCTTTTAAGTTTTAGTGCAACTCATCATTTATTGACTTATACCGGTCTGTCTACCGAATATTTTCATTTGTTTCATCGACCAGGGGATCTTTAAATCTTCAATCGACTCGACATCTTCCATTAATGTAATTCGAAGGAACTTCGCATCTACCGGCTCAAAAACAAGCGCAACCTTTGCTTGGCGCCCCTTCTCCTCTACTAATTTTGACCAATTTACACCGTCATTCGAGGCCTCCAGTACATATGTTCTTGGATAAGTCTGAATCGGCGGGGGAGCATCTGGCCGCCATCCCCTGGAATTCGGTTGAGAGGTAAAATGCAGTTCTGACACTTTTGCCTGTCCGGGCAGTTCTATTTGAAACCACATACCTTTCTTCTGGTCTTCCCCTGTGGTCCATCCCTCAAAATTAAAGGCACCTGAAGGGGCCGACGTACCACCTATTCGTGTAGGTACGCTATGACTTGCCGTAATCTTCCATTGTCCATTGGGCACTAGTTCTTGCGGAACTGATTCCATCAGCTCACTATAGATGTAAGGCCCTTCACGTTCCATTGTTTTGGTCCGTACCTTACGTACATCTTCGGCAGTAACCATTGACCCCTCATTGGATAAATTGGTTCGTATATAAGATACAATGGCCGCGATCCATTCATCAGATTGTTCTTTGTTGCCCACCATAATACCGGCGGGATAGGTCTTTCCATCGAGTGGACCTTCAAGTCCGTGCATCACCGTTTTGATCACGTATTCGGGATGGGACTGCACCCGAACGGAGCCTGTCAAAGGAGGTGCCATCACCAAACCCTCGCCAACGGGTGTTCCCGCCCCATCGTTTCCATGACATTGTACACAGAGCTCATTAAAAATCACTTTTCCCTTATACAAGGTACTTTTTTGGGCATCGGTAAGTTCGTTGGCGGTTACTTCCCACCAATTTCTGACCTCTTTGGGTTCCAAAATCTGTGAGCCGATGGTCTGTATGCCCTTGGCCCGATTCGATCTAAGCAGTTCTTTCAAAGCAATATCCAAAGACGGAACCTCCAAAACATGTGCCGACAACATCGCCTGCAGGGCCACATCAACATTTTCATCTTCTAGCAAATTCAAATAATCGTCGCCCAAAGACTTGTTACCCGACTTGTACAAGGTCTCACCGACACGCATCGCCTGAATACGCATTCGGGGATTGGGATCCTCTAAAAGTTCCCGAACCATTTTCGGTTTAAGCGTACCGAGGCCTTCCAAACTCCACAATGCATGAAATCGGGCCAAGAGATTATCGCTGCCGGTTACTATTGCTTCCAGTTGTGGTGCGACACTTTTGTCTTGGGACAAAACGATCAATTGTTGGGCCTGATCGCGCCACCAACCGTTCGGATGTTCCAAATGCCTGACAAGTTGGGCCGGCGTTTCATTGAGCATGTTCGGCCTCGTCTTGTCGCGCTCCTTGCTGTCATGGGTAATACGCCAAATACGGCCTAGCCCTATGACCTTGTCCAATTGATATTGTTCGATTTTTGCACGGAGATAAGTGCCTTTTTGCGCCCATTGGCCTTCTTGTATGATGCCATGGTACATATCGGTAATATATAAGGTACCATCGGGCGCAGTCGTCATATCGACCGGACGGAACAAAGGGTCGGTTGAACGTAGAAACTCGGATTTTTGGTCTTGAAATGCATTATGCAAGGTAGTTATGCCCTCATTAACTACGGGATTCACCTGACGTACGATACGGGCAACAGGTTCGCCATAGAACAATTGCCCATAAAGGCTTTTTGGCAAACGATCACCCCGGTAGATATCGTTTCCGGCAGCACCGGTGACCCTTTTTGGCCCGCCATTGTTTTCGCGCACCCGATCCATGCCTTCTTGCAAGTCACCGATCAAAACAGCGGCACCCCAGGGTTCTTCAAATCCTTCGGCATAATTATCCTCATAATTGAAATTTCCATAATGTACCGGTTGTTGAAATTGGGACGGTAGCCCGCTTGCGCCGCCCAAAAACCATACCTTGCCATCATCGTCATGGGTCACGCCCCATTGCGCCCTGTTATAACCTGTGTTTTCCCGAATAACGCCCGTAGGGGTTTCCCGAACCCGAAAAGCATTGTATGTACTATAAAGCCAATTATCCATATTGTAGTACATAAAGGCCTGCTGGTGTTCCACATTGCCCGATCGCCCATAATTATTGGTAAAAAGTTCTTTCTTATCGGCCTTGCCATCTCCATTGGTATCGGTGAACTTATATACATTGTCCTCATCGGAATTCATGGTCAGAACGGCATCTTTACCATAAGGCAATACAAAACGGGGGAAAATAAGACTATCGACAAAGACCGTTCCCGTTTCATAAATACCATCATTATCGATGTCTTCCCATCTCGAAATTCTACTGGCAGGCTCTAAAGTTCCGTCAGAATCTGCCGTGAGCATATACGTACGCAATTCAAGTACGAACATGCGTCCATTGCCGTCGAATGAAATGGCTCCCGGTTGTTCAATCTGAGGTTCGGTGAGCACCGGTTCAATATGAAAGCCTTCGGGCAACAAAAACTTCTTGGCTTCTTCCTCTGGGTGTAACGGAAGTACGGGTGCCTTAGGTTCCAAATCGGCTCCCTTCCAATCCTCATGTTCGGGATCTACACCTTCCGGCAATCCAATTTTTGGCAACGAATCGGACATTGACTCAATGACAAGATCGACCGGGTCCAACTTTTTTTCTTTCGAGGTACAACCGTAAAGACTTGAAATTAAAACGGCGACTACAAGATATTCAAATCGAAAAGACCTATTTTTTTGCTTAAGAAAACTCAGATAACAAGACATCTCTAAATTATTGGAAGGTAAAGGATGAAAATTAAGTATATTGAAGCCAACAAACAAGCTTTTTTTATGTGCTACCAAAACACACATGTCATTTTTAGAACATTCAAAAAATTAAGGAATATCTTTTTTATCATTAATATCGGTCTTGTTCTTTCGTGCAAGGATAAAACCGAGAACGTCCCCGAAAAAAAACCAGTACCTCCGAATGTTGTCCTAATCTTTACCGATGACCAAGGCTATCAAGACGTCGGGGTTTTCGGCTCCCCGAATATTCTGACCCCCAATCTGGATAAAATGGCGGCGGACGGCGTGAAACTGACAAACTACTATTCGGCCCAAGCGGTATGTTCGGCGTCAAGAGCGGGGATTTTAACGGGTTGTTATCCGAATCGAATAGGTATCCACAATGCCTTGGGACCGGGCAATACCCACGGAATCAACGATACCGAAACCACCTTGGCCGAAATGTTAAAAGCAAAAGGCTACAAGACCGCGATTTTCGGAAAGTGGCATTTGGGCCATCATGAAAAATTCCTCCCGACCCGGCACGGTTTTGATGAATGGTTCGGCATTCCCTATTCGAACGATATGTGGCCTTTTCACCCCCAACAAGGGCCTATTTTCAATTTTCCAGACCTGCCTCTATATGAAAATGAAACTGTTATCGATACCCTTACGGAACAATCGCAACTCACTACACAAATAACCGAACGCAGTGTTGATTTCATCAATAGGAACAAAGACAACCCTTTTTTCTTATATGTACCGCACCCACAACCCCATGTACCCCTTTTCGTGTCGGATAAATTCAGAGGGAAATCAGAAAGGGGATTATATGGTGACGTCATAATGGAAATCGATTGGTCGGTCGAACAAATTATAAAAGCCCTCAAAAAGAACGGTCTTGAAGAAAATACGATCGTCATCTTCACTTCCGATAACGGCCCATGGCTCTCTTATGGCAACCATGCGGGAAGCGCCCTACCTTTGAGGGAAGGCAAGGGAACGGCCTGGGAAGGTGGTCAACGCGAACCCTTCATTATTAAATATCCTGCAAAATTGAAAGCCGGGCAGGTCATAAACACCCCTATCATGGCCATCGATATTTTACCTACCATAGCCGAAGTAACGAACGCGGAACTGCCCATGAAAATCATAGATGGTAAAAGTGTTTGGCGCGTTCTTACCGGGGAAAGCATTGAAAGTCCGCAAGAAGCCTATTTCTTTTATTATCGTGTCAATGAACTTTTCGGGGTGCGTTATGGCAAATGGAAACTTTATTTTCCGCATCGTTATCGTACCATGGACGGCCAAGAACCGGGCAAAGACGGGCAACCCGGCGAATACCGAATGGTCGACCTTGAAGAAATCGAACTTTACGACCTATCGAACGACATTGGTGAGACAAATAATGTAGCCGATGCCAACCCAGAAGTAGTGGCCAAAATCAAGGTGTTGGCCAACGACATACGCTCACGTTTGGGCGATTCACTATTGGAATTGGAAGGGTCCGAAACCCGTGAACCGGGGAGATTGGAATGAGCCGACCCTTCAGATTCAAACAATTTATCGTTCGACAAGACCGATGTGCCATGAAGGTGGGAACCGACGGCGTTCTTCTCGGGGCTTGGGCGTCACTTGAAGAAGAGCCGAATTCAGTACTCGATATCGGTGCGGGAACGGGTATAATTTCGATGATGATGGCCCAAAGATGTCGCGCCGAGACCATCGACGCCCTTGAAATCGATGGCAACGCATACGAACAGTGTGTCGAAAATTTTGAGGCCTCGCCATGGGCCGACCGCCTATTCTGCTATCATGCGGGCCTCTTAGAATTTGCATTGGAGATAGAAGACAAATACGATTTGATCGTTTCTAACCCTCCTTTTTATTCGGAGGGTTTTGCAAGCGGAAATACCTCCCGGGATACCGCGAGACAAAGTCGATCACTTCCTTTTAATGAACTTCTTGACTCTGCCTCAAAATTACTTTCAAGCGAAGGTGTTTTATCAATTATCGTTCCTTTTAAGGAAGAAGAACATTTGATAACCCTGGCATCTAAGAACAACCTGTTCTTGAATAGAATTATGAGAGTAAAAGGCAACCCTTCCTCAGAAATAAAACGATCCCTTCTTGAGTTTGGATTCGATAAAAAAGAGACCAAAATCGATACATTGATAATCGAGTACGAAAGACATCGCTACACTACCGAATACATAACCCTGACACAAGATTTCTACTTAAAAATGTAATCTGCCGTATTGGGTAATCGTCAATTTTTTGAGTCGGACGGATACTTTTTCCAACGTCCGTTTTGTGTCATTATGTAATACCCGAACAACCGCAAACGATAGGTCTATACATTCGGCAAGAACCAATTCATTATGTTTTTTCTTTAGAAAGAAAATCTGCATATTCCATTTTTTCGATTATATACACAACATTTTATTCTTTCCATGTTATATTTCATTAGTACATTTGACTAAAATTTCATTTGCCTGAAATGGGCAATGATGAATACTGATACCAAAAAGTAAATACATTGCAAATTGCGCTTGTCGACCAATAGACTGGCCTGAGCATGTAGCGTAAAAAAATACAAATAGATGAAACCCGATCTTTTCGAAGCTCCCGATTATTATAATCTAGATGACCTATTATCGGAAGAACATTTACTGGTTCGTGATGCGGCCCGACAATGGGTAAAGCGAGACATTTCGCCCATAATTGAAGACTATGCTCAAAAAGCCGAGTTTCCAAAACAGATTATCAAGGGATTGGCGGAAATCGGGGCCTTTGGCCCGTATATTCCCGAGGAATATGGAGGGGCCGGATTGGATCAGATCAGTTACGGACTCATCATGCAGGAAATCGAACGCGGCGATAGCGGTGTTCGCTCGACCGCATCGGTACAATCTTCTTTGGTGATGTACCCCATCTTTACATACGGTACCGAAGAGCAACGAAAAAAATACCTTCCAAAATTAGCGGCCGGGGAACTTATGGGATGTTTCGGACTCACCGAACCGAACCATGGGTCAAATCCCGGGGGAATGGAATCAAAATTCAAGGATATGGGCGACCATTATCTCTTGAACGGGGCCAAACTTTGGATATCAAATTCGCCTTTCGCCGATATCGCCGTTGTTTGGGCAAAAAATGAAGCAGGAAGGATACACGGACTTATCATCGAGCGAGGTATGGAAGGTCTTTCTACCCCCGAGACCCATAACAAGTGGTCTTTGCGGGCTTCGGCTACGGGAGAATTGATATTCGATAATGTAAAGGTGCCCAAAGAGAACCTTTTACCCGGTAAAAGCGGACTGGGCGCACCGCTCGGTTGTCTTGACTCGGCGCGGTATGGAATCGCTTGGGGGGCCATAGGTGCAGCCATGGATTGCTACGACACCGCACTGCGCTATGCGAAAGAGCGTATACAATTCGGCAAACCGATCGCCTCGTTTCAGCTGCAACAAAAAAAATTGGCCGAGATGATCACTGAGATCACCAAGGCACAATTGTTGGCTTTTCGATTGGGCCAATTAAAAAATGAAGGTAGGGCCACAACCGCCCAAATCTCAATGGCAAAACGCAACAATGTCGATATGGCCCTGAAGATTGCCAGAGAGGCAAGGCAAATGTTGGGTGGAATGGGAATTACGGGAGATTACAGTATCATGCGGCATATGATGAACCTCGAAAGTGTGATTACCTATGAAGGAACACACGATATACATCTATTGATTACGGGGGCCGACATTACCGGTATAACGGCTTTTCAATAAGATCTTAACTTCGAACATAAACCAATAATACTTCGTCGTCGGCAATGCCGGGTTCGTCTACAAATGTCAATTTCAACGACGTTCCTTCGATCGTATAGGTATATTGGTCACCGTTCTTCAAAGTAATGAGATTACCATCAACGATGTAGTTTCCGGCGGCATCGTTTAGAAACTCGAATTCCCCCGTGTTTTCCACCATAAGACTACTTCCTTCGAAAGTTATTTTATGTCCGCTGAAATCGGGGGTTTCTCCAAACCCGCAGTAACAGAGCACATCGGTGAGCACCCATTTTCCTTCCAGCTCCACATTGATGACATCATCGAGGTCATCGGAACAAGAGACCAAAAACAGGGTCGCCAATAGTATGGTGGTTATTCGTTTCATATATCACCCGAGATATATCAAGGATCGGTTTCTATTTGTAGAACGCTTAAAACCTATCATTAAGTATGTGGAATATATTCTTTTTTGAACGCTTAAAACAGTTTTGCCTTGTCTGACCACAAAAATCAAGACGTTCACATCATTTAATTGTCCTAGTCGATATCGCGCCGTAAGTTTACCATGTAATTGTTTCGAAAGTAAATTTTTTCATTTTCATATAGTGTTCTCGTAAAAGAGTCTGGTCTTGGTTGATCGGGCTCTTTTTAGTTTTAGCAAGCTTGATTTACCTTGCCCCCTCTTCACTTGGACTAAGCTTCTTCAGGAATCTTTCTAAAATCAATTTTTGATCGAAACAGAAGGATTATTTTCTATTCGGGAAGGCCCAATGGTTTTAGGAAGTTTTGATTTGCATAATTTCCAATCCGTACCCCCAAACTATATCCTTCCTCGGAATCATAACGAAAATGTATGCCCAAATAGACCCTTGACATGGCTGCTTCCAAGCCTGCCTCCGAAAATGAATTAAAGGAGCGAGCGGGAGGATCCATTTTTATTTTTCCAGAAAAAGGGCCGGCCTTATCGACTTCTTCCGTTTTCATTGTAAAAGAATATTGGTCTCCCGTGCCTAAAGTATTTGCCAAAACGGTCATGGCTGCTGTACTGGCCGTCCCGTGGGCCGAAGGATATGATGGGAAGGCATAGGTGTGCTTATGCAAATTGTTCCAATCTAGGTCAGGTTCAGTATTCGGGTTTTCGTCATTTGCTGCCCAACGGATGGCCGTATAGGGGCGCCAATGGTTGTAATGAAACTTGTTGTCAAAGACATTTACATAAGCATCGTAGATGGCCATATTCAACAATGCGAATACCCTGGCCGACTCCCAAAGATCAAGCTTTTCTTTGAGTACTAATTCCCTTGCGAGACGATTGTGTGAATTCTCCACAAAATCCTTCCACCACATGGCCAAATGCGATTGGTTATCTGTCCTTGTCTTGCTATCATAACGTCCAACATCTTTTACCTCATTGAATGCTTCGGTATATGCATCGCTATTGATTTCAGGTGGTGGCGGAGATCTGAAATAGGCTTGGTCGGGCAACATAAAAGGCTCGGCAGCCGCCCATCCCGCTCCAAAGACAAAACCTTCAGGTGTGCCACTATGTTCATTGAATTCTGCATATACCCCCGGGGCCATAGGGTGCCATTGATAATCTGCTTCACCATTGTATCTGTCTTTTGCACGTTTATTCAGAATTGCGCAGGCAGCTGCTTTCCCCAGTTTAATCCCCTTTTTCTTTGCCCTTTTATTTGGTACCATAGTGAGTTGTTCCGTCAAAATTTCGAACAATTCTTTTTGTTTTTCCGGAAATTGATCGAAAGCAACCTCATATGCCGCCTGCTCCATGGCCGCAATGGGGTCGGCTTCGGTAATCTTTGAATGTAGTGCATATGGGCTATATCGAGGATCAATGGCATTAAGGGCATCATGTATGGCAATATGCATCATGGCTTCAGTACGGACCGCTTTGAGCGTCATGAGACCATCCTCTTCGATGGCCAGTTCCATAACTTTTTTATTCCATGCCGTTATCAATTCACTCCCCGAGGGCATATGTTCTTGAGACTTCATAGGAATTGACAAACAGCTTAGTATTAGAATAAACATGCAATTTTTTATGATGCCAAAATTCTTCATTTGAAATCTTTTGATAAAGTTATTGGGTTTCAACACCTAATGCTTGTTAATAATTCCATTCCTCCGTCCATTGCATTGACGTTGTATCATTAAAATGGGCAACCTTGGCAAAGATTGGATAATAATCTTTCGAGTAAGTATAATCATACGTTCTGTTGGTTACAAACCTACCATTAGTACCTTGTTCCGTTTTCATCATTTTGGTGATATTGTTCTTACTTTGCCAATAAAAAGGCCCAAAATCGATGGTCTCCAGGCCTGTTTCAAAGTTCGTGACATAAAAGGCGTCGAACCCGAATTGCTCCCTGATAATGGTATAGTACGGGTTAACGTTATTGTCATATTCGTATTCGAATTGTTCACTGAATACAAATCCGTCGGGAGAGTTCAATTCCGTTGTAATTTTTGCGATGTTTTCCTCGATCCATTCCACCTCTATTTTTTTGGAAGTGGTGCCACTGTCTGTTACGCTGGCAATAAAGATTTGGATTGGTTTTGGAGCACTGGTATCTACGATACTAACCCTGTCCTCATAGATAAATGAAATATCTTCAACCAGGTTTGTTCCGCCTAATTCCCGAATCTCGTGATAAATTCTTGTCAATGCCTCAAAGGGACTGTCATATTCAAACAACCAGCTTTCCGAGCGTTCAATGGAAGACCCTGTAACTGTTTCCTGCATATCCTTATAATAGTTATATACAAAGGCCTCTTGCATCCCTTGGTAACTTCGCTCTAATTTTTCAGTTGCAGTATCATATTTAAGACCCCAACCCCTTTGGTTATGATCTTCAAGCTCGTCAAGATACCCGTCGTCGGCATATTCAAAATATTTATCGGCGGTATCTATGGCATGCCTCCTTAAAACTACGATGGACGGCGGTTTTACAAAAAAGGACTTTACCGGACTACTTGTCGATGCGCCTTTGGCATCTTTTGCAATTACCTTCCATTGGTATTCCCGATAAAAATCTAAGGTGTCGATACTCGTAAATGAATTGACCGTTAAAGCTTCTGCCAACAATGAAGTAGGTTCGCCCTGTTTTCCAAGATAAAGGTCATAGGTAACTTCATCACCATCGGGATCTAGGGCTTTTTCCCAACTTAAGGTCGGAGTTCGCAGTTCATCTTCGGCCCCGTTCTCTGGTGATAAAAGGGTAAACGCACCCGGCGGACGGTTTTGTTCAAGTTGCGGTTCTGGGCCTTCATCTTTACCACAATTGGTCAATAAGAGGAGAACTGTGATTAAAATGATTGTTCCTATATTTTTCATCATGTACTTAATTTTGAAAAAAATGATAATCAATGGTCCATACTTCGTTGGTTGCACTACCACCAAGAATCCAGATTTTGTTTCGGTGAAAGAGCGTGGTGAACCCGCTTTTTATGGGAAATCGGTTTGTAGGCGAGGCATCGTACCATTCCCTACCATCTTCAGAATACCAGATATCATTTTCGGCACCACCACCGATTACCCAAATCTTGTCATTAAAGACCAGAACCTTATGAAAGCCCCGTGGCGAAAATTCGGCATGAGCAGTTATTTCGTTCCAAGAAATGCCATCGGTACTGTTCCAGACATCGTTTTTGAAATCCCCGTTTTCGTCTATACCTCCGATTACCCATAATTTATCTTGGAAGGCGACCGTCTGGTGAAAATTACGCTTGCCGAATGCGGCCTGTTCTACAGTCCTTGTCCAATTTGAGCCGTCTGAAGAAGCATAGACATCCCCTAGTTTGCCCGAATTATTGGATCCCCCAATAATCCAAAGCATATTGTTATATGAAGTAAACGTATGTTCCGCCCGCTCCGTAAAACCCATATTTTGATCCAATTTATTCCATCTTCCTCCATTATCACTGTACCATATATCCGAAGCAAAAACACCTTCCGCAACACCTCCGGCCACCCACAATGTATCTTCAAAAACTGTAGCGGCGTGAAAGAACCTTGGGGTGAACCGTTCTTCGGAACCAACAATTAATATTGACCAATTTTTACCGTCCGAACTCTCCCATGGTGTACTGGAGGCCTCTCCATTATCGAAACCGCCCAAGACCCACATTTTTTGATCAAAGACTACCGAGGTATGGTTTTCTATGGGATAAAAGGGGGTCTGAGCGTCCAACTTTTTGGCATCATCCAAGTTTTTAACCCTGAAAGTAAAAACGATAGAGCTTGTCTCTCCTTCCTTACCATCTTTGGCTACTACTTTCCAATAATAGTCCCTGGCTGGGGAAAGGGCCATAGTAGATTCCAGCGTAAAGTTGGTACCGGCAATGTTCTCTGCGACCTTATTGATGGGCTCCTCGATGGTGTCCACATATAGGTCATAGGTAATGCTATCCCCGTCAGGGTCCATGGCCGATTCCCATTCAAGCGTTGGAGTCGGGGTGACATCTATAGATTCATCCGGCACATTGATAAGTTCAAATGAAGATGGTGGCTTATTTCCCTTATTTGGGTCAAGTATAACATAGTCATCACTACCGCAGGATATTAGAAATAATACACCCACTAAAAAAATGAATTTTCTCTTTTCCATTATATCTAAATTTTGAACTAGGGTAGTTCCAACATGTTAAATCTGGCAAAAAAGAGGTAGAACCTTTATCTCTTGGCAGAATTGAAATGTTTTGTATCCCTTCTATTATAATAATGGCAAGGTAAAAATGAAGTAGCGGAAAGCATTTTCCCAAAAACTCAAATAATGTTCTCTAAAGCTCATTTTTGTGCTCAAGAGTATATGTTCCGGAAAGATTTTCGGAGCTTAAGAGGAGGTTGTTTGTACTTTTCCTTGAAAACCCTTACGAAATGTGAAGTATTCTCGAAACCGGCATCTAGCGTAATTTCACTGATATTAAGGTTCGTGGTTTCAAGTAGATACTTACCGTATTCCAGTCGCTTGTTTTTAAGCCATTTGCCAGGGGAAGTACCATATTTTTTAGAAAAATCCCGATTGAATGTTGCGAGGCTTCTTCCACTTAATTTGGCAAAGTCCGTCATACTCAGATTGAAGACGAAGTTTTCTTCCATGACCCTTTCGAGGGATATTTTGACGCTACTCGATGTTTCGATAAAATAAGAGGTCAGTGCCGGATTATGGTCCTGGGTCATAATATTTATGATTAGTTCCCTGAACTTTATGCCCAAAAGATCTTTTGATGGGGCTGAGCGCAAGGAAAAGTAATTGAGCACTGAATTGAAGTAATCTAATAAGGTTCTGTCAAGATGCAAGGGTATGACCGTATCGGAATGTTTTGAACAAGACTTAATTTGGTTCGAAGGCAAATGGTCTTTAACAACGGACTTAATAAATTCATCGGGGATAAAGATGAGCAGTGCACAAAATTCCCCATTCAATATTTTGAAGACGCGATGCGCTCCCTTGGTAAGAAATGCGCCGTCACCGACCTTGAATATATATTCTTGTTTAGGGGTCTTCCATTTGGCACCGCCTTTTGTGACGTAGCAAAAATAATTTTTATCGACCCAATAATCCAGTGGCGAAACCTCAATAGGGCAATCATATGCCGTAAACAAGAGTTCATCGACGAAGAATTGTCTGAATACCGGGTTGTCCTTTACAAAATTATAAAAATCGAGCATGGTAGGATATAAATCACAATATCTTCAGATAAACAAACTCTAAAAAACAATATAGATACGTTATGCGACTAACTTATATTCATCAAGTTAACGAATTTTCAATCGAAAATGAACAGGATTTTGCAGAAAAACCATGCTGCTGTTTTAAGAGAAAGCCCAATAGTAATGCAGTCAATAGTCCGTGCAATCGACAAAGCTTTTTAAATTTTTCCTTATTCCCTTTCAATTACTATGGTCGTTTTTTAGAATTGCCTATACCAAATACTATTCTGCCGCTATCTCCAAGCTCACCTTTATCGACTTACTGATCGGGGTCCTACTTTTTTCCGCAAAATGGTTATATGGCACCAAAACATTGGTTTCCGGAAAGTAGGCCGCCAAATTTCCTTTCGGTATTTTATAAGGAATGACCAAAAACCGTTGTGCCGTGCGTATACGATTGTCATAATTGCTCTTGATATTTACGACATCAAACTTGTTTAGATTCAGGGATTGCATATCACCGGGATTCATAAATAATACCCTCCTTTCATTATAGACCCCCCTGTACCGATCATCAAGTCCGTAAATGGTGGTATTGAACTGGTCGTGCGACCTGATGGTCATCAACATAAATTCGTTCTTGCCCTGTCGCTGGTCGGGCAAATCGTTAATGGTGATTTGGGCCCTACCGTTCGGAAGTTTGCTGAAATCGCGTTCACGAACATTGTTGGGCAGATAATACCCCGTGCCCTTTGAACGCTCGGTAGTGTTTTCAAATCCCTTTGCTACCTTATCGATATATTCCCGAATCAAATCAAAATCATTCCCCAAGACGAGCCAGTCCACGGAATGATTTCCTTTGAAATAGGCATGTGCCATTTTTGCAATAAGCTCGGGTTCGCTAATAATATTACAGGAGGCAGGTTTGAGCAACCCTTTGGACTGTGTGACACGACCCATACTGTTCTCTACCGTAAAATAACGCTGTTTCCCGTCTTTTATATCTTTTTCCGATCGGCCGATAGTGGGCAAAATCAATGCCGTTTTGCCCGTAACAAGATGGGTACGGTTCAGTTTTGTGCTCACCTGGACCGTCAGGTCACATCGCTGTAACGCATCTGCCGTATATTCAGTATCGGAAGCGGCCATCAAAAAATTGCCACCCAGGCACATAAAAACCTTGGTTCTGCCTTCATGCATGGCCCTTATGGCACCGACCGTATCGACACCCTCTTTGATCGGTGGTGTAAACCCCAAATGTTTTTCGATGCGTTCGTTCAACGATTCGTCGACATAATGCATAATGCCCACACTTCGGTCGCCTTGTACATTGCTGTGGCCGCGCACGGGGCATGTACCGGCATTCGGTTTTCCAATAGCGCCCTTGAGCAATAATAAGTTCACATACTCGCGAATATTGGCTACCCCATTTTTATGCTGTGTCAGGCCCATCGCCCAACAAATGATGATCTTTGATCTACCGGCCAAAAGCGAAACCGCTTTCTCGACACGCTTTTGGTCGACCCCGCTCAGCCGCAACAATTCATCCTCATCATACTTGGCAAGGTCGGCGATAAGTTCTTCATAACCTTCGGCATAGGTTTCCAAAAACTGATGGTCGAAAACCGCACGGTCTTTGGCATCGAGGTCGGCCAATTTTTTAAGGATCAATTTGACCAAAGGAATATCTTGGTTGATCTTAACGGGCAAATGCAGGTCGGCCATGCCCTGTCCAGAACCGATCCACCCGTTTAAATGTTGCGGATTCTTGAAACTTACGAGTCCGGTTTCCTCAAGTGGATTGATACTTATGACTTTCCCGCCGTTCTTTTTACACTTTTCAAGGGCCGAAAGCATTCGCGGATGGTTCGTGCCGGGGTTCTGCCCCGCCACTATGATTACTTCCGCGCCGTAGAAATCTTCCAGTTTGACAGAACCTTTTCCGATTCCCAAAGTTTCGCTCAGGGCCACTCCACTTGATTCGTGGCACATATTGGAGCAATCGGGCATATTGTTGGTTCCGAAGGCACGGGCGAACATTCCATACAAAAAAGCGGCCTCGTTGCTCGACCTTCCGGAGGTATAAAAAATCGCCTCGTCAGGCGAATCGAGCTTATGCAATTCGTCCGAGATCAAATCGAAGGCTTCTTCCCATTCGATGGGTTCGTAATGAATACTTCCCGGGCGCAATACCAGCGGTTCGACCAAACGCCCGAACTTATTCAGTTCATAATCGGTAAGAAGGGAAAGTGCTTCAACGGAATGTTTTTCAAAAAAATCGGCATCGACCTTTTTCATGGTCGCCTCATCGGCCAAGGCCTTGGCCCCATTTTCACAGAACTCACCGATTTTCGAAGGCTTTTCAGGGTCGGGCCAAGCACAGCTAGGGCAGTCAAAACCATCTTTTTGATTCATTTCGAGCAATGCCCGCATCGACCGAACGACACCCATTTCCCTAAAACTATGCTCCATGGCGGCCTTTACCCCCAAAGCCCCTGCAGCTACCTGCAGAGGTTCTTTAAGGTCAATGCCCGTAAAATCTTCAGAGCCTTGTATCGAAACGTTTCTTCGAAATTCTTGCATGTGATAATATACTTTTTACATTCCGACAAAATGAATCAACAAGCCTTCGGATTTGGATAATTGTCCGATTGATCCTCAGCGGTATTTTCAAGACAGGCAAAATCTTTTTCGAGCAACAAAAAGAGTTCCTTGCCATTGTCGAGCCGAAACATATTCTGAAAACCGACCTCATCATTGGCCTCCCAATCACCCAGTTCATTTTTGGGCAACAGAAGCGTTATTGTATTATCATTGAACCTTGCCGTTAATTGTCGTACCTCGTTTGAAATCGCCACTGCATACGAAAAAAAAGTGTTGTCGAATTCCGTCCGTTCCTCGAACCGCCCATCGGTACAGAGTACTTTTACCTCGGTCCGGGTCAAACGAAAGCGAATCGAATTACCTTTTATCCTAATTTTCATATACTTATATCACTTTTCAATCGTATTCCGTCTAAGGTAACAAATAAATAATATTCGTACTTTAGAAGATGATTGTCCAACATCAGCCAAATTCACCTATTATGATTGCCAACTTTAGCCAATACGGGATTAAGAAATTATTTTTGCCAATTACCAGTGTCGTTCTCTTGGTTTTTGGCTCGTGTAAGGATAAGGCCCAAGAAAAGCCGACCGAAGCTATGGTCGAAGAAGTCGGAACTGCTGACGGGTTCGAGTCGATTTTTGATGGAAGCACTCTTAACAATTGGGATGGCGATCCTACCTACTGGCGCGTGGAAAACGGAAGCCTAATTGGAGAAATTACCCCGGAAACCCTTTTGGATGCCAATACCTTTATTATTTGGCAAGGCGGCGAGCCCTCTGATTTTGAGCTTAAGTTAGAATTCCGAATTTCGGAAAATGGCAATAGTGGCATCAATTATCGTAGTGAACTTTTAGATACGATTCCCTTTGCGCTTCGAGGGTATCAAGCCGATATTGACGGTAAGCATCGGTATACCGGCCAAAATTATGAAGAAAGAAAGCGTACGACCTTGGCCTATCGCGGTGAAAAGGCAGAAATCTCAACACAAGAAAATGCTTCAGAGCCCGAATCGCTAAGAAACAATGTACAAAGAAACGCATGGCAAAGCCGAAAAGTATTGGAGTCGCTAGGACACATGGATTCGCTAAAAACGAAGATTAATAATGATTGGAACGAAGCACATTTGGTCGTTAAGGGCAATACCATGCAACATTTTATCAACGGTATTTTGATGAGCGAGGTAATCGACAACGACTCTGTCAACAGAAATGCTTCTGGCAAACTAGGTATGCAAGTACATGTAGGGCCGCCCATGAAAGTCGAGTATCGGAATATTTCATTAAAACAATAATCACCCTGTTATAAGATTGTCGGAAAGTCTTCTGCGTGCAAAGGCCCGTATGATTCCCACCAATACCAAGCGGTCACCCTGCGCATGGCATATAAATCTTTTCCATCGGTTCTCACATTGATCATACCGTTCAATCGTTTTTTGAACAATCGGGCACCGATTATATCGTTAATGCTCAATGAGCCATCGGGCACTACTTCCATCAAATCAATTTCATTGACATCGGTAAAAGTGCTGGCGATTTCCGTTGAAAAGACCAATGGGGCCCTTGAGCGCGAAGCCAAGCCAATGGCCCCTATAAAATTGGCGCGCGGATGCCCATGGTCTGGTGAGTCACCCGAAGATACGACCGAAATTTGAGGGCGGACGGCCGCAAGAAACGGGGGATGGAATTCGTGGCTACCATGATGCGGTGTTTTCAGCACATTGGCACGTAATTTCTGTTCAGTTCCCGGATGTTCCAACAAATATTTGCTGCCTTCGATGTTCACATCACCTGAAAACAATATCCGTACTTTATCATATTGTATGGAAAAAACGACCGAATGACCATTAATGGTGTGCGGATGGTTCTTGAACCATTTAAACCTCGGATTTCCCACTGCGTCATGTGCTATAACAGGACCCAATATTTCCATAGCTATAACTGGATCGCCAGTGTCAACAAATCCCGTTTCATGGTTTACCGCGGTATAAATAATATTTTTCTGTTGTATCAAGGCGATCCAATCATCGAACGGATTGCGCAGCTGCAAATTTTGTAGATCGGCCAATCCCGAATGATACGTTGTCAAATAATTACCATCGGCACTGCGGTCTCCCGATTTCTCATCCATCCCGTCAAAAAGCCCTATTCCGTTATGAAGAATCCGTTTGACCTCGATTTTCGGATGTTCAAGAATATCTATCAATCCTTTAAGATGATCTCCATCGGCATGGCTCAAGACCATTAGGTCGATAACTAAATCGGGCGAAGCAAGATCCGCCAGTTGGTATTTCCACTGCAAAAAGCCCTTTGCCTGACCATTGGCACCACCATCGATCAAGATTTTTTTTCGATTTGGGGTCACCACCAAGGCCGCATCTCCTTGACCTACATCAATAAAGTAGATTTCCAATTCGCCATTTACCATCAATTCATCGGTGTTGACATATCCTTCATACTTATTTCGATAGGTGGCCTTGATCCTACCGTTCATGGGCTGACCGCTGGTCTTGACCTCTTCGCCATAAATCAATATTTGTTCATAACCGCCATCCGTATCGTTCGTATAAAGTTTTGCGGTTTTCTTTTTGATATAACGGGTCTCCATGATGAACTTGTTTATTTGGGTGGACAAAAACAGATGTAGGGTAATTCTTTAAAAATAAGGTTCTTCGAATACTGAGGAAAAATTAATGTATAATCGGGACGAATTTATGTGCCGATGGTTTTTTTCGAGTTGTGGGCACTACATTGGTATCGACTTTGTAACTGTCTTTTTGTTGAAAGACCCTGACACTTGTTTTCATATCGGCGTATCTAGGGTCTGGAATATAATCTTGTTTCAACATTTTGATGACCTCGATGCTCAAAAAACCGAACTCGCTGACCACTTTGCCATAAAAGCGGTAAACGCCCCTGCCCCTGAAATAATACCGGGCCGCCACAGGCGGAAAGAGCACCGTGTCAAAAACTTGGCCTTCTTGATCGATCATGGTCGCAAAATGCATACGTTTGCCATTGTGAGTGGTAGTATTCTTAACGGTCACCAGATAGCCATAAATATCGATATGACGGTTCAAAAAGCGCCTTAAATCCTTAGTGCACCGATTATTCTTTGGTGGCTCGGCCAATAAATCGAAAGGACTGCAAAGGCAAAACCCCAAAAGCTCCATTTGGGTAAAGGCCGTTTCCAATTTGGTAGTGTTCAGTTGGGGGATCTTGAAATTTTGGTGTCGCGGAGGAAACAGTTTCGGGTGGTCGATCTTTACGTTCTTATTGAGAAAGAGGTAGGCCTTCCACAGCAATTGGTGCTTGTTGATCCCGGTAAACCGAAAAGCATCGATACGGATCAGAATACTGGCCTGGTCTATGGTCATAAAAACACGATCGAGAAAATCTTCCAAGGAGGTAAAATTTCCATTTGCCGTTCGCTCTTTCAAGATGCGTTCAGATACACGGTTTTCAAGTTCTCGCAGATAGCCGAAGCCAAGAAAAATATCGGTCCCGTAGATTACATTTTTATCAAAACTTCTGTTGATACATGGCGGATGTATCGCAGCACCCAACATCCGCGCCTCGTGAACATAGAATTCAGGGCGGTAAAATCCGCCGCCATTGTTGAGTACGGCCACCATATATTCCAGTGGAAAATAGGCCCGCAAAAAAAGTGTCTGATAACTCTCTACGGCATAGCTCGCCGAATGCCCCTTGGCAAAGGCATAGCCCGCAAAACTAGCGATCTGTTCCCAAATTTCCTTGATCAGTTCTTCATCATATTTTCTTTTTCTACAATTCTCAAAAAACTTATCCCTCACTTTCTGAAACGCTGACCGTGACCTAAATTTTCCACTCATACCACGGCGCAATACGTCGGCCTCGCCCAGATCAAGGCCGGCAAAAATGTTGGCCACTTTGATGACGTCTTCTTGATAGACCATTATACCATAGGTTTCGGGCATTATCTTCATCATTACCGGGTGTGCCTTTTCTTCGGCCCTACCTTTGTCACGGTGACGAAGGATGTACTCGCGCATCATACCGCTTTTGGCAACCCCGGGCCGTATGATCGAGCTTGCGGCGACCAGCCCCAGATAATTATCGACTTCCAATTTTTTGAGCAACATTCGCATAGCGGGCGACTCTACATAAAAACAGCCCATGCATTGTGCGGTTTTTACAAGGTCGTTGATCACGGGATCTTCTATAAACTTCTTGACATTATGAATGTCAAGCGTATTATCGATATCAGGGCGATTGTACTTGATGATCTCTAAGGAGTCCTTGATTTTTGCAAGTCCGCGCTGGCCCAGAATATCAAATTTGTAGAGGCCCACATCTTCGGCAATAACCATATCGTAATGGGTCGTAGGGAATCCCTTGGGCGGCAGGTTCGTCGCCGAAAACCAATGCAACGGTTTTTCACTGATCAAGATACCCCCGGCATGAATGCTCAGATAATTGGGCATGCCCTTGATCAGCCGTCCATATTTTATGACCAAACGAGAAACCTCATCGAGTTTTGAAACATCATATCTGCCTTCCGACAGAAAATCGATTTCGCTTTTCGGGAGTCCGAATACCTTTCCCAATTCACGGATCACGCCCCGCTCCTTAAAAGTGACATAGGTGCCCAAAAGGGCCACGTGCTTGAAACGGCTAAAAATATATTCGGTCATTACCGGCCGATCCCGATGCGAAAAATCGATGTCAAAATCTGGCGGATTGGCCCGGTACAGATTGATAAACCGTTCAAAATAGAGATCGAGATCTATTGGATCCACATCGGTGATGCGAAGCAGATAAGCTACGATACTATTCGCCCCGCTACCCCGGCCCACATAGAAAAACCCTTTTCTTCGCGCCTCGGAAACAATATCCCAATTGATCAAGAAATAAGAGACGAAGCCCTTCTCTTTGATCAATCGCAACTCTTTTTGAAGTCGATCATAAATATCTTTTCCCGGATTTTCATAGCGATAGGGCAACCCTTCCCGGCAGAGCCGTTCAATCATTTCTTCGTCTTCTTTCCGACTATCGGTATAGGTTTCAAGGTTTTGTGGCAACCGTTTTTTTGAAAAGTCAAAATGGATGCTGCACGAGTTTAGTAGCCGTTCGGTATTTTCAAGAATAAAGGGATACTCTGAAAAAGCGGCCGCCAAATTTTCGATAGGGAACATTTTTTCATCTTCCTTGGCTTCTTCGGCTTTGTCCAACTTGCTCAGTAAAATATTATTGTCAATGGCCCTTAACAACCGATGTGCATTGAAATCGGCTTTATTTCTAAAGGTAACGGGCTGTTGTACGACCAGTTTATGTTTCAATTTCAGTAATCTTGAAAAGGGCAAGCGTCGCAAATCGGCAATGGAAACCCCTATGTACTCATGCTCTTTAAACCCATGTTGATTGTTTTGCACCACTTTTTCGAAAGGATACACTACATAGGCATTTTCGAACTGAGCTGCAATCGGCGAAAATGCCGTTTCTTTATGTAGATGCTCTGAAAGAAAATTGTTCAACTCAAGGTAGCCTTCATTGTTCTTGGCGATGCCTACATAGCATTGGTCGACCCCATTTCTGAAGTCGATACCAAGTATAGGTCTTATACCATATTCAGGAGCCAATCGTACAAAGTTGAGGTTGGCGGAGGTATTGTTGATGTCGGTCAACGCCAATCGCGTTACATGATTCTCTTGGGCAAGGCGCAAGAGTTCTTTTTCGGAAAAAGTTCCGAAACGGAGACTATAATATGTATGGCAGTTTAGATAGATGTTAGACGCTAGATTTTAGAGATTAGACTTTTAAAGTTCAACTGCAAGTGTCAAATTCAAGTTCAAAGTAGTTCGGTGTTTGCCTAAACCTTTAGAAAACTGTTACACAGGGTCTCACAGAACAAAAAAGATTTTCATAAAGATCTTTGTCTATTCCCTGAACCTTTTATTTAGCTACCAACTACAACTGAAAACTGCCTGCTTTCAACTTCATATTTAGTAATTCTAACTCCCCCCTTTGGGGGCTAGGGGCTTATTGTTTTCTATGTGCCAAAACGATCGGCGGTTGCCCGTTGAACGGATTGTGCATTCGCCCAATGGTATTCTTCCCCATGGCCGAAGCACGTACAACACTTTTATCGCCGTAGCGATTTCGAATATGGTCCATGGCCCGGTAAAGGTTCAAGGCCTCTTCGGTGTCTTCGAACAAGTTGATCTGATAATTACCGCTGACCAAATGACTGAAACGAATACCTATCAGGCGTACCAACATTCTTCGGTAGTAAAGCGCTTTAAACAGTTCCAAGATCTTCGGGATCAAAATATGATCGGCACTGGTATAGGGTATTCGAAGTTGTTTGGTGTAGGTGTTGAAATCGGAATAGCGGATCTTTACCGCGATACAGGCGGTCAACTTTTCGCCCCGCCTTAACTGGTAGGCCAAGTTCTCGGTCATAGCGATCAGAATACCCTTCAACTTCATGACATCGATGGTATCTCTATCAAAAGTGCGTTCGGTAGAAATGGACTTTCTTTCGCAGAACGGAATCACAGGTGTATGATCGATGCCGTTGGCACGTTTCCAGATGACGGTACCATTTTTGCCCAGCACACGCTGCATTACATCCATAGGCATCTCTTGAACTGTCTTTATTTGGCGTAATCCCAGATTGCGCAAGATTTGATAGGTCTTATCGCCCACCATGGGTATCTTTTTAATGGATAACGGGGCCAGAAAAGGTTTTTCAAATCCGTAATCGATCTTTAATTGATTGTTGGGCTTGGCTTCGTTCGTCGCCACTTTAGAAACCACCTTGTTTACCGAAAGTCCGAACGAAATGGGCAGACCCGTTTCTTTTATAATCTTATGCCGCAATTCAGATGCATATTTATAGCATCCGAAGAAACGGTCCATACCCGTTAGGTCGGCATAAAACTCATCGATGCTCGATTTCTCGAACAAGGGCACTTTCTCTTTAATGATCTCGGTAACTACATCGGAAAACTGACTATAGGTACCCGCATTACCCTTAATTACTTCAGCTTCGGGACACAGTTCCCTAGCCATTTTCATGGGCATTCCCGAGTGTATACCGAAACCTCTTGTCTCATAACTACAAGCTGCGACAACGCCCCTATCACTGATACCACCGACAAGTATCGGCCTGCCTTCTAAACGGCTATCGAGCTTACGCTCTACCGATACAAAAAAAGTATCGAGATCGAGATGAAGAATGGTTTTGTTCATTGCATACCAAAAAGCATGCTAATATATGGAATATTTCCTATTTTTTGGATTATTTCCTATTTTTCAATAAAAAAGCCCTGACCATGATCAGGGCCTTCCCATATCACGATAAACCTGCCTAATCAAAGGCAAAACCGGTGAAAATTCTAAATAGCAATGCATATAGACCGACCACTATGAGCAAGAAACTGAACCATGCGAAAATCTTCAAGTAATTCTTTAGTATGAAGTGGCCCAGATTTCTAAAACCTTCCAAATAAATCTCCTTGATAAGTACAGCTGTTTTCATAATTACATCATTTTGTCGTTATACATGGTAATTAGAAACCAAAGGCCATGCTAGGGTCACTATCTGGTGGAAATAATGGTTTAAATGGGCAAAAACTAGGTGAAATACGCAATTCGGGCAGTTTTTATCTAGGCGGAAAGCAATAAAGAATTTCGGTTCCCGCCTTCGCGGGAATGACATTTCATAAGAACCCCGACGCAGAGCATCGGGGAATTCTCCTCGATTAAAAGGTATGCTCTTGATTTATTTTGGGAAATGTCTTAAGCCCTTTATTTACCAGGCGCAATGGTCCAACCGCTTTTAGGAATGTACCAAACATCCTTATTCAAGTCGATGCCCCCACCAATTTCTTCCTGTACCACCCTATCAATTATGTAAATACCTTTTTCGGCCATATTGTTGAAATCATCGATTCCATTGTTCGGAAAACCGACCCGTGTTCTGTGTATATTGAATTTTTCGGCAAACTTCATATCAAAGGCCTTTTCAACGCCTTCCTTGCCGAGCATGAACCCCAATAGTCCGCCCCAAGTAGCGGTGGGGTTATCGGAATCCCACCCGCAAAGTGCCCCGATCTTAATGGTTTCCTTTAAATTACCTTCCCCATAGAACAGACTTATGATACTGGCGCCAAAATTGATGCCCGCAGCAAAACAGCCGTTACAGACCTTATCTTTCGTAGCCCACTCATACCCGTCTTCTTGACGCACCTGGTATTTTTCATGAAGGGCGTCACGGGTTTCTTCCCAAGTCGATCCCGATTCATATCGGGTCTTTACGAAATCATACATCTTTGCGGAATAAGAATCATCAGGAAGTCTTTTTCCCGCCTCAGAGGCCATCCATGTCAAATTCTCTTTCATCGATTTATTTGGATTCGCCAAAGGAGCCAATGAATACATGATGACATTGAATTCTGAAATCCATTCCGCATTTTGCCGTGCCACATTTTGAATGGGCAAACGTGCCATTTTCAAGGCCACGTCAGGGCGGGTCGGGGCAAAAAAACCAAAAATCTCGGTAGTAAGCTGGGCATCGATCATCTCATAATCGGCATTGTTACTCGGGTCTCCGGTAGCCGGCGGGACCATTCCCTTTTGCATCAAGTCCAAAGCCGTTTGGTTCGAGACCCACAAAAAATTCTCTTCTTCGGTTTTGATATGTTTCAACCAGCCCTCACGGATCTGTTCGCCCGTCAAGATGCTCGTTTCATTTTCGTACAATAAGGTTTGGTAGATGTATTCGATATCGGTATCGTCGTCGGCACCCCAGATACTATCTTCAGCTGCGTAGAGAAAATCAATGGTTTCAGAATATGTATTGGAGCCCCAAAGATTAGGCCGGTCGGGCTTGCCCCAGTCATCACGCGTATAAAAACCGCCCCCTTTTCCGTCTTTGGTCGGAATTCCTATTTTGTCCATTTCGGTAACCAATCCCGTCCAATTTGCAATGCACTGCGCCAGCCAAAAGCCATATAAACGGTTCTTGTAATCTTCCCTAGAAATTATGACATCGGTAGGGTCTGCAGTATACTCCCCATAGGTCAACCTAGAATCGACCATCGTATTCGCAATAGTCTTTTCAGTATCCGACAATCTCTCTTTACAAGAAAGCAAACAAAGGCAAAATACCATTGCGACCAATGGCCATGATCTTAATTCGAAAAACATAGCTTGTCTTATTTTATTTGAACTTAAACATCTTAAAAATAAGAAAAGCATCGATCTTCAAGAAGGCCTTTCGTAACCAAATACTCTTTTTACCGGCACATCTTGATTATATTGCTATTTTTAAAAGGAAAATCCAATTCTTGAAAAGAGTAACGTAAATGCCAAGGCTTAAAAACCAAATCTTTAACATCTTGTTTTTTATCGTCTTGATGACAATGACGGCCTGCAAGGAGAAACGGGAATTACCCGTTATTAACGAGGAAAAAGCAAAAAATGAATGGACATCGATTTTCAACGGTAAGGACCTAAAGGGCTGGACGATGAAAATAAACGGTTACCCTTTGGGCGAGAATTTCGGAAGTACTTTCAGGGTCGAAGACAGCATTCTGAGCATACGTTACGATGAATACGGCCCTGAATTCGGGCAACGGTTCGGCGCACTCTTTTATGAAAAGGAACTTTCAAACTACAGATTGAAAGTGGAATACCGTTTCGTCGGCGAAACGGCACCGGGAGCCCCTGAATGGGGGTATCGCGATAGTGGGGTTCAGATCCATACCCAACCCCCGAATACGGTAAAATTGGACCAACAATTTCCTATTTGTCTCGAATACAACCTACATGGGGGCAATGGTACCGATGACAGGCCTTTGGGTGCCATTTGCGGCATAGGCATGAAAGTCGAGGTAGACGGAGTGAAAAGCGATCTCTTTTGCGCACCGGCCAAGGTGGGCCGAACCTTTCACGGCGACCAATGGGTCACCATCGAAATCGATGTCAAAGATGGAAAAATGACCCACTTCGTCAATGGGGAAGAAATCATGGATTACGCCAACCCTTCTTATGATCCCGAGAACGAGTTTGCGAAAATGTTCATCAAGAATGGCAACACCTCAGTGAACAGCGGATATATTTCCTTACAATCGAACAGCCATCCCATCGATTTTAGAAAAATAGAACTGCTTGAATATTAACATCCCTCAAAACTTCAAAATGAAAGTATTGGTTTCATTGAATTTTCCTTCCATTGGGATAGCGATGCTCAAAAAAGAAGGATTAGAGGTCACTACATGGACCAACGATCTTCCCATGAACAGGGAACAACTTATCACGGCCAGCCAAAAGCATGATATTCTGCTCTCCTCAAGCATCTATAAACTGGATGCCGATTTTCTCGATCAGAACAAACACCTGAAATTGATTTCGCAATTTGCGGCCGGGTACAACAATATCGATCTAAAAAAAGCGTCTGAATTGGGCATTCCCATCGCCAATACGCCAAATGCCATGTCACATGCAACCGCCGATATCGCTTTTGGGCTGATGTTGGCAGTGGCACGCAAAATGTTCCATATGCACAAAACGATCATTTCAGGAGATTGGGGGCATTTTCGTCCACAGGCCAATTTGGGCATGGAACTCACAGGAAAGACCGTTGGTATTTTCGGAATGGGAAGAATAGGAACCGAATTCGCCAAACGCTGTTTCGGAGCCTATGATATGAAGGTCATTTATCACAATAGAACCAGAAATCCAGAAGCGGAAAAAGGCTTAAAGGCAACGTATGTTACTTTTGATGAACTGTTGCGGCAAAGTGATGTGCTATCGGTAAATGCCGGACTTTCGGAAGAAACCAAAGAACTGTTCAATGCCGAGGCATTCTCGAAAATGAAACCGTCGGCCATTTTCATCAATACCGCAAGAGGAGGCATTCACAATGAACCGGATCTTATAGCCGCACTTCGCAACAAAACCATTTGGGGCACCGGATTGGATGTTACCAATCCTGAACCCATGAAACCCGATAATCCGTTGCTGAATATGGAAAATGTCGCCGTGTTGCCCCATATCGGTTCGGCCACCATAGAAGCGCGAAACGAAATGTCAAGGCTCGCCGCCCTGAATATCGTTCAATTCACCAAGGGAGAACCTATCGAAAACCTGGTTCGGACATAGGCATGAATGGCCATTTAACGTGAGTTCGATATAATCAATAAAATACATTATATTGATTTTCAATTGTTTGCAAACCTATGTCAGGTCGAGCGCAGTCGAGACCTCATCAAAAAACTCGGATTTTACCTACCTCTCGACTTCGCTCGAGGTGACATGTGCCAATTTACGGAAGACTGTAAAATACCAAATTTTAAATCGAACTCATGTCATTTCAGGTCTGTTAAAAAGGAAGATTTTTCAAATCTACATTGCCCCCCGAAATTATAATTCCGGTTTTTTTATTTTTGAACCTTTGTTTCTCGCGCAATACGGCCGCCAAGGCTACCGCGCTTGAGGGTTCGACAATAATCTTCATCCGCTCCCAGATCAATCGCATGGCATTTACTATTTCATCTTCCGTCACCCTGATTATGGCATCGACGTGGTCTAAAATAATCGGAAAGTTCTTGTCGCCCAATTGTGTCTTAAGTCCATCGGCAATCGTATCGGTCGTTTCATTGCCCTCTATTTTTCCGCTTTGTAAAGAACGGTAGGCGTCATCGACCTCAAAAGGTTCGCTTCCGATAGCCTTACAATCATTTCCGAAGTTTTGTACCGCCAGGGCCGTTCCCGCAATGAGTCCCCCACCACCTACAGGCGCGACGACAAAATCAAGGTCAGGATGGTCTTGCAACAACTCCAAACAGGCCGTGCCCTGCCCTATTATGACATTTTCATCATTGGATGGATGGATAAAGGTAGCGCCCGTTTCTACTTGGATCTTTTGTGCCGCTTTGGCCCGGGCCTCCAATGTCGGTTCGCACTCAACGATTTTTCCGCCATAACCCATAACGGCATCCTTCTTTACTTGCGGAGCCGAGGAAGGCATTACGATATAGGCCTCGACACCGATACTTTTTGCCGCAAGGGAAAGGGCCTGTGCGAAATTTCCCGAGGAGTGGGTAACCACGCCCCTTTTCTTCTGTTGATCATCGAGCAATAATATGGCATTGGTCGCGCCCCTCATTTTATAAGCGCCCATTCTTTGAAAATTCTCACATTTAAAGAAAAGTTCGCTTGTTGAAAGCTTATCTATTTGGAAAGAAGTAAGCACGGGCGTTCGATGCACATACGGTTTGATTCGCTCGTAACATTGCAACAACTGTCGTTTCGCGTTTTCTATTGCCACTATTTTTGTTTTTTCAATTCAAAGATACTTTACTTCCCGATTTCACGGCTTCATAGATGGCATCGATAATTTTCATGTCTTTTACCCCTTCTTCACCGTTTACGGGCACTATGGGCTGTTTCCCCTCGAAAATAAGTTCTGCCATTCCATCCATTTGCAATGTCTGATGGGTCGTATGGGGCTGATCTAGTTCACCCTTGTGGGTACGTCCTTTGATAGGTCCATAACCGGTAGACGGTCTCATTTCCATCCATCCCTTGGAACCTGTCATAAAGAATCGGTCCAGATTGTTCATCGCATAGGTAGACAGGCAATTGGCCACCGCTCCACTGGGAAAACCCATCTGAAACTGAATGGTCTCATCGACACCTTCCTTAAATTTCTCGGTATCGGTTTTCGTTTCTTGGGCCGTGACCCAGACGGGTTCCTCACCCAACATATAACGGGCACCGTTTATGGAGTAGATACCGATATCCATCATGGCCCCGCCTCCGGCCAACTTCTTGTTCAATCTCCATTGGGTTGGATCTCCGATTACAAAACCAGACTGGCCCTGAAAAAATTTGGGTTTACCGAATTCACCATCCTTTCGCATGCGAATGACCGCGACGGTGTTCGGCTCATAATGCATTCGATAGCCGATCAACAATTTTACATTCGCGGCCTTGCAGGCATCGACCATTTTTTGTCCTTCTTCGGCATTGATTCCCATGGGCTTTTCACAGATTACATGCTTGCCCGCTTTTGCGACGCGAATGGTTTGTTCGCAATGCAGGCCATTGGGAGTAATAACATATACTGCGTCGATATCAGGATTATTCTTTATTTCATCGAAATTTTCGTAGTTATAGCAATTCTTGTTCGGAATACCGTATTCTTTCTGCCATGTCTCGACTTTCGAGGGCGTACCACTGATGACACCGACCAATTTGGCGCGTTTGCAATCTTTCATCGCTTTTGCTACCCGGGTGCCATAACTGCCCAGTCCCATGATGGCGACCCGAAGCGTCTTGCCCTGATAGGGTCTGTCAGAAGCCGCAAACAACCCTGTAGCGTTAAAGGCAAGTGGCAAACCGATTGCCGAAACGGTAAGCTTTTCAATAAAATTTCTACGTGATGCCATTATTCTTCGATTTTGTTTAAAAATAGAAATAAAATGCTTTTTAAACCCAATTCTGACGAATCGCTTTGCGTACCTTATAACAAACTTATTTTAATGCCTATCTTTTTTTGCCATTAGCCAATTCACCAAAGCTATGACCACCATGCAATGAGATATTCGCATTACATGAGTACTATATTGAACAACACTATAAACTATGTGCATTTTGACGACCAGCTACCGTCGTAAACATTACTGGCAATATGAACCTAAAAAATCTAAATAAAATAATGGACTTACCCGATTCGGGAAAAATGCCCGTTCTATTTCTTGGCCACGGTAGTCCGATGAACGCCATTGAGGAAAATGAATTCGTCAATGGATTTAGGAGAGTCAGCAGAGAAATTTCCATGCCGAGGGCGATTCTCTGTATTTCGGCCCATTGGGAAACGAAAGGAACATTCGTTACCGCCATGGAAAACCCAAGGACTATTCACGATTTTGGCGGTTTTCCCCAAGAATTGTTCGATGTTCAATATCCTGCACCGGGAAGTCCTGAATTGGCAAAACAAACCAAGGATATCGTCACAAAAACCGACATTGGCTTGGATGAGAAATGGGGGCTCGACCACGGTGCATGGAGTGTTATCAAGCACATGTACCCGAGTGCCAATATACCCATAATTCAACTGAGCTTGGATTATTCAAAACCCGCCCGTGATCATTATGACCTTGCCAAACAACTGTCACCGTTGAGACAAAAGGGTGTATTGATAGTGGGCAGTGGAAACATGGTTCATAATCTAAGATTGGTCGCTTGGGACAAATTGGCAGGTAAACCCTATGCCTACGATTGGGCCACCGAGGCAAACGAAAAAATGAAGTCAAAGATTTTGAGCGGAAATTTTGAAAAGCTGATCGATTACAAAAATCAAGGTAAGGCATTCGATTTGGCCATTCCCACACCGGAGCATTATTTGCCACTGCTCTATACACTGGCCCTGAAAGACAAAAATGACGAAACAACATTATTCAATGACCTGCCCGTTGGCGGTTCCTTGTCCATGACTTCCGTCAAATTTGAATGAAAAACAATCAAGCTTCGAAACATGTTCCTTTAACTTACTCGAACCTGCAATACTATTTCAAAATATAACCCGTAGCATACTCTAGTAAGAATTTGCCATGGATAGTAAAACAAATACAAATCATAATGACGTCCATCATTCCTTTTATTCAAGGTAAATTCTAACTTTACCGTTATGCTCGATCGCTACCTTCCCGTTTTTATCATATTGGCCATATTGGCCGAGATTTTGGGTACGGTCGGCGGTTTTGGTTCATCGGTCTATTTTGTACCCATTGCCAATTTCTTTTTAGATTTTCAATCGGTTTTAGGAATCACTGCCCTATTCCATTTATCGAGCAATATTTCTAAAATCGCCATGTTCAAAAAAGGGTTCGATAAGAAAATCGTCATGACTTTGGGTATTCCGGCGGTGCTATTTGTTTCGGTCGGAGCTTGGTTGAGCAAATTTATCGATGCTACCATGTTGACCTATTTGTTGGGAATATTTTTGATCGCGCTCAGCTTGATTTTCTTGATCTTCAGAAAACTCGTCGTGACACCTAACGTCAAAAATTCAATAATCGGAGGGTCTCTATCGGGACTTAGTGCAGGTGTTTTGGGAACTGGAGGGGCGATAAGGGGCATTACCCTCGCCGCATTCAAAATGGACAAGAACAAATTCATAGCAACTTCAGCCATTATCGATCTGGGCGTTGATCTTAGCCGATCGATCGTATACTACTTCAATGGTTATATGCGAAAAGAACATTTATATCTAGTGCCGATTCTTTTGGTCGTGAGTATATTGGGCACCTGGGTGGGCAAAAAAATATTGGATAGAATCACCCAAGAACAGTTTCGGGGTTTTGTGCTGTTCTTGATCTTGGGCATCGGGATCGCGAGTATTGTTTCAGAGGTATGGAAATAACCCGTTGCTTAAGGTAGCCTAAAAAATAGAATCCATATTAAATTTCGGACATCATGATAGTATATGACCATCTTCCATTTCAATGATACGGTCGGTCCGTTTGGCAAAATCCTCATCGTGGGTCACGACCAATAGCGAAAGTCCTACTTCTTGTTTTAAACGTTTGAAAATATCGAATACATTTTCAGAATTGTGACTATCGAGATTACCCGTGGGCTCATCTCCCATTAAAATAGTGGGATTGTTGATAAGGGCGCGGGCAATGGCCACACGTTGTTTTTCGCCTCCCGAGATCCTTGAAGCGCGTTGTTCGGCCAAATGCGCTATGTGTAACATTTTCAATTTCTCATGGGCGTCATGCCTAATTTCAGAATGTGATTTTTCGCCCAACTTTTTTGCCGGTAACATCACGTTTTCAATAACGCTGAATTCAGAGAGCAAATAATGGAACTGAAACACAAAACCGATATTTTTATTTCGAATAACCGATAATTCTTGATGGTGTTTTCCGGTAACCAATGTATTGTTCAAGTAGAGCTCACCGGTATAATCGGTATCCATAGTTGAGAGAATGTACAGTAAGGTCGATTTTCCCGAACCCGACTTTCCCATTATCGAGGCGAACTCACCTTCTTTGACTCCAAAAGTGATATCCTTGAGCACATGAAAATCTTTGGGCTTGTAAAAATGTTTGTTGATATTTTTTGTTTCGAGAACCAGTTTCATAGTACAATTCAAGTACCCCTTATAATACGTACGGGATCTATTTTCTTTGCCTTGTTCGCCGGCAGATAACCCGCTATG
Organism: Meishania litoralis; assembly: GCF_042611095.1. Lineage (NCBI taxonomy): Bacteria > Pseudomonadati > Bacteroidota > Flavobacteriia > Flavobacteriales > Flavobacteriaceae > Meishania > Meishania litoralis. Next base: position 935,442 of record NZ_JBHFPV010000001.1, read on the forward strand.
AACGTCGATATCAAAGCGAAAATAATTCCGATCACATAGTACAAAGCATTATAATTTACCGGAAAGGTCTTTATGGTGGGCAATGCTTCGGTCTCAAAAGGGGCATTATCGATGAGAACCGAAAGACCGAAACCGATCAACAATCCCAAAATTCCACCTACGATACCGATCAGCATGGCCTGACTTAAAAAAATGAATTGCACATCACGCCCCGAAAACCCTGTCGCCTTTAGTATGGCAATGTCCTTCATTTTTTCGTATATGAGCATGTTCAATATGTTGTAAATACCAAAACCGGCAACGATAAGCAAGGTTATCGATACGGCATAGGTTATCATATTGCGAATGCTGGATCCGGTTTCAAATTGTGCGTTGGCTTCCTTAATATCGGTCGCTTTTATGTCGAACTGTTGTTCCATTTCCCTGGCCATCGGCACGGCCTTGTCCATATTCCATAACTTGATATTGATATCGGTAATATAGTTTTGAGCTTCCCCGAGTATACGCTGCGTGGTCTTTAGGTTGACATAACTTTGAATATTGTCCACCTCCGCCAGGCCGCTTTGATAGATGCCGACTATGGTGAGGGGGAAAATATCGCCCGCTATGGTACTGACCTGTACCCGATCCCCAAGCTCGAGCGACATCTTCTTGGCAAGCCCCGCACCGAGCAAAATACCATTGTCATTGTTTTGCAAGGCCTCTGGAGTACCCTCGACGATATAGTCGTGAAAATTTGAAAGACGAACTTCCTCCATCACATCGATACCGATAAGATTGCCCCCCAATTCTATGGAACCCGAGATGTAGAATATCTGTGCCTGAACTTGCGGTGTGGCCCCTTTGACCGCTTCTTCGCTTTTAAGATAATTCAAGATCGGTAATGCATTGTGAATTTTCTTTTGACTTTGTTTCGGCCTTACCGAGTGTACCACATTGAACGCATTCTCAAAGTCATCGAATAGCGCGATAGGCTGTTTTTTCGAAGGCTCGATTTCATTGTACAAATGAATGTGGGGGGTACGGTTCAGAACGAGCCCATCGAGCAGACCGTTCAACCCTGTCATAAAACTGACCAAAGTGATATAGGCCCCTATACCGAAAGTGACTCCCAGTGCCGCCGTAACGGTACTCTTCATTTTGGTCAACAGGTGGGTCTTGGCAATACTTAAAATAACATTCCAATTGATCATTGCTCGGGTTTGATAATTGGTGTGTCTTGGTCTAGGCCTTCGAGAATTTCTACTTTATCCAAATTTTGAAGTCCGGTTTTGACCTCGATAAGTCCGTCTTCAGTCTGCACCTGATTGCCGTTTACCAAATACGACCTTGGAATCACAAGAACGTCCTCCCGTTGCGCGATAACAATATTTCCTTCTCCGGCCAGACCTGGATACAATATCACGGGTGCCTTGTCAAAAAGCGCTTCGACCCTAAAAGTTTGGGAACGCTCATCCTTTTGGGGGTAGATCTTACTGACCTTTGCCTCGAATGCCCGATCTTGATATGCATCTAAGGTCACCAAAACCTTTTGACCTTTTTTTACCCTTACGATATCGACCTCATCGATCAAAAGTTCGATGATGAAAGTATTCGCACTACCGATCGCCGCAAGGGGATCGCGCGTTGTCACGATCTCCCCGGGCTCTTTAAAAAGTGCGTACACTTTGCCGTCTATCTTGCTGGCTACGGTAAAATCTCGGGTATTGATCTTGGAGGCCTCATAATTGTTTTTTGCCTGTTGTACCTGGGTTCTCAATTCATTCTTGGTTCGGTCATATCTGCTATTCAAAAGGCTCAGATTGCTCTGGGAAAGGTCATAGGCCAATCTGCGATTATCATATTCGATTTTAGAACCTATTTGTTGCTCCCATAGCCGTTTTTGTCTGAAAAAGTTTATGGAATCGTTTTGAAACTTCAAGGTCGCCGCCTGTATCTCATCTTCCAACGCTTTTAAGATAGCGGAGCTTCCATCGTAATTCTCTTGGGCCAATCGCAAGGCTAGTTTGGCATTTTCGGTATTGAGTTTTGGCGTATTGTTGATTATCTGTGCCAAGGGAGTTTCTTTTCGCACTATTTCCCCTTCCTCTACCAAATTCATGTCAAGAATGCCGGCAACAGCGGCAAAGGCCCGATATAGACTATCCGGTTGAACGGTCACAGAGGAATAGACCGACTCGGTAAGTGCCGTTTTCTCAGGAAATATCCTCTCTTGGTCCTCCCCGCAAGAAAACATTAAAAAAAGAAGAAAAACACATTTTATCAAGCGCATACCAATCGGTGAAATGGATTCGTAATTACTAAATGTAGTAATAATCCTTTGAAACATAGAGGTAGGAGGAATCATATTTATTACCGACAAATATTGGTAGTGCTACAAGTTTTAACAATGATAATTGTCATAAGATTTATGGTAATGCACAATTACCTTTGAGACTTAAAACAGTAAACCATGACCATAGAAATTCACTATGTGCAGATGTCAACCAGTGATAGCATGAACGAGCTTGTAACCCAAAAGCTCAATAAATTGGCAAAAAAGTACGACTGGTTGATTCGCGCACAAGTTCATTTTAAGTTGGATAACGATCCTTCGGGAAATGGAAAAATCTGTGAAATAGAATTGAGCGCCCCCGGGCCAAGGATCTTTGCAAAGTCGAATACCGATGATTTTGAAAAATCGTTAAACCAGACCATACATGAACTCGACGGTCAATTGCGCAAGAAAAAAACCATAATGAAAAAGCATTGATTCCATACCCCTAAATCAGTCTATGATGAACAAGATTCTTGTACCGGTCGATTTTTCAGAACATTCGGAATACGCTTTGGAAGTTGCCGCAACACTTGCCAAAAAGTATAAGGCCAAGATTGTGGTACTTCATATGCTTGGCCTGTCGGAAGCCGTTTTCACCAAAGACGATTCGCAAGAATTTATGGAGGCCCAGTTCTATATGAAACTATCCAAAAAAAGATTCTCGGAATTTTTGGACAAACCCTATCTCAAGGGTATCGAAGTATCGGAAACGATACAGAACTATAAGATCTTCAGCGAAATCAACGATGTAGCCAAAGAGCAAAATATCGATTTGATAGTAATGGGGTCGCACGGTACGGGCGGGCTGGGCGAAATCTTCGTTGGATCCAACACCGAAAAAGTGGTTCGAACATCCGAAGTACCCGTGCTTGTAATCAAGAAAAAAACTTCCGATTTTAAGATCGAAAATGTGGTGCTAGGCTTTGATTTTCGAATCGAAAACAAGAATGCCTATCAAAAAGCGATCCAACTATTCAATGGCTTGCATGCCAAGGTTCATTTGGTACAGGTGAACCTTCCTGGGATAAATTTCATGAGCACGACAGAGATTCAAGAAGAAACAGATAAATTTCTAAGGGTCGCCCATCACGGTGATTTGCCCCGCAGCATCGAAATTCATGAAATTTCGGACTATTCGGTGGAAAGGGGCGTTTATAACCATGCGAATAAGATCGGTGCCGATCTTATAGCCGTATTGACCCATGGTCGCAGCGGACTTGCACACTTCTTTAAGGGCAGCATTGGTGAAGACTTGGCCAATCATGCCAAACTACCGGTGATGACTTTCAAAATTTAGTCCCTCCATTTTCCAAGTTTTCCATATTGGCCAAAACCGATCACTTAAAAACTTTATACAAGCGCACAATAAGGCTCAAGACCTGACTTTAGTCATAAAACCCATGCTCGCAAGCCCATAATTTTGTGGCGCCTTTTTTAAAAACAAGTGTACAAAAGCATAAAATATGGAAGTAATGGAAAAGACCCGTACAAGGGTTTACCGATTTGGCAACAAGACAGCCGATGGTAGTAGCAAAATGAAAAATCTTTTAGGTGGCAAGGGTGCCAACCTAGCTGAAATGAGCGTTATTGGTATTCCCGTACCACCCGGTTTTACCATTACCACCGAGGTTTGCACCGAATACAATGAATTGGGCAAAGAAACCACGGTCAATTTGATCAAAGAAGAAATTGAATCGGCCGTCGAAAATATAGAGGGCACAATGGGCTCCGTATTCGGAGATCAAGACAACCCCTTATTGCTTTCGGTCCGCTCAGGGGCACGCGTTTCAATGCCGGGTATGATGGATACGGTTCTCAATCTAGGTCTTAATGATAAAGTCGTTCAGGGCTTGGCATCAAAGACCGGCAACGAACGGTTTGCCTGGGATTCTTATCGTAGGTTCATTCAAATGTACGGGGGTGTAGTGCTGGGAATGAAACCGGAGTCAAAGGATGACATAGACCCTTTTGAGGAAATAATGGAGCACCTCAAGCGCAAAAGGGAAATTGAACTTGACACGCAGTTCACCGTTCAAGATTTGAAAGACTTGGTCTACGACTTCAAGGATGCCGTAAAAAAACGTACGGGTAAAAATTTCCCCACAGATCCTTGGGAGCAATTATGGGGAGCCATAATGGCCGTATTCAATAGCTGGAACGGTGATCGCGCAGTCTACTATCGCAAAATGAACGGTTACCCCGCTGAATGGGGCACCGCCGTTAATGTTCAGGCCATGGTATATGGTAATATGGGTGAAAATTCGGGTACGGGAGTATGCTTTACCCGAGACGCTGCCACGGGTGAAAATGTTTTCAATGGCGAATATTTGATCAATGCTCAGGGAGAAGATGTAGTTGCAGGTGTGCGAACCCCACAGCAGATTACAAAGCTGGGGTCGCAACGTTGGGCCGAGTTGGCAAAAATAGAGGAAAACGATAGGGCAGCAAATTATCCCTCTTTGGAAGAATTGATGCCTACTATGTACAAAGAGCTTTATAAGTATCAAGACATTCTTGAAAAGCACTATCGCGATATGCAAGATATGGAGTTTACCATTCAAGACGGCAAACTCTGGATCCTTCAGACCCGGAACGGAAAACGTACAGGAGCGGCCATGGTCAAGATCGCAATGGATTTATTAAAAGATGGCCAAATCGAGGAAAGGGAAGCCTTGTTAAGAATCGACCCGAACAAGCTCGATGAACTTCTTCATCCGGTATTCGATCCGAAAGCGATAAAGCGGGCAAATATTATCGCCCAGGGCCTGCCCGCATCACCTGGTGCGGCAACGGGACAAATAGTCTTCTTTGCCGAAAACACCAAAAAATATAAAAACACCATTTTGACGAGAATAGAAACCTCACCAGAAGACTTGGAAGGGATGAACCTTGCAAAAGGTATTCTGACCGCTCGAGGGGGAATGACCTCACATGCGGCGGTAGTGGCCAGAGGTATGGGAAAATGCTGTATTTCAGGAGCGGGTGCGCTCAAAATCGACTACAAGAACCGCACTTTGACCGTCGATGGCAAAGAATATCATGAAGGCGACTGGATTTCTTTGAACGGTTCTACCGGAAATATCATCGAAGGAAAGGTAGCTACCTGCCAACCCGAATTGAGCGGTGAATTTGCAGAGGTCATGAAACTTGCGGACAAATACGCTACGATGCAAGTAAGAACGAATGCCGATACCCCTAAAGATGCCCAAGTAGCCCGTAATTTTGGTGCACAGGGCATCGGCCTTGCAAGAACGGAGCATATGTTCTTCGAAGTCGACCGGATCAAGGCCATGCGCGAAATGATCTTGGCCGATACGGTCAAGGGTAGAAAAAATGCGCTGGAAGAATTATTGCCCATGCAACGTGCCGATTTTGAAGGCATCTTCGAAGCAATGCAAGACCTTCCCGTTACGGTGAGGTTGCTCGACCCGCCATTGCATGAATTCGTTCCCCACCAGTTGGCCACACAAAAAGAACTCGCAGAAGATATGCATATTTCCCTGGCCGCCGTTAAGGGCAAGGTGGCCGAACTTCATGAGTTCAACCCCATGTTGGGCCACAGAGGTTGTCGATTGGGCAATACCTATCCTGAGATCACCGAAATGCAGACGAGGGCCATTATCGAGGCCGCACTCAACCTAAAGGAGAAAGGAATCACTGCCAAACCAGAAATTATGGTTCCGTTGGTAGGTACCTACGAAGAATTCGTTGCCCAAGAGAAGGTCATTCGAGAAACGGCCCAAAAAGTATTCGAAGAATATGATGACACTATCGAATTTCTTGTGGGAACCATGATCGAAATTCCCAGGGCCGCACTCATGGCAAATAAAATTGCCGAAAAAGCTGAATTTTTCTCTTTTGGAACAAACGACCTCACACAGATGACCTTTGGTTATAGCCGTGATGATGCCGGTAAATTTCTTCCGATCTACTTGGAAAAAGGAATTCTCAAGGTCGATCCTTTTGAGGTCTTGGACCAAGAAGGTGTCGGCCAGCTGGTCAAAATGGCCACGGAAAGAGGTAGGAGTGCCAAACCGCAACTTAAGGTGGGCATTTGCGGTGAACATGGCGGCGAACCAAGTTCGGTCGAATTCTGCCATACTATAGGTATGAACTATGTAAGTTGTTCTCCTTTCAGGGTGCCGATCGCCCGGGTGGCCGCTGCCCAAGCTGCCATATCCGGTAAATAAAAGATGATTGTTTCAAAAAAAAGCGCCATAGCTTTACTAAGTAAAAAGGTGGGGTCGAGATGCCCCACCTTTAAATTGACATTCACTCTGTTATTGCCTTTAATCTATTGAAAATCAAATATGTAAAAACTTGCTTATGTAACTTTTGTTACCCTTTAAGATGACCAATATCATAGAAATCCATCGGTGGTCAACTTAACTTTACGCCCATAAACAAGTCCACTTAAACCAAAAGGCAATGAAGAATCTAGTTATTTTAGGTGCCGGAACCTCTGGCACTATGATGGCGAACCATCTGGTCAAAAAGCTTCCGAAAAAAGATTGGAAAATATCCATAGTAGACCAGTGCGAGACACACTACTACCAGCCGGGCTTCCTTTTTCTTCCCTTTGATATCTATACGAGCAAGCAGGTGAAAAAAAATGGCAAGAAGTTCATTCCGAAAGCAGTGGACTATATCAATGAAAAAATCGAACGCATTGTTCCGGAAGAAAACAACGTACAGCTCGCCAATGGTAAGGTACTTGCCTATGACATTTTGATCATAGCGACCGGAACTGATATCGCACCTGAGGAAGTAGAAGGAATGAAAGGCCCTAAATGGCACGAGAACATCTTCGATTTCTATACATACAAGGGTGCCAAAGCCCTGCGCAACAAGCTTCGCGAATGGGAAGGCGGAAAGTTGGTAGTGCACATTACCGAGATGCCCATTAAATGCCCCGTCGCACCCTTGGAATTCGCCTTTCTGGCCGATTCTTATTTCAAGAACAAAGGAATGCGCGATAAGGTCGACATTACCTTTGTAACCCCTTTGGGCGGAGCTTTTACAAAGCCAAGGGCAACAGCGGCACTACACCATCTGCTTGAGGAGAAGGGTATTTCAGAAGTGACCGATTTCGCTATAGAGCGGGTCGACTATAAGAACAACAAAATCATCGACTATGCCGATACCGAGGTCGAATACGACCTTTTGGTAACGGTACCCACCAATATGGGCGATTCGGTTATCGAACGCTCCGGTTTGGGAGACGACCTCAACTTTGTGCCGACCAACAAGGCGACACTACAGAGTTTGAACCATGAAAATATTTTCGCCATTGGCGATGCTACCAATCTGCCCGCGTCAAAAGCAGGGTCCGTTGCCCATTTCGAGGCCGAAATATTGACCGAAAATATTGTGAGGTACATCGAAGGGATTCCATTAAAAGAAGAATTCGATGGCCATGCCAATTGCTTCGTTGAAACGGGCAATGGCAAGGCCCTTTTAATAGATTTCAATTACACCCACGAGCCTGTAGAAGGAACTTTTCCGTTCCCCGGGGTCGGACCTTTGCAACTTTTAAAGGAAAGTCATGCAAACCATATGGGCAAGATGGCCTTTAGGTGGATCTATTGGAACATGCTCATCAAGGGTATCCACATTCCTTTTGTATCGGCCACTATGTCTGAAAAAGGAAAACATTTTGAAGAGGAAGTACAGTAATAATTTTAAATAAACAACATGGAAAAAGTTATATCGAACAAGACCATTTCAGTAAACGAAGAAGGATATCTCACCGATTTCTCGCAGTGGGACAAGGAAATCGGTCTCGAAATCGCCAAGGAACAAGATATCGAAATGACCGATAAGCATTGGCAGGTCATCGACTATATTCACGATAAGTTCGAAAAAGAAGAACCCTTATCGATCCGTGGAATCAAGAAAAGCGGGGTCATCGATATTAAGGAATTCTACCAATTGTTTCCTGGTGGGCCGCTTAAAAAGGCCACAATGATAGCCGGAATTCCAAAACCTAAGAGCTGTATCTAAAAACGACAAAATAAAAGATCATGAGCAAGACCAAGGTTAAAAAAATGATGTTCATCTTGTCAAAGGCCACCATTGAAAACGTCTATGCAGCTTTTATAATGGCCAATGGCGCAAGAATGGAGGGCATTGAATCGGAGATATTTTTTACGTTTTTCGGATTGGAGGCCGTTCAAAAGAAAAAACTTGAACACCTTCATGTCGCAACGGTCGGCAACCCTGCTATGCATATACCTACGATATTGGGTGGATTACCGGGTGTTGAAGCCTTTGCCACGAAAATGATGAAGAAAGAAATGGAAGAATTGGACATTCCGCCCGTTGGCGAGTTTTTGGAAATTCTTTCTGATTCAGGATGTCGGCTTTGGGCCTGTAAATTGGCCGTCGATATGTTCCATCTCAAAGAAGAAGACCTTATCGACGAGGTAGAGGGCATATTGACCATCGGTGATTTTTATAACAGGGCTGATCAAGAAGGCACCCAATTGCTTTTCATATAACAGAGCCCTAATAAAAAAACAACGGGACAAAGCCCGTTGTTTTTTTACTTCTTTTAACCGAATATTACCCTGTGGTACTTGTCATGGCGATAAATCTTCCCGATGACTATTTTTCCATCAAATGGGCCAATTGCTCGCTTTCCAGAACATGTTCGGTTATAGTGAACAGCTCTTTGCGGTTTTCACGCACTTCTTTGACGAATTGCGCGATCGCATCTTCGAGTTCTTGATGTTCTTCCCTAAATTCTGTAGCGCTTTTGCTTGAGGTATCATCGCTCAAGCTTGCCAAATGGCCTAAATGTTCTTCGACCTTTGCCAAGAGCGATTCACATTCCCTGGTGTCATCCAAAATTCCCTTTCCTACCTTTTGCACCTCCTCCAAATTGTCCTTTTGGGTAATCCAAATAAAGTATTTGTCGATCAGGTGGTGCAAGAACTTTAGATCATCCTTATAGAACAAAAGATCCGATTTCCAGTGCTTTGTCAATACGTACAATTCTTGCCAATTGGTCTCCTTTATAAATTCGGCCTTAGGCCTAGCTCTAAAATCATTCATAACCATTGTGTTTTGATGTTATAAAAATAGTTCGGTGCCCTGAAGCGCAAAATGACTTTTGTCATAAGAGCCAGAGATGTTCTCCATCATCTTTTGAAGATTATGGCGCTTAATAAAAAAGCTTATAGCATTTCATATCAAATTACCTCCGATTTTTTAATTAAACCCGTCTTGACAAAAAAGAAAAAGGGTAATTTTAAGGTATGCACGTTTTCGATAGAAACAGTAATATCTTCAATTTACTTTCAGAGGCCGTTTCAGAGGGTATTTTGGTAATAAACAAAGAACAGGTCATTGTGTCGGCCAATAGTCGCGCAAGTGAAATGTTCGGTTATGGCCCTACGGAACTTCGTGGAAAATCGCTGAACATATTGATCCCCGAAACCTATCGTAAATCGCACGACAAGTATATTACCGGTTATCACAAAGAAAAGAACAGGCGCCTTATGGCTGAAGGCCGAAACCTCTACGGACTGCGAAAGAACGATGAGGAGTTTCCCGTTGAAGTGGGCCTTAATCCATTTTCTCTCTATGGAAACACGTATGTCATGGCCCTTGTAGTAGATGTCACGGAGCGAAGAAAAAATGAAAAGGAAATACTTGAACTCAACAAGAACCTCGAGCAGAAAATCAAAGCTCGAATCGGCGAATTGCGCGATACGGTCGCAGAACTGAAACGCGAGATAAAACGTCGAAAGGAAGCCGAGGCGAAAATTCAAGGAGCCCTTAAAAAAGAAAAAGAACTGAACGAGTTAAAGACCAAGTTTCTTTCGTTGGTATCGCATGAGTTCAAAACACCTTTGAGCGGCATTCTCACTTCAGCGACCTTGATCGGAAAATACACCGAAGACGGTCAGGAAGAGAAAAGAGAAAAACATCTAAAGACCATTGTCGCCGAAGTGCAGCACCTCAACCATATTTTGACCGATTTTCTTTCAGTGGAACGCCTTGAAAAAGGCAAGGAAATGTATAAACTTACTAAATTCTCATTGAGCAAAGTGGTGAACGAAGTCGTTTATAATACCAATATGCTTTTAAAGAGCGGACAGCAAATAAGATACCCTCAAAATGTCGATGATGCAATGGTCTATCAAGATGAGAAGATCGTCTTGCTTGCTTTGACCAACCTCTTGTACAACGCCGTCAAATACTCACCCGAAGATACCGAGGTCGACCTGCAAATAGAGATTATCAAAGATAAGATGATCTTAAGGGTCGTCGATCAAGGTATCGGCATACCGAAAAATGATCAAAAACATATTTTCGAACGCTATTTCAGGGCCGAAAACGTATTATTGACCCAAGGCACGGGCATCGGTCTTAACATTGTAAAATCGCATATTGACAACTTAGGAGGGACTATCTATTTTGAAAGCACAGAAAATATTGGAAGTACGTTTATAGTCGAACTACCGATCAAGCAATAAAGGCTTCGCCAGATCGATCAAAAGAACCACAAATGAAGAAGGTACTATTAATTGAAGATGATACCATTTTACGTGAAAATACGGCAGAATTGCTAGCCCTATCGGATTATGAGGTACGTACGGCCGCAGATGGGGAAAAAGGCGTGCAGGCGGCAATAGATTATCTGCCCGATGTGATCATTTGCGATATCATGATGCCAAAATTGGACGGATATGGTGTTTTGGAAGAACTCACTAAAAACCATCTTACCAATGGTATTCCGTTTATTTTTCTTTCTGCCAAGACCGAGCATAAAGATATCCGCAAGGGGATGGAACTAGGTGCTGATGATTACTTGACCAAACCCTTTCTAGAATCAGAACTCATCGGTGCCATAGAAAGTCGGCTGGCCAAAATGTCCATTTTAAAGAATATGGCCGGCCAACCAGAAAATGAAGAACAGTTTTCAGAGGCAAAAATAACAACGATCGATCAGTTCAAGAATTACATCGACGATAATGGCGATGTGTTTTCTTTTCGAACGGGAGAAACCATATATCGAGACGGCATGTATTCAAGTACCATATATCTAATACTCGAAGGGATCGTAAAGACGCATGTTCTTGATGAAATGGGCAAGGAATTGATTACCGGAATCTATAAACCCGACGATCTTTTCGGCTTTTCTTCCATTACCCGAAACATGCCTCGCAAAGAATCTGCAACCGCCATGGAAAATGTCAAACTCATAGGTTTGTCGGAAGAAAAATTGAAAAAGGTAATTGAAGAAAACCATTCTCTGACCATGGAACTGCTACAACTATTATCAGAAGGCCTTTCCGAAACCAAGGAACAGCTATTGCAAATGGCCTATGGATCCGTTCGCAGAAAAACCGCACTTACCTTGCTTAAATTTGCCGAGAAACTTGAAAAAGACCCGAAAGGCAACATCCATATTTTAAGAAGCGACCTGGCAAGCGTTGCCGGAATGGCAACCGAGACCTTGATCCGCGCCCTTTCTTCTTTCAAAAAAGAAGGACTTATCGATATCGACAATAGGAATATCAAAATCTTAGATCCGGTAAAACTAAGCCGCGTTCATTGACAATGATTCGACAAATAAAGGCCGTAACATGATAATCATCATTTTTTGAGCCATGCAGTGGCCATAAATTTATGTTATCAACTAAAAAGAGTATGGCATGCAACAGATTCTAATCCCTACGGACTTCTCGGACAACTCATGGAATGCCATAAAATTTGCCCTAGAGCTGTTCAAAAAAACGAAATCTACGTTCTATCTATTGCATGTCAATCCCATACCCCCCTATTCAGGTGCCGGAAGTTCGGTTCGTGCGGCCTCGCGTAATTTTGAAGATCAAATACTGAAGGAAAGTCGTGAGGAACTTCAAAAATTGTTGAAGCGGATCGAAGCACTGCCCTTTAACACGAAACACGCTTTTGTGACCATAGCCCTTCATGATTATTTTGTGGACGCCGTTAAAAGGGAATTGGAGGAAAAGAAAATAGATTTGGTCATAATGGGGACCAAAGGCGCCTCTGGGTTAAAGAAAGCCACTGTAGGAAGCAATACGGGCGATGTCATCACAAAAATAAAGGTGCCGTTATTGGCCGTTCCCGAAGATGCCGTCTATTCCAAACCAAAAGAAATTGCATTTGCCACCGATTATCATATAGGTTATGATGTAAAGGTGTTGGACACCTTGATCGCCATGGCCATACTACATGGTTCCGTTTTAAGGATTTTGCATATTTCAAAAAAAGGGGAACAATTGACCGAAGAACAGGAAAAGAACAAAGATTTTCTTGATGATTATTTGGTCGATGTCGAACATAGTTTTCACTCGTTGACCGGCAGTAAACTAGAGACCGCCGTACAGTGTTTTACCGAAAGCAGGGATATCGATATGATAGCCATGGTGGCCAAAAACCTTAATTTTTTTCAACGCATACTCTTCAGGCCTACCGTTGAGGAAATCAGCTATCATACCGAAGTACCGTTTTTGGTGCTTCATGAATAGAACTCGCTGATTTAATGCTCGCTTAAATAATACCTATTGCCATATCTAGAGGGCCAAAACCCCTTTTTATTTTGAATATAAGAGGGCTAAAGTGTATATAGTTCCCCTTATATAAGGGAGTTTATTCGTTTTCAAACGACTACAACCGTTTACAAACGAAAGCAATTATTTCTCTACCGAATAACGGTTGCGACTTGTTTTATGTTTGCCATGTCGAATCAAGGAGGTTCGATAGTATTAACTGTTTAACGCTAAAATTTAACATCATGAACGCACTTAAAAACAAAGTACAGTTGATTGGAAACTTGGGTCAAGACCCGGAAATCGTAACCCTGGAAAACGGTAACAAACTAGCCAAATTTTCGATTGCCACAAGCGATCACTACAAAAATACGAAAGGTGAAAAGGTCGAGGATACCCAATGGCACAATATTGTGGCCTGGGGCAAGACCGCCGAAATTGCGGAAAACTACCTTACCAAAGGTAAGCAGGTGGCCATTGAGGGTAAATTGACCCACCGCTCGTATGAGACCAAAGAAGGAGATAAAAGATATATCACCGAGGTCCGATGTAACGAGCTTTTGATGCTGGGAAAATAATCAAGACCCCACACCTGATGATGTTTTTATAGTTCATTAGGACTTTATAAATAATCCGTGCCTTCACAAATTGAAAAGCACGGATTATTGTTTGCTTAAATAAGTCTTTTTATTCTAATCCCTAGCATTTGAAATTGGCACCGGATTTTGCAAAGTCTTATAGAAATCCGTATTTATTGCATTCCTATCAAAATTTTCCGAGAGTAAAATTTGTCTGGCGTTGTTCGGTCGTTCTACCCATTGACCTTCAACGAATATTGGGCAAGGGATTTTTTTGGTATTTCGTCGGTAAATATTTTTCCAATATTTTCATTTTCAGCATTATATAAATATGAATAGATTGCTTTGTGCTCTCCGAAGAAAATGCGAAATCTCCATTTTCTGCATTCATTATGGGCAAAGCCTCCCTTATAACGTAGTCCGACTTCTTTAAGTCCAACTCTTGTTCAAGAAAAAAGTCTTGTGATATATAACTTGAACAACAACAAAGGATAAAAATAAAGGCAAGAAATATTGTCCCATAATTTTACATTTTTAAAATAACGTAAAATCACCAAAATAATTTGAAGTCACTCAGCTAATCGTACTTCCATTGTGGGGCCCATCTTCATCAGGGTTGACAAATACCAACTTGCCATCCGCTCCTTCAGCCAAAAGTATCATACCTTGGCTTTCGGTACCCCGTAATTTTCGTGGGGCCAAATTGATGAGTACGGTCACTTTTCTACCAATCAGTTCTTCGGGTGTAAAATGTTCCGCAATTCCAGAAACTATAGTTCTTTGATCTAACCCGGTATCGACCTGCATCACCATCAACTTATCGGTTTTGGGCATTTTTTCCGCTTCGATAATGGTACCGACCCGCATATCGAGTTTTGAAAAGTCATCGTAGGTAATCGTATCTTTTTGTGGCATGATTTCTATATTTTTAGTTGGTTCGCCATCGGAGGCATTCGATTTTTTGGTAGCCTCAAGTTTATCGAGCTGCGCCTCGATTTCAGAATCCTCGACCTTTCTAAAAAGAAGTTCCGCCTTGCCTATTTGATGGCCAGAAGGGAGGAGAGCTTCTTCGGTAAAAACCGAGGCCCAAGAGGTCTCGAGCGCGCTCGACCGAACATTTAGAATGGTTTTAAGCTTTGCGGAAGTAAAAGGTAAAAAAGGCTCGCACAGAACAGCAAGTCCCGCCGCGATCTGCAAGGCAACGAACATGATCGTGCTTACCCGCTCTTCGTCTTCTTTGATGACTTTCCAAGGTTCTTCGTCGGCCAAATATTTATTGCCCAAACGGGCAAGGTTCATCAATTCTTGGCTTGCTTCCCTAAAACGGTAACGCTCAATAGAGCTTGAGATGATTTCGGGATATTTTCGAAGCTGATTCAAAGTCTCTCGGTCAAGATCGGATAATTCTCCCGGCATGGGCACCTGGCCGTCATAATATTTGTTGGTAAGTACTACGACACGGTTGACGAAATTTCCAAAAATGGCAACAAGTTCATTATTGTTGCGGGCCTGAAAATCTTTCCACGTGAAGTCATTGTCCTTCGTTTCGGGTGCATTGGCCGTTAGGGTGTATCGCAATACATCTTGCATATCTGGAAACTCCACCAAATATTCGTGCAACCAAACGGCCCAATTCTTCGAAGTGGATAGTTTGTTGCCTTCGAGATTCAAAAATTCGTTTGCAGGAACGTTTTCGGGCAAAATATAATCCCCATGTGCCTTTAAGATCGAAGGGAAGATGATGCAATGGAATACGATATTGTCCTTCCCAATAAAATGGAGTAGTTTGGTGTCTTTACCTTTCCAATAGGGTTCCCAATCCTTGCCCTCACGTTCGGCCCATTCCTTGCTTGAAGAAATATAGCCGATAGGAGCATCAAACCACACATACAAAACCTTGCCTTCACCTCCCTCAACGGGTACCGGAATGCCCCAATCAAGGTCTCGGGTCACGGCACGGGGCTCTAGCCCACCATCGATCCATGATTTGCATTGGCCATAAACGTTGGGTTTCCAATCGTTTTTATGGGCTACAAGAATCCATTCCCGTAAAAAATCTTCATAACGATCTAAGGGCAAGAACCAATGTTTGGTCTTTTTTGTTGACGGAACAGATCCCGTAATCGTCGATTTCGGGTTTATAAGATCCGTTGCGTTCAAAGAAGAACCGCAGTTTTCGCATTGATCTCCGTAGGCCTCCTCATGACCGCATCTGGGGCAGGTGCCCACCACGAAACGATCGGCCAAGAACTGCTGGGCCTCTTCATCGTACAATTGTTCGGTAGTTTCTTCTATGAAATCGTTTTGCCCGTAAAGCTTTTTGAAGAAACCAGAGGCCGTCTCATGATGGACCGGCAACGATGTTCTCGAATAATTGTCAAAGCTGATCCCAAATTGGGCAAAGGACTTTTTGATAATACCATGGTATTTGTCGATGATTTCCTTTGGGGTAACCCCTTCTTTTTTTGCCTTCATCGAAATTGCGACACCATGCTCGTCACTACCACAAACGAAAAGCACATCCTTACCTTGAAGGCGCAGGTATCTGGAATAAATATCGGCGGGCACATAGACCCCCGCCAAATGTCCAATATGGATCGGACCATTGGTATAGGGCAATGCGGCCGTTATGGTATAGCGTTTCGGACTCGTCTCTTGGGCCATCAATCTTAGAATTAAGGCTCAAAAATACAGATTTTTACCTGTGAGGGCCTAGAAAGTTGTAATAATAGCGAGGAGACCCTGGCTAAAAATGCCAGGTTGGCTCGACCAACAGATTTCACTATGAACTACGTTGAGGCGAAACCTGGGCCCCATAAAAAACCCAAAGCCCCTGGCGCGGCCATAGACACTACCAGAGGCTAAGTTACATAGTGGGGAAACTCTTAGGCGACCATAACCGATTTACTCATCTTTTGGTCTTGTACCTGAATTCTATAAATATATTTTCCCGCGGCCAAATGTTGGGGCATTCGCTCACGTATATTGATCTCTGTCGAACCCTCGGTCATCATTTCATTAAAAATGGTGCCCACTTGTTGACCAAGTATATTGAACAACTTGATATCTACATGGGCCGTAAAGGCCATTTCCAAATAAATATGGGGCATGCTGTCCGTTGGATAAAAAGGCTTATGCACGATGGCACCCAGCATTTCAGACGTCGGCTCCGATGGTTCAGGCTGCGTAGGTATGGTAGGTTCCCCATCGCTATATACGATATCAGGGAAGTCTATACCGCTACAATTGAAACCAAGGTTTACCGGGGCATACGGATGATCCAATAAGTGCTGTTCCACCAAAGGAATGTCGACACATAACCATTCGGCCAATACCGTGGCATACAGATCTCTAAAGTCCATTGTATATTCTAGGTTTCCGCGCCCATCAGGATTATCCAAAGTTGGGTGCTCACCTACAAAGGCGCTACCGTTCAACCCGGCTCCAAAAAACAACGTCGGGGCGGCCTTACCATGATCGGTTCCGTTTGAACCATTCTCGAAAATACGTCTTCCGAATTCAGAAAAGGTCATACTCAAGACCTTATCGTCTTGTTGTGTAAAGGCCACATCATCGTAAAAATTATCAATGGCCACCGATAGGTTTGTCATTAATCGCTCATGGGCCAAAGGCTGGTTGCCATGGGTATCGAACCCTCCCATTGAGATCATATAAACTTTGGTGCCCAAATTTCCCTTGATCAAACGTGCCAAAACGGCCATTTGTTTGGCAAAATAGTTGTCTTGGTATTCAACTTGGTTCGATCCGCGCATATAAGCTTGATGAATCTTGCCGGCATATTCATTGGTCACATTCGAAACCCCTCTCAAAAACTTGATCTGGTCGCCATACATACAGGTGTCATCGACGCCATCAACATCATATTGCAGTCCCGTTTCGGCAATTTGTTCCAGTTGTTCGATATTGTTCGTAACAAATGCATAATTGGTCTCCTCGCCTTCAAAAACCAAACTTCCATAGCTTCCGACCTGAATGGCCGCAGGGCCTTCAGGCCTGCTCCCTGGAAAATCGGAAAGATAATCGGGATAGAGGTATTCGAAATGTCTTCCCATCCAACCCGTATTCAACCCTGAAAAACCCGTTGTAGTCAAATCGGTGTTGGCGAAAATGTCGGATCCGGTAAAATGCGAAAGACTTTGGCCCTCATAGCCAACACCGTGCACAGCTTTGAACTGCCCTTCGCCCCACATCGATTGCAATGCCCCCATGTACGAGGGTATGCCGAATTCGTCGGTGAGCTTCAATACCTTGCTCTCGGGAATATAAATATTGGGTCTTGCTTTGGCATAGCTGTCATATTGCTCTATGGGGATTACGGTACTTAGCCCATCGTTGCCGCCAGATAGGCGAATGAGTATCAAAATATTATCGGTCTCGGCGGCTGCGATGGCCGAGGTCAATGGCGATGGTGCCGAAGCGGTCAAAAAGTGGCTTCCGAGCATCATGGATCCTGAACCTGCGATGCCCAATGCCTGTAAGAACGAACGCCTGCTCCATTCTTTGTGTTCATCATTGTGACCTTCATGTTCAAGGCCTTTATATGGTGTATGAGGTATGTTGCACATAATCGTAGGTTTTATTTTAGTTGAAACTCGGGTTGTCTTGTAAGGTGTCTTACCAATAATTGCACTTGAAGCGGAACCGATGGGTAGATGCTCAAGACCCAAGTCGAATTACCTCCAGGATGATAATCTGGACTGTAATACTCCATGGGCACATCCTCGATCAAAAAGGCCGACATACAATTGTTGAATTCTTGTTCGGTATACATTCCTTTTGGCGTTATTTTGTCAACAATGGCCTGAACCACAATTTCAGGGTTACTGGTATTGCTATTCGCAGATCCGACAGCGGCCATGGCGAATGCCCTGAACTGCTCCTCGTCATTTTGATAAAAGCTATCGACAATAGCTTCCATGGTAAGCCAACGCCCGATCATGAAATTGGTATTGATCCATTGACGGTCTCTTTGCCATCCGGCGACATCGACGGGGTCGAACATTTCCTGGCCCAACATGCCACTATAATTTATGGCCGTTTCTACCGTAGTATCGGTATAGGCAAAATCGGTTTCCTTTATGAAATTGAAATACAGGTCGTAAGGACTCTTGATAATGACCCCAATGGCCTCGTCATCAAAAAAGTGCTGGCTCTTGAATAGCTGCGACAAAACCGGGGCAATTTCAAAATTGTTCGCTACAAAGGTGGCCGCCAAACCAGGTATGATCGTCGAGTTTACAAAATCTTCTTTCGAATCGGGGTGAACAAAAAACTCATATAATTTTCTACAGATAAACTCGGCTATCTCATTGGCGCGCTGTTGGAACAAGATGTCGATGACATCGTCGTAGCCCCAATTACCACTCTGGCCCAGAATGGTCTTGCTGCCGCCATCATGTTTGGTGGGGTCATAGACGACGGCTTCACAGCCAATTTCGCCACGCTCGACATAACCGGAGAGTGCCTTAGCGGTTTCGATAATATCTTCTTCAGTATATGCATTGCCCTCGCCAAGGGTAAATAGTTCGTATAGCTCACGAGCATAATTTTCATTTGGGTTTTCGCCATTGTTATAGACTCCGTCCAAATAATAGAGCATGGCATCTGTTAGTCCGATTTCGCTCACGAAGGTCTTGAAATTGCCGATGGCATTGCGTTGAAGACAATCGATGTATTTATAAAGAAATGAATTACAATTATATATGTCTATCTCAGTGACAAAGTGGTTGCTCCAGAAAAAACTGAGGCGGTCTCTAAGATTGTTGTTTAGAAGTGCATTGCCATAGGTAAGTCTCCACTCTGCACGTTGGGCATTTCTCAACTGATTTGCCGCGTCATCGTCTGCCGGGTAATTGCTATTGTTCCAATTGGCCCAAGTCGGAGCAGCGGACGGGGCCATGCCGATGGCCTGATTGATAAGGGTGTCGACCAAGGGACCTGCCTGCGAGTTTTCGGCCGCATTGATCGTGTCTACCGAGGCACTGAACCCAAGTCTTCTGTACAAATGTGCAGCCCTCGATTTATTCAAAGGGGTTGTGTACTGCGCTAATGTAGAGGTATTACAATTAACGAAATATTCCATAGTTTTAAGGTTAAGAACAGTTCATGTGCGTAGGGGGCAGATTCTTAACGCCTCAAAGTTTTGGATAGTATTCTATTGCATCTATTTTCGTTGAATGGAGTACCAATTTAAGAAGCTTGGAACGAATATACCGTTCAATTGCACTTTTTTTCGATGAAATGCACAATTGAACCACAATATTTTAAAATTCAATGGGGAAACATAATGACTTCGGAAAGGAAGGAGAACAGATCGCCGCGGACTATTTGATAAAAAAAGGATACCAAATAAAATACCGCAACTATCGGTATTTAAAATCCGAGATCGACATCATTGCCCAAAAGGAAAAAATTCTGGCCATTGTCGAAGTTAGGGCCCGCAGCAATGACCGTATAATCCCAATTGCCGATACCATTACACCCAAGAAAATAAAACTGTTGGTAACTGCGGCCGATCACTATATTACCGAAGCTAATTTAGACGTAGAGGCGCGTTTCGATGTCATTACCATACTTAAGAATAACAAAATCTTTAAAATCGAGCATTTAGAAGGTGCCTTTTATCATTTCTAATATTTGTTTTATTTGTAACAATTTGTTAATTTTGATAATTCATCAAATCAACCTATTCAACAAATGAAAACTATCTCTTCAGTAGTAGAGCATTACATTAAAAAGAAACCTTTTCTTCAAAGTGCCCTGGCTCAAGGAATCATCAACCTTACGTCGTTGTCAAGAATAGTCAAGCCCGAAATCGAACATGAGCTTGGAAAGGAAATTCGCAATGGTGCCATAGTTATGGCATTGAAGCGTCTTTCAGATGACCTCGAGTTTCGGGCGACCCATAAGATTATCAAAGTGCTCAAAAATATTGGTGAAATTACCGTACGTTCGTCTTTGACCGATTTCACCTTTTTGGTCTCAGATTCGATTTTGGAGAACCAGACGCTGTTGTTGAAAGAAGTGAACAAAAACAAGGATGTATTTTACACTTCATCTCGCGGAGTGAACGAATTGAACATTGTGGTCAGCAATATTTTGGACAGTACCGTTGAGTCTCTTTTCAAGGCTGAGAAATGCACGCAAAAGGCGGAGGAACTTTCTTCGATTACCGTAAAGTTACCTGCCGAAAATGTTTCGGTCCCCGGAATTTACTATTTTATCTTTCAGCGCCTCGCCTGGGAAGGTATCGTTCTGTACGAAGTTATATCGACCACGAACGAATTTACAATTTTGGTCAATGACGATCAGGTCGATATTGCGTTCAAGACCATCAAAGACCTTAAAACACTCTAATCGGTTTTAGTTGTTCAGAAATTCAACTAGAGACCTGTCACTTTGGGGGGTGGCAAGAATACGTTTGTCGCTGTCCAATACGTAGTATGTGGGGGTACGTTGAATGGCATATGTCTTTACATACTCGCTATCCCATTTTCCGAGTGCCAGGGCATGTTCAAAATGAGATAATTTGGCCGATTCAGTCTTCCAGGTCGACTCGTTCTCTTCCAATCCCACCGCAAGTACTTTCACGTTTTTATAGTTAGCCAACTTTTTATGTAAAGGCGGAAGCTCTCTAAGGCAATGTGAGCACGTACTGCTCCAAAAAATGACCACATAGCACTCGGCATCTTCCAAATCGCTCAGCCTTTTGGTCGCGTCACCATCTTTCCATGTGATCTCAGGGGCTTTCGCACCTACCCTGAGACGATTGTTCGTTTCGATATCGGTGATTATTTTTTGATTGTTCGTAGCCGTTGCCAAATCTTTCAAATAAGATGTGAAAATGAAATCGGCCGTATCATCAAAACCATTCGAGGTAGCTTTGTTCCATAATGTATGGAAAACGTGCATTTGATAGAGCGGGGCGGTTTCTTTGAGTTGCCCATGCACCGTTTTGATGTTTTCCTGTAATGTTCTTTCCGTTGCGGCCTTGGATACTTTTTCCGCACTTACCGGGGTAAATACGTAACTGGTCAACTTTTCCGTCAAAAAACCAGATGCTTGTAGTACCGTGTTCTTTACATCAAGATATTCAAAAAAATTCTCTTTCTTGTGTTGCCAGTACGATTCTGTCGTTTCATATTCCGTTGGAATGTAAGGGCGGTTGGCCTTTACAAAATTGTGTACTATCATACCCTCGGTACCCTGCTCATACGAAGTTTGGACGGCCTCTAATTTTTCAGTCAATTTCCCATAAACTTCTTTGTCTGAATTTCCGCTCGAATAGAAATCCATAAACTCTTGTTTGACTCCGGTAACTTCCTTAAAATACGAATGAAAAATCTTGTTTTCCTCCGAAGACATAAAAGAAATACCTTGCCTTGCATCGAAGGCAAGTTGAACATTCTCTTTGCCGTTGTAGATAACGTCAAAATAGAATTCTTCCTGCGGAACGGCATAGACCAATCGATAGGTACCGGAAGGCGCGTTCGCCGGAATCTGAAGGGTGAACCTACCATCTTCAACGGCGGTATCGGCAATATAGGCCTGGGTGCCGGGCTTGATTTGATAGGCGATTACCCATGTAAAATCCTTGGCGGGCGAAAAAGTACCGGAAATGGTATGCTGGGCATTGAGAAAAGATGTAATAACGACAAAAGCAAACAACAGGATATTCCTCATAAGACTATAATTCGGTTTTGGCTTCAAATGTAATATTTTCAGTCGGAGTTTGCTCTGAACGGGCCATAAACCGCATCACGGAAACTTTTATGGAGCCCGATACCGTCATACGGCATCAACTGTACAAAAAGAACAGCGGTCAGTTCGTTGACCGGATCCACCCAGAACAAAGTACTTGCCGCACCGTCCCAAAAGAATTCGCCGACGACCCCATTGTTTTCCTCGGCATTTATGGGAGGTGCCACCCGAACGGCAAAATCGATACCAAAACCTACCTGCCCCTTGCTGGGCAAAAAGTTACGTTCGGCAATGCTATCGGCCAATTGATTGGTCGCCATTAATTTTACGGTTTCGGGTTTTAATACAGTTATTGAATCGAAAGCACCTTGATTGACCAACATTCTAGCAAATTTCATATAGTCGTCCAAGGTCGATGTGAGTCCGGATCCACCTCTTGTCATCGGCCATCTTTCGGTATAATTGCCATAGGTAACGCTATCGCGCACTAGCGCACCTTCGCCTTTTCTTCTGTATAATGCCGCAAAACGGTCACGGTCATTCTCGGGGATAAAGTAGCGTGTTTCTTCCATGCCGAGTTTGTCAAGTACATGTTCGCGCACATATTCCCCATAGGGTCGACCCGAAATGCGCTCGACCAAAAAGGCCTGCACATCGACACAGGGGCCATATTCCCATTGTGTGCCCGGCTGGAACCATAGCGGTATTCGACCCAATTTTTCGGCCAAATCGGTCAGTGTAGATTCACGGTCATATATGTTTGCCTGTGTACGCAGTTCGCTTAATCCCGGAATACCATCGCGATTCAAAAATCCCGCAGTGTGCCTGGTCACATCCCTAATCGTTATTGGGCGATTTAGTGGCTCTGTCAAAATCTTTCCATTTTTATCGACCCCGGTGTAAACGGTCATTTTCGAAAATTCGGGAGCATACTTTTCAATAGGGTCGTCCAAATCGAATTTGCCCTGCTCGTACAACGTCATTAAGGCCGTACCGGTAACAGGTTTGGTCATTGAATAGATCTGTACGATGGTATTGCGGTCCATCGGTTTTTCAGCCTCGCGATCGGCGTATCCGAAGGCATTGAAATAAACTTCCTTGTCCTTTTCAAAAATGAGAGCGGAAACCCCCGCTATATTGCCGGAATCGACGAAGCCTTTCAAAACGGAATCGATCCGCGACTTCGCGGTTTGGTCTATGACCATTTGGGCAGCGGATTCGGCAACTTGGGTCTTAGGCTGGTTTTCCTTACAGGCAATGATCAAAAAAAGTAGAAAGGCCAGCGAATATAGGATTCGAGTTTTCATTTTGCGATGATATTTCCGGTTCAAATTACCATCAAACCATGGTTTCAATAGGGTTATTGATTATGTCTGCTCTTCATAACTTACCCCGGGTGAAAGCATAAATTAGCTTGTGGCCAATAAATATAATGCAATACAGAAGTAACTCGACATCATCGAGCTTATATCTTATAAAAACAGGTCAAAAGCGAAAGGGTACGACCTTCTATTCAGCTTTTCGAACGCCTTTAACATGGTCAATGGCGTTAATAATGCGAGAAATCAAGGCTTTTTCCTTTTCGTGAACCAGGCCGTCAGCAATGGCGATTTCATCCAAAATTTCTTTCAAGGCCTCTTTCTTTTCATACGGCATATTCCGCATTATGGACCTTCCCTTTTCAGGTTCAATGGTACGCGCCTGTAAAATAAAGTTACTGTCGAAATCGATACGCCTCATAAGTCGTTGTAAGGCATTGATCTCTAACGAATGAACGATTCCATCAGCCAGAATAAGGGAATCTACGGTTTGTACAATGGCTAATTTTTCGACTATATCAAAGTCGGTGGTCAGTGAGGTCATGAATTTCTAATTGTGGGTTAGAAAGTGCCAAATATAACAATTATGGGGTTGGATTATGGATTGGCGACCGATAGTTGTTCACAGTTTTATCAAAACTTGGCCATCTCTCCCCTAAGTCGAACTTCAAATGGAATCAAAGCCCTCAAAGCTTTTTCAACCGAAGTAATGTCTTCAAAAACCAACAAAAGGCGCAGCCCATTTCGGGTCTGCTTTTCTTTTATCTTACACTTTTGCGGGTTCGATTGCACAAATTGCAGCACTTTTGTAAAAGCCGCACTTTGATAGAACTCCGATTGTTGGTCGCCGATAAAGTAACCTATCAATTTGCCTTTTTTCATAACCACTTTTTCGAGTCCGATGCCATTGGCGATCCATTTTACCCGAACCGAGTTCAATAAATCTTCAGCCTGTGAAGGCAGTTCGCCAAAACGGTCGACCAACTGTGCCTCGAATTCCTGCAGGCCCTGTTCATTACTTACTTGGTTCAATTCAGTATAAAGCGTTAAGCGCTCGGTGACATTATTGATGTAATCATCGGGAAAGAGCAACTGAATATCCGAATCGATTTGGGTTTCCTTTATGAAAACCTTTTCCTTATGTCCTTCGACCTCATCGTAGAGCTCCTTAAATTCGTTTTCTTTGAGTTCGTCTATCGCTTCTGAAAGTATTTTTTGATACGTCTCAAATCCGATCTCATTGATAAATCCGCTTTGTTCACCCCCCAGTAAATCGCCTGCTCCCCGTATTTCAAGGTCTTTCATGGCAATATTAAAACCGCTGCCGAGGGCCGTAAATTGTTCTAGGGCCTCGATGCGTTTTCTGGCATCTGGGGTCATTACATCGTACGGGGGCGTTATGAAATAGCAAAAGGCCTTTTTGTTGCTCCGCCCGACCCGGCCCCGCATCTGGTGCAGGTCGCTCAACCCAAAATTATTGGCATTATTGATAAAAATAGTATTGGCGTTGGTCACGTCGAGTCCGCTTTCGACAATGGTGGTCGAAACCAATACGTCGAATTCGCCGTTCATAAAACCGAGCATAAGCGATTCCAGTTTTTTGCCCTCCATTTGACCATGACCGATGCCGACTTTAGCATCGGGCACCAACCGCTGTATCATTCCGGCAACTTCTTTGATATTCTCGATCCGATTATGGATGAAAAAAACCTGCCCGCCCCTTTGAATTTCATAGCTGATGGCGTCACGAATGGTAGCCTCCGCGAAACGAATTACCTGGCTTTCAATCGGATAACGGTTGGGCGGCGCGGTATTGATTACCGATAGGTCGCGGGCGGCCATCAAACTGAATTGCAATGTTCTCGG
Organism: Meishania litoralis; assembly: GCF_042611095.1. Classification (NCBI taxonomy): domain Bacteria; kingdom Pseudomonadati; phylum Bacteroidota; class Flavobacteriia; order Flavobacteriales; family Flavobacteriaceae; genus Meishania; species Meishania litoralis. The sequence continues at coordinate 960,769 of NZ_JBHFPV010000001.1, forward strand.
AATCGGCGTTGCAGTGAGCGTCAACACATCGACATTTTCCTTGATCGATTTCAATTTGTCCTTAACGGAAACACCGAATTTTTGCTCCTCATCTACAATCAACAACCCAAGGTCTTTGAATTTCACATTTTTATTGACCAGTTGATGGGTTCCGATTATAATATCGACTTTTCCGGAAGCTAAATTTTCCAGCGTTTCGCGGCGTTCTTTTGCCGTACGGAAACGGTTCAGGTAATCTACGGTAACGGGCATTTCACTTAGGCGCTCCGAAAAGGTGCGATGGTGCTGAAAGGCCAAGATCGTCGTCGGTACCAAGACCGCCACCTGTTTGCCATTGTCCACCGCCTTGAACGCGGCACGAATGGCAACTTCGGTCTTTCCGAAACCGACATCGCCACAGATCAATCGATCCATGGGACGTTCGCTTTCCATATCGCGCTTGACATCTTCGGTCGATTTACTTTGATCCGGAGTGTCTTCATAGATAAATGAAGCCTCCAACTCATTTTGCAAATAACTGTCGGGAGCATACTGAAAGCCTTTTTCCAAACGCCGTTTGGCGTATACTTCGATTAGGTCAAAGGCAATTTTCTTGACCCGTGATTTCGTCTTTTGCTTTAGTTTTTTCCAAGCTGCCGAACCTAATTTGTAAATCTTGGGCACGGCACCGTCCTTGCCGTTGAATTTTGATATTTTGTGCAAGGAATGTATGCTGACGTAAAGCGTATCACGATCACCGTACATCAATTTGATGGCTTCTTGCTTTTTTCCTTCCACATCAATTTTTTGGAGCCCGCCGAATTTTCCAATACCGTGGTCGATGTGGGTCACATAATCGCCGATTTCAAGTTTGTTGAGTTCCTTTAAGGTAATGGCCTGTTTTTTGGCATAGCCATTTTTCAGGTGGAATTTATGGTAGCGTTCAAAGATCTGGTGATCGGTGTAACAAACGATTTTTTGGTCATCATCGATAAACCCTTGGAACAAAGGAAAAACGATTGTTTCATAATGCACATGTTCATTGGCATCCTCGAAAACGGCATGAAAACGTTTCGCCTGTTGTTCGCTGGCACAGCAGATATAGTTCGTGTAGCCCCGGTCTTTGTAGTCGTTCAGATTTTCGATGAGCAGGTCGAACTTTTTATTGAAAGAAGGCTGGGGCTTGGTACAAAATGTCACATCAAGAACGATGGTAATGTCGTCATCTTTTGTACCGTTTTGGGTAATCAAGACAAAATCTTTGAGTTGCCCTTTGAAAACCTTTGAATTCAAAAAAAGCTCTTCAGGTCGGATGTGCTTGATGTCACCTGACAATTTCGAAAAGGCCTGTTCGGCTTTTCGGAAAAAATCGTCAAACCTGTCGAAAAGCAAGTCGGTATTTTTTATGAAAACCAATGTCTGGGCCGAAATATAGTTCAAGAAGCTTTCCCTTTTCTCTTCCATGAACTTATTCGCCACATTGGGAATGATACTAATTTTCTTGACCTTGTCGGTAGAAAGTTGGGTCTCTACATCGAAGGTTCTAATGCTATCGACCTCGTCACCGAAAAACTCGATACGATAGGGTTCATCATGAGAAAACGAAAATACATCGACAATGCCGCCGCGAACCGAAAACTCACCTGGTTCAGTAACAAAATCGACACGTTTGAACCGATATTCGAAAAGTACCTCGTTGAGAAAATCCAATGACAGCGTATCGTCTAGTTTGACTTTCAGCGTGTTCTTTTCCAATTCCCTGCGGGTGACCACCTTTTCGAACAGCGCATCGGGGTAGGTCACGATGACCGCCGGCCTCTTTCGCGAATTGATACGGTTCAATACCTCGGCACGCAACAGTACGTTGGCATTATCGGCTTCCTCTATTTGGTAGGGGCGACGATAGCTTCCGGGGTAGAAAAGCACATCTTTCTCACCGATCAATTGTTCGAGGTCGTTGAGGTAGTAGGCCGCTTCTTCCTTATCCTCGAAAATCAAAAGAAAGGGCTTTTCCGAATTTCGAAAGGCATCCGACAAAACAAAGGAAAGTGAAGAACCCGTTAATCCTTTAAGTTGGACCGCAAAGGGACTTGAAGCATCGGATCGGGCAATGGCATCCTGCAGTTTCCGGGTTTTCGGAGACTGTGAAAACAGTTGCTGGATTGTAGATTGCGCCAACCGTTAAAATTTGAGGTGCAAATATAACTGCTTTCAAAAGCACATTCCAACCGAAAGCCGATAAAATTGAATGTATCAACCGCGCAATCGTTCTTGTAATTTTATTAACGGATTCGTTTTCCGGTTTTGAAAACCATGCCAAAGTATAGCGGCCAAAATAATCGAACTTCCGCCCAAAGCCGTGTAGGCGATACTTTCAACTTCGCTGGTATGACGCACATAAATCGCAAATAGGGCCCAGACCCCGACGGCTGCAAACTCGCGCATATTCCTTTTTTGTATCATGACAAGGTTCAAAACGGTGGCAATGACAATCATAATGATGGTCCATGTAGTTTCGGAAAGAAATCCTCCGTTCCAATTCAATTTGGCCAAATAGGCAGCAATATTGGCAATGGTGGCAACGGCAATCCATCCACTGTAAATACAAATCGGCCACCAGACAAAGGCGATGATTCCAATGGGGGCGTCCCACCGTTCCATATTCGTGTTCAAGATAATCTTAACGAGGGAGAACAGAATCCCCAACATGATCAATACGGATAGACCGGTGTATTCATAGGCAAAAGCGAAAACCCAAGCACAATTGAGTAGGTTGGCAGTGGTAAACCAATATCCGGTCTGTTCGATAAAATCGTTAGCCTTGTCAGAATAAGCCCTTCTTACCTGAAAGATACCATACCCCAATAACCCTAAAAATATCAATCCCCAAATCGCAAAGGCATACCCGGCTGGAGTGAAAAGATTAAAATATTTGTTGCTGACCTCACCAATGGTCGTTTCGTTGATCCGAATGGCTTGCGAGATATAGTTTACGGCAATAACAAGAATGACCGAGAAGAGGTTTAAAAGGGCAAGATTCTTTTTCATCAATTATTTTTATTGGTTTTTGTCAGTCAAATGTAATTATTCACCTTTCTCCTTATTGTTTTATAAGGAGTTCATGAATCTTTGATTTCGCCAAAAAACATCACGGTGAATATCTACACTTGTTATGGCTCATTTCATAGTTTTTAAAAATACGTATTGCACGTTATTAAATGAGCTCTTTTGATTCAAAACCAGACTATTTCGTTAAGCGCCTTTTTCGTCGACCCACTTTTATAGGAACCGTTAGAACTGTGTCGCCCAACAAGGCATAGACTTCGCAACCTTCACCCGGTTCCAAGATATGTGAGCCCGTAAATTCCCCGAAGGCGGGAAGCAACATTTGACTCGCAGATTTGAAAAAACAACGGAGTCGTACCGCCTGTCGGCCCAAACCAGTCAGGCGAATTGCGGGATGAACGTGTCCGCAGAAATTGAACAGCCCCTCCCGCTCTTCGGGATGATGGGTCAACAGAAAACCTTCCAATTCGATTTCCGAAATCACCTGAATCCCTATTTTATGATATTTTAAAGGAGAAATGATATCATGGTTGCCCGAGACCAAAATAATGTCGCCGGCCGTTCTTTCGACCCATTTTTCAAAAAGTTGCCATTCGGCGTTCAAAGAAGAATGAAAGAGGTCGCCCAAAAAACAGATTGTTTTTGGCGTAAAATACGAAATCAGTTCATCAAGCAGGTCAAAGTTCCTTTGAATCGCTTTTTGGGGTACGGCCGCCCCGAATTTTCGAAAATGCGATACCTTGCCCAAATGTACATCGCTTATCAAAAGCATTGCTTTTTCTTGCCAGAAAAGCACCCCAAAAGGATGCATGACAAAGGTTTGGCTCTTGATTTTTGTCGATTGCGTCTTCATTTGATCCAAAGGTACTAAAAGCCCTTTTGCTTTTGTGGCTCCTAATCATTACTTTGTAGCGGTTATTACGACCCGAAACGAAATGCCAAAAATTGTAGTCGTTGGAAGTTCCAATACCGACATGGTCGTCAAAACTACCCGGTTTCCTGAGCCGGGCGAAACCATCATCGGTGAAGATTTTTTTATGTTCCCCGGGGGAAAAGGAGCCAATCAGGCCGTTGCAGCTGCCCGTGCCGGAGGTTCGGTAATTTTTATCTGCGCCGTCGGTGACGATGTTTTTGGTCAAAATGCCTTGGAGGGATATCGCGAGGAAGGCATAAATGTCGATGCTGCAAAAATCATTAAAGATGCGGCCTCTGGGGTCGCCCTGATTACCGTAAACGAAAAAGGCGAAAACGAAATCGTGGTAGCATCGGGAACCAACGCCGATCTTTCGGCAACTTATGTTTCAGGAATTGTGGAAGAAATGGAAGACGATGGAATATTCCTTACCCAATTGGAAACCCCGATCGAAACCATCGAATATTTGGCACGTTACAGCAAACTGACGGATCAGCCCTTGATTATAAATCCGGCCCCGGCACAGAAACTTTCAAATACAATTTTGGACGGACTTTTTCTCATCACCCCGAACGAAACCGAGGCAAAGATCTTGACCGGAATCTCGGTAGAAGATGAAGTTTCCATGCAGTATGCTGCACAAGCCTTGCTACAAAAAGGGGTACAAAACGTAATCATTACTTTGGGAGATAGGGGAGCCTATTTCATGAACCATGAGATGCGCTTTTTAGTGCCATCATATCCGGTAAAGGCAATCGACACTACGGCCGCCGGTGATGTCTTCAACGGGGTTTTGACCGTTTGCCTTGCCCAAAACATGAATTGGAAAGAAAGTATCGAATATGCCAATAGGGCCGCGGCGCTTTCGGTGATGAAAATGGGAGCCCAAGGGTCGGCACCCTACAAAGAGGAAATCAAAAAATTCAACTGATATGTTCATTATTGAAACGTATACACTGGCCGTTATTTTCTGCGTGATAACCATGTTCGCATGGGGCTCTTGGGCCAATACCCAAAAGTTGGCCGCCAAAGATTGGCGCTTCGAATTGTTCTATTGGGACTATGTTTTCGGAATTGTTGTGTTCGCAGGGCTTTTTGCCATGACCGCTGGCAGTACGGGCGATGGTGGAAGACCTTTTCTCGAAGATCTGTCACAAGCGGACAATGCCAGTATTTGGTCCGCGGTTCTTGGCGGAATTCTGTTCAATGCCGCGAATATACTTTTGGTGGCCGCCATTACCTTGGCGGGAATGTCAGTGGCTTTCCCCGTCGGAATCGGATTGGCATTGGTAATCGGGGTCATCGTGAATTATATCGATGCGCCCGTAGGAAACGCCACCCTGCTTTTTGGAGGTGTGGCCCTTATCGTCTTGGCGATTTTGCTGAATGCCAATGCCTATCGCAAACTTTCGGCGCAACAAGAAAAAGTACCCACAAAAGGCTTGGTATTGGCAGTTGTCGCCGGCCTGCTCATGGGGCTTTTTTATAAGTATGTCGCTAATTCGATGTTTCCCGATTTTGAAAACCCGAGCGCAGGGAAATTGAGCCCGTATACGGCCGTATTCCTATTCGCTTTGGGAATCTTGGCCAGTAACTTTGTCTTCAACACCGTTTTGATGCGCAAACCCTTTGAAGGTGCCCCGGTCGGTTTTAAGGATTATTTTTCAGGAAGTCGCAAAAGTCATGTCATGGGGATTTTGGGGGGCGTCATCTGGTGCATCGGTATGTCGTTCAGTATACTGGCATCCGATAAGGCCGGTCCGGCCATTTCTTATGGTTTGGGGCAGGGCGCTACCGTAGTTGCCGCACTTTGGGGTATTTTCGTTTGGAAGGAGTTCAAGGGAGCTCCCAAAGGTGTTGGCCGTATGCTAAATGCCATGCTATTGCTCTATATTGTAGGATTGGGATTGATAATCGCTGCCAGATAATATTATTTCTTGGTCAGTATCGCCGCCATTTTCTTGATGCGGTCCGCCAATTTCTCACTTGTCAGTTTCTCGCGTAACCTATCAGTGATTATCGGAAAGGAAAACGGAGTATGGCCCTTGCATTCCTTCCAAATGATTTTTTGCGTGGCGATCCTTTCCAGGGCAATGCGCAACCGGCCTTCTTCCAATTGATGCTCAAAAGTCTCGGTAAAGGCTTGTTGAAACAACAGATTATCGGGTTCGTAATCGCGGAATACGTTGAAAAGTAGGCCCGAGTTACTTTGAAGATGTTTCATTTTGATTCCCTTGTGCGGATATCCGGTAAAGACCAGGCCACTGATTACGGCAATGTCGCGAAACTTTCGCCTTGCCATTTCGGTCGAGTTCAAACTTTTTTGCAGGTCGTCCAATAAATATTCCTTGGAGAATAGATCGTTGTCGATAACCTGTTGCATATCGATTTTTTGATCTGACAGCAGTTCGAACCCATAGTCGTTGAAAGCTAGTGAAAAAGTAATGGGGGAAAGCAGGCTTATACGGTAACCCAATAGGCTGCCCATAGCCTCGTGCACAAAACGCCCCTCGAACGGATAAAAAATATGGTGATGGCCGTCATCGGTCTCAAAGGTCTCGATAAGAAATTCATCGGGTTTGGGCACGATACTCTCGGATCGTTGTCGGTCGAACAAATGCTTTAATGATTTTATTTCGGGTGATTGGTCTTTGTTGTTCAGACTTGCCGAATACAGTTCGTTTCTGAGAAGTTCCGACATTTGGGCCGAAAGGGTCAGGCGGCCACCCATCCAACTTGGTACCTTGTTTGTTTTTTTGGTCGATTTGCGAACGTGCACCTGCATATCCTTGATACGTATGAATTCGAGATTTCTCCCTGCAAATGTGAATACGTCACCGGGTGTCATTTTAGAGACGAAAGATTCCTCAACGGTACCGATATACCCTCCTTTTTGATACCTGACCGTTAAATTGGCATCCCCTACGATCGTGCCTATTTGAAAGCGATGCCGCATGGCGACCGTTCGGCTATTGACCTTGAACACTCCTTTTTCATCGATCTCGACTTTTTTATATTCGTCATAATGTTGAAGACTTTGGCTTCCTAAAACCAAGAAGTTCAACAGCCATTGCCATTGGTCTTTCGAAATGGCCTGATAGCAGAATGTTTGTTTGACCTCTTCGAAGATTTGATCCGGATAAAATCCATCCGAAACGGCCAAGGTCGTCAAATATTGGAGCAATACGTCGAAAGTGTTCAAAAACGGAATTCGGTCTTCGACCGCATTCTGCCGTACGGCTTGCTGCAACGCAGAGGCTTCGACCAATTCTATGGCGTGCGTGGGCAGAAAATAAATGACACTCTCCTTGCCAGGTCGATGTCCGCTTCTTCCCGCTCGCTGCAGAAAGCGGGCCACACCTTTTGGTCCGCCTATTTGTACCACGGTTTCTACCGGGGCGAAATCGACCCCAAGATCTAGGCTCGAAGTGCAAACAACGGCTTTCAGGCTTTCATTACGGATGGCCTGCTCTACCCAGATTCGGGTCTCTTTATCGATGCTACCATGGTGCATGGCGATTTCGCCCGCAAATTCCGGATGTTTTTGCAGGATTTTTTGAAACCAGATTTCGCATTGGCTACGGGTATTGGTAAAAAGCAGGGTCGTCTTGCTTTTGTTGATTATGGGAACCACATCTTCCAACAATCGAATACCGAGATGCCCACGCCATGGAAAGGTTTCCATGGATTCCGGAATGATGCTCTTGACCGTTATTTTTTTGTCGATTTCAGCCTTGATCAAAACCGAATTTTCAAAAGCCGGCGAATTTGGCCCCAACAATACCTGTTTGGCCTGTTCCAAGTTTCCAATGGTGGCCGAAATGCCCCAAATGCGCAGATTTTTAGACACTGCTTTGAGACGAGACAGTCCAAGTTCCATCTGTACGCCGCGTTTTGTGCCCAACAGTTCGTGCCACTCGTCAACGACTATAGCTGAGCAATCTTTGAGCATTTTGTCATACCCCTTAGAGGCCAAAAGCAATTGCAGACTTTCAGGGGTGGTGATCAAAAGGTCTGGCATTTGTCTTTTCATTTGCGCCCGCTCCTTGGTCGATGTATCCCCGGTACGTATACCGACGGTCATCTGTGTTCCCAAATCGGTCGTGACACGCTCGGCGGATTGTTTGATTTCCAGGGAAAGTGCCCGCAAAGGGGTAATCCAAATGGCTTTCAATCCCTTTTGATACTTGGTCTTGTACTCCGGATTTTTCTTGATGTAGTTAAGCACAATTGGAAACCATAGTGCATAGGTCTTGCCGCTTCCTGTTGGGGCATTCAATAGCCCATGCTTACCTTGTAAAAAGGCCTTCCACGTATCTTTTTGGAATTTGAACGGTTTCCAATTTTGGGATTGGAACCATTGCTCGGCGATATTAAAAAGCTCTTTTTGGGTCATTTACCGCTATTGGGCTTTTGGAAAGTTACTGATAATAAATAATCAATATGATCCTCGAAATAACCTTCAAAAAAATTATCTTTGCAGTCGATAAAATACCAAAAATATGTCGATCAAAGATCTTTATGACAGTAATTCATCGAACAATAACCTTGCCCATTTTGGAAGCCTCGCCAGTTTGGCCGCGGTCGATGGTGAAATCGGAGATGAAGAAATGGCGGTTTTAAAACAGTTTGCCCATAAACTACAGATTACCGATGCAGAGTTCAAAGAGGTGATGAAACAGGAAAACAAGTACCCGATCAACCACCAAGTGAGCTACGAAAAGCGATTGGAACGTTTTTATGATCTTATGAAGATAATCATTGCCGACCATGAGGTGAGCGACAATGAAACGGTACTTTTAAAGCGATATGCCATAGGGTTGGGTTTTCCAAATGACAAAGCGGACAAGCTCATCGAAAAATCGGTTGCCATTTTTACCGGAAAAATCGCTTTTGAAGACTTTATGTATTTGGTAAAATGAGGACCAAAAAAAATCGTACAATAGAAGGAAAGGAAGCCGAGGCTTCCTTTTTTAATGGTATTTATCTAAAAACTCTTGAAGTTTTTCAACCATTTTTCGACTTCCGCAGAAAAAAGGAACTCTTTGATGTAGCTCGGTAGGTTCGATGTCCAAAATCCGATTTTTGCCACCTATGGCCATTCCGTTTGCCTGTTCGGCAATAAAAGCCATGGGGTTGCACTCGTATAACAATCGTAATTTACCGCTTTCGGAAATACTGCTTTTCGGATACATGTAGATACCGCCCTTGATCATATTTCTATGAAAATCGGAGACCAGCGATCCGATATATCTTGAAGTGTAAGGCCTATCGCCCTCTTCTTGTTGACAATACTTGATATAGTCTTTTACGCCTTGGTGAAAATGTATGTAATTGCCCTCGTTCACCGAATAGATTTTACCCGTCTCCGGAAATTGCATGTTCGGGTGCGATAGGTAAAAAGTACCGATCGCCGGATTCAGGGTAAATCCGTTGACACCATCGCCCGTGGTATACACAAGCATGGTCGATGTTCCGTAGACCACATACCCCGCAGCGACCTGTTGGTTGCCGGGCTGTAGAAAGTCTTCTAGAGAGACCGGAGTGCCCACAGGGGTAACACGGCGGTAAATCGAAAAAATCGTGCCGACGGAAACGTTGACATCGATATTCGATGATCCGTCCAAAGGGTCGATCAAAACAACATATTTGTTCTGATGTTGTTCATCGTTGCTGTTTATAGTAATAAAATCATCCTCTTCTTCCGAGGCTATTCCACATACGATTTCCCTGTTCTTTAAAGTCTGTATAAATTTGTCGTTTGCGAGTACATCGAGTTTTTGTTGGTCTTCGCCTTGAATATTGGTATCGCCGGCAGCGCCCAACACATCGACCAAGCCAGCTTTGTTCACCTCGTGGTTAACGACCTTGGCGGCCAATCGAATGGCGTTGATCAGTTTTGATAATTCCCCCGAGGAGTACGGGAAAGAAGATTGGTTTTCGATAATAAATTCCCCTAGGGTCTTATTTTTCTTGTTGATCATGTACCGATTGTTAATTTGCATACAAATATCGGGTATTTTGTGAAACTACAATGATTGTGGTTTTGAACCGATTTTTAAATTTATAACTTTGTGTTTTATTTGTAACAATAATGGATTATAGAATTCGAGAGGCCACCGTAGCCGATATGCCTCAAGTTCTCAAACTGATTCAAGAATTGGCCACTTTTGAGAAAGAAGGAAATGCCGTCGAAGTGACGGCACAAGATTTGATCAACGATGGTTTTGGCGCTAAAAAACTGTTCCATTGCTTTGTGGCCCAACAAGATGATGAAATCGTGGGAATGGCCTTGATATACCCAAGATATTCGACTTGGAAAGGACCTATTATCCACCTCGAAGATTTAATCGTTACCGACCATATGAGGGGCAGTGGTCTGGGTACTGCTTTGTTGAACGAAGTTGTCAAATATGGCGCCGACCTTGGGGTAAAGCGCATCAACTGGGAGGTTATCGACTGGAACGAACCTGCGATAAGCTTCTATGAAAGTAAAGGGGCCAAAGTATTGCGTGATTGGGATGTCGTACAGTTGGACGAAACGGGAATCAAAAATTACCTAAAAAATATATGAGGATATTTAAGTTCGGAGGAGCATCGGTAAAAGATGCCGATGGAGTTAGAAATCTGGCCAAGGTCTTGGATCAAGTGGGCCATCATAATACCTTATTGGTCGTCTCGGCCATGGGAAAGACTACCAATGCCATGGAAGCCGTGGTCAACGCCTATTTTGAAAATGGGCAAAGTTTGCCTTCGGCCTTGCAAGATGTAATCAACTACCACGATGACATATTGAACGGACTTTTCGAAAATGCATCCCACCCCATTTATGACAGGGTAAAATCGCTGTTCGATGAGGTCCATGGGTTTTTGGCCTGGAACAAGTCGCCCAAATATAATTTCGTCTATGATCAAGTCGTGGGGTATGGTGAATTGATCTCGACGACGATAATAAGCGAATACCTCAACGAATCGGGAGTCTCGAATACTTGGCTCGACGTTCGGAATCTTATCAAGACCGACAACAGCTATCGCGATACGACGGTCAATTGGGAAAAGACCCAGCAGAACGTTCAGACAAAGGTCGATCGTAAAAAATTCAATATTACCCAGGGATTTTTAGGAAGTGACGATAATAATTTTACGACAACACTGGGCCGTGAAGGCTCCGACTATACCGCCGCGATCTTAGCCTATTGCCTAAATGCCGATTCGGTGACCATTTGGAAGGACGTGCCCGGTGTACTGAACGCGGATCCACGGTATTTTAAAGAGACGCAACTTTTGAACAAAATATCATACCGAGAGGCGATCGAGTTGGCTTTTTATGGGGCTTCGGTCATACACCCCAAAACATTGCAGCCTTTGCAGCAAAAAGAGATTCCACTTAATGTCAAATCGTTTTTGAATCCTAAAGACCCGGGTACCATTGTCGGCAAAGGAATCGGCATCGACCCCAAAGTACCCTGCTTTATCGTAAAAAAGAACCAGGTCTTGATGAAATTGTCCTCATTGGATTTTTCCTTTATCGTAGAGGATAGCATAAGCGAGCTTTTCAAAATGTTGCACGATCATAAAATGAAGGTCGACCTGATACAAAATTCGGCGATCAGTTTCTCGGTCTGTGTTGACAATCGGTTCGGCAGGTTGGAAGAATTGCTTGCCCTCTTGAAAGGCAGGTTCAAAGTCGTACATCATGAAGGGGTGTCATTATATACCATTCGCCACTTTACCAATGAAGCGATAGAAAGCCTGCTCAACGGACATGATGTTTTGCTCGAACAACGCGGCAAGGAAACTTTGCAATTGGTGGTCAAATAGCTCATCGTCCAAATGTTAAAATGGACTTGAACTCTCGTGTTTTTCCTATCTTAGCCTTTATCTAATTTAAAAACCGTGTATGGGTTTAGTGACCGCAAAAGAGGTGTCCGAGGCAATAAATCTTGACAAGTACGGGATCTTAGGCACTTTTTTGGCGTGGGTATTGATGAAGGTCACAAGAATATCCAGTATCAATCGATTTTATGATAGAAACAAACATTTAGAAGGGCCTGAATTTCTAGATGAGATCTTAAAACATTATGAAATCGATTTTGAGATTCCGGAGGATGATTTTCGACGTCTTCCGAAAGAAGGCCCCTACATAACCATTTCAAACCACCCTTTGGGCGGAATCGATGGGGTTCTCTTATTAAAACTTTTGGTGGCCCTGAGGGGTGATTTTAAGATAATCGCCAATTTCTTATTGCAGCGTGTCGGGCCGTTGGCCCCTTATATAATGCCGGTGAATCCGTTTGAGGACCGCAAGGATGCCAAAAGCAGTTTGGCAGGGTTCAAGAACGCCATTCAGCATATTAGGGAAGGCCATCCATTGGGAATTTTCCCAGCTGGCGAAGTTTCAACCTACAAAGATGAAAAATTGATCGTCGATAAACCTTGGGAAGAGGCCGCATTGAAGCTGATAAGAAAGGCCGAAGTCCCGGTGGTACCCATTTATTTTCACGCGAAGAACAGCAAACTTTTTTATCGGTTGTCGAAAATCAGCGATATCTTTCGCACGGCGAAGTTGCCTAGCGAGCTCTATACACAGCGAAACCGCCCCATCAAGGTACGTATTGGCCAACCTATTTCCGTTGACGCGCAGAAAGAGCATGAGACCTTGGAGGATTTTACCGAACTTTTGCGCAAAAAAACATACATATTGGCCAATGCTTATAAAAAAGAGCGGTTGATCGATCAAATACCGGGTACCCTTAAAATTCCCAAACCACAGAGAAAGATAGTTGCCGCAATACGTACTGAGGTCATACAGGGAGAAATAGAAAAACTTCGTGAAAAAGATTGCCGCCTTTTGCAAAGCAAAAACTACGAGGTTTTTCTGGCCCAGGCGCATGATATGCCATTCATTTTAAAGGAAATAGGCAGACAGCGCGAAGTGACTTTCAGGGCCATAGGCGAAGGCACCAATAACGCCATAGACCTTGACATTTTTGATGAGTATTACCACCATCTTTTTCTTTGGGACGATAATGAGAAAGCAATCGTAGGAGCTTACCGAATGGGCATGGGGTCCGATATTTTCAAGCAATATGGCATCGACGGATTTTATTTGCAAGACCTATTCCGTTTTGAGCCCGAGCTTTTCCCCATGATGGAAAAATCGATAGAAATGGGCAGGGCCTATATCGTCAAAGAATACCAACAAAAACCGATGCCCTTGTTCTTGCTTTGGAAAGGAATCGTACACACTACTCTACGCCACCCGGAACATAAATATCTGATCGGGGGCGTAAGTATAAGCAACCAATTTTCAAACTTTTCAAAATCGTTGATGATCGAGTTCATGAAAAGTAATTATTGGGATCCCTATGTCGCGCAATATATTCGCCCGAAGAAAGAGTTCAAGGTAAAACTGAACGATGCCGACAAGGAGTTCGTATTCGACGAAACCGAAGCAGATCTGAACAAGTTCGATCGTTTGATCAATGAGGTCGAACCCGGCGATCTTCGATTACCGGTACTGATTAAAAAATACATCAAGCAAAATGCCAAGGTGGTCGCTTTTAATGTCGATCCACTCTTTAACAATTCGGTGGACGGGCTGATGTATATCAAGATTTCCGATTTGCCTGAAAGTACCGTAAAACCAGTTATGGAAGAATTTCAGGCCGAACTCGAACGCAAATTTGCCGAAGCCCAAGACAGTACCGGCACTTAAATCCGTTCGTTTTTCAAAAAGCTTTTGCAGAATTCCTTTATCTGATTTCGGGCCTTTAAGAACGCCGCATGTTTTTCTTCTTCGCTTCCCTCCACTTTTGAAGGATCGAAAAAATTATGGTGAATGCGCTTCGCATTTTTCGAAGGGATAAAAGGGCAGTTTTCCTTGGCATGGTCACAAACTGTTATGATAAAATCCCATTCGATTCCCGAATATTCATCGACATGGTTCGAAGTATGCGTAGAGATATCGATGCCATCTTCGCCCATGATGCCCACCGCACCTGGATTCAGACCGTGGGTCTCGATACCGGCACTATAGATTTTGGCCCTGCCGTTGGCTAACTTTTCCAAATAGCCATGGGCCATTTGACTTCTGCAAGAATTGCCGGTACAAAGCACTAATATGTTTTTCATCGCTACGATTTTAGTCATTCCCGTGAAGGCGGGAATCTTTCTTATTGGTTTTCAACTTTGTTCAAAAATGCCAAACAAGAGGATATTAGATCCCCACAATCGTACTCCTTCTTTCATAGAGCAGATTGTCTTTCCAGACACCGTCAAGATTTCCGACCCGTTCTCTTTTACCAATATATCGGAAGCCCACCTTTTCATGCAACCGGATGCTTCCCTTGTTTTCAGGAAATATTCCCGATTGCAAGGTCCATAATCCTTCTTTTTCACTTTCCCTTATCAAGCTTTCCATTAATAATTCTCCTACCCCCATTCTTCTACTATCCTTTTCGATATAGACGCTGACCTCGCCAACACCCCCATAAACGCATCTGCTAGAAACCGGCGAGAGTGCCGCCCAGCCTAAAATCTTATCTTCTTTAATCGCGACCAACCTACATGATTTCATGTGGTTTGTATCCCATGACCCATAGTCGGGAATATCTTTTTCAAAGGTCGCGAAACCTGTGGCAATGCCGTCGGCATAGATTCTGGAGACCGCATCCCAGTCACTGGCCATCATTTCACGTATACGCATTTCTTACAATTTAGCAACACCCACCGCCCGGAGCACAGCATTCTTCCGATACGGCCTCCTTTAACACGGGAACACCGCAGACTTCTTTCGCCTTACAGTCGGTTTTTTCAACGCCTAGTTTTATTACCAACCTATCTTCAGATATCATATGATCGTTCACAAAAAGTTGGGCCGTATGAAAATTGTCATTGCTATATTCGAATTTAACTTCGACATCTTTTTCCATAGGTTTCATTTTGTCAACTTTGTTCAAAATACCCAATGCCTTAAAAGTGGACATATACTCTCGTTTATTCTTTTCTGCAGGACTTTCCCATAATTGTATTACAGTCTCTTTCCAATGATCGGTTCTTGCGCCGCAATCTACCGACTCGATGGTAACGTTCTTAACTTCGGTAATATGATAATTGGCCCCAACGTAATGCCCTTCGTTATATTCAAAAACGAGGCTTTTGTTTGGGTTTTCTTTCAATAGCAGTAAAAATTCCTGTGTTTTCATAGTGATGGTTTTAACAACAATTATATTTCGTTTTGTCAAAAAAAGAATTCAAAAGTCCTTGAATCTCCTTCCATTTTTTGAGGTTGATACAATAGCAAATTTTTTTGCCCTCGATTTCACCTTCGATCAAGTCAATACTTTTCAATTCTTTTAAATGTTGGGAAATAGTGGGTTGCGCGAGGCCGATTTCTTCTACGATATCATTACATATACAGGAAGGCTGTGTACTTATATACTGTAGAATCGCAATGCGACCAGGATGCGCCAATACCTTGAAAATGGCCGCCAATTGGTTTTGATCAGTATCGAAAATCTGTGTCTTGGTAACTCCCATTATTATATTTATATATTGCAATATTACGATAATAAATTAAAATAAAAAAACCGGATTTTTGCATCCGGCTTTTTCTTTAGAACCAAGGTTTTCTACCTACCTGATAAGTGTTGTAAAACTCTTCGTCAGATTTGGTCAAATAGATGATGCCTTCTATGAGGCCTATTAGCATCGGTATGTATATCAGGAAAGCACCTATTACAAGACAAACAAGCACCCACGATATTAAAGTAAAGCCAAGCAAAATAAAACCTTCTTTTTGATAGCCCAAAATAAATTTGTGTACGCCCAGAGAACCCAAGACAATGGCAAGGATCCCTGCCAATATTTTCTTGTTTTCGCCTCCGGCGCCGCCAAAAGCCTCTTTGGCGCTTTCAGTAAATTCATTGGCCGTCTTTTTGGCCTCTTCGGCAAAATCGCTGGCCGCCTCTTTGGCGTCTTCGGCAAATTCACTCGCTTTCTCCTTGGCATCGTGCGCAAACTCTTTGGTAGCCTCTTTGGCATCCTCGAATTTTTCACTGGCCTTTTCGCCTAGGTCCTTTGCTTTTTCTTTAGCGCTGTCGAACGCATCCTCGGCTTTATCGGCCAGGTTTTCAGCTCCTTCTTTAGCACTGTCCATAGCATCATCTGCCATGTCGTCCAAATTTTTATTGTCTTCTGACATCTTTCTTGATTTTGGTGGTTAATACAGTACTAAATGTAACAAATATTCAGGTTCTAAAGAAACGCCTTGTCGATTGGTTCCCAAAGTTCAAGTTTATTGCCTTCAGGGTCTAGAATCCAGCCAAATTTACCATACTCGTATTCCTCGATTTCGCCAACGACCGTTACCCCTTCTTTTTTCAGAACATCAAGTAGTTCAATCAAATTTTCGACTCGAAAATTCATCATAAACTGCTTTTTACTCGGATTGAAATAGGAGGTGTCATCATTCATCGGACTCCATTGGGTAGAACAATCGTTACCTTCTTTGTCTTTCCACCAAAAGGTCCAACCATATTGATCTGTAGGAATGCCCAAATGCGTTTTATACCAGTCTTTCGTCTTGTTCGGGTCTTTACACTTGAAGAAAAATCCGCCCAGTCCTGTTACTCTTTTTTTCATCTATTAAAAATTTGTATTAATCTGAAAATGACTATAATCAAAATTTTCTGCATAGATCAACCGCTGCGCTTTCGCGTAAAAAATTTAATTATTTCGGTTGGTACACAAAAAATTAAATTTGTTTATGCTTATTTCTATTCGCTCCCGAAAAGTCGGAAACCGTTATTTTTTCTTTATATTTTTTTCATAAAGCGCCACCCAATCATCGACGGTCATTTTGGTGCACAACTCCTTTATCAAGTCATAAGGAATATCATCCATAGCCTTAAAACGGATGCAACTTTTGCCCATATCCAATTTGCGCTTACAATGTTTGGGGTACTCCCCGACAAACCAGTCATACAATTTCGGGTCCGCATAAATACCTGAATGGTAGAGGGCCACAAAATTCTTTTGTGAAGCCAAATTCATAAAGGGCAATGGTAATTTAGTGTCACAGTGATATCCGTCAGGATAAATGGAATGAGGCACCACATAGCCCAACATACCATAGCTCATCTGCTCTTCGAACCCTTTAGGGATATTTTCAAGGATGATTTTTCTGATTTTCGAAATCACGGGTCGCCGTTCCTCTGGAAGTTGGCTCACATAATCGTCAGGTGAATTTGCCTTGTACTGCATGTTATTTCTATTTGCGTTGTAAAATCAATGCCGAAAGCAATGAAATTATAAAACCTATGACAAAAACCATCATCGACATTATGAAAAAATGGGCCAGCGGATTCGAGAACATTTCCTTTTCCGATGCCAGTTCTTCTTTTCGGATTTCAAACTCCGCTGCAGGTAAGGAACGGGCCTGCTCAAGCATTCCATCATAATAATCCGTCATAAAATCAGGATTAACGAACTTAACATAGATAACATCCAAGAGGCCGAAAGCCAGGGATGCCATAAGACTGATAAAAATACCCACCAAAAGGGCCTGTGCAAAACTAACCGCACCACTATTTTCCTTATCGCGAAAATGTTTTATACCAAAGTACACGAAGAGCAATGAAACGACCATCGACGAATAGCCGATGATTTCACCGAGCGTGTTGTCAACAATATCAATAAGAGACCATATAATAACCGATAATGCACAGATGGTGATAACGCCAAAACCTCCGTAGCGCAGAATTGTCTTTTTCATTTTAATGTATTTGATGAGATGGATAAAAATAACCGAGCTCCCGAAAATTAAGCTCATACTAAAGTACCGAAATGACAATTTCGGTCAAATTAACCGCATTTCCTTGGCCTTTTGAATGGCCTGCGTCCTTCGTTTGGCATCAAGCTTTACGAATAGATTTGACACATGGGTCTTGATCGTACTTTCCGAGAGGAAGAGTTTTTCGCCTATTTCCTTATTAGACAGCCCTGAGGCTATACCGTTCAAAACTTCAAGCTCACGTTTGCTCAGGCCAAATTCCCTGATTTTCTTGGAATCTATATTTTTTGGTTGGGAAGCATCCTTGGAAAGACTGTTCTTGTTAAGAAAAATGCCGATGAGAAAAAACACAATGGCGATTACGGTAATGATCAATTCTACCGAAGCATCACCTGAGGCATGGGCATACTTGCTTAGTTTGAACAGGCAAAGTAATGCGATTACCAAAGCGGCAAAGACAAAAACCGTCTTTTTCATGACTAAATTTAGCAAAATTCCGATTTGACTTTTTCAACTATGGTCCGTGCCAGCTTTTCCAGACTTTCCATGGTCCAGCCTGCAACATGTGGGGATAGTATTACGTTTTCCGCGCAGATGAGGTATTTAAAGGCTTCGGGAAGTTCATTGTCGGCAAACATGTTTTCAAACGATGATTTCTCATACTCGAGCACGTCCAAGCCTGCACCGAGGACCTTGCCCGATTTCAGGAATTTCACCAAGTCTTTGGTAACGACACATTTGCCCCTCGCCGTATTCAAAAGCCATATCGGTTTATGGAATTTCTGTAAAAATCCTTCATCGACCATGCCCATGGTAAGCTCGGTTTGCGGCACGTGCAAGCTCAGCACATCGGTCTTTTGGTGCAGTTCCATAATACCGACTTGCCGCGCATTTTCATCTTCGACACCACCCACGATATCATAACAGATAACCTCGACATCGAAACCTCCAAGTTTTTTGGCGAAAGCCTTGCCCATGTTCCCATAACCGATGATTCCCACGGTCTTGCCATCAAGTTCAAACCC
This sequence comes from Meishania litoralis, assembly GCF_042611095.1. Taxonomy (NCBI): domain Bacteria; kingdom Pseudomonadati; phylum Bacteroidota; class Flavobacteriia; order Flavobacteriales; family Flavobacteriaceae; genus Meishania; species Meishania litoralis. Next base: position 979,547 of record NZ_JBHFPV010000001.1, read on the forward strand.
TCGATTGCCTTCGCGGTCCCATTTTCCCGAACGGACTTCCCTATCGGCCTTGTTCAATTTGTTCAACAAAGCGAGCAACATGCCCAACGTATGTTCACCTACCGCATTGCGATTTCCCTCAGGGGCTGCGGCCAAAAAAATACCTCGCGATTTGGCGTACCCCACATCTATGTTCTCAAGCCCCGCACCGAGGCGTCCTATAAATTTTAAATTGGAGGCCTTTTCCAAAAAAGGTTGATCTATCGAAAAGCGACTGCGGATGATGAGTCCGTCATATTCATGGATTTTTTCTTCGATTTCCTTTTTTGAGGATTCGTAGTCTTCATAATTTTCAAATCCCAAGGAATCGAATTCCTCAATGATCAACGGATGGTTGATGTCGACATGCAAAATCTTCATTCACAGCTATATTTTCGGATAATGGGTTTGTGTCACTTCGTGTTGTATGTTGCCCGTATGGGCGGTATCCTGTTTTTCGAAAAGCAATAGATGTACTTCCTCGCCGTCTTTGGTCATGGGGTTATGCTCCACCCCTTTAGGAACCACGATTAACTCCCCTTCCTTTACGACCTCCGTCCGGTCACGAAATTGCATGTACAATGTGCCCTTTACGACCTGGAACAATTCGTCCTCGTTTTCATGGGCGTGCCAAACGAACTCGCCCTTTATCTTGGCCAAGAGCACGTGCATATTATCAACGACCGCTATTTGATGCGGATGCCATTGCTTTGTAAACGCTGCGTGTTTTTCTTTAATGTTTATCGGTTTCATAGGCTCGTTAATAGGTGAATTGGATTAAATTCCCAAAATCAACTTTGCGATCAAGAAGTAGATAAGAATGCCAAAGATATCATTGCTGGTGGTAATAAAGGGTCCTGTGGCAATGGCGGGGTCAATGCCTCTTTTATGAAGAAAGAGCGGGGTAAAAGTGCCTATAAATCCCGCTACGACAATTACGGCGATCAACGAAATCGATATGGCCAAAGCGGTCATGAAGCTGCCCTTCCAAATCCACGTGAATAGCAAAAGAAGCGCTGCCAAAATAAGGCCATTCAAAAGTGCCAACAGCATTTCTTTGATCAAGCGATCGCCAATACTGCCCTTTATATCATCGTTCGCCAACCCTTGCACGATAATCGCACTTGATTGCACGCCAACATTACCCGCCATGGCGGCAATCAGCGGGGTGAACAGAAAGAGTACCGTGTACTTTCTGAACATTTCTTCAAACCCGCCCATGATAACAGCTGCCGCGGCCCCTCCGAATAGCCCTAGAATAAGCCAAGGAAGACGAGCTCGGGTAAGGTCCCAAATACTATCATCGGCCTCGACACCTTGTGAAATACCCGCTGCCATTTGATAGTCCCTGTCGGCTTCCTCACGAATGACGTCGACGATGTCGTCTATCGTAATTCGGCCGACAAGCCTGCCAATTTCATCGACTACAGGAATTGCCTCTAAGTCGTACTTGCTCATAATCTTGGCCACCTCTTCAGGCTTCTCGTTCACATTGACCGAATCGACCTTCGGTATATAAACCTCACTGATATGGGTTTTCGTCGAGGTCGTCAAAAGGTCTTTTAATGAAAGTCTCCCTTTCAGCCTATCATCATTGTCCACTACATAAATGGAATGAACCCTTGTAACATCTTCGGCCTGGACACGCATTTCTTTCACGCATTTAAGAACATCCCAATTTTCGTTGACCTTGACCAACTCTTTGGCCATAAGTCCGCCTGCGGAGTTCTCATCGTAACGTAAAAGATCAACAATATCCTTGGCGTGTTCCTTATCCTCGATTTCCGAGATAACCTCTTGAACGATTTCCTTGGGCAACTCGGCGACAATGTCTGCTGCATCATCCGTGTCCAATTCTGCAAGTTCCCCGGCAATCTCCTTGGAGGACAAGTTGGCCAAGATGGCTTCACGAACATCTTCATCGACCTCGGTAAGCACGTCGGAAGTCTTGTCACTATCGAGTAACTTTATCAGATAGGTCGCCTTTTCGGTATTCAGCTCATCGATAATCTCGGCGACATCGGCAAAATGCACCTCATCCATGAGCGTCACCAAACTGGCGTCGCTCTGGTTTTCGATCAGCTGTTCGATTTCAGCCAAAAGCTCGTCTGTGAGTTTAAAGGGTGTCATTTGCTATTTTCTTCGCAAGGTCGATAAAATCTGACACTGGCAATTGTTCTGGGCGAAGGGCAAAGATAGCATCTTCTTTGAGATTTTGTGATAGCCCGAATGTTTTTAGGCTGTTGCGAAGGGTCTTTCGGCGTTGGTTGAACGCGGTTTTGACAACTTTGAAGAACAGGTTTTCGTCACAGTGCAATGTAAAATTTTCCTTTCTGACCAAATGGATAACACCCGATTCCACTTTAGGGGGAGGATCAAAAACGGTAGGCGGTACAGTGAACAAATACTCGGCATCGTAAAATGTTTGGACCAAAACCGAAAGAATGCCGTAAGTCTTGTTTCCCGATGCGGCGCAGATGCGTTGGGCCACTTCTTTTTGGAACATACCTGAAAATTCGGGTATCCGGCCTTTGAATTCCAACATCTTAAAAACGATCTGGGTAGAGATATTATAGGGAAAGTTGCCGGTAATGGCGAATTGGGCATTACCAAAAAGCGTTTTCAAGTCATATTTTAGAAAGTCGGCTTCAACGATCTTAAAACTGCCATTCGACTTTACGGCTTCAGGATGTTCCAGCAGAAAATTGTTTTCGAGGTAAGCAACGGACTCGGAGTCGAGATCCATGGCCACAAGGTCAATGTTTCTCTGCAATAGGTATTTGGTCAAGACACCCGTGCCCGGGCCGATTTCGATGACGCTCTTAAAGTCTTTTAACGAAAGGGTTTCAGAGATCTGTCGTGCAATTGACTCATCTTTCAAAAAGTGCTGGCCAAGGTGTTTTTTGGCCCTTACGGGTTGCTTTGCCCACTTTTCAGAACCCTCACTTGAAAAATTGCCGCTGGCTCGTTTTCGTTTTTTTGCCATACCCAAAGTTAAAGGTGTTTAGCAACATACAACCAAGCTTTTTTACCCGATTTTAATCCGACCCTAATTCTTTTATAAAAATCTCCCTCATAGTCATCCGCATTCGCCAAATCGGTTTCGGTAACCTCATATACCATTCCTGATATACGATGCGACGAATCTTTGGTCTTCAAAAGAGCCGGGTAGATTCCGTATGCCTTATTTGGTGATAGGACAAACCCCGTTACCTCATCAGGACAACCCGATAAGGTTTTTTGAAAAAGTACATTTTGCACGTCATGTTCCTGTAGCGTACCGTAAGAGAAAAGGTACTCCATTTAATGCTCGCTAATGATTTCAAGTTCTGTACGGAACGAAACAAATTTACCAGCGAAAAGACGTTGCGCATCTTCACGAAGTCTTGGTGCATCTTCACTATAATATTTGCCCAAGGTTTCCTTGTCTACCGTGGTGAACTGTACCGAATAGGTTATTCCGCCCATTTCTTCCTCAACCAGTACTTTACTCATTTTTGCACCGAGAAATTTTCCCGTTGCCAAAACATCGGGTATATGGATTTCTTGCATCCATTTCAGCCATTCATCATGGACTGATTCCTCTATGTTGGTAGTTACGTTGTATATGTACATTTTTAAGGTTTAAATTCAATTTCGAACTCAAATGCAAACAACAGGTTCAAATACGATTTTAGAATCCATTTTTGAATTTGTTCTTGAACTTGGGTCTGTCTTTAATTAATGGAATCTCCCCTGAGTATCCTGAAATTCTTACGCGCTTGTGGAAAATAATAACTATCCTGATAATTATAGATTATTTTTTCATAATGCGTTTTGGCCTTTTCGGGTTCGCCCAACACCTTGCGATAAAGTTCGGCCATGGCAAAATGGGCATCGTCGGCCAAAATGCCGTTACCGTAGAATTCCGTTATTTTTTGATAATTGAACAGGGCGGCCTCATAGTCCTTAGTACTTTCCAGCAGTTCGCCCTGCTTCAACAAGGTCTCGTCCTCGATTTTTTCGCCCTTGTGATTCTGCAAAATAACCTCTAGCTCATCGATGGCTTCCTTTGTTTTATTTTGGTAGGCCAATAAGTCTGCACGGGCGTATTTTTTTAAGGCCGTCTGTGTGGAATCTTCCAACGAATTGTCAGAAATCAATAGGCTCAATTGCATGGCGTCGTTGGCGATCAATTGAGAGGTCGAACTTCTCAATACTTTCAACTGGGTCAACGCCCAATCGAAGTCGCCTTTGTAAAAACTGGTCTGCGCCACTTTATAGCGCGCATTCTGGCCAAGTACATCATTTTTCAATTTTTTCTGTATCTGTGAAAAATAGATCAATGCCTCATTGAATTTTTTATCGTATACCAAGATGTCGCCCAAGGCCATTTTAATATAGGCCAACCCTCTTTGGTTTAAGGGCAGTTCCATACTATTCTTCAAAATCTCTATTGCGGGTTCGGGCGTATCTTTTTTAAAGGTCAAAAAATTGGCATAGGCCACTTGCAATTGCAATGTACGGCTCTTGTACCCATGGATCTGGACCAAATCTTCATACTTTTTCTCTATTTTGTCCAGAGAAGCCGCATCGAAATCCATCAAGTCGATATCGATCAAATTCAATTGGGCGTTGAGCTTGGCAACCTCATCTTTGCCATTTTCAACGATGAATTCATAGATTTCGGTCGCCGCCAGCACCTCGTTCTCTTTTAAGGCCAAATCGGCCAGCCCTTCCAGCCTTTGAACAGAATTGCCATCTGTACGTTTGAAAATGGCCTTTTCTTGTCGAAATGCACTTTCATATTGCTTCTGTTGCACAAAAAGCCAACTGAGAATGTCGTTCCATAATATGTTCGGGTTCCGCTGTGCGTTCTGCAGTAAAATACGTTTTAGCTTGACATTGTTCTCGTTTTCAGGGTCTGACGAAATAAAATCATCGATACTTCTGAGAATATTCGATTTTGAGACTTTGCCATCTACGATAAGTTTTAGGTATGCCTCGTACATTCTTGAGATATCGCCCTGTTCACCATAAATTCTGGCAATCTGATAATTATAATCCAACTCCGGATTTAATTCCATAGAACGCTTAAAGGCTTTTAGCGCATAATCGAGAAGGGCATATTTTTGAAATTTAAAGCCAAGCCCGTAACCAAAATTCGGATTCTCTTCAATTTTGGAAAGTGCCTTATCATAAAATTCATTGGCCTTACCTGGGGTATCCTGTAAAGTATAATTATACCCCAGTTCAACGAGCAACGTCGGATATGGATTACCTGTCCGTATTCTATCCATTAAGAAATTCTCGGCGTCCAAATAGCGCTCCAATTGTTGATAGCAGGCAACCAGCCCCTCGGCATAATCGGTACGCCTTGGGTCTTTTTCGACCAATTTTTCATAGAAGACGGCAGCCTTTTCAAACTCACCATCATTGAAATATTGTTTTGCCAAGAAATCATCTTGGGCCAAAGTGGACGATAGAAGTACGAGGTACGAAATAAAAAGTACAATGAACCGCATTGTCCAAAGATAACGTAGAATAGAAGATTTTGGTGTTAAGGTGGTCTTAATCGATCACATCGAATCCGCAATAGGGCACCAAAACCTTTGGAATCTTTATACCGTCGGCCGTCTGGTAATTTTCCAAAATGCCCGCCAATACTCTTGGAAGTGCCAAAGAGCTACCATTGAGCGTATGGGCCAATTGGCTTTTTCCATTTTTGTCTTTGTAGCGCAATTTTAAGCGATTGGCCTGATAGGTCTCGAAATTGGAAACCGAGCTTATTTCCAACCAACGGTCCTGAGCGGTGGAAAAAACTTCGAAGTCATAGGTCAAGGCCGAGGTAAAACCGAGGTCGCCCCCGCAAAGTCTTAGAATTCTATAGGGAAGTTCAAGTTCGCGGAGTATGTTTTTCACATGTTCAACCATACCGTCAAGGGCCTTATATGAGTTTGACGGATGTTCGACACGAACGATCTCGACCTTGTCGAACTGGTGCAGACGGTTGAGTCCGCGTACATGGGCCCCATAACTTCCGGCCTCGCGTCGAAAGCAAGGTGTGTAACCGGTATAACAGATCGGAAAATCTTTTTCGTTCAAAATTTCGTCGCGCAACAAATTGGTGACGGGTACTTCGGCCGTCGGAATCAGATAGAGATTGTCTTCGCCGATATGGTACATTTGGCCTTCCTTATCGGGCAACTGCCCGGTACCAAAGCCTGAAGCTTCGTTCACCAAATGCGGTACCTGCATCTCGGTATATCCGGCCTCAGTATTCCTATCCAAAAAATAAGCGATCAGGGCGCGCTGTAAACGTGCACCTTTGCCCTTGTAGACAGGAAAACCCGCCCCGGTAATTTTTACACCCAGTTCAAAATCGATAAGATCAAATTTTTTGGCCAGTTCCCAATGTGGCAGTGCATCGGTATTCAAGGTAGGTATGTCGCCTTCCCTAAAAACCTCCTCATTGTCTTCTTCCGTGTTTCCCGATGGCACAAGTTCGTGGGGCACATTCGGTATTTGGTACAACACATTTTGCAGGTCTTCGGCCGTGGTGTTCAACGTTTCCCCCAATTGCTTCGATTCTTCCTTTAGGGCACCCGTTTTTTCCTTTAAAATGTTCGCTTCGTCTTTTTTTCCGCTTTTGAACAATCCGCCTATTTCTTTTGACAATTTGTTGCTTTCCGCTAAAACGGTATCAAGACGTGCCTGGGTCGAACGCCTTTTTTCATCAAGCCTCAATACATTGTCCAACAATGGGGCCGCATCAATGTTCCGCTTTCCCAGCGCCTTGATGATTTCATCCTTATTATCACGAATGACCTGTAACTGTAACATTGGTATTTGTTATATGAAGGGCAAATTTAAGGTAATCCGATGATTTAAGGCTTATATTTATCCTTCACGTAGACAAAAAACCTCTTATGATCTTTGAACATTTTGCACTCAACGTAATGAATGTTGACCAAGTCGTTGCATGGTACATCGAAAATCTGGGACTAAAAGTTGCGGTCCGAGAAAATGAACCTCCTTTCATGACATTTTTGGCCGATTCTTCCGATCGCGTTATCATGGAATTATACCACAGGCCCGATGAGTCTATAACGGATTTTGCAAACCAACACCCGCTCACATTTCATGTGGCCTTTATTTCTGAAAATGCACAAGAAGATAGGGTTCGCTTAGAAAAACAAGGTGCTTCGTTTTTTGAGGAAGTCAAAAAAGAGGACGGCAGCCATTTGGTGATGCTTCGAGATCCCTGGGGCATGCCCTTGCAATTATGTCAACGAACGGTCAAGTTTTGAGTCGCTAATCCAATTTTGAGGGTAAAATCCATTCATTATGGCGAACATAACTCCAGGGGGTATTGGCCAAATCGACTTCTGGATCGATAAATTGTTCATAGGGCCTGCCATTGATACTTATCTTTGATTTTACATGAACCGCTATATTCTTGCCCTTTTCGGCATAATCTTTTTTTAACTTTTGGGCGAACTGCCAAATAAAATCAGGATAGGCCTGAAGTCTGCGCTTTTGCTTTTTTGTGACATAGGCATCTAGGTCGATATTGTAGGTTTCGCCGGTTTCGGAATCCGTGACCGTGAACTCGGTCACACCGCTTCTACTTCTCAACATCATTCGCCAGCTCAAACGATGGCCCTCTTCCGTCCATAATACATCGTCTTCAATAAAATGGTGCCTTATCGGTAATATGAACTGGATCAGAAAATAGCTCGCGCCCAACAAGATCGCCATGTTCTTATAGGGCGGAATCTTAACCTCGTTCGATATATAGGCTTCTTTCTTCTTCAAGAAAATCTTTCTTATGGTTTCGGGTTCAAAAAAGAACACCGTAAAGGCCAAGGAGAGATACGGGAATATACCTATTTGAAAGACTATCGAATTGAACAAATGAAAAAAGATAGAAGTGATGAAGGCGATTTTACGGGTCGGCTTCCAAAGGAGTGCGGGAACGATCAGAAGATCAAAGAGAATACCAAATGTACCGATTATCTTGTGTACCCAAGTTTCCTGCAAAAGCGGCCCTATCAGAGGGTAATCGGCCTTGTTCAACATCAGGATCTCTATGATACCGAAGTCGAGCCAGTCGCCATACAGCTTTGCTATCGATGCGAATGTATATACGATGAACAACTGAAGTACGATGATCCATTTGACGTAACTGAACATATAGTTTCGCTTCAACCTAGGTAGCTTTTTCGCATCGCTGGAATATGCCCGGTGGGCAGGAAAAAAACACATGAACAACGAAATCAAGATCAAGAGATAATAATGGTTGTTGTACGATGATTTCTGCATAAGGTATACACCTGTCCATAGTACGGTAAAGGCGATAATGCTGAAACGATATTTATAGCCAAAAGCAATGCAGATACCCAAAGTACCCATTACGAAAAAATAGAAATACATACCCCAACCGGGTAGCGGCTGTAACCATTCAAAACCGATAAAGGTAAAGGTAAATTCGGGCTCTACCAGTGTACGCCTTATCCATCCGGTCATTATCGCACCATAGCATTCAAGTGCGACGAGTACTCCGAAGAACATTCTAAAAATCAATAGGGGAGCGTTGTCGATCTTGGTAAAAAGCAACTGTCTCAACATCACTTTGAGATTAAAGCGATTGCGTTTTCTTTGTCTTTCATCAACTGTTGACGTAGTGCTTCGACCGATTCGAATTTAGTTTCGTTTCTGAGGCGATGCAAAACATTGACCTGAATTTCTTGCCCGTAAAGATCTGCCTCGAAATCGAAAAAATTGACCTCTATGCTTCTTTGTTCATCATCTGCGACAGTGGGGTTGAAACCGATGTTCATCATACCGTGAACCCGTTTTCCGTTCAAAAGTGCTTCAACAGCATATACCCCGTTCTTGGGTATCAACTTATAGGTCTCGGGAATATGTAAATTAGCCGTTGGAAAACCTATCTGTCTGCCGAGCCCCCTGCCCTTGATAATCGTTCCGGTCAGCATATAGGCATATCCCAAATATTGATTGGCGACCAAAACATCACCATTTTCCAAGGCTTTTCTAATTTTTGTGGAACTAACCGAAACATCGTCGATTTCTTGGGCCGATATTTCCTCCACTTCAAAACCCAAAGTGCTGCCAAAAGCCCTTAGGTCGTTAATGTTCGCGGTTCTATTTCTACCAAACCGGTGGTCGTAGCCAATGATGATTTTCTTCATACCCAGCTTGTTTACCAGATTATCGCGAACAAATTGGGTCGCCGTCAATCTTGAAAATTCTATGGTAAACGGGTGGACTATAAGGCAATCGATACCCAACTGGCCCAGAATATTGGCTTTTTCGTTTATAGTGTTCAGTAGTTTGATATCAGAATCTTTTTGCAACACCATTCGTGGGTGGGGAAAAAAGGTAAGAACTGTGGATTTCAACCCAAGTGCTGCAGCACTCTTGGTCAAACGGCGCAAAATTTCACGGTGCCCAACATGTACTCCGTCAAATGTGCCTATAGTGAGCACGGTGGAATGCTGTTCGTCGAATTTGGTTATGCTTTGGACTGTTAGCACGTAATCAGGATAATAAAAAAGGGTTATATTTGATTCTGGCTAAAAACCCCTTAATGGCTACAAAACTACGTCTTGTTTTTACAATTACCATAGTATTTTTTTCCTTTTACGGGTATTCACAACATAGCTATTGGAAAATAGAAAATAGCCATGCAAGTTTCGAAAAAGGGTTCTCAGAACGTTTTGACATCAAAAGGGGAATCGTTTTTACATTTGAGGAACCCCTTTTTAAGAATGAATTGAAATCGATATCATCGACCAAAAAAAGGTCTAAAATCGTCTACTTTCCAAATGGTGAAGGCGAACTAATGGCGTTCGATGTGATTGAAGCTCCCGTAATGAGTCCTGAATTGGCCGCAAAATTCCCGGAAATCAAATCTTATGTGGGTCGCGGACTCGAAAATGACGGTTCAAAGATCCGTTTCAGTGTGTCCCATAAAGGCATACAGGCCATGATGGTCAATACCGACGACAAGGGCGCTGTGTTTTTACAGAAGGTCGGAAATAATAAATATGCGGTATATAAACGTGAAAATAATACTTTAGAAAGTGCTTTTGTATGCAAAACCGAATCCTTGATCGAAAAGACGATTGGGTCTTTGGCATCAAAACCGGCGGTCGATAGAGCGCTCAGAAAATTTCGACTTGCGGTCGCGGCGTCAGGTGAGTACACCGAATACCATGGCGGATCCATAGTTGATGCCATGGCTGCGATCAATGCTACGGTGACGCGCATAAATCAGGTTTACGAGACGGATCTGGGCATATCGCTCGAGTTGGTCGCGAACAATCAAGATATCATCTATACCGATGCTGCAACCGATCCTTTCGGGGGAAATTTAAATACCGAGATACAAAACACGTTAACAGAAGAGATTGGGCCGGCGAATTATGATATAGGGCATTTATTCCATAAGGGAAGCAATGATGGAAATGCTGGTTTTGTGGGTTCGGTGTGCAGCGACAATAAAAAAGGAAGTGCCTACTCTTCTGGAGTGAACCCGGAGGGCGATATTTTTGACATTGACTATGTGTCGCACGAAATGGGCCATCAATTCGGTGCCAATCATACATGGTCGTTCGAATCGGAAGGCACCGTTGTTCAGGCAGAACCCGGTAGCGGAACCACCATTATGGGTTATGCGGGCATTACCGGAGTAAACAATGTCGCACCTAGCGGTGATGATTATTTTCATTACTACAGTATTGTACAGATTTCGGATTATCTCGAAACACATGGTTGTGGTATGAGTGAAAACCTTGTAAATGTTTCGCCAGAGGCCTCCGATATTGGTGACTTTGTCATTCCGAAGTCTACGGCTTTCGTACTCGAAGGATCTGCAACCGATGCCAATGTGGATGATGTTCTTACTTATACTTGGGAGCAGATCGACAATGGAGTGGTTACCCAGGCAACTTTTGGGCCTACCAATCCCGTCGGGGCCAACTTTCGCTCCCAAAAACCAAGTGATTCGCCCATAAGATATTTCCCTAATCTGAACAGTGTGCTTCAAGGTGAGCTTACCCAGACAACTCCATCGATCAATTCGGCCTGGGAAACCGTTTCGGATGTAGAACGTGATTTTAATTTTGCCTTCACGGTTCGAGATAATGCCTTGGGCGGAGGCCAAGTGGACCACGATCTTGTCAAAGTGTCCGTTGTAAACGGTGCCGGACCGTTCAAAGTGCTATCGCAAGCCGAAAATGAAGTTCTTTCGGCCGGTACGACGCAAGACATAATTTGGGATGTTGCGAACACCGAAAGGGCACCTGTAAGTGCCACTCTTGTCGATATTTTTCTATCAACTGATGGCGGATTGACCTTTCCGACTGTTTTGGCCCAGAACACCCCCAATGATGGAAGTCATCGAGTTGTCTTTCCTGGTGTGGCAACCACTCAGGCAAGAATTATGGTCAAGGCCAGTGACAATATCTTCTATGCGGTCAATGAAAGTGATTTTACCATCGAGGCTTCAGAAATCGTGTTGAACTTTTCAGAATTGGAATATGGGGTCTGCCAACCCGACAATCTTGTCGTTCCATTTAACTACCAGACTTATCTAGGCTTCAATGAAGAGGCCACATTTGGCGTTGTTTCAACCCCTCCTGGATTGAATATTACTTTTTCGCCCGAAACGGCCATCGATACCGATACTCCCGTAGAAATGACAATTTCAGATACGCAGAACCTTGCGGAGGGTAATTATATAATTAGGGTTCTGGCCACGAGCGCCACCAAAACGCAACAGGTTGAGCTAGACTTGAACATCTACGATACCGATTTCACCGATATAACCCTGATTTCTCCCATCGATGGCCTTCAAGATTCATCGACCACCCTCGGTTTAGAATGGCAGGGCGATCCCGCCTATACCTCGTACGATGTTCAAATCGCCACAGACGCTGCATTTACGAACATCATTGATCAAAACAATGTTATCACCAGCACTTATCTGCCCAACAACCTTCAACATGAAACTACCTACTATTGGAGGGTGCGACCAAAAAACGCCTGTGGTGAAGGATCTTTCGGAGCCGCCTTTAGCTTTACGACCATTAGTTTCAGTTGTGAAAGTATATCGCCCGATGGCCTACCACTTGAAATACCTGCCGCTGGTACCCCGACCATTACCTCAAAGGTCGCCTTTTTTGAAGACCTGATCTTGTCGGATGTTAACGTGAATCTCGAAATTGAACATACTTTTTTGTCTGATTTGGTCGTCAGTCTGACTTCGCCTGCAGGTACGACCGTTGTTCTAATATCAAGTTCATGTGGGGAATTAAAGAACATCAACGCCACCTTTGATGATAGTGGCGAGAGTTTTGTATGTGGAGGCGACCCTGCGATAAGCGGAACGGTAAAACCATTGGGGTCGTTAAACGTTTTCAAAGGCGAATCGATTTTAGGGGAGTGGATATTAAAGATTGAAGATACCGCGGCCTCTGATGGCGGAGCACTGGTTGATTTTTCCCTTGAAGTTTGCGTCGAAGGTGAGTTCAGACCTGATGCAGATAAGGATGGGGTTTTCGATGATGGTGATGATATTTGTCTTGGAACTCCTGAAGGAGCCGAGGTAAATTCGGAAGGTTGCGAGATATTTAGGTTTCCATCAAATAATTTCTCCGTGGAACTTACAAGCGAATCGTGTCGAAACCAGAATGATGGCGCAATTGATATTTCGGCGACACTACCTGTTGATTATGCCATAACGATAACAGGTCCGGGTACAGATCTGTCCGATGATTTTACAAGTTCGTTTTCCACCTCGAACTTGTCGGCAGGAACGTATAATGTCTGTATCACCGGTACCGAAGGTGCCAAGCAATATGAACCGAACTGCTTTGAGGTCATCATAACCGAACCTCAGCCGATAGGTGTAAGCTCTAAAACCGATCTGAAAAGCGAACAGATTACTTTAACTCTTGAAGGTGCAGAAATCTTCTATATTGAACTGAACGGGGAATCGATTCAGACCCAGGCAAAAGAAATAACCCTGGGCCTGAAAGACGGATATAATAAATTGAAGGTCTCCACGGCCCAAGTATGCCAAGGCATCTATGAAGAAGAGTTTTTCATTTCAAGCAGGCCGTTGATCTACCCGAACCCGTTTACAGAATACACGAATATCTTTGTGCGTTCAGGTCTCAAAAATATAAAAGTTAGCATTTTTACCGCCGATGGCCGATTGGTGAAAAGCACAGTTTACCAAAATAACGATACTGAAACGGCCCTGAACTTTCAAGGATTGCCTTCAGGTATGTATTATGTTAAATTCGAAGGGCCCGAAATAAAAATGGCCACTAAAGTGATAAAGCAATGAGGATTTTTTCAGTCTTTTTGATAGGACTACTTCTTATTGGTTGTAAAAAGAAGGATCCGCCGAAGCCGCCTGAGAGCGCTCAATTGGTTTTTCCGCAGAGCAATTCGGAATGTACCACCGGTGTAAGCTTGAACGAGACAACGAGTCGGGTAAAATTTCAATGGATGGCCGCTAATTATGCTGAAACCTATGAACTAAGGGTGACGAACCGCAAGACGAACATAGCGCAGACCATCAGCACCCATGGGCTAAGTGCCGAACTACCGTTAGAAAAGGGGGTTCCTTTCTCGTGGTTCGTAAATGCAAGAAACTCAGAGGTTACCCAAGCCACTGCGAGCGAAACTTGGCATTTTTATAATGCAGGATTCGAAACGAGCCACGCGCCCTTTCCTCCTGAAATTTTGTCGCCTAAATCGGCCGAGTCTGTCTTTAAAGACATCAATAATGAAATTACACTTGACTGGCAGGGTGCCGATCTGGATAATGATATTATCGGTTACGATGTACATTTCTCAACCGAGAACCCTCCGCAGACTATAGTTACTACCACCAGTCAGAATATCACTGGCTATAAGGCTACCGTAGTCACAAATACGGTTTACTATTGGAAGATTGTGGCCAAGGACCAAGAGGGTAATACAGCGGATTCAGGAGTTTTCAGCTTTAAGGCATTGTAATCGAACACTACGTATTATTGAAGTCGTTCATGGTATTTTTTACCCCTGACAGAACGAATGATTCTATCAATTCAATTGATTTTTTAAAACGCTCCTGGAGAACCGATTTCTCCTCGGCATTCCATTCCCCAAGTACATGATCGACCTGTCTTCCTTTTGCAAAATCGGAACCCACCCCGAATCGGAAACGGTTGTATACTGTCGTTTGAAGCAAGCATTGAACACTTTTAAGTCCGTTATGGCCGCCATCGCTTCCTTTGGTCTTTAATCTAATGGTGCCAAAAGGAAGGTTGATATCGTCTGTGATCACGAGAAGATTTTCCAGTGGAACTTTCTCTTTGTCCAACCAATACTTTACCGCTTTTCCGCTGAGGTTCATATACGTTGACGGTTTTAGGCAAATGACGGTTCTACCCTTGACTTTAAAACTTCCTATATCGCCCAATCGACCCGGTTCAAAATTGAAACCTTCTTTATCGCCAAGCGCATCCAATATCTTGAACCCGATATTATGGCGGGTTTCGACATACTCATTTCCAATATTTCCAAGGCCTACGACCAAATATTTTTTCATAGGATCGATTTCTTCCCCAATGGTTCTGTTTCCAAAAAAAAGAGATTTCAAAAATTCGAGCATACTTGAATTCAGATTTCCTAAAAATACAAAAGCATCCTGAATGCGCTAAATTGCGAAACAGGATGCTTTTCTATTATCTTGGGAAGGTTATTCCTTGCTTTCCTCTCCTTCGGCGGATTCAGCTGCAGGGGCCTCGGCACCATCGGCCGCCGCTCCTTCTTCCAATTCTTCTTCATCTTCATCCTCATCGACCACAACAGCGGTACGCGCCGTCTTCACCTGCACGACGACGGTATTTTCAGGGTGTAGAATGGTGAAATCGTCGTTCAACAACGATTCCACGGAGATATTATCGCCAATCCTCAACTTGGATATATCGACATCAAAGAAATCGGGTAGTTTGTCAGGTAACGCCTTAATGGCAAGTTTTCGTTTTCTGAACAACAACCGCCCACCGTTGCGCACTCCGGGAGAATTGCCCTGTAGGCGTACCGGTATGTTCATGGTTATCGGTTTGTCGGCGAACAATTGATAAAAGTCGACGTGTAAAATATTATCCGTTACCGGGTGGAACTGAATGTCCTGCATTACCGCATCTACCTTGGTACCACCTTCCAAGTCAATCGCTACCGTGTGAGCGTTTGGGGTGTACACTAAGTTTTTGAACGCCAGTTCGTCCGCTGAAAAGTGTAGTGGCTCTTCCCCTCCGTATATCACGCAAGGAACCTTTCCAGCATTACGTAGGGCCTTCGTTGCCTTCTTGCCCACGCTTTCTCTTTCTGATCCTTTAATTGTAATTGACTTCATTATATGGTTTAAAAATTAATACTCTTTTTTATACAGGTTCGACTACTACATCAAGAATTTAGAAGCTATCGAAGTATTGTGGTGTACCCGGTGCATCACATCTGCGAATAAAGGGGCACAGCTCAATACTTTTACCTTGTCACTATCTTTTTTAGAAGGAATCGAATCGGTTATGATCAACTCCAATAATTTCGATTTCTGAATTCTTTCATATGCTTGGCCCGAAAGCAAGCCATGTGTTGTGATCGCCCTGACACTCAATGCACCCCTTTCCATCATCAGGTCGGCAGCCTTTGTCAAAGTACCGGCAGTATCGACCATGTCGTCGACAAGAACCACATTCTTTCCATTGACATCACCGATGAGTTCCATGTGAGAAATAACGTTGGCCTTCGCCCGCTGCTTATAACAGATCACCACATCGGACTCCAATGCCTTTGAATAGGCATACGCCCTTTTTGAACCGCCCATATCAGGCGATGCGATCGTCAGGTTTTCGAGATTGAGTTTCTTCAGGTATGGAAGAAACAGGGTAGAGGCAAAAAGATGGTCAACAGGCTTTTCAAAAAACCCTTGTATTTGATCCGCATGCAGATCCATGGTAATGATTCGCGTTGCCCCGGCCGCCTCTAACATTTTTGCCACCAATTTGGCCGCAATTGGAACCCTTGGTTTATCCTTACGGTCTTGTCGCGCCCAACCGAAATATGGGATCACAGCGGCTATATGTCTTGCCGAAGCACGTTTGGCCGCATCAAGCATCAACAACATTTCCATGAGGTTTTCTGAACTCGGATTTGTGGAACCGATTATAAAGACCCTCGCGCCTCGCACCGATTCTTCGAAAGATGGCTGAAATTCACCATCGCTATATTTCGAGAAGATAACTTTGCCCAACTCGGTACCGTACGCTTCGGCTATTTTTTCTGCCAGTACCGTACTTTGCGTACAGGCGAAAATTTTTGGTTCTGGTACGGTATAAGACATGGTTAACCTGTTGTTCTCTAGTTTATTGCAAACCCTTTTTGCCAGGGAGGTGCAAATTTATAAATTAATTTGTGTTGCTAAAGGAATAATGTGGTTATTTTCGATGGTGAAAAGAAAATATTTTTTAGTTTTGCAATCCCATTTTGGTTTTGCTCGAGTGGCGGAACTGGTAGACGCGCTGGATTCAAAATCCAGTTCCTTTGGAGTGTGGGTTCGATTCCCACCTCGAGTACAAAAAAACCTCATTAGCCTTAACTAATGAGGTTTTGTATTTTAATTTTCTTTCAATCTTAAATTAAAGAGATTCTATAAAAGTAGAGATTCAGTATTTTTCGACTTCAATTCGCGCCAAGATTAAATATTTCGCCACAGTTATATATCGACATCTTCAACATCGATGTTCTTATGAAATATCAAATCTTGTTCCTCCATGGCCACAACGACCAGTTTTACATAATCTTCCACCGTTTTTTCGATATCGTCGGGGTCCATTATATCGATACTACCACGCCAGATCAATGAACGATCCTTACCTTCACAAATACAATAAAGCGATGTCTCCGCATGGTAAACGGTATATCGTTCATAGTATTCTTGATCATAATAGATGTCTTGATGCCGCCTATAATCTTCCTTGAATCCGTCATTATAGTTGTTCAGACCCGCCATGGTCTTGCGAAAAGACTGCCGACTCTCCGAACCGACGATCTTGGTAAGCAGAATCGCGTCAAAATCCTTATCGAGAAGGCTGCGTTCCACATCGTCTAGTTCTTTTTCGGTTCGTTTCGAATTGGTAAATCGTACGTCGAAAAGATCGATGCTACGCATCGATTCTATATCTCTTTCATCGAATTCGGCTTTTAACCGAGTTTCGAAATCGATTCGCGCATTCTCGTTTTGTGTCATTCCGACCAACAAAACTTTAGAGGCGTCAAAAATAACGATATCAGGATTTTTCCAGTTCTCGACAAGTTCGGCCGAAGAACAACCCATTAAGATCAGGATTGGTAAAACGTGTAATTTTTTCATGATATCGCTATTTAGTTCAGCAATCTTTTTTGTTTATCTTTCTTCATCAATCGGCTTATCACTTTGAAAAGGGCGACCTTCAAATTTCTGTAGTCGACCATATAGCGTTCTATCTTGTCGGTCAGTTCCCAATGTGTCTCCAAATAGGCCTTTTCCATTTTAAGCTCATCGACGTCGTTGACCATTATTTCGAGCAGGTTTTCGTGCGACTGTACTCTCTTCATCAACGTAATGACCTCGCTTTCCGCCTTTGATATTCTGTCAATAATCTTTTGGCTTTTATTGAATACCTCACTATCTATTAGTTGTAACGTATATGATTTTACCAAGTCGTTTAGAAAGAGTTGTTCATCTTTGATGAAACTCAATTCAGACATCCATTTTTTACTGGCCCCATGCATTTCTTCGGCACTTAGCCATTCTATATAGCGGTATTTTTGTTTTTTAATTTCCATGATTTCCTGATATTTTTTGTCATTTATAAGTACGGCAATCAACACGTGTATCCACAATGAGCAATAGCAACTTCTTTAATCAAAAAAAAGTGCCGATCACGAAAAAGAAGAAAACAACCGACATCGGTTTGTTGGGTCAAGCAACTTCGATTTTTCTTTTGGCCTTTCGTTCACCTGCTTCTTTTTTCATAAGCTGCAGTTTAAGGATGCCGTTTTCGTAAGTGGCCCTAACCTCTTGCGAATCGTCTACCGTTTTGGGTAGTTGTAGTGCACGCCTGAAAGAGCGATAGTTGAATTCTTTTCGGGTATAGTCATCATCGTTTTCCTTTTTTTCGGCTTTCTTTTCGGCCGCCACCTCTAGAATGTCATCCTTTAAAGTAATCTCGAAATCTTTTTTGTCAAACCCTGGCGAAGCCAGTTCGATTTCAAAATCATCTTCGTGCTCTTTAATGTTCATAGCCGGCAAGGATTTCTCAAGGTTGAAGAAATCGCCGTCGAAATTGGCGTTGCGTTCGAAAAAATCGGTAAGGCCGTAATTCCATGGCCATCTGTTGTTAAATTTTACAAGTGACATAGTGTTCGATTTTAGGAGTTAAACCTTATTTACATTTAGGCTCAATTTATAACGATATATAAGGATCTGAAATGATTTTGGTCAGGTTTGGCCCTTTTATTTTTTTAAGCCCCGGGCTTTCTTTTTTTTAATATGCCCCCTGCATAATTGAAAATTTCTCCTTTTAGGTTTTGGAACCCCTCTACATATTCTACGACTTTCGCTCTGAGTATATTGTGCTTTTCATAAAAAACGAGGTCGCAGGTTTCGTTCTTGCACTCCATCATTCCGCCCAAATTGTTTTCATGTTCCGAAATTTGCCAGGTCACTTCGGTTTTTTTGCTTTTTGCGATTTTCAACCGCTGTTTATAGTCTTGCAATCTTTCGAACAGATTAGGTGTATCGGGTTCAAAGGCATAAGAATTCAACAAACGATCAATGAACAGAATTTCGTCTCTAACAAGTTCTAGGGTCGATTTCCAATGTCGGGTATTTCTAAGAAGTTCATCTATTTTTCTAGCCTGTTCGGTATCAGTAAAGGGTACGGTCTCGTTCATGGCAATGGCATTTCTTATAAATATACATTGCCCTTAAAGTTTGTGAAATGATTCTGGTCAGTATAACCCACGGGTTAGGTCGATATGGGAATTTCAATTAACTCGTACAATTCTGGAATATGCACTTGCCATCCCATTGTGTCCTTGATTTTGACACCAAATGCATCTAAGGCCAAAGGTTCGCCATGTATCAAAAATACCTTTTCGGGATAGTTCTTTATCTCGCCCAACCAGTCTAAAAGTTCAAATTGGTCGGCATGGGCCGATAAGCTCTCCAAGTGCTCGATTTTGGCCTTTACCGAAATATATTTTCCGAACAGCTTGATTTCATGGGCGCCTTCCAATAATTGTCTTCCCCTTGTGCCCTCTGCTTGATAGCCTACCAACAAAACGGTTGTTGTAGGAATATCGATCAATTGTTTCAGATAGGTCAATACCCGACCTCCGGTAACCATGCCGCTTCCAGCGATCACAACTTTGGGCCTTGGGTCGTCTATCGTCTTCCAGGTATCCTTGTAGGAGGTGATGATATTGAAATGTGAACACATTGCGATGCACTCTTCATGTGCCAATTTGTGCCAATCGGGATGGTTTTCAAAAACGGAAAGCACGTTGTTCCCCATCGGACTATCAACGAACAATGCAATATTGGGGATGCGGTTTTTTTTGTATAGTTTCCACAAGGTGTACATCAACGATTGTAGCCGTTCTACGGCAAATGAAGGAATGATCAAACTGCCTCTTTGCCGTATGGTATCTTCGATAAGGTCGACCAATATTCCCTCTACATCTTCCTTTGGGTGCAGTTTATTGCCATAGGTACTCTCCAAAAAAAGATAATCTGCCCATCTAGGTCGTTCGGGCGGGGAGAGCAATGGGTCTTTTTTTCTGCCCACATCTCCTGAAAACACGAACCGTTTTCCAAAGATTTCCAATTCGATAAATGTGGCTCCGAGGATATGGCCATTATAGCGAAACCGAAACTTGATGTTTTCCGAGATATTTATCCAGACATCTTTTTCTTTAGGTACAAACAGGGCGATGGCATGTTCGGCTTCCTCTACCGTATAAAAAGGCAGCGCGGGATTATGCTTACTGTAACCTTCCATATTGGCTCGCTCGGCCTCTTCTTCATGAATTTTTGCGCTATCCCTTAAAATGACCGATGTAATCGATAATGTGGGCGGGGTACCGATAATCTTACCTTTAAAACCTGTTTTGACCAACCTTGGCAAGTAACCAGTATGGTCCAAATGCCCATGGGTCAGCAGTACCAAATCGATTTTTTTCGCGTCGATTGGCAACGGCTTCCAATTCATTTTTCGCAGTTCTTTGAGACCTTGGAACATTCCACAATCGACCAGAATGTTTTGTTCCGGGGTTTCCAAAAAGAATTTAGAACCGGTTACAGTGCCCGAAGCACCAAGAAAATGGATTTTTACTTTGTCCATAGATTAACGCAAGGGGTGCTTATTGTTCGCAGAGCATGCCAATCTCTTTAAGAATTTTTTCTTTTCTGGTTTCCGAAATACCGAGATGGTCCAAAAAGAATCGATCTTCGCTGATTTGTCTACATAGAACGATATCCCTGCTCAACAGAAATTGTTTTTCACGGTTTGTCAGAAGATGCGAAACGGTAATCGGGTAGAGTCTCAATCGGTCGATTCGATCCTTTAATCCATTTTGTTTGGGGTAGTCCCAACTTAACAGATCTAATGCGACACATTTGCCATATGCAATTGCATCTTGGGTAAAACGGGTATTTGTGACGACAACGCCCGGGTTCATTGTTTTTGGGCCATTGTTGCGTTCTTCCCATTTTTTCCTTACATCCTCATATCTGGAATTAATGTACAATGGTACTTTTACATTACAGTTGCGCCCTTCTTCACCGTGAAACTTGCATTCGATAATACTTATGTTTCCATTCTTTTCGGCAAAAACATCGATTTCGTGAAATACGCAGATACCCGGCATTATTTTGCCAACCTCAGTTTTATAACCAGAATATTCTAAAATTGCAGCCACGAACTTTTCAAATGGAAAACCTGTCGGCCCCAGTTCATAAATGGCTTTTTTCAATTTGTACCTGGAAGCCAATACCGATTTCTTGTTCTTTAAAAGTGCAAAGGCACGGTTATAGATCTCTTTTGTCGAAATGCCTTGATAGAGTTCATCGCGAACCGTATCGACGATCTGTTGTGCCAACTTTTCGTCAGCCCCGCTATGTCGTAGTGAAGTACGCAATTTTTCTATGGAGAACCGGGCTTTTTCTCCTGAAGATTTTAAGACTTCAATGGTCTTTTCTTTCAATGCAATCAGGTATTTACTTTGTAAAAATCCCTTACCAATGCTTTGATCTGGTTATCGGTCATGCTGTCCGCCTTGGCTACTGTTTTGAGCTTGCTGGCCAAAAGTAGATGGTTCTTGACCAATTCGGCCTTGAACTTTTCGGCCGTGTCAGCAGGACCGAATAGCGCAAGTTC
The DNA here is from genome assembly GCF_042611095.1 of Meishania litoralis. Taxonomy (NCBI): domain Bacteria; kingdom Pseudomonadati; phylum Bacteroidota; class Flavobacteriia; order Flavobacteriales; family Flavobacteriaceae; genus Meishania; species Meishania litoralis. Next base: position 1,001,053 of record NZ_JBHFPV010000001.1, read on the forward strand.
ATCGGTATGCTCCACCATTTCGGCCAAACTGCGGAAATACTCCCGAAATTGGTGCTTTTCACGCTCCAGATATTTACTGTCTTGAACTACGTCTTGTGGCCCCCATTTGGTCTTGGACCTTGAACCTCCTTTTGGGTTATAGGTCTCCACGTTGGAATAAAAAGTGTGCATTTTTTCGGCTCCGTTGGTCAAGACAACGATATGCGCTTTCTCCTTGTCCATCCAAATTCCAGTTTTTTTCATTTTGTATAACGTGATGATCAACACATCAATATTAAAATCAATCGCTGCGATTCGGTATGACGAAGGTCAGTTGGTATACGGAATCACCAGAAATGGTATTTTATTGTCAAAACCTACGCGCTTGATTACAGGTTCCCGGGTCATTCGGTCCAAAAAACTATGTTCGTAATTGACCATGGCCAACATATCGATGTCAAGTTCGTCCAAAAAAGTATCGATGGCGGTCGCCTTGCTTTTGAATAGGGGCATCCAATGAAATGAATGTTCAAAGGGCAAAAGATATTCCAAAAGAACACTTTTATTCATCATTTGGTGCTTGTTCAAAACCTCTTCTTCATTGATATGCATGACCCGTATTTTAGACTTGTGCCTTTTTGCTATGAAGAGTAGCGGCCGCAGAAGACCCGCATCGTATGGTTGCTGATAATCGGTTACGAATGCGATTTCGTTCGGCGATGCAAAATTTATCGCTTTGGGTATCGTCAAAACGGCACATTGTTTGATCTTACTTGTTACATCAAGTGCATTGCTGCCCATAAAAATGGCCTCGATCTCGGTACGCCCGCTATTGCCCATTATTATCAAGTCGATTTTTTCGTGTTCTACGATTTTGGAGATTTCATCGACAAGGTTCCCTCGTTTTGAGATGGTTTTGAAGGTATGCTCCGAATTCGCTTCATCAAGTCTTATACGGTGGCAGAAATTTCGCAGACCTTCAATTGATTCGTCTTCCAATTGTTCCGAAAGCTCTTTTCCTACGTTTTTGGCCTGTAAAGGGGTAAAGCCGTTATATACGTTCAGAATATGAAAAGTGCAGGGCTTACCTTGCATCAACCTTGCTGCATGAAAAAGGGCATTGTACGAGTTATGCGAAAAATCTACCGGTACGAGAATATGTTTCATGTGTAATTTTTATTGTTTTTCAATGGGTCACATGTAACCTTTGATGATTAAACTAATTATTGCCATGTATATTTAAAGACTATTTTAGTCATGTCGGTTTCATTTGCTCCTTTTTATCGATGGGGGATCACCATAAAGGGAATGGTAACATGGAATCCTATTTTTTTGATGATGGGTTCTATGAACAATCGTTCGAAAAAGGTATGTTTATTCTGAACCATGGCCAAGAGGTCCACTGGTTTATTTAGTTGGAAACTATTTATTGCCTCGATGACCCCTTGACTTGGCAAATCGTGCGACCGATGTGCTACTTTCGAAAATATGGACTCCAGTTTTTTTTGGTTTCTCATTTGGTCTTCCGTTAGTTCATACCCTGTGGAAGCATGAATGACCTCAATGCTGCCTCCATTGATCTCGGCGATGTCTAAAAGTTGTTGCAACTGTTGTTTTTTAAAATCGACCTCATAGTCCGTTGGAAACAAAATTTCCCTGATTGGTTCATACTCAAACCCAGAGGGTATGGCCATGACCGGGCAGGTCGCTTTTTTTATCACGTGCACCGTGTGTGTGCCGAACAGTATTTCTTTTGCACCTGTGGCGCCCTGTGTACCCATAATGACCAAATCGGCATTTTCGTTTTCAATGGTCTCCAAGACCTCGTCCAATAGAATATTGAAAGCAGAATGGAGCATATAGGTATGCATCGGATTTTCGAATTCATCTTCGATCTTCTCTTTTACCTGTTGCAGATTTTCCAATGAATTTTCCTGATAGATATCGCCCAACCCGATTTGCGCCGGACTGTGCAAGATATATTCCGATTGATACACGGCCGGGGTATAGGTATTCAACAGATAAAAAGTGGTCTCTATGTCCTTAAACAATTTTGCCGCATATCGAACGGCATTGTAGGCATTATCTGAAAAGTCGGTGGGAAGGATGATTTTTTTCATTTGTCAAACTATAGTTTATCGTGTCACGTTCTGCAGCACCAAAAAAGGTATTTTAACATGTAACCCTATAATGTCGATGGTAGATCGGTGAAGGATGTCTTCCATGTAAGAATGTCTCGAATTCACGATGACGAGCATATCGATACTCTTGTGAACGATATATTTCGTTATTGCGATCGTTTTGTCCTTTTCATCGGTAGTCTCAAAGACCAAATTAGGTTTTTGAAGGCAGTTGGCTAAAAATTGTTTATTGTCCTCTTGTCTATGTGATAGATTTTGCAAGGGATCGATGTACAAAAGATGTATGGTGGATCTGAAAGAACCCGTCATCTCACATAGCAATTTTAATTCGCGGCGCTTATAGGGCAACATATAGTTCGTGGGGAAAAGCACTTCTCTCGGAGCATGATATTCATAACCTTCGGGAATGGCCATGACCGGACAATGTACATATTTAAGCACGTGCAGTGTATTGCTTCCAAACGTAATGGTTCTATCGTTGGTCTTTCCGCGGGTGCCCATCACCACAATGTCCATATTTTCTTCAACGACCATATCGTTCACCGCGTCGGTCAATGAACCAAAGGCAGAAAATGTTTTATAGGTGTGTTTCGGGTTTGGCGAATAGAGCTTAACGGCCAGCAGTATTTTTTCCAATTGTTTCTCGGAGTTTCGGAAAATAGCCTTTTTCGACTCGTCGAAAGAACCGCGGTCTTTTGTTCCGTTTAGATGATACACTTCATCTGCATAAGCGTGCACAATGAAAAACTCGCTCTTTTCATATTTAAAAACCTGACATGCATATTTCAATGCATTGAACGCGTTCTCTGAAAAATCGGTCGGTATTAAAACCTTTCTCATAGTGTTATCCTTTTATCGGGATATTCCAAAGTTACCTTCATTACCTTTTCAATACCATGATATATATCAGTCTTAAAGAGTAAGAAACTAATTTCAATGACAAGAATGCCCATCCACAATAAGGTCATTCTTTACAAAAAGATTCATTATTTTTAAAAGATTCAGAAATCCTAATCCAAGTTATGTAAACCCGACCAAATGAAAACTACTTTGACCATCTTTGCATTTGCATTATATTCTTTTGCAATTACTGCCCAAACGAATTCGATAAAAGCTTCCCCTCCACTTTCTGAAGCATCACCCCAAGAGGTTGGAATGTCACCAGAACGCCTTGGTAAAATCGATGGTATGTTACAGGAAGCTGTGGATCAAAACAAGATTCCCGGTGTGGTCGCATTGATTGCCAGAAACGGTAAAATTGTTTTCCATAACGCGTATGGCAACGCGAATGAAAAAGGTGAAAAACTGGCCAAAAATTCCATTTTCAGAATCGCCAGCCAAACCAAGGCCATTACTTCGACCGCCGTCATGATGCTTTGGGAAGAGGGAAAATTCAGGCTCGACGACCCCATTTCAAAATATATTCCCGAATTCGACGAAGCACAGGTCTTGGACACCTTCAACGAAACCGATTCTACTTATACCACCAAACCTGCCGATAATCAAATTACCATCCGCCATTTGATTACACATACTTCCGGATTGGGGTATGGGGTCATTGATGGTGACGAACGCTTTAAAAAGATTTATGCCAAGGCGGGCATCACCGACTTGTTTACTGCCGAGAACATCTCGATCGAATCAAGTGTCAAGAAGCTGGCAAAACTACCTTTACATCACAATCCCGGCGAAAAATTTACCTATAGCGAAGGGCTGGATGTTCTGGGATATTTTATTGAGGTCGTTTCTGGATTGCCTTTTGACCAATTTTTGAGAAAGCGGATCTTTGACCCATTGGGAATGCACGACACCTGGTTCTATCTTCCCGAGGAAAAACATGACCGCCTAGTGGCCGTTCAGCACCAAATCGATGGAAAATGGAAAAACTATCCCGTTACTTTTTATGATACGGATTATCCTAAAAAAGGGGCGCAACGTTTTTTTTCCGGCGGAGCCGGCCTCTCAAGTACGGCAAATGATTATGCCACTTTCTTACAGATGTACTTGAACAATGGCGAACTCAACGGGGTGCGTATTTTAAGCAGGACTACTGTACAAAGCATTATGGGCGACCAAACAGGTGACATGTTCGGCGAGGGCAAGGAGCATTACGGACTTGCATTCGGGGTCGTGAGCAAAAAGGGCCAAGATGCCGGTGGTCAAGGCAGTGAAGGCACCTTTGATTGGGGCGGTTATTTCAATACCCAATACTTTGCGGATCCCAAGGAAAACGTTATCGGCGTTCTTATGAAACAGACCCAGGGCAAGGTCGATGATCAAACCGGTTGGAAGTTTCGACAAATGGTTTTTGCCGCTATTGATGACTAGAGACTTTTTATACTGCCCAAATAATTTTTGACCTTTGGCGTTAAAACTTTATGATTCTCTAAAAACACCGTTAAACCTATCAAAGATGAACAAATATCTCACACTTACCGTTTTGTTTATATCTACTGTGGCCTTTGCCCAAAAAATGAAAATCAAAGAAGGTGATTTCGATTTCCTAAAAGGCCAAAAAGAAATCAATGTAGAGTTCGTTTATGACAATATGGCCCTGTTCAAGAAAAATATATCAGAAGCGCAATATATACAGGAACATTCGGCCGAACTGGAAAAAAAATCAAAAGGAAAAGGAAAAGTCTGGGAGAAAAAATGGGCGTCGGCCAAAGAACTTATCTGGCAACCCAAATTCTTGGAGCTAATGAACCGATATTTTTACGACGACCATGGCATCGGCTTTGAAGAGGGGCTAAACGATGCGCAATATACCCTTGTAGTCGAAACCGTATGGCTATTCCCCGGGTGGGATGCCGGGGTCATGAAACAACCCGCCAAAGTAACTACCCATCTGAAATTCGTTGAAACGTCGAATCGAGAAAATGTATTGGCCAAGGTTACCAGTGAAAATGCACCCGGCGATCAATGGGGCAGTAGTTTTAGCGATGAAGACCGATTGGGTGAAGGTTATGCCAAGACCGGCAAATCGTTTGCAAAATTGATACTAAAAAAAGCTTTTAGATAAAACCCCTAATTCTTTCCTTCTTTTTCAAGCTCCGCGATACGGGCAACCGTCTTGACCAAGCGATGGTGGTTTTTGACAAAAGGGTTGGTTTTATCCCAAACATAGCCTGCCAAAACCGCACAGATCTGCGCCTTGATAACCGGGTTATCGTTACTGTCGAAAAAGATGGTCTGTAAATTGCCCGTATACCACTCTTTTACATAGGTGGAGAAAACATTTACGCCTTCTTTCATATGATGCACATAATCGGTTTCCCAATCCACTTTTTTACCCTTGAGTTGACGCGCGATCAATTTTGAGGCCTGTAGGGCCGATTCGGTAGCAAAGGTTACCCCAGAAGAAAATACGGGATCGAGAAACTCCGCACTATTACCGGTCAAAACAAAACCCTCGCCATGGAGCTTAGTGACCGATTTAGAAAAATTCTTGATCATCTTAGGCTCGAACTCGTATTCCAGACCCTCAAAACGATCGTGGTAATACTTCGAAAGCCGCATCATTTCCCGCAATTTTTGAGTATTGTCCCCTGCGAAAGATTCAAGATAGTCCGTCGGACCCACATAACCAATGCTGGTATGGCCATTGGAAAATGGAATGACCCATAGCCATGTTTCAAGACTAACGATATCGAAGGTGATAATGGTGCCTTCACGGCCCTTCGGCCGTTTCAAATCTTTGACATGAGTAAAAATAGAAGAATGCTTGGGTATGTCGGAAGGCTTATCAAGATCCAAAAGCCTAGGCAAGACCCTTCCATAACCACTGGAATCAACAATAAACCTGGCCGATATTGTTGAAAGGTTTCCTTCGATGTCTTTTACGGTAGTGACAGAATTGCTCCCATCAAATTCAACAGCGACCACTTCATGTTCAAATGCAATATCCACTCCCCATTCAATCAGGGTATCGGTCAGGGTCTTGTCGAAATCGGCTCGCGGTACCTGCCATGTCCAGTCCCATCCCTCCGTATATTTTTTACTAAAATCAAAATTACAGATCTTGTCACCGCGCATGAATCGAGCTCCTGCCTTGACCTCGAAATGCTGCGCCTTAAGAGCATCCAATAGGCCTACTTCCTCAAAATGATCCATACATCTCGGCAACAGGCTCTCGCCGATCACGAACCGTGGAAATTTGCTCTTTTCGACAACTTTTATGTTCAGGCCCTGACGATACAGATATGCCGCAGAAACCGCTCCCGAAGGGCCCGCACCAATAATCAGTACATCGACATTTTCATTCTTCATTTCGTTTGATTTTCAAAATAATCGGATAGCTTTGGCTACCTAATGGCGCCAAGTTGCGCATGCCGCCTATGTGTTTGGCTCAATTACAGAGTAAAAATAAGGTATTCCTTCCCCATTTATTATAAATTTGCATGTCAAAATCCCTATTTTTACCCCCCGTTTACAGAAATTATTTCGATAGAACCGACCACAAATGCCAAAAATTAAAGGAAAGTTAGGAATTGAGGAATTTTACAGTATAATTTTTGATGGCGAACCTATTTCGATTGATGACGAGGTCATGGCCACGGCACGGAAGAGTTTCGCGTTTTTAAAAGAATTCGCCAGAAATAAAGTCATCTATGGTGTGAATACGGGTTTCGGTCCAATGGCCCAATATAAGATCAAAGACTCAGAAACCGTACAACTGCAGTATAATCTTATACGCAGTCATGCCTCGGGTACCGGCAACCCGATACCCCCAAAATATGTCAAAGCCGCTATGTTGGCTCGACTGAATACCTTGAGCCTTGGCAATTCAGGGGTACATACTTCGGTCATCGAGACCATGACCACTTTGATCAACAAAGATATTATTCCCCTAATCTATGAACACGGTGGCGTAGGTGCTAGTGGAGACCTCGTACAATTGGCCCATTTGGCCCTTGTGCTGATAGGTGAGGGCGAAGTTTTCTATGGGGGAGAAAGGAAACCGACCCAAGAGGTATTCGAAAAAGAAAACATCAACCCCATTCATGTGGAATTGCGCGAAGGCCTTGGGCTCATAAATGGCACCTCGGTAATGACCGGGATCGGTATCGTGAACACCATCTACACCAGAAGATTGTTGGAATGGATGATCGCCTGCTCATCGGCCATCAATGAAATAATGGAAGCCTACGACGACCACCTCTCAGAAGCTCTAAACTTGACCAAAAAGCACAAGGGGCAACGCGAAATCGCACGTTCTATGCGCAGTCATTTAAAAGATAGTACGTTGACCCGCAAGCGCGAACACCATTTATATACCGATACCAACGGCGGGGTGCATGTATTTGAAGAAAAAGTACAGGAGTATTATTCCATTCGGTGCGTTCCTCAAATTCTTGGACCGATCTTGGATACTTTGAACGATGTTGAACGCATACTCATCGAGGAAGTAAATTCGGCCAACGACAACCCCATTGTCGATGTCGAAAAGAAAAATGTCTATCATGGAGGAAATTTCCATGGCGACTATGTTTCCCTCGAAATGGATAAGCTGAAAATCGTCGTAACCAAGATGAGTATGTTGGCCGAAAGACAACTGAACTACCTTCTAAATTCAAAATTGAACGACATACTTCCCCCCTTTGTGAACCTTGGTACACTGGGCCTGAATTTCGGTATGCAGGGCGTGCAGTTCACCGCCACTTCCACTACCGCCGAAAATCAGATGTTGAGCAACCCCATGTATGTACACAGCATTCCCAATAACAATGACAACCAAGACATAGTTAGCATGGGTACCAATGCCGCCTTGATTACCAAAAAGGTTATCGAAAACGCTTTTGAGGTCATGGCAATTGAAATGATAACGGTCGTACAGGCCATCGAATTCCTTCAATTTCAAGATAAGGTCTCTTCAAAGACCAGAAATATGTACGATGCCGTTCGTAAAATAGTTCCCCCGTTCAAAGAGGATCAGGTTATGTATCCTTTTGTCAATGAAGTCAAGAACTATATTATTAACCATCAAAATAAAAAATGACCATGAAAAATATTTCTTTGTTACTAGTGTTTTCTTTTGTTCTATTACAGACCGCTGCCCAAGAATTGGCCTTGGTAGTTGATGATGGCAAGGTTGCCTATATCGATACCTCAGGCAAGCAGGTAATACAGACCGATTTCAAAAAAGCGGCCAGTTTTTCGAACGGACTCGCAGCGGCCCAAGAAGAAAAAAAATGGGGGTTTATAGATTCTTCGGGCAAATGGGCCATCGAACCCCAGTACGATAGGGTAAATGCCTTTGATTCAGGCTTGGCCCTGGTCTCCAAGGATGACCAATGGAGCTATATCAAGACTTCTGGCGAAGTATTGACATTGGCAGAATCACCGGATAAATATTATGATTTCAACGATGGCGTTGCATTGTATCGAAAAGGCGAAAAAATAGGACTTCTTGGTACCGATGGAAAGTTGATTCTCGAACCTACCTATAAAACGATCAAAAATTTTTGGGACGGTCATGCCAAAATCAGCAACGGGGAACTCTGGGGATTGATAAACGCAAAAGGTGAAATCGTAATCCCGGCTGAATATGAAGAGGTGGGAACCTACAATAAAAATGGCATTTGGGGAAGAAAGGGCAACGATTATGGTGTTTTTATCAATTGGAAGTTTACCCCGGTTCCCGATGCGACCAAAATTTGGGATTTCAAGCACACCTCTGATCTGACCTATGCTCAAAAAGGCGAAAAAATTGGCTTCATAAACAATCAGGGCCAGTGGGTAATCGAGGCCTCTTTTGACAAGGCCCGTGCTTTCTCAAACGGATTCGCTCCCGTAATGAAGGATAAAAAATGGGGTTATATCGATGAAAAAGGTGCGCAAATTGTCGATTTTCAATATAAGGATGCCGAAACTTTTTCATCCGATGGCCTGGCTCCCGTAAAAGAAAAGTTATGGGGCTTTGTCGATACTACAGGTAAATTGGTCATCCCCATGGAATATGATATTTCCGTTGGATTTTCCTTCTTTCAAAAAAATGCCGAAAAAGGTTTTATTAACGGACTTGCCCGGGTAAAGACCAAAAAGGGTTGGGGGTATATCAATACAAAAGGTGAAGTTTTGGGTGATAAGTGGTACAAGAATGCCGAACTTTTCACAGACGTTAAATAGTTCATGCCATTATAGATTCAATGAACGAAGAAAAAGCCGAAAAAATTAAATATGCCTTGGTAACAGGTGGATCTAGGGGCATTGGTCGTGCTATCTGTGTGCAACTGGCCAACGACCTCGATTATCGAATACTTATCAATTATAATGGCAATAAAAAAGCCGCAGAAGAAACTTTGGAACAAGTTGAGGCGGCAGGCGGTATGGGCGAGATCATACAGTTCAATGTTACAGAGGCCGCGAATGTTAAATCTGCTATCGAGACTTGGCATGAAACCCATAAGAATGCCGTTATCGAAGTTATTATAAACAATGCGGGCATTACGAAAGACGGACTTTTCATGTGGATGCCCCAAGAAGATTGGGCATCGGTCATCGACACCAGCCTCAACGGGTTCTACAATGTGACGAACGCCCTGATTCAAAAATTGCTGGTCAACAAGTATGGAAGGATTATTAACATGGTATCCGTTTCAGGATTGAAAGGTACACCGGGCCAGACCAATTATTCTGCGGCCAAAGGTGCCGTCATCGGCGCGACAAAGGCACTCGCCCAAGAAGTTGCCAAGAGAAACGTTACTGTAAATGCGGTCGCTCCCGGGTTCATCAAAACGGATATGACCGAAGAACTGAACGAGCAAGAATTGAAAAAAATGATTCCGGCAAATCGTTTTGGTTCGGCCGAAGAGGTTGCTCACGTAGTATCTTTTTTGGCATCGTCAAAATCTTCCTATATTACCGGCGAGGTCATCAATATCAACGGTGGCATTTATTCTTGAAACTTTAGTATCTTAGGTATAGCTGCAAAACCCAAGAAGGAACTATGAATCGAGTCGTAATTACGGGCATGGGTATTTATTCATGTATCGGCAAAAATCTTGACGAGGTCAAAACCTCACTTTACGAAGGAAAATCGGGTATCGTGCATGATCCGGAAAGAGCTGGTTTCGGCTTTCGTTCGCCCTTGACCGGTATGGTCGAAGACCCCGATTTGAAATCGATGCTATCGAGAAGACAGCGCATAAGCTTGGGCCAAGAAGGCGGTTATGCATATGTTGCGACGATCGAAGCCCTACAAAATGCCCATATCGACCAAGCTTTTTTAGATGCCCATGATGTCGGCATTCTATACGGTAACGATAGTACCGCCAAATCTACGATGGAAGCCGTGGATACAATGAGAGAGAAAGGTGACACCACCCTTGTTGGCTCAGGGGCCATTTTCAAGGCCATGAATTCGACGGTCACCATGAACCTCTCGACCATTTTCAAATTAAAGGGTATCAATCTGACCGTTAGTGCCGCATGCGCTAGTGGATCGCACTCCATCGGCCTTGCCTATCACCTTATCAAAAGCGGGTTGCAAGAATGCATCATTGCCGGTGGTGCGCAAGAAATAAATCCTGTAGCCATGGGTAGCTTTGACGGCCTTGGAGTCTTTGCAACGAACATTGAAAATCCTGAAAAAGCTTCAAGACCCTTTGATAAAAACCGAAACGGACTCGTGCCAAGTGGTGGTGCGGCAACCTTGATCATGGAAAGCTACGAATCTGCGGCAGAACGAGGTGCGCCCATTCTTGCCGAAGTTGTTGGATATGGTTTCTCTTCGAACGGTGATCATATTTCGACACCAAATGTCGAAGGACCGGCCAGGGCGATGAAGCTTGCCTTGAAAGATGCAGATCTGCCCCCTTCGGCAATCGATTATGTAAATGCCCATGCCACATCTACCCCGGTCGGCGATGCCAACGAGGCCAAGGCTATTTTTGAGGTTTTTGGAGAAAAAAATCCCTATGTGAGTTCCACGAAATCCATGACCGGCCATGAATGCTGGATGGCGGGAGCCAGTGAGATAATTTACTCCATTTTGATGATGCAGAATTCCTTTATCGCGCCCAATATCAATTTGGAAAATACAGATGAGCACTCCTCAAAATTAAACCTGGTGAACAAAACCCTAAATAAAAAAATTGACGTATTTTTGTCCAATTCATTCGGGTTTGGAGGAACAAACTCTGCTTTGATTTTAAAAAAATTGAATTTGCCCTGAGTTTAATCCACATGTTGATTTTTGGTGATTGCCGCCAATAAATTAACCTAAAATTTGTTATAGAAAAGATTTAACACGTTCGAAAGAAGCGAAAAAAAGGAAGATGACGAAAGAAGTTATTATCGAAAAAGTAGATGCTTTCCTAATCGACGAGTTCGAGGTCGAAGAAGAAGCATTGGTGCCCGAGGCCAATCTAAAAGATGCTCTTGACCTTGACAGCCTTGACTTCGTCGATTTGGTAGTTGCGGTCGAAAGCAGTTTTGGGGTAAAATTAGTCGGCGAAGACTTCGTTAACGTAAATACACTTCAAAATTTCTACGATCTTATCGAAAGAAAAGTCTCCTGATCAATTGCCAGAACAACAACTAATAGAGACCGAATGGAAGGGCAGATCCAAAGGCACCTTATTGGGCTACAAGATTTATATTTTCGTTCTCAAAAATTTTGGTCTTAACGTTGCCTATTTACTACTTCGAACTATTGTTTTCTACTACTTTCTGTTCTCGTACAGAAGTTCAAAGGCCATTTACCCTTATTTTAGAAAGAGGCTTGGCTATTCAAGATTTCGCTCAATTATAAGCATTTACAAGAACTATTTTCTCTTGGGCCAAACATTGTCCGATCGTGTTACGGTCTCCACCGGTTATCGCGATGTCTTCGATTACACCCATGATGGAATAGAAAAAATCGACAGCCTACTGAAAAAGCGACAGGGCGGTATCTTGATCAGTGGCCATTTGGGCAATTTTGAAATCTCCCATTATTTTTTGGAAAACAGATATTCCATTTCAAAGATTAGTATGGTGACAACACAGACCGAACAGGAGAACATTCAAGAATATCTGAGCCAAATGAGCACCGCTACCAGTTTGGAACTGATTTTGGTCAAAGAGGATATGTCACATATTTTTGAGATCCATGCGGCATTGGACAAGGGCGGACTTGTCGTGATAACCGGAGACCGTTTCATGGCCGGAAGCAAATATCTGACCGAAAACCTGTTGGGTGCCCCCGCCAGATTTCCCCTAGGGCCATTTCGCTTGGCGTCACGGCTTAAAGTACCTGTTCTCTTTGTTTATGTCATGAAAGGCAAAAAAAGAAATTATCGTCTGTATGCCAGAACCGCCGATACCCATGCCAATACACCACAATTGTTGTTAAAGGAATACACAAAGAGCATGGAATGGATGTTGACAAAATATCCATTGCAATGGTTCAACTACTTTGATTTTTGGGGTGATAACGTAAAAAAATGAAAGAAGTACTCGTAATACATTATTCGCAAACCGGTCAACTAACGACCATTCTCAACAACGTGGTAGCGAAATTGGATAGTGAGAAAATCAATGTGTCATTCTACGAGATAGTACCCGACCCGCTTTTCGAATTCCCTTGGGAAAAAGAAAAATTTTACGATGCCTTCCCCGAAACATTTTTGCAAATCCCTTCTAAATTCAATCCTCCTAAATCAGAAATACTTGATAAAAAATACGATTTGGTACTCTTTGGATACCAGGTCTGGTTCTTGACACCTTCAATTCCTATCAACTCCTTTTTGAAATCCGATTTTGCCAAACGATTGTTAAAAGACACCCCTGTCGTCACCTTGGTTACCTGTCGAAATATGTGGATCCAGGCACAGGAAAAAATGAAACGGCTACTATCGAACGTAAGTGCCAATCTTGTAGGTCATATCGCTTTGGTCGACAGACATATTAATCATATCAGTGTTATTACGATCGCACATTGGATGTTCTCTGGAAGAAAGGACAGGTATTTGGGTATTTTTCCAAAGCCTGGGATTTCAGACAATGATATCGCCAGCGCTGAAAAATTCGCCCTTCCCATTGAACGGGCTATACTGGCCAATGATTTCACAGACCTTCAGGAAAACCTATTGAGGCTTGATGCCGTACGCATTAATCCTTTTTTAGTGCGAACCGATGAAAGAGGCAATGTCTTATTCTCGAAATGGGCAAACCTTATCATCAAAAAAGGGAAACCGGGCAGTGCCAAACGACTCAAATGGATTGCTTTGTTCAAATATTATTTGTTATTTGCCATCTGGGTCATAGCACCTATAGTTTTTGTTGTATTTTTGCTGACTTATTTGCCCATGACCTCGAAACGGAATAGCGAGCGAAAATACTATTCCTCGGTGTCTTTAAAGGAGAATTGATGAAGGATGTTTATATCACGAGAATAGCCAAATTTCTGCCCAATAATCCCGTTGAAAATGAAGAGATGGAGAAAAAACTGGGTATTATTAATGGTAAGGCGTCAAAAGCACGACGCGTTGTACTTCGCAACAACCGTATTCAAAAACGTTACTATGCCATAGATGAAAATGGCGAAGTGAGCCATAACAATGCGCAACTGACCGCTAAAGCCGTTGAACGACTTTGTGATGGCGATTTTACCGTTCAAGATATCGAGCTGCTTTCAAGCGGAACCTCTAGCCCAGATCAAATATTGCCCTCGCATACGGCGATGGTACATGGTTTTCTAAAAAACCGCACGATGGAGATAAACTCCGCATCAGGGGCCTGTTGTTCTGGCATGAACGCCTTGAAATATGGCTTTATGTCGGTAAAGACCGGTCAGGTGAACAACGCCGTCTGCACCGGATCTGAAAGAACTTCATCATGGATGAGGTCGGATGTCTTTGAAAGTGAGGTCGAACATCTTCAGCAATTGGAAAACAACCCGATTCTAGCTTTTAACAAAGAGTTTTTGCGTTGGATGCTCTCTGACGGCGCGGGTGCATTCTTGCTCGAGAACGAGCCTAAGGGCGATAAACCTTTAAAAATCGAATGGATACAAGGATTTTCGTATGCCCATGAAATGGAAACCTGCATGTACGCCGGCGGGGAAAAACTGGAAAGCGGAAAATTGAAACCTTGGAGCGAATATCCGGCGAATAAATGGAGTGAAATATCGTTGTTCGCGATGAAACAAGATACACGACTACTCGGTGAGAACATTTTGAAAAAAGGGGTGGCGAGCTTAAAACTGGCCTACGAACACCATGGTATTGGTCCAGATGAGGTCGACTACTATCTACCCCATATCTCATCATATTACTTCAAGCAAGGGTTATATGACGAAATGAAATCACAAGGCGTCGAAATGCCCTGGCACAAGTGGTTCTTGAACCTGGACCATGTCGGAAACATCGGTGCGGCCTCGATCTATGTTATGCTTGAGGAGCTAAAAGCATCGGGCAAACTAAAAAAAGGAGACAAAATATTGTTCCATGTTCCAGAAAGTGCACGTTTCTCCTATATGTATGCCTATTTGACCGTTTGTTGATGGCCGATTCGGGAAACATAATCGCAGATGGCGAATTTCTACGAAGCTTGATTCCACAAAAAGATCCATTTGTAATGGTCGATACATTGACCAAGTATACCGAAAGCCGTATTATATCTGAATTTACCATACCAAGCGATAATATTCTGGTCGAAAAAGAACATTTTTCCGCTTCGGGACTTATTGAGAATATGGCCCAAACGGTTGCTCTCCATACCGGCTATAAGTTTTATGTAAAAAAACTACCTGCTCCGGTAGGATATATAGGTGCCATAAAAAAAGCCGAAATCATCACATTGCCCCAAATAGGTCAAAAATTGGTAACTACCGTTGAAATTTTACACGATATAATGGGTGTAACCTTGGTACAGGCCAGGGTAGAATCTGGCGGGTCGCCGTTGGCATCAAGTGAAATGAAAACTATCTTGGCCGGCTGAATGAAAAAACCACGTTACGATATCAATATCAAGAATTTTCTACCGCATAGAGAACCCATGCTATTGGCCACCATAACGCCATATATCGATGAAGTTTCGGTGGTTACGCACTTTAAAATATCCGATGATTGTATTTTTTTGGACAATGAAGGAAGACTTTCCGAGGCAGGCTTGATAGAAAATGCGGCACAGGCCTCTTCGGCAATAGTGGGCCAAAGCTACTTCGATGACGATGATCTCGAGGGAACCGGCAACAAACTGGTCGGATATATCAGCGCCATTAAAAAAGCCGAAGTATTTATACTTCCCGAAATAAACGACCTACTGATAACCAAGGCGAAACTGATTTCAAGATTCGATACGGGAACCATGAGCATTTGTACCATTACTTCTTCCACTTTTAGAAACGATGATTTAATCGTAGATTGTAACTTCAATTTTTTAATCCATGAAGTGCAATAAAAAGCTACCGAATTATTTGGACCATATTTCGATAGTACTTACTGTAAAGATCCAGTAATCGGGCAACCTAAGAAGCAAGTCGATGAAAAAGAAAGAAGTGCCACAAGACCACAGTAATCTGGCCTCGGCCAATATCAAGGATATGGTCTATGCCGTTGATGAAAATGGCGAATACACGACTGAACTAAGTACAGGGTGGGAGCCCAAGACCATTGCCCTTGACAATGCAATCAAAGAAATCGAGGCGCGTGTCGAAGACGCAAGGCAGCGCGTGTTAAAAAATGAAACCAGCCCCATTGAGTATTATATGGAACTTCATAAGATGGACCTCCCTATTTTGGCAAGTTATGTAGGTCTATGGAAATGGCGGGTCAAAAGGCATTTCAAACCATCGGTCTTTAAGGGGCTAAGTGACAGAACACTTCAAAAATATGCCGATGTATTCGAGGTAACCATGGAACAATTAAAGCATTTTGAATCATAATCCATGCAAATAGATTTCACGCACAAACAGGCCGCCCACTGTGAGAACGGGGTAGTATCAAACTTGATGCGCCATAATGGTTTTGAAGTTAGTGAACCTATGGTCTTTGGCATCGGATCGGGGCTGTTATTCAGTTACCTGCCCTTTCTAAAAGTGAATTATGCACCGGTATTTACCTATCGGGCAATGCCAGGACTTATTTTCAACCGTTTTGCAAAACGGGTAGGAATAAAGGTAAAAAGGGAAAAATTCAAAAATCCGGCCGAAGCAAAGGCCAGATTGGATGCCAATTTGGAAAAAGACAACCCGGTCGGGCTACAAGTAGGCGTTTATAGCCTGCCCTACTTTCCGGAAGAATATCGCTTTCATTTCAATGCACACAATATGGTGGTTTATGGTAGGGAAGGCGACACGTACCTGATAAGTGACCCCGTTATGGAAAGTGTCACTACCTTGACCGCCAAAGAATTGGAAAAAGTCCGTTTTGCCAAGGGAGCTTTTGCACCAAAGGGGCACATGTACTATCCTATTTCTTTTCCTGAGACATTAGAGCTTGACAAGGCGATCATGAAGGGAATCAAGCAGACAAGCCGAGACATGATGGCCCCAGTGCCCATCGTCGGTGTCAAGGCAATGCGTTGGGTCGCCAGCAACATTCGCAAGTGGCCAAACAAAATAGGGCCCAAGAAAGCGAACCATTATTTAGGCCAGATTGTTCGTATGCAAGAGGAAATAGGTACGGGCGGGGGTGGTTTTCGCTATATCTATGCCGCGTTCCTGCAAGAATCGAGTCGGGTTTTGAACAATGAAAGTCTCTCTGAACTATCGCAAGAAATGACCGAAATAGGCGACCTTTGGCGTGATTTTGCGTTGGATGCATCCCGTATTTATAAAAATAGAAGTGCCCAATCAGACGGATATAATCATATCGCAGAACAATTGGAGGCTATTGCAGATAGGGAGGCAACTTTTTTTAAGGCCCTTAAAAAGTCGGTCTAATCAATGGTAGAACATTTTATGACCCTCTGGATGATTTTATGATATGATCCAAATCAACAATCTTTCCAAAAAATATAAAAATGCCGATGCCTATTCGGTACATAATATCGATCTGGTCATCGAAGAAGGAGAGATTTTTGGCCTTTTGGGTCCCAACGGTGCAGGCAAAACAACATTGATATCGATGTTGAGTTCATTACTGAAACCCTCTTCGGGAAGTTTTTCGATAAATGGTCTTGATTATAGATCGAACAGGAACGGACTTAAGCAGCACATAGGTATCGTACCCCAAGAATATGCGCTATATCCGACACTTACCGCTTTTGAAAACCTAAGTTATTTCGGCGGCATGTACGGGCTAAAAGGCAAATCGTTGACTGATGGCATCGAAAATAACCTGGAGATTCTCGGACTGTCAGATTTTGCCAATAAAAAGATAAAAACATTCTCGGGCGGAATGAAAAGGCGTATCAATCTGATAGCCGGCATTCTGCATAACCCAAAAGTGTTGTTTCTAGACGAACCCACCGTAGGCGTCGATGTACAGTCGAAGAACGCCATCATCGAACATTTGCTCACGCTCAACACTGGTGGCACGACCATATTTTACACGTCGCACCATTTGAACGAAGCCGAGCATTTTTGTACTCGCGTCGCGATTATCGATAACGGTGAATTGATCGTTATCGGAAGACCTAAAAGCTTGATAAATGATCAAAAGGGAGCCACAAATCTCGAAGACGTGTTCTTGAACCACACCGGAAAAGCATTACGCGACCATGCATAAGCTCTTGGCCTCGACATACAAAGAATTTTTGCTTTTGATCCGTGATATCGGTGGAATTGCAGTTCTTTTTTTGATGCCGCTTCTTTTGGTCATTACCATAACCATTGTTCAAGATGGCACTTTTAAGACCTTGAAAGAAACAAAGATTCCGATATTGCTCGTTGATAATGACAATGGGCAGGTTTCAGAGAACATTCGCGAAACATTGAAAAACTCGGATCAGTTCACGGTCGTAATCAGTTCTGACGAAAGAAAAGTGCAAGAATCGGTACAGAATGGAGAATACCAATTGGCCATCGTGATACCTGAAGACCTATCGAAGGACCTTGACTTAAAGGTTTCGGAGAATGTGGCAACCATTTTGGCAAAATTCAGCGGGGAAGAGGAAATTTCAGGGAGAAAATCGAAAACGAACACCAAAGAGGTCAAACTCTATTTTGACCCGGCCACCCAATTTTCATTCCGTAACTCAGTTAAAAGCGGTATAGACCAAATGGTTTCCAAAATAGAATCCCAGACCATTTACAAAGCTTTTCAAGAAGAACTTACCGATGACCCATCCGAAGAAATTTTTGACACAGAACCCTTTATTCGATTCACCGAAATCGTTCCGAGCAAAGCAGGGCGGTCGGCCGTGATTCCGAATTCTACCCAGCACAATATTCCGGCATGGTCACTTTTTGCC
Source organism: Meishania litoralis (assembly GCF_042611095.1). Lineage (NCBI taxonomy): Bacteria > Pseudomonadati > Bacteroidota > Flavobacteriia > Flavobacteriales > Flavobacteriaceae > Meishania > Meishania litoralis. Next base: position 1,019,514 of record NZ_JBHFPV010000001.1, read on the forward strand.
ATTTTCTTCATCATATTGCCCCTTGCTATAAATATGGTCAAAGAAAAAAACCAAGGAACATTTGTCCGTTTACGAACACAGCCCGTTTCGTATGCCACGGTTTTGGGCGGAAAGACCATGGTCTTTCTGTCGGTGGCACTGATCCAGTTTACCCTGATGATTTTGGTGGGCCTCTATTTATTCCCATTGATCGGTCTGCCAAAACTAGATGTTGACGGAAGGTTGCCCCTTTTGTTCGTAGTGGCCTTTTTTGCAGGTTTGGCGGCAATCGGTTTGGGTTTGCTTCTGGGATCCATAGCCAAGACCCAAGAGCAGTCCGCACCTTTTGGTGCGACCTTAGTAGTTATATTGGCAGCTATCGGCGGGGTCTGGGTACCTGTTTTTGCCATGCCCGGTTTTATGCAGACGTTATCACAACTATCACCAATGAATTGGGGACTAAGTGCCTTTTATGACGTATTTTTGCGCAATGTCGGATTGGGCGAGATTCTTCCTGAAATTTCACTCTTATTCGGGTTTTTCATACTGACCGTCATTATTGCAGTAATCTATAACGAACGTAGGAATGCCGTCTAAAAAAGAAATCAGTTTTACCAGCGAAGTGCGTATTCGATTCGCGGAAGTCGACCCCCTTGGCATTGTATGGCACGGTAATTACATTCAATATTTCGAAGATGGTCGTGAAGCCTTCGGGCGTCATCACGGCATTTCTTATCTCGACCAAAAGGCAAATAATTTTTCCACCCCGATCGTAGAATCACATTGCGAACACAAACTGCCCTTGACCTATGGCGACGTAGCTACCATCAAGACCACGTATGTCGATTCGGAAGCGGCCAAAATGGTCTTCAAATACGAAGTGATGAACCCCAAGGGACAAGTAGTTTGCACAGGCAGAACGGTACAGGTCTTCGTAGAGTTGCAAGGTGAACTTTCATTGACAATACCCGAGTTCTTTAGAAAATGGAAGCAAAAAGTAGGCCTGTTGAATGGATAGGACCTACCTCTCATACAATTCCATTATTTCCTCTTACGGATTCGACTCCCCATCCGCAATCGAAAGCATAAAAAAGGAAGTGTCCGGTCTTCAGGTATTCGAAGACAAAGCAATTCTTCCTGATCGTTTTTGTGCTTCCCGAATTTCAAATGACAAACTTGATAAAGCATTTGACCGTATGAGGCCCAAGGAACCCCATACCAAACTTGAAAAAGTGCTCATCTTGGCATTGGAGAATATCATTTCAGCTTCCGGAATCGAACTAAACGAAAGGGTCGGTTTGATACTTTCGACCACAAAGGGCAATATCGATGTATTGCAAGAAAATAGTCCTTTTGACGAAAATCGGGTTTATTTGAGTGAAATGGGCCGAAAAATCAAGAATTTTCTTGGTTTTCAAAATGACGCCATTGTACTTTCCAATGCCTGTGTTTCTGGTATTTTGGCGATTGCCATGGCAAAGCGATTTATTCGGCAAGGTAGATTTGACCACGTTTTCGTTGCCGGAGGCGACCTGGTCACCAAATTCATTCTTTCGGGTTTCAACGCCTTTCAGGCTTTGAGCGACCAACCATGTCGCCCCTATTGCAAGACCCGTTCGGGCATTAACATCGGCGAAGTCGGGGCCAGTGCACTTGTGACCAAAGACATCGCAAAACTTGATGATACCTCCGTTGAAATATTGGGCGAATCTTCCTGCAACGATGCCAATCATATCTCGGGTCCGTCTCGAACTGGAGAAGGGCTCTATAGAAGTGTAATTTCCGCGATGGGGCAAGCCCAAATCTCGCCTATGGACATCGATTTTATTTCCGCCCATGGCACGGCCACTCCGTTCAATGATGAAATGGAAGCTATTGCCTTCAACCGCGCCGGATTACAAAATGCGCCGCTCAATAGTCTTAAAGGTTATTTCGGCCACACACTTGGGGCATCTGGACTTCTTGAAACGATCGTAGGCATGCACTCCTTACATTCAAATACACTTTACGCTTCGAAAGGATTTCGCGAGATGGGTGTATCCAAACCTTTGAACATTATCGAAAAGACAAAATCCGCAGCTTTGAATACCTTTATAAAAACCGCCTCGGGGTTTGGAGGGTGCAATACCGCTGTAGTTTTTCGAAAAGCAGCCGTGTAAACATAACGAAGTGCAGAAAGCATATTTTCTACCGTTACGCCAAAATTGCAGGCTAATCCCTAAATTTGTCCTCCATTAATTTACCGAGAATGCCAAAAAAAACAATCAAAGCCATTCATGCTCTAGAAGAAGCCCAAAAGATAGCATTTGCACCCTTTGTTTTTCAGACGACTATCACCTTAAAAAGAATGGGGGTATTGGACTACATCTTTGAAAACGGCAATCAAGGCGGTGTCGATTTTTCTACAATAGCGGAAGCATTGTCCATCGGCGATTATGGTTTAGGTGTGCTGATGGAAATCGCTGAAAGTTCAAATATTGTACAAAAGAACAAGGACAATAAATTTGAATTGACCAAAACCGGGTATTTCTTAACTTGCAATAAGATGACGGAAATCAATCTGAATTTTACGCAAGATGTCTGTTATCAGGGCCTTTTCCATTTGCAAGAGGCGGTCGAAAACAATAAACCGGAAGGACTGAAAGAATTAGGGCCTTGGCCCACCATTTACGAAGGTTTGTCCAAATTAGAACCCAATGCTCAGAAATCATGGTTCGAGTTCGACCACTTTTATTCAGATGGTGTTTTTGACGAAGCTTTAAAAGTGGTCTTCGAACACAAGCCCAAAGTACTTTTCGATATCGGTGGCAACACGGGCAAGTTTGCCATTCAATGCTGTGCCTACGACCCGACTGTAAATGTGTTGATCTTTGACCTGCCGGGTCAATTGTCAAAAGCTTTGATAAACGCCAAAAACAAAGGCCTTGAAAATCGTATCTCGGGTCAAGAAATCGATTGGTTGTCCGAAGACCCTCAAATTCCAAATGGAGCGGATACCATTTGGATGAGCCAATTTTTGGACTGCTTCTCAAAAGAAGAAATCTTAAAAATATTGACTGCCTGTGTGGCTTCTATGCGCGATGATACCCAGCTGTTGATCATGGAAACCTTCACAGATCGTCAAAAATTTGACAACGCACGCTTTACTTTAGAAGCCACCTCGCTCTACTTCACCGTAATGGCAAATGGCAACAGCAAAATGTACAAGGCCACCGAATTTATCGATCTCATTCAACAAGCAGGATTGGAAATCAAATCTGACATTGGTGTCGGGGAATTCCATACCTTGCTGGTCTGTAAAAAGCAATAATCGACATTGACCCAAGAACTATTCATAGCAAGTCATTGCCACATAAGTAATAATATGGTTTCATTGAACGGCACCACCGTTCATGAACAAAAAGGAACGGACTTTGTTTCATTTGCAAAATCGGCTTACAAGAAGTTCGACATCGATTATTCGAAGTTCTTTAAAATGGACAATCTCAGCAAGTTGGCCTTTTTGGCCGCCGACCTGCTTCTAAAGGATGACAATATCAAGGAAAAACAAAATATTGCATTGGTCTTTTCGAACCGGGCCGCAAGCTTGGATACGGATCGTAGACATCAAGAATCGATTTCCAAAAATGACTCATATTTTCCAAGCCCTGCCGTTTTTGTTTATACGTTGCCCAATATCTGTATGGGCGAAATAAGCATTAAACACAAGCTCCATTCAGAAAATGCTTTTTTTATCTTTGAAAAATTCAATGCCCAGTATCTGCACACCTATACGGAAAGCCTGATTCTTGAAAAAAAAGCTGAGAAAGTATTATGCGGATGGACCGAACTTGACGGTGAAAAATACAAGGCGTTTTTGTACGTTGTGGGCAAGAGTGGTATTTTTACACATTCTACACATCAAATAACAAGATTATATCAGAACAAATGACCGAATTGAAATTAGAATTGAAGGAAAAAATAATCGAGCAACTCAACCTTGAAGACGTATCGGCTGATGACATTGCGGACCAAGACCCTCTTTTTGGTGAAGGTTTGGGTCTAGATTCGATTGATGCCTTGGAACTTATAGTTATGCTCGATAAAGACTACGGTATCAAATTGGCCGACCCTAAAGAAGGTCGTAAAATTTTTGAATCGGTAGAAACAATGGCTGCCTATATTACAGCGAATAGAAGTGCTTAAAGCCTTCATATACCGTATAGGTTTCTTACCATTTCTCTTGAAATCATATGCAATTGTCGGTGCGAGCAAAAAAACCTTTTAAATCGTGATATTCGTACTTTTTAAATGATGCGATAACAACATTGAATTCGATATGGGCGCAGGTGTGGCAATAACAGGTATTGGAATAATCTCGGCCATTGGCGGCAATGTCTCGGAGAACTACAGATCGCTGATATCGGGCAAGATCGGTATCGATAAGATAACACAGATCGAAACCGTACACAAAGATGAGATAATGGTCGGCGAAATCAAGGACGACAACCCGACCTTGGAGAAGCGGCTTAAATTTCTTGAAAACCAAAACTCACGTACCGTTCTTATAGGTTGTATCGCCGCTCAGGAAGCCGTCGAACAAGCAGGTATTTTAGATATCAATGACGTTCGCACAGGGTTCATTTCAGGAACGACCGTTGGGGGAATGGACAAATCGGAACAGTATTTCTACGACTATTTTGACCGGCCCGAGGTTCGACAGCACATCACAGGGTTACATGCAGGCGATTCCACCAAAAAAATCGCAGATCATATCGGTCTTAAAGAAGGTTTTGTAACCACGATTAGCACGGCCTGTTCATCAGCGGCCAATGCCATTATGCTAGGTGCCCGCATGATAAAATCAAGACAATTGGATCGGGTCATCGTAGGGGGCACCGATAGTCTTTCAAAATTCACGATCAATGGCTTCAAAACACTAATGATACTATCGGACACGTACAATACACCTTTCGATGATAACCGTAAAGGGTTGAATTTAGGGGAGGCGGCGGCTTACCTCGTACTTGAATCCGATGCCATTGTAAACAAAGAAAATAAAACAGTACTCGGTTACTTGAAGGGATATGGCAATGCCAATGATGCCTATCATCAAACGGCTTCTTCAGAACATGGCGACGGGGCCGTTTTGGCCATGCAAAAGGCACTGGAAGTTGCGGGTATGGACCCTTCTGAAATCGACTATGTCAACGCGCATGGTACTGCTACCCCGAATAATGATCTTTCTGAAGGTAGGGCTCTCATTCGCTTGTTCAACGGCAAAGTTCCCGAATTCAGTTCTACAAAAGCTTTTACCGGTCACACATTGGCGGCCGCTGGCGGTGTGGAAGCCGTATATTCGATATTGGGGCTTCAAAACGATGTTATTTTTCCGAATCTGAATTACAAGACCCAAATGAAGGAGTTTGATATCAGCCCGGTCACCAAGGTCAAGAACAAACCATTGAATACGGTACTTTCGAACTCATTTGGCTTTGGAGGCAATTGCTCAACACTTATTTTTTCGAAGGCCAAATGACAAGACCCGTATATATAAATGGTATTGGGTCTGTTTCTGCCCAAAAGACGTTCGACAATTCGGTCTTCTTAGAAGATGTCACGTATCGCAGCGATACGATAATAAATGTGATATCGCCCGACTATAAAAGCTATATCCCGCCTGCTGCGGCTCGAAGAATGGCCAAGGGAATCAAAATGAGTACGGTAAGTGCCAAAACCGCGATTCAAGAGGCCGATTTGGAGGAAAATAAAATCGATGCCATAATCGTCGGTACCGGATTGGGCTGTATCGGAGATTCCGAAAAATTTGTGAGAGATATTATCGATAACAATGAACAGTATTTGACCCCCACACGTTTTATACAATCATCCCATAATACCGTAGCGGGTCAATTGGCCTTGGGCATGGGTTGTAAGGGTCATAATTTTACCTATGTACACTCGGCCATTTCTTTTGAGTCTGCCTTGCTCGATGCAAAATTGCAACTTGAAAATAAAGAGGCAGACAATATCTTGGTGGGCGGGGTAGATGAATTGGTGGATCATCATATTGACACCCACCGCCTGATAGAACATATCAAGCAAGAGCCGGTAGCGACAATGGCCGTATTAAAATCGGGCACCAAAGGAGCCATTTTTTCAGAGGGTGCACATTTTTTTGTGCTTTCGGGTGAAAAAAGCCATTCTTGCCATGCCGAATTGGTGGGGGTCTCCACATTTAACAATTTGTCCAAAAACCAAGTTTCGGAAAAAGCACGATCCTTTTTGGAAGAAAACAACCTGACTTCCGATTCGATCGACCTCATTATTTTGGGATACAACGGTGACGTTGAATTCGACGGCTATTATGATGGTCTGGCGAATGGCCTTTTTTCAAATACCTGCCAAATCTATTACAAACATCTGGTCGGAGAATTCGATACCGCATCCGGATTTGCATTTTGGTTGGGGAACAAAATAATAAGACATCATAACATTCCCCCGGTATTACGTCTGAATTCCGTCGAGGTTTCAGAACCTAAGCTTATCTTGTGCTATAATCAATATCGAGGTGAAAACCATAGTTTCACCCTGCTCCGTAAATGTTGAAAAGAAAATCGGTCAATACCGTTGCAATCGTTCTACTGTTGGCATTAGCGGGACTGAATTTTGTTATTACCGTTCCATATTCGACCTATGCAGCGGTTTTATTCATATGGTTATCACTTACCGTTCTTGGTTCATTTTTTGTTCAGTGGAACTATCATTTAAAATCGTATCATTCCAATAAAGCCATCAACGAAAATTGGGTTTCGATAACTTTCGACGATGGCCCGAATAGGGAAATCACCCCGAAAATTCTTGAAATCTTGAAAAAGAATGGGGCGAAAGCAACTTTTTTTTGTGTTGGCAAGTACATGGAAAAATATCCAGACCTGACCAATCGGATCATTGAAGAAGGGCATACCTTGGGCAACCACACCTATTCACACCCGGAGGCCTTTGGTTTTTTTGGCACATCGAAAGTTGTGGAAGAACTAAGGAAAACAAAATCGCTGATAAAAGAACTGACCGACAGCGATACGAATCTTTATCGACCGGCATTTGGGGTGACAAACCCCAACATTGAAAAGGCGGTAAAACAGTTGGAGTTAAAACCCATTGGGTGGAACGTCAGATCTTTGGATACCACCTCGCGCCCTGTAAAAACCGTTTTGAGGCGTATCACCTCAAAAGTCTCCAAAGGCGATATTATACTCTTGCACGACACCAGCGAAAAGACGATAAAGGTTTTGGAACGGTTATTGGTATTTTTGCAAGAGAAAAATTTACGGTCCGTTACCGTAGAACAATTGTTGGATATCGATTCACATGCATAAACTTTTTTATTTATTCGTTTTCATGGTTGTTGCCTTGAATGCCCAGACCAAGTTGACCTCGAGCGAAGCCGAGAAGCTGAGAGCAATAGTCAAAGAACAGGCCGAAAAGACCCGAACCATTACCAGCGACTTCACACAATACAAACATCTTGACTTTCTGGCCAACGATATTGAGTCGAAGGGCAAGATGGCGTTCAAAGCCCCTGATATGGTTAAATGGGAGTACGCGGAGCCTTTTGCCTATTCCATAATATTCAAAGATCAGGCACTCTACATCAACGATGATGGAAACAAGAGCAATATGGATGTTGGCGGAAATAAAATCTTTGAACAACTTAACCATTTGATCACGGCGAGCATTCAAGGCGATATGTTTGATGATGACCAATTTGATATTTCATATTTCGCAAAAGATGAAAGAAGCATCGTGCATTTTTCACCTAAAAATTCGCAGCTTAGAGATTTTATCAAGGCATTTCATCTTACCTTCAATAAAAGCGGGGAGGTCGAATCGGTTAAAATGATAGAACCCTCTGGAGATTATACCCGAATCGTACTTGGCAACCGACAAACGAACCAACCTCTTTCCGATGCGGATTTTGTTCATTAGCCTTTGTATTTTTCTGGTAACGGGATGCGCATCCTATCCGAGTAAAAATGGATTTGTTTTGCAGACACCGGTGCCATTCGAATTGCTTAATCCCTATTTTTCACAAATTTCAAAAGATTATGTTTACAAAGCCAGAATAAAGGCTTTTGACAAATCGTTCGGAGGCATTTTCATTGTAAAAAAGCTTGGGGAAGACCATCATCGAATCGTTTTCACCACGGAAATGGGCAATACGATCTTTGATTTTGAGTTTATCGATGAAGAATTCAAAATCAACCGCATTTTGCCCGAAATGGACAAAAAAGCACTCAAAAATATACTAAAAAGCGATTTTTTAGCCCTGATCAGCGCCAAACCCGAGATTTTTGAAATGTTTGCCAAAACCGAAAACACAATTGTTGCGGCCGAAATCCTATCTAAAAAACATTATTATTGGTTCACAGGTGAACAACTGACAAAAATCTCGCGTACCGCCCGAGAAAAAGAGAAAGTTACTTTTTCGTTCTCGCGAATTAATAATAACATTGCAGAAGAAATACGGATTATCCATCAAAATGTCAAACTCGAAATCATTTTAACCCTATTGTAAATGTGCAAGACAAAGATCTTCTTTTTGATTTTGGCATTGTCTTTTTTAAGCTTTGTTCAGGCACAGGTAAGGCCGGGTGTCAAGTTGGGCCTGAACAGTTCGAATGTCAGTAATACTAGGCTCGATTCAAAATCAGGGCTCTATATCGGTGCCTTTGTGAAAATCCCCGTTTCCGATTATTATGCCTTGCAGCCCGAACTGCTTTATTCCAGTCAGGGCGGCAAGTCGAATTCCGATGAATATGGCGATTTGAACATCAATTATTTTTCGATCGGCATTCCGAACAAATTTTATGTCAGCCCGAAAAATGGGTTCCATTTCATACTGGGGCTCGGTCTTGATGTCAATCTAAAAAATAATTTTGTCGGCTTGACCAATTTCGACTTTGACGACGAAATATCACCGGTCGATGTGGTTGCATTGGGCGGAATAGGTTTTGAATTCGATTTTGGACTGACCTTGGAAGCGCGTTACAAGCAAGGCACCATAAGTATTGATTTCTTGGGTGAAAACAATCTTTACGAAGAACCGGGCAGCAACCTCAACGGTGTTTTTCAATTTGGCGCATCGTATAAATTCAAACTCTAAAATCCATGCTGATCAAAGGCCTTTATACTATTCAACATTTCAGGTTCGAAGACCAGAGCGTTAAGGCAACCTTACAATTGAACAAAGACCATAGGGTATTCGAAGGTCATTTTCCGGGCAATCCGGTCATGCCAGGTGTTTGCATGATCCAGATAATCAAAGAGCTTACCGAAAAGGCCCTCGAAAAAAAATTGTTTTTATCCGTAGCCTCGAACGTAAAATTCATGGCGATTATCAATCCTGAAAAGAACGGTATTATACAGCTGGTTTTGGACATTACCGAAGAGGATGCAATCGTTAAAGTCAAAAATACAACTTCCTTCGAGGATACTGTGGCATTAAAATTGAACGCTACTTTCAAAACTTTATCGTAATAGGATGCGCTTAAAACTCGTGTTTCTTTTTATAGGATTGCTATTGACAGATGTTTTGCCCGACTTGGCATCAGTACGCAATCAATATCGCGAGGCTTCGAACAATGAAGAGGTGGCAAAAAAACTGCACGACGAGTTAATTTCGGTGACCAAAAACGATGTTCCGGTACTATTGGCGTACAAGGGGGCGGTTACTACGATAATGGCCGATTACGCCCAACGTATTAAAGACAAAAAGCTTTTTTTCAAAGAAGGCAAAGAGTTATTGGAACATGCCGTGCAAAGTGACCCGAACAATGTTGAGATTCGATGTATTCGCCTGAGCGTTCAAGAAAACGCCCCAAAAATTACCGGCTATCACAAAAATATGGCTGAGGACAAGAAATTCATACTAGCCAACTACACTACCATGACCGACAATGGGGCGAGGCTCTTCGTCAAAGGTTACGTGACCGGATCAAGCTTCTTCACCGATAGTGAAAAGCAATTGTTTTAGGCATTTGAATCGCTATCTTTGCTATAAAATACAGCTCCTTGTTATAAGGATCATTAATTGATTCATAGTGTCGGTCCCTACCCCGTTTGTTCAAGAAACCATGCAAAGGCTAAAATGCTGTGTATTGGTACCTACCTACAACAACGCGGGCACTTTGCAAAAGGTGTTGGACGGAATTCTGAAACAGACCTTCAATATCATCGTTATCGATGACGGCGCTACCGATGGCACGAAAGAGATCTTGGATGCCTACCCCCAAATAAAAAGAATACATATTCCGGACAACAAAGGAAAGGGAAATGCACTACGGACAGGTTTCGATGAGGCCATAAAGCAAGGTTATGAATTTGCGATTTCAATTGATTCGGATGGACAGCATTTTCCCGAGGACATTCCTGTCTTTTTGGATGCCCTTGAAAAAGAGGAGACCAAAAACGTACTCTATATCGGTGCACGTAACATGGAACAGTCAGATGTCCCCGGAGGCAGCAGTTTCGGCAATAGATTCTCGAATTTTTGGTTCTGGTTCGAGACGGGCACTTGGTTAAGCGACACACAATGTGGTTTTCGACTGTACCCATTAAAGCAAATCGCCGACCTAAAGCTCTACACGCCTAAATTCGAGTTTGAAATCGAAGTAATCGTAAAAGCATCATGGCACGGTACACGCGTGAAAAACGTTCCCGTGCAGATTTCGTACGATGCGGACGAACGTGTCTCACATTTTAGAAAAGTATCCGATTTTGCACGTATCAGTGTGCTCAATACTTGGTTCGTGATCGTGGCCATCTTTTATATCAAGCCGCGAAATTTCTTTCGTCGCCTGAAAAGAAAGGGAATCAAAAAGTTTTTGACCGAAGATGTGCTCGGCAGCCATGATTCGCCGCAAAAAAAAGCGTTTTCGATCGCACTGGGCCTTTTTGTCGGGTTGAGCCCTTTTTGGGGCCTGCACACGGTTCTCGTTTTGGGATCTGCATTTATTTTCCGGTTGAACAAGGCAATCGCCTTTGCTTTTTCAAATATTAGCCTGCCCCCTTTCATTCCCTTTGTCGTATATGCCGGTCTACAAACCGGTGTTTGGCTCACCGGGGAAGAGCACTTCTTTTCTTTGGAAAATATTACGGACAACCTTGTAACCCTGAAAGGCCTAAAAACCTATTTAGTAGGAAGTCTGGTTTTTGCTTCCTTGGTTTCCATGATATCCGGATTGTTAGGATATATGGTTCTGACACATCTCGCAAAACGCAAAATGGCCGTTGAAAATGGCTGATTTTCTTGTAGGTGCATATCGAATCATAGCTAAAAACAGGTGGTGGGCACTTCTAACACTATCTTTACTGGTCTCAGTGCTGTTCTTCACTGCCCGACAAATCGAGTTCGACGATGACATTACCTCGCTGATCCCCGCCACTGAGGATAGCGAACGGATACAAAAAATACTTGAATCGATCGCTTTTACTGACAAGATCGTGGTCAACATAAGAAAGGACTCGATAGGTTCGGTAGATGACCTTATTGCCTACGCCAATGAATTTCTCGATAGTATCGAAACAAGCCAGGGGGAATTTATCAAGAAAATACAAGGAAGGGTCGACCCCGGTGATGTGCCCAGAACATTGGACCTTGTCTACGAAAACCTACCCATATTTCTAGATGCTTCCGATTATAACATAATTCAGAATAAGTTATCAAAAGATAGTATCGACCAAATTACTTTGGCGAATTACAGAACGTTATTGTCACCAACGGGGATCGTCTCCAAAAAAAACATCTTAAAAGATCCGTTGGGGCTTTCGTTCATTGCCTTGAAAAAACTAGAACAATTAAGTTTCGGCGACGGTTTTAAAATAAAACAGGGCTTCTTGATGAATGATAAGGAGGAGAATATCTTGCTATTTATCACCCCGAAATTCGGCTCTAACGAAACAAATCGAAATTTACCGTTCACAGACGCACTGTATGAAATTCAAGATAATCTCGATGCCAAATATGTTTCTCGGGTCAAAGGTGAATATTTTGGGGCGGCATTGAGCGCAGTATCCAATGCAAATCAGATAAAGCATGACATTCAATTTACGGTGGGTATCGCCCTGACCCTACTACTTTTTGTACTCATTCTTTTTTATCGAAAATTATTGTTGCCGATAATTCTATTTGCACCGACCCTTTTCGGGGGAGTGTTGGCAGTCGCCTTTCTATGTCTGATCCGAACCAAGGTTTCAGCACTTTCCTTGGGCATTGGATCTATTCTACTTGGCGTAACTTTAGATTATGGTCTTCATATATTGACACACATTCGTAACGGAAAATCGATTGAAAGTCTCTATCAAGAGGTCGCACCTTCAGTTTTTATAAGCAGTCTGACCACTGCATCGGCCTTTTTATGTCTTCTCTTTATCGATTCACAGGCCCTTCAAGACTTGGGTATTTTTGCAGCTATCAGTGTTTTAGGGGCTTCTGTTTTTGCCTTAATACTTATTCCACATGCCTATAAAAATACAAGTGTTAGCAACAAGCACACTCTTTTGGATCGCTTGGCAAGCTACGACCTACACAAGAATAGATTCGCGATTTCAGCACTTGCCGTCCTTTTTGTTATCAGTCTCATTACATATAACAGAGTCGTTTTTGACCAAGATATCGCCAAACTCAACTATGAGACCCAAACATTGCTCGATGCCCGTGAACGCCTTGAAAAACTGACTGATATTGGTTCGAAATCCATTTATGTATCTACATATGGCGATGACCTCGAACAGGTATTGCAACAGAACGACAGCCTGTTCCAAAAACTTGAACGATTAAAGAAGAACAATAAGATCGTTAGTTATTCATCAATCGGCGCCCTAATAAAATCGAGGCATTTGCAAGAGCAAAAAATCGATGCATGGAAACAATTTTGGAATCCCGAAAAAATAAACACCCTTAAGCAAAATTTAAACGATAGTGGAACAGAACTTGGATTTAAAAAGAATGCTTTTTCGGAATTCCAAGACCATCTGGAAAACAAGTTCCGAATATTAAGAATTGATGATTTAAAACCGATCAAATCATTTTCGATTGACGATTATCTCGTTCAAGATCCAAATGGAGTGACCATAACGTCGTTGATCAAGGTCGATGATACAAAAACAGACCTCATATATAGACAGTTCGAGGAATCTGCCAACACACTGCTTGTTGATCGCCAACATGTCAATGAAACGTTTTTGGGCAATCTAAAAAATGATTTTAATCGCTTGTTGGGCTATTCATTGGTCGTGGTTCTTTTGATCCTGTTCGTCTATTATAGAAGTCTCACCTTGACCTTGATCACCGCCGTGCCGATTTTTATGACCTGGTTCATCACGGTAGGCATTATGGGGCTTTTGCACATTGAATTCAATATTTTCAATATTATTATATGTAGCTTCATTTTTGGCCTGGGCGTCGATTACAGCATTTTTATCACAAACGGATTGTTGATACGATATCGAACGGGCGAAAAGACATTGCCCACCCACAAAACCTCGATACTACTTTCTGTAATCACCACAATAGCTGGAGTCGGTGTTCTGGTATTTGCCAAACATCCGGTGCTGTTTACCATTTCAACGGTATCATTGGTAGGTATTCTATGTGCCGTACTTGTTGCATTTATTATTCAGCCGTTGCTTTTTAGATTGTTCTTGGGTGATACCGATAAAAGACCGATTCAACCAAGAATTCTATTGCACTCTTTGCTTTCATTCGGGTATTTTGACCTTGGGGGCATCTTGTTCGGCATTTATTCTTGGTTTCACCTCAAAATCGATCCGGGCGCAAGGTTGAAACCGCAATCAGGTCTGCATTATGTAGTTTCAAAATTTATGAAATCGGTGCTTTATACAAATCCGTTTTTATCGAAGCATGTAATAAATCATGACAATGAAACCTTTGACAAGCCAGCCATGTTGATCGCCAATCATACTTCTTTTCTTGACATTTTGGTCATGGGTATGTTGCACCCTAAATCCATTTATCTTGTTAAGGACCATGTTTATAACTCCAAGACCGTAGGCTACGCCGCGAGATTGCACGGATCCTATCCGGTATCCGGGGGAGTAGAAAATGGCGAGGCCTATCTTAAGCAAAAAATCGCACAAGGATTTTCATTGATAGCCTTTCCCGAAGGCACCCGCTCAACGAACAACAAGATAAAGCGTTTTCATAAGGGAGCATTTTATTTGGCCGAACAATTGCAACTCGATATTGTTCCAATAATGATCCATGGATGTTCAGAGGTCTCGCCCAAAGACAGTTTTATTATTCGCGACGGGGCGATAACGGCTGAACTTATGGAAAGAATTCCATATGACGACACCCGTTTTGGGGCGAGTTATTCGCAACGTGCCAAGCATATTGGGGCTTATTTCAGGGCTGAATTCAGAAAAAGGCGCAACAATCTCGAAGGCCCTACCTACTGGCATAAATTGATTTTGGAGAATTACCGGCATAAAGGTGAAGCGATCTACAGATCGGTCAAATCAGATTTGAAGAACAATCAAGATACCTACAAGAATATTTTGGGCTACGTCAATGAAAAAAGCACCATTGTTCATCTCTCTGAAGATTTCGGTCAATTGGATCTGCTCTTGGCATTGGATTCGATTGATCGAAAAATAACCTCTTTTATAGCTGATCTTGAAGCCCGGGCCATACTCAAAAATAATTATCTGACCCATAGATATAGTAAGATTACCACAGTCGATTCTATTGATGAGGCACTAGGCCGACCGGCAAGTGTTCTCATTTTAAACCTGAAATCCCTTAGTATCGCATCAATTGCTGATCTAATAATGGATGAAATCAGTATCTTGATACTATTGAAAGGTAGTCTTGGTGAATCACCTCCCCCAAATTTCACCACAGTCCACCAAAATGATAACTTTATAGTCTTAAAAAGAGGTTTGCAACAGAATGAAGGAGTACTATGATGTAGTGATCATTGGTAGTGGAATGGGCGGATTGGTCGCGGCCAATATCTTGGCACGAGAGGGTAAGTCGGTCTGCGTACTCGAAAAGAACAATCAATTTGGCGGCAACTTACAGACTTTTGTGCGTGACAAAACTATTTTTGATACCGGCGTACATTATTTGGGTGGCCTATCGGAAGGACAAAATCTTTACCGTTATTTCGATTACTTGGGTATTCTTGAAGGACTTCAACTACGAAAGCTTGATAAAGACGGTTTCGACCTGATCACTTTTGACGATGACCATATAGCTTACCCCCATGCCCAAGGTTATGAAAACTTCATAAACAATCTTGTCAAAAAATTTCCTGAAGAAAAAAAAGCCATACGTACCTATTGCGATAAGTTGAAGGAAGTGTGCAAAAAATTTCCCCTGTACAATCTTGAAACGGGAAAACCTTATCATGATGATGCCGCCCTGTTCAATCTAAGGGCAAAGGCTTATATCGATTCACTGACCACAAACGAAAAATTGAGGGCGGTACTTGCAGGCTCGAATATGTTGTATGCCGGTGACCCTGAAAAAACTCCTTTTTATGTACACGCCCTTTCTGTCAATTCGTTCATTGAAAGTGCCTATCGCTGTGCCGATGGCGGTAGCCAAATAACAAAATTGCTCGTTAGACGGCTGAAAAATTTTGGAGGGGATACCGTGAAACATCAAGAAGTAACGCGTATAAATGTTTCAGACAACCGAGTAAATTCAGTAACCACCAAAAAGGGTAAAACGGTTCACGGTGGGCTTTTTATATCGAACATAGAACCCAAGCGCACATTAAAACTTGCTGATGAAGGGCATTTTCGCAAATCGTTCGCGCGACGCATCGAAAAAATGGAAAGCACCATTTCGGCATTTAGTATCCATATCACTTTGAAGCCGAAATCGTTCAAGTACCTTAATCATAACTATTATCATTACAAGAACGAAGAGGCCGTGTGGAATTCTCCGAAATACACCCAGCAAAATTGGCCCCTTAGCTATATGGTCTCTATGGGTACAAGAAAAAATCAAGGCCACTGGGGTGATCAATTAACTGCTATAACGTATATGCGCTTTGAAGAAGTCGAGCCCTGGGTCGACACCTTCAATACTGTTGCCCATAAAAATGATCGGGGCAAATCGTATGAGGAATTTAAATTGAAGAAGACCGAAATCTTCCTTACAGAACTCGAGAAGAAATTTCCTGATATTCGTAATTGTATCCATTCGATATATACCTCGACACCCCTGTCGTATCGCGACTATATTGGCAGCGTGCAAGGTTCCATGTATGGTCATATAAAAGATGCGAACAACCCTCTTAAATCGTTCATTTCGCCGCGCACGAAAATCGAAAACCTATTTTTTACAGGCCAAAGCCTCAACATGCACGGTATTTTGGGGGTTACCATTAGCGGTGTCGTTACCTGCTCGGAGATACTCGGCGGAAAATATTTATTGGATAAAATCGTAAATTCGAAGAACAAGACATCGCAAAAAACAAAGGTGTAATGGAAAATTTCAATACCATTGCCATAACGCAAGTAGCGAATATTTCAAAAGAAGATTTAGTCTTTAATTATCTCCGCAGGCAAAAACCCATTGTGATGACCGGTTTGACCACGAATTGGCTCCCAACAAAAGAAAAGACAACTTAAACGATATGTAAATTGATATTCACGACGGTATTAAGACCTGTAGCAGTCAGATCGACCATTGCAATCGCCTTGTTCGTTCTTTTCACTTCATGTGGTGTAAAAAAATCGCTTCGTGATATGATGCCCAATGTCGGGCAATACCGTACTGAAATTCCCGATAGGGTAAAGATCAATGACTCGACCTTTGTGTTGGATGATAATTTTCTCACAAAGAACAAACAGGGCCAATGGGAGCTTTTTGTAGAAGGCAACCCTTTGGAACTTGGCCTAAAAACCGGAAAACTCACCCAAGAACTTTTTAACCAACAGGAACATATTTTTGTTAAGAAAATAGATGAATTGGTTCCTTCGGAAGGAAAACAAAATTTATTACGTAAGTTCTTGGCTTGGTTCAATCGCAAGATGTACCTCAATATCGATGAGCAATACAAGGCCGAAATTTACGGTATGGCCCAATACGCCTCGAAAGATTTCGACCACATCGCCGAGGCCTACCCCAGGGTCATGTATTTTCACGGGGCGCACGATATCGGGCATGCGCTACAAGATCTGGCCCTGGTCGGCTGTTCATCTTTTGCGGCCTGGGGCGATCATACCGACGACGGGCAACTGATCATTGGCCGTAATTTCGATTTTTATGCAGGCGACGAATTCGCCAAAAATAAGATCATCGCCTTTGTAAAACCCGATGAAGGCCACAATTTTATGTCGGTTACCTGGGGCGGATTTATCGGTGTGCTTTCTGGCATGAACGATCAAGGATTGACCGTGACCATCAATGCGGGCAAATCGAATTTTCCGTTGGTCGCCAAAACACCCATTTCACTGGTTACCCGTGAAATACTGCAATATGCATCAACAATCGAAGAAGCCATTGCCATCGCCAAAAAACGCGAAGTTTTTGTTTCTGAATCCATTTTTGTAGGAAGCGCAAAAGACAAACGAGCGGCGATCATAGAAGTCTCTCCAAATAATTTTGGGGTGTACGAAGTTCAGAATTCGGATCACTTGATCTGTTCGAACCATTTTCAAAGCGCCGCTTATGCCAACGATAAAAAAAACCAAAAGCACATCTTCGAGAGCCACTCAATGTATCGTTATGAAAAGATGGAGGAACTTTTAGAGGAAAATCCAAAAATTACGCCCAAAACCGCTGTCGATATGCTAAGAAATAAAGAAGGATTAGGTGATACTGAAATCGGTTATGGTAACGAAAAGGCGTTGAACCAGCTTTTGGCCCACCATGGAATCGTTTTTAAACCGGAAGACTTGAAGGTCTGGGTTTCATCCAATCCCTATCAATTGGGAGAATTCGTCGCCTATGACCTGAAAAAAATATTCGGTGAAAAGCAAAGACTTACCTCTTATGAATCTTTGGCAGTCGAAACCCTGAATATCCCAGAAGACCCTTTTTTAGGTTCTGAAGCCTACCGTGATTATGAGAAATACAGGATCCTGAGCAGCAGAATAAACGATGCTTTGGCTTCCGGAGCGCACTTGGACCAAAACCTGCTCAGAGCGTTCGAGCGGAGCAATCCTGAATTTTGGGAAGTTCATTATTTAATAGGGTTGTACAACTATAGAAAGGGATATGATACCATTGCGCTCGAAGCCTTTTTGAAAGCGGAAGCCAAAGAAATTACGACGGTGCCCGATCGAGAAAAAGTAGAACGTTATATTCGCAGATTAAAACGCAGATTGAATAAATGAAGATTCCGGAAATAGAAAGGGCATCGGCTACTGAGATAAAATCCTTCCAAGAAAAGAGACTTCGAGAACTCTTTGAATATCTCAATTCAAATTCGCCTTATTACCGCCGTTTGTTCAGAAGATATAAAATTAGTGCAGATGCCGTCCAAACCATGGATGACCTCAAACGAATACCCACAACCTCAAAGGAGCAGCTGCAACAATATAATGACGATTTTTTGTGCGTTCCCAAAAATAAGATCGTCGATTTTGTAACCACTTCGGGTACTTTGGGCGAACCTGTCACCATTGGCCTTACGGATGCCGACCTAGATCGCCTGGCCTATAATGAGGCGGTTTCTTTTGCTTGCGCCGGAGTCAATGAAAATGACATCCTTCAACTGACCACAACGATCGACCGTCGCTTCATGGCCGGACTCGCTTATTTTTTGGGAGCCAGAAAACTAGGCGCGGGAATTATCCGAGTCGGGGCCGGAATTCCCGAACTGCAATGGGACACTATCCTGAAATTCAAACCTACGTATTTGATCGTCGTGCCTTCCTTTCTATTGATATTGATAGAATATGCCGAACATCACGGCATCGACGTGAACGCTTCGGGTATCAAAGGGGCCATCTGCATCGGGGAATCGTTGCGCGAGCAGGATTTTTCATTGAACACCTTGGGAAAGAAAATCAAATCGGCCTGGAATATCGAACTCTTTTCGACCTACGCCTCTACCGAAATGAGCACCGCTTTTACCGAATGTTCCGAACAACTAGGCGGGCACGAACACCCCGAGCTTATCATTACCGAAATATTGGATGAAAATGAAAATCCCGTTCCTTCCGGCAGCGAAGGTGAACTGGTGATAACGACCCTGGGGGTCGAGGCCATGCCTTTATTGCGCTTTAAGACCGGTGATATGGTCGTTGCCCATGATACCGCTTGTAACTGTGGCAGAAACACAAGGCGTTTAGGCCCGGTCGTAGGGCGTAAAAAGCAAATGGTGAAATACAAGGGCACTACCCTATACCCGCCCGCCATGCACAATGCCCTGAACGATTTTGCCCAAGTGGACAGCTTCGTCATCGAAATCTACCATAACGCCATCGGTACTGATGAGATACGGATCAAAATCGCCTCGCAATCATCTTCACAAGAGCTTTTACAGCAAATCAAAGATCATTTTCGTTCAAAACTAAGGGTAACTCCTACCATTGAATTCTGCCCTAAAGAAGAAATACAGAAACTGCGTACATCCAAATTGGGAAGAAAACCGGTGAGCGTCATCGATAAAAGAAGTTGAACATATTCTTTTGCTTAGCACGCTTCAGCTTACCACATCCTCTCCTTTTATCCTTATATTAGTTACCGCTATTCAATTAACACTTAAAAAATGAAAAAACTATTACTTCCAGGTTTCCTGTTGTTCATCTACATAAGCTTCGTATCGGCACAGACCACCGAAGAAATCGTGGCCGCAATTGAAAAAGAAGCCAATGAAAACTCGCAATTGGAACAGCTGGCCCACGAACTTATGGATGTCATCGGTCCGCGATTGGTCGGAACACCACAAATGAAAACAGCTCATGAATGGGCCGTAAATACTTATAAAAAATGGGGCATCGAAGCCAAAAATGAGGCATGGGGCAAATGGCGCGGTTGGCAAAGGGGCATTACCCATATCGATATGCTCGAACCACGTGTCGTGACCTTAAGCGGTATCCAATTGGCTTGGAGCCCGAGTACGGGGCCCAAGGGTATATCGGCCAACCTTGTAACCTTGCCCACGGTACCCGATTCATTGGCATTTGCAAAATGGCTGCCCAATGTGAAGGGGAAACTGGTCATGGTTTCCATGGAACAACCTACCGGGAGGCCCGAATACAATTGGGAAGAATTCGCTACTGAAGAATCTTTGGAAAAGATGAAAAAGGATCGCGATGCCAAAGAGGAAGCTTGGCGCCAAAATTTCAAGAATACGGGCTACACAAGTCGTACCATTAACGAGGCACTTGAAAAAGCAGGTGCTGTTGGCATTGTTCAATCGCGATGGTCAAACGGTTTCGGCGCCAACAAAATTTTTAGTGCGGGCACGAAAAAGATTCCCGTGGTCGACCTTTCATTGGAAGATTACGGCATGCTCTACCGAATGGTCGAGCACGCAGTCAATCCGAAAATCAAGATAGTTGCCGAATCCAAGGAATTGGGAACCGTTCCCACTTTTAATACGATCGCCACCATTCCGGGCAAAGAATTGCCCAATGAATATATCATTCTTTCGGCACATTTCGACTCTTGGGACGGGGCCACCGGCGCCACCGACAACGGTACGGGCACCATCACCATGCTCGAGGCGGCACGAATCCTTAAAAAGGTTTATCCCAATCCGAAACGAACGATCATTGTCGGGCACTGGGGCAGTGAGGAACAGGGATTGAACGGTTCACGGGCTTTTGTGGAGGACCATCCCGATATTGTCTCCGGCCTTCAGGCACTTTTCAATCAGGACAATGGCACCGGACGCGTCGTCAACATATCCGGCCAAGGTTTTTTGCATTCCTATGACTATATCGGTAAATGGCTTGAGGCTGTTCCGAAAGAAATCACCCAACATATCGAGACTAACTTTCCGGGGAATCCGGGTGGCGGAGGTTCTGATTACGCTTCTTTTGTAGCGGCCGGCGCCCCAGGTTTCTCTTTAAGTTCGTTAAGTTGGAGTTATTGGAACTATACTTGGCATACCAACCTCGACACCTATGACAAAATTGTTTTCGACGATGTACGCAACAATGCAATTTTAACCGCAATCTTGGCCTACATGGCCAGCGAGGACCCCAATAAAACTTCTCGCGAAAAAGCAGCTTTAGGCATCAACCCAAGAACAGGGGAACGACGAACCTGGCCCGAACCACGCACTCCGAATCGAGCAGGCGGATTGGACAATTAAATCGATATCATGAAAAACCTTTTTATATCTCTTGCGCTGTCGGTTATATGCCCGGCAATTCATTCACAAATTACTGTCGACCAAAACCGTTTAGAAAATCGAATTTTCGATCTGGCCAAATTCGGACTGCAGGAAAATGGCACCACAGAAAGGGTCGCCTTTAGCGATGCGGATATCGAGGCCCGAAAATGGGTGATTTCCCAATTACAGGAAATGGGTTTGAAAACATCTATAGACTTTGCGGGAAACATTATCGGTATTCGCGAAGGCAAGAAATCGGGTTTGAAACCTATTTCCTTCGGAAGCCATATAGATCGTGTTCCCAATGGCGGCAACTATGATGGCTGTGTCGGGGCAATGGCTGCCTTGGAGGTCATTCAAACCTTGAACGAAAATAAGATCAAAACGAAACACCCGCTCGAGGTCATCATTTTTCCCAATGAGGAAGGTGGTGTTATGGGAAGTAGGGCCCTATCGGGAAATTTGGGCAAAGAAGCCTTTCAAGTGGTCAATTCGACCGGTTATTCCATGGGCGAGGGAATTATGCGCCTGGGTGGTGATACCACAAGAATTTCCGAAGTGCAACGCAAAAAAGGCGATATGGCCGCTTTCTTGGAACTTCATATCGAACAAGGGGGCATTCTTGACAAGGAAAATCTGGATATCGGTATCGTAGAGGGCATCGTAGGCCTTAAATGGTGGGATGTAGATTTTACCGGTTTTGCCAATCATGCCGGTACCACCCCAATGAATGCGCGGCAAGATGCACTTTTGGCCGCCGCCAAGTTTATTGTTGCCGTCAATGAAACGGTAAATAGTATTGAAGGTGCTCAAGTGGCTACGGTAGGGAGAATCAAGGCCGAACCCGGTGCCCCAAATGTAATTCCCGGTAAGGTGACCGCAAGTCTCGAGATACGTGACCTTTCTTCCGAGGTAATCGAAAAAGTCTTTCGAGCAATTAAGGAAAAAAGCGCAAAGATCGCGGAAGATTCCAATGTGCAAATCGAATTCCATCCCCTTGATACGACCGCTGATCCCGCACTCACCGATCCGATTATTCAGAAAGAAATCGAAAATTCGGCCAAAAAACTCGGTCTTTCCATCAATTATATGCCCAGTGGGGCAGGTCATGATGCTCAGGATATGGCCACCATTGCCCCTACGGGGATGATTTTTGTGCCCAGTAAAGACGGTATCAGTCATTCCCCCAAAGAATTTACCGCTGCCAAGGATCTGGCCAATGGGACCAATGTTTTATTGAAGACCATCTTGGCCTTGGACAAAAAATTGGATTAAGCCTGAAAAATTTAAATACCACCATCTCATGAAAAATCTGAACATAGTGCTCGTCATCATACTTATCATACCCTTGACGATCAATGCACAGCGTCGAAAAAAGAAAGCCCCCCTACCAGTAACCACGATCCAAGATTCAATGTTCAATGGCTTGAAATGGCGAAATATAGGGCCTTTCCGCGGGGGTCGAAGTGTGGCCTCCACGGGGGTGGTAGGCCAGCCCATGACCTATTATATGGGAACCGTAGGCGGAGGTATTTGGAAAACCGTAGATGATGGCATTACTTGGAAGAACATTTCTGACGGACAATTGAAAACCGGCACGGTCGGTGCAATCGCCGTTTCAGAAAGCAATCCGAATATCATTTTCGCGGGTATGGGCGAACATGCGGCGCGCGGGGTGATGACCTCTATGGGCGATGGGATCTATAAATCTACAGATGCCGGAAAAACCTGGAAACATATCGGGTTGGACCACACACGTCATATTTCTGACGTTATTATCGACCCGATGAATCCCGATATCATTTTTGTCGCGGCGCAAGGAGCCCAATACGGCCCATCGGAAGACCGCGGAATATATCGTTCTACGAATGGCGGTTCAAACTGGGAAAAAGTGCTTTACGTGAACGATGTAACCGGTGCTTCCTCGCTTTCAATGGATATGAAAAATCCCTTGATCCTTTATGCGGCCATGTGGGAACATCGACGTTATCCTTGGACGATGGAATCGGGAGGGCCCGGATCGGCACTCTACAAATCTACCGATGGCGGTACGTCTTGGAAAAAGATGAAGGAAGGCCTTCCCAAAGAATTCGGAAAAGCTGGCATATCGGTCTCAAGGGCCAATCCTGATCTCGTTTTTGCAGTTATAGAGGCCGAAGGTGAGAAAGGTGGTGTCTATCGTTCTGACGATGCCGGCAAAAAATGGAAGCAAGTCAACAAAGAACGTATCAATATTGCCCGTTCGTGGTATTATATGGAAATATTTGCAGACCCACAAAACGAGAATATCGTTTACGTACTGAACGCCCCGGTTACCAAATCGATAGATGGTGGTAAAACTTTTAGTCCACTACCCACCCCCCATGGCGATAACCATCATCTTTGGATCGATCCGAACGATAACCAAAAAATGATAAATTCAAATGATGGGGGTGCCAACGTTTCGAACAATGGCGGCAAAAGTTGGAGTACCCAGCAAAACCAGCCGACATCGCAATTCTATCGCGTAATTACCGATAATCTAGTACCGTACAATGTTTATGGGGGCCAACAGGATAACTCGGCCATCGCCATTGCCAGTCGCACCAACGATCAAGGTATCGATTGGAAGGATTGGTACTCCGTAGCAGGTTGCGAAAGTGCTTTCTTAGCCTTTGACCCCGATAATCCCGAAAATATATATGGAGGTTGTTACCAGGGAATCATCGAAAAATGGGTCAAAGCCTCCCGTTCGGGAAAACCCATCAAAGAATATCCTGAACTGGCATTGGGCAATGTGCCAAAAGATTTTAAATACCGCTATAATTGGAATGCCCCCATCATCAGTTCGCCACATGACCGTAATACGATATACCATGCCGGAAATGTCGTTTTCAAAACCTCGGATGGCGGAGCCAGTTGGCAGGTCGTGAGTCCTGACCTGACGCGAAACGATAAAAGCAAACAAGGCCCGGGAGGTGGCCCGTACACGAACGAGGCAGCAGGTGGGGAAAACTACAATACCTTGGCCTACCTTGTCGAATCGCCGCACGAGAAGGGCGTGCTATGGGCCGGGTCTGACGATGGTCTGATTCATATTACAAAAGACGGAGGTCAAAATTGGAAAAACGTGACGCCACCAAACCTTGGTGAAGGTATCGTCAATAGCATCGAAGTTTCGCCCCATGATGCCGCAACGGCATATATAGCACTAATGCGGTACAAACAAATGGATTTGAGACCTTATATTTTCAAAACCACCGATTATGGCCAGACCTGGTCGAAAATAGTAAATGGCATTACCGACGAGCACACTTTTGTACGTGTAGTACGCGAAGACCCCAAACGCAAAGGGCTGTTGTATGCGGGTACCGAAACCGGACTCTATATTTCATTGGACGATGGTCAAAATTGGCAACCCTTTCAATTGAATTTACCCATTGTACCCATCAACGATTTGGTATTTCAGACCAATGACCTTGTGGCCGCAACTGCGGGGCGATCGTTTTGGATATTGGATGACGTAGGTGCGATTCAAAATTTGGGCAATCCCAGAAAACCTTTGGAAATATTAAAGCCCAAAAACACCTATCTGTTTTTTGGAGGCAGTAACGACAAGCCTGTTCCCGGTTTGGGACAAAATCCAAAAAGTGGGGTTACGATGGACTATTACCTGGACAAAAACGCGGATAGTCTCGACCTGAAATTGGAGATTTTGAGAAGCGGACAGGTAATAAGAAGTTATTCCAACAAAAAGGACAAGGACTTCAAATCGTGGCCGGGAGGCCCGCCCCGACCCGAGATCATACCATCAAAAAAAGGTTATAATCGCTTTACGTGGAATTTCAGGCGTGAAACATTACCGGCAGTTGAAAAAGTATTCGCCTATGGTAGCTATGCAGGCCCAAGAATTGGCCCCGGCACCTATACATTGCGCCTTACTCTTGATGATTTGACTTCTGAAACCGAAGTAACAGTGCTTCCCAACCCAAATGTAGTTGGTTCCGCGGCAGATTATTCCGAACAGCAAAAGCTCTTGAATCAGGTGACAGGCGCCATTACCGATATCCATGAATCGGTAAGCCGGATGCGGTCCGCCAGAAAACAATTAAAAACTTATGAAAGCCTACTCAAAGACAATGATAGTGCAAAAGATTTATTGGAAAAGGGTAAAGCTTTAATAGAACGGATTGACACCTGGGAGGCCAACCTGATACAACCCGAACAAAAAACCTTTCAAGACGTAATCAATTATCATAACCAATTGAACGCCGAGTTCATGGAACTAAAAGATTATATTGATGCGGTCGAACCCAAGGTAACCCAAGGAGCCAATGAACGATTGGCCGACCTTTTATCGCAATGGAAGATATTCGAAACCGAACGTGATGCAATCGTGAATACCGAGATGGACGCCTATAATAAACTGTATCAAGAACTTTCGATTCCGGCGCTAATCTTAGAAGACTGATATGGGTTTGAATTTCGTAGGTGACAAGACCTTTAGAGGCCAGAACTTTACAAAAGTTCGACTACCCAAGGCCGAATATGAGAATTGTATTTTCGAGGGTTGTGATTTTTCAAATTCGTATTTGGACAATCAAAATTTTTTGGAGTGCGAATTCATCGACTGCAATCTAAGCAATGCCAATATCGCAAATACAACGTTCAACGAGGTACTATTTTCCAGTTGTAAGATGATTGGGTTAAAATTTGAAACCCTGAATGATTTTTTGATCGCTTTCAGGTTCAAAGACTGTACCATGAACCTGAGCTCTTTTTACCAAATGGAGTTAAAAAACCAACGTTTTGAACATTGTAAGCTAATACAGACCGATTTTGTCGAGAGCGACCTTACCGCTTCCGTTTTTGACGCATGCGATTTGCAAAATGCCAGGTTCGAAGATTCCAATTTGGAAAAAGTCGATTTCAGAACCTCTTTGAACATTGGTCTTAATCCGAATAAAAACCACATCAAAAAAGCCAAGTTTTCAAAAGATAATGTACTGGGACTACTCAATGATTTTGACATCATAGTCGAATAGCCCCTTCATTGAGGTTCTCTTTGGGCCAATCGGTTGTAAACGGATAATTCGTATCTTGTTTCATGGATTTAGGCATATTTATGAAAAATATAATTCTACTATTACTATCGGTTTCTTTGGGTTGCAAGGCACAAAATACCATTTCTTACAAGGAAGGAAGCGCTTCACCGAAGGCCCAGCTATCGCAAATTGCTTGGATGGAAGGCCATTGGAAAGGTGAGGCTTTCGGAGGAATTACCGAAGAAATATGGAGCCCTCCGCTCGGTGACTCCATGATGTTCTCCTTTAAACTAGTTTCGGAAGGCAAGGTACAGTTCTACGAACTAGGCCATATTCAACAAGTCGGCGAAACCTTGCTGTTGCAACTCAAACATTTTCATGGTAATCTTAAGGGTTGGGAGGAAAAGGATGAAACGGTGGATTTTAAATTGGTCAGATTAGAAGGCAATAGGGCCTATTTCGATGATTTTACCTTTGAGCAGATCAATGCCGACGAAATCAATATATATGTGGTCATCGCACAAGAGGATGGTTCGCGGGAAGAAGTAAAATTTCATTATGGGCGACAATAATGCCGAAAGAAAATGTTTGGAATGTGGTGCCCGTATCGTCGGCCGGGCCGACAAAAAATTCTGCTCCGATGGTTGCCGAAATTCCTATAACAACAATGTCAATAAGGATAGCAAAAATCTCATACGCAATATCAACAATCGCCTGCGCAAAAATTATAGGGTTTTGGACAGCTTCACACTGAAAGAAGGAAAAACGCGTACCTCCAAGACCCGATTGATCGACAAAGGTTTCGATTTTGACTTCATAACCAATCTGTATACTACGAAAAAGGGAACAGTCTACTATTTCGTTTACGACCTGGGATATTTGCCTTTGGAGAACGACTACTATATGATCGTCAAGAGGGAGTGAGGCTTAGGTAAAAAAATATCTAACAAACCGCTATTCGCCCTTATCGACATAAATCGAAACTACGCACCGAAAGGGGCATTGAAACAAACCTTGGGACAGCTTTTTTAGACCAATCAAAACCGAAATGCTATTTCCAATTTTGTCCGCTAAGTTTCAAAGCGGCCACTACGACATCCTTTCGGCTTATTTGGCCTACCAACAGGCCATCTTTCATGACCGGAAGCCTTCTCCTATTATGCTTGTCGAACACCCCCGCGGCATCAAAAATACTGATATCGTGTGGAATGGTCTCCACATTCTTGCTCATGTATTTCTCAACGCTCCTGTCGAGGATCGGTTGATTGAAATAGCGACTTTCCGAAATCTGTTTCATACAGTCGGCCTCAGATATAATACCGACCAAAAAACCGTCGTCATTAAGAACGGGGCCACCCGAAATATTGTATTTCGTAAACTGCTCCATGACCTCTAAAATTGACTGGTCAGGTGAAAAAGTGACCAATTTCTTTGTCATGTAATCTGATACCAAAATCGGGGCATCAAATTCCTTTTTAGAAGACTTTCGTATGCCTTGAAAACTCTTGATTCCCATAAAATTTCAGTTTAAGCCTGCCCGTTACGGCAGTTAAGGTTAATCTTAAATATAACGATTTCCAACGAATTATTCAAACTTTTCCGATAAAAGACCGTAATGGTCTTGGCCTTATATCTAAAAAATAGATCTGGTTTTCATTCTTTATCTCGTTATTTGATACTATTTTACCTTCCACTTTGATGGTTATTTATCAATAATGGAATTCTAAAAGCGGAGATTTTGAATATGGTCATAGGTGTTCTAGGATGTGGTTGGCTAGGTTGGCCCCTGGCCAAATCCTTCATTTTCGATGAATACCAAGTACACGGAAGTACAACTTCTGTCGAAAAATTGCAAAGTCTTGAAAAAGACGGAATCAAGGCATTTAATGTTCAACTTAAAGAAGATGAAAACGACAACGGTATTACCCCATTTCTTAAAGGTGTTGACATTCTTATTATCAATATCCCGCCCAAACTACGAGGAAACAATGAAGAAAGCTATGTCAATAAGATGCACCGATTGCATAGCGCAATGAAAACTTCACATGTTAAAAAAATGATTTTTGTGAGCAGCACTTCGATCTATGGCGACATAGAAGGGGAAGTTACCGAAAAAACAAAACCCAGACCATCAACCGAATCGGGCAGACAACTTTTGGCAACCGAAAAGATATTCTGGACTGACCCCGACCTAGAGGTTACCATTATTCGATTTGGCGGACTTATAGGGCCTAATAGGCATCCTGTTTCTATATTGTCGGGCAAAACCAATCTTTCAGGTGGTAACCTACCCATAAATCTAATTCATCTAAATGACTGTATAGCAATTATTAAGTCCGTTGTATTTAATAAGTGGTGGGGTGAAATTTTTAACGGTGTATATCCTCACCATCCGAAGAAAAAAGAATATTATTCCGCTGAAGCAATTAAGAAAG
Organism: Meishania litoralis; assembly: GCF_042611095.1. Classification (NCBI taxonomy): domain Bacteria; kingdom Pseudomonadati; phylum Bacteroidota; class Flavobacteriia; order Flavobacteriales; family Flavobacteriaceae; genus Meishania; species Meishania litoralis. The sequence continues at coordinate 1,048,263 of NZ_JBHFPV010000001.1, forward strand.
GGCTTCCAAAGCCCCATTATACCGTAGAAAAAGACAAGAAAGGCAAGATTATCGCCTCTTTTAACCTTATAAATGTTAAAAAATATCGGTTTATGACCCCAATTGTAGGGTAATACACCACATTAAATGCGGTTTTCACAACAAAAACGACCTTATTCTGTTAATTACATCGTTGATTTTAAGCTATTTATCGATGAAATGCATAACTTTAAGTAAACATTTAAATCGATTGCCATGGAAAATTCAACAGTAAAAAGGAAAATCGCCAAGGAAATTGAAAACTTGATTTCCGAGAGTTGTAACAACCAAAAATCGACCGACCAATTTAAAAACCTACACGAGGCAATACTTAAAAAATACTATAATGCCGCCGATGTATCAATTGATTACCACAGAAAAAGAGTTGCGATGGACATTGTAATGGATGATACTTATTACAATCCGAAAGAGGTCAATACCTATTTGCCTACATTGCACGCCAACCTGATTTTCAAGAATTTGAAAGATTTTTTGAAATCGTGTATTGACAAGGATCCTAAAAGTATCGGTTTTTATGCCAGCCTTTTACGGTCTTTTACTAAAAAAGATGTGCCATTGACCGTTGTTTGAGAGGTTCGGTCATAGTCAATATTTAAGAAGGGTGTTTATGGCATCCTTTTTTTTATGCTTTGATTTTAAGGCTTTCATTAACAGCTTGTCAACAATATTTTTTTTAGTTTAGCGCACCAAAATTGAACACAATGAAAAATTTCGTTTTAGTATCGATGTGCGCTTTAGGTTTTATGGGGGCTGCGCAAACGAATACCGAACTTCAAAAACATTACGAAGCCTTCTATAAGCAAATGCGGCTACAAGGCGATGTCGATGGTGTAATAAACGCCATGACGCATTTGAACGTACTATCGCCATCAATAGAACGACGCGATACCCTGGCATTCATTTATGCGAACGACGGACAACATTTACAAGCATTGAATACGGTAGGCATCGAAAAAGACGCAAATGATTCCGATCTGGCCGTGCAGGTCAAGGCAATTTCATTGAAGGCCCTAAACCAGCCCAAAAGGGCCTTGGAACAATTTGATCTACTGAATTCTCGAACGCCCAACCCATACTTGGCCTATGAATTGGCAGACCTGAAAATACAGACAGGTGACAATGACGGCGCGGTCGCCCATATCGAATATGGCATCGCAAATGCCAAAGATGATATGAAATATGCCTTTTATGAACGCCAACAACCCTATGAAGTGCCTCTGAAGGCTGCTTTCATACACCTTAAGGCACTTGTGCAATACAATAAGGACAAGGAAAATATCGACGCAGCGGTCGCCCTTATTGATGAGGCCTTGGCAATCGATCCAAATTTCAATTTGGCCAGTTTAAGCAAACAGGCCCTTGAAGCTCGTAAAAACCCGCCGGCTACCACCGAAACGAAGGAATAGCATAAATTTTCATGGGGTTTGCGCAACAAATCGAAGCAGCCCTATTTTGAAAAGTGTAAGAAACTTTAGGGGCAAGAACGTTTCGGCACTGCCTATTCGTCCAATATAAGTTTTGTATCCAAAGTATTGTTCACGACCACATTGAACTGATTTCTAAGGGCGTTGTAAGCTTCGATCGTTTCGAGTACCGGTTCTTCTATATCTAATCGATATTCAAGGTTTCCCTTGATCTTCAAAAAAAAGGTCTTGAAAACTTTCATACGGCTTTTTATTTGAGGCCTGTCAAATACCTCAGGGTGTTCAGAGGCCTCTAAAAGTTTCTGTTTCTCGATCAGGTCTTCGACGATCAAAATCAAATCCTCTCGATTTTCGACCGTGTAAAGGGCGTCAAAGCTGGCATCTAAGGCCTTATACTCGGCCCACTCGTTCAAAACAAGTTGCGCCTTGGTGTTCACGCTTGATTTTTTAGGCCATTCCCCAGCTGTTATCAAAAATGTCGAAGAATCGTCGATTGGATCTGCATCTTTGTTTTGATTGCATCCCGAGAACAGAAAAACAAGTACTGGAATAAACAATAATTTGTTCATGGAGCGAATGTACAAATTTTAATTAGGGCTATATTTGCAGTCGATTTCTTTAACTTCATTTTAATGCAAAAATCCATTCTTATTTTGGGCGCCTGTGGTCAAATCGGCACCGAACTGACATATGCGCTACGCGAAAAATATGGGAACGAAAATGTAGTGGCCAGCGATATTCGTGAAGGAAACGAAGATATCATGGCATCAGGACCTTTCGAGATTTTGGATGCCACTAATTATGGAGCCATTGAAGATGTGGTCATGCATTACGAAATCGAAGAAGTATATTTGATGGCGGCCATGTTGAGCGCCACGGCAGAGAAATTCCCGATGCGGGCATGGAACCTGAACATGAGTTCACTTTTCAATGTCTTGAACCTTTGCAAGGAGAAAAAGATAAGCAGAATATTCTGGCCTTCGAGCATTGCGGTCTTTGGTCCGAATACCCCGAAGAAGAACACCCCCCAAAATACCATAATGGAGCCCAGCACTGTCTACGGTATCAGCAAACAATCGGGCGAAAGATGGTGTGAATATTATTTTAAAAAATATGGGGTGGATGTACGTAGCGTTCGTTACCCGGGTTTGATTAGCTGGAAAACCCTGCCAGGTGGCGGCACCACGGACTATGCCGTTGAAATCTATCACAAAGCACTCTCGGACGGCTCATATGACTGTTTTCTTCAAAGAGATAGTAGGCTGCCAATGATGTATATGGAAGATGCCATTCGTGCTACTTTGAGTTTAATGGATAAACCGTCGGAAAGTATAACGGTTAGGTCATCGTACAACTTGGCGGCAATGAACTTCACACCCGAGGAAATAGCCAAAAACATTCAAAAGCATATTCCAAATTTTACCATTTCATATGCCCCTGATTTTCGGCAGGCCATAGCCGATTCATGGCCGAACAGCATCGATGATTCGCAAGCACGACAAGACTGGGGCTGGAAAGCGGAATACGATCTTGAAAAGACTACGGAGGAGATGTTGAAAAATTTACGATAGCTTTCTCAAATACTGAACTTCAATTTCTTCTCGATCGCCATGATCATCGTATTGGCGATATCTTTGCCCGTAGCATTTTCAATACCCTCTAGGCCCGGGGAAGAATTAACTTCGAGCAAAAGGGGCCCTTTGTTGGAACGAATTATGTCGACACCGGCCACCGCCAAGTTCAATACCCTTGCGGCCTTTAGTGCCAATTTTTTTTCCTCGCCCGTTATTTTGATCATCGAAGCGGTACCCCCTTGATGGATGTTCGCCCTGAACTCTCCTTTTTCAGCCTGGCGCTGCATAGATGCAACCACCTTATTGTTGACGACAAAACAGCGAATGTCCTGACCGTTTGCCTCTTTGATAAATTCTTGCACCAAAATATTGGTATTGACACTTTTAAAAGCATTGATCACGCTTTCGGCAGCTTTGTTGGTCTCGGCCAAGACCACACCTTTGCCTTGGGTACTTTCTAAAAGTTTGATTATCAAAGGGGCTCCATTGACCATTCTGATAAGGTCTTTGGTATCCATGGGTGATTTGGCAAAACCGGTAATAGGAATATGGATATCGTTTTTCGAAAATAGTTGCGATGCGAATAATTTGTCCCTCGATTGTGATATGGCCTCCGCCGAATTGAGACAATATACGCCTAGATTGTCAAATTGGCGGATCAGCGCACAACCATAAAAAGTGACGGAAGGTTTTATTCTAGGGATAACCGCATCGAATTCATTCAAAATATTGCCACCTCGATACCTGATTTCCGGTGAGTGAGCATCGAGTTTCATATAGGCCAATTCAACGTTCAGAAAAACGATTTCGTGCCCCCTGGCCTCGGCCGCTTCCATAATTCTTTTGTTGCTATACAATTCTGGGTTACTGGCGAGAAGTGCGATTTTAAGTCCTGTTTTTTCCTTGAAAAAAGGCACGTATTTCTTGTTGATATCATCATCTGAAAATCCTTGAACCTGATAGTTTAAGGCCGGGTTCACGATATACCGTCCGTTGATGGCTTCCCTTCCCAAGAGCATACGAAATTCCATTGTATCGCGATTGGCCAGGGTCAGCTCGATATCAAAACTGTCTTTACCCAAGGTAACGGGAGTTCTGACCACAAGTCGTTCTTCTGAAATGCCCGAAGAGCTTTTGACCATTCGCCTATCGATCAAACGGGCGTCGCAGCCAATGGCAATGCTACGGTTTTCTTGTAAGGGATTGACCTCGAACTTTACCCATTCTTGCGCACCTTTATTATAAACCTTGATGTTCGATGCCTGAATCGAAGATGTTTTCGCGCCAGAATCTACCCTTGCCTTTATTGCGGGAATACCCAGTGATTCAAATACACACCATTCCTCGCTCCCGATAATATGGAGGTTGTTCAATTTTATTTCTTTTTTCAATATAAAAGGTAAGTTGGCTTGTTGATAAGAGTGGTGAGAAATAAATATAGTGCCCTAGTCTGAATCATTGTCATCGTCCAAATCTTCAGGATTTGGTTCTACTACCGCTTCTGGATCGTCATCGTCAAAGTCTTCATAATCGTCTTCGTCATAGTTCTCCATAGTATATTCGAGCTTGGCACTGATCTTTACAAGATATTTGGTGTCTTCGGTCAATACCTCTACCGCCTCGATACGTTCACCCTGGGCATTTTTGAAGGAAATGATGTTGCGATCATCATACCCATCGGGATAACGCTCGACCAAAAGCTTGAGCACCTCGGGGGTCAATTTCTTAAAATCTACGATAACTCTTTTTAAATGCGCGTGTTTATCCATAATTACAGGTTCAAAAGATAAGCAAAAATTAATGGCGCAACAATGGTGGCATCACTTTCTATGATATATTTTGGGGTATCGATATCGAGCTTCCCCCAGGTAATCTTCTCATTGGGCACCGCCCCCGAATACGATCCATAACTAGTAGTACTATCGCTGATCTGACAAAAATAGCTCCAAAAAGGTGTATCTGTGCGTTCCATATCTTGATAGAGCATCGGTACGACACATATCGGGAAATCACCAGCGATACCGCCACCTATTTGAAAGAAACCTATTCCGTTCTTTGAATTATCGGTATACCAATCGGCCAAAAAGGTCATGTACTCAATGCCCGATTTCATGGTACTGGCCTTTAACTCACCTTTCAGAACATAAGAAGCGAAGATATTGCCCATGGTACTATCTTCCCAACCGGGACAAATTATCGGCAGGTTTTTTTCGGCTGCGGCATACATCCAAGAATCTTTTATATCGATTTCGTAGAATTCTTGCAAGACCCCTGAAAGCAATAATTTGTACATAAATTCATGAGGAAAGTAACGCTCGCCATTGGCTTCGGCATCTTTCCAGATTTTTACGATATGGCGTTGTATCCTTCTAAACGCTTCCTCTTCGGGAATACAGGTGTCGGTTACCCGGTTTAATCCCTTTTCCAATAGGTTCCATTCATCTTGGGGCGTAAGGTCCCTATAGTTGGGCACCCTTTTATAATGCGAATGTGCAACCAGGTTCATAATGTCTTCCTCAAGGTTTGCTCCGGTGCAGGAGACGATATGAACCTTGTCTTGACGGATTATTTCGGCGAAAATCTTTCCCAATTCGGCCGTACTCATGGCCCCGGCCAATGACACCAACATTTTGGCACCGCCATTAAGCTGCGCCTCATAGCCTTTTGCGGCGTCAACAACGGCCGCGGCATTAAAGTGCAGGTAATATTTCTCGATAAATTTAGAGATCTCCCCCTTCGTACTGGTCATCTTTAAGTTTTAAAATATTGTTATTCGATTTGTATCCTTTTTGATACGTATTGTCATAATCATCCTTGGCATCTTCGTTCTTGAACTTGTAGCTCAACATCTTATAATACAATTTGGCGGCAAGAAAATCGGATGAGGGGTCGCTGTCATTCGAACATAGTTCGACGATATCGAATCCTACAACATTTCTTTCTTCAAAGACCTGCTTCAAAAATTCAAGGGTCTCGTACCAAAAAAGTCCACCAGGTTCAGGTGTTCCGGTAGATGGCATTATCGAAGGATCCAAAGCGTCAAGATCAAAGGTAATCAAGACATTGTTGGTCAAAAGCTCGATGACTTTCTCCATCCAAAATTCATCGTTGACCATATCGTGGGCAAAGAATACTTTTTCCTCGTCCATAAAGGTCTTTTCTATTGCATCCATCGAACGAATACCGACCTGCACCAGATTTGTGGTCTGACTTGCCTCGTGAACGGCACAGGCATGATTGAATTTACTACCATTATATGAGGCCCGCAAATCGGCATGTGCATCAATATGCAATACGGTCAGATTGTCGAAACATTCGTTGAAGGCGCGAATGGTACCTATCGAAATTGAATGTTCGCCACCAAAAAGGGTAACGAATTTATTGCGCTTGATATATTCTTTGGAAATCTTATGTACGGCGTTCACCATGGCCTCCGGAGAATCGTTTTCGGTTATGGGATCAGCAAGATATATTCCATGCTCATAGACTTCGCTATCGGTCTCTATATCGTAGAGTTCCATGTTTTCGGAAGCTCTTAGAAAAGCCTGAGGCCCTTTATCGGCCCCTTTTCCCCAGGTACTCGTTCCATCATAGGGTACGGGAATCAGCACTACTTTTGCTGTTTCCAATTGTGCATATTCGTCGGGTATACCCGCATAATTCTTCGTGCTCATCTTAAATTTCTTATCTTGTTTTTATCATAAAATCAGGGGCTTCTCCTGCCCTGACGATTCCAGGCCCGTTTCCTTTTTATCATAACCCAGAACCCTTAGAAAATCTTCTACTTTTTGCTGAGGACTGAAAAGGGTGGTTACTATGTTTCCATCAGGATCCTTGTCGATCAATATGTGCTTGGGCTGCGGGATCAGGCAATGCTGCAGGCCACCGTAGCCCCCGATCGTCTCTTGATATGCCCCTATATTGAAAAAACCGATATATAATGGTTTGTCACGTTTGTACTTGGGCAGGTAAATGGCGTTCATATTTTGCTCACTATTGTAATAATCGTCGCTATCGCATGTCAATCCGCCCAACAGCACCCGTTCATATTCATCGTTCCATCGATTGATCGGCAACATGATAAAACGCTTATTGATGGCCCAGGTATCGGGCAAGGTAGTAATAAACGATGAATCGATCATGTTCCATTTTTCACGGTCATTTTGTTGTTTCTGGTACAGGATCTCATAAATGGCCCCGCCACTTTCACCGACCGTAAAACTTCCGAACTCGGTAAAAATATTAGGCACAGGTACGTCTGCCTCTTGACAGGCAATATTGATTTGATTGATAATTTCATCGACCATATACTGATAATCATATTCAAAGGCCAATGAATTCTTAATGGGGAAACCTCCGCCGATGTTCAAACTATTGAGTGTCGGACAAAGCTTTTTCAATCGAACATAGACCTTAAGGCACTTTATCAGTTCATTCCAGTAATAGGCATTGTCGCGAATACCGGTATTGATGAAAAAATGGAGCATTTTCAGCTCGACCTTATCATTGTCCTTTATTTGGTTTTCATAAAACGGAACAATATTCTTGTAACCAATGCCCAACCGTGAGGTGTAGAACTCGAACTTGGGCTCTTCTTCGGATGCGATTCGTATGCCTACTTGAAAATCACCTTTGATCGCATCGGAAAGCAAATCGATTTCTTCGTAATTATCAATAATAGGGATGCAATTGCGATGCCCCCGATTGATCAACCGACCGATGTTCTCAATGTATTGATCACGTTTGAAACCATTGCATATTATATAGGTATCATCTTTTATCTTGCCCGATACCTTGAGGCTTTCGACGATATCGATATCAAAGGCCGATGAAGTCTCTATATGGATATCGTTCTTAAGTGCTTCGTGCAAGACATGTTGAAAATGCGAACTTTTTGTGCAGTAACAATATTTATAATCGCCCTTATATTCATGCTTTTCGATCGCATTGGCGAACCAAGCCTTGGCGTTGGCTATATTTTCGGATATTTTTGGAAGATAGGTAAATTTCAAAGGGCTTCCATACCTGGCCACCAAACCCCGTAGATCAATGTTATGAAATCGCAGGTTCTCGCCATCAAGTGTAAATTCTTCCTGAGGAAAAAAGTAGGTTTGATCTATTAGATCAATATATTTCGTATTCATTATTTTAAGTGAGTGTATTGAAAATTTAATCGCAAGGGTTATACGTAAAAAGTTGTTGAAACGATTATCTTTTCAAATTAGATATTGCCGTTCGGTCGTAGGAATGAAGTAATAGTCATGCTGACTGCTGACTATGGCGAAAGTTCCAGAAGCTAGCTTTAAAATCCGGTCGCCCATCTGATGGGCCGCCATGAGACCTGACTTCTTGATTCCCCATGGCCCGAACATAGAAACACGGTTCAAAATGTTCAGCTAAATACGTTGTAAAAAAAACATTTTTTTTCTTAAAAAAAGTCTTTTTTAAAAAAAATTGTTGAAACGCCACTGTTGACGTTGAACCAAAAAACAAAATGTGTTTTATAAATTTCAAGACATTGATTTTAAACATTTTAATGACTACTTTAGAAAAGTAAAATACCTTATCATGACTTCGAAAAAATACTTTACAACTTTAACTTTATGTTCGTTGATCGTTTTTTGCCTTTCTCTCAATGCGCAAATCGACCCAGGAGTCTATATTTCAGATGTAGATAATGTACGCCACGAATTGAAAATAACAGATGGCTATATGACCCATTCGGTCTATGAAACCTCTCCGGCAAAATTCATCAAGACCACTGGCGGATTCTATACCGTGCAGAATGGCAGTTTAGATATCAAACTTGAATTCAATTCGAACTTTGAGAACGATGGTCAAAAAGAATTATCGATTCCCTTCGCGATGGAAAAGGGCCAACTTACCCTGAAAGGCGACTCACCATTGGTGTTTACTCAAAGTAAACACGTGAAACAGGAACTGGACGGACAATGGCTTTTCGCCACTCGCGGGCCGGACACAGGGCAAGAAAGACGGGGAGACGAAAACGCGCGCAAAACGCTGAAATATTTGCAAGACGGTCGTTTTCAATGGATCGCCTACAACACCGAAACCTTTAAATTTCACGGTACCGGGGGTGGTTCTTTTTCCTCTCAGGATGGGGCCTATATCGAGAAAATCGAATATTTTTCAAGGGATGACTCCCGTGTAGGGGCCGAATTGAAGTTCGATTACGAATTAAAGGATGGCGACTGGCACCATCGGGGCAAGAACAGTAAAGGCGAACCGATGTACGAGATTTGGGCCTTAAGAAAATGAACGGCAATACGAAAGCTGTCGTACGGATTACTTGGATAAATCGTAGCCTCGGCAGGGATCGATTTTTTTTCTTGGGGTTTTCTTCTCGTTTTTTAAAATATTGTGGATTGATCAACTTAGAATTATTCTGTTTGGCCCGATAAGTTTAAAAGGGAGAATAAGGTTTAACTAAACATACCTCCTCATTTATTTTTGAGTACTTAGGGTCATTGAACAAGTCTTCTTTAACTAGAGACTTATTCGTACCTTAATGCACATGAGATGTGCGCTTCTCATACTACTCTTATTTTTTCAGGTCGATGTCAGATCGCAGATAAAATGGTCTGATTTCGACAATTACACCCGTTATACCGTAAATGATGGTTTACCTACCAATACGGTACATAATCTCGTTGAGGACGAAGACGGATTTCTATGGCTTGGCTCAAAAAAAGGGGTTTCTAGGTTTGATGGCAGCACCTTTGTTAATTTTCCAAACTATTACGAAAATGATGAACCCAAATCTATAGGTGATGTATTGAAATTGGCCATAGATAATGAAGGGAAGCATATATATATTACCTCAAGATCCGGCATTCTTGTGTCTTCCATAAAAACTCCAAAATTCAAACCGATCAGTGAATATTACCCCAACATTGATTTTAAAATAGGTAACTGTAGAAGCTTATATATTGATTTAGACGACCATTTATGGGCAGGTATTTCAGGAAAAGGTCTATTGAAGATAAACCTCAAATCTGGCGACAATGAACTAATCCACATTAGAGAGATTGACCCTAATAATAAACCGTTTGAGGAATTTTATCAAATTGATGCCATCGTTCCAGACGACGTAAATCCGGAAATATTGTGGCTTGGTACAACAGAGGGTTTGATAATCTATGACAAATCTGATAATTCTTACCAAATCAAACAATATCAGAACAATAAGGCGTCGTTTCACAGGTATATAAATGATGTGCTGCCTCTCAGGGACAAAGTTTTTGTGGGCACCAATGGTGCCGACTGGTACGTCTTGGAAAAATCCAATAAAGCCACTTATCAAATTATTGAAAGAGATTCTGATTTTTTTCACTTCGAAATCACAAAACTTTTTAAAGATGCCGATGGCACTCTGTGGATATCATCATATTTCCGTGGTTTGGTTCAATATGACCCAGATAAAAAAAGACTTATCCGAGGAGTCAACAATAATTACGACAAGGGTAGAGTCTTGGGGATAACCCTTAGGGACTCACGGGGAATTATATGGTTTTGTGATGGTAACGGTCTGTATAAGTACAATCCAAATTCATCGAGCAAATCCATAGACCTAATCAAAAACAACGAATTTGATTATCCTTTCGCCATGAAAAGGATCGTTCAAATTGGAGACCATTACTACATCTGCCCAACGGATGGTGCTGAATTATACAGAATCAGCGCATCAGATTTAAACCCAACCATTATTCCCATACCCCCACTTATCGAAAAAAGCGGGGTAACCGTACGGGATATAGTTGCCATGAAGAACGATCATCTTCTTGTTCTTGGAAACAAAAGTGTTCATTTTCTAAACACAAAGAACAACGTAGTAACTGAGCCACCCTTAAAAACACCTGACATTCAGCCCATATTTTTTCGCAGTGTCGCCAAGGATAAAAATGAAAACTTTTGGATCGCTACAAATAGGGATGGTTTATACAGATATAATTATGACAGTTTAACTTTTAGGAGGTACAAAAAGGAGTTCAAGGGCAAAACAAGTCGTGACTATGATTATTTTAAAAGTCTTTATGTGGATTCCGATAATAATCTCTGGATCGGCCAGGCATCTACAAGTGTCATGAATCTTCAAAACGATTCTATTTTTTGCCTTAATCCTGATTATAACTATGAAAACACCTTGCCCTTCGGGGGTTTCTATGAAGATAAAAGTAATCGAATTTGGGTGGCAAATTTGTTTGATGGTATCAGTTATGTCGACAAGTCGAACTTAAAATCCGGCCTTAACAGAGTTCTGGAAGGATCCTTTGATGGAATCTACCGTTATAGTGACTCCATAGTATGGACAGTGGGCGAAGGAAAACTAGGGCTGCTCAATACCAATATGCTTTCGCATCAAAAAATAAACCTCAAGCCCAGCACCCATTTCACCGGCCCAATAGTAGAAATGGAAAATGGCGAATATTTAATAGGTTATAACAACGGTGTTTTGGTCTATGATTCTGAAAAATACCAATCTGACAAAGAACTGCCCCAGACTTATATTTATCAGTTAAAGGCCAATAACGACCTATGGTATAGTGGTGCCGATCTTGACCAACAGAACTTCAACTTACCTAGTGGCACCAAAAGTTTAAGCCTCACGATTAGTGCTATGGTCTTTCAGCATCCAGAACAAGTTTCCTTTCAATATAAATTGGATGATGACATTTGGATCGATATGGGCAATAATAGGGAAATCAATCTGTCCAACTTACGCCAAGGAAATTATCTGCTAGACGTAAAAGCCTTTAATGCAATGGGCAACAGTACCACAACACGTAGTTTTAATTTCGTTGTACAACCGTTTTGGTACACTTCAGATGTAGCGATCATATTTTATTTACTGCTTCTCACAGGTCTTGTTTATGCCTTCTACAAATTCAATCTGAATCGCAAATTGGCTTTGGTAGAACGTAATAGGATAAAGGAAATCGATGAACTGAAATCCAAAATGTTCGCTAACATTTCACACGAACTCAGAACCCCATTGACACTGATAAAGGGGTTTACGGCCATGCTGCTTAAAAATGACAAGCCCACCCAAATAAAGAACCTTTCCAAAGCTATTGAATCCAATAATGATCAATTATTGAACTTGGTCGACCAAATGCTGGACCTTTCAGCATTGGATTCCAATAAAATGGAAATCAAATACAAGAATGGTGATGTGGTGAAATTCATCAAAAAATGCGTGGAACTCTATAAATCATACTCCAAGTCCAAATTGCAGCATCTTGGGTTTCATTCAAAGTTAAATGAACTCCGCATGGACTTTGATGATGACAAGCTTCAGAAAATATTGAACAACCTATTGTCCAATGCCATTAAACACACCCCTGAAAATGGAAGAATAGACCTTAATTTAAGTCAAAAAGACCAATGGCTTTATATATCGGTAACGGATACCGGTAGAGGTATTGCCCAAAAAGACCTCGACCAAGTTTTTGATCGGTATTACAAGACCCATGATCTTTACGGAAAAGAAGGAAGCGGAATAGGTCTGGCCCTTACGAAAGAATTGGTGAATTTGTTGGGAGGCTCCATTCAAGTACAAAGCAAAAAGGGCCAAGGAAGCAGATTTACCGTTACCCTTCCTATTAAAAATGAAGCTCAGGAAACACCAACAAACCACTTTCTCCCTTTTGTTGAAAAAGATTCATGGCCTGAAACCCCAATTGAACCTAAAAATACTCCAGTAGGAAAACCAACCATCCTACTGGTCGAGGATAACAAGGACATTCAACATTTCATCACTGCATTACTCGCCAATAAGTACAACATTGTATTGGCCAATGATGGCTCCGAAGGCATTAAGCAGGCTCAAAAGAAAGACATTGACTTTATTATCAGTGATGTGATGATGCCGCATACCGACGGTTTTGAATTCTGCGTACGCATTAAGTCCAATGTGGCCACATCGCACATCCCCTTTTTAATGTTGAGTGCCCGTACTGATACCAAGGATAAACAAAAGGCCTACAGTCTGGGGGTGGATGCGTACTTGACCAAACCCTTTGCCCCAGATGAATTGATTTCAATCATTAATAACCTTTTGCTCAAGCAAAAAGCACGACAGAATTACTTATTGGAACTCCTGGCTATTAAAAAGCCACAAGTTGAACAACCCGATATCAATAAACTTGACGAAGAACTGGTGGCCAAACTTCAAAAAATTATTCTTGGCAACCCAACTAAGCTGTCAGCCAATGACATTGCCAAAGAACTTTTGGTGAGCAGAACACAGTTGCACCGAAAAATAAAATCGCTCACGGGTAAATCACTTACGCAATATGCCAACCATATTCGAATTGAAAAGGCAAAGCACCTGCTGCAAACCACTGATCTGCAAATCAAGGAAATAGCGTATACCACGGGATTTGAATCTCCCTCCTATTTTATTCGCCTCTTTAAAAAAGAAGTGGGCGACACTCCCGAAAACTTCAAAAACAAGGTAGCTCCCAATTAGGTTTCATGCTTTTGGAACAATAGTTCAACGCGACGGAACAATTTTATCATTCTTCTCCTAAAATACTTCTAATCTTTGGTACACATAGTATTGTAATTCAAGTGATTACAAATAAAAAAATTTAATATAACCTAAAACAAGTATTATGAAAACAAAAAAAAGTATCTATCTGCTTGCAGGTTTGGCGCTAACTTTAATGGCCTGCACCAATGAAAACGATGCCCTAGAAGAAAGCCCGCTCAAAACAGCCACGCTCAAGGCCGGTGCCACACAGATCGATGGTGTCGGTTTTTATGCCGAAGAGGCAGACTGCGATTATGTTTCCGAGGGAGCCGATTTCGCCTTGGCCTTGACCGGAGACCTTGAAGGTTGTCTGTACGTATTCGTCGAAGATTATGCGTGTTCTCCTAGCGGCACCTACCGTGAGGCCGGAAAGGAATATTTTGTCGGTACTTATAATGGCGAATTCGGTACCTTTTGGACCACCTACAAGTTTGAAGCGAAATATGAGGGTTGTTCGGAAGATGGATTTTTCTTAGGAGCCGAAATATTCGGACGTTGTCAACACCCCATTATTAAAGACAGTGGAACCGGTACTTTTGAAGGGGTTTCAGGACGGGTAAACTTCAAGGATGATGTAGTAAACTTTGAGTTTCCTTACAAGGGGCATCTGAGGTATTAAGATCACATCGGGTTAGCTAAGTAATCTTAATATTATGCCAATAGGGGAACATCTTCTTTAGGTGTCTCGATAAAGCTGAACAAATTTTGTTCAGCTTTTTAAATTTATTCCAACGGAAAGTTTGACCGCAAAAATGAACTATATTGGTTTTCCTTAAAAAGTAGCCCCGGCAAGAATCGAACTTGCATCTAAAGTTTAGGAAACTTCTATTCTATCCATTGAACTACGGGGCCAATGTAAGGTGCGCAAAAATAAAGTTTTTTCGTCGAGTCTTGAAAGCACATCGCAACTTATTTAGGTGTCAGGTTCAAAATGATGAAATCTTGATTATCTTGATAACAGAAATATATATGACACTCTAGAATGCGTATAAATTCATTTCTTCTACTTTCCTGTATCCTATTTTTCCTGATTGAGGGTCGCTCGCAGCACCAAGTTGATGTGCTGATCATTGGTGCAGGTGCAGGAGGAACATCTGCGGCTATTCAAGCTGCCAGAATGGGCGCCAAAGTGCAGATCATCGAATCGACAACATGGCTCGGTGGCATGTTGACCTCGGCCGGCGTATCGGCCATTGACGGCAATCATGAAATGCCTTCGGGTATCTGGGGCGAGTTCAGGCAAAAATTGCGCGATCACTATGGCGGACCTAAAGCTTTGGCCACAGGATGGGTCAGCCATACCCTTTTTGAACCTTCGGTCGGGAATAAAATTCTTCAGGAAATGGCCAAACTCCCCGATCTCGATATTGCTTTCAATGCAGTTTACACGAAAATCGAAAAAGACATAGAGGGTTGGAAAGTAGTGTATAAACAAAATGAAAAAACATATTCCGTCATGGCCAAAATTCTTATCGATGCCACTGAAATAGGTGAGCTTTTACCGATTGTCGGAGCAGATTTTCGATTGGGCATGGACTCAAAAAAAGATTCCGGTGAAAAAGAAGCCCCAGAGATGCCCAATGGTAGTGTACAAGACTTGACCTACGTTCTCATTCTGAAAGATGTCGGCACCAAAAATGCTAGAAAAGGCTTGGTCAAACGTCCTAAAAACTACGACCCAAAAGTCTACGAATGCGCTTGCAAACGTGAAGATGGAGAAATGTTCGGGGGTGTTTCCAATTGTGAGCAAATGCTCAACTATGGGAAACTGCCCAACAATAAATATATGATCAACTGGCCCAATTGCGGCAACGATTTTTATATCGATTGGCCCAATATGACCGCGGCAGAGCGACAAGAAAAACTGAAGGAGGCCAAAGCATTTACCCAAGGTTTCGTCTATTATATTCAAAACGAATTGGGGTTTAAAAATCTACGTGTGGCCGATGAATTCCCGACCAAGGACAACTTTCCGATGATTCCTTATGACCGAGAGGCCCGAAGGGTAAAGGGCAAAGCTTTTCTGACCGTAAACCACATTGAACGGCCCTATGATCACAACCTTTACAGAACGGGCATTGCGGTCGGCGATTACCCCATCGACCATCATAGGGATAAGAATCCAGATGGAACTCCTGAAATCGACTTTATTAACATTCGGGTACCGAGCTACAATGTGCCTTTGGGGAGTTTGATTCCCAATGAATTGGAGAACTTTATCGTCTCGGAAAAGAACATAAGTGTTTCGAACATAGCCAATGGCGCAACGCGGCTTCAGCCGGTAGTTTTGGGTATTGGTCAAGCGGCCGGTGCACTGGCGGCAACTTCTATCAGGGAAAATCAAAAACCTTCTGAGGTTTCCATCAGAAAAGTGCAAAATGCCCTTTTGAAGAACAATGCCTACTTGATGCCCTTTATTGACGTAAAAATTGAAGATCCCGCATTTGCCTTGATGCAGCGAATTGGGGCTACAGGTATTTTGAAAGGATATGGTATACCTTACAAATGGGCGAACCAGACTTGGTTCTACCCTGAAAATATGGTTTCGGAACACGAATGGAAACAGGGTCTTCTTCCCTATTATCCAGAAATCGAAAAAATTCATGCTTCCGGTACCGGAGTTACTTTGCCATTTATCACCTCCGTGGTTCAAATCATCGATCCTGATTATCCCATTTCCTCTATACAAGAATCATGGACGAGTTGGAATATCGCTCAGCCTTTTGACGAAAAAACAAGTTTAAATCGAAGAACGGTCAGCATTCTGACCGATAGGATCTTAAATCCTTTTGAAAGGGAAATCGATTTTTATGGAAACCTTCGAGATGAATAGGTATGGCCGGTTTTTACTTTCCCTTCCTTAAGAACCGAAAACGAGAAAACAAGTTATATTGACCCTATCATGCTTGGTCAATTTTACTCGCCCCGTACTTCGCACTGGCCTTTTTAGTATCTTGTGGCTACGCCCGTTGCAAGAACAAAATGTATGAGCATGGAGAATCAAAAGAACTCAAGAAGAACTTTTATTAAAAAGTCTTCCATGGCCTTTGTGGCCGGCAGCTTTTTGCCGCAATTTAGCGCGAAGAGTTATGCAAACATCATTGGTGCCAATGAAAGGCTGAACGTCTCGGTAATGGGCGTTAACAGCCGTGGAAAAGCCCTGGCACAAAACTTTGCCATTCAAGATGATTGTGCGGTCATGCACATTTGTGATGTTGACAGTAGGGCAATTACCAATTGCCTTACCGTTTTGAAAGACCGGCAGACCACAACACCAAAGACTTTTACCGATGTTCGAAAATCATTGGAAAGCAAAGATGTCGATGCCTTGGTTATCGCCGCACCCGACCATTGGCATGCCCCCGCCTCGCTTATGGCAATGCAGGCAGGCAAGCACGTTTATGTCGAAAAGCCCTGTGGCCATAATCCGAACGAAGGCGAAATTCTCGTCAAGGCGGCAAAGAAATATAACAAAGTAGTACAAATGGGCAACCAACGCCGTTCATGGCCGAATGTTATCGAAGGCATAAATGCCATTAAAGATGGAGCAATCGGTCGTGTGTATTACGGTAAGGGCTGGTACACCAATAATCGCCCCTCCATCGGAATCGGCAAAAACGTTCCCGTACCCGATTGGTTGAATTGGGAGCTTTGGCAAGGGCCCGCCCCTAGAAAAAAGTTCAAAGACAATCTTGTGCACTACAATTGGCACTGGCATTGGCATTGGGGTACTGGCGAAGCCCTGAACAACGGCACCCATATGATAGACCTGCTGCGCTGGGGCATGGAGGTCGATTTTCCGACAAAAGTAAGTTCGAATGGCGGCAGGTACCGTTACAACGACGATTGGGAAACTCCCGATACCCAGATTATCAATCTCGATTTCAACACGGGCCAGACCATGACCTGGGAAGGTAGAAGCTGTAACGGAAAAAGTGTCGAGGGAAGCTCCGTAGGCGTGGTATTTTACGGTGAGAACGGTAGTTTATTGATTCCTTCGGGAAATAGCTACACCCTGTTCGACCTGAACGGAAAAATAGTAAGGGAAGTCAAAAATGAGCAGCAAATAGACGCAAGGGACCTAAGTAATCCCGCTGAGAAACTCGATGCACTGCATATTCAGAATATGTTCGAGGCCATCAAAAATGGTGGCAGTTTGAATTCTGATATCGATTCGGGCCACAAAAGCACCTTATTGGTACAATTGGGAAATATAGCGCAGCGGGTCGGCCGTTCATTGGAAATCGACTCAAGTAACGGCCATATTTTGAAGGACAGGGAAGCCAATAAACTTTGGAGTCGCACCTACGAAAAAGGATGGGAAATGAAATTATGAATGATACGCTTGTGGACACTCGAAGAACATTTTTAAAAAAGCTTGGCCAGGGCACCGCTTTTTCGGCGGTAACGTTTTCAATACCGTTCCATAGTGCTGCCCGATCGTCAAAAAAAGAAAAGCCGACCGATGAAATATTCAAGATAGGTATCATCGGTGCCGAAAACTCACATACCGCGGCATTCGGCAAGCTCTTCAATATCGAAAAACAGTTTCCCGGTATGGAAGTGAAATATGTTTGGGGAGAAACCAACGAATTCGCAAAAAAAGCCATGGAAGACGGCCAAATACCCTTTCAGGTCAAAAATCCAAATGATATGTTGGGTAAAATCGACGGATTGATCGTTGACCACCGCCATGGAAAATTCCATCTAGAGCCGGCTATTCCCTTTATCAAGGCGGGAATACCTACGTTTATCGACAAACCTTTTTGTTATCGGGCCAAAGAAGGCAAGGCTTTTCTTGACTTGGCCAAAAAACACGGAACCCCAGTGACCTCATTCAGCTCGATTGCCCATAGCTACGAGACATTCGCTATAAGAGAGCGGTTAGCATCCATGGGCGAAATCAACCAGGTGGTCCGTTACGGGCCGGTGGACCTTGAATCGAAGTATGGCGGTATCTTCTTTTACGGGGCACATATCGTTCAACCCCTTTTATATCTTTTTGGCGACAACGTTGAAAAAGTGCAGGTTCACCATAATGGGCAAAATAGTAGTGCCAGTTTGGTTTTCAACAATGGAATGCTGGCCACGCTGGTCTTTACCACGAAGAAATACGGTTGGCAGACCTTTGTTGAAACCGACGAAGGCATTGTCGCATTAAAATCGGATATCGAGGAAAAAAGACCGGGTAAAAACGATGTTGATATGGTGCAAATGTTAAGAACGGGAGAAGAACCTAGAAGTCATGAAAGCATCCTTCACGGTGTGGCGGTACTCGAAGCCTTGGAGAAGTCCGTCTCAAGTGGAAAATGGGAAAATGTCGTTCCGAACGATCAAATTTAAGAACCGATATGAAGACATCCATCCTTTGCTGTACCCTGATAATTATGTTTGTTTTACCCTTTCCATTTGATGAAGAAACGAAAATATCCGGATTGCTGTATACCGATGATCAACCTGTTGAGCTCATCCTTAAAAATGGAAAAATCGTTAAAGTAAATCCGTTAGGCGCATCCGTTAAAAAACCAATAACATACATTGCCCCGGGATTGATCGATGTACAGATCAATGGTTATATGGGCGTCGATTTTTCTGGCCCCGATTTAACCGTTGAAGGTGTTCGAAAAGCCACAAAGGCCTTATGGAAAGCTGGGGTGACCTCATATTTTCCAACGGTAATTACCAGCGATATCGAATTGATCAAAAAGAATTTTAGAATTTTGGCCGAGGCCAAAAAGGACCCTGAAATCGGTTCTTCAATTGCCGGATTCCATTTGGAAGGCCCATACATTTCCCCCATAGCGGGCTTTAGGGGAGCACACCTCGAAAAATATATCAAAACCCCGAATTGGGAAGAATTTCAAGAAATTCAAAAAGCGGCCGAAGGTCATATCAAATTGATTACTCTGGCACCGGAGTTGGAAGGCGCGATCTCATTTATTAAAATATGTGTGGCAAGTGGCGTAACGGTATCGTTGGGCCATCACAATGGTTCCGCCGAACAAGTAGAACTGGCCGTGGCCGCCGGAGCCAAAATGGCCACTCATTTGGGCAATGGGTGTGCCAATGAGATCAACCGCCATTACAATCCCCTTTGGCCACAATTATCCAATGACGCGATCACGGCCAGTATTATCGCTGACGGTTTTCACCTGACCAAAGAAGAGGTACGTACTTTTTACAAGGCCAAGGGTTTAGAAAAAACAATTTTGGTATCCGATGCGCTGGATCTTGCAGGACTCCCTCCCGGGGAGTATGTCAGAGGTGAACGCACCCTATTGTTGACCCCCAACGTGGTCAAACTTCCAAAGGAAAACGTATTGGCAGGCGCGGCCTCACCTATCAGCAAATGTATCGAGGTGGTGATGGATTTCACCGAATGTTCATTGAAAGATGCCGTTCAAATGGCCAGTACGAATCCTGCGGAAATGTTCGATCTTCATCAGCTTGGCAAAGTCGAAGAAGGAAAACGCGCCGATCTCATATGCTTTACCTTTGAGGATAATAAGATTGTGATCGAACGGACTATTATCAGCGGAAAATTGGTCTATGACAAAGAATAATACCTTGGAAAACACCTCTTTTCGAAAAAAACTGATCTTGGCTCTTTCAGCTGTTGGGCCGGGATTGTTCCTCATCGGTTACAATATTGGTACCGGCAGTGTTACCACCATGGCGAAAACAGGTGCCGAGCATGGCATGGGTCTCTTTTGGGCCTTGGTACTCTCATGTATTTTTACCTATATCCTAATGGTAGCCTATGGCAAGGTAACATTGGTTACGGGTAAAACCGCGCTGTACAATTTCAAGTCCGAATTCAAAGGTGGGTGGGTGCTTTCACTTTACATCATCATTGCCCTGATAATTGGGGAACTCTTGGCATTGATGGGGGTAATGGGCATCGTGGCCGACCTTGTACAAGAAGGGTTACGCCTTGCTCTCGACGGGCAGGTCATCGACAGGTTTTGGATCATCCTTTTTTTCAATATTGTCCTTTTCTTTTTGTTGTGGTACGGTAGGTACCAAATGTTCGAAAAAGTTTTGACGGTGTTGGTCATTCTAATGGGGCTATCTTTCGTATTGGTCTTTTTTATGGTCAAACCCGATTTCTCTGCACTCGCGGAAGGATTATTACCTAGTATTCCTGATACCCCAGGTGCCCTCGGCCTTATAGCCGCCATAACGGGAACTACCTGCTCGGCGGCGGTATTTATCATGCGCAGCACGGTCGTAGCCGAAAAGGGATGGGGCATCGGCGATCTCGGTACGGAAAAACGCGATGCATTCGTTTCGGCGGCCATGATGCTTCTTTTGAGCGGCGTCATAATGGCCGTCGCCGCGGGAACACTCTATGTGTCGGGACTCAAACTGGAGAACACGGTTGAAATGATCGAGCTCTTCAGGCCTTTAGGAGGAAAATGGGCCGCTTTTATTCTTATCATCGGTATAACCGGAGCAGGGCTTTCGACCATTTTTCCAATTGTATTGATTGCCCCTTGGTTGATAGCGGACTATACCGGAAAGCCAAGAAATATCCATTCAAAGCAATCGCGTCTTTTAATCTTCGCCGCATTGCTTTTTAGTTTCGGAACGGTTTTCTTGGAAGAACGTCCACCCGCTCTCATGGTTTTTTCACAAGCATTTCAGGCTTGCATTTTACCTGCCGTAGCCATCCCTATTTTTATACTGATCAACAAATCAAAATTGATGCAGCAATACAAAGCCGATCGAAAATTCAATATTGCCATTATCGCTGTCATTCTATTTTCATTGATCACGACTTGGTTCGCATTGGCCGAATTCTTTGAATGATTTTAAAACCTAACTTATGACAACGACCTTAGCAATCGATAAACTTCAGGTATCGATTTATAAAGACCCCGTAATCATGGGGCATGGAGCCGCCGATTTTGTGGAAGAAAAACTTAAGGAAGCCATCCATAGAAAAGGGTTCGCCAACCTCATTTTGGCAACGGGCACTTCCCAGTTCCCGTTTCTTGAAGCTTTGAAAGAAAGGGATATCGACTGGAAAAAAATCACTGTATTCCATTTAGACGAATACAAGGATATTTGCGATCGGCATCCGGCGAGTTTTCGCAAGTATTTAAAAGATCGGATTCTTGATGCCGTTTCCCCGAAAGAGATTTACTTTTTGAACGGCGATGCGGAAAATATCGAAAAGGAAATGAGTCGATACACTTCCGCCCTGAAAGAACATGAAATCGATATCGCTTGCATCGGCATTGGCGAAAATGGCCATATCGCCTTCAACGACCCCCCGGTTGCCGATTTTGATGACCCTAAATTGGTAAAACTGGTTACCCTTGACGATGATTGTAGAAACCAGCAATTGGGTGAAGGTTGGTTCCCTACCTTGGCCGATGTTCCCGAGCAGGCACTTACATTGACCATTCCGGCAATTATGGCATGCAAGGCAATAAGTTGTGTAGTGCCCGATGAACGTAAGGCAAAAGCGGTCTATGATACCTTGTACAATGTCATTGGCACGGACTGCCCCGCATCCATTTTGCGCACGCACCCGAACGTCAGACTTTTTCTGGACCAAGGTTCGGCCATCCGAATCGACCATTGATCTTATAACAAAATCAATCGAAAAAACTTACTCTGTTTTTTTCGTCTGCTCCTTTACAAAATTCAACAATAAGGGAACTGCCGGGTAAACCATATCGTGTCCATAACCATCCAATTCCATCAATTCGATGTCGGGATGTTCAACAACCTTCATCATGCGATAGAAATAGGCCGTCTCTTCGTACCTACCCAAAAGTTCTTTTTCACGATTTCCGGTTATGAGCAACATTGGCGGGGCATCATTCCTTACATGGTATAAAGGCGCATATTTGTCGATGATAGGCCGCGTACCCTCAATGCCCATTTCCTTTCTTATCGTAAAGTGGGTTATGGTATGTCCGCTAAACGGAATCAACCCAGCTATTCTATCGGCATCGATATCGTGTTTGTTCAAATAGCTTTTGTCCAACCCGACCATACTCGCCAAATAGCCTCCTGCCGAATGACCCGTAACAAAAATCTTCTTCGGGCTACCATTATATTTTGCGATGTTGTTAAAGGCCCACGCTACAGCCGCGGCGGCATCTTCGATATATACGGGATTTTTTACTTTAGGATGCATCCGGTAATTGACCGCAACCACGATTACCCCTTTATTCAATAACCCTTCGGGAATGTGTTTTTCTCCATTTTCCAAACCGCCGCCGTGAAACCAAACCACCGTTGGGGCTTCAGAACCATTCTTTGGAAAGTAAACATCCAATTTACACCGTTCCTTGATATAGGCATCCGCATTCAGGATAGCTTCTTCGTAATAAGGAAGGTTTTCCACCAACTCATAAGTGGTCTCCTGGGCAATAACAAAAAAGTTCGCCAAAAGAAAAATGATAGCTCCGATTCTAAGTTTCAACATTTTAACCCGATTTTATTTTAATAGTTCCTTTTTGATGGTTGACGAAAAATAACGATTAATCCATAAACAATCCGGGAAGCCACAAAGAAAGGCTTGGAAACAACGTTACGAGTACCAACACGACAAGGCTTACCAACAAGAATGGAAAACCGGCCTTACTGACCGCCCCAATGGATATTTTTCCAATGCTCGATGCTACAAAAAGGCAGACACCGACCGGTGGTGTCGTCAACCCAATGATAAGGTTCAAAACTGCGATTACCGCAAAATGAATCGGGTCGACATCAACGGCCAAGGCCACTTTCAATAAAATCGGGAACAGGATCAATAGTGCCGCTATGGTTTCCATAAAAGTGCCTACCAGGATCAACAAAAGATTGATCAATAGAAGCACTACATATTTGTTCGTGGTGAAGCCGAGAATTTCGTTGGAGATGGTCTGCGGAATCTGCTCGGTAATCAAAATATAGCCGAAAAGATTGGCAAAACCGACCAAGACCATCAACGAGGCAGAGGTTTTCATACTATCCAACAGCACGACCTGAATGTTCTTGAAGTTCAACTTTTTATAGACGAACAAGCCGATGACCAGCGCATAGGCGACCGCTACTATCGAAGCTTCGGTAGGGGTAAATATTCCTCCGATAATCCCGTAAAGAATAATAAAGGTCATCAACAATGCCCAAAAAGTATCCACAAAACCATGAAAAACTTCATTTAAGCTGCTACGCTTATGCTTGGGATATTTTTTTCTTTTGGATATGACATAGGCCGCAACCAATAATCCGACGCCCAATAATAGGCCTGGCAACGCTCCGGCCAAAAACAACTTACCCACTGACAAGCCACTTAAAGTGGCGGCAATTATCATAGGTACACTTGGCGGAATAATCGGCCCCACCGTAGATGAGGCGGCAGTCACTGCACACGAGAAATCGGTATCATAACCCTCTTTTTTCATGGCCGGAATCATTATGGATCCCATACTTGCAGTATCAGAAATCGCGGTGCCCGAAATTCCTGCAAAAAGCATGGAAGCACCGATGTTCACTAGTGATAGTCCCCCTCGAATATGGCCCAATACATGGTTGCAGAAAGCAATGATCTTATCGGTCAGACCACCGTGGTTCATAAGGTTTCCGGCCATTATGAATCCCGGCACACTTAGTAGAACGAACACGTCGATACCAGAATACATTTTAATAGGCATGATAATCAACGGAATGCCCTTGACCACCAAGTAGGACAGACAGGCCAAGCCCAAGGCAAAAGCGATCGGAAATCGAAGTATAAGACCTAGCACGAATACGAGGATTAAAATCCAGATCATCGGCCCTGTCTTTTAAAATTTCGAATAATCCTTAACCCAAGATAATAGCCTATCGAGACCGACATCACGAACATGCTTAAAAAAGCCAAGCCCATATTAAGGCCCATACTGGGTGATCTTTCGGTCAACCCAAGCAATATGAATTCTATGGAATAAATGCCCATCACGGCAAACAACAAAAACGTAATCATGGGAATCGTTTTTGCCAACAACTTCTGTAATCTTGCCGGCATACGTTCGTAGAACATATCCAAATGAACGAAAAAGTCATTTTTCATCGCCAGACCGGCCGCAAAGGATATGGCATAGATAAAGCATATGCGCGATGCTTCCTCGGTCCACGATGGTGTGGGAATCGGCGTGAACCGACAAATAATCTGGATCAAAACCGTACCGATCAAACCCCAAGTGGTCAAAAGGGTCCCTATCTTTAATATACGCCCGACCAGCTTACGCATCTTTTTCGTCTTTTAATCGATTGTATATCTTTTTCATTTCAGAAGATAGGCTTTCGTAAATAGCTTTCTCACATTTCTCCTTAAAGGCCTTTTTATCGACTTCAATAAACTCCATACCCTTTGCCTTCAATTCGTCTTGAACTTTCTTTTCATTTTCCATGAACAATTGGCGCTCGTACGCCTGCATGTCTTTGCCTGCCTGTAAAAAAATCTCCTGAAGGTCAGGTGGCATTTTTTGAAACTGTTTTTCCCCCATTACGGCATACACCCAGCTTACAACATGGCCCGTAAGGTTTACGTACTGCTGTACTTCGGCAAAGCCTGCGTTGTTTATCATCGCAAACGGATTTTCTTGCGCTTCAATGGTACCCGATTGCAAAGAGGTAAAGACTTCTGAAAAAGCCATGGGGGTTGGTTTGGCACCCAAGGCCTCCCATGTCGTGACAAACGATGGTACATTGGGCACACGTATGATGAGTCCGTTTAGATCATCCGGATGCTTGATCGGCCGATTGGACGTCAAATGCCGTGGTCCTCTCTGAAAATGTGCTACGGCCCTCAAACCCGCCTTTTCAATCATTTCCTCCTCGATTTGCCTACCTAAAGGCCCATCGATATATTGCTCCATATTCGAAGGGTCTTCAATAAGAAATGGCAATTCACAAAAAGTGGCCACCTCGAACCAATTGGTCAAAGTAGAACCCGTTGTGGTCATGTCGATGACTTCTGCCTTGATCATTCGCAGTGCCTCGATTTCCTTGGCCAATTGTTCAGAAGGATAAAGCTGCATCTTGATCCTTCCCTTTGAACGCTCCTCTAAAATTTCCTTGAAATAGGCAAAGGCCTTGTACCAGGTATGGTCTTCTTTGACCAAAAGTGCCGTACGCAAAAGAAACTCAGGTTCCGGAGCTTTTGATTTGCAATTAAGTAAAAGAGCAAAAGTCGATAATAGCAAAAATGTTTTTGCCGTTAATCTTGCCCTTTGCCCCCTTTTGCCCATTGGTCAGTCTTGCACCTCGACGATCATTTCAATTTCAACGGCAATATTGCTTGGCAATGAACCCATGCCGACAGCGGCGCGGGCATGCTTGCCACGTTCTCCGAACACCTCGACCATCAAATCGGAAAAACCGTTGATGACTTTCGGGTGATCTGTAAATTCGGGCATCGCATTGACCATACCCAAAACTTTGACACACCTTTTCACTTTGTTGAGATTACCCAGCTCGGCCTTCAACACTGAAAGTTGGTTAATACCGGTAATACGTGCGGCCTCGTAACCTTCTTCTATGGTCAAATCGGCACCGACCTTACCCGTTATATTCTCACCATCGGCCTTAAGCGGGCCTTTGCCTGACAAAAAAATCATGTTTCCAACACGAACGGCATTCACATAATTGGCAACGGGAGCCGAAGGTGTACTCAGTTCAATGCCCAGTTCCTTTAGTTTGGCCTCGGGGTCATATTCTGGGTCAATCGATTCTTTTGCATCAGGTTCTGAAGCGGTATCATGCTTTTGCTCAAGCGGCTGATTACATGCAAAAAATGTAAATAAAATCAATGCGAATGCTAGTTTGTTCATTTCTGAGAGGTATTTGTGTAAAAACTTAGAGATAAATATAATGAACTCATTTAAACTATTTCAATTATAACAAGATTTCGGAAACGGTGAAAAAATCAATTACGGACTATCGGAGCAGGGGAAATTATTTTGGCATAAACAGGTGTTTGTGGAATTAAAAATCTTGGCTTAAAATCCATACTTTTCTTTGACCAATATCTAATTAACTGATTCTCAAACAGCCGTAAAATCACCGTTTTTAAATTTTATTGTTTATAGAAACCCTTCGAAACCTAAATTAGGGGTATAGGTGACCGGAAATGCGTCTCGAAACAGCTTGGCTGCAATCATAGAGAAGTTAACAAAACTACATTCCTTTGCTGGAATGTTGTATCTATTAAAAGTTATCTTTAGACATATAAATCCAATTCTATGAGGCTATGTTCATTGCTTACTTCTTTTATCATATTAATTAGTTGTACCGACAAATATGAAAAATTTAAAAAAGTGCCCGACTATATTACCAATGCATCTACTTTAGATGCAACTTACTTTAAGGCATATGACGAAACCTTAAATTTATGGAACATTCCTTTTGAAGAATTATATATTCCTACCACCTACGGTATTGCACATGTTATTGTAAGTGGCCCTAAAAATGAGGAACCTATTGTATTACTTCATGGAATGAACGCCAGTTCTACCATGTGGTACCCGAATATAGAATCACTTAGCAAAAACCACCGTGTGTTTGCCATCGATTTTATTCTAGAACCAGGAAAATCTTATCTGTTTAATGATATTGAAAATGTAGAAGAGGTCACCGATTGGTATGAGGAGGTCTTATATGTTTTGGAGTTGGAGAGCTTCCATTTAATTGGCGCTTCCCGGGGAGGATGGTTAGCCGTTAATCTAGCATTGCACAATCAAGAAAAAATTAAAAGCCTATTGCTATTAAGTCCTGCTCAGACTTTTATATGGATTAGACCAAGCCTGGATCTTTTCAAGAATATTGTCACATTACTTTCTTCGAAAGACAAACAAATTGATCAAAGTTTGGAAAGCATGTCAACCGATGTTGAAAATATCAGTGATACATACCTCAAACAATATAAAATAGGTTTGGAAAGGAAATCAGAAAACAAATTTGTGACCAGCATGAAACCCTTTTCCAATGAAGAATTGAAATCTTTACAAATGCCAGTTTTGGTTCTAATTGGCGATGATGATATGATCAATGAGAAAAGAACAATTGAAATCGCCCGTTTGCTGCCAAAAGGTAAAGGTGAAGTTATACCTAATGCAGGGCACTTTCTATCTATTGATCAAGCCAAGTTGGTAAATGAAAAAATGGTGACATTTTTAAACCAATAATGCATCGAAGCGTAAAATGGGCATCAAGGCAACCTATACCATAATCCCAAAGATTATTATCCTTTCAAGGAGTTCGAACAACATTCATGATAAAATTTCCAATTAAGTTGCCAAGTGCGTCTATGCACTTTCCAAAACTTCCTTGACTCTTTGCGCTACGATCCGCTCTTGACCGGGTTCCATCATCCAAGTTGTGATACCCACCTGTTCTTTGTTTCCGACGGTTTCAATCGATGGATGCCCGTCACGCAATCTTTTTCGCATTTCGTCGGTAGAGATTCCCACGACTTTTTCATCCCATCGGATATAAAGACTGGGCACGTGATTGGCATGTGGCGGCACATGAATTTCTGTTTCGACCCCTTTGACCGAGGCAGCGCTATCACTGATCAATTTAATTTGGTCTTCCCAGAGTTCCCATTCTTTTTTGTGATCCCTTGCCAAATATAGTTCCAAGGCTACCATCATACCCAATACTTCCTCTTTGTTCACTTTCATCCCGCGGGCAATCGTAGCCCCTCTAGGAGGCGTATGCAGCCTTGCTGCCTCAATATACTTTCGTTTCCCCAATAGTAGTCCGGCACTCTGGGGACCTCGGATTCCTTTTCCTCCTGAAAAACAGACAAGGTCAAAACCTAATTTGGTAAACTTAAAGAGATTTTCCACTGGGGGCACATCAGCGGCACAGTCGATAAATGTCGGAACGTTGTGCTTCTTGCCCAAGGCAACGAATTCTTCATATTTGATTTGACCTTGATCCGTATTGGCGTTCAAAAACCAGAGCATGGCCGTGTTATCATTTATGGCCTTTTCAAGTTCTTTGGCGGTCTCGATCTCCACGATCTTGGCCCCTGTGTTGATCAAGGCATGGGTATAGCCGATAGCATGTGCCTTTTGAACGATTACTTCGTTCTTCAGCCCCTTGGTATCAGGAAGCTGGGCGACTTTCTTTTCATCCATGCCGCACATTACACCGGCCAAACCTATGGTCATCGCGCCAAAGGCCCCTGAAGAGACCGTAGCGTATTCACAGTCCAACAATTCAGCTATCCGCTCCCCTACTTTATCATGGAGCTCATCTAAATTCACATATTCGGTGGCGCCGTAACTTATGGCATCGGTAACTTCTTTGTGCATCAGCGACCCGGTCATCGATGTATAGGTGCCCGCGGCATTGATGAACGTACGCAAGCCCAGTTCTTTAAAAAAATCGCGAGCAACCGCGCCGCTTACCGGAAGTGCGGATTTGGCAACGGTCTCCTCCGCAGCCTTTGCGGCCAATATACTCGGGCCAAAAATTCCGCCTACGAACGGAATCGCCGTTAATGTTTTCAGTGCTTTTCTTCTTGTACTCATCATTCAAAATTTAATGGTTTCTCTAGTCAACTGCCGCTATACAGTCCATCTCGACCAACGAATTTCCCGGAACGCCCCCATAAGTGGCTACTGTGGTCCTTACCGGAGGATTCTTTCCAAAACGTCCACGGAAAACTTCATTCATGGCTTTGTAATCGCCCAAATCGGCCAGATATACATTCACTTTCAAAACTTGCTCCATGGAAGAACCGTTTCGTTCGAGCTCTTTTTGCAGTTCTTGCAAGACGATTTCAGTATGGGCCTTTATTTCAAAAGGTTCGGTATGGGCCCCTTTACCCGCTATATACAAGGTGTTGCCATGTCTAACGGCCCCCGAAAAAAGCGGAATGTCTTGATCGGTAACGATATCGCCCACGACCTCTTTCTTCGCCTGTTTCTCTTTTTTGGTCATTGCATTGGCCGAACCTATGCCAAAAAGTGCTGCAAGTGCCACTCCTATTTTTTTGAAGGAAGCCCTTCGTGTTGTTTTTTCTTCCATGTTTCCTATTTTTAATTTACTATTACCAAGTTCGTTTTTTTAATAATTGACGTATCTGTTCTTTCGGTACGGGAAGTTCGTCAATATGATCGTTGAGCCATTTCGAAAAATCCTTTTCGATTTCGTCGGTCCATTTGTTATCGATCTGACCCGGGGTATATTTTCCTTCCTTCAATCTTGAAATTCCGAACAAATCGCGCAAGCGGATTATCTCTGAAGTTACGACAACTTTTTCGGCCAGATGGGCAGGGATAAAGACCACACCCTCTTTCTTGCCCAGAACCACATCACCGGGAAGTACCGTTGCTGCACCGATACGAATGGGCGAATTAATGCCCAGCAACATCACTTCGGTAAGAAAAGATGGATGCCATCCTCGTACGAAGGCATTGAAACCTTCAATTTCAGAAAGCCCTTCTTGATCTCTACTGGAAGCATCGAAAACCACCCCGGTCTTCGATTTTGCAAAGATGGAGTTTCCAAGGTTATCACCTATCAACGTACCGTCGACTATTTTTCCAAAACCATCGGCGACATACACGTCGCCGACCTGCAGCATATCTATTGGCCATGAATTCGTATTGCCAATGTAGCCCTCTGACTTGCCTTGTTTTTCAATCTGATCGGAGACATCGGGTCGGTTCGGCATATACTGGACCGTCAGTGCCCTACCTACTACTGGCACATCATCATGTAATAGTTCCCATCCGCCCTCGAACTGGTTATGATAACCCTCATTTCGCAATACGCCCCAAGCCTCTTCGATGGCCACTTCTTTAAGCCGTTCAAGAATATCATCGGCAACCTTGGGCCGACCATCTTCAAATCGTTCGCCCTGCCAATGTGGAGTCAAGAAAATGATACGATCTTTTGAAGTAGTCTGGGCAAGTGCAAAATTGCACATCAAAATTCCAATAATTAAAAGCTTTATATTTCGCATGTCTTCTTAATTCGGTGTAACTATTTTACTATTTTATTCTTTGTTCCAAACTTCGGCGGCCAACCCATTAAGGTCATAGACCACCTTACCTTCCCTGATCGTCAATTCACACTCCAACTTTTTGGTGCCTTTCATCTTTTTGCCCTTGGTGTCGATAAATCCAAAATCGCCTTCACGCAGATTCAAAATGGCCATATCGGCCACCGCCCCGACCGACAGGTGCCCCAAGTCTTCTCGCTTGATCGCTTTCGCAGAACTCCATGTTGTCGCCTCAATGACCTCGCTGACCGGCATGTTCAGGTTTAAAAACTTGGACATTACATTGATGATATCCTTCATGCCCCCGTTCATACTGCCCGTATGCAAATCGGTACTTATGGTATTCGGCTTAAAACCCTGTTGCAAGGCTGGTACGGCCTGCTCGAACAAAAAGCTACCACCGCCATGGCCAACATCGAAAACAATACCTCTTTTTTGTGCCTCAAAGGCAAAATCTTCGACCTTGCCATTTTCGTTTACCAAAGGTGTTCGGCCATTGACATGCGCATAGGCATGCGTGAAAATATCCCCGGGCCGTAATTTTTCCATGAACAAGGTTTTCAGCGAAAGTTCTGGGTCACTACCGCCAAAATCTATCATTACCGGAATGTTAGCCAATCTACCGGCTTCGACCGCACGCTCGGTCGGTGTCCAGTCAAACCCTGAATAATGTGCCAATTTTACGCCGACCACATAATCAGGGTATCGCTTAGCGACCATGGCCGTTAATTTGGGATCCATATCGGCCTGATTTTGTTCAATGGCACCTCCTTTCATTCCAGAGCCCACAATGTTCAGAAAAGAGAGTACCCTAGTTTTCGAACGGTCTATGACCTGTTCTTTGAACAGTCTAAAATTTCTCCAGCCCGCACCGCCTACATCAACTATTGTCGTAACCCCTATTCTTAGGCTAAAACCATCTGGTGGAAGTGCCGTAAAACTGTTACTTAGGTAGGCATCGGGCTCGGTTCCGTGAAAGTTATGGCTGTGGATATCGATTAGTCCCGGAGCAACAATAAACCCTTCGGCGTCGATTGTCTTTGCCGCTTTCGTTTCTGAAATCTTCGCGGAAACCTCGGCTATTTTCCCTTCTTTTATAGCAATGTCCAGAACTTTGTCAATTCCGTTCTTGGCATCTATTACATGGCCATTTTTTACAAGAATATCATACTCTTGCCCGCTGCAAAACAAAACACAGCATAGCAAAATAAGGATGGTGGTCCTAAACTTTTCAATTGGTATTTTCATGATCATCAATTAAATATTATCAATCAGTGGTCACTTTTATCGGTTCTACGGGCAAACCACTTTCGTTTTGCACTTTTCGTAATTGGCCTACCTCAGTTTCCGATATTTCTGAGGCCTCATTGCCAAAGCTTGATCGTATGAAGGTCAGTACTTGTGCAATTTCTTCGTCTTTCAAGAAACTATGCTGTGGCATTACACCGTTATACACCTCGTCTTCAATTTTCAAGCTACCTTCCATTCCCTGTAGCATGACGCGTATCAGACGATCTTTGTCACCGGTTACCCAATCTGTATTTATCAGCGGCGGAAATCTTCCGGAGGCGCCCATACCGTTCATTTGATGGCAAGTACTGCAATATTGCTGATAAATCTTTGCGCCACCGACCAGGTTTTCAGGAAGTAAGTTGTCTTTGACTTCATCAGGACTTCTAATATGTGACAACTGCTTTCTATCTTCCATTGCCAACAGTTGTTCTTCCTTGAACTCCGATCTATCACCATCATAGGTAATCTTCCAAATCTTGCCCTTCACCGAATCGGATATATATAGCTCACCCTCAGGTCCAACGGCAAGGCCCATAGGTCTATAATGGGCATCTTTGACACTTTCTATTGGGTCAACGACGGCAAAACCATCGGCGAAAACCTCGTACTCACCACTAGGTTCGCCATCTTTAAACGGAACAAAGCCAACAAAATAACCGGACTGTGGATAAGGCGCCCTGTTCGTAGATCCGTGAAATGCAATAAAAGCACCATTTCTGTATCGCTCAGGAAATTGGTCTCCTTGGTAGAACAATAGGTCGTTGGGCGCCCAATGCCCCGGAAAACCCATAATCGGATCTTCAAAATCAGCACATCGACCGACTATTTCACCATCGCCACCATATTCGGGCGCAAGTACCTTTTTACCTTTTATCTGGTCGTAGTAGCAGTAGGGCCACCCAAAATTAGAGCCTTCGGTAATTCTAATAAATTCTTCGGATGGAAGCAATGCGCTTTGACGCGGCGTATATCGATCGGGCCAAAGTCTTAATAGGTCGTCTCGTCCATGCACTACAGCATATAATTCGCCATCTACGGGATTCCAGTTCATCGCTACAAGACTTCTTATGCCAGAGGCATATTTGTAACCATCTTTTTGCGTTTGGTTCAATTTATCGGCATCAAAGCGCCAGACGCCACCGTGATGTTCCAATTGAGGGCAGGGGTCCATTCCAGGGACGCCCGGCGTACGTTTGGGATCTTGACAGGCATTCGAGGGCGCCCCAAAAGGAACGAATATATGACCCTCATCATCGAACGCTATCGGTTTGCCGATGTGCTCATGCTTGCCATGTTCGTGATCATCGACCACAACCACTTCGACCTCCCCTTCTGGAATTAAAGATCCTGGTCTTAGTTTTTGCCGGTATACCACCAAATCGGAACTATAATAGATATAGCCGTTATAGATTCTCATGGCCGTTGCATAACTCCACTTTTCGACCTCGCTGGCACCGAACCTTTTGATATCATCTGCCCTACTATCGCCATCGGCATCCTTAAGTGCCACGGCAACCCCTTTCTGGGTTGCATTTCTCAACTTCGCATATATGATATTATCATCGGTCACCGCCATATGGCGTACTGTTTCCTCAATACTATCGATGACCACCGCCGAGCTGAAACTTTCAGGAAGATAGAGACCTCCATCCGTAGGGGCGTTTTTACATTGTACGAACAATATGGCCAACAAGTAATACTTCAGAAAATTCTTTACGCCGGGCAATGACTTCATACTATAGGGTGGCTTTTTTTGAATCGGCATCGTGCAACCTTGTCAAGGTAAAGTTCTTTTGAGTAATAAACAAGCGAAAAAAAACAAATGTGCTCGAACACATTTTTATGCTTATCATCAAATTTCACACTGAACTCTAACAAGAAATAGGGTTCAAAAATTTAGGTTATCATTCGAAAATAACCTGGCCAAAAAACTCAGGGCGATGGAAGTCGGGGCTATCGGTGCCAACGGGATTCCAGCTAATGTAGTGTGCCTCGGCAGTTTTGTTCCCGCATTTATAGAAATTGGCCTTTGCCGAGAGCCCTTTCAATCGAATATGCTTGTCACGCACCAAACTTGTGGCCGGAATAATGATCGTCATTTCCCAGGTGTGGTTACCCGATTTTTCAATAAAGGGCCGGTTTCCCAAAGTAGAGTTTACCTTTATTTCTTTTTCAATGATGCCAGGATCCACAAAGGTACGCCCGGCGCGCCCGGGACCATAGGCCAAATGTGTCACCCCTACACAATTGAACTCGAAGTTATAATAATTGCCGTTCGCTTGAGGGTCGAAGAAAAATTCCACACAACTGTCATTAGACACCCCTCCATTGGTCTCGGTGACCTCGGCCAGAATGCTTTTTTCATTCACATAATACTTCAGCCAAATTTGATTATCGTGATGCGCAATTCTAAACTGTACTTCGGGCAAGTATTGAAATTCGGACCAATTGAGCAGGTCGATCGAATGAAGCTCTGTTCGTTCTTCCAATAATTCTGAAACAACGGCCAAGTCGATCTCTTTATCCGTTTTGATTTCCTGTACATGTAGGGTTTTGGATTTTTCCATTTGGGCCGGGCAACTTGTAAAGGACAAACATAGAAACAATGTCAATATGAATCCTTTAATTTTTAAACCAAAATCGTGAAAAGATTCCATCTGAATAGATAAACTGTGCATTCGCCACTAATTTACCTTATTTTTATTTGACTTGGATACCACCCTTAAAATTGGCCTTATATTTTGATACCTTTACGAAATGAACAAACTAACGGCACTTATTGCAATCGCATTTTTTTGTATCTCATGCGCCAATAAAAAAGAACCGATCAGTGAAAAGCCGAATATCGTTTTCATCTTTGCGGATGACCTTACCTATACCGCCATCAATGCCTTGGGCAATAATGAGGTTCAGACCCCTAACCTCGATCGATTAGTACAAAACGGAACGACGTTTACCCATGCGTACAATATGGGCGGCTGGAACGGTGCCATATGTGCGGCCTCACGAGCGATGATAATCTCGGGTAGAAGTGTATGGGATGCCAATGCCTTTCGTCAACGGTGGATAAAAGGTAAGAATATGGACAAGACCTGGGGCAGGCTCATGGCAAGTGCCGGATACGAAACCTATATGACCGGCAAATGGCATGTCGATGCCCTAGCCGATAGTGTTTTTCAAAATGTCGTACACGTCAGGCCCGGTATGCCAAGGGATTCTTGGAGCCATCAAGGCACCATACCCATTGTAAACGAGATGTTGGCGAAGGGAGCGACCAATGAGGAAATCAGGGCGATCGGCTATAATCGCCCGCTAAGTGAAAATGACACGACCTGGTCGCCGACCGATAAAAAATATGGCGGTTTTTGGCAGGGTGGCAAACACTGGAGCGAAGTACTGAAAGACGATGCGCTAGGTTTTATCGATAAGGCCAAAAAAAGTGACAAGCCTTTTTTTATGTACCTCGCCTTCAATGCGCCACATGACCCAAGGCAGGCTCCAAAAGAATATTTGGACAAGTACCCTTTGGAGAATCTTAGTGTTCCTGAAAGTTTTCTCCCCATGTACCCTTATAAGGACAGTATGGGAAATGGCCCTGATTTAAGGGACGAGGCCCTGGCACCTTTTCCCAGAACGGAATACGCGGTCAAAAAACACAAACAGGAGTATTATGCGCTGATATCCCATCTTGATGATCAAGTAGGTGAAATTCTGGAAGCCCTAAAAGCTTCGGGAAAGATGGACAATACCTACGTCATTTTCACTTCCGACCATGGACTGGCCGTAGGCCGGCACGGGCTGTTGGGGAAGCAATCACAATTTGACCATAGCATTCGACCTCCATTTATGATCGTCGGGCCCGATATTCCTGAAGGAAAAAAAATCGATGCGGATATTTATCTGCAGGATGCCATGGCAACAAGTCTTGAATTGGCGGGCATTGAAAAACCCGATTATGTATTCTTCAATAGTATTCTCGATTTGGTCGATGGAAGCCGAACAGAAAGTCATTATGACGCCATTTATAACGGATATATCGACCTGCAACGTATGATCCGCAAAGATGGCTTTAAACTGATCGTCTATCCCAAATTGAAGAAGGTACTGCTGTTCGATATGGAAAAAGACCCCGAAGAGATGAACGATCTTGCCGAATTGCCCGAGTATCAAGAAAAAGTGGATATGTTATTTTCTGACCTTTTGGTGCTACAAAATGAAATGAAGGACCACTTGGATATTAGTCACATAAGGCCCGTCACAATCCTTGATTGAAGGTAAACGAAGATTACAGATCATAAAATTCAATCGCATTCCCGCCCATAATTGCCATCCTTTCACCGTCGCTCAGGGGGGCAATGAAATCAACTACCAATTGCTTGACCTGCCCATAATTTCCTGCCACAAGACAAACCGGCCAGTCGGATCCGTACATAATGCGGTCGGGGCCAAAAACATTTAGCACCCAGTCCATATAAGGTATGATCTGTTGTGGGGTCCAAGTTTTGTAATCGGCCTCGGTAATCATTCCCGATAGTTTGCAATAGACATTTTCGTATCGGGCGATTTCCTTTATCAAAATGGCCCAGCCCTCAAAAAATCCATCTTTGATGTAGGGCTTGGCTATATGATCAATAACGAATTTTTGGTTCGGAAACTGTTTTACGAACTCCAAGGCAGCACCCAATTGATGGGGAAAAATGAGAATGTCATAAACGTGGCCATATTTCTCCAATAATGAAATGCCCTTTAAAAAACTAGGCCTCATCAAGAAATTATGGTCGGCTTCACCCTGTACGATATGGCGCCAACCTTTCAGCTTCTTCTCGGCGCTATATTTTTCCATTACCGCGTCAATGGCGTTCGATCGTAGGTCGGCCCATCCGACCACTCCTTTTATAAAATCATTTTGGTCGGCAAGGTCGAGCAGAAAATCGGTTTCGGCCAAGGTTTGATCCGCCTGAACGGCCACAGAGCCATCAATATCGTTTTCTTGATAGACTTTCTTTAAATCTTCCGGTAGAAAGTCGCGCCGAATTACTGCCATGTCCTCATCGATCCATGCGTGTTTTACAGGTTCATATTTCCAGAAATGCTGATGTGAATCAATGTTCATCTTGTCGGTTCTTTAACTATATAATCTTGAAAAGATATTCTACAATGAAATACCCCTTTTCCAAGGGATAAAATCTTCTTGCCCTAGACGTACCGCAGCCGTAACGACTTCGCCACTTGCGACTTTTATGATATAATCAAGTAATTCGGCCCCTTTCGTCTCGATCGTATCCTCACCGGTAATAATACTTCCGGTACTGAAATCAATGATGTCAGGCATGCGATCCGTCAAGGTATTATTACTTGACATTTTGATTACGGGGGCGATGGGGTTACCTGTTGGGGTACCCAATCCGGTGGTAAAGGCGATTACATTGCATCCTGAGCCGGCGAGTCCGGTAGTACTTTCCACGTCATTGCCGGGGGTACACAATAGGTTGAGTCCTTTACGGGTCGATTTCTCGGTATAGTCAAGCACTTGGGTCACAGGTGATGTTCCACCTTTTTTTGCCGCTCCAGCCGATTTGATGGCATCGGTAATCAGTCCGTCCTTGATATTGCCGGGCGAAGGGTTATTGGCAAAGGCAGACCCCAATGCCACCGCCCTAGCGGAATACGAATCCATAAGATCTGCAAATTTCTTCGCCTCGTTTTCGGTTGCGCAACGATTTATCAATTCTTGCTCGACCCCATTCAGTTCGGGAAATTCGGATAGTATCGTAGTTCCGCCAAGCGCAACCAATAAATCGGATGCATAGCCCAATGCAGGATTTGCCGAGATTCCTGAAAACCCGTCAGAAGCACCACATTCGAGTCCCAAGGTCAGATGGCCCAGCGAAGCCGGTGCACGTTCGATCTTGTTCGCCTCGATCAGCCCTATAAAGGTTTTCTTTACGGCCTCTTCGATAAAGTGACGTTCGCTTTCACTTTTCTGTTGCTCTAAAATATAAAGCGGCTTTGAAAAGTTTGGGTCGCGCGCCTCGATTCCTTTCAATACATTCTTGACTTCAGCGTTTTGGCAGCCCAAACTTAAAATCGTTGCCCCTGCGACATTCGGATTGGTAATATACCCGGCAAAAAGGTTACATAGGGTTTCAGAGTCTAAACGGAAGCCCCCACACCCTCCTTCATGGGTCAGAAATTTGATGCCATCAACATTCGGGAACAACCTGTTCTGTATGATTTCATCAGGACCTTGAATTATTTTGGCTTCCATCAATTCATCTTCGCTTGCACCTTTTTTATATCGACTTACCAAGGTCTCGGTGTCAACGATAAAATCACTGGTCGTATAATACCCCAATGATTTTAGCAAGGCCGATTTCATTACTTCGACATTTCTGTTCTCACAAAAGACCATGGGAATGACCAACCAATAATTGGCCGTTCCTACGCTACCGTCGGCCCTATGATAGCCGTTAAAAGTCTTGTCTTTCCATCGGGTAACATCCGGTGCCGACCAAAGCAATTTTTCCTTGCCCACCGCATATTCCGAAGAGGCATGTACCACATTTTCGGTCGTTATGGCCGCACCTTGGGCAATCGGTTGTGTCGCCTTGCCCACCAAGGCCCCGTACATGATTATTTCATCATTGACCGATAATTCGGAAATGGTGAACTTATGCTTGGCCGATACGTTCGTTGCCAATTCAAAATGTTCGCCGTTATGATCGATCAACGCGCCTTTCGATAGATCTTGAAGAGCGGCCAGTACATTGTCTTTGGGGTGTATCTGTAAAAAGCTTTTGGACATATCTTAATTAAATAGCCTTATTCGGTAGATGGGATTCCCCTTTGAAAAGGAAACAACTAAAATAACCATCTTTTTAGAATAGTTGATTCTTGAATTTCAATAATATTGCGCTTTAAGAAGGCATTTCAGGGAGGCTCCATCCATTTTGATAGGTATGGCAGATAAACTCGGTCGCCGATTCGAGTGCATTGAATTCTTTCCGTTCTACATTCCAGGTGGGCGACCCGTTCACCATTTCGAAGCCGAATTTTTCAACGACCTGCATGGTTTCGTTGGCACCGATATTGGTAAACTTCATATTTTCCCCGTCCCATTTCAACGTTTTGTTCAATCCTTGAAGGCGAATCGCCAGAACCCCTAACAGTACCATTTCGTTGAAAGGCCCCGAATAATCGAAACTCGCAGACCCATTTGTTCTATTTTCAGGAGATTCCTTGCACGCCCGTATCCAATCTTGCTCATGTGGCCCATCGATATAGCCCACTGCGCCCGGTATCCTTTTTAAATAGGGGGCAACCTCTGGAAGCCTACCCGAAAGCAATCTTGGGTTGAACCCTCCGCAGTCGCATATCAACGTATCTTTAGTGCCAACAAGCAAACATCCTCCTAACCCATCTCTTATCATGGGAACGCCGTCATCAAGGAGATCGGGCCTGTCGGGGAGGAATCCTCCATCATACCAGTGCACTTTTACCGGTGGCATTTTTACTTTTTCCAAGGCCTCCCTCTCAGGGAAATCGAAACGAACTTTTTCCGCGTTCGGGGCACTTTCGGTATTCACTGTGGTGGAACTGCCCGAAATTGCCTCCGGATATTTCAATTTCAACGCCCTATAGATAGGATCCATCACATGACAAGCCATATCACCAAAGGCCCCCGTGCCGAAATCCCAAAACCCGCGCCAGTTCCATGGCGTATATATTTCATGATACGGACACATGGGCGCCGGACCAATAAACAAGTCCCAATCAAAATTCTTCGGTATTTCCATCGCCGTTTTCGGGCGTTCCAGACCTTGTGGCCAAATGGGTCGGTCGGTCCATGCATGGGCTTCGACGACCTCACCGATCTCACCATTCCAGACCCATTCACAGAGTTGCCGCACCCCATCACCTGAATTTCCCTGATTGCCCATTTGGGTCGCGCCGTTGTATCGTTCGGCCAATTTTGTCAACAACCGCGATTCGTAGACCGAATGTGTCAGGGGTTTTTGGCAGTACACATGTTTGTCCATAGTTAAGGCCGTGGCCGAAATAGCGGCATGGGTATGATCGGCCGTCGCTACCATGACGGCATCCATCGAATCTCCTAGTTCATCGAACATTTTTCGCCAATCATAATATTTCTTGGCCTTCGGAAAGGCATCGAAACACTTTTGGCCATAATTCCAGTCGATATCACAGAGTCCGATTATGTTCTCGGTATCCATGGCGTTAAGATTGTTGAACCCTTTACCACCAACCCCGACCCCTACTATGTTCAGGGTATCGCTGGGCGGTTTATGGCCCAATCCGCTGATTACATGACTCGGCACGATCGAAATACAAATTCCGGCAGCGGTCGTTTTTTTAATAAATTTTCGACGGGAATTCAGTTTCATCATATCGCTAAGGTTATTTGACGTGACAAGGAGAAGAAAGGTAATGAAAAAACAGCCTTGAAAGTACTATTTAAAGGCCCTTTTATTGTATGGCGTATTTGAATATTCCTGCCCTTGGCACAAATTTATTTTTCTTACATTGTATTCCATATCAATTCAAATCCCATGAAACCTAGAATCATTGCCCCACTTTTCATGTTCATATTCTTTTTGATGTCCATTGGTTTTGGCCAAGACTCAAACGAAAAAGATGAAAGCGGTTGGATTTCTTTATTCAACGGTGAAAATTTTGACGGATGGAAGGTGGGCAATAACGCCCAAAGCTTTTCCATTGAAAATGGCTCGATAAAGGTCAACGGTCCCGTAGCCCACTTGTTCTATATGGGTGAAGTGGGCAATCATTCCTTTACAAATTTCGAATTCAAGGCGTCGGTCATGACCAAACCGGGGTCGAATTCAGGAATTTATATGCATACCCAGTATCAGGAAAGTGGATGGCCCAAATACGGCTATGAGGTACAGGTCAACAATTCACAGGGGGATTGGAAACGTACAGGAAGCCTGTATAACATTGTCAACGTTAGGGAAACCTATGTCGATGACAATGAATGGTATACTGAATATATCAAGGTAGAAGGCAAACGAATAATCGTGAAAATAAACGATATCGTGGTCGTTGACTATACCGAACCTGATGACCCCGTTCGGGACGAAGGCGAAGTCAACAGGGTCTTAAGCCAGGGAACCTTCGCACTTCAAGGCCATGATCCGGGCAGTACTGTTTACTATAAAGATATTATGGTGAGAATTCTTCCTTGATCTATCGATGATTCGCTAGTTCGAAAATGCCGTCATTACGAATAAAAAATGCCGCACAGCAGGTCGGCATTTGCTTGGATTCTTAGGTTGGGCTCCCTTCGGCTTCGCTCATGGCAAACTTCTCGCCCGAACTATGGCAACAAAAAAAGAGCTGCATTTTGAAGGCATTGTTATAAGTGATTAACGAGAAGTTTAAATAAAGAATGATGAAATATTCTAGAAAGCCTAAGCAGGTAAGTTCAACAGAGGAACATTCAAAATCAGCCAAGAGAGGATTCTATTTCGCGAGCGCCCTATTTCAATCTCTAACCCAAGGTGTCAAAACTTATGCTTCGGAAACTGGAGCCCGCAAAGATTTTCTAGATGAAAACCAATATTTGTTTTCAGGTTTAATGTTAGTTGGAATGTTCGCATATCTTGATAGTACCTTGGGCAAAGGATGGGTTGATAGGCATGGTGGCAATCATATACGGGATTTAAATTGCCTCAGGATAGTTAGAAATGCGTATATACATACTAATTCAAATATAGAAGCACTTGAATCAACTAATGAGGATGATATTAATGTAGTTCGGTTATATATTGACGATTTAAGCAAAGGAATTGTAAATGATGATAAAGGGAACCCATTTCCTCAATATCTAAGTATTTCTGATGATAATGTTGTCGTTTTAAATGAGAAGGCATTTCATATTCTTAAGGTACTTATCACAACAATAAGTCATTAGCTATTTTTAAATTGGCAAAGAAGAACTAGTTAGTTTTTAAGATAAAAGTTCAATAATAAGATTATTTCAATTTTGAGATCTAAAGCATTGTTGTAAATGAAATTTGTTCGCTCCTTAAAGGTGATTTTTATAATGGTCATCCTGATTGCGGGCGGATTCGCTTTTTGGTTGTATAATGATTTGCATAGCCCTGTAAGGCATAATAACGCCAAGAAATATATTGTGATTGAACAAGGTTCTACTTCAAATAGTATTCTCGGAGTATTGCGAGATCATGATGTACTACAGGCACCCTTGGCAACCAAAATTTATTTGCGATTCTTTAATAGAGACGTTAAAATGGAAGCAGGTGATTACAAATTTCCTTCTCCCATCAGCCCCATCGAGGTTATAAACCAGCTTAAACACGGGAAGAGAAGAACCAGGACGCTAACTATTCCAGAGGGTTGGACCCGTTTTGAGATTGCCAAACGCATTTCAAAAGCGTTTCCGGTAGAGCCATTGATGAGTGAAAAAGAGGTATTGGCATTGATGGATGATACTAGCCTAATCCAAGAGATAGATTCCGAAACAAAAAGCCTTGAAGGATATCTTTACCCTACAACTTACGAGTTTGAATTTGGCACCCACCCAAAGGAGATAATCGCGAAAATGGTAAAACAATTTAAATTAGTTTGGCAACCGGAATGGGATGGGTTGGCACTGGAACTAGGTAGAACGAAGCGAGAAATTGTCATCATTGCCAGTCTCATTGAAAATGAATCAAAAATAGATTCGGAACGTAATTTGGTAGCCTCCGTAATTTACAATCGCCTTGAGAAAGGAATCCCATTGGGAATTGATGCTACCAATGTATACATTGCTAGATTACTTGGCCGATGGGATGGTATCATTCACAAGAGTGATGTTGAAGTAGACCATCCATACAATACTCGAAGAGTAGTTGGATTGCCCCCTGGTCCAATCAGTTCGCCAAGCAGGACGGCTATTGAAGCGGCGCTACATCCGGCTCAGACGGATAATCTTTATTATGTTCTAAATATACAGGCCCAAGATGGTTCACACCACTTTTATTCAAGCGCCATTGAGTTTGCTAAGGGCAAAGCTGATTATCAAAGATGGTTGGCTGGCCAACGGGCCAACTGATTTTATTTAAAGTGAAGTTCAAATAAACGATCTATCTTAACTCTAGTATTGATTATGAACAAAAAATTGCCATCAAGAGCTTCTGTAAACGAGATTG
Source organism: Meishania litoralis (assembly GCF_042611095.1). Taxonomy (NCBI): domain Bacteria; kingdom Pseudomonadati; phylum Bacteroidota; class Flavobacteriia; order Flavobacteriales; family Flavobacteriaceae; genus Meishania; species Meishania litoralis. The sequence goes on from NZ_JBHFPV010000001.1 coordinate 1,091,345, forward strand.
TTTTAGAAACATTGAAGAACGCTCATGACCTCCTAGATGAAGCAACAATCTTGTTTAAATATTCGAAATTTCCTCGAAGTTTTGCATTAAGTCAATTTTGTCTAGAAGAACTTGGTAAGGCTTGTCTGTATGTTGATGTTCTGAACAGTAGAGATGAAGATTGGTATGAAGACCGGTGGAACACTGCAATGGCAATGATGTATGACCACAAACTTAAATTAGTTCAATCATCATTTCTTCATTATGAAATGAGGTTATCCAAACTGAAATCGGTCGGAGATTCGAAAAAAAAATTTGATTTGCTTAATACCATTCTCCCCAGTAAGGAAGAAATTGAAGCGTTTAATAAACTCAAAAACAACAGCCTCTACGTAGGATACAAGAAGGGTAAATTAATCACTCTTTCGAAAGAAATTGACTTACAGTTAGCAAAAAAAAGGCTGAATTTAGCTAAGAAAATCAATGAATGGTGTCAGAGAGTATTCAAAGAGGATGTGCGCCGTAATTTAAAAGAGAACCACTTACTTAAAGCTTGATAAACAGTTCTTGTCTTTAGAAAAGTTCAATTAAACTATACTATTGTTCGAGCCAATTTCTAAATCCCTTTGTAATTGAAGAGCTAGTTATGGCGTGTTCCTCGAATCCTCGAATTTTGAGTGCAAGCCGATTCTTTGCGTAAGATTCGATATTTTCAATGTGTCCGATATTCACGATTTGACTTCGGTTGATTTTATAAAAATGTTTGGGGTTCAACTCTTTGATTACTGAACCAATGTTTTGCGTAATACTATGGAGTTGGCCATCTGAACCAATAACCTTGCAAAAATCCCCGTTGGCCTGAATCAACGAAATATCAGTAGTGTTCAATAATTTTATTCCTTCCCGTTTCTTGATAGCAAATCGTTTCTTGTAATTTTCATTGCGATGCTCAAGTACGTTGTTGAGTTTTTTGAAAATATCTTTTTCTAGCGTTTTTGGCTCAAAAAGGTCAAGGAACTTTTTTAGGGCTTTGTCGAAGTCTTCCTTCAAATAAGGTTTAAGGATGTAGGCGATACCGTTCGTTTGAAAGGCTTGCAGTAAATGTTCATCATAAGCCGTGCAAAAGATTATTGGAGTCGCGGTTTCTGCCTTTTCAAAAACTTCAAAAGAACTACCGTCCAATAGTTTGATGTCCGACAGTATTAAATCATAAGCATTTCGTTTTAACAATGCGGTGCCTTCTTTCACGGTTCTTGAACTATCCATGGTAAAAGACTCGTCGAAGAAATCGGATAGGTAGGAAACCAATTTCTTATGTGCAGGAGTTTCGTCTTCTAAAATAAGAACATTCATAAATATCGGTTTAATCCAAAACCTTTAACAAAGGTAATTTGATTGTGAAAATAGCCTCGGTTTCTTCCACCTCGATTGTTTGGTCGCTCAATAATTCGTATCGCTTAGACAGGTTTTTAAGACCCGTGCCCAATGATTCATTCTTAGTTAGACCATTGGTTTTTGAGTTCGTAATCGAAACGATTTCCTCTTCGATTAAGATTACTGTACTGATAATTTTTTCATCCAAAGCTTTGTTGTGCTTGACCACATTTTCCAAAACTGTCAGCAGGGCTCCATTAGGTAAGTAAATAGTCTTAGGAACTGTCTTGTTTATTATTTCAAAACTATAATCGTTTTCAAACCGGGTTTCAATCAAGTAAAAATAATTTCTGGCCAATTCAAGTTCATCTTCCAAGGTTACGATATCCTCATCCTTGGTATGGATCAAATGCCGATAAAGAGCTGCTAAATGAGAAATGTACTTCTTGACCTTCTCTTTCGGGGAATAGTCAATTAGGGCATCTATTGTATTTAGGCTGTTATACAGAAAATGTGGATTGTATTGTGAACGCAACACTTTCAGTTCCAACTCTTTTTGGGCATTTTGCAACTGAACATAATCCAACTTATTCTCATAGAATTTTTTACCTAAAATGAGCCCTAAGGGCAATGCAACATCGGGTGTAGAATTATAAAAACTATTGACCAGGATAATAGCCAAAGAGGGATTCCATTGCCAAGGAGGGTCGGCGGTAAAATAATCTCGAAGCAGATCTAAAAACCCAACAAGTCCTAAAGCCGTAAATGTGAGCAGGAAGAAAACAAAGTATTTTTTTTGAGATACGATATATTTTTGGATGAGCCATGTGATGATCGCTATTAATACGAGTGTCTTTAGTATAAATCCTAACAATCCGGTAACAATTTCGAAATTGGTGTATTTTTCAACTGTATATCGAAAAGCCAGCCAAGAAGTAGCGATAATAAAGTACATTATCGTAAGATGATAATCCGATTTATTGAATCTAAAGCTGTTCATATTCTATTTCTGACACTATAATTTTTTTAATACCTACGGCACCATAAGATATTGCAATAATGTCAATGGCAAGGTTGATTGATTGGCATTTGTGAAAATGACAAAACCCCATTTTGTGTCCGGTGAAATTACGAATAAGCTACTATATCCAGGGTTGTTACCACCATGACCATAAGCCGATCCGTACGGGAGAGTAGCTTTTGCAAATCCCAATGTCCAATCCGTTATGCCTTCTTGTCTTTGGGGGTGGTCTTCTGGTAATTCAACTTGGGTTTCAAAAAGCTGTTTGTAGCTTTCTTTGGATAGACCTTGTTCATCCATTAGGGCAATTACCCATCTTGAAAAATCCAAGGCTTCGGAATGTATTGAAAACGCGGCCCCGAAAATGAAAGGATCATCGTCTTCTTCTACAGCCACTCCTTCAAAATAACCTTTTGCCTTATTCTTCATGTTCTTCTTGTCTTGAAGATATTTGGTTATGTCCATCTTCAAAGGACGAGCAATCCGTTCTTGATAGATAGCTTCCAATCCGGCATCATCTGTTTTTAATATGTGCATCAAAACCTTGGCCAAATATTGGTATCCTTCCCCGGAGTACTCAAAGGCACTACCTGGTTCGAATTTGATGAACAGTTTACCCTCTTCGAAGTCAGACCTCCAATTCGGGAATCCTGTTGTATGGGAAAGTACCATTCTGGCCGTAATCTTTTTATAGCGCATATCATCGGCAATATCCTCATAGGGTAAATACTCAAAAAGTGGCTTGTCCAAATCCAACTTGCCTTCTTCAACGAAGCCCATTATAAAATAGGCGAACAAAGGTTTTGAAAGCGAAGCTCCTTCAAAAATGGTATTCTCCGTTACTTTCTTTTTGGTTTCAATATCGGAATATCCCTTAACCGTATGATAAACTATTTTTCCATGGTTTATAATGGCCACAGAGACCCCCGGGACATCCAATGCCTTCATTTGGCTTAGCAAAAAAATGTCGAGGGAGTCCGTTGAAATTTCTTTGCCCGCTAAATTGACCAAAGTTCTACTTTGCTTTACGACCTGTCCTTTAGTCGTTTTACAGGATATGCAGATTGAAATGAAGACGATAATTAGAATGGTTTTTCTTGTGATGAGTAGCATGCTGTTCGTTTTTTGATTGATACCAACGAAGATGTCCAAATCAAAATCATTCTAAAACCGGAAAACGAAGAGAAAGGTTAATTTGGGGATGAATAAGTATAAAAAGGGGATAAAGGATTTGGAGTTTGAAATATTTGACTGCTAAAAATAAGTCCTATTATTCTTAACTTACCGTTCTAAAAGTTCAAAAAAAGGATAGTTATTAATACTCAAATTCTTGCTGAAGTCTAATATAATAAGTACATTAGTCTAGTTATTTTAGAATAAAACAATAATTATGTTAGACATTGTATACGGCTATCAAAGTTTACTCGATAACATCGACATATATATAGAGGGTAGCAAGTTCAAGAAAGAGTATTTAATCGAAGAGCTAGGTGTGTCACGGGCTACCTTCTACAACAAGGTCAAAAAAAAGAATTTCACGATCGATGAAATGGTAATTTTGAGCAAAATACTCTTTCCTGAGGAGGCAAAGGTTTTTGAAATAAAAGAGGCGCTTAGGGCCAGTCGAAACGATAGTGAGAAAGGAAGGGTTCGAAGTCACGAATCCGTTATTTCGGATGCTCGTAAAAAGTTGCTTACATGACCGTAGTTTGGACTAGAACCGCAGAAACCTCCTTTAATGGAATAGTCGACTACCTGCTGGAGCTATGGACGGTTGAAATAGCAACTAATTTTGTGGACATAGTTGAACATACCGTTGAGCAAATAATTGAACATCCAGAAATGTTTAAAGTATCAGAGTATGACAACCAAAGTAGGGCGGCTTTGATTACTAAGCATACTACCATGTTCTATAGGGTTCTTGATGACCAAATTGAAATTGAATACTTCTGGGGGAACTTTGATAATCCTGACAAAATAAAAGATTTGCTAAAGTCAAAATAAACGATGAGTATAATGCCTAATTACAAATCAAATGAAAATCGACACCTATTTTTAAAAGCAAATAATTCGAATCTATTTGTTGTACAGATGTTGTACTGGTCTAAAATAAAGAAGCCATTCAAGAGATTGAATGGCTTGCTCTCATTAAGCTCCTCAGGTTGGGCTCGAACCAACGACCCTCTGATTAACAGTCAGATGCTCTAACCAACTGAGCTACTGAGGAAGATCTACTGCCTTACCTAGGCAAAGCGGGTGCAAATATAATTTTTTTTTCAAAACACGCCATAAAAAATAAGCGGTTTTGATGTGTCGATTACGAATTTCTGTAATCGTTACAAGAACCTTTTGATGATATTCCAGATATCGTTGCCAAAAATAATGGCCATAAGCCCCAAAATAAAAACAAACCCGATAATCTGGCCTGTTTCAAGTACCTTTTGACTTGGGGGTCTTCCTGAAATAATCTCATAGAGCAAAAACATGACATGGCCCCCATCGAGCGCCGGTATCGGCAATAAGTTCACAAAGGCCAACCAGACCGAGAACATGGCTAGAAAACTCCAAAAAAATGTCCAATCCCAAGTGGGGGACATCATCTCTACAATACCAATGGGGCCCTTGACCTGTTTATAGGCCTCTGTTTTGGTATTGAAAATCACCTTGAACTGACGCACTTGGTCGGTCAACACTTTAATGGTTCTTTTGAAACCGGCGGGTATTGACTCAAAGAAACCGTAAGTATCGGTAACCCGTAGGTCTTCGATGCTCGGATAAATGCCTATTTTTCCCTCTTCGGGCACAACCAGCTCAACATTGGTCTTGGCGTTGTTTCTGTTGACCTCGATATTCATACGGCCATTGGGTGAAGACGATATCAACCCTGTTAGTTGATCCCAATAATCAACAGGTTTGCCATTTACACCAACAATTTCGTCTCCCGACATGATTCCTGCTTTTAAAGCCGCCGATTTGGGAATCACGCTATCGACAATCGCTTTTTGACGATAACTTAAAAAATTTCTTCCCTGTAATTTAAATACCGTGGCCTTGCCCTCATCGGATAACGGAATGACAAGTTCCTGCCCCTCTCGTTCCACGGTCACCTCATCCCCTAAAATTATCTGTAAAACGGCATCCCTGAAGGTTTTGGTCTTTTTGCCATCTACCGCCAATATCTTGTCGCCGGTCCGTAATCCTAGTTGCTCACCAACAGAATCTACAAGAATCCCGTATTTCAAACTATCGGCAGGTATATAGGTATCGCCGTTGTTAAAAAGCAACATGGAATAGACAAACCACGCCAACAGAAAGTTGACGGTTACCCCGCCCAACATAATGATTAGGCGTTGCCAGGCCGGTTTACTCCTGAACTCCCATGGCTTGGGCGGTTCTTTCATTTGCTCGGTATCCATGCTCTCATCGATCATACCCGCAATCTTGACGTAGCCGCCCAACGGCAACCACCCGATCCCATATTCGGTTTCCCCGATCTTTTTCTTGAAAAGGGAAAACTTCCAATCAAAAAAGAGGTAGAATTTTTCGACCTTGGTCTTGAAATATCTTGCCGGCAAAAAATGTCCGAACTCATGAAGTATCACGAGTATGGATATAATAATGACAAATTGTATAATCTGGATCGTTATTGTCATCTAGGTTCTTTTTATTCTTAAAACGCACAAAAGTACATCTTTAACAATTCTTAAAAAAAGAAACTCATAAGGCACCCGTTTTTTTATGAAAGTTTAACAGCACTGTGGGTCGCGAAGGTTTGAAAGCCCCACTTTGCTGATGTACCTTTGCAAAACGATTATGAGAAAGTTTTTTGCCAGCTATCGTTTATTTGCACTCGCCTTCTTCGCGCTCTCTTCCATCATTGTCTATCTGTTCTACCAAGCACTGCAACCGAAAGAAGTCTTGCCTGTTTATCAACCTTCAATGGTCAACCCTGAACTTGTCGATAGTACGATTCAATATGTAAAAAAATATCATACCGTAAAAGACTTTTCCTTAACCAATCAAAATGGTCGAACCGTTACCCAAGAAGACTACAGGAACAAAATCTATATCGCGGATTTCTTCTTTACTACATGCCCGACCATTTGCCCGATAATGACCAAGAATATGGTCGATATTCAGGCGCATGTTCGAAATGACGATGAGGTGCTTCTACTTTCCCATTCCGTGACACCGGAAATCGATTCGGTGGCACAGCTAAAAAAATATGCTCTGGAAAAAGGGGTAGACGACAAAAAATGGAACCTGGTCACCGGAGACAAAAAACAGATATATGAGCTTGCCCGTAAATCGTATCTCGCCGTACAGAACGATGGCGATGGAGGGCCCTTTGACATGATCCACACCGAAAATTTTATTTTGGTGGATAAGGAAAAACGTATCCGCGGATTTTACGACGGTACCAAAACACAGGAAATCGAGCGATTGATTGAAGACCTTAAAATATTGAAGGCTTCGTATGTAAACTAAGTTACAAATACCATTTTTTAAAAATTTGCTCCATCAGTTCGGTTTTTTCCCTTATTTTTGTCCTTACTTATAATCAATCTAAATAAAAATTGATAGTAACCGTTGCACAGTTGAAACGAGGTCAAAAGGGCATTATCAAAGAATTCTCCGAAGACATACTGCCCATAAAACTTCTTGAATTGGGGTGTCTACCGGGCAATGAAATTGAATTGGTACAGGTAGCCCCGTTCAAAGACCCGATCTATATCAATGTCAACGGTTCACATATCGCCATTCGCCGTACCGTGGCGCAACTAATCGAATTGGAACTTGTTGAAGACAATATCGCCCTATGAGCAAACAAATCAATGTTGCGCTTATAGGCAATCCCAACACCGGAAAGACAAGCGTTTTCAATCAACTCACGGGTCTTAATCAAAAAGTGGGCAACTACCCCGGTATTACGGTCGAAAAAAAGGAAGGAATCTGTAAACTGCCGAGGGGCGTTCGGGCACATATACTGGATCTTCCTGGAACGTATAGCCTGAATACAACTTCGTTGGACGAAAGTGTGGCCGTCGAACTGCTGCTGAACAAAAACGACAAGGACCACCCAGATGTGGCCATCGTAATCTCGGATGTCGAGAACCTCAAAAGAAACCTGCTGCTCTTTACCCAAATAAAGGATTTGAAGATTCCTTCCATTCTGGTCATCAATATGGCCGACCGAATGGATAAAAAAGGAATTACCCTAGACATTCCGCTTTTAGAGGAAAAATTGAATACAAAGATTGCCTTGGTAAGTACCAGAAAAGGCATGGGTATCGACTATCTTAAAGAATTGATCGCCGATTATAAGAACATTCCCATAAAGCAAAATGTCGACATTACCGTAATCGAGCCAGACTATTTTGACCGACTGAAAACGACCTTTCCCAAACAAGATCTTTACAAACTTTGGCTGGTCATCACGCAGGATGTCAACTTTATGCCGATCGAGAAAAATTTGATCAAAGACGCCTCTTCCTTTGTCACAAAATCAAAATCGGAACTGAAACGTCTACAGCAAAAGGAAACCATTCTACGCTATCAGTTCATCAACGGCATCTTAAAAGAAACTTATAAGATAGATGTAAACGCGGCAAAAGGTCTGAGAGCATCCTTTGACAAAATTCTGACCCATAAAATATTCGGGTATCTGATCTTTTTTGTCATACTTCTTACCATCTTTCAGGCCATTTACGATTGGAGCAGTGTTCCACAGGACTATATCGACGAATTGTTCGTGAAGGCCAGTGGTTGGATCAAAACCACTTTGCCTCCCGGTGTGTTTACAGATCTGATCGCCGAAGGTGTTCTGGCCGGAATCGGCGGCATCGTGATTTTCATTCCCCAAATCGCTTTCCTATTCCTTTTTATCGCCCTACTTGAAGAATCGGGGTACATGAGCCGCGTCGTGTTCTTGATGGATCGGTTGATGCGCCCTTTCGGACTCAGCGGAAAGAGTGTGGTCCCCTTAATTTCGGGCACGGCATGCGCCATTCCGGCAATCATGGCTACCCGCAATATCGAGAGCTGGAAGGAGCGTTTGATCACAATTTTGGTAACCCCCTTTACAACCTGTTCCGCTCGCTTGCCTATCTATTTGATCATTATCGCCTTAGTCATACCCGAAGGACGTTTTTTGGGCCTGAGCTACCAAGCTTTGACCCTAATGCTCCTTTACCTCATCGGTTTTGCAGCGGCAATCGTCTCGGCGATGATCCTGAACAAGATTCTAAAGATAAAAAGCCGTACTTTTTTTGTGGTCGAAATGCCCAATTATAAGCTTCCGCTATTAAAAAATGTTGCCTTAACGGTATGGGAAAAAACCAAGAGTTTTGTTTTCGGTGCGGGCAAGATCATCTTGGCCATCTCCATTATTCTATGGTTTCTTGGATCCAACGGGTATTCCCATGAATTCGAAAATGCCGAACAGATCGTAAAAAGTCGCATCGAAACCGAAGGGCTTTCGATATTTAACCAAACCATCATCGAACAAGAGCTTTCGCGCTATCAAAATTCGCTTAAAAACAGTGAGGCAAAGAATGGTCATAACATTTCTGATTCGGTAATTGCCGATTCGTTGACAATACGAAGGTCAGAATTGGTTTCAATGGCGATCAACCAAGAAATTTCAAGTTTCAAATTGGAGAATTCGTATATCGGTATTATAGGAAAGACCATCGAACCCATAGTAAAACCTTTGGGGTACGATTGGAAAATCGGTATTGCCGTTTTGACCTCTTTTGCCGCACGGGAAGTATTCGTCGGTACACTTGCCACGATTTATAGCGTGGGCAGCGACGAAGAGGAGACCATTAAACACAGAATGGCCGCGGAAATCAATTCCCAGACCAAAAAACCTTTGTTCAATTTGGCCTCCGGCATTTCCCTTTTGCTGTTCTATGCTTTCGCCATGCAATGCATGAGTACCCTCGCAATCGTCAAACGTGAGACCAATTCTTGGAAATGGCCCGTGACACAACTGGTATTTATGAGTCTTTTTGCGTATATTGTTGCATTGGTCGCTTATCAAATTCTTAAATAAATGAGCCTAGTACAACCCATTTTAGCCTACCTGACCTTAGCCATGGCAATCGGTTATTTGGTGTTTAAATTCTTTGTTCCAAAAGCTATCCTTAGTAAGAACAAAAAGAATCAAAAAGTATGCGGGCAAGATGAATGTGGGTGTCATTAACTTCTTGACAAGCCTAATGTGGTTTTCCCAAAGCAACAAATAGTTCCTTAGTAGCGTCTTGTGTATAAAATACCATCCCTTATTCGTTAAAAAAAGAATAAATCCATATTAAGAAAATCAAAAAAGATAGGGCCGGTCAAAAGGCTATTACTTCTTTTGTCTTGAAAAACCATTCAATAACATCATGCCTAAAATTATCGTCAAACTGCTCACCGCTGGTCTACTAATAGCATCAAGTATGGGCAACGCGCAAACGTTGACTTCCATAGTTTTGGATTCGGCGACCCAAAAACCGATTCCGTATGTTACCGTACAACTGAAGAACAAGGGCATGATTACCAATGAGGAAGGCCGGTTTACCTTTCTCTTGGACAAAAACGTCAAACCGACCGACTCGTTGATCATATCTTGTATCGGTTATGAAACCATCGGTAAACCCATCAACCAGTTTGCCGAAAAAACCATTCTTTTGCGCCCTAAAGCCATTGAGCTCAAAAATGTCATCGTTTCGAACAAACAATACACCGCCGAGGAAATTATCGAGTTGGTCAACGACAATATCGAGAAAAACTATAGCTCAGACCTCACCAAGAAAAGATTGTTCTTTAGAAAGTCTTCCTTTCAGCGCATGAACAAAACAGACTATACACTCAAAAAATCAACGATAGCGGCATTCAACAAAAAATTTATCGATAGCGTTATCCAAACCGTGCCAAAATCGAATAGTTACTATACCGAAGTGCTGGGAGACCTGTATGGCAATTACGACAACGAAAAGCAAAAATTCGATCTTATAAAGGCTTCCGAACTCTATGACAAAAGCATGGAGGTCGATTTGGAGAAATTGGAGGAAAAATTCAATAAAATAATCAAGGAGAACATAAAGACCGACTCGTATTTCAAAATCAAATCGGGTCTGTTCGGCACCAAGGTCGATGCCGATGAACTTTTTGACAATGAAGTAGATTCGACCGACGTCGCTGCCCTCAACAAAGAATTGGAAGAGAAAAAAAAGAACGAGGAGGAGCGAAAAAAGAACTTTGCCCGATACCGGCGCAACACTTTGGGCGACATTTTCAATAGCCTGCCTATCAGGGAGGATACCTATCTGAACTTCCTTTCAAAATCGCGCAGGTATGAATTTACGCTGAAAGATTTCACCTATATGGGCAACGACGCCGTTTATGTAATCGATTTCAAACCAAAACGCTCTGAAGACTATAGGGGCACCTTGTTTATTAATTCTGACGATTTTGCCCTCGTACGCGTCGATTACGAAAATGTGAAATCCGTCAAAAGTTTTAAACTTCTGGGGATCTCGATGAACACTTATCTCTCAAAAGGAAAAATCATTTTTCAAAAAGAGGCCGATAAACCCTATGGACTGCGTTATTTCGAATCGGAAATAGGAAATAGAATGGGCATCAAAAGACCTTTGAAGATCATTGAAAAAAACCGTCATGTAAAGGGCAGGAACAAGCAAAACGAATTGTCGGGCAATATCGACCTTGCCTTTACCAGCATTGACAAGAACGAGGTCGTTGTTTTTGAAACGGAGCAGATTGCCCCGACCAATTTCGAAGCGTTTGAAGAAAACAATTCGATACTGCCTACCTATATGCCCAACTACGATCCCGAATTTTGGAAAGGTTACAACATCATGGAACCCAATACGGCCATCAAAGAATTTACTTCGCAGGGTGAGTCCGTAAAATAGGGGTTCCGTACTTCGAATATTTGCATCTCAAAGAATCGCTTTTTTAACAATGGAGCGATTTTTTTATGTGTTGGTGTAACCTTTTGTAATTTCCTGACTATATAACAATGAACACCAACTAAAAACAGCTGCTGTTGAAAGAACTGACCGACGAAAGGCTTATGGCCGAAGTTGCCGGGGGCAGACTTGACAATCTCAAGATCTTGTTCGAAAGACATCATGTGCATGTGTACAACTTTCTATACAAAATGTCGAGAGATCGTATGTTGAGCGAAGATATCACCCAAGATGTCTTTTACAAGTTGATGAAATACAGAGGTTCGTACAATGGTGGAAATTTTGTTTCATGGATGTTCACGATCGCACGTAACAATTTGAAAACACATTACAGAAGAAATCATGCGGACAATGAAGATTTGAGCGTTTTGGAATATCGGGTGACCGATAACGATGAGGAGAAAACCGAGGATTATTCACATTTACAGAAAGCCTTGGCAAAGCTCGATGCTTCGGATCGCGAGTTATTGGTCATGAACCGCTTTCAAGAAATAAAATATGCCGAGTTGGCCGAAATAACGGGCAGTACCCCCGGGGCGGTAAAAACAAAGGTGAGCCGGGCCCTAAAAAAATTGAAGACAGTTTATTTTGAAAATATATAATGATGGAAAGCAAACACATCATCGAACTTTTACCGGATTATTTGGACGGTCTTTTGGAAGAAAACCTAAAAGCGTCGGTAGCATCACATCTAAAAGAATGCGAGATATGCTCTCAAGAATTGTCACAATTCAAGGAATTGTTGAACGCTTTCAAGAATGAAGAAAGTGCCGTTCCTCCCTCGCGTATCGAGGCAAAGTTCCTTAAGCAATTGGAAGAGGAAAAGCTGATGGTATCGAAGGTCGTCCCCATCAATTCATCTTCGAATGGTAAAAGAAATTCATGGGCCGTCAATCTTTTGAAAATAGCCGCCAGCGTTATCTTATTGGTCGGGGCCTTTTTGACCGGTAAATATCAAACGACTTCAGACGATAGCAAAGAGATTGCACAATTGACGGCAGAAAAAATGGAGTTTCAGCAAATGGCAATGCTTTCGCTGATGGAAAACGAATCGGCAAGCAAGCGTATTCAAGGCGTCAACTCTATCGAGGGATTCAAAAACCCTGATGAAGCCATTGTAAAGGCATTGGCCGACCGGATGCTTCACGACAAAAACACCAATGTGCGTTTGGCCGCCGTTGAAGCCTTAGGAAACTACACAAGTTCAGAGACCGTTAAAAATGCCTTTATCGAAGCACTGAAAACTGAAAAAGATCCGAGTATTCAGATTACCATAATCCATACTTTGGTGAACATCCATGAGCGAAAAGCCATCGAGCCCATGAAAAAACTATTGAATGAAGAAGAAACACAACCCTTTGTAAAAGACAAGATTGAATCATTATTACCTAATATCATATAAACATCAAAAAACGAACAGTCATGAAAAAGCTTTCATTACTCTTAGCTACTTGTGCAATCGCTATGGGCATTCACGCACAATCGGATTACAGTAAACCGTTGAACGGTATTGAATGGGTCAAAATAGAGTCAAAATCGGAAATCGTTCTAAAGACCCATGATAAGAACGAGCTGTTGATCAAGGTTATTAACCTAGAACCCGTACCGGAAAGGGCAAAAGGATTGAAACTTGTAGGCGCCGGTGGCGAAGACAATACCGATGTCGGATTTAACGTGGTGCAGTCGGGCAACAACTTAATCGTTCAAGACGTTAGAAAATCGGGAGGCGCTGAAATCTACCTTCCGAAAACACAGAACGTATCGGCCACCAACTCTTGGAACGGCGATATCAGTATAGATGGTTTTTCGGGCGAGGTAGAGGCCAATGCCAACTTGAACGGTGGACTGACATTGACCAATATATCAGGACCGGTGACTGCCTACTCGTTGAATGAAGGAATTCGAGTTGAGTTCAAGGAAATCAAGCCAGATTCGCCAATAGTACTACGGACTACCAACGGTGAAATAGACGTGACCTTACCTGCGAACGCCGCCGCGGATCTTGAAATGAGCTCTAGGAACGGTGATATCTATACCAATTTTGACCTGAAAAGACCGGATAAGGATGGACTAAAATCCATTTCAGGAAGGAACGTAAAAGGTGCCATAAATGGCGGTGGTGTCGATATCACGTTAAAATCGACCAACGGAAATATCTATTTAAGAAAACAATAATCCATATACAAAAAACGAACAGTTATGAGAAATTTAGCGATCATACTAACAGCGGGCCTCATCAGCCTCGGGGCCAATGCCCAAAAGGTCATTGAAAAGAACATCGATTATAAAAATCAGTATATCGATATCGAATTGAAATTCGCTTCGGAAATCGAAGTCAAGACCTGGGACAAAGCTTCGGTATATGTCAAGGCCGATATCTCTATGGAAGAGGAAAAATATGAAGATATGTTTGAATTGAACATCGACGAAGGCAGCTCTACCATTGACATCGGCACAAACTCGGAGAAGATTTTCAAAAAGATTTGGGACGATTATGAAGAAAAATATGGTAAAAAGAAGCGCTATTTTCATAGGGGCGATGAATATGAATTCAACTACACCGTCTATTTGCCAAAAAATTCCCGTTTCAAGGTAAGCAGCATCAACGGGAGTCTCAAATCAGAGGTCATCGAAGGCGATTTTACGGCCGACCTCATCAACGGTGATATCGATATAAAAGCGTATAAGGGCAACCTTGACCTCAGCACGATAAATGGGGCCATCGACCTTAAAATGATAAATGCCGACCTTGTCGCGGAGACCATCCACGGAAATATCTACGCCGATGAAAAGCTGAAATTCGATGCTACGGATCGCCACGTCGGGCAAAAGATATCGGGTCGCACCGCCGATGGCAAGAATCGACTTCGTTTGAATACCATTAATGGCAATATGTACCTAAGGCTTTAGATGCTGCCACTGGTAAAACAATCATATTTGTAAGGTCAGAAGGTACTTTCATATGACGATAGGCCCCTTGCGGCTGTCTTCTGACCTTCCATATACCCCTGATCGATTTGATTTCGAAAATAAACTGGAAAGCTTTAAGCCATTTGATCTGGTCAAACGACATTCTTGATAAAAAGATACAGTAGCAATCCCCACCCGAATGCCAAGAGCAATCCGCCCAAGGGAGTGACTGGCCCCAGAAATTTTAGTTTCCGGCCCTTTGAGGCACTGAGCGTAAGCCCGTAAATACTGAACGAAAAGAGAAATGTGCCGACCATAAAACAATAGGCCATGCTCTTTTCCAGGGTAGTTTCCAAATTAAAATTGAACCCTATTACCAAAAGTAACAGGGCATGGTACATTTGATATTTTACCCCGGTCTCAAAACTTTTAAGCAGCTCTGCGGTAAACGATTTCTGAAGCGCATGGGCACCAAAAGCCCCGAAAACGATGGCCAAAAGGCCATACAAAGCCCCTACAAATTGTACAAGAAGAACCATGTCTTATTCCAATCTAAAGTTCAAAAAATCGACCTAAAAAGTGAGACGCATTGATTATGGCACAAGGTTATTGCTCCGGTTCGTCATAGAAAAACTGTTCTTTTACGATCTTGCCATCTTTGACTTGATATACCGCAATTTCTGAGGTTGTTGAGCGCATGCCCGACGGCTTATGCGTGGTATCCATTTCAAATTTTACCGAAAACCAATTGTCCGCAACGATAGGGTCGGAAACCTTCGTATCATGTACCTCGAAATTTTCAGTCCACCATTCGCCTTTCTGCTGTATTCCTTCAAAGCCTTCTACCCGACCACCTTCACTTTTACCATCGTTCTCGATACTTATTATTTTAGGGCTGTACAATTCTTGATAGGGTTTTTCAAAATCCCCTTGTTTGCACCATGCGACCAATTTTTCAGCGATTTCCTTGGTTTCCATTTTTCGTTTTTTAATTGATTAATTGAAAAGGAAAAAGTACAACATATGACGGTAATTGGCAAGGGGTCTCAAGACCATATTGGAATTTACACCTCCTTTTGACGAGCCATCATTGGTTCAATGCCGTGCTCTCTTCCATTTTCGTGTGCAGGAATCGAAAAAGATCGGCTGTTTCCGTCGAATCCTTCAGATTGACGAAGAGTTGGGAGGCATCCTTTTTGACCAATCTTATTTTTTGGTTCGAAAAATTATCGACAAAAACATAGACTTTTTTATCGGTAAGCGAATCCTTGAACTCCCGATAAATGCCTTTTCCCTTGTCAAAGGCCGAAAACCCGTTTAGTCTCTCCATAGGTGGAATGCGTTCTACCATCAATATACTGTCAAGGTCTGAATACTTTATTTCCTTATAATAAAACCCTGATAAGATTTGCAGTTGATCGGGTTTAACCTTGGTCCAGTTCTTGAAATGGGCCGATAGCACCAATACACAGACAATGACCGTGATGATGGCCAACATATTCCATAACCAATGTCTTTTTTTAGTTGCCATATTTTAGGGTGAGGGCGTCATATAGAAACAAAAATGTTCTTCGGTCATGGAAATCTCTATTCTTGTAATCATCCATTAAAGATACTGAAAACAACATTTCAAAAATGTTTGAACTTCTTTCTGTTAGTATCGCTTATACCAATATTCAAATAAAGAATATACTGCCTTAACGGTGGTTTTTGTAAAAACCGTATCTTTAGATGTGTTTTTTATGACAAAAATAGTCTCCATATCGGTTGCCCTGCTCATCTTGAT
Source organism: Meishania litoralis (assembly GCF_042611095.1). Lineage (NCBI taxonomy): Bacteria > Pseudomonadati > Bacteroidota > Flavobacteriia > Flavobacteriales > Flavobacteriaceae > Meishania > Meishania litoralis. The sequence goes on from NZ_JBHFPV010000001.1 coordinate 1,107,396, forward strand.
CCAGAGTTTCAACATTCATTTCAGCGATCTTGCAGAAATAGATGAATTGATAGAGCATGCCCAATTCCATGCGGAGGAATATGGAGACAATTTCTTTGTTTTTGTCTCGAAACATTATGGTGAGCTCAAGGCCGAACATAGCCAAAAGCATCAAGAAGAAAAAGAAGATCATGAGCAGCTGCCTTTTCAGCACCAATGTCAGACAATATCCCTATCCGTTTTCGTCTTGAACCAAATGACACAGTATCCTTTGGAAATGGTCTGCGTGCCCGATACTAGGTCAGATTACTTTTATTTGGCATCTTACCACTCGCTTGCCCAAGAAGGGCTTTTTCAGCCGCCCCGGCATGTATGATCCACTTTAGATTTTCTTAGCACGGCACTTTACGCGTGCGTGTTTTCTTTAATTAATCTTTCTATGGATTATGTTGTCGAACATTATCAATTTCAGTATTCGTAACAAGTTCATTGTGATCTTGTTCACCGCTTTTATAATTGGGTTCGGAATTTACTCGCTTACCCAGATTTCCATCGGGGCCGTGCCCGATGTAACGAACAATCAAGTTCAGGTCATTACGACCTCGCGCAATCTTTCCACACAGGATATGGAGCAGTTCATTACCTATCCTGTCGAACTCGAAATGGCGAATTTGCCGGGAGTGCAAGAAATTCGTTCCATTTCGAAATTCGGGCTTTCAGTGGTCACTATCGTTTTCGATGACGAATTGGGCACCTATCTGCCCCGGCAATTGATCGCCGAAAAAATAAAATCAGCTTCGGAAAAAATTCCCGAAGGATTCGGAACACCCGAAATGGGACCCATTACCACAGGGCTGGGTGAAATCTACCAATACATTCTTGATGTCAAACCAGGTTACGAAGACCGCTATGACGCCATGGAACTTCGTACGATCCAAGATTGGATCGTAAAAAGACAATTGTCGGGCATTCCCGGTGTGGTCGAAGTAAATACTTGGGGCGGGTTTTTAAAGCAGTACGAAGTTGCCATAAGAACCGAGAAGTTGAATGCCATGAATATAACCGCACAAGATGTATTTACGGCTTTGGAAAAAAACAACAATGTAGCCGGGGGAGGTTATATCGAAAAGGTAAATCAAGCCTATTTTATTAGGGGCGAAGGATTGGTCGAAAGCCTTGAAGACATTAAAAATATCGTTGTCACCAACAAAAATGGCATTCCTGTCTATATTAAAGATGTAGCCGATGTGGGGTATGGCAGTGCCGCACGATTCGGTGCCATAACCGGAAATGGTGAGGGCGAAAAGGTACTCGGCCAGGTCATGATGCTCAAAAATGCCAATTCAAAAAAGGTCATCGACGCCGTCAACGAACGTGTAGCGGCCATCTCTAAAACACTGCCCGAAGGGGTTTTCATCAATGCCTTTCTAGATCGTAGCGAACTTATCGCCAAAACCACCTCGACAGTGGCCGAAAACCTAATTTTAGGATGTCTCATCGTAATTTTTGTGGTAGTGCTGCTTTTGGGAAATCTCCGATCCGGACTAGTGGTAGCATCGGTAATACCGCTTTGTTTGCTTTTTGCGCTATCGCTTATGTACATTTTCGGGGTCGATGCCAACCTGATGAGTCTGGGCGCGATCGATTTTGGTATCATTATCGACGGAGCCGTAATTATTGTCGAGTTCATCGCTTTTCAGATAACTTCGAAAAGTGCAAAACTGTCGAACTTGCCCGCAAACGAACTGCAGGTAGAAAAGGATGCCATCACTATAAAAAGCGCTACGAAAATGATGAATTCCGCAATTTTTGGGCAATTGATCATCTTGATCGTATTTATTCCCATTCTTTCGTTAAGCGGTGTCGAAGGCAAAATGTTCAAACCGATGGCATTGACATTCAGTTTTGCGTTGATCGGGGCAATGATTTTATGTTTTACCTATGTTCCTGTTGTGGCCTCGCTATTCCTTAAACCCGAAAAACCCTCTGGAAAAAACATTTCGGTACGTTTAATGAATTGGCTCAATGCCCGTTACACGCCCATAATCGATTGGGCCATGCGAAGTAAGACTCTGGTGCTTACCGTAGCTATGCTTTTGCTCGTTTTGACCGTTTTTCTTTTCTCAAGGATGGGAGGCGAATTTGTTCCGACCTTGGATGAAGGTGACTTTGTGATACAACCGGTTTTGAAAACAGGCACCTCCTTGGAAAAAACCATTGAAACCACGACCCGTATCGAAACGATCCTGCTGGACCAATTTCCCGAGGTCAAACAAGTGGTTACACGGATCGGTGCGGCCGAAGTACCGACGGATCCCATGTCGATGGAAGAAAGTGATGTTATCATTGTTTTGAAACCTAAACGCGAATGGGTTTCTGCCAAGAGCAAAGATGAACTCGCCAATAAATTCAAGGAAGCCTTGGCCATTATCCCCAATATGGAGGTCGAATTTACGCAGCCCATAGAGATGCGCTTCAATGAACTGATTACCGGGGTACGGGCCGATATCGCCATCAAGATTTTCGGGGAAGACCTTGATATTTTAAGTAAAAAGGGAAATGAGATCAAAGAACTTATCAAAGACGTTCAAGGGGCGGCCGATATCTCGGTTGAAAAGATCGTGGGCCTTCCGCAGATGAACGTGAAATACGATAGGGCCAAAATTGCCCGTTACGGACTCAATGTGCAAGACCTGAACCAAATGGTCTCCATGGGCTTTGCCGGACGCACGGTCGGCAGCGTTTTCGAAGGTGAAAAAAGATTCGATATGGTCGTTCGCCTAGATCAAGAGCGTCGCAAGGATATCGAGAACCTAAGGAATTTGTACGTAGATGTTCCCTCAGGGGGGAAAATCCTGCTTAGCGAGTTGGCCGATATCAGTTATCAGAAGGGGGCGGCCAAAATTTCGCGTGACGACACCAAACGAAGAATCGTAGTGGGTATCAACGTACGTGACCGCGATCTGCAATCGGTCGTTGATGATGTGCAACAGTTGATCAACGAAAATGTGCGGCTTCCCATTGGCTACACGATTACCTACGGTGGTCAGTTCGAAAACCTGCAAAGCGCAAAGTCGCGTTTGTTGGCCGCCGTGCCCATCGCATTACTGCTCATCTTTATTTTACTTTATTTCGCCTTTAATTCCGTTACCGAGGCATTGCTTATCTATTCTGCGATCCCGTTGGCTGCGGTGGGCGGGGTATTATTATTGTGGATCCGAAATATGCCCTTTAGTATTTCTGCCGGGGTCGGGTTTATAGCACTCTTTGGCATTGCCGTACTGAACGGTATCGTACTCATCGAACATTTTAAGGAACTCGAAAAAAAACGTTTTGACGATATGGAAACCCTGATCAAACAAGGCGCACAAGATCGCCTGCGTGCCGTGCTGTTGACAGCTTCGGCAGCGGCCCTGGGTTTTTTGCCCATGGCGATTTCAACAAGTGCCGGTGCCGAAGTGCAACGCCCTTTGGCGACCGTGGTCATAGGTGGGCTCATTACAGCGACGCTTCTGACCTTGGTCGTACTTCCGGTATTGTATGCCATATACAAAAGGCGTGGTTTTAAGGTTAGGCCCCTTAAAACAATGGGGGCAATCGTGATATTGGCCGGACTGGCCTCACCGGTCGTAGGCAACGCCCAGAAAAAGGCATTGGGCCTTGAAGAACTAATCGACCTTGCCATTGAGAACAATGCGGGATTAAAAGCCGAAAGCCTGAACAAAGCGCATGCGAAGGCTATGATCGGAAGCGCCTTCGATTTCGATAAGACCGCGCTATACTATCACTATGACCAGAACAATCTCTCGGTCGGCAATCTGCCGCTGAACGTTTTGGGCGTTCAGCAAGACTTCTTGTTTCCTACGGTTTATTTCGCACGCAAAAAAGTAAACAGGGCCGGTCACGCCATGACGTCGAGCGGTTTCGAAATAATGGAAAAAGCATTGAAGCGACAAGTTACCGCGGCCTACTACCAATATGGATACGCTGTCGAAAAGGAAAACATCTATAGGCGTTTGGACAGTCTCTACCAAAATTTCGCGCAGATGGCCGAACGTCGCTTTGAATTGGGGGAAACCAATTACCTGGAAAAAATAACCGCTTCCTCAAAACAGCGACAACTTCAAATCGCCTTGGAAAAAGCTCAACAAGACGTTGCCATCGCCCGAAGTAACCTCATGTCCAAAATTCAAGGCCCCGAAGAAATAACCATTTTGGTGGGGGTGTTGGATAAAATTCCCCTAAGATCAATCAATATTGAGGAAACCGCCGAAATAGCATTTTCCAAAAACACCATCGAACTGGCCAAGGCCAAACGGCAACACGAAACGCAAAAACTGTTGCCCGATATCAGCCTTAATTACTTTCAAGGTACGAATAGCGCGGTCAATGGAAATTTGTACGGCTATCAGGCAGGACTGAAAATCCCATTATTTTTCGGGGGAAATGCTTCACGGATCAAGGCATCCAAAATCGAGGAAGAAATGGCAATGGCACGATCCAAAGAATATGAAATACTGCTTAAAGCACGTTATACGGAACTTCAAAGACAATTTAAAAGTTACGCCAATGCGCTTGATTATTATGAAACCGAGGGCAATGAACTATCGAATGAAATCTTAAAAACCGCCAACGGAAGTTTTAAAAATGGCGAAATGGATTTCTTTCAATATATACATAGCATCGAAAATGCCTATGAAATAAGGCTCGACTGGCTTGACAATCTAAATCGATATAACCAAACGGTTATTGAACTCAATTATTTAAGTCTATAAAATGAATCATCATGAAACGAACATTAAAAATTTTAAAAATTTCTTCACAAAAGGAGATGTTTAAAATTTTTACTGCGAGAACGAAGCGCAGCGAAGTGGTTGCACGCGTTCTCAATTTTCTAATTATCTTAAAATCACTTAATTATAAAATTTTAAACGTGTGAAAAAGTACAACAACATACCCCTCGTCCTTTTATTGGCCATAATGCTTACCAGTTGTGGTGAGGTCGAAAAGAAGAATGCCCAAATACTATCTGAAAATTCAGCAGAATCATTCGACGGCATTCAATTGACTCGGGAACAATTTGAAAAAAACGGCATGGCCTTGGGTACTTTAGAAGAAAAGTCATTTCCTGTAAGCATCCGAACGAACGGTATGATCGACGTGCCCCCGGAAAATAAAGCGGTGGTCAGTGCCAAAATGGGCGGTTATATCAGCAAAACTCCCTTGCTCATCGGTGATGTTGTAAAAAAAGGACAGGTTTTGGTCACGATCGAAAATCCTGAATTCGTTACGTTGCAACAAGAATATATGGAAATAAAACAGCAAATGGCCTATCTAAAATCGGAATACGATCGCCAAAAAACCTTGATGGACGAAAACATTACTTCGCAAAAAAGTTTTTTGAAGTCAGAAAGTGAATATAAAACCGCCAACGCCAAATACAACGGATTGCGAAAACAACTGACCATGCTCAATATTTCACCTTCTGAAGTTGAAAAGGGAAATATCACCTCGATCGCCACGGTTTATGCACCGATCAACGGAAGCATCACAAAAGTGAACGTGACCAAGGGCACCTATGTCTCACCTGCCTCACCAATATTGGAAATCATCGATAACGGCCATATTCATCTAGAACTATCGGTCTTTGAAAAAGACATTATGAAAGTCAAAAAAGGGCAGGATATCCGGTTTAGGATCCCTGAAGCTTCACCGGAGATCTTTGAGGCAGAAGTACACCTGATCGGCACGTCAATCGAAGAAAACAGAACTATCAAAGTACACGGTCATCTCAAGGATGAATCGAAAAACAATTTTTTGACCGGTATGTTCGTCGAGGCCGAAATTGCAGTGGACAATATTACCGCAATGGCCCTTCCTTCCGAAGCCATAGTGGCGGTAGACAATATCAACTATGTGCTCGTTCTCGAAAAGGAAGAAAACAATATGCTCTATTTTAAACAACTTGAAGTGGAACTCGGTAATAATTTCGGCAATTTCACCGTTATCGAGAATATACGACAGAGGTCAGATCAAACGAAATTTTTGACCAAGGGGGCTTTTGATTTGCTTGGGGAATAGTCTTCGTAATAAACGGATTATCCGTATCGAACATGAAAACAATTTCAACGTCCGGTCGAGCGCAGTCGAGACCTCATTTTAAATTCATTAAGTCCAATAACCTCTCGACTGCGCTCGAGGTGACAGCACATAATCTATTACGGATATTCAAATAATAAATCCTTTTGAAAGTAAATGGCACTATTCTTGACTAAAACATACCTGTTAAAACAGACACAGAATATGACAACTAAGTTTATGACCTTTCTTTTGTTCACCATTTTTGCATTGAATATGGGCAATGCCCAAGATTGGAAGACCGATTTCAATGTGGCAAAAGTCTTGGCAAAAAAAGAAAACAAGACCTTGATCCTTGTTTTTCAAGGTTCCGATTGGTGTGCGCCCTGTATTAAGTTGGATCGAGAGGTATGGAGTACAGACGTTTTTAAGAAATATGCCAAAGAACACTATGTGATGGTACAGGCAGATTTCCCAAGAAAAAAAGGGAATGCCTTGCCCGAAGCGCAAAAAGCGTCCAATGCCAAACTGGCTGAAAAGTACAACCAAAGAGGAGTGTTTCCTTTTGTGGTGGTCATGGACCATGAAGGAAATGTTCTCGGCGAGACCAGCTACAAAAAAACCACTCCTGAAAAATATATAGCAATTTTGAATTCATTTACCGATTGATTTGAAACACTTATTCTGTACGCTCTTTTTACTTGCCTGGGTACATTGCAGTCCGCAAGAATCATTTAAACGGGTGTTCAAGGCTATGGGCAGTCGGTTCGAGATTACCGTGACCGCGAAAAATGCCGAAATCGGCAATTCATATATCGACACGGCAGTATCGGAAATCAGTCGCATAGAAAAACTTATCTCTTCATGGGATCCCGATTCGCAAACCTCTCAGATCAATAGAAATGCCGGGAAACATCCCGTTAAAGTCGCCCCTGAACTGTTCGATTTGATCGAACGGGCCAATGGCATTTCAAAACTGACCGATGGTGCCTTTGATATTACTTACGCCTCAATGGACCAGATCTGGAAATTCGACGGATCGATGACCAAAATGCCCAATGAAAATGATATTAAGGCTTCCGTGGCGCGGGTAGGCTATAAAAATATCGAACTCGACAAGGCCAATCGTACCGTTTTCCTGAAACTCCCGGACATGAAAATCGGTTTCGGCGCTATCGGAAAAGGGTATGCGGCAGATCGGGCCAAGGCGCTGTTAATGGAAAAAGGAGTCCTTTCCGGTATTATCAATGCGTCGGGGGATATGAATACATGGGGAAAGCAACCTAATGGGGAAGCTTGGCAAGTGGCCATCACCAACCCCATGAACAAGCAGGAAGCCTTTGCGTTGCTTCCGATTTCGGAAGGGGCCGTAGTGACTTCGGGCAATTATGAGAAGTTCGTCAATTTCAATGGAAAAAGGTATTCCCATATTATCGACCCGAGAACGGGATATCCCTCAAGTGGAGTTTCGAGCGTTACGGTCTTCGCCCCAAAAGCTGAATTGGCCGATGCCCTGGCCACCTCGGTTTTTGTAATGGGAAAAGAAATAGGTCTGGACAGGATCGATCAGATGCCAAAAATCGAATGCGTTATCATCGATGACAAAGGCAATATTTTTACATCCAAAAACATTAAAATAGCAAAACCATGATAAAACGGATTTTTATCGCTTTTGTAGCCACATGTTCCTTTGGAAGCTGTGTAGTGGTCAAGGAATACGAAAAAGTAAACCTCAATGATCCCGATATGGCACTTTCCGAGAAATTGTGCGACCACAACGTAACTATCGCGCACTCGTACCGCGAAGCCGCCGTGGGTGCCAATGGCGGAAAAACAGGAGGTGGCTGTGGCTGTAATTGAAACGAACATTATTCGAATGAAACTGATAAGAACATTATTTTGCACATCTTTCCTTGGGGTAGCGTTAATGGGTTTTTCCCAGTCAGGTCAAGATGATCCCGAACAGACTTATAAGAAACGTGTGCTCGAAACCCCAGAGATCGATTTTCTATCGAGCTATTATACCCAAAATGGCGATAACGCAGCCGTAAGCGGCGGTGTTGGCACCGAAGAACTGACCGATCTGGTCGGAACCGTTGTGCTTTCGATACCCTTGAACGAAGACGATGTCTTGACCATCGATGCCAGTATTTCTGCCTATACTTCGGCTTCGTCGAGCAATGTTGATCCGTTCGACGACCGCAATCAGGCCGACCCTTTTGTGGCTAGTTCCGGGGCGTCTCAATCAGATACATGGGTCAACTTTACCGGTAATTATTCACATAGTTCAGATGACAGGAACAATATTGTGTCGGTCAAGCTTTCGGTATCTTCTGAATACGATTATTTTTCCGTGGGTTTTGGAGGAAGTTATGCCAAACTATTCAATGAAAAGAATACCGAACTGAGTATAAATGCCAATGTGTTTCTCGATAAATGGAACGCCATTTACCCGATTGAACTACGTCCCTTCGGCAATAACGGTATCGGATTTTTTCGTCCCGATGAGATTACCGGAAACGTAAATTACAATCCCGATTTTAACGAGTTCGACGATGAAAACCGCAGATCATATGCGCTTGGCCTGGGGTTTTCGCAAATTCTGCACAAAAATGTTCAAGGTTCGCTATCGCTTGATTTCGTTAACCAGACCGGACTACTCTCCACTCCCTTTCAACGTGTCTATTTTAATGATGTGGCCGACTCGTTTATCGAAAATTTCCAATTGGCCGATGACATTGAACAATTGCCAGATTCAAGATTCAAGATCGCCTTGGGGGGCCGTCTCAATTGGTTTCTGAACGAAACCATCGCGTTAAGAACCTATTACCGCTATTATTTTGATGACTGGGGCATAAGGTCTCACACGGCCAGTCTCGAAGTGCCCATAAAACTGTCGGATCAATTTACCGTGTACCCCAATTATCGGTTTTACAATCAATCGGCGGCCGATTATTTCGCACCTTTTGAAACGCACTTATCAACGGATGTGTTCTATACTTCAGACTTTGACTTATCAAAATATACGGCCAACCAATTCGGACTGGGGCTTTCGTATACCGATATCTTTACCAAGTTCCATATCTCGAAGTTCGGCCTAAAAAGTATCGATTTAAAGCTTTATCGCTATGATCGTGACACCACTTTTGGTTCCTTCATCACAACCTTGGGCATAAAGTTCGTTATGGACTAGATCTTTCGTTTGTGTTTTATTTCGGATTTTAACCCAACCCTACGTCCAAGACCATCATAATTATGAAGCCACCGATAAAGCCCATGGTCGCAATATCGGTATATTGGTCTTGCTGCGTTTCGGGAATCACTTCCTCTACCACCACAAAGATCATGGCCCCGGCGGCAAAAGAAAGCGCATAGGGCAAAATCGGCTGAAAGGTAAGAACGGCCCAAGCGCCCAGTACCGCCGCAATAGGTTCAACGATTGCGGAAGCCTGCCCGTAAAGAAAACTTTTCCAGCGGGTAAGACCTTGCCGTCGCAAGGGCATGGCCACGGCAAAACCTTCCGGAAAGTTCTGTAGCCCGATTCCCAGGGCCAATGCCACGGCGCCCCCGATACTGGCACCTTCGAAACCTGCGGCCACACCCCCGAACAATACCCCGACCGCCAATCCTTCGGGAATATTATGTAAGGTTATGGCCAATGTCAAAAGGGTAGTACGGTGCCAAGGCGTTTTGACGCCTTCAGCCTCGCTTTCCTTGAAATTAATGTGCAAATGCGGTAATATCTTATCCAACCCGAAGATAAATGCGGCCCCCAAAAGAAAGCCGACCGCTGCAGGGATTACTTTTACGAACCCCTCGCCCGGACTCATCTCGATACCGGGTGCCAGAAGGCTCCAAAAACTTGCGGCCACCATTACCCCGCCCGTAAAGCCCAACATGCCGTCAAGCACGGCACGGTTCATCGTTTTGAACAAAAAGACCAGGGCCGCACCGGTCGCTGTCAAGCCCCATGTAAAGAGCGTAGCGTAAAACGCCGCCAAAATGGGGTCGATAGATTCGAAATAATCGATTATTGGTTCCATGTTATTCCGTTATTTTTAAATATAGATTGGTCGCTATAAGATTCGATATATGAATGTCGGCTTCTTTGACCCTAATGTGCAAAGATCCATCGAACTCTTCTTTGTCCATTACGGTAATCTTGTCGCCGAGCGCAATTTTATGCTTGTCCAAAAACTTTAGAAAAGGTGGTGATGAATCCTTCACCCCGACACAGATTCCACTTGAACCGATAGGCACCTCGTTCAGCAGTTTTTTGACCGCTTTCTTGAACTCGCCCTTCTTAGAAGGAATGGGGTCCCCATGCGGGTCTACCTGTGGAAAGCCCAAATGTCTGTCAAGGCTATCAATTAATTTTTCGCTCTTGATATGCTCCAATTGTTCTGCCACCTCATGCACCTCATCCCACGAAAAATCAAGCTTCTCAACCAAAAAAACTTCCCAAAGCCGATGCTTCCTAACAATCGAAAGCGCTGTTTTTTGTCCGTATTCGGTCAAACTTACCCCCTTGTACGGTATGTAATTGACCAATCCCTTTTCCGAAAGTTTTTTGACCATGTCGGTAACGGATGAAGGTTTGGTCTCCATCTGCTCGGCAACGGCATTGGTCGAAACGGTTTTATTTTCCCCTTTCCCCAAGTGATAGATGGCCTTGATATAATCTTCTTCGGAAAGCGTCATACTATTTTTTTGGTTTAACAAAAATACATTTTTATAGCTAAAAACAAATATTTAGTTTTGTCTAAATATTAATTTATGCCAATCTTAAACAACAGCTCCTTAGTAATATCCCGTTCGTTCTTCGGTATTGCGTTACTGTTTATGGGGTCTTTTTGCCTAAATGCCCAGGCGGCCCGACTTAACGGAAACATTTCGGAAGACGGTAATCCCATACCCTACGCCAACCTATTTTTAGAGGGCACCACTTTAGGTACCGCTACCGACGAAACCGGCAATTTCGCATTGGATGGAATTCAGGCGGGAACATATACCTTAAAAGCGACCGTGCTCGGGTACCGCCCCTATGCCAAAAAAATTACATTGGCGGCCAGTGAGACAAAAACAATTCAAATAGCATTGGTAGCGGTTTCCGAACAATTGGAAGAAACCGTAGTTACCGGAACCCTAAAAGCGGTACGGCGTTCCGAAAGCCCTGTACCCGTTGAAGTGTACAGCCCAACCTTCCTTAAAAAAAATCCGACCCCAAATCTCTTTGAAGCCCTGCAGACCGTAAACGGAGTGCGGCCCCAGATCAATTGTAATGTATGCAATACGGGTGACATTCATATCAACGGATTGGAAGGCCCCTACACGCTGGTTTTAATAGACGGCATGCCCATCGTCAGTGGTTTGGGCACGGTATACGGACTCTCGGGAATACCCAATTCATTGATCGACCAAATCGAGATCGTGAAGGGCCCGGCCTCAAGTCTATATGGCAGCGAAGCGGTAGGCGGCTTGATCAATATCATTACCAAAAGTACTTTGGAAGCCCCAGATTTCTTTGCCGATGGTTTCGCGACCGGTTGGGGCGAATACAATCTTGACGTGGGTGCCAAAATAAATCTGGGCAAAAAAACCGACGTGTTACTGGGCGTAAACTATTTTAAATACGATACACCGATAGATAACAATGGCGACAATTTTACCGATCTTACCCTTCAAGATCGAATCTCGATTTTTCAAAAATGGAATTTTAAACGCAAGAACGATCGCATTCTTTCCCTTGCAGGACGCTTTTTTTATGAAGACCGATGGGGCGGCGAAATGCACTGGACACCCAAGTTTCGCGGTGGCGATGAAATTTACGGGGAAAGTATCTACACTAGAAGATGGGAGGTTTTAGGAAAATACCAACTGCCCATCATTGAAAAGGTGTTATTCTCTTTTTCCTATAACGACCACAACCAAAATTCGGTGTACGGAGATACCCCTTATTTGGCCGACCAACGAATCGGTTTCGGGCAATTGACCTGGGACAAAAAACGGGGTGCCCATGACCTTTTGTTCGGAGCCGGCCTGCGCTATAATTATTATGACGATAACACGACCGCAACGGTTTTGCCCGATGAAGTAATCATACCGAGCGTATTTGTACAAGATGAAATCAGCTTGGCCAAAAGGCATTCCCTTTTACTCGGCATGCGGTACGATTATGATAAAAGGCATGGTTCAATAGTTACCCCGAGATCCGCATATCGATGGAAAATGACCGATAACGATATTGTACGATTAAATGCCGGCACAGGTTTTCGTGTGGTCAACTTGTTCACCGAAGAGCATGCCGCACTTACCGGGGCACGCGAGGTTGTGGTTACCGAAGCATTGAAACCCGAAAGATCGTTCAACCTGAACTTGAACTACCTGAAAAAAATCTATGCTGACAATGGGACTTTTGCAAGTGTGGATGCTTCTATTTTCTATACCCGATTCAGCAATGCCATTTTGCCCGATTACGATACCGATCCCAACTTGATTATTTATGATAATCTGGAGGGAAAATCGGTTTCCCAAGGGGTAAGCGCCAATATCGACGTCATGTTCCCATCTGGATTCAAGTTATTGATCGGTGCCACTTTTCAAGATGTACGCCAAACCGAGAAGGGTATCTCACAACGCCAAATTCTGACCGAAGGCTATACCGGCACTTGGAATCTAGGATATGACCTAAAAAATCTGCACCTGGCCATCGATTATACCGGAAACCTTTATGGCCCCATGCGTCTGCCGACTTTGGGCGAAAAAGACCCCAGGGATGAGTATTCACCAGTTTGGAGCATTCAAAACATTCAATTTACCTATAAAGGATTAAAAAACTTCGAGGTCTATAGTGGTATCAAAAATCTATTGGACTGGACACCGAATAAAGGAAATCAATTTATCATAGCCCGTGCGAACGACCCATTCGACAAAAACGTAAGCTTTGATGACAATGGCGATGTGGTCGCCACGGCCGACAACCCTTATGGACTGACTTTTGATCCGTCATATGTTTACGGCCCTAACCAGGGCATAAGAGGTTTTTTAGGGATACGCTATCGCTTGAACTGAACTATGAACATCAAGTGAAACTATTCTAGAGAGACCCAAGGTTTTATGAAAACCATAACCACGTGCATTAAACCGAATTGCGTCGAAAGAGCTGTAATGGCAGTATCGTCTGAATTTTCTTTTTGTTCTTCACAAAGTTTGCCGCAATTTTGGCCATTTCGTTAAAATTGGTCGATATTGTAGTGATTCCGCCAAAGACAATTTGCTTGGAGACATTATCATCAAAGGAAAGTATGCCCAAATCTTTACCAAGCTCATAGTTCTTTTCGACACATTCCTTTAAAAAATACCAAAGCATCGAGTCATCCTTAATAAAATATAACGTATTTTTTTTAAGGGTGCCGTGCACGTATCGATTCATTGTAGTACCCTCTATCTCATATTCAGACAAGAACCTATGAAACGCTTTTTTTATTCCGACAGGTGAATAATCATGTTCATTATCAAAAAACAACACCATTTTTTCATATGTACTTATATCGGGCAGTAGTTCTAACAAACACGAATAGGTTGCCTCTTCAAATTCTTGACAAACAAAGGAGTAACTCTGGCCCAAATACAAATACCTATCGACCAATAGCAACCTATCGGCCGGAATGCGCTTTAAAATATGAGGTACGGTCTTACCTTGTATAGGCGCAATAACATACATTCCGTATTTTCCGATGATGTTCGAGGTTATGGTCTCGAATAACGATATATTATCATGATGGAAGAAGACATCGATTTGATAATTGTCATCCAAGGAATTCCTGAAAGTATTGTAAAAATCCTCTTGAAAGCTCTGAAATGCAAAGAGTAGAAGTGCTACCCTTATTTTAATGTTCGTGTCTTGGCCCACTACATAATAGCCCTTTAGCTTGACCGATTCAATTAAACCTCTGTCCTTCAATTCTTCATAGGCCTTCACAATTGTTTTTCTCGCATACCCAATTTCACGCACCATCATATTGATCGATGGAAGCTTTTCACCTATGGGGAGCGTTCCGTCCTCTATACCCCAAAGTACACCCTGCACCAACTGCTCGTGCTTAGAAAGACTATGATCTTCCTTTAATTTCAATACTTTATCAACAATGGGTGTCATTTCTTAAAAGGTTGTCCAAATCATGCCTTAATGTTACGGCGCGCAATTCGCCTTCCGTTATCAATCTTACAAAGACTCGATCAAATTGTTAAATTATCAACGAATTGTTGATAAAAATTTTTATTATCTGCTTTTAATTTTATTTTTGCTATAGTAGCATAGTGTATCATAGCACGTAAAGATGACGTAATATTACAATATATTTACTATATTTAATATCTCTGATTTTCTTAACTAACAACTTAAACTATATGAAGAACCAACCTGTTCCTAAAAAATGGCATGTTTTTCGAAAACATGCAATCACAACATTATCATTGTTTTTCGGAGTAATATTACTCTCCGCAACTTATGCGCAAAGTACCATAACAGGTACGGTTACCGATGAAACCGGCACACCGTTACCTGGGGTAAGTGTGGTAGTGCAGGGCACTACTACAGGCGTGTCTACAGATTTCGATGGTCTATATTCCATTTCTGTAGATGACCCGGGCAGCACGCTTGTCTTTTCCTACATTGGGTATTTGACGCAAGAATTGCCGATTGGCGGAAACAGCACATTGGATGTACAAATGCAAGAAGATGTTCAGAACCTTGACGAAGTGGTCGTCGTTGGGTATGGTACCCAAAAGAAAGCGACCTTGACAGGGTCTGTATCCTCTGTTGGTGGTGAAGACCTAGAACAGGCCAACTCTGCAAACCTAGGCGCTGCCTTAGGCGGTAGGGTACCTGGTTTGTATATCGATACGGGTCAGGCCGTTCCGGGAGCTGATACACCCGCCATTCGTGTTCGGGGTACAAACACTTTTAACAATTCAGGTGCGCTTGTCGTTATCGATGGTATACCGGATCGTGAAGGTGGTATCGCCAGAATCAACCCAGCCGACATTGAAAGTATCTCCGTCTTAAAAGATGCCTCTGCGGCGATTTATGGGGCCAGGGCCGCAAACGGTGTTATTTTGGTAACTACCAAGCGCGGTAAGGTTGGAGCCCCAACGGTCAAGATAAGTTCAACAATCGGTACGCAAAGTTTTACAAGGACTCCGGAAATGTTGGATGGTGCCGAGTATATGGATTTGGTCAATGTATTGAACGTCTATAAATTGCCCGTTGGTGAATGGCAAACTGCCCACGCGGGACGTGGTGCGCCGTACACACGTTTGGATACTGGCGAAGTGGTAAACCCGACCTTCACGAATGATAGAATTGCCCAAACCGCAGCTGGCAGCGATCCTTGGTTGTACCCTGATACCGATTGGTTTGATGAAGTTACGACCAAAGGTTCGATTATCTCGCGTCAGAATGCCCAAATTTCTGGGGGTACCGAAAGTGTGCGTTATTTGGCCTCATTGGGTCACCTATCCCAAGATGTCAACTTTAGGGGATGGGCAAAACCTTACAAGCAGTTTGATCTGAGATTGAATATTGACGCCAAGATCAGTGAATCGTTAAGCCTTGACGTTGGTCTTTATTCGCGACAAGAAAATCGATATTCGAACACACGTGGCGAAGCCGGTGTTATGGCCGATATGATCAGGCAATATCCATGGTTTCCCGCCTATTGGCCTACAGGTGAATTGGGCCCCGATATCGAAAACGGTAACAACCCGGCGGTACGCGTTACCGATGCCCCCGGTTACGATGACCGA
The DNA here is from genome assembly GCF_042611095.1 of Meishania litoralis. Classification (NCBI taxonomy): domain Bacteria; kingdom Pseudomonadati; phylum Bacteroidota; class Flavobacteriia; order Flavobacteriales; family Flavobacteriaceae; genus Meishania; species Meishania litoralis. The sequence goes on from NZ_JBHFPV010000001.1 coordinate 1,123,260, forward strand.
AGCAATAATTATGTACAGAGTAATATCGGTTTGACCTATAATGTGCCTTTTGTTCAAGGTCTTCAGTTCAAAGGTTTGATTTCTTATGACAAAGTGAACAGGGAAAGACGCCTATGGCAAAGACCATGGACGTTATATACTTGGGACGGCGTCAATCGCAACTCTTCTGGATTGACCGAAGCCCAAAGAGGCCCTGGTGATCCGAGCTTGGAACAAGAGCACACTACCAAAACAGATGTAACGGCCACTGTCACCGGATCCTACGAAAAAGAATTCGGCGATCATAGTTTCAAATTGTTGGGCGGGGTTACCCGTGAAGAAAGTGAGCAACAGTTTTTCGAAGCTTTCAGACGATTCTTCCTTTCCAGTGAATTGGCCCAATTAGACCTTGGGGGCAATGAAGGGCAAAGAAGTGCAGGTAGAGGTTTTGAAGTGGCCCGATTGAATTATTTCGGACGACTTAACTATGACTATAAGGATAAATATCTATTAGAGTTCTTGTTTCGATATGATGGTTCGTACCTATTCCCCGAAGACAATCGTTTCGGGTTTTTCCCAGGGGTTTCAGCAGGTTGGATCATGACCGAAGAACCCTTTATCCAAGAGGCACTTCCATTTTTAGACTATTTCAAATTGCGAGGCTCTTATGGCCAATTGGGTAATGATCAGGTAAATCCGTTCCAATATTTGAACGCATATGAGCTGTCCCAGACCGCTTTGGATGGTATTGTAACTACCGCTTATGAGACAAATGTGGCCAACCCGAACATTACTTGGGAAACCGCTATTTCACAGAATATAGGTTTCGATTTGCGTACATTGAACAATAAGTTGTCGATCAGTTTTGATTACTTCAAGAATTCAAGGGAAGATATTTTGACCGTACCGTTATTGACGCTTCCTGAATATAGTGGTATTAATGCTCCTCCGCTTAACGTTGGGGAATTTGAGAATACCGGTTACGAAATCACCTTGGGGCTTAACGGCGGTAACGAGGACTTCTCGTACAACGTTACCTTCAATTTCAGTGACACCAACAACAAACTGGTGTTCTTCGATGAACCTTCATTGGATGACCGCCCATGGCAAAGACAACAAGGCGGTGAAATAGGTAGGCCTCTATTGTATAAGTATGATGGGGTGTTTCGTACACAAGCAGAAATCGATGCCGAAACGTTGGATTATAGCGGCGTTACCCCCTTGCTCAAACCAGGGGATGCCAGAGTAGTCGATATTAGTGGTGACGGTCGTATCGGACCCGAAGACAAACAGCGTACGGGCGGTAGTGCCTTTGCCGACACCCAATTTGGCTGGAATACCGCACTTAAATACAAGGACTTGGATTTCTCAATGTACTGGGCAGGCCAGACCGGTGGTTACAGCAACTATGAATGGTCTTTTATGTCAGGTACCTTGGCCAATGTGCAGCGAGATGTCCGTGATCGGGCATGGTCATTGGATAATCCCAATGCCTATGGTCCAAGACTTGCCGATAGGGGCGATCAATGGTATTCAGGTCAGACCGACGCTTACCTGATTACAAGGGATTTTTTCAGATTGAAGAATATGGAAATCGGATATACCTTCGATGAAGGGGTTATTGAGAAGCTTGGTGCCCAGAATTTGCGATTATCACTTTCAGGTACTAATTTAGCTACGTTTACCAAATATCCATTTGATCCGGAAATAGTGCAGGTAAGTAATTTCGATTTGGAAAATAACGACCCCAATGATGGGGACGGAACAGTTGGTGTCAGTGGTGGCCGAACTGCTAACGGAAATTCCTATCCTTTGCTAACAACGATTAATTTAGGATTTCAAATAACTTTTTAAAAAATGCATGATGAGAAAACTAGTATTTAAAATTACAGTTAGTATGGCTATTGGCCTGCTGATTGTTGGTTGTAACGATGATTTCTTGGAGACCCAGCCTTTGAGCCAGGCTTCCGAGACAAGCGTTTGGAGCGATTTAAAATTGGCTGAGGCCGCCGTTCTGGACCTTTACCAAGGTACTTGGGCGGGGACATTGACCCGTGAGGAAACTACCGATGCCTTCACGGACCACGCGGTATTTACCCATCCGGGGCGTGGTGTAGATGGCTATACCGAAGGTAAAATGAACCCTGCAGGTAACTTTATGGACATGCAGTGGATGAGCTGGCCCCAACTTTACCCGTTCGTAAGGGGAGCCAACGTTGCCATTGAAAGACTTCAGGAAAACGAAGCCGGCTTTGATGGCGAAACCCTGAATCGCTTATTGGGTGAAGCCTATTTTATGAGGGGCTACTACTACTCGCAGTTGATGCGTCAGTTTGGTGGTGTACCATTATTTACCGAGCCTTTGGATTTGGATAGTGAGGCGAACAATCCAAGGGCTACCTTTGAAGCCACCGTAAACCAGATTGTCGCAGATTTGGATCAAGCCATTGTACTTTTAGAAACTGCACCGGCCAGTAAGGCCCGCGTACACAAGATTACGGCCATGGCATTGAAATCTCGTGTTTTGACACACGCTGCAAGTGATCTTTATGAGCCTTCCAAAGCATCTTCGGTTCCCACGATTGCAAGTTATAGCAATCCTGAATTGATCGGTTATACCAGTGGATCGCAAACCTCTAGATGGGAAAGCGCCAAAGCTGCCTCCAAGGCGTTATTGGATGCCACAACGGGTTATAAGTTGGATTATAGTGCTCCGGCCTCACAAGAGGAAGCTATCCAAAACTACGAGGATATTTGGCTACAGGGTGCCCAGAATCAAGATTTCATATGGGGCCGATTGGTCGATGAATTCGGATTTGGATCGCGCACCTACCCCGGTGGAGATGGATGGTCACAAGGTCCAGGTATGGTGGCATTATACCACGGCCCAAATGGATATCACGAATGGGCGGGTACAACACCGACCGAAGCTCTTGTCAAAAAATATACCTTGGCCGATGGTACCGAATTTGACTGGGACAACCCTGTACACGCAGCAGATCCCTATGCGAATCGCGAGGCCAGATTCTATGCAACATTCCTTTATGATGGAGCTCCTTGGAAGCCAAGGACGGACGATGTAGTCAGATTCGATAATTTTAACGAAATACAAACCGGTTTTTATACCTTCTCCGATGGAACTATAGTCAACGGAGTGGATACGCGCCAAGGCCCGATAGAAGATTGGAACGGTTCACGTACGGGATATTATTTTAAGAAATTCTCTGATCCGGGCTTGCCTGCATCTTGGCCGAACAACTTGCAAAAAGTTGATGCCCCATACATTCGATACAGTGAAATTCTTTTGAATTATGTTGAGGCCAGCATCAATACCAATGACGAAGGTGAGGCAAGGGCTTGGTTAAACAGGTTACGTTTTAGAAACGGATTGCCTGCCGTTACTGCTTCGGGTTCTGAATTACTTGAAATATATAAGCGCGAACGCGATAAGGAATTGGTCAATGAAGATGCCCGATTGTTCGATATGAAACGCTGGCTGGAAGGTCCACAATCATTGAACCAACAGGTACAACAAGTTGTAGTTCAAGCAGCACAAAAGGCTGGTTCAACTATGACACCTGATAACTATAGAAAAGACCCAGCAGAATTTGACTATACCTATACACCAACCAATATCGTTTTCGAAAATCGAATATGGCAAGACCATGTCTATTTTATGCCCATTAAGCAGGAGGAAATAGATAAGGATCCATCACTTATTCAAAATCCAGGGTATTAATTATAGTCTAGCCCTGTTTTAACAAATTATTTGAATAACCCTTAGCGCGATTGTGCGGGGTTATTCTTATTTTGGGATATATTGATTATGAAATCAACTGCTATGAACAGATTAATTTTTTGCCTTTTTTTGGCATGCGCGCTTTTGTCGTGCGAAAAAGAGCCAACGACCCTTTTCTCTAAAATGAAGGTGGAGGAAACAGGGGTGGATTTTAACAACAAACTTACAGAGACCCATAAGTTCAACTATTTCACCTATCCTTACATGTATTTGGGTGGAGGTGTTTCGGTAGGAGATATCAATAACGACGGCCTTGAAGATATCTACTTTATTGGCAACATGGTACCCAATAAATTATATCTTAACAAGGGCAATCTTCAATTTGAGGATATTTCGGAAAGTGCAGGAGTCGCGGGCGACCAACGTTGGTATTCAGGAACTACTTTTGTCGACATCAATCAAGACGGGTATTTGGATATCTATTGCTCCGTAAGCGGTAAAGATACGCCTCGCAATAATGTACTCTATATCAATAACCAAGACAATACCTTTACCGAAAAAGCCGCAGAATACGGTATCGACCATGATGGCCATAGTATGCAGTCGACCTTTTTTGATTACGACAAAGACGGAGACCTAGATCTTTTCGTTAGCAATTATCCTCCAACAAGCTTTGTGGCCCCCGTTGAGTACTATGCTTATATGTTGGAAAATCATGAGTTGGAAGATTCCGATAGATTGTTCCGTAACGACAATGGACATTTTACCGATGTGACCGAAGCGGCAGGAGTTAGTAATTTTGGTCTTAGTTTGGGTGTTGTCACCTCAGATGTCAATAATGACGGCTACCCCGATATCTTCGTCTCCAATGATTTCAATGCACCCGATTATTTGTTCATCAATAATCAGGATGGTACGTTCACCAACCAGATAAATAACAGTCTTCAGCAAATTTCATTTTTCGGCATGGGTGCCGATATTGCCGACTTTAACAATGATGGCAATATGGACATCTTTCAATTGGATATGTCGGCTCCCGATCATTTCCGTTCAAAAGCAAACATGTCCGCCATGGATACCGAGGCGTTCTATAATTCCGTCAAATATGGCCTTCACCATCAATACATGCAGAATTCCCTACAAATGAACAATGGGAACGAACCTGGCGAATTGCCCCTTTTTAGTAATGTGGCACGATTAGCAGGTGTTTCCTCGACCGATTGGAGCTGGGGCGGCTTACTTTCCGATTTCGATAATGACGGCCAGAAAGACCTGTTCGTGACGAATGGCATCCGTAGGGATGTGAACAATAAGGATTTCTATGCCGAGCATCGCGCTTTCTTTGATAAAATGGAAAATGACCCAGAGTATAAAGGAAAGGAAGAGGAAGTCGGTCTTTTGAACTATCTCAAAAAGTTACCATCCGAAAAACTGAGCAATTATATGTTCAAGAACAATGGTGACCTGACCTTTGACAAACGATCCAAGGAATGGGGATTGGACGAAAAAACCTTTTCCAATGGCGTAGCCTTCTCCGATTTGGACAACGATGGCGATCTCGACCTGGTCATCAATAACCTTGAGGATATTGCAAGTATATTTAGAAATAACTCGGAGGGCAAAAATTATCTGGCCGTTGATGTACAAGGAAATAATAAAACGTTGCCCGAAGGTACCAGGGTAACCATTTATACCCCTAAAGGCATACAGGTGCAAGAATACAACCCGGTTCGCGGCTACCTCTCTTCGGTAACACCACTACTCCACTTCGGATTGGGTGAAAATGACCGTATCGATAGCCTTTTGGTAGCTTGGCCCAACGGACGAACCACTAAACTTTCGGGTGTCAATGTCAACCAAAAACTAGTGGTTTCCTATGATGAAAACGGTTCCTTCCAAACCTATTCGAACAGGGCCATGGCCTCAAATCAAAAAAAGTTCGAAACCGTAAGCATGTCAGACCCTTTTAAACACCAAGAAAATGACTACCCCGATTTTAAACAAGAAGTGTTGTTGCCCCATAGAACCTCTACCTTCGGCCCAGCTCTAGCCACGGGAGACCTTAACGGTGATGGCACCGAAGACTTTATAGTCGGAGGTGCGGTTGGTCAAGCGCCTGAAGTGTACATACAGGATGGTGAAGGCAATTTCGAGCAATTGCTAATACCTGAACTGGCAGAAGAGAAATTTCATGAAGACCTGGGCGTGCTGATTTTTGATCCCGATAACGACGGAGATCAAGATTTTATTATCGTTAGCGGTGGTAACGAGTTCAAACCCGGTTCTTTGGGCTACGAAGATCGATACTATGAAAATATCGGCCATAACAGTTTTCAACGAAAACGGGGTGTATTCCCACCCTATATTAGAAATAGTGGTCTTGATATTTCGGCTTCCGATTATGATCATGATGGTGACCTCGACCTATTTTTGGGCGGGCGCCTCGAACCCCAAAAATATCCGTATCCGGTGAATTCATATTTGATGGAAACCAGTGTAGGAACCTCAGGCACCACATTTATGGACGTTACAGATAAAAAGTTGCCCGAACTGAAAGAACTTGGGTTGGTAACGGCTTCGGTTTGGGTAGACTTTGATAACGATGGTTGGGACGACCTTGTTGTCGTAGGTGAATGGATGCCCGTAAAACTTTTTAAGAACAACAAAGGTACATTCGAAGACGTATCGGATAAAATGTTAAACGGCAATACACGTGGCTGGTGGTTTGCCGTTGAAAAGGGAGATTTTGACAAAGATGGCGACCAAGATCTGGTACTCGGCAACTTGGGTAAAAATTACAAATATCAGGCCAGTGAAGCGGGACCTTTCAAAGTTTACCTAAATGATTTTGATGGTAATGAAAGCTCTGACATTGTACTGAGCTATAAAAAAGGAGATGCAGAATTTCCCGTGCGTGGGCGTCAATGTTCTTCACAACAGATGCCCGCCATCAAGTCAAAGTTCAAGGACTATAATTCTTTTGCCAGTGCCAATCTGAAACAGATTTATACGACCAAACTTTTGGAAGAATCATTAAGTTATGAGATTACTTCTTTTGAAAGCGTTTATCTTGAAAATGACAACGGAACATTTAAAAAACATGCGCTACCACAGCTGGCTCAGCTTTCAAGCATCAATCAATTCGTGGTAGATGATTTTAATGCCGATGGAAATCTTGATGTGGTCTTGGCCGGAAACCTCTATAACGCAGAAGTAGAAACACCAAGGGGTGATGCTAGTTTCGGACTTTACCTAGAAGGCAATGGGAACGGCAATTTCGAGGCCAAGACCATGATGGAATCAGGGCTTAAAATCGTTGGTGACGTTCGCGGAATGGAAGAAATTATGGTCAAGGACAAAAAACATCTTTTGATTGCCAAAAACGATGATTTCATGCAGCTTGTCAAAATAAACCCATAGAGATTCTTTCGCAAAAAAGAGAACTCTTCATTCATTTATAAAATCTCAAGATGTTCTTGAAAAAACTAACAATAAAAAGCTTGATTAAAACACTATTGCTAGTGTGCATCTGCAGCCCAATAACTGGCCAGAAAATAGACCAAATTCTAGAACTGGCCGGTCAACAGGTTGAAGTAACAGGCTCGTTCGACACGTTTAAAAAAGATTTGAGCATTGAAAAAATCGAAGCGGGTCTAGATATTGTCACGATTACATTGACCCATGAACAAGGAGCACTTCCACCGCAATTCTCGCTGAAGTGGAAGTTGCCGTCAAGTAATGTTGCTGGTTATTGGAGTACTGGTGCCTTCAACGATAAAACTATCGGCCCAAGTTGGGGGCCTTCTGAAGTACGGTCAATGCTGGCGAAACAGGCCCCGGTGATTACCCTATTTGGCCATGATGATATCAACCGACTTACTTTTGCCGCTACCGAGACGCTTAATACGGTTATCTTAAGTTCAGGCGTCAAAGAGGAAGATGGTTTTATTTACAACGAGATAACGTTCTTCTCCGAGAAGAATCGTCCATTAAAAAAGTATGAAGTCAAGATTCGGTTCGATGCAAGGCCGAAACCTTTTTCCGAAACTCTGAACGAGGTGGCCAATTGGTGGAGCGCAATGGACTTTTTAAAGCCTGTTAGGGTACCTGATGTTGCCCGAAAGCCAGTTTATTCAAGTTGGTATAGCTATCATCAGAACGTTACTATGAACGATTTGGTCAAAGAGTGCAGGCTTGCCAAGAAAATGGGTTTTGAATCAATTATTGTGGATGATGGGTGGCAAACATTGGATAGTAACCGGGGTTATGCATATACCGGTGATTGGGAGCCTGAGCGCATTCCAGAGATGAAGGAATTTGTGAAAGCGGTCCACGAAATTGGCATGAAATTCATTTTATGGTACGGGGTTCCTTTCGTCGGCGAGAAATCAAAGGCCTATGAAAAAATGAAAGGAAAGTTTCTTAGGTATTGGGACGGACAAGGCACTTATGTTCTCGATCCAAGATATCCAGAGGTGAGACAATTTATTATCAAAACTTATGTCGATGCCACCCGTAATTGGGACCTTGACGGGTTCAAATTAGATTTTATCGGAAGGTTTACGGCAGACAACAACACCATACTGACCAAAGCGAACGGGCGAGACTTTGCATCGGTCAATGAGGCGACAGATGTTTTGATGACCGATTTGATAAAATCACTTCAAGAAATAAAGCCCGATATCATGGTAGAGTTTCGTCAACCATATGTTGGTCCGGCCATGCGGAAGTACGGCAATATGTTTCGTGCTACCGATTGCCCCAATCTATCTTCGGTCAATAGAATAAGAACCAGCGATTTGCGGCTTTTGAGCGGTTCAACGGCCGTGCATTCCGATATGTTGATGTGGCACTATGACGAACCTGTTGAAGTTGCTGCCCTTCAAATACTGAATGTGATGTATTCCGTTCCTCAAATCTCGGTTCGACTAGAGGATATTCCTGAAGACCATTTCAAGATGATCAGGTTTTACACAGATTATTGGCTTAAGAACAGAGAAGTTCTATTAGATGGCGATTTTCATCCCAGAAGCCCATTGACCAACTATCCAATACTTGAAGGAGCAAAAGGCACCAAGAAAATCGTTACGGTCTTCAATGATCAAATTGTAGATTTACCAACTACAAGATTTGAAGAAATTGATGTTCTTAACGCAAAAAGTAACACCCGGATAATTATTGTGGCTACCGGAGAATCAAAAAAATACGAGTATAGCATATTTGACTGCCTGGGTACGGAAACAAAAAAAGAAAACATTGAATTATCGCAGGGTACTTTTACTTTTGATGTGCCCGCTTCAGGATTGATTTCTTTCAAAGCATTAAAATAATACCCTATGAAGACTTTTGATGTCAGCCTAATACGCTTTACGTTATTCGTGTTGAGTACTCTTTTATGTGCCTCATGCCAAAATAAGAAAGAGCAACCCGAAGAAATTCAGCCCAATATCTTATGGATCTTTTTAGAAGACACCGCTCCCCTATTGGGTTGTTACGGATCAACAATAGTTAGCACCCCTAATATTGATAGCCTAGCCCAACAAGGGGTGCTGTACACAAATACCTTTATGCCGGCACCCGTATGTTCGGCCAGCCGGTCAAGCATAATAACCGGCGTAATGTCTACCACCACCGGAACTCATAATCATCATAGCTCGAGAACGAAGGAATCGGCCATTTACTTGCCTAAGGATATAAAGACAATACCCGAAGTATTTAAAGAAAATGGATACTTTACTTTCAATAACGGAAAGGACGATTATAACTTCGTCTATGATAGAAGAGACCTTTATGGCCAAGACTACAGATTACATCCGCTTTACGGTAAAAGCGGAGTTCATTTAGAATTGGCTTCTTTAAGAAAGAAACAACCCTTTTTCGGGCAAATTCAATTGTACGGGGGCAAAGAGATTTTCAACAGCCGTTTCAAAGAAAATGTAAAAGCGCCTGTTGATCGTGACAAAATCGAACTACCGCCTTACTTGCCAAATCACCCCGTTATAGTTGAAGAATATGCCAATCATTTAGATGCAATTCAAGTGACCGATGAAAAAGTGGGCCAGATCATTCAAGATTTGAGAAACAATGGAATGTTGGACAATACTGTGGTTTTCTTTTTCTCAGACCACGGTATGCGCATGACACGTAACAAACAATTTTTGTACGATGGCGGCCTACATGTGCCTTTGATTATCGCCGATTTCACCAAGGCTACCGGAAAATTGTCTTCAGGCACCATAAACGAAGACTTGATCAGCGGATTGGATCTCGGTCCAAGCTCCTTGGCCTTGGCGGGCATAAAGATTCCTTCATATATAGAGGGCAAGAATATATTTGACGAGTCGTTTGAAAGAGATTATGTAATCTCTACCCGGGATCGTTGCGATTTTACCATTGATAGAATTCGTTCCGTTCGTTCCAAGGATTACAAATACATTAGAAACTTTAAGACCGATAGGCCCTATACCCAGCCTACCTATATGGATTTTGATGAAATCGAATTTGTTCAAGTGATGCATCAATTACATAAAGAGCAAAAGTTAAATTCGGTTCAAGATCGATTTATGTCAGATGAGCGTCCGTCGGATGAACTGTACGACTTAAGAAACGACCCTTTTGAATTGAACAATCTAGCTACAAATCCCCAGTACAAAGATGTACTTGAGGAATATTCGGATATTTTGACGAATTGGATCAACAAGACCAATGATCAGGGGCAATACCCTGAGGATGAAGAGAACCTAAAGCTAATGTTAGGCATATGGGGAGAGCATGCCATAAATCCGGAGTATGATTTTTTGAGAAAAAAATATCCCGATTTGTCCGGTTCGCTTGTCTATTTAAAAACTGAATCCTCAATATTGATCGATTCTACCATGGCCGAAGCGCCTTTATTAGAATTAAGAAAAAATAAAGCTTTGGACAATTGAAGATAGGCTAAGGGAACAAAATCGATTTTTTCGACCTTGCTCTGTTAGCATTTATCCATTAAACCCCTATTTGTATAAATATTTATCTTTAATCAAAACGGCAAATCGTTTTAAATCGCATAATTAACATGGACTCATATTGTGCCTAAAAAAACCTATCTGATAAAATGTACGGCATTCTTGGCCGCCCTTGTGCTGTTGGGCCTGATATATTACTGTAAAAACCCAAAAGTAGCATCAGAATACCATAGCCCAAAGGTATTGGCCACACACTATAACGGCGAAAATTATGTTGGGTCCGAAACCTGTATGGAATGTCATGCAAACATATATTCCGACCATTTAAAAACGGCACACTATAACACCTCGGCCGTTGCGAACGAAAAAAAAATTTTGGGCAACTTTGAACCGCCTGCCAATGTCTTAGATCTTGAGTATGTCAAATTTACCATGGAACATCAAGTGGATTCGTTCTTTCAACATACCGAATACAAAAATAGACTTAATACTAATCGACCATCTTCATTTGATGTTGTTATTGGATCAGGTGTTAGAGGGCAATCGTATCTTACTTGGCAAGGTGACAAACTGTTTCAACTACAAAGTTCTTACCATAAACCAGCCGATAGTTGGGTCAACAGCCCTGGGTATCCTACCTATGCTATTGAACGCCCTGTTCGCGATGGATGTATCAGGTGCCATGTTACTTTTGCAAAAAATAAAAATATCGGCGAAGGAAACCAGTATGACAAAGACCAGATAATTTATGGAATAGACTGCGAAAGATGCCACCGCCCTGCGGCAAAACATGTTTCCTATCAAAGAAAAAAGCCGAAAGCCGAACAGTCTAAATTTATGTTGAAGATCGATTCACTTTCGCGGCAAAAGCGACTCGACATCTGTGCCCAATGCCACTCGGGCGCTCGAAACAATCAATTGAAGGGGAATCCCTTCTCTTTTCTAACGGGTGAAAATTTAGACGAATATTCCCAAAACATTTCTATAGTCGGCTCATCAGATCAACTTGACGTTCATGGTAATCAATACGGCCTACTCACCAATAGCGAATGTTTTAAACAGACCGCTACAATGGATTGCACCACATGTCACGACCCCCATAAAAATCAAAAGGGAAATACCAGCTATTTTAATCAAAAATGTATGGCTTGCCATTCAGCGGACAAGACGACTTGTTCGGTGGAAACCTTTCAAACCAAATCAATGGATGACAATTGTATTGCCTGTCATATGCCTGAAATGAGGTCAAAATCTATTATGATCAAATTAAACCAAAAAGACAGTATCGAATCGTCTTTTAAAATACGGACGCATCTGATCAAAATATACACCGAAAAAGATTGGTCGAATGACGGATCTAACGCACCTGAAGTACAATAGTATCATTTCCTTTTTTAGAACTCTCCGGAACATTTTCGAGTCCATGGTCAATATATTGTGCCATTAATAGAAATACGCCCTTACCTTCTTTTCCCTCGATTTTCTTAGGTGTCCTAAAAACACCTTCTATTCCCGAAACATAATTGAAATCGGGTCTTGAACTATTTTTTAAAATCCAGCCTAACACCATTTTTACTTCATCCGGCTTGAGATCAGGCTGTGCCGGCATTATTTGATTTCCCCATGTTCCCGTGGTACCGTTGGTTATTTTCCGCGCCAAATATTGCAAGGCATCTGTACGGTTGTTATAACGATCGGCTATCTGTGAAAATGACGGTCCAATTAGCTTATCCTTGGCACTGTGGCAGGTAAAGCAGTTCGAAGAACCCATCCAGGAAAGTACATCCAGATCAATCGACTCACCATCATGTAAATATTTTGCAACTTGGGAAGAATCTGGAAGGTACTGAACGGCAAGCACAACGTCATTGGCAGTTATCTCATCGTATTCCGAGTTTCCATCTTCCATATCGGTTATGGTAATACGGTACGGAATCCATTCATCCAATGAAACTCCATCATTCCTTTGCGGAACGAAAATCTTTACGACGGGTGCTTCGTTTTCTTGATAAGGTGCCAGTGCGGCAAAAAGGGTAAGTCCTAAAAACGAGATAAAAATCGATAGTTTGTGGCGCATTTCTAAAAAAATCAGGCTTCGTCGATTTCTATTGCCACTCGATTGGCCGACCGCGTCGCCGCCTCGGTACCCCAGTTCAGGTTATCGGCATAAGCGCCGGCGAAATGAATACGCCCCTCGGGTTTTGTAAGCACGGGCCAGAACTTTTTCAATTCCCCTATAGGAAAAGCCAATCGCTCACAGGTCGGCGCATACCTTTGTTTCGTCCAATCCCTTCCCAGGGCAAGCTCTATGGTATCTTTTTTGCCCGGATATACCTCTCTAAAAGCAGCAAGTGCCCTTTGCGGTGAAATACCCCCAGGACCTGTTCCCAGGATGATAACCCGATGGGTATCGACTTCATCGGCCGATTGCCAAACATCCCACAGATCCTGATGTCCAAAAACCATATTGATGGTCTCAAAACCATCTTCACGCCAAAACTCAGAACTTGCTTGAAAAACAAAACGTTGGTACGAATCATAGGCTATGTTTTCAAGGGCATAGCGCTTCTCGGATGAAATTTCGGGGGTAACGGGAATCTTTTTAAAGGCCGGGGGTGGAATACAATTCACATAATAGTCGGCCTCTATGGTTTTCGTCTCGGCTTGATTGATGTAGGTCACCCTGATTTTATTTTCTCCATTCTCAATGGATGTGATCCGGTGGTTTAGCCATACCCTTGGGCCCAAATGTTTTGCAAAGGCATTGGGTAGCATTTGGTTACCACCCTTTAGATGGTAGACATCCAAAGGGTAGTTCGCCACTCCCCTTATTTTTAAAATTGCGGAATACCATAGTCCGTACAAGGCTGATGAGTTTTTACCCCCCAACAGTTCCAAAGCTCTTGGAGATGCTCCTTCTTTTTTATAGATTTCGGCCATGGGCATCTCGTCATAATGATCGTTGCCCACGCCAAAAGGTTGGTATTCATCTTTAAATTTTTCGAGGTAAGGTTCGATGTATAACGATTTCAATTCTCCCCAAGGATGAACGGCCAAAAAGTCGATTTCTCTTTGATTGAACCCCATGCCCTTCAAAATCGATTTGTCGTGCAGCATTTCTTGGGAATAAAAGGTGCCGCCAATACTTCTGAGCATTTTCTTTCGACGATCGTATGGAAGGGCGGTGAGCCCAAATTCATCGATATAGTTCCAGTAAAGCTCATATCCTGGCTTTGTAATGTGTTCTTGTCCGCCATCACCATAAAGTCCGTCTGAAAGCCCGTCATGAACCGTATAAACATGCCCGCCATGCCTGCCCGAGGCTTCTAGAACGGTCACATGGTGCCCTAGTTTCATAAGCTCATAGGCAGTGCAAAGACCGCCTATACCTGCCCCACCTACCACCACTTTTTTAGGGTTGGCGATCGTCTTGATCTTTTGGGTTGCAGCGCCTTCCTTCGACCTATCGATAGGTTCCGCCATGCCGAGCAAGGGAATACCGGCCCCTGCGCGAAGCGTGTTCTTAATAAATTCTCTTCTTTTGATTTCTTCCATGGCCTTGGCATTATGCTTTCTTAAATTTACATAAATAAGCCCATGTTTTATAATCAGGGGTATGCCAAGATTACAAAGGGATATTTTAAGGTGTTCAGACTTTTCTTCCCATTAGCCCCTCTCCGAAGTTTCGAAGTACTTCCTTTTTCTCTTTTGATATATCAAGAGTATCCAAAATGGCAAAAGCATTGTTGGAATAGGTTAAAATCGCCTTTTTAGTGAGCTTTTCCGAGCCACTCTCCAAAAAAATTTCCTTGATGGTCTCGATTTTCGCCGAAGGGTCTTCTGGTTGTATCGAATACATATCCAATAGTTCTTTTTTTTGTTGGGTCGATCCCATCTCAAGGACATTGAGGTACAAAAATGTTTTCTTGTTCGCTATAATATCGCCCCCCACCTGTTTTCCAAAAGTTTCAGGGTCGCCAAAAACGTCGAGATAATCGTCTTGTAACTGAAATGCAATACCAAGGTTTCGGCCGAATTCGTAGCTATTGTTTTGCTCCCGTTCACCTGCACCCCCAATGATTCCGCCCATCTTTAAGGCCGCGGCGATCAGTACAGCGGTTTTATATTCGATCATCCTCAGGTACTCGGGTTTGGTAACATCGTCACGTGTCTCAAAATCGATGTCGTATTGTTGCCCCTCGCAAACTTGCAGTGCCGTCTCACTGAACAATCGCACCAATTCACGAAAAGTAGCGCCCTTATAACCCTCGAACAATCGATAGGCATAAATGAGCATGGCATCACCTGAAAGTATTCCGGTATTGACGTCCCATTTTTCATGTACGGTCGTTTTTCCCCTTCGCAATGGAGCATTGTCCATAATATCATCATGTACCAACGAAAAATTATGGAACACCTCGATCGCCAAGGCGGCATCCATGGCCTCTTTGTAATGATCACCAAATATATCGGCGGCCAACAGGGTAAGAACGGGGCGCAACCGTTTTCCTCCCAAACCTAAAATATAGGTCATGGGGGCATAAAGGTTTTTAGGTTTCCTGGTCTTAATCCGAGATTCTAGATGGGCAATGAAAGCCGATCGATATTCTTCAATAGAAAGCATATGTGAAATTTACCCAAAAATACGTCCATTTTAACAAATGCCTTCATGGTCTTTTCCCGACTAAATGAAACAATTGTAAAAATATGTCGTCTCACAATGCAATAGCTTTAAAAAGTTTCGTCTATATAATCGAATTGCCGACACAAATAGCCCTTAAATGGTTTCTGAAAAGGAAAACTACTTAAAACTAAACACCTTTTTTAAAGAAGAATACAATTCTTTGAAAGGTTATGTGCGGTCCAGAATCGATGACACGGTCGATCGCGACGCCGAGGATATCGTGCAAGAAGTCGCCCTTAAGTTATTTTCGCGGGCGGAAAGCTTATCGCCCATCGATAACATTGCGGGATTTGTTTACAATTCTGTGCGCAACAAGATTATCGACCTGATGCGCAAGAAGAAGAAAGAAACGAGCCTCGAAGAAGATATGGAAAAGCGCTTGTTCGAATTTACCGAAGTGTTATATGGAAAAACCGACAATGAATATTCTGAGGAAATGAAAGACGAGCTCAAAAAAGCGATAGGTAACCTTAAGACCTCGCATCGTGAAATAATAATCGCAATCGACTTTGAAGGATACACATATCGGGAACTTGCCGAAGAAACACAAATTCCATCAGGAACCCTAATGTCACGTAGGCATCGTGCCCTGTCGTTACTGCTCAAAGAACTGGAAAACAAAAAGCAAATTATAAACTAAATTTTATTGATATGGAAGAGTATATAGAACACAAGGTCAAGACCAAAGCGGAAAAATTTTTTCGCGGATTTTTCAAGGTACTGTTCATGATTCTTGCCGCAATAGTCTTTGTACTTCTATTCGGATATGGATTCATGCTATTGTGGAATTGGCTCATGCCAGATGTCTTTGGTCTACCCATGTTGAACTATTGGAAAGCTGTGGGTCTTCTCGTAATGGCAAAGTTACTGTTCAGCAGCTTTGGGGGAGAAAATAAAAAACATCATGCAAAACCCCATAAACGAAACAAAAGCAGAAGATGGAACAGCTGTGGCGGTGATTACTCAAAATGGGAAATGTATGATGAATTCTGGAAAGAGGAAGGAGAAATGGCCTTTAACAATTACGTGGAGCGTAAACAACAAGAGGAAAAATGATTTTCATCAGGGCGCTATGTTAAATAATGGTAAAACTTTGGAAACTATTTAGGTTTTTAAAGTTTCCTGATTTATTTTTGTTGCCCCTATGAAAGAAAAAATTTTGGACAAGGCTATCGATATGTTTTTGAACTTAGGGTTCAAAAGTGTGACCATGGATGACCTCGCCAATGAGATCGGTATATCAAAAAAAACGATTTATACCCATTTCGAAAATAAAACGAAATTGGTCGAGGCCAGTACGAATCAGCTTTTTTGCTCTATATCTCAAGGCATCGACCATATCTGTTCATGGCACAAAAACCCCATTGAAGAACTTTATGAAATAAAAAAGTTCGTAATGGTCCATTTAAAAGACGAGAAATCGTCACCTCAATACCAGTTGCAGAAATACTATCCGAAAATATACGGTTCGATGCGCACACGACAGTACGAAGTTATGCAAGAGTGTGTAGTGTCGAATGTCAAAAGAGGTATTGACCAAGGTATTTATCGTGAAAATCTAAATATCGATTTTGTGAGTAGAATCTATTTTGCCGGAGGCACAAGTCTAAAGGACCGTACATTGTTTCCGGTCGATAAATTTCCCGCGACAGAATTAATGGACAACTATCTGGAATACCATCTTCGAGGAATCGTTACCCCAAAAGGAAGAAAAATATTGAATTCTATCATCAACTCAAACCAAGAATAATGAGGAATCATTTTGTACTATTTTTAGCAACTTTTGTAATAAACTTGGGTTTTGGCCAAGAACAAGTCGCTGAAAAATCGAGCTTCACCTTAGATGAAGCCATCTCCTTCGCGCTTGAAAACAACTATAGTGCAATCAATGCAAATCGCGATATCATAGATGCCCAAAAGCAAAAGTGGGAGACTATCGCAACCGGGCTGCCCCAAATCGACGGAAACATTAGTTATCAAAACCAGTTGAAACAACCGGTTTCTTTAATTCCCGCCGAATTTTTTGGAGGGGAGCCAGGAACATTTCAGCCCATTACTTTTGGTCAGCCCCAACAAGCAGTCGCAACCGCAACCCTTCGCCAACAAATTTTTGACGGATCGTATATCGTAGGCGTTCAGGCTACCAAGGCATTTTTGCGCTATAGTGCCAACAATAAGGAAAAGACAGATCTCGAGGTCAGAAAAGCAGTAACCGAAGCCTATGGCAATGTCTTGTTGGCCCAAGAAAGTGTTGCCATACTCGAAAAGAACAAAACGACTTTGGAGAAAAATCTATTTGAAACGCAAAAACTCTTCGAAAACGGATTGGGCGATGAAGAAAGTGTCGAACAATTACAGATTACACTGTCTTCAGTCGAAAACCAACTTAAAAATGCCGTTCGCCTGAACCATATTACCCTTCAAATGTTGAACTTGGTCATGGGCATTGCCATCGATGCACCGACACAATTGAGTGAAAATCTTGATAATCTGGCACAAAAACAGATTGACCTACAATTGTTGGAAACCGAATTCAACATCGAGAACAACGTAGACTATAAGTTGGTCGAAAACCTGAACGAGCAACGCTATTTTGAACATAAATTGGCCAAAAGTAGGGCACTGCCCACCTTAAACGCCTTTATAAATTATGGCAGTTCGGCCTTTGCCGATAATTTCAATTTTCTAAATGGTGATCAAGAATGGTTCGATTCCTCTGTTTTAGGATTTGACCTCAGCATACCGTTGTTCAGTTCCGGTAAACGAAGTGCCAGTACGGCAAGGGCAAGGATTGCAATGGAAAAGGCCAAAACTGAAAAACAAGAAGCCGAGGAACAGATTCGTCTGCAATTGGAGAATGCCAAAAGCGAATACCAACTGGCAGTTGAAGAGTACCAGACCGCAAAAGACAATCTTGGTCTTGCCGAACGTATCGAAAACAAGAACCAAATCAAGTATTCCGAAGGAATCGCCAGCAGTTTTGAATTGCGTCAGGCACAGACCCAGCTTTATGACGCACAGCAAGGCTATCTACAATCAATGGTAGAAGTCATCAACAAAAAAACCAATTTAGAAACCATATTGAACGAAAAGTAAGTTTATTGGGTTTATCGGTTCATAGTTTTAGGCATAAAAAACATTACTCCCGACCATGATATGAAAGTATTCTCTTTTGAAAAATTGAAGGTTTGGCAAAAAGCCAGGGAACTTTCGGTCAAAGTTTATAAGACGACCAAGGCATTCCCAGAAGAGGAGCGATTTGGACTGATAAGTCAGATGAGGCGGTGCGTTATCTCAATTTCATCGAATCTTGCTGAGGGAACGGGAAGACATTCGGCAATGGACAAGGCAAGATTTACCGAAATGGCGTTTGGTTCTGCCTTAGAGCTTCTAAATCAATCTATTCTTAGCCATGATATGACATTTCTATCCGATGAAGACTATGATGACCTACGCAAATCGATTACAGAAATAACGGCAATGTTGGATGGCCTTTACAAATCACAAATAAACCAATGAACATTTCAACACATAAACCCATAACACATCAACATATAAATATCGCCACTATGAAAAACATAATGTATTTGCTAATCGCTTCGATTCTTTTGGCATCCTGTGGAGGAAAGCAATCACAGTCGGTCGAAGATTTGGTCGCCCAAGGCGATTTGGAAGCCATTCGCGCCAAAAAATCTGAAATTTCAGAGCAACAAAGACAACTTGAGGCCACTATCAGATTATTGGATTCAGCTATTGCCATGAAATCGGGAGAGGAAAAAATGCCTCTCGTGACCACCATCACCACCGAAGCACAGAAATTCGAGCATTTCTTGGAATTGCAAGGCAATGTCCAGACCAAGCAGAACGTGCTCATCTATCCTGAAATGGCCGGCACGCTGCAAAGAGTCTATGTCAAGGAAGGTCAGCGTGTGGCCAAAGGGCAAATGCTCGCCTCTATCGACGATGGAGGAATGGGCAGCCAATTGGCCCAGTTGAAGACCCAGGCAGATTTGGCCAAAACGACCTTCGAGCGCCAAAAGCGGCTATGGGAACAGAAAATCGGTTCCGAGATCCAATACCTGCAGGCAAAGAGCCAATACGAATCTACGGAAAGCGCGGTAAAACAAGCTGAAAGCCAATTGGGAAAATCGACCATTAGGGCACCTTTTTCCGGTATCATCGATGATGTCATCAAGGATCAAGGTACCGTGGTATCTCCCGGTCCGGGATCTGAGGTTTTCCGAATAGTAAATTTATCAGATATGTATATCGAGGTAGACGTACCCGAAACCTATATAAGTGGAATCACGAAGGGTAAGGAAGCGATCGCTTACTTTCCCGTCTTGGGCGATACCGTTCGCACAAAGATCCGACAGACCGGTAATTTTATCAATCCGAACAATCGGGCCTTTACGGTAGAAATTCCCGTTCCCAATGAAAAAGGTAATATCAAGCCGAACCTAACGGCAAAGGTAAGTCTCAACGATTATTCAAATGATGCGGCCATTGTTATCCCCCAAGGGATCATATCGGAAAATGCCGAAGGACAACAATATGTATACATTGCCGAAAAATCAGATGACCCCAACAAGGCCAAGGTCAGAAAACAGATTATCACCACGGGCAAGACCCAAGGCAGCGTGGTCGAAGTGCTTACGGGCATCTCGAACGGGGACGAACTTATCAGGGAAGGTGCCAGAAGCGTAAAAGATGGTCAAAATGTTGAGATTTTAAATCAGTAATTAGACGGTAGACGATAGGTAAAGTAAAAACTATTTGATATGAAGAACATCAAGTTTGCCTTTGAAGATTTAAATGTCTACGAAAAAGCTCTTGATTCTGTTGATCTGGCCTATGAAACTACAACCAACTTCCCAAAACATGAACTTTACGGGCTTGTATCGCTATTAAATAAGGCTGCCGTTTCCATTGCCTTAAATATAGCCGAAGGTTCTGGGCATACGAGTCCCCAATTGAATCGTTTTCTTCAAATAGCCATCAATTCGGTCAAAGAATGTGTGGTTTGCTCGACCGTTGCAAGTAGAAGAAAATATATAAGCGCAATAGAGGACAACGAAATAAGACAAAAGTTGGAAGAATTATCCAAAATGATGGGACTTCAGAAATATCTAAAAAAATAAATGAAATAAGGTTCTTAAAGGAAATACTAACGTCTAAGAACTATCAACTACATACTAATCATGAGTAGACAGAAAAAAAATGCAGATAAAGAGTTCGGACTATCGTCATGGGCGATAGACAATCCGTCGGTCATTTATGTAATGATCGCCATCTTTCTATGGATAGGGTTCAAGGGCTACCAGTCCATGCCACGTGAAGATTTTCCCGAAATCGTAGAGACAAAGGTCTATATCAGCACTCCTTATCCGGGAAATACCGCTGAAGATGTTGAACGCCTCATCACGGATCCGTTGGAAGAACGCTTGAAAAATGTGAGTAACGTGGTTGAAGTTACTTCTACCTCCCAAGAAGATTATTCGATAATAACGGTGGAGTTCGATGAGGAAATTTCGGTAGAATCGGCCAAACTCAAGGTCAAGGACGAGGTCGATGGTGAAAAGGCCAGCGAAGATTGGCCAACTTTCAATAATGCAAAGGTCGAACCCAATATTTTTGACCTAAATCTCTCGGAATCCTTTCCGATAATGAACGTGAATTTTACGGGTGACTATCCCGTGGAAAAATTGAAGGAGTTCGCCGAATACATGCAAGATGAGATAGAAGACCTGCCGGAAGTCAAGGAAGTAAGCATTCGTGGTGCCCAAGAAAAAGAGGTCGAAGTGGCCGTCGATGTCTATAAAATGATGGCGGCAAAAGTCAGTTTTCAAGATGTATTGGGAGCCATAAGCAACGGAAATACCACGATGTCGGCCGGCAATATAGAATCGGGCGGTCAGCGTCGCACCATTCGTGTTTTGGGAGAGATCGAAGACCCTGAACAACTGAACGATTTTGTGGTAAAATCGGAAAACGGGGCAATATATCTCAAAGACATCGCAACCATAAAATTCGATGAAGAAGAAAAGACAACCTATGCCCGTGAATTTGGGGAAAGCGTGGTAATGCTCGATATTAAAAAACGGTCGGGCAAGAATATGATCGAAGCCACTACCAAGGTCAGGGAGCTTGTCAAAGAGGCGCAGCAAAACTACTATCCGGCCGACCTGAACATAACGATCGCCAATGATTCCTCCGGTAGGATTTTGAACCAAGTTGACGATTTGGTCAATAACATCATCTTCGGGATAATTTTGGTGGTAACGGTTCTGATGTTCTTTTTGGGTTTTCGAAATGCCCTGTTCGTCGGTTTTGCCATACCCATGTCGATGTTCATGTCGTTCATGATCTTGAACAATCTAAGCGGCTTGGTCGATGGCATGAGCTTTACCCTCAATACGATGATTCTTTTCGGCATGATTATGGGCCTTGGTATGATGGTCGATAACGGTATCGTTGTGGTCGAGAACGTCTACAGACTGATGAGCGAGGGCATGTCACGTACCGAGGCGGCCAAAAAAGGTATTGGCGAAATAGCCTACCCTATCATTATCTCAACGGTAACTACAGTTGCGGCCTTTGTTCCGCTTGGGTTATGGCCCGGAATTTTTGGTCAGTTCATGATCTATTTCCCTATTACCCTATCGGTCGTATTGGGCTCATCACTTTTTGTCGCGATTTTTATGAACTCGATGCTCGTTTCACAATTTATGGAATTGGGCGAAAAAGAGCTGACCAAAAAACAATTGATACGATTGAGCATCATTCTTGTCGGCTTCGGATTGTTCATACTTATCATCGGTGGCCCAATGCGAGGTATGGGTAGCGTAATGATCGTGACGGCAGTTCTATTCTGGATCTACAAATACTTCTTGAAAAAATGGGCTAACGCTTTTCAGAATACCGCCATGGTACGTTTCGAGAATTGGTACGAGCGTCGTATAAAACATTCCCTTCACGGCAATAATGTATATTGGTATTTCGGGATTACTTTTATCTTGTTGATCACGGTATTCATGCTTTTCGGAATGTCTTTGGGCAGGGGCCGTACCAAGGTAGAGTTCTTTCCCGATAATAAGCCTAATGAAATATATGCCTATATCGAATATCCGCAGGGCACTTCGATCGAAAAGACCAATGAGCTGACCAAAGCCATTGAAAAAAGGGTATATGAAGTCGCAAATCAAGACAAATACACTAGTGGGGAGCACAACTATTTAGTGGAATCCGCGGTATCGCAAGTGGGCGAAGGTGCTGGAAACCCGATGACCGATGGTGGTTCGGCAGCAGAAATGCCGCATCGGGGCAAAGTGACCTTATCGATGCGCGAATTCAAATATAGAAATGGCAGGGATACCGAAGAGTTGCGGGCCGAAATACAGGAGGCCCTCACGGGAATCTATCCCGGGGTGGCTATTTCGGTGGAAAAAGAGGCCAACGGGCCTCCGGCAGGTTACCCGATAAATATCGAACTCGAAGGAAAGGACTATACCGAGCTCATCAACACCGCCGAAGACATCCGTAACTTTATCAATACCAAGAACATAGCCGGTATCGAAGAATTGAAAATCGATGTAAACAAGGGCAAACCGTCGATGCAAGTGGTAGTGGATCGTGAAAAGGCGGGTGAATTAGGGGTTTCCGCAGGTCAAGTGGGCCAACAGCTGCGCCGATCTGTATTCGGCGAAAAAGCCGGCGTTTACAAAGTTCATGGAGACGACTATGATATCAATGTCCGTTTCAATGAGGATATTAGGTATAATAAAAGTGCCCTCTTTAACCAGAATATCATTTTTAGGGATCCGGCCAATGGGCAAATAAAAGAGATTCCGGTTTCGGCGGTGGCCACCCAGCGAAATTCCTCAGGTTTCAGTGCCATCAAACATCGTGATAATAAAAGGGTCGTTACCGTATATTCACAATTGAAGCCCGGCTTTAGCGATGCAGGTGCCATAGTCGCCGAGATTCAGAAAGAAATGGAAGAATACAAGGGACTCCCCTCCGATGTAAAAATAGATTATACTGGTCAGATCGAAGAACAGAACAAACAAATGGCATTCTTGGTAGGTGCCTTTTTCTCTGGCCTTGGGTTGATTTTCTTGATATTGATATTCCAGTTCGGTGGTATCTCCAAACCGTTTATCATCATGATCGCCATCTTTTTGAGTTTTATCGGGGTCTTCGGTGGATTAATGATAACAGGATGGTCATTCGTCATCATGATGACCATGATGGGCATCATATCCTTGGCGGGGATCGTGGTCAACAACGGTGTCGTATTGCTCGACTATACCCAAATATTGATCGATCGTAAAAAAGTGGCGCTGGGCATGGATGATAAAGATCTCTTGACCATGCCACAGGTTACCGAAATTATTACCAAGGGCGGCAAGGCAAGGCTACGCCCTGTTATTTTGACCGCCATTACTACGGTATTGGGGTTGATCCCATTGGCCATAGGCTTGAATATCGATTTCTTCTCGCTGTTCTCCGAGTTTGACCCAAAAATATATATGGGTGGTGATAACGTAGTGTTTTGGGGGCCTTTGGCATGGACGGTTATCTTCGGATTGCTCGTTGCCACCTTCTTGACCTTGATCATTGTTCCTGTATTGTTCAACATTTCATATCGTATGAAAATTTGGGCGCGAAAAAATCTAGGTAAAAAAGTTACCGACCAAAAGATCGCTGAGCAGGTAGCTTAACTTGACCTAAGCATTAAAATTGGAATCGTCCCAAATTAGTCTGTAGGGTAATTTGGGACTTCTTTTTTGAAAAGCATAAAATCTACTGCCCTACTTACCATGTACTCGCGCAATACTTCTTAAATTTGCCGACTAAGCAAATTGTTCTATGTATAGAAGTCATACTTGTGGAGAACTCAGGGAATCTGACGTCAACAAAAAGGTAATACTGTCCGGATGGGTACATAAAATACGCGACAAAGGTTTTGTGGCCTGGGTCGACCTAAGAGATCGATACGGAATAACACAGCTGGTCTTCGATGAAGACCGTACTTCGACAAAGCTTTTGGAACAGGCCCGGACACTTGGTCGAGAATTCGTCGTTCAGGTCAAGGGCGAGGTCATTGAGAGGGCCTCTAAGAACCCCAACATTCCTACCGGAAATATTGAGGTATTGGTCGAAGAACTGACCCTGCTCAACAGTTCAAAAACACCCCCCTTTACCATAGAGAACGAAACCGACGGCGGTGAAGACCTTCGAATGAAATATCGCTATCTCGACATTCGCAGAAATCTTGTCAAAGACAACCTCATCTTTCGCAGTAAGGTCGCCATGGCGGTTCGAAAATACCTTTCAGAACAAGGTTTCATCGAAGTGGAAACACCATATTTGATAAAATCGACGCCCGAAGGTGCCCGCGATTTTGTGGTGCCCAGCCGCATGAACGAAGGGCAGTTCTATGCCCTGCCCCAATCGCCACAAACATTCAAGCAATTATTGATGGTCGGCGGATTGGATAAATACTTCCAAATCGTAAAATGTTTTAGAGATGAAGATTTAAGGGCCGACAGGCAACCCGAATTCACTCAGATAGATTGTGAAATGGCCTTTGTTGAACAAGAGGATATTTTGAACGCTTTTGAGGGATTGACCACATTCCTGCTTAAAGAAATCAAAGGGGTCGAAATCGACAAGTTTCCAAGAATGACCTTTGACGATGCCATGAAAAGATATGGTAACGATAAACCCGACATTCGTTTTGGAATGGAATTCGGTGAACTTAACGAAGTAGCCCAACACAAGGATTTCAATGTATTCAACTCAGCAGAACTCGTCGTAGGCATTGCTATACCAGGTGGAAATTCGTACACCCGAAAAGAAATCGACAAATTGACCGATTGGGTAAAACGGCCACAGATCGGGGCCAAGGGTATGGTCTATGTACGGTGCAACGAAGACGGCACTTTCAAATCGTCAGTCGATAAGTTCTATGATCAAGAAGATTTGGCCAAATGGGCCAATGTGACGGGCGCAACTGCGGGTGATCTTATTTGTGTACTTTCAGGGGAAGCACACAAAACCAGAACACAGTTGAGTGCCCTGCGTATGGAACTGGCAGAGCGCTTAGGATTGCGAAAGCCCGATGAGTTCGCTCCATTATGGGTAATCGATTTTCCGTTGTTGGAGCTCGACGAGGAAACCGGAAACTATCATGCCATGCACCACCCCTTTACATCGCCCAAACCCGGACAACTCGAATTGCTTGAAACTGACCCCGGTGCGGTTCGTGCCAATGCCTATGACTTGGTCTTGAACGGAAACGAAATAGGCGGAGGGTCGATTAGGATCCATGACAAAGAAGTACAGAGCGTTATGTTCAAACATCTGGGCTTTACCCCTGAGGAGGCAAAAGCACAATTTGGTTTTCTGATTGACGCCTTTCAATATGGTGCCCCGCCCCATGGCGGAATCGCATTTGGCCTGGATCGCCTGGTGGCGATTCTTGGTGGTCAAGAAACCATTCGTGACTTTATCGCCTTTCCAAAAAACAATAGTGGCCGTGATGTGATGATCGACGCACCTGCGCCCATCGACGAAGCGCAGTTGAAAGAGCTGAACCTGAAAGTCGATATTCGATCTTAAATTCTCGATCCCGCTTTTCAGCGGGATTTTTTAATACTTTTAAGTAAGAACAATGTCTTAAATGCCGACCCGACAACAAAAACTATTCACCCAGTTCATCAAATGGCGATATAAGAATATCTCCAACAAGATGTTTACCCATATAATGGCGGTAATAGTTGGCCTACTTGCCGGGTTGGCCGCTGTAACATTGAAAAACCTAACCTATTTTATCGAATCATCACTGGAGAGTGGTATCGTTTTTTCAAGCAATCAATTATACTTTATACTTCCGATCATCGGGCTGACCTTGGTCTACCTTTACGTAAAATTCGTGCATAAAGAAAAATTGGAACACGCCATATCTTCCATTTTGTTCGCGCTCTCCAAAAAGAAGGGTATCATCGACATGAAGAAAATCTATACCCCTTTGATAACGGCTCCGTTGACCGTCGGTTTTGGAGGTTCTGTCGGATTACTTGGGCCAGCGGTTGCCTCGGGGTCGGCGATCAGCTCGAATTTGGGAAGACTACTTCACATCAATGCCAAAACACGCTCTTTGTTGATCGCCTGTGCTTCCGCAGGTGCCATTGCCTCCATATTCCAATCTCCCATTGCCGCCATTATTTTTGCGGTAGAGGTTTTTAGTATGGATTTTACCATGCTTTCGATGCTTCCCCTGCTATTGGCCTCTATATCAGGAGTGCTTACCTCGTATTTCTTTTTGGGCAACGAGGTTTTGTTCAATTTTTCATTGGCCGACAGTTTTGAGGTAGAGGATACCCTGTTCTATATCTTATTGGGGGTCGGTACCGCCTTTGCTTCAATTTATTTTACCAAAATGTATTTTGGTATACTCAGATTGTTCGAGCCATTGAGAAGTCCCAAATACCGATTATTGGTAGGTGGATTGGCAATAGGGATTATGCTGTATTTCATCCCGCCGTTATACGGCGAGGGTTTCGGCTTTATCAACAACCTTTTGGAAGGTAACCACGTCGCCGCTCTGGGAACCACTCCTTTTGATGCTTATATGGACAATATTTGGATCGTCATTGCCTTATTGTTCGGGCTGACCATTTTCAAAGCCGTGGCAATGACCACCACCTTTGCCGCGGGAGGTGCCGGAGGAATCTTTATTCCCACCATGGTAATGGGCAGCGCCTTGGGCAATGTGGTCGCCAAGGTCATCAACCATTCCGGACTCGGGTTCGCGGTGTCGGAAAGTAATTTTACACTGATCGGTATGGCCGGCCTGATTGCCGGAGTACTACATGCCCCATTGACAGCGATATTTCTAATAGCCGAAATTACAGGGGGCTACGAACTCTTCGTACCCTTGATGATTACAGCGGCCATATCATATTTAATCACAAAAAATGCCGTTGACCATACGATTTATACCCGCGAACTTGCAGAACAAGGAGCTTTGCTCACTCATGATAAGGATGAAAACGTGTTAAATGTCATGCAGCTCGATGATGTAATTGAAATGGATTTTAAAGATGTAAGGCCCACTATGTTCTTGGGTGAGATGTTGCATGAATCGGTTTCGAAATCGACGCGCAACCTTTACCCCGTAGTAAATCAAGACGGTGTTCTTGTAGGGGTCGTACTGCTCGACGACATACGTGAATTCATGTTCGATACGGCCCTTTACCGAACTACAACGGTATCGACCTTTATGCAGCAACCTCCTGAAGTCATCCTTTACGGGGAAGATACCATGCAAAAGGTGATGCGAAAATTTCAAGTTAGCGGAGCGTGGAACCTTCCGGTCATCAAAAATGGAAAGTACCTTGGTTTTGTCTCGAAATCAAAACTGTTGACGGCCTATCGACGCGAACTGATCAATTTTACCAAATGAAGCATCTCATTCTCTTAATCGTAATTGCATCTTTTGTATCCATAATCTACGGGTTCACTTTGCCGGAGGGAGAAACACTCCTGGCCGATAAATTTATCGGGGCTGGAACAGTCGGGCTTTTTTTGGTGGCCATGCCACTTTTCTTGTTTACCTACAGCAAGGGAAAGAAAATGAAAGATTATATGCTCACCGATGAGAACATTCGAAAAATGAGAGGTGAAGATATCGAAAAGCCTGAAAATCAATGATGTTTGAAAACATATACTGTCATTTTTCTACCAACTTTCAACAAAAAAACATAAATTAGTAGTGATTATTAGTAATTAATTTTTATTGGAATGACTGGAACAGTTAAATTTTTCAATGAATCCAAAGGTTACGGGTTCATTACCAACGACGAAACCGGAAAAGACATTTTCGTTCACGCCACTGCGCTCAACGGAACTGAGCTTAAGGAAGGCGACAAAGTAGAATACGTAGAAGAAGAAGGACGCAAGGGAATGGTAGCTGCGCAAGTGCAGGTCACTGGATAATAAGTATCTTATTTTGAATGATCAGGAGACCCTGACCTATATATGGTCAGGGTTTTTTAGTGCCGTTGGTGTAATAGTTTCAATTAATTCAAATTGCGTTTTTGCACGAAGAACTTTCTTAACAAATCGGAAGCTTCATCCTCTAAAATGCCACCCAAGACTTTTGTCTTTGGGTGCAACTTCGTGCCCAATGCCCCATACCCACGTTGCGGATCTTTGGCCGCATAAACAATTTTTGAAATCTGACTCCAATATAGAGCTCCAGCGCACATCTGACAAGGCTCTAAAGTAACATACAATGTACATTCATGCAGATACTTGCCTCCCAGAAAATTTGCCGCAGCAGTAATAGCTTGCATCTCTGCATGGGCGGTCACATCGTGCAGTTGCTCGGTCAAGTTATGCGCCCTGGCAATTATTCTATCTTTTACGACCACAATTGCCCCAATAGGCACCTCGCCCTTCTCAAAGGCGGCCTCCGCCTCTTGCAAGGCCTTTCTCATAAAATAAGTATCATCGAAAGGGAGTACCATGAGGACAAAAATACGATACTGAAATGAGTAATCTCTGATACATACAGTTGAAAACAAGTATCAATAAATTTCAGAAATGCTGGTCATAAGTTCTTATTCATTTCTTAAACTCCATTTTATAAACCTCAAAGTAAAGTAAGAGCTCTTGAAGATCTAAACATCCCGTCTTTCGATAAATACTTTTCTCCATTTTTTCGACCTTCCCCTTTGCAAGACCCAAAATTTCTGCCAGCGCCGAGCTACCCAGTTGAAATTGCATCATCTCAAGAACGAGCATTTCTTGCCGGGTAAATTCAACGGTATGTGCCCTTGCTTCGGTTTTGATTCTATTGAACCGATTGTTCCCCTTCATATAAAACTAACTTAAATTGACCTAAAAAAATGAGCGGAAGACAATGCCCCTTCCCTAGAAATATTGAAAGATCCTCGGTACTGTTTCAAACGTATCAGTTGACAAAACAGCTTAAGTTCTTTTATAAGAAGAACTTCCTAATGGTCAAACAAATGAAAATTACTATTTAGGATTCAATATTCTTAGTTGACGATATCAAACTTAACCCTATCAATCAAGTAAAAAAATACCCTGAAATGGGTATATTCTTTACGAAGTTGGAATTTCAAAGTTTGTTCATAGGCTTTTTGCGCGGTAACTTAATGAACCGGTATTCCCCTAAATCACAACCCAGTCTTTTTTAGTGAATTATTAAACTTAGCAACGGTATACTAGTGAATACCCTTAAATTTGCCAATTGAAAATGCAGTTGCTAAAACATATCAGATGTCCTGATGATCTTCGTAAACTCAAAGAAGAAGATCTACCGCTACTTGCCGATGAACTTCGCGACTTTATCATTGATATCGTTGCGGTCAAAGAAGGTCATTTAGGGGCGAGCCTTGGCATTGTTGAACTGACCATTGCCCTACACTATGTATTCGATACCCCGAACGATAAATTGGTTTGGGATGTCGGCCATCAGGCTTACGGGCACAAAATATTGACGGGGCGAAAAGAAATTTTCGATACCAATAGGCAGCTTGGGGGCATTAGTGGTTTCCCGAAACGAAGCGAGAGCGAATATGATGATTTCGGTACCGGGCACAGTTCAACTTCAATTTCTGCCGTTTTGGGCATGGCCATTGCCTCGCAATTAAAAGGTAAGCACGAAAGACAACATATCGCCGTCATCGGTGATGCTTCCATTGCAGCTGGAATGGCCTTTGAGGGCCTCAACCATGCCGGTGTGACCGATGCCAATATTTTAATAGTACTGAACGACAATGCCATTGGAATCGACCCCAGCGTGGGGGCACTGAAAAAATACCTGACCAATGTGAAAAGGGGCGTTGCCAAAGATGAAAATATTTTCGAATGTCTCAACTTCGACTATTATGGCCCTGTTGACGGCCATGATCTAAATGCCCTGCTCAGCGAACTCAAAAGGCTAAAATCGGTCAAAGGCCCTAAATTGCTACATGTTATCTCCACCAAGGGCAAAGGCCTGCAACAGGCTGAAAAGGATCAAGTTACTTATCATGCCCCAGGCAAGTTCGATAAGAAAACAGGTGAACTGGAGAAAAGATCCGCCGACGGACTACCGCCCAAGTATCAGGATGTATTTGGACATACAATGGTTGAACTGGCCCATCAAAACAAAAAAATTGTAGGGATCACTCCTGCCATGCCTACCGGTAGTTCTTTAAAATATATGATGGAGACCTTTCCCGACAGGGCATTCGACGTCGGTATCGCCGAACAACATGCCGTTACCATGGCTGCCGGAATGGCCGCGGAAGGCCTGATACCATTTTGTAACATATACTCCACTTTTTTACAACGGGCCTATGACCAAGTCATTCATGATGTGGCCCTCCAAAATTTACCCGTTATCTTTTGTCTGGATCGTGCAGGCATCGTAGGCCAAGATGGAGCTACCCATCATGGCATGTATGATCTTGCCTACTTGCGCTGCATACCGAACCTTATTATTTTTGCCCCCTTGAACGAAACCGAACTCCGCAATATTATGTATACGGCCCAGATGGGATTGCAACATCCGATCGCGATACGTTATCCAAGAGGTAGAGGCGTCGTTACGGATTGGAAATTGCCCTTCGAAATAATTGAAATGGGAAAAGGGAAGGAGTTAAAGAAAGGTTCGAAAATTGCGATATTATCCGTCGGCCATATCGGGAATATGATTTCCGATTTAATCGAACGTCTTGATTTCAAATCACTTATCGGACATTATAATATGAGATTTGTCAAACCCATCGACAAGCATCTGCTACAAATGGTCTTTGACCAGTACGAGTATGTAATCACCGTAGAAGATGGTTGCAAAATAGGTGGTTTTGGCAGTGCCGTTTTAGAATCGGCCAACACCATGGGCCTAAAAAAGAATATTAAAATATTTGGGGTTGAAGATGTTTTTGTTGAACATGGAACTGTCGAAGAACTTCACCAAGTTGCGGGCATTGACATTTTGACCATCGAAAAATATTTAAGCTCCCTTGTCAATAAATAGTATGTACAAAAAAATTGCACTAAGTTTTTTCTTGTTTTCTTCATTGAATATCATTTGGGCTCAAGATACCATTCCACCTTCAAAGAAAGCGGATACGGTCTTAATTGAAACTACCATCGACACGATGGCAATAGATACGACGGTGGTCGACACTTTGGTCATCAGAAGAGAACAGGAAAGAATCAAGGACATAAAAAAAGGGGTTACCCTAAATACTTCGGTTATTTCCTTTAAGAAAACGAAGCCCTTGGACAAAGAGTATAAAAAGTTTCAAGTGCCGTCGTTCTGGCAAAAAATCAACCTATTGGGACTTAATTTTAGCGAAGTGGCGTTTGTCAATTGGAATGCGGGGGGAAACAACTCAGTATCCGCCTTGGCAAATATCCGTTTCGAACGAAATTACAAGTTTCGATATATTCAATGGGAGAATTACCTCGAAATGCGCTATGGTCTCAATGCCCAAGACAACCAAAAACTGCGGAAGACAGATGATGCATTACGCTTTAGTTCTACGTTCGGTTACCGCAGGGATACCATTAGCAATTGGTACTATTCTGCCAAGGCCAATTTCAATACACAGTTCTCGAACGGATATAAATACCCCGATAGAACCGCGCCCATTTCACGGTCACTATCGCCCGGATACTTCTTTCTAGGGGCAGGTACCAGTTATATTTCTGAAGGACGTAAATTCAATCTTTATATTTCACCCCTGACTCAAAAAGCGACCGTCGTTCTTGACCAAGACCTAGCCGATAAAGGCGCTTTCGGTGTGGAAAAAGCGGTTCTCGATGCCGATGGCAATGTAATTCAAAATGGGAAGAACCTTTTTCTCGAGCTTGGTTTTCTTGTCACCAACCATTGGGAAACCCAAGTTGCCAAGAACATAGCCTTAAAACATAGAATAAACCTATATACCGATTATTTGCGCAAATTCGGCAATATAGATGTAGATTGGGAGCTGAATATGGATCTACAGGTGAACGAATATATCGTCACGACAATCGGCACTCATTTGATATATGACGACGATATTCTTTTTGATCCGGTAAAAGATGCCGATGGAATTGTGATCGATCCCGGAGAGCCCCGTATTCAATTCAAGCAATTATTGGGGGTCGGGGTGTCGTATAATTTCTGAGATTCTGCAAAATAACGAAAGCCTTCCCGAAGGGAAAGCTTCCGCTTTTCATAGCAATTTCTCTCTTTGGCCCGAGAGCAGGGCTACTAACAGTCAAAAACTTACTTCAGTTTTGTTTTGCTTTTTTTACTTGAAAGGCCCTTGAAATATTGAATCCGAAATGGATATCCCCATTAAAAAAACCACCGTTGGTTTCGGCGATGAACCCTTTTTCGATCATCGACACCGCATTGGTAAAGACGAGTTGGAAGATGTGGCCCCCCGTCTCGATATCGACCCCAAAAGCAATCGAGTTCTTTACGTCGATTGATTCAAACGGATTCAAATTATAGTAATACTCCCCGTTAATAGAAACGCGCTGGCTTATTTTAATACGCGTACCAATGCCAAGTGCTACCATATCGTGCGGGTCATTATTCTCGGATACCGTATTAAAATGAATGAATGTGGGCATTAACTGTAATGAGACATTCGGGCCAAATTTTCTAGCCACCAATATTTGACCGGTATAGGTCAGCCGTTCACTAAAGGTGGGTTTGTTCTCTGGCAAGTAATCTTTTATCGTCTTTGCGGTTGTGCTACCAAAAAGTGTCATGCCAAAAGGAAATGGGTTTTCGCCCGACTTTTGTTGAAGCAGCCGGTATTTTCCATAGATATCAAAAGTCTTTTCGAACGAGCTGCGCCCAACGGCCAAGGTGAGCCTATCGTTCAAAGCATATTCAAAACCGAATCTTATGTTCGAATCATCAAGGCCAAAGAGTTGGTCAAAACCGGAATTTATGCGACCGAAACGGTGAGAAATCAAAAATTCCAAAACTCCCGTTTTACGGGTCTCTACAGAGTGCCCGTTCAACAATCGCGTGCCGTTAAAAGTGCCTGAAACCGTCAAAGTGGTGTCTGATGCCTCTTCCTCCAAAATGGATTCCAAATCTTGGGCCAAGTTCTTGAAAGGCAACACCGAGACAATGATGAATAAAAAGAGATAGTTCTTCATACGATTATTCATAGGGTTTGTGATGTAGTTCAAATGATACCTTAATGGTCTTTGCAATGTTATTTGCCACTATGGCCGGAATCTTAATCTTAAAATCGGCGACATCTACCTTAAAATCGCCTTTTAAGATAATCTCGTCATCCATCATTTTTATATCTACCATGGTGCTGATTTCCTTTTTCTCGCCATGAACGGTCAAGGTACCGACTATTTCGGTCGCCGTATTGGTGCCATCAATTTCATTTAGGTTCTTTATCTCGCCCGAGAAAGTAGCCTTAGGGTACTTGTGCGATTCGACATAGTTCTCATTGAAATGCTCTTGCATCAAGGCCTTTTCGAACATGAATGAACGCATCAAAAGCTGAATGGCAATCTTACCCGTGGTGGTATCGATTATGCTCAAGACCTGATTGTTATCGGCCTTGATATCTTCTACGATCGAATGCGAAAAAAAAGATACAAAACCTTCTTTGGTAAGAAACTTGTCTTGGGCACTTGCCATATTCACGGCGGACAACAAAAAAAACAATCCGAAAATTTTTGCCATAAATCTCATTCTACTATAGTACATCTTACCATTATTACATCTAGCAAATATCCTGTGCAGATGCCCTTTATGCCGATATCCTGTCCAACTTTTAAATTCAAAACCTTTCCGTTTTCTTCCGGTAACAAATGGCAAATAATACTGGATTCGGAATCTTCATCCTTTAAAGTAATCACGCTGTTGCCCTTTAGAGTAGATACTTCAAAAACCCTTCCTTTTACCAAAATTACACTTTCAGAGTATTTTTCATTGGTAGCAATTTCATTTTCCTGATATTCATCGATTAGGTTTTGCGCGGTCAAAACGTACGATGCTTCCGCCTGCTTGACATCTAGATGGGGTTTATTGTACCAATAAATCGAGGCCAATAGCAAAGGTATTGCCAGCAGTAAAAAACCTAGTATTATATTAAACCGTGTACCTCTCAAATCAATCGTTTTTTAATTGTTCATGGCTCCGTCATCCACCCAACACTTAATTGCGGTTATTTCGGCCATGGTCAAACTACCCTCTTTGGGCATTGCCCTTGATTGTGTAACATCTTTTATCAAACCCGCGATACCGGCAACACCATTGTATGTTGTAAGATTTGGCGCAAAAGGCTCACTACCGTCGCCATTATGGCAGGGCATACAGTTCGAATCGATCAAAGGCCTGATCGTTTCGCCGTAAAGCACCGGAGTTTCGCATTCGCCATCAACCTGTATTTCTTCATTTTCGACGTTATACTCACACGACAATATCGTTAATGCCATTGTGCCTATTGTCATACTCTTAAGTATTACTTTAATTCTCATATAGGTTTAAAGATAAAGATTAGTCCGTTAGGGGGCTGGTACCGGTATTTAGGATCGGCCAAACCCCCGGGGAAGGGAAACTGATTCCTTTATTGTCGCCACGTGCCTCATCTTGTCCGAAATAATATAATGGCCAACCTTTATACGTTAATTGGGTTCTACCAAAGACATCGATGGCGCCAAAATCGGCAGCGTTGAATATGCTGGGTATTTTGTCCAAAGTGATTTCAGCGATGGGCCAGACCGAGTTATTGGAAAAATCCGGGTTGGTGAAATTATTAGTGTCTTTGGTATCATTGATAAACCCGTAAAGTGTTCTTCCATCTATATCGGTCATATAAAATGTTGCCCCATCACCAGGAGAATAATCCCCTAAATAATTTACTCCATCATGACCCACCAATTGAGCACTGACATACATTAAGGAATAATCGGGTTTGGCGATATACCATACATTGTTCACAGCATCTCCATTAGTGTCACCTGCGGCCGAATCACCTACAAAATAATACAAGGGCCAACCCTTATAGGTGGTTTGCTTCGAACCATCGGATCGGTCGATTGTTGCAAAATCAGAGCTATCCAATCCATCATCGACAATAATATCTTCGCTGTAAAAAACGGGCCATGTGTTCAAACACCCATCAATGCATTGCGATGTTTCCTTTGAATCTAGAGAAAAAAAGTATAATGATATACCCTCGGCATCGGTCATAATACTTCCGAAGCCGGGATCCTCTGCAAGTTTGACCGTGCTCTGTGGTGCCGGCGCGATTTCTGTGTTCAAATTCGCTATTGGCCATACCCCCGGAGCCGGAAAACTAATCCCTTTATTATCTCCACGAGCTTCGTCCTGACCGAAATAATATAATGGCCAACCCTTATATGTCAGCTGTGTTCGGCCAAAAACATCGATCGTGCCGAAGTCTTCAACATTTAGAACACTAGGTATTTTATCAAGGTCAATTTCGGCAATGGGCCAAACGGCATCGTTCGAGAAATCAGGATTTGTAAAATTATTGGTGTCTTTTTGATCATTGATAAAGCGATACAAGGTATTGCCCTCAAAATCTACGAGATATGTGGTAGCACCATCACCTTGCGTATAGTCTTCCAAATAATTATTGCCATCATGGCCGACCAACTGGGCACTGGCATACATCAACGAATAGTCAGGTTTGGCGACGTACCAAATATCGTTGACCCCATCACCGTTGGTATCTCCTTCTGACGTATCGTTGGCGAAATAATACAAGGGCCACCCTTTATAAGTTGTTTGTTTGGCCCCGTCAGTTCTATCAATGGTAGCAAAATCAGCAGTATTCAAGCCCGTATCGACTGTAATGGTCTCTTGAAAGAAAACCGGCCAAGAACTTAGGCAACCATCTAAACACTCTGATGTATCCTTGGTATCGCGCGAAAACAAATAAAGTGATTTTCCTTCGGCATCGGTCATTATTTTTCCGAATGCAGCATTGTCTATGAGCCTAATTGTATTGGGCGTTGGTTCAGGATTATCAATTGGTTGGCCACCACCCGTCTCTGGCGGATCGGGAGCGTCATCTTTACTACATCCAAAGAGCAAAAAAACAATAGTTAGCGTTAAATGGCCTAGATTTTTCATAATTTGTGTTCTTTGTAGTTCTATTTAAAGCCTAAATTAAACCCGTTACCTCACCTGTATCAAATAAAAGACGGTGAACGTGAAAAAATCAAGCTTGAAACCGAATTATTAACCCTAAAGTACTTTCTCTTTGAAAAAAGATAATCTCTACCTGTTCACCTTATTGGCCATCTCGATCATCGTTTTCCTGATCGGCTATTTTAGCATGGCGTATATGGTAAAGGTGAGTACCAACCAATTGTTGGAGATTCAAATTGAGTCGAGCAAGCGAGAGGCACGTGAATTTGCCGAACTTGTTTCGTCGCAGTTGGCGAACGGAATACCCCGTGAGGTCGTCGTCGACAACATTCAAAAAAGTATAGAGGGCACCGACATAGAAACAGGTTTCGTATGTATGTTTGATTGGTCAGGGGTAGAAATATGCCATCCTGACCCCAATAAGATAGGGCAACAGACCAAT
This sequence comes from Meishania litoralis, assembly GCF_042611095.1. Classification (NCBI taxonomy): domain Bacteria; kingdom Pseudomonadati; phylum Bacteroidota; class Flavobacteriia; order Flavobacteriales; family Flavobacteriaceae; genus Meishania; species Meishania litoralis. The sequence continues at coordinate 1,160,235 of NZ_JBHFPV010000001.1, forward strand.
CCGAACGAATCATATGTTAGATCTATCGAAGACCAGATCAATTCAGAGGATTTTTATGATCTCTTGACCAACAAGAAGTCACAAGGTGGAATCAGGGATTTTTCCAATGAAAATCGAAGCTCTGAGATTATCTACCTGTACCCGGTCAAAAATTCGGATTGGATTATCGCGGCCCACGCGAACATTACGAAAATCGAGAAACAGATCAAACAGTTGAAGTTCAACTTTATGTTGGTCTACCTGTTATCGAGTGCCACCATTGTACTATTATGCCTTCTTATGGTCCGGTTTTTAGGAAGCTATTACGAAAAGACCTTAGAAACCAAAAATGAAAAACTGGCAGAAGAGGTCGTAAATCTTTCGAAACTGAATACCGATCTAGGCAACTATCGCAATCGCATCGCCAAAAAAATAGAGGAGGAAAATCAGGTAGAAAACGACAATTCGGAAGATCAGGTGAAAATTAAGAATAGGCTGTTGACCTATTCAAAAGACAAACTGATAAGCATCAAAGTTGATGAAATCGCCTTTATCGGCACCGAAAATTCAATCACCTGGATCACCTCTCTAGATGGTAAGCGCTATAGCAGCAACTCTAGCCTTGATGAGCTCTATAACAGTTTGGATCCCATGCTTTTTTTCAGGGCCAATAGGCAGTACATCATCTCGGTCCAGGGCATCGATGAAATCTTAAGGTACGGAAACAATCAACTAAAGATAAGGCTGAACCCACCTTCGAGTGAAGCGATTATTATTAGTAAAAATAAGGCTTCAGAGTTTAAAAAATGGTTGAATATGTAGTTTAACGGCATTTTTATCAGTGCCGAACCATAGAAGTTCAGTACTAAAATTTCCGTTTCAAGCGTGATTTTTTCCCCTTCACATAGTTTTATTTGAAAATTGGCATGTAAATTCTTCCCTTTACACCATCAAACAAAAGGTGGTTCCCTACTATTGCCATTCTTCTTTTGTAAACTTTGGGGTTTCTATTGAAATTCTTTTAAAAAGGATTTTTTAAAACACGAAGTGAGCGAGATTATGACGGTTATTTAAGTCATAGAATCGCGGCAATTAATGCACAGGTAATATTCTATTTACCGGTGTCAGACAAAAAACTTCCCTAAGCATATTGATTGTTCGTGACGTCTAAGTCGGCGTACGAACAAAAAATATCGAATATTTAACCATTTTAATATATAATGCAATGAAAAAAAGGAAGTTTTTAGTCACACTAGGGATTATAGGGTTTATGTCCACATCATGCTCTGTGGATGACAATGGATTGAACGTGGCCAATCTAAGAGCGGATCTCGATGAACTCAACAATATTACTACCTCAGGTTCTTGGAGGATCGCTAATTTCTCGGAATCAGACGACGATCATACCAGTGACTTTACAGGATATGACTTTTTCTTTGAAGACGATGGCAGCTTATTTGCCATTAGCCAAACAAACAATATCAATGGCCGATGGTCGTTGACCATGGACGAATCTGGGGAGGATTTCAGTTCGAACGATGATTGCGGAAACTGCACAAATTTTCAACTTCTCGACGTCTTGACCGCCTGTTCTGACTGGTATGTTGATAAACTGGAACGTAATGATGAAGATTTGGAAGACAGCCTTTCGGGATATCGGTTCAATTTTTCCAATGACGGAACATTTAGTGCCATGAAAGGTACGACCAGCTACCAAGGCAGTTGGGAAAGTAGTGGCACCGGTAATGACATCACAGTGTTAATTACAATTTCGGATATTCCTGAGATCGAGGAAACATGGAGGCTTCATGAAATAGAACTGGAAAATGGGGAAAGTAAAGTCGACCTAAGGATAGGCGATGATAGATTGCGTTTTAAAAATAATTGTTCGCGACTAGATTTGGCGAACACGAACAGTGGTCAAAATGAGGTGGATTTCAATATTTTCTTTGAAAGCCCTGTCAATTTCAACCGCCTAAGCCAAGATTGGGAAATCATTTCATACACGAGTTCAAAAATTGAATTGGTACACGTCAGTGGGGGTAATGGCGGCACCGATTTATTGACCTTCGAAAAGAACTAACCTACTCTACCAGGCCCCTGGTCGCTGTACTAGTTGAATGTCGATTGATAGAACCTTTATGGGAAAAACATGCTATGAAAAAGTGAAAGGTTCTCAACAAACCGCCCCATACTATCGGGGCGGTTTTAAGTATGGCATTGTGAATACCTATTAAGATAAATTGAAGTCCGTTCCGGTAATCTTAGAATGTAAATGTACAGCGCTACTATCTGATAGGCTGGCCACATAGCAACAGGCATTCAATACTATTCTGTATAATGAGGTCTCTTCCCCTGTATAAAATTCGGGCAGTATTTTCAATATCAACCCATCATACTTTGATGCTTGCCCGCTCATCTTGCCTACCAAAGCGTTCGTCAATACCTCCAAAATATCGAAAATGACCTTATAACCGGCAATCTCTTTATCGACAACTTCCCTTGAGTTATAGATATTACCAACACTTATGGCTAGAATATCCCTTATCTGGGCTTGATACTTGCTTTTGTCCAAAAGGGAAGTTTCAAATGTACCGTTAAGTATTTTACTTTCATTGGCAACAAACAAATCCACCGCATCACTGATAAGCGTGTTGATGGCAAGTGCCCTCAAATAACTCAACCTGTCTTCTTTATACCGTAAGGTATTATACTTTTTGGTATTTATTCGGTCTTTTACGAGGTTGATCAAGTACTCCAAGGCAAAATCCTCAGAAATCAGTCCGAGATTGATCCCGTCCTCAAAATCGATTATGGTATAGCAGATATCATCTGCCGCTTCGACCAAGTACGTCAACGGATGTCTTGAAAACGAAACATCGGCTCCTTCCCTTGTTGGTATCAAACCCAATTCGGCTGCCACCTCGACAAAAGCATGCTTTTCCGATTGAAAAAACCCGAACTTCTTATCGGCGATATGCCTACTCGGCTTTTTGGGCAACGATTCTTTGGGATACTTCATAAAAGCCCCTAGCGTGGCATAACTAAGCCGCAATCCGCCATCAACCCCTTCGCGTGATTCTGTCAATAATCTAAACCCGTTCGCATTGCCTTCAAAATTGATAAGATCTTGATATTCTTTCTCCGACAACTCTGACCGATATTTTTTTCCGTTTCCCGTTTTGAAATATTCCCCAATCGCCTGCTCCCCGCTATGACCGAAAGGTGGGTTCCCGATATCATGGGCCAACGAGGCCGCCGCCACTATAGCTCCGAAATCGTTAAAATGATAACCATGTATTTCGGCTAGGTAAGGATGTTTTTTTAGAATCTGTTTTCCTGCTATCCTACCAAGGCTTCGACCGACAACAGAAACCTCAAGGCTATGGGTCAAACGGGTATGCACAAAGTCGGTCTTTGAAAGCGGTATTACTTGGGTCTTGTCCTGTAAGCTGCGAAAAGCCGATGAAAAGATGATGCGATCATAATCGACCTCAAAACCCAAACGCGTCTCATCTTGCTCTTTTCGCAGTCGTTTATGGGTATCGCCATGGCGTTTTAGCGACAATAATCTTTCCCAATCCATAATTCTTGTTTACGCCGCAAGATAGTCCTTTTTCAAATTGTCGTTCTGCGGTAATTCGGGAGTTAACATTTGATTAAGCCCATAACATTTAAGTAACAATATCACAATATCGATTTAATAAACACCTAACACACGCTTTACAACGCCTTGGTTTCTTTGCTGCGGTATTTAAAAACATAGTAAAACAAACTAATGAAACGATTTTTTTTGAGTCTGCTCATTTTAGCAGCAATGCATTCAAATGCACAGGATAACGGCAGCATTGCCGGAAAAATTACCGACAAAGAAGTGAATAACGAACCTCTACCTTTTGCCAATATCTTGATCAAGGGAACGACCAAAGGAACCACCTCTGATTTTGACGGGTTATATGAAATAGCCGATTTAGAAGCAGGTACCTATACAGTGGTCTACAGTTTTGTGGGATACGAAACCGTTGAACTGCCGAATATAGCCGTTGTAGCAGGCAAGGTGACCACCGTCGACCTGGGCATGGCCGCCAATGAAGGTGTATCGCTAGACGAAGTCGTCGTAACTACCGTGGCACGCAAAGATTCTGAAGTAGCCTTATTGCTCGATCAGAAAAAAGCGGTCGAAATAAAAGAAAGTATCGGTGCCCAACAATTGGGCAAGATCGGAGTGTCAGATGTTGCCACCGCAACCACTAAAATTTCCGGAGTATCCAGTAGTGAAGCATCAGGCGATGTTTTTGTTCGTGGGCTCGGAGACAGGTATTTGATTACTACATTAAATGGTCTTCCCGTGCCTTCCGATGATGTGGAGAAAAAGAATATAGATCTGGGGCTTTTTCCTACTAGGGTCATTCAGAATGTAAGCGTGAGCAAGACCTATTCGACACAAACATCGGCAGATCAATCATCGGGCAACATCAATATTAGTTCTCGAGAACTTTCCGGCTCAAGTGAGTTGAGCTTCGGCCTGCAAACGGGTATCAATTCGAACGTTGCCAAGAGTGGTGTTTATGATGACTTTAAAGTATCACGGAATTCTGCGAATACCGATTTTGGCTTCTATGCCCAGAACCGTACAACCCAAGAACTTATTACGCAGCAAGGTTGGAACACCGTACAAAAGGAAAATCCAATCGATTACAGCTTCAATTTTGTGGCCGGAAAAAAAATCAAGGAAAGGTTCGCCGCCCTTTTAACGGCATCGCACAATACCTCGCATACCTATGGTCAAGGTCTTTTTAGGCAATTCCGCTCTAACTTTATCGATGATACCATTACCGATGCGACCAATTTTAACAGAAGGGCTGTTACCTCTGCATTGCTCGATTTTAGCTTCTTTGCCAACGACAAAAACAAACTAAAATCATCTACCTTCTTTATCAATACTACCAACGACGAGGTTTATGAAGGAGGGCGCAATGGCGAAGGAACCATTTTTGAGGAGACTGATGTCAACGAGGCCTTTCAGTTTGTTAGAGATCAAAATATCAAGCAGACACGTTTGTTGGTGACCCAACTTTTAGGCACACATAAGCTTGGCGAAAAAAACAGCCTAGAATGGGCGGGTGGCTACAACAGCGTAAATGCCGACGAACCGAACCGAATACGAAACGAAGTCAATATCATGAATGATGACGGCCGTATTCAATTGGGAAGAACCGGTGGATTTCAACAACGAAAATCGAAACAAGAAATAGCCGATAAAGAATTTAGCGGTTATCTAAAAGATGTTTTACAGCTTATCGATGAAGAAGAAAAATCATTTAAGGTAGAACTTGGAATCAATTACCGAAACAAAGAGAGAGATTTTTTCTCTCAGTTCATCGGTGTCGAAGAGCGCGCTACTGACGTCATCAATCCGCCTTCGATCGATAATTTGGGCAGTATCTTTCAACAAGGCAATTTCGATAATGGATTGCTTGAGTTCAACATTTTACAACCCGACCTTTATAATGGCAAATTGATTTCCCAAGCGGCGTTTGCAGATTTCAATGTAGGATTGGGCAAATGGAATTTCAACGCCGGCTTACGTTACCAAAAAGATGAGATCAAAGTCAGTTTCGATGTAGGCAACTTTTCTGGAAGGATCGGCGAATCGGTCAAGGAATATAACAACCTTTATCCAAGTCTTAACGTCAAGTACGACATTAACGATAAAAATGGCCTAAGATTGGCCGTTAGCCGTACGATTACCTTACCCGAGTTCAAGGAAATATCACCATTTGAATACGTCTCGCAGACAGGACAGGTGACTCGAGGTAATCCTGACCTAGAAGCGTCACGAGATTTAAACTATGACCTGAAATGGGAATATTTTCCATCCAATGGACAATTGATATCGTTAGCGGCATTCTATAAAGACATTTCAGACCCTATCAACAAGGTCCAAGATAGAGGTTCGGCAGGTGTGTTTTCTTTTTTCAACTCAGGCGAAAAAGCGGAAATCTATGGATTCGAAGCGGAAACAAAAATCGACCTTGTTTCGCCGATAACCAATGAGGAAGATGGAAGCATGTCGGGTTACGGCCTTAATCTAGTCTTTAACGCTACCAGAATGTGGCATACGCAAGACTTGAAGGAGGTACGTGACGAAAATGGAAATTTCATAAGAACCTTTAGATATAATGGGCTTACGGAAACAGGACTTCAAGGAGCTTCCGATTGGATCGTCAATACAAGTTTGAACTTCAACACCGCTGGAGAAAATTCGTTTAACGCATCGTTAACCGCAAACTATGCCTCGGATAAAATCTTTGCACTAGGTGCTCCAGAAATACAAAGTCAGAGCGAGACTTTTTACAATGATGCCATTGTTGAAAAAGGGTTTGTTGTACTCGATGCTGTAATCAGTAAAGAGTTTGGCGAACACTGGAGAGTTCGTCTGATCGGCAGAAACCTACTTAATCCTGAAATCAAAAGAACCCAATTGGTCAAACCGAGCACGACCAATCTTGAAACCGAAGAAATTGTACGCTCCTATACAGCTGGATCACAGCTTAGATTAGGTATCAATTATACATTTTAGAGAACCCACAACTAATGAATTAACATTTAAAACTGAAAATTATGAAACTGAAAACGATTAGATTTTTTTCATTGTTCGCTGCCGTGCTTGCATTTACCCTTGTAAGTTGTAGTGACGACGACAACTCGCCCGACCCTGGGCCGATTCTTCCAGATGCTACCTGCGACGACGGAGTTAAGAATGGTGATGAGACGGGTGTAGATTGTGGCGGTAGCTGCAGTAACTCGTGCGATACCCCGACCGAGGGCACCGAACTAAGTGGCAGCCAAACTGATGATTTGACCTTAGACCCGACCAAGACCTATACTTTGACAGGTACTTATAGTATTGAATCTGGTGCTACCTTGACAATTCCTGCGGGAACAATGATTGTTGCCGATTCAGGTACCGATATATATATCGTGGTGAAAAAAGGTGGAAAAATCGATGTGCAAGGTACTTCAGCCGCACCTGTAGTAATGACCTCGGCCAATGAGACTCCTGGGGATTGGGGCGGTTTGGTCATAGCCGGTAACGCGACGACCACCGAGGGTGTCAATGCCGTTGCCGAAGTGGGCGGAATCGTTTATGGCGGTAGCGACGATACCGATAACTCAGGTTCGATCAGTTATTTGATCATCAACTACGCCGGGGCGCAGATTAATTCTGAATCTCAGTATAATGGTTTGACACTATACGCCGTTGGTTCAGGAACCACAATCGATAATGTCGCCATTTTGAACGGAACTGACGATGGTGTCGAATTTTTTGGCGGTACCGTAAGTGCCAGTAACTTCTATTTGGAAAACAATGAGGATGATGCCGTTGATTGGACGGAAGGATGGAACGGAACCTTGACCAATACCTATGTTTTGCATACCAATGCCGGATTTTCAACTGCTATAGAGGCCGATGGGGCAAATAATAATCCGACCATAGTGAACTTCACGGCTGTCTCTACGCAGGGTGGAACTGCACTACAGTTCAAAAAAGAATCAGGTGCAACTATAACGGGTCTTTCACTGACCGGATATGAAATTTCGGTCGATATGAAGGATAATGGCCCATTGACAAATGTACAAATCGATGGTTCTGACGCTGATCCCGCCCTGACCTACCTAGCAGATGCCTCTGTCGATGCTTCCGCTTTTGCTTGGGTCGATACCGACAATCAAGTAACCATCATGTCATTGGAAGGCACACTGACCGAAGATATGACGTTGAACGCTAATACTATTTACAATCTGAACGGAAGTCTTAGCGTCGAAAGCGGTGCTAAGTTGACCATTCCGGCTGGTACGGTCATTATCGCCGATGCCGATAGCGGTACAGAGACCGACACCTATATCGTAATCAAGAAAGGGGCTCAAATAGATGTACAAGGTACGGCCGCCGACCCAGTGGTCATGACCTCTACGAATCAAAGTCCCGGTGATTGGGGCGGACTTGTAATCCTTGGTGATGCAACGACCACCGAAGGGGTAGACGCGATTGCGGAAGTTGGTGGCTTTACCTATGGTGGAACCAACGACGAAGATAACTCAGGTAACATCAGTTACTTGATAATCAACTATGCCGGGGCACAAATCAACTCAGAATCACAGTATAACGGACTTACCTTATATGCTGTTGGGTCAGGAACGACCGTTGAAAACGTGGCAATTTTGAACGGTACCGATGATGGTGTCGAGTTTTTTGGAGGTACGGTAAGTGCATCAAATTTCTATCTGGAGGACAATGAAGATGATGCCGTCGACTGGACAGAAGGATGGACAGGCACTTTGACCAACACTTATGTGCTGCACGAAAATGCCGGTTTCTCAACTGCTATCGAGGCCGATGGTGTCGATGCTGCAGTAGGTGTCCCCACAATTGTCAATTTCACCGCAGTATCTACAGCCGATGGTACCGCACTTCAGTTTAAGAAAACAACGGGGGCCACAATGACCAATGTATCGCTTTCAGGATATACAACCAATGTCGATATGAAAGACGGTGGACCGGTGGGCAACATAACTGTTGATGGCACGGCATTGACAAGTGTCGATGATGATGTATTTAACGGCACTGTAGTCGATATTACTATGTTTGATTGGGCCAACGACTAAGGGTCGGGTTTGATTAAATACCACTGAAAGCCCCGCCTTCGGCGGGGCTTTCTTTGACATATTGGGGCGGGCCGCAAGTGATTTTCCTGATAAATTTCATTGAAAAGTAATGGCGTTATAACCCAAACCTTACCTACAAATAATCTATGCTTAACCTAAACTTTACTTTGCTGGGTTTTCTTTGTATTCGTAATCTTAGATTCGATATGAAAAAACTAGGTCTAATTTTTATTTTAATGATCTCTATAAGTCTGTCGGCCCAAGAAAAAGGTAGCGTACAGGGTAAGATTATCGATTTGGAGGGTAATAACGAGCCTTTGCTTATGGCCGAAGTTCAAATCAAGGATACCGAATTCAAGACCATGACCAACTTTAACGGCAATTTTAAGATCGAGGGAATCGAACCTGGTTCATACACTATGACAGTACGTTTCTTAGGTTACGAAAGTATAGAGCTTCCGGTTGAGGTTACGGCAAATGAAACGGTACGGATCGAAAGTGGCCTCAAAGCACAAACATTGGATCTAAGCGATATCTCCGCTTTGATTTTTGCCGATGCGGAGACCGCCTCGTCAGTCGCCAGCATTGAAAAAGAACAAAAAAAGTAGCACATTTAACCATAAAAAAGCCTCCATGTATTTTCATGGAGGCTTTTTTATTTAAGTCCGTTATTTTTAAAGAATGTCAATCTTTGGTTACCACCCTCGATTTGCTTTCTTTATCGATAACACTCGCGATTATGTTATTATCGAATACAACTTCTTTCATCTTGCCATCTTCCCAAAACAGCCACTTTCCTGTTTTAACGCCCTTTTCATAAGAACCTTCCGAGGTCTTGTCGCCAGCATCATTATAGCTTACCCAATCTCCTTGAAGTTTCCCTGCCAGGTCAAAAGTGCCTTTTTGACTTACCTGTCCATTTTCATGAAAATAAGTAGCCTCGATTAGATTGGTCTCTTTGTTCAATTTGATTTCTTTCTTTTGTTGGGCAAAAGAGGCGGAGACCATAAATGAAACAACAATTAATAAAACATATTTTTTCATGACAAACGCGCTATTATAAGTTCATATATACCAAATAAAGGTAAAAAATAATTTACACTATATCAACACTTACATAACGTTAAATTTACATTCAAATTGTAACATCTTGAAAAACAATGAAAAACCGTTTTCTAAAAAAACTTAATGATTACTTAATATTAGAATTACCATAAGATTATGTTGGAAAGCGATTTTTGTCTGTCATTACTAAAATAAACGGATTTCTTTTTGGATATTAGTTTTTGTCGACTATTCTTAGAGATCCCGAAGCTACCTTTCTCAAGGTAGCTTCTTTTGTTTATGACAAGATATAACATTTAGGAAACATTAACTTAACATTGAGGTGGGTTCTTTGCAGCGACAAAAACTAATACCTTAATGAAAATTCTTCGATTGGCCCTTGGGCTATTTTTTCTCGTTTCTGCAAACCTATACGCTCAAGAAAAAAATGCACCGGCTTTTGGAAAAGGGCTGTTCAACTTGGTTGGAAAAGACAGTTCTTGGAGTATGAAAATCGGTACCCGTATGCAAATTTTGACCGTAGCCGATTGGTCGGAAGGTTCAGATGGCGGCATGTCAAATCCACAACAGAACTTCTTGATCCGCAGGGCGCGTCTAAAATTTGACGGGTTTGCATATTCCCCAAAGCTTAAATACAAAATAGAGCTTGGACTGTCAAACCGTGATATATCAGGTGGGTCAGAATTTACCCGAAATACGCCACGATATATTCTTGATGCTGTCGTGATGTGGAATTTCTACGAAAATTTCGAACTATGGCTGGGCCAGACCAAATTACCCGGCAATATCGAACGGGTAATTTCATCTGGAAACCTTCAGCAGGTCGACCGTTCTTTAGTGAACAGTAGATTTAATATCGACCGTGATGTAGGTTTTCAATTAAGGCATCACACCCTTTTGGGCAAAAAATTCTTGATGCGCGAAAAACTGGCCTTTTCACAAGGTGAGGGAAGAAATGTAACCAATGGAAATCTTGGAGGGCACCAATATACGGCAAGGTTGGAATTTTTGCCGTTCGGTGAATTTGTTGGCAAAGGTGATTATAGTGGTAGTGACCATAAACGCGAAGAAACACCCAAAGTAATGTTCGCGTTCAATTATGATACCAACAAGAATGCGGTCAAAACAAGGAGCAACCTAGGTTCTTATATGACCAACGATACGGGGTTTCACGAAACCGACATCAATACTTTTTTCTTTGACGGTATGTTCAAATACAGTGGTTTTTCATTTATGTGGGAATATGCCGACCGAACTGCGGACGACCCAATTGCAAAAAATTCAGATGGCACCGAGACCGGTGACATTGTCTGGGTCGGTAACGGTCTTAATCTACAAACCGGATATTTATTTAAGAACAATGTAGAAATATCGGGAAGATATACCAATATCGAACTCGACCAAATTACCGGAAGAAACCCTGAAACCCAATATACTCTTGGTCTATCAAAATATATCGTCGGCCACAAACTAAAAGTACAGACAGATTTAAGTTACCTCAAGGTCGATAACGGTTCAGATGAGCTTATGTATCGACTTCAATTGGATGTTCATTTTTAGCATGATAACGATCATTTAAGTTGTAAATTGGTTTTTTCAAATTTGTACCCAGTACCAACCGAACTGAATTATGGATAATATTTACTTTTTAATGATCGTTGCCCTGGCCATCTTGGCCATTGCCGATTTAGTTGTGGGGGTCAGTAATGATGCCGTTAATTTCTTAAACTCTGCAATCGGCTCAAAGGCCATCTCTTTTCGGTCAATGATGATCGTGGCAAGTCTCGGAATTTTTATTGGAGCCGTTTTTTCAAGCGGTTTAATGGAAGTCGCCCGAAAGGGCATATTCGTTCCCGGTGAGTTTTATTTTAGCGAGATCATGATCATCTTCATGGCGGTAATGATAACCGATATTCTGTTATTGGATTTTTTCAACACCCTGGGCATGCCAACATCCACGACAGTATCGATTGTCTTTGAACTCTTGGGAGCAGCCGTCGCCATGGCATTGATCAAAATAGGTGCCGATAGCGGTTCGATATCTGAATTGTATTCCTATATCAATACGGCTAAAGCAACAGAGATTATCCTTGGAATTCTCTTATCGGTCGTTGTGGCTTTTTCGGTAGGCGCGTTTGTACAATACGTTTCAAGGGCTTTATTATCATTTAATTTTGAAAGAAAATCGAAGTGGGCGGGTGCCATTTTTGGCGGCGTGGCGTTGGCCGCCATTACCTATTTTATTTTTATCAAAGGATTAAAGGGCACCGATTATTATACTGAGATCAAACCCCTGATCGAAGGTAAAACAGCCATGATAGTGACAATAAGCTTCATAATCTGGACTTTGCTGTCATATGTCTTAATAAAATTTCTCAAGAAAAACATTTACAAGCTTATTATCGCCGTAGGCACCTTTGCATTGGCCCTGGCCTTTGCAGGCAATGACCTCGTGAATTTTATCGGGGTGCCCATAGCCGCATGGCAGTCTTATGAAGCTTGGTTGGCCTCAGGTGTTCCGGCGAATGAATTTGCCATGGACGTTCTGGGAAGCAAGGTGCCGACCCCGACATTGTTTCTCTTGTTTGCCGGTTTGGTAATGGTGTTGACCCTTTGGTTTTCAAGCAAGGCGCGAAGAGTTGTAAAAACTTCAATAGACCTATCTAGTCAAGAAGAGACCCAAGAGCGCTTCGAGCCTAATTTCCTATCTCGAAATTTGGTCCGGTTTTCCATGCTGGTCTCAAAATATACATCCACGGTAATTCCCGTTACAATCCAAGAAAAAATAGAAAAACAGTTCGAAAAACCAGTAATCGAATTACCAAAAGGAAAAATACATGAGCTGCCGGCATTTGACATGGTGCGTGCCGCGGTAAACTTAATGGTCGCAAGTGTATTGATTTCTGTGGCAACATCCATGAAATTACCGTTGTCCACTACCTATGTCACTTTTATGGTCGCCATGGGTACCTCATTGGCCGACAGAGCTTGGGGCAGCGAAAGTGCCGTTTACAGGGTAGCCGGGGTTTTGAACGTAATCGGCGGTTGGTTCTTTACCGCTCTCAGTGCTTTCGTCGCTGCCGGAACAGTAGCCTATTTGATTCATTTGGGCGGCGGTACCATGATCGCGATGTTATTGTTACTGGCGGTTCTTCTATTGGTAAGAAACTATATTAGACACAATCAAAGGGCTAAAGTTGTCAAGGCCGAAGATAGTCTGAACAAATCAGAAAGCAGTTCGATACAAGGGGTAATCGAAGAGAGCGCCGATAACATTTCGAAAGCACTAAAACGGGTAAGTAAAATAAACAATAATACGATCAATGGCTTGATCAATCAAGATTTGGATTCGCTCAAAAAGGCCAAGTCAATGGTGGTTAAATTAGAAACCGAAATAGAGGAACTGCAAAATGATATCTTTTACTTTATTAAAGATCTAGATGATTCTTACTTGGGCGCCAGCAAGTTCTATATCGATGTAATCGGAAGTATTCAAGATGTTGCACAATCTTCTAGTCTTATTGCAAAGGTGAGCCATAAGCATGTAAACAATAATCACAAGTCACTAAAGAAAAAACAGGCCGAAGAACTGTTGGCTATCAATGAAAAACTCATTCACCTATTTGACCAAATACGCGATGTTTTTGACACGAGAACCTTCGATAGAATAGTACCGCCAATTATGGAAGAAAAACAGTCTCTTTTGGACGAGGTAACCAATTCGATACAAAAACAGGTCGAACGCACACGATTCGAAGAATCAAGTCCGAAAAACACCACTTTGTATTTCAGCATTCTTCTGGAGACAAAAGATTTGATCAAGGCCAATATGAATATTCTGAACTTGTATTATGAAGAACATAACCGTTCAAAGGAAATTCTAAGGTCAAATGAATAGACCCTTACCTTGTTCAAATAGGGTAAGTTGTCAAACTTCATATACTAATCACCGTTTTCAAGCAAAGAATCTTTGTCGCCATAAAGTAGTTCAGCCACAGAAATTAGATTCTTGATCGTCTCGTTCAAGTTATCCTTATCATTGACCAAAGAAGAGGCCATCTCTGGTGTGATCAAATTTTCGCTTATTAGTTTATTTATTGATCTTGTAGTCTGGTACTTTCCTTCTTTTGCCGCATGCCTTAGCTTCAGCAATTTGGCATAGTGTTCTTCTTTACCATCTTTGGTCCTGAATAAATAGATAATTTGCAAAACCTTGGCCATCTTCTTCCGAAATTTATCATATTGCTTTGCCATGTGCTTATTTTCCGAATTCTGATAATTTGAGACATTGATACTTATCTCTAAAACCGCCTTAATAATTTCGACCATCTTACGGTTTGCAATAATGATATTTGTGATTTGGTCGTTCTGACTTTTGCCCATCTTTAAGGTGCTTTGGGCGGTTGTGGCATATCTTATTATTTCACCGTAAATAGTTTTGACCTTGTTGTAATAAAGATTTCTAACATCGGTGCCAAAATCCTCTTGGGACTTTTTGATGATTTCCTTCGGCTTTAAGTCCGACTTTATATCTTCCCTATGAATGTTCAATGCATGGGTCACTATTTCGAAAACCGCGTTCTCATAGAGGTATTTTGACTCTTTGAGAAGTGAAAAAATAACCGTCTCAGGATATTTTATAATCTCCTTGTTCAAATATTTGGGCTCATCGATCTCTTTTTTTACCTCTAATTTTGATGGCACTAATTTTTCTACGACTTTGGCAATAGGTGCAATGAACCAAACCAGAATCAAAGTGTTTGTAATATTAAAAGTGGTGTGAAACAAAGATAAGGCGACCGGAATTGCGGCCGCACTGGCATATGGCGATTCCGCACCCGTTAATGATACCAGCCATTCTATAATTTTTAAGAACGGATAGAACAATACCAGAACCCAAATAACACCGATTATATTAAAAATCAAGTGGGCCCGTGCCGTGCGTTTCGCATGAAAGTTGGCCACAATGGCCGCCAAGTTTGCCGTAATTGTAGTCCCGATGTTCTCCCCCAAAACCATTGCCGCAGCCAATGGAAACGGAATCCAACCTTGAGCCGTCATGATAAGGGTAAGTGCCATGGTGGCACTTGAGGATTGAATAATGACCGTCAATAGGGTGCCGATGAACAAAAACAATAAAACGGACCAAAAGCCCAAATCGGTATACCGTTTTAAAAATTCAAGAATTTCAGGATTTTGTCTTATATCGGGTACCGCATCTTTTAAAAATTGCAACCCGATAAACAAGACCGCAAAGCCGATGATAAAAGTGCCCCAATTCTTTAAATTTTGCTTTTTTGCAAATGTCAGCGCAAAGCCAAGACCTACCAAGGGCAGTGCAATAGTGCTCATACTCACTTTGAAGCCAAGTATTGTAATCAACCATGCCGTAATGGTAGTGCCGATATTGGCCCCCATGATAACGCTAATTGCCTCTGTAAGGGTCAACAACGATGCATTCGAAAATCCAACTACCATTAAGGTGGTCGCAGACGAAGATTGAATAATCGATGTAATGAAAAATCCGGTGAATATACCAAATACCCTATTCGAGGTCATGGTGGCCAGAATTTTCCTCATCTTGTCACCGGCCAAACTCATTAAGGCATCGCTCATGACTTTCATTCCAAAGAGAAATAGCCCGAGCGAACCTAAAAGTTGAAGAATATCGTAGAAACCGTAATCCAAATCGACTATGATGAACTGTTACATTAAGGTAAATATAAGGTTAATTAATTGTAAATATTTGAACAGTATATGATCGAGGCTCTTTTGAACAATGGCATTATTTAGCCCTTGATGGGCCTTAAATTTTGAAAAACCTCTTTTTATCAATTTCAAGCTCGTTCTATTTCATTCCATTCCACAAAATGCCCGTTCAGAATCCTAAATTCATAACGTTTTGGTTACATTGATTGAAAAGATTTGAAGTAGGTTTGCATCCTTATTTCTAAGCAGTTATGGATAATATTTACTTTTTGATGATTATTGCATTGGCCTTTTTGGCCATTGCCGATTTAGTCGTTGGCGTGAGCAATGATGCGGTCAACTTTTTAAACTCGGCGATTGGATCAAAAGCTATTTCATTCAAGACCATAATGATCGTGGCGAGTTTAGGAATAGCCCTAGGCGCCATTTTTTCAAGTGGCATGATGGAGGTAGCCCGTAAGGGTATTTTCAATCCGGGGCAATTCATGTTCGATGAAATCATGTTCATATTCATGGCCGTGATGATTACGGATATTTTATTGTTGGACTTCTTCAATACCGTAGGCATGCCGACATCTACCACCGTTTCGATTGTCTTTGAACTTTTGGGAGCTTCCGTCGCCATGGCCCTGATAAAAGTAGGGGCGGCCCATGGCAACCTTGGCGATGTCATAAATTACATCAATACTTCCAAAGCCACTGAAATCATTTTTGGTATTCTATTGTCAGTTGTGGTGGCATTTTCAATCGGAGCCTTGGTACAATGGGTATCAAGGCTATTATTATCATACAATTTCGAAAAAAAGGCAAATTGGATAGGAGCCATTTTTGGTGGCGCGGCACTTTCGGCAATTACTTATTTCATCTTAATGAAAGGTATTAAAGGTACCTCTTTTGCCAGCGAGAGTTTTGATCTTATAGGAGGCGTCACCATTAAAGATTTCTTAGAGACAAAGTGGGCTTCCATTATAGCATTAAATTTTGCGATATGGTCGTTACTTTCTTATATCTTAATCAATTTTGTGAAAATCAATATTTATAAGTTGATCATTGGGGTCGGCACATTTGCCCTGGCTTTGGCATTCGCCGGCAATGACTTGGTCAACTTTATTGGCGTGCCCATCGCGGCTTGGCAATCGTACGAAGCCTGGGAAGCTTCTGGAATAGCAGCCTCTGAGTTCAGCATGAGCGTATTATCTTCCAAAGTGCCAACTCCTACACTTTTACTTTTCATATCAGGAATGGTCATGGTCATTACATTATGGCTATCAAAAAAGGCTCGCTATGTGGCCGATACCGAAATTAACCTGGCCAGGGAAGGCGAGGCCAAAGAACGTTTTCAACCTAATTTTCTCTCAAGGGGCATCGTGCGCTTGGCCATGAGTATTTCACAGGTAACCTCATCACTTGTTCCAAAATCGATGCAAGAAAAAATCGATGCACAATTCAAGAAACCCGTAATATCCTTGGCCCGTGATAAAACTTACGAAGTTCCTGCCTTCGATATGGTACGGGCCGCAGTCAACCTGATGGTTGCCGGCATTTTGATCTCGATTGCAACATCATACAAATTGCCACTCTCCACGACCTATGTAACCTTTATGGTGGCTATGGGCACATCACTTGCTGACCGTGCATGGGGCGCCGAAAGTGCCGTATATCGTGTAGCGGGCGTGCTCAACGTAATCGGGGGTTGGTTCGGCACCGCAATTATAGCCTTCATTTCGGCAGGAACAATACTTGCACTCATAAGCTTTGGTAAAGGTGCGGCCATCGCTATCTTGTTGTTTTTTGCAATCCTGATCTTGGTAAGAAACTACATTGCCTATAACAGAAAATCAAAGGAAATAAGGGCTGAAGATTCCTTGAACAAGGCAGAAAGCAGTTCGATACAAGGTGTAATTATCGAAAGTGCCGAAAACATATCGAATGTCTTGAAAAGAACCAATAAGATATATACGAATTCTATAAACGGACTCGCGAAACAGGATCTGGATCTGCTAAAAAAGAATAAAAAACAAGGGGCAAAACTTGCTTCGGAAATCGAAGACCTGCGTGATCATCTATTCTATTTTATTAAAAACCTGGATGAAAACAGTGTTGGAGCCAGCAACTTTTATATTACCGTACTAGGATATTTGACCGATATTAGCCAATCTTTGGAGTATATCGGAAAGGTGAGCCACAAGCACATCAACAACAATCACAAAAAATTAAAGTACAATCAAATAAAAGAGCTTAAGGAAATTGACAATACATTGGAGGAAATCTTCGATAAGACCAAAAAGGCGTTCGATGAACTTTCATTCGAGCAGGTCGGTTCCATAATAGACCGAAAACAAGAATTGTTCGCTCTTGTTTCGCAAAAAATTGAGAAACAGGTCGCTCGCACGCGAACCGAAGAGTCAAGTCCGAAGAACACCACATTATACTTTTCCTTACTCTTGGAGACTAAAGATCTGATTACGACTACTATGAATCTGCTAGAGCAGTATTACAGGGCGCATGACAGTTCAATATCACCTACCAAAATCGAAGAATCAGAAGAATAGAACGGTCGAACGATTCCCAAAAAATTAAGTACATTGTATTCATAAATAAAATAGACATGACGCCGTATTCTCTTTTTTTCTGTTTATTAATGACGGTTTCGACGGGCATTGCACAAGAAATTACAGGAGAACAACTTTTGAACAAGGCCATAGAATATCATGATCCGAACGGTAATTGGGGCTCTTTTCAGGGCACTTTACAGGTAACCATGACCACCCCCGATGAAAAACAAAGAATAAGTGATATTGAAATAGATCTGCCGGGGCAAATATTTCAATTGGAGTTCGATCAAGAAGGCGATAGAATTTCTCAGCGCGTCGAAAAGGGTAAATGTTTATTGGCCTTGAACGGAAGCAGTTCAATCTCGAACGAGGCTGTCGAAAAGCATAGATTGACCTGTGAAAGGGCCAAGCTTATGAAAGACTATTACACTTATCTCTATGGCCTTCCGATGAAACTAAAAAACCCTGGCACCATGATTTCACCAAAAGTCGAACGTAAAGAATTCAAGGGAAAAGAATATTTGGTATTAAAGGCAAGTTACGACGAAACCATAGGAAAAGACACCTGGTATTTTTACTTTGACCCAAAAACATATGCCATGGAGGTCTATCAATTCTTTCATGACGAGGCCAAGAATGATGGTGAATATATTTTGCTGAGCGACGAAGAAAATGCCTCCGGAATCAAAATGCCCAAAACAAGGGCCTGGTATTATAACAAAGACGACAAATACCTGGGTACCGATGTTTTGACCAAGACCTCTTCACTGTAACCATGTAACCATTCAAAACCATCCTTTTCGATAAAAGGTAAGGCCGTTCATCGAAGAATTATATCAATTTACGCAATCGGCACGTTAGCTATAGGATAACACAACTCTTATCCCTTATATAGCCTATATGTGTTCTGTTCTTAAGAAGCCCCTATTACAAGTTTTGATGGTATTATTTTTCATGACCTCCTGTTCCAAGGATGGGGAAAACAATACTGACAATTTTCAGGAAATACCAGCGGACGAGTCCGCAAAACTCGCCGCACTAAAACTCTACAACGACTACTACCTAGTTGCTACCACTACTAACGATGATACTGAGTGGACAGGAGATGAGCCTTCTTGCGACCCCGGAAATATTCCTCAAGGCGTGAAGGATAAAATACTTATGCGGCTTATGTACTTCAGAAAGGCTTCTGGGTTACATAATGAAATTATCGAGAATTTGACGAAAAGTGAAAAAGCACAACAAGCCGCACTTATGATGTACGCGAATAATCAATTGGAGCATTTTCCACCTGAAAGTTGGAAATGTTACTCCGCCCATGGCAAGGACGGTGCGGGCAATTCGCTACTTGCCATGTCAAAGAATGCCGAGGCGATAGACACCTATATACGTGACCAAGGTTCGGCCAATGGCCCGGTCGGACACAGAAGATGGCTTCTATGGCCAAGACTTCAAGAAATTGGGCTCGGCAATACCGAAGCTTCCAATGCCATTTGGGTGTTGGGCAACCCAGGTAGCCCTCCGACCGATGCCCCCGATTTTATCGCTTGGCCCCCAGAAGGCTATGTGCCGAACAGGTTGGTCTACCCACGATGGTCTTTTTCGATCCAAGACGCAGACTTTACCGAAACACAGATAAGCATGAAAGACTCCAAGGGCAATTCAGTTCAATTATCAGTCGAGGAGCTGGACAATGCCTATGGCGACAGAACCATAGTCTGGGTTCCTGAAGGGGTAAATACCAATTCCGCCAAAGACGAATTGTACCAGGTTACCCTCGAAAACGTAAAAGTCAATGATGAATCGCATGATTTCGAATATTCGGTCATCTTATTCGACATTGACGGTTGATCGACTTTTTGATTCCTTTTCAACTCTTGTATATTAAATACAATCTACCGCCGCTTAGCTTTTAAAAATATTTTTTACGGTAGCCCTTTTTTCCTTCTTAACAAATTGTATCTTGTTAAGATAAATCGAAAATGGAAGCAACCCTACCGACACGGCAAAAGTTAATTCTTGAGCATAGGCTTGATATTGGTAGGTTTCTGTTCTACACGAATATGGTCATCGGTGAATTTGATGAAGGAATTCATGTTACCAAGCGCAATGCGGCCAAGGCAATTGAAATCGCCCTCCAATTATATGGCGGTCGCACATCGATAGTTTATATTTCACATAGGCTTAATTCGTACTCCATGGATCCTGTTGGATATGGAGAAATAGTGAAGATGTTTCCGAATTTTATCGGCTTTGCCGTTGTCTCCAGAAATAGATACCGCAGAATGTTGGCAGCAATAGAAAAATTGTTCATTAAAAAACCGGTCGGGGTTTTTTATGACCTTGAGGCTGCTTTTACATGGGCCGAAGATTTGCTTCTAAAACCTCGAGAATAAGGTCTACGTCCGGTAAAAATTCATCTCGTCCATATATTTCCATACTGCATCCGGCAGCATGGGGCGTATGTTTTTTCCGGCTTTATGCTGTTTTCTGATAAAGGTCGATGAAATTTCCATTACCGGGGCATCTATCCTGTGTATTCTTGCATGATTCTTGAACTGGTGTTCGACGGTACCTTCAGAAATTCTTGGATATACATAGATGTCGTGATGTTCCAATATAACGTTGTAGTTCTTCCACTTGTGAAATCCTTTAAGATTGTCCTCTCCCATTATCAGCGAGAATTCATGCCCATTCTCATTACTATCGAGCAAGTATGCCAACGTATCGACCGTATAATTGGGTTGCGGAAGGTCGAATTCAACTTTGCTCGGTTTTAGCTTCGGAAAGTCTTGGGTAGCCTCGAAGACCATTTGATAGCGGTGGTGATCGTCTAGCAAGGTCTTCTTTGTCTTGAACGGACTCTGGGGGGTAACCACAAACCAAACCTCGTCTAAATCGGAAAACTCGACCATATGATTGGCCAATACCATGTGCCCGACATGAATTGGGTTGAAAGTACCGAAGTAAAGCCCAATCTTCTTCACTTTTCAGTGCCCTTTTTATCTTCTTTTGCGATTGGCTTTGCCAAGAAATCTTTGACCAGACCGTAAGCCTCGTTTAAAGCAATATCGAGGTCATAGTTCTTGATAATGGTATCAAATTGGGGTGCTGTGGCCATCTCTACGGAAGCCTTGGCGATACGCATGTTTATCTTGTCATCACTCTCGGTACTTCTTTTCTTTAGACGTATTTTGAGCTCATCAACGCTCGGCGGTTTTACAAATACCGCCAAAGTCTGTTCTGGGTATTTCTTTTTTATCCGCAGGCCACCGACGACATCGATATCAAAAATAACGTTCTTGCCCTCGCCCCAGATTCTTTCTACCTCACTCTTTAGCGTTCCGTAGAAATTATCGCGGTACACTTCTTCCCATTCCAGAAAATCATCGTTCTTGATATGTTTCTTGAACTCGCCTACCGTCATGAAGTAATAATGTTCGCCGTTCTTTTCCTTACCACGGCGGGGCCTTGAAGTCGCCGATACCGAAAAAGCCAAATTCAGGTCATTTTGTTTTAAGAGATGACGAACAATGGTAGTTTTGCCGCTGCCCGAAGGGGCCGAAAATATGATAAGTTTACCGCCTTCCATTATAATACGTTCAACATTTGTTCCTTGATTTTCTCCAGCTCATCCTTCATCTGAACTACGAGCTGTTGCATAGGGGCATAGTTTGCTTTTGAACCTATCGTATTGATTTCACGACCAATTTCTTGAGTGATGAAACCAAGTTTTTTTCCGTTTGAATCGTTCGATTTCAAGGTCTTTGAAAAATAATCGAGATGATTTGCCAATCTTACTTTTTCTTCGGTAATATCGTACTTTTCGAGATAATAAATCAGTTCTTGCTCAAAACGATTCGCATCGACTTCAGCTTGAATTTCTTGCACGGCCTTTTGCAAACGTTCGCGAATGGTCGTGGTACGCTCAGGGTCCATTTGAAGAACTTGCCCCAATAATGCCTCGAGATTCTCAATTCGCTTTGCGAAATCTTGTTCAAGAACGTGGCCCTCTTGCGAGCGGAATTTATTGATTTCAAGCAACGCCTCTTTAAGTGCCCCACGAATCGTTTCATACTCTTCTTCGTCCAAATCTTCACGTTCGGTCTTAAGTGCGTCCGGCAATCGCAAGGCCATATCGAGTAAACGAATATCATCGCCATTCGCAATTGTTTTCAATTGCTTCATGTATTGGCGAACAACACCTTCGTTCACTTGGGCAGAGGTCTCATCACCCGTCAGTTCGACATAAAGGTTGAAATCGATTTTACCTCTTACCAGTGACTTTGCGATTTCCTTTCTTAGCTCAAGTTCTTTTTCGCGATAGCAAGAGGGCATTCGGGCGTTAAGGTCAAGACTTTTACTGTTCAACGATTTCAATTCTACCGTAATCTTCTTTGCGGGAAGTTGAACGACATTTTTCCCGAAGCCTGTCATTGATTGAATCATATTAAGATCTTGTTTCGACGTAAAGGTAAATAAAATTAGGGCGCGTTCTTTGGGTTACCGTATTTGTCGAATCGTTTGTTCAATTGGGTCTCGCACCAATATAATCCAATTCCTATACCGATAAGTGCCGTTGGCACAACGATAAAGAGAATATAATTTGACGGTAGAAACAGTCCCACCAGGATTCCTACTGCCAAAACAATTAAAGAATGTCGTCAAATCATCTTGGCACCCAATCGATTTGCATACTCCCAAACCTCTTGATTTGCCATTGATCTCTTGGTGCGATACCCATAGAGCCAATTGATGTTTTTAGGCGGATGTTCTTTGTAATACCAGGCCAAGGGCAAGAGTAACAGGCCAGGCACAACGGCTATCATAAAGACATCCCAATTCACGCTAAAGTTCCCGAACCCAAATATTACGATAGCTTACACGACTATTATCACCATGATCTTGAAGCATCAAAGGCCCTTTGCCATGGGGGTCGTTCTTAGGCCAACCGATATAGGGCGTGGTTCCCTTTATCTCTGTATGGTCTTGAATCAATATACCATTGTGAAGAACGGTTACCGTGGCCGACTTTATTTTACCACCATCGGCATTGAATTCGGGCATATGGTAAATAATGTCATACGTGTTCCATTCACCGCTTGGTACCGATGCCATCGCCAAAGGAGGCCCCTGTTTGTATATAGAACCGACCTGTCCGTTCACATAAGTATCGTTATCATTATTGTCCAAAACTTGGATCTCATAGATCCCGTTCAGAAAAATGCCACTGTTGCCACGGTTCTGACCTTCCCTACGCACTTCTGCGGGTGATTTCCATTCGATATGCAATTGAATATCGCCAAAATTCTGTTTGGTCTGTATGTTTCCGGTCTTATCCTTAACCGTCATACTTCCATTCTTGTTAAGATGCCATGGGGCGGCCGTGCTGTCATTAGAGCTTATCCATGCATCAAGATCACTTCCATCAAAGAGCACGATCGCATCGCTCGGTGCGGCACCTTTTGCATTTGGGGTCACAACAGGTACTTTTGGTTCATAATACTCCGTTTCTTCGGGAGTGGTAGGTTCGGTACCTGAATATTCTTCGTAGGTTATGACCGGCACTTGCTCTATTTTTTCGACAGTATCTTCAGTCATTTCAGGTTTTGGTGCTTCCTTACATGAAAAAACCAAGGCA
The DNA here is from genome assembly GCF_042611095.1 of Meishania litoralis. NCBI lineage: Bacteria > Pseudomonadati > Bacteroidota > Flavobacteriia > Flavobacteriales > Flavobacteriaceae > Meishania > Meishania litoralis. The sequence goes on from NZ_JBHFPV010000001.1 coordinate 1,183,854, forward strand.
GATAGGGTCATCAGACAAAGTAATCGCTTCATACGTATTAGGTTTTGGTTATTTTGGTTTGCGTTTATTTCAATTCTTTGATCTTAATGTTACGGAATGCCACAACATCACCATGATCCTGCAACGCGATCTTACCGGTCTTGAACTTTCCAAAACCATCCCAACCATCAAATTTGGACCCTTTCAAAAGCTGATCTAGTTCGGGTCCACCCACAGGAAAAGTCGCCACCTCGACACCGTTAAGAACCGAACTGCCTTTATTGGCGGCATAGTCGACCGTGATTTCCGCTAAATTCCATTCACCGACAGGTTTAGTGGCATCTTCTGAAGGCTCGACCAAATCATAAAGGGCACCTGCTTGATGCGTTGTGCCATTTTTGGCATCGGGATGCTTCTCGTTATCAAGCACCTGGATCTCCAATCCGGTATGATAGGGTTCCTTGTATTTGTCTTCTTCGCTTACACCCCACATAATACCGCTGTTACCAGTATCCGATATTTTCCATTCCAAGGAAAGCACAAAGCTCGAATAGTCATTCTTGGTGACAATATTAAAGGATTTTCTTTCACCATCAGGACTCATTCGGGCCTCGTCACTTGGTGGATAAAACACAATGGCCCCGTCTTCTTCTTTCCAAAACTCGGGCGCAGGTCCGCCCTTAAAGGCTTGCCAATCATCTAATGAAAGTTCGGTCCATTCATTATCTTCCGACATTTTCATGTCCGTCTCGGCCGCAGTCTCGGCATCTATATCTGCGGATGTTTCTTTGGCATTCTCTTTGCAAGCCTGCAATGCCAAAACCATTAGGGCAACAAGTAATACTTTTTTCATTGATTTCATTTTAAGTTCCAAGAATCTTTTTTAATACATCTTTATCTATTTCGGCACCGGCAAAATCATCAAAAGTCTTTTCGGTCGCCTCGATGATATGATCTCGAATGAAGATGGCACCCTCACGTGCACCTTGTTCAGGGCTCTTGATACAGCATTCCCATTCCATCACGGCCCAAACATCACAACCATATTGTGTCAATTTTGAGAAGATGGTCTTAAAATCGATCTGTCCATCACCAAGTGAACGGTATCTTCCCGCTCTATCGCCCCAATCGTTATATCCGCCAAAGGCACCTTTCTTTCCGGTAGGGTTAAATTCCGAATCTTTTACATGGAATGATCTGATGAACTCGTGATAGTGGTCGATGTATTCGATATAATCCAATTGCTGTAACACAAAATGGCTAGGATCATAAAGAATATTCACTCTTTTATGGTTTCCTGTGGCTTCCAAAAATCGTTCAAAAGTATCTCCGTCGTGCAAATCTTCTCCCGGGTGTATCTCATAACAGACATCAACCCCCTCTTCATCGAAATGGTTCAAAATAGGCATCCATCTTTTGGCGAGTTCCTCAAAGCCCATTTCGACCAGGCCAGAGGGCCGCTGCGGCCATGGGTGCCAGGTGTGCCATAGCAAAGCCCCTGAGAATGTAGCATGGGCTTTTATACCGAGCCTACGGCTTGCAGTGGCCGCTTTCTTTACCACATCGACCGCCCATTCGGTACGTGCCTTGGGATTGTTCTTCACTTTGTCGGGAGCAAAATTATCGAACATCAAGTCGTATGCCGGGTGTACGGCCACCAACTGGCCCTGCAGGTGTGTAGACAATTCGGTAATCTCCAATCCGTATGAATTGACCTTTCCCTTTAATTCATCGCAGTAGGTCTGGCTTTCAGCCGCTTTGTCCAAATCGATGAGAAAACTTTCCCAAGTGGGGATCTGTATTCCCTTATACCCCAAATCGGATGCCCATTTACACATACCGTCCAAGGTGTTGAACGGTGCCTTGCTATCTACGAACTGTGCCAAAAAAACCGCTGGCCCTTTTATAGTCTTCATTATAATACTTTATGCGTGTTATTGAAAATTGGTTCTGATATCCTTAAATAATTATATCCTATATTTAGAAATCAAATCGTAATGACTTGCTTTCTTTTGAGTCAAGTCATAAATATAGCAAAAGCCTAATGATTAAAACAAGAAATATAATACGATTTGAACCAAGGCAACACGTAAGACCTGGTCAAAACATTTTAGGAAATAGCGCCAAACTACCAACACACGGATAGAACGGTTGGCTGCCGAAAAATGGAATATTTACGTGACGACCAATAAACAATATAAACCAAACCAAATACGTTTTAGGAGACATGGACAATGCTTCAGCTAGAAATATGTGGGGAGATTATTTGGACAAGCATCTTGAGGATGCTTTTCACGAAGCCCCCAATACCATTCATTTTTGCGATAATGAAGAAGATGCCAATACCTGTGCTTCTTTGGTCAAAAAGGGCATCAAAAAGGCGACTTCGGATTCGTTGTTGGGCTTACAGCATAGAAAAGAACGACTGCCTAAAATCGGTGATTTCACCGTAATAACAAATTGGGAGGGAGAGGCACAATGTATCGTCAAAACAACAAAGGTAAGGCTCAAGCCCTTTTTCAGTATCGATGAAGAATATGCCAAACTTGAAGGAGAAGGAGACCAATCATTGGACTATTGGAAAAAGGTGCATTGGGATTATTTTACCCGCGAACTGGAACCGTTCGGACGGGTACCCAGGGAAAGTATGATCATTGTCTGTCAAGAATTCGAGAAGGTGTTCGAAAGGTAAAACAAAGGGGCCGCAAAAGCGGCCCTTCTTATTTGATATAATTTAAGAATCCCCTAGGTTCATTTTTTCAATTTCACCCAAACATTCCCGTCTTTATGTGAGGCTACGGTAGCTTCGATGAAATCCATACCGCGAACGCCGTCGTTCATGGTCGGAAATTCGCCGTCATTGTATTTCTTGCCACGAATGGCCTTGGCCGCCCCCAGATAAATATTCGCCATTGAATCAAAGATGCCTTCGGGGTGTCCAGGAGGTAACTTTGTACCGTCAAGAGACAATTTTGAATTATAGGCATGGCCGGGCTTGTACACTTGGGTAGGCTCTGTATCGCTTAATTTGTAAAGAAAATTCGGGTTTTCCTGCTCCCACCTAAAGGCACCTTTCGAACCATAAATGGCAATGGCCAGTCCATTTTCCTCGCCCGTAGCGACCTGACTTCCGCGAATGACCCCTTTAACATAGTCATCCATACGGATCAATACAGTGCCATCGACATCCATTTTGTTATCCTTATATAAGTAATTAAAATCACAGAGCAGTGATTTTACCTGAAGACCTGTAGTATATTCAATGAGGTTGAAGGCATGCACCCCAATATCTCCCATGCAAGAACTGATTCCCGCTTTTTTGGGATCTAAGCGCCAAACGGTCGATCGCTTTTTCTTGTCATGTATAATTTCATTTATCCACCCCTGATAATATCGCGCATCGACCTTATGTATTTTTCCTATGGCACCGGCCTTTATCATTTCACGCATTTGGCGAACCATCGGGTAACCGGTATAGGTATGGGTCAATGCAAAAACGGTACCCGCTTTATTATGGGCCTTCTGTAAAATCTTTGCTTCTTCATAAGTAGTTGTCATCGGTTTTTCGCAGATGACATGAAAACCGTTCTCCAATAATTTTTTGGCCATTGGAAAATGCAGGAAATTCGGGGTTAGCACCGAACAGACCTGAATACGTTCGCTTTCGGGCAATTTCATCTCTTCTTCGATCATAGTGTCGAAGTCTTCATAAATTCTGTCAAGAGGAACATCGATCTCTCGCGCAAAAGCCTTATTGGCCTTAAAGTCAGGGTTAAAGACGGCCCCTACAATTTGATAGTTATCGTTAATATGTGAGGCTACCCTATGTAACACCCCGATGAGAGAATCACCTCCCCCTCCTAAAACTCCTAATCTTATTTTTTTTGGCATAATCAATTGTTTAATACGACAGAATTATCGATGTTTTCTTCTATCGCTCAATTTATAAATTTTCTAGGATTTATATTCGATTTTTTCGTTTTTGAACAACAAGGCATACAATACCAAAACCCCTGCTGCAAACGCCGCGGGGTAAATCCATATCGTTTTCCACTCATGTACGCCATCTGCAATTACATAGGCATCCGTTATCTGTCCGGCAATCCAAAATCCTATGAGCATACCGACACCGTAGGTAGCCAATGTGATCAAGCCTTGTGCGGCACTTTTATAGGCAGATCCCGCTTTCGTATCGGTATAGATCTGGCCGGAAACGAAGAAAAAGTCATAACAGATACCGTGCAGGGCAATGCCGATCATGATGAGCAAAGACAGTTCGCCGGCATTGCCATAGGCAAATGCGAGGTACCGAAGCCCCCAGGCCAGCATCGCGATAAGTATCGTATTTTTAAAGCCAAAGCGTTTAAAAAAGAAAGGCAATAACAGCATAAAAAGAATTTCGGACCACTGACCGATAGTCATCTTTCCGGCGGGATTGCCAACTCCTATTTCCCCCAAAAACTGTCCGGCGTGCTGATAGTAGAAAGCCAAAGGAATACAAATGAAAACAGATGCCAAGAAGAATATCAAAAAATTACGGTCTTTGAACAACGCCAGGGCATCGAGCCCCAATAACTTTGAAATCGTTATCTTTTCATTTCGGTCGGCACGGGGCGGTGTTTTGGGTAGCGTAAAACTGAAGATGCCCAAAATTGCCGAAGAAATAGCTGCCATCAAAAAGGTGTTACGGAGAATACCTTCAGAGATTCCTTCCTGCGAATCCCAGTTCAGATAGCTGATCAAGGATCCTGCGGCAATCCAACCAATTGTTCCAAAAACGCGAACGAACGAAAACTCTTTCGCCGGGTCTTTCATTTGGTTGAAAGAAACGGAATTGACCAAGGCCAAGGTCGACATGTACAAAATCATGTACGACAACAAAAAAGGATAAAATATAGTAAAATCTGTTGCTGTATAAAGTAAGTACATCAATATTGCCCCTATGAGGTGCAACGCCCCTAAAATTCGTTCAGCATTGAAATAACGATCCGCAATAAGACCGATAATGAAGGGAGCCAAAATTGCACCCCATGATTGCGTGGAATAGGCCTGGGCGATTTCCGCGCCGCCCGACCCTAAGGTATTCGGCAGATAAATCCCCATGGTCACGTACCAACTTCCCCATATAAAGAACTCAAGGAACATCATGAGCGAAAGCTGGGCACGTACACCATTATTCATATGAAGAGCAAGTTCTAACGTTTGTAATAAATATAATCCAACGATAAAGGTTCTATACCGTTAGACCTAAAGTTTGTCGCAATCTGCCCCCTGTGATGGGCAGAGTGGTTGACTATATGAAAAAAAATATCCTGCAAGGTATTCGTGAATGAGCGGCCTTCTGAGTTTTCATAGTCTATTCGCTTTTCGAAGTCATCGGTATTCGTGATAATCTCGAAAGAACCTCTTTGGTTCTCGTAATGGATATCTCCCCATTGCTTTACATCATGAAGCTGCCATACTTTATATTCGGGCGATTTACCCAAGATTCTTGAATTCCATAAATGATGGGCGTTCAATATATGGCTAAAGAGTTCGATACTCTTTTCTGGCACTGAGTCTAAGGTGCAACAAACTTCGATCAATCTTTTGTTGCAATAGAAATTGTAATCGAACAGCTGGTTAAAAAACACCTTCATGAAGCATTTATCGATTTAATTGACCTCTTTCGAAGCTCTGATAAGTAAATCACGTGTAGCTAAAATTCCCGCTTCTTCACTAAGTTCGTTTCCTTCATACTCGACACCTATATATGAGTCGTACCCGGCATCTTTCACGATCTGCAACATTCTTGCATAATCGATGTTGACCTCGTCGCCATTTTCGTCGAATACGTTCGATTTGGCACTGACGGCTTTGGCGTAGGGCATGAGTTCAGCGACTCCCTTATAGATATCGTACATCTCTTCACACTCCCAACTGTCTTTTTTTCGGGTAATGCAAAAATTGCCAAAATCGGGCAGGGTACCACAGTTATCCATATTTACCGCTTTCATTACCTCAGCATGCATGGCCCCGTTCGATGAAAGTCCTCCATGGTTTTCAACTATGATGTTGATGTTTTTGCCCTTGGCATAGGTGGCAAGCTGTGTCAGGCCGTCAATGGAGTTTGCCTTCCATTTTTCAGGATCGCTTTCCCCATTAAGATTAACCCTAATAGCGTGACATCCCATGGCAGCGGCGGCATCGACCCACTTATAATGTCTTTCTACTGCCGCTTTTCTTTCGGCATCGTCACTGACAGCAAGATTTCCTTGCCCATCGATCATTATCAGCACATTTTGCATACCATGTTTTTTGGCCTCAGCGTTCGACCTTTCAACAAAGGCGTTCATTGCTTGTTCTGAATATTCGTTATTTTCCAAATCGGCGGGATATAATTGGCTGACATACTCCAATCCCGAAAAGCCCCAGCTCTTTGCTTTTTCAGCAAAACTATAAGGGTCTACGCTATCGTTCCTGATCATCTTATGAATGGACCATTGCGCAAGCGAAAGCTTAAAAAAAGGCGCTTCGCTCTCTGTCATGGTCGTTTCCATGTCCTCTGTTTCGACTTCCTTTTCCTTTTTGTCCTTACAGGCAAAAAATACCAATGAAAGCAAAAGGGATACAACTAATACATAACGCTTTGTGGGCATATAATCTTTTTTCATTTTTTTGTTTGTTGATTATTGAATCTTATTTAACTAAAACATATACTCAATCGAAATAGTGCCGTACAGTCAATAAGTATGAGGTTTAAATGTAGAGAATTAATTTTATATTTAATAAATTTAGAAGCTAAACAATCATATACATGAATAAATTCTATTACAACGACGAGCAGGAATCGTATGATGCGATTGTTGTAGGAACGGGTATCAGCGGAGGCTGGGCAGCCAAGGAATTATGTGAAAACGGTTTAAAAACATTGGTTTTGGAGCGCGGCAGAATGGTCAAGCATATCGAGGACTACGAAACCGCCAATATGGATCCGTGGGATTTTCCCAATGCCGGGGAACCCACAAAGGCCGATCTCGAAAAACAGCCCAAACAGAACAGAACCGGTTATACAACGAATGCTGCTAGTAAAATGTGGTTCGTAAACGACCTTGAGCACCCATATAACGAGGTCAAGCGTTTTGATTGGATGCGTGGTTACCACGTCGGTGGGCGCTCATTGCAATGGGGCCGACAGAGCTATCGTTGGAGCGATATCGATTTCACGGCCAACCAAAGAGAAGGTATCGCCGTCGATTGGCCCGTTCGGTACAAAGATATCGCCCCTTGGTACGAAAAGGTCGAAAACTATATCGGTGTGAGCGGTGAAGCATTGAACCTGCCCCAGTTGCCCGACAGCAATTTTCTGCCCATGATGGAGCTTAATTGTGTAGAACAACATGTAAGAGAGAAGGTAGCCGAACATTTTGACGGCAGGGTGATTACTGCCGGGCGTACAGCTCACATTACCGGCACCAAAGAATTTGAAGGGCGCAGTAAGTGCCAATTTAGAAACCGATGCATCAGAGGTTGCCCTTTCGGGGCTTATTTCAGTAGTCTCTCATCTACATTACCGGCGGCCGAACGAACTGGCAATATGACCTTGAGACCCGATTCCATTGTACATGAGGTAATCTATGATCCCGATACCAAGCGTGCCACCGGTGTAAAAGTTATCGACCGGGTCACCAAGGAAGCCCACGAGTTCAAGGCGAAGGTCATCTTTTTATGCGCCTCGGCCATTGCGTCGACCTCAATATTGATGCAATCAAAATCAGACCGTTTTCCGAACGGAATGGGAAATGATTCCGATCAATTGGGAAGAAATATCATGGACCACCATCTCGGTGTCGGTGCTTCAGGTAAATTTGACGGTTTTGACGACAAATATTATAAAGGAAGGAAACCCAGCGGGGTCTATATTCCTAGGTTTCGAAATCTTGGCGGCGACTCAGATAGAAAAGACTATAAACGAGGTTTCGGTTACCAAGGTGGTGCCAGTAGGGGCAATTGGGAAGATATGGTCGCCGAAATGTCACATGGTAAAAGTTTGAAAGAAGCCATTTTAAAACCAGGTGGATGGACAATGGGAATCGGTGGTTTCGGTGAGGTATTGCCTTATGAGGACAATCGAATGACCTTGGATTACGACAAAAAAGACCAATGGGGACTTCCTACGGTTACTTTTGACGCCGAATTCAAGGAAAACGAATGGAATATGCGCAAAGACATGCAAGAATCGGCCATTGAAATGCTCGAAAAAGCGGGGCTTCGAGATGTCCAAGGTTATGATCGACCCGGCGCACTGGGTCTGGGCATACACGAAATGGGTACGGCCCGTATGGGACGTAGTCGAAAGACATCGGTTCTGAACGGCAACAATCAAATTCACGATGTGCCCAATGTTTATGTAACTGACGGGGCTTTCATGACCTCGGCAAGTTGCGTCAACCCTTCTCTTACCTATATGGCCTTTACGGCAAGAGCTGCCAACCACGCGGCCCAAGAACTTAAAAAAGGAAATATATAATGAACAGAAGAAAAGCACTTAAGAATATGGGGCTGTCATTGGGCTACGCCGTGGCAACACCTACATTGATCAGTATCGTACAAAGCTGCAAGACAGAGAAAGTACTGGAGTGGACGCCTGAATTCTTTTCAAGGGAGGAAGGGGCTGTTTTGACTAAGCTTGTGGATATTATTCTGCCGAAAACCGATACTCCTTCTGCCTCAGAAGTACAGGTCAATATTTTTATCGATCGTTTCGCCGATCAGGTGATGGAGGCCGAACAACAAGATTTTGTTAGAATGTCACTGGGTAAATTTTTGGGCAAAGCTTTGGAGAATGCCGGAAAAGAAAAGATCGAAGACCTTACTTCAGAAGACCTAGAACCGGTTCTTGCGTCGTCACTGAAGGTAAGCAAGGAAGACCAAGTAACTTACCATGAAACCATCAACTCCTACAAAGAAGCCATTGCCGAAGGCCAGGCCGCCCAGATGGATGACAATGTTGCGCATTTTGCCTTTGCGGATAATCTTAGGGGAATGACTATTTGGGGCTACAAGGCCTCTGAATTTGTCGGTGAAGAGGTTTTGGCCTATCTGCCGGTACCAGGTGAATATATCAGCTGTGGAAACCTTCAAGAATTGACAGGTGGTAAAGCTTGGTCGTTATAAATCAAACTCATGAAAAGAAGGAATTTTATTCAAAAAACAGTACTAAGTGCGAGTGCGCTGACCATGGGTAGTGCTCTTGCAAATATCAATGGACGTTCGACTCCCTTGGCACCACACAAGTTCAATCTTAAATATGCCCCACATTTGGGGATGTTCAAAAACCACGCTGGCGATGACCCTATTGATCAGTTGAATTTTATGGCCGAACAGGGTTTTAGCGCTTTTGAAGACAATGGTATGATGGGTCGCGATGTTGCCTTACAGACCAAGATGGGAGAGACCCTTGCAAAACACGGTATGACGATGGGTGTTTTTGTTGTCGACAAGGGCGGCAATATGGCAAACACCTTGGCCGCTGGCAAGAAAGAACATGTAGACATATTCTTAGATGGTTGTAGAAGGGCGGTCGAAGTCGCCAAACGTGTCAATGCCAAATGGATGACCGTTGTACCCGGCGGGTACGAACGAAGGTTGCCGGTCGGTGTTCAAGATGCCAACGTTATTGAAGCTTTAAAGAGAGGTGCAGAGATTTTCGAGCCCCATGGCCTAGTAATGGTTTTGGAGCCTCTCTCAGATTCTCCGGATCTGTATTTACAAAATTCAGATCAAACCTATATGATCTGTAAAGGAGTAGATAGTCCGTCGTGTAAGATATTGTATGACATCTATCATTTACAGAAAACAGAAGGACATCTGATCCATAACATGGGACTTACTTGGGATGAAATCGCCTATATACAAATTGGCGATAATCCCGGACGAAAAGAACCTACAACAGGTGAAATCAATTACAAAAATGTATTCAAATGGATTCACGAAAAAGGTTTTGATGGCGTTCTAGGAATGGAGCACGGTAATTCAAAACCTGAAAAGGCCGGTGAGCAGGCTGTTATTGATTCTTATAAAAAAGTAGATGATTTTTTATGATTTTTCAATCGATCTAACTGAAAGGAGGCCTCTTTGATAGAGGCCTTTTTTATTTAGGCCACACCTTATGGACCATTTAAAGGTCATTCATCGGATCTAAAAAAAAGATCTTGCAGTTTGTCGAAAATATTTCCCTTTTTCGATGTATGACACAATATCGGGGTAAGATATTCTCTACTATGGCCGTTCTTTATATTATGACCCCTTATTTATACCTACTTATCAGTTACATTGCATTGCTATTGGTCTCAAGAACGGCGTATCGACACTTTTTCAGAAAGTCACGGCCATTGGGTTTCGAAGACCGGTAGTTCTAAGATGGTAATCAAAATTAAAAAGGTTTCCCCATCCTATTAAATGCAACATGACACACATGGATCGGATATTGAAACGGTCCATGTGTGCCATTTTCCAATTTTCTTTAGGTCTTTTTTGCCCACTTTTCAGAAGGTTCTCAAGCTTTTGTTATTTTTTTCACAATTTTTGAAATTTAAATAGTCTTTTTGCGTTCTTTATTCGTAGATATTAATACATACAAAATCCGGGGCATGGACAAGTATCTTATTATTCTTATTATTTACGCAATGGCATTTGTCTTTTCAAGTGCGCTTCGACCCTACTTTGAAAAGTAGCGGTTCATTGTCTATTTCGTATTTTTGCAAGTTGTTCTGAGCAACCTATTGCACATTATTCTTTTGCTTTGATTTACCCATTTCCATTTCAATAATGGCAAACAAAAACCCTGACTTATAGCCAGGGTGCTTGCATTTGTTTAACCAGCCCATACCATATTAAGATCCGCACATCAGGCAATCGTCATCGGCCTGACCTTCTTTGGCCCGGGCTATCATCTCTTTCATTTCTGCAGGTGTCATTGGCTGTATATCCAACTCTTGAGAGGTTACAGGGGTCGAACGAACTTCAATTGTTTTTGCCGCTTCTTGATTTGGCAATGCTTCGACGGATACTTCAGCCTCGGCAGCCACACTGACCGGTACTTCCTTTTTCTTGGTATTGTCCAGCGTAAATTTAATGGCGTCTACGGCAGCTTTGGTCCGCAAGTAGTACATTCCGGTCTTAAGGCCGCTTTTCCATGCATAGAAGTGCATCGAGGTCAGCTTGGCATAGTTTGCGTTCTCCATGAACAAATTCAATGATTGGCTCTGATCTATGAAGTAACCCCTATGTCTTGACATATCGATAATATCTTTCATGCTCAGCTCCCATACGGTCTTATAGAGATCTCGAATATCTTGCGGTATTGTCTCAATATGCTGGATCGACCCATTGGCACGCATCAACTCTTGCTTCATATTTTCGTTCCACAAACCTAGTTCTACCAAATCTTCCAATAAATGTTTGTTAACAACGATAAACTCACCGCTCAATACCCTCCTTGTATAGATATTGGAAGTATAAGGCTCAAAACATTCATTGTTTCCCAAAATCTGTGATGTAGATGCCGTGGGCATCGGCGCCACCAAAAGGGAGTTGCGAACGCCGTTCTTTTTGACGTTCTTCCTAAGTTTTTCCCAATCCCACCTTCCGGAAAGTTCTTCATCTTTGATCCCCCATAGGTTATGCTGAAATTCACCCTTCGAGATGGGCGAACCATCGTAAGTGGAGTAAGGTCCTTCTTCCTTAGCGGCCTCCATTGAGGCGGTAACGGCCGCAAAATACAAGGTCTCGAAAATTTCTTGGTTCAATTTCTTTGCTTCATCGCTGGTAAAAGGTAGCCGCAACATGATAAAGGTATCGGCCAAGCCCTGCACGCCCAAACCTATAGGTCTATGGCGCATGTTCGAATTTTCAGCCTCTTTGACAGGATAGTAGTTTCTATCGATGACCCTATTGAGGTTCTTGGTCACGCGTTTTGTTACCTTGAATAATTCCTTATGGTCAAACTCACCATTTTTAACGAACATCGGCAATGCTATGGAAGCCAAATTACAAACAGCTACCTCGTCTGGCGAAGTATATTCCATAATCTCGGTACAGAGGTTCGAAGACCGAATGGTACCAAGGTTTTTTTGATTACTTTTTCGGTTGGCCGCATCTTTGTACAACATGTAGGGCGTGCCGGTTTCAATCTGCGATTCCAAGATTTTCTCCCAAAGCTCTCTTGCCCTTACCGTCTTTCTACCCTTTCCTTTTGCCTCGTATCCTAGATACAATTTTTCGAATTCTTCACTATGATTGGTAAATAACCCTGGACACTCATTCGGACACATCAATGTCCAATTTTCATTGGCCTCTACCCTTTTCATGAACAAATCGGGAATCCACATGGCGTAGAACAAGTCACGGGCCCTCATCTCTTCTTTTCCATGGTTTTTCTTCAAATCAAGGAATTCATATACATCGGCATGCCATGGTTCCATATAAATTGCAAAACTTCCCTTTCTTTTTCCGCCACCTTGATCGACATACCTTGCCGTGTCGTTAAAGACCTGAAGCATCGGCACGATTCCGTTCGAAGTACCGTTCGTGCCTGCGATATATGATCCCGTAGCCCTAACATTATGGATAGAAAGTCCTATACCACCCGCCGATTGCGAAATCTTGGCCGTTTGCTTCAACGTGTCGTATATACCATCGATGCTGTCTTCTTTCATCGTCAAAAGAAAACATGAGGACATTTGGGGTTTTGGTGTTCCCGAATTGAACAGGGTCGGAGTGGCATGTGTGAAATATTTCTTCGACATCAATTCATAGGTCTCGATTGCGGAATCAAGATCATTCAAATGGATGCCAACGGCAACACGCATAAGCATGTGTTGGGGCCTTTCTGCAATTTTACCGTTCAATTTGAGCAGGTAGGATCGTTCAAGCGTCTTAAAACCGAAATAATCGTAGCCAAAATCACGGTTGTATATTATCGTCGAATCCAAACGTTCAGCGTTCTCTGAAATCACTTTATAGACTTCATCTGACAACAACGGGGCCTTTTTATTGGTTCGAGGGTTTATGTACTCGTAAAGATCCTTCATCGTTTCAGAGAACGATTTCTTTGTGTTCTTGTGCAAATTCGATACAGAGATACGTGCCGCCAATTTTGCGTAATCAGGATGGGTAGTGGTCATGGTAGCCGCAATCTCGGCGGCAAGGTTATCGAGTTCTGAAGTCGTCACACCGTCATAAAGCCCTTCAATGACACGCATGGCCACTTTTAACGGATCGACCAGTGCATTGAGGCCATAACATAATTTACGGACCCGAGCGGTGATCTTGTCGAACATCACCAGCTCTTTTCTGCCATCTCTTTTGATTACATACATTTGCTACAGTTGTTTTTGCGTTTGTTATTTGGTTGTCTTTCTATTTGTATTATTTTTTTTGATTTAAAAGGCCATTGGCCAAATCAAGGTTAAAAGTCGGCGTCAAAACTGATTTTTTGTGCATCCTCATCTTTCTCTTTGTTAAGCACACCGGCCTTTTGATACTCAGAGACTCTTTTTTCGAAAAAGTTTGTCTTGCCTTGAAGCGAGATCATATCCATAAAATCAAAAGGGTTCGTAGCGTTATATACCTTATCGCACTCAAGCTCGACCAAAAGCCTATCGGTCACGAACTCTAAATACTGGGTCATCAATTTCGAATTCATACCGATCAGGCTAACCGGAAGCGATTCGGTGATAAACTCGCGTTCGATATCAAGCGCATCGGTCAAAATCTGCGTTATACGTTCTTTCGGAACTTTGTTCATCAAATGCTTGTTATGCAAGTGTACCGCATAATCGCAATGCATACCCTCGTCCCTTGAAATCAGTTCGTTTGAAAAAGTAAGGCCCGGCATAAGCCCTCGCTTCTTCAACCAGAAAATAGAGCAAAAAGCCCCGGAAAAGAATATACCCTCGACCGCGGCAAACGCAATCAGTCGCTCGGCAAAGCTTGGCGACTCTATCCAATTCAATGCCCAATCTGCCTTCTTTTTAATGGCAGGAAAGTTTTCAATGGCCTTAAAAAGAATATTTTTTTCCTTCTCATCCTTCACATAGGTGTCGATCAAAAGCGAATAGGTCTCTGAGTGGATGTTCTCCATCATAATCTGAAACCCGTAGAAAAACTTCGCTTCGGAATATTGCACTTCACTTACGAAATTTTCGGCCAAATTTTCATTTACAATACCATCGGACGCCGCAAAAAAGGCCAATATATGTTTGATGAAATACCTCTCATCGTCGTTCAACTTATTGTTCCAATCGTTCAAATCTTCATGAAGGTCGATTTCCTCCGCCGTCCAAAAGCAGGCCTCACATTTTTTATACCATTCCCATAAATCATGATGCTGAATAGGAAATATTACAAATCGATCTTCATTTTCTTCAAGAATTGGCTCCAATGCTGTTGACATAATATTGTTGTTTTATTCGTTATTTCAAGAATTCGCCCAAGAATCAAATCACACTTCGATAACTTTTAAAGTCAATCGGACCTGAAATTTTCACAATCGGAAAATCGACCGCCAACCTGTGTAATTATGCTAATTTTTGATAAGCAAGGCGAAAAATACCTTACTGTCGGGATGAACAAAGATGGAAAAATGTGAGCGATCAAAAAAGGTGATTTTGGCAAAACGATCACAAAGTTTTTAACACGATTTGTTGAAATGTAGCTTCACTGGTGATGTTCATTGACCTTTCGAAATTATCTCTGATTTTAAGGATTTTCAAAAAAAGTGAACATCAAAAAAATAAACCAAAAAGTATATAACGAACATACTTTTTGGTTTAAAATTCAGGGTGAAATAATAGGTCACATTACAATGCGGTCGATTTGATTCATTTCGAGAAAATCTTACGCCCGTAAATGCAAATAAAGGATTACATTATCCGGTGTACGGCCAACAGATACCCCAGTACTAAACCCGGCCTGCTCGGCCAAGTGCCTCATTTGGGTCTCGGTACGATGAATCAAGTGCCAGTCTCCGAAAACCTCCATATAGTCACGACTCGGATTATAGTCATCGTTATAGTTTCCAATGACTATCTCACCTCCTTTCTTCTGCCACCTTCTAAATCGTTTCAACAATTTCACAAAGGCCCTGTCATCGAGATAATCAAAAAGCCCTGCCGCCCATATCAGGTCATAAGTATTCGAGGTCTCGTAACGGAAAATATTGGTGTTCGTATATTCAATATTCTTTATATGATCTTTGTTCAAGTTCTTAGAAAATTCAATGGCCTCCTTATCGATTTCAACACAGGTCGTATATATATTCTTTGTACTGCCCTCATTGTACAGTTCGAACAATTCTCTTCCTGATCCGCTTATCACATTTAATACATTGATCTGACAGCGGCCCATAGCTTTGTCTTTCACCAGACCTTTAAAATAATCTTTTCGGTTTCGTACGGCTTTCGGCGCTGCGTGCTGTTGCAAATACATATCCCATATGCCATAATTTGGATTATTGGAAATATGGTTTGTATAGATCCGATCGAGAAAAAGATAATCTCCAGGATAACCGTTGGGCTTCAAGAAGCCCCTTCCATGCAAGGTGTTTTCCAAAAAATCCTTGCCCAAATTTTGATTAAGTTCAATAATCTCGTTCCTCGAAATATTTCCTTTGCGTAATTCAGATGCCGCAAAAGACAACAATGTCTCCAATTGTTCAAAGTAAGCATACGACCATTGTTCGTTTTTCAAAAAGTTCTTCAACCTGTTTAAAGCTACACTCTGGGTTTTCTTGTTTTGTTCGATTTCAATCATGATATTTATAATTTTAGACTTAGAGCGAAGATTACTTAGACATCTTAAATACCCGTTCAAAAATTGATTTGGGTCATTCGGCTTTATTGGCAAATACATCGATATGCCCCAGATCAATTTGAAATGCCCGGTGAATATTTTCTAACCATTTATTCAAAAAATAACCTAAAAGCAAAGCTGTTTCGGCACCCAAGAATATGAAAGGGTCGATTCCCTTTGTCAATAAAGCGACTGGTTCGGCAACTAAGAACATTGTATTAAGTAATAGTGCGGTGATTATACCTATTGATGTTTTCATTGTATAGATTTTTGGTTATTGATTGTTCATCGATCTTAAAGCCTAAAGTGCCTCTCGTCGAATAGTTTTATCGTTTGAATATTTCTCCTAAAAATTTTACGCCTGACGCTACTTTTACCAGTATCATTAAAATCAGCAATATGGCCATGGCCAACCAAGGCAAAGACTTATTTTCCATCGCTTGTTAAAGTTACAGGGGGTGTATCGTTTTCAGATAATGGACCAGTTTCCCTTATCAAAGAATCTATCACGGTCGCTCTCAGGTAAACAGCGCTGTCATTAGTTCGACTGCCATAACGATCGCAATCACCGGTTTCAAAACAATCTTCAAACTCATTCGTACTGTTCAAACTACAAATGGCCAACATTGTTAGATAACAACTTATGTAGAGAAAACTTTTACCCATAATCGTTGTTTTAAAGATTAATGCTTTTTGTTCAGTGCAAGATATTCGCATCTTAAGCACCGTTCAAGAGGCGTATGTCCTTATCAGTTAGGGGGAAATACCCCATTTTCAAAAGGTCAAACACGACCACAAGGCTGACATTCTGTAAGAAAAAGATGATATTAAAAATATTTGCTCATAGGGCATGCTGCCACCATAGCAATTCTATAGGTCTTTCATTCCAGTCAATTATCTGGACGCTTTGTAGAAAAGATTTTAAGTATGGTTGCTCGAAATCAAAAGTGAGTTGTACTCTGTCAAAACCAAGCCCCTTTAATCTGCCATTTTAGTACGGGTATATATTATGTTTATGAAAAGTTTATTTTGTTGGTGGCAATCTCAATTTTGTAATAATAGTGACACATAACATTATGAATGCCCGAAAATGGTTCGCATGGGCCAAGTCCAACCTTTATTCTCAAGAATGTCGCATTTTTATATGGACACTTTAAACTCACCCGATATTGGCACCACTTTTCCATCTGCAGATTTTCCGACTCCTTTGAATTTTGCGGTTACTAGTCCAAGAATCAAACTGGCATGGAGCGGACCCTCAAAAACAAAAGTCCGACCATCCTTTTTTATATTAAAAACAAGAGGTTCACGCCCATCAACCTCATTAAAACCGGGAAGCTCAAATTCATAAGTTCGGATTGCACTCCATCGTTCGATGGTCGGAAATTCGAAAACGATGACCGGTGCCCCGGGCGGATATAGCTCAAGCCAAACTCCCTCGTCATAATGAATTCGGCTTTTTTTGCGGTCAATAGTTTGGTAATTATAGGTATTTCCATCGATAGACAGCGTACCCTTGGCAACCGAGGAGGGCTCAACAGGACTATCTTCCCCATCCTTATCGGACTGCTGGTTCATTTGCTCTTCGACCTGCTCCATCACCTGCTTCATAACCGGGGAGTTCATAAGGCTATCTTGTATTTTCTGGGCTTCTTCAATCTGTTTTTGTTGCTCAGGTGTCAATTGCTGGGCATGAACTGCTATACCAATGAACATAAACAGAAGCAATAAGCGTTCCTTTACATTTTTCATCATACTCAATTTTTAGTTTCATACCAGTTTCTTGGAGAAATATTCGAGCTCTAATATAAAGTTAGCGCTATGGCTCTCATGATTGAAAGTCTTGGTTACAGTCAAGTTCTTGTAGTTGATCCCTGCTATCATCAAGAGCCTTGGCGTAAGCATCTTTGTTTGCGGGCACTACACATTCTTCCATATTCTCAAGTGCCTCGATGTAATCGAGAAGCGCCGTTCGAACATTTTCACAAGTTTCCTTACTTGGTGAATTGGAAAAAGCAATAGTGGCCTCTGCTGCAGCATCGGCTTCTGCACCTGTCCGTTCGCCCCAAGATTCATCACCACAGGCGTTGAATTCCGATAGAAGTTCACTTGGATCACAGTTGAAACCCAATAGGGCCAATGCCAATAACATTACTGATTTTTGGATTGTTGTTTTCATAAATTGTGTATTAAGTATTAATTATTCCGAGTTTTTGAAGGATTTCGCTCTTATTCTTTTTGATTTCTTATGTTTCGCCCATGGCAATGATCTCAATAACCTTTTTAGGAAATCATTCTCTAAAATTATTTTTTCAAAATTGTATGGGGGGAACATCCCTTTTTGAACTAAAAGGAATATATCGCACTTCAAAGCGTTGTAAACGCCCTTGTTCAAGTCGAATCAGCCAGTTTTTGTCATCAGTACGGTACCAATCAACCAAAGGGCTACCAACAAAATAGAGATGAACAATAGGGTAACTTCATCCAATTTCCAGATGGTGTTCTTCGTATTCAAAGTCGATGAGGGTTTTCTAAACAATTTCATTTTGCTCTTATTGTATTCGTAGAATCAATTCTCCTTTTTGGTTCGATATGACCTTGGCATTGGCCGCTCCCAATCTGTAATCATCGCCTGAATTAAGTTGTACTTTCGACAAGAAACCCTTGTTCGGAAAAATACGCTGCTCGGTATAAACGGTAATGATAGTTCCCTTTATTGGCAGTACAAGATGGTCTTCTCTCAGTTCGTACTTTCCTTTTAGCAGCCCCTTATAAAACTCGTGTTTTGGGAAAGCCTCGACAATATCCTCTTCGGTTCTTTGCAAAAAATTATTCAACGGTTCTATCATAGCGAGTTGATCGGATTCAAGATCGGTCACCAATACTATGGGCATGTCGTTGGTCGTACGTGTTTGGGCCTTTATCTCTACTATCGATATCATTGTAATGAAAAGAATGCCCATCACATCGATAAGAGAGATTCTATTAATAATCTCGAAACTTCGCAACATTGCTTTTTATTATTACCCTTGCGCTGTAAACAATCTTAGGCTTGGTATGTGCCAAAGGTTCGTTTTAAAATATACAAACAAGTGGTCGTTAATGTCTGATCGGAAGTTTTGAAACAATCTCAAGAGAGTCAGACTGAGTCTCGGTCATACCCCCAGGAAGAGCACAACCATCTTCTTCTAGGCACCCACATAGGTATGATAACTGTCCCGCAGATGGGTCGCACTCTCCATTTTTGGTGCAAGAAATACTGATTAACACAACTACCAAAACAATCGCTTTAGACAAAAGGAATTTTTTCATGGTTTTTTTATTTAGTTATTAATTCGTTATGGTTGGTCACAAAGTATCAATAATAGCAATTTACGTTACAACCTTTACTTTCTATACCACGTATGTAACATTGTATGCAAGAAATGTAACAAGGATGCCGAGGGCCCCTAATTGCTTGACTTATGGCATGTTTTGATGGTCTTGCCATCATAAAAAGCCAAGAGAACCGTGTTCCATTAAATTTCATATCAATTCGATCCGAGAACTTATCAGTCTTCACAGGTATACACCTCTCTGTCTTGGTCCAATTCCATTCTTCTCTTATCGATTCGGGCTCCCAGTTCGGTCATTTCCTCTTCGGTAAGGTCGCAACCACGATAATCACCGGTCCTGTAAAAATTCAATTCATACCAGTAGGCATAAGTTGTTGCCTTCCTCCATTTGCAAACCTTATTGGACTCTACATTACCATCCTCATCTTTATAGACGGTCATTTCATACTGAAATTCATCCTCTAACTCGTCAAGATCGTTTTTAACACTCCAATAGCAATCGGTTTTTCCCAGATTCAGTGCATCTTCACATGCACTCGTTAGGCAAATAATCGACAACATCAATACCAGTTTTGTTTTCATTATTCGTTTTTGGTGATTATGATTCATATGGCGAAGCTATTCGAAACAGGTTCGTTTTCGTACCACAGATGTAACAATATGTGCAATAAGTGTAACACCTCTCAATTAATGGAATACTTTGGCGCGCAAATTGTTTATATCTTAGATATTCGACTAGGAGGCCAACAAGGTCAGAGATTCAAAAAAACGGATGGGAATATTGCAAGGCAAATGAATAGCAGGTTCGTTACCGAACAGTAATTTTAATTGGACGCCACATTTTGAAGGTATTCGCTAGGTGTCGTTTTATAAACCTCTTTAAAGCATTTTATAAAATAGGAAGGTGTATTAAAACCTACGGTATAGGCGACCTCATTGATCGAGGCATCGGAGGTTTTTAGAATATTCACGGCCTGTTTCAGGCGCTGTGAGCGAATGAATTCGGTGGTGCTGAGACCCGTGTACATCTGTAATTTTCGATGCAATTGCATACGGCTCATACCCAAGGTTTTACAAAATATGGCGGCATTGAAATCGGAGTCGGACAATTTTTCGTCCAAGATTTTCTGTACCCTGTTCAAGAATATTTCATCGGTCGGCGTTATTGCGATGTCCTTGGCCTTAAGCACTACTTCTTGACCATACCTATTGCGAAGTATTTTGCGGGTCTCGATAAGGTTTTCGACGCGCTTCTCTAGAATTCTCAATTTGAAGGGTTTTTCAATGAAATCATCGGCACCCGATTCCAGGCCCAACAACTCCTGTTCTTCACCGATTCCCGCAGTGAGCAGAATAATAGGTATATGACTGGTTCTTTGGTCTGTCTTAAGCGTGTTGCAAAGTGTTATGCCGTCGCAAATGGGCATGCGCACATCGGATATAATCAGATCGGGAACCTCTTTCAATGCCTTTGCAATGCCTTTTTCTCCATCGGCTGCCGCGATAACCCGATATCTGTTCATCCAAACCGAAATAAGAAATTCGCGCACCTCTGCATGATCTTCAACAATCAATATGATGGGAAGTTCTTTATCTTCCTCCGTTTTCGATGTGCCGAGTGTCATATCGGCCTGGGGGACACCATCTTCTTTTATACCATCGATTAAAGAAGAATTATCTGAATTTGGTACGTTCTCTGCCAATTCATTATTTAAAGGAAGGTCTATTTGAAAGTGAATGGTATTATCGTCTTCTATTCTTACATTAACATTCCCTTTATAGAGTTTGACCAATTCGCTAACCAATGAAAGACCAACGCCCGCCCCTTCGGCATAGTCGTCGAGTTGATAGAAACGGTCGAAAAGTTTGTCTATTTTAATCTTTTCGGGGTCATCTACGGTGTTTCGAACACTTAGGCTCAACCTACCTTTCTTACCATTGGCTTCAAAAGAACATTTTCCGCCAGATGGGGCATATTTAAATGCGTTCGACAAGAGATTGGTGACAATTTTTTCCAAGGCATCCTCATCATACCAACCGTTTTTCAGGTTTTCGATCTTGACCTGGTACGTTATGTTCTTTCTTTCCGCCTGATATTCAAAGGAAGCGGCCATTGCCTTTAAAAAAAGGCCAAGGTTGCCTTGAAATAGGTTTATGCGCAATTTCCCCTTTTCCAATTTGGCAAGATGCAGTAGCTGGTCCACCAAAGCCATTAGCCGGTCAGTGTTGCGTTTGATCATCGAGAAATTCGAAAATTCTGAACGGGTCAAATGCCCTTTGGCCAACTCGGCGTCAATGGGCCCTGAAATCAAGGTCAGCGGAGTTCTGAACTCATGGGAAATGTCGGTATATAGTTTCGATTTAAGGTCATTTAGCTTTTTGAGCCGCAAGGCCTCTCGCTCCTTCATCTTAAGATCGAGTCTCATTTTCATACGCCATTTCAGATACTGATAGATCGTATAGATCGCCGTGAAAAACAAAATCAAATAAATGAACTTGGCCAAATTAGTAAGATACCAAGGTGGGGCAATAACGAACTTAAAAGTTGCCGGATTTTCGTTCCAAATTCCATCATAATTACTCGACTTTACCTGAAATTCATACTCCCCCGGAGGCAATTGGCTGTAACGGGCAAAATTCACATTGCCGGCCCGAACCCAATCATCATCGTAACCTTCAAGGCGGTACTGGTATTTGTTTTTTTGAGGAAGTGAATACTGCAGGCTTGAAAATGTAAAGGTCAACGTATTTTTATCAGATTCCAGTTTGGCTTTCGATGACATAGGAAAAGGTTCATCAAAAATTTCAAGACCGGTAATCGTAGTTCTCGGCATTATGTCGTTTTCCTTTATTTCTTTAGGGTTGAACCAGTAAATACCATCTAAGCCACCAAAGTAAAGACTCCCTCGATCGTCTTTGAAATGGGCCCCTGTGTTGAACTCGGTCGCAAGGCCGTCATAATTGTCGTAATTGACTATTTCGGGGGCTTCTTTAAAGGTTGTTGGTGGTGTGAACCTTGTAATCCCTCTATTGGAACTAAGCCATAAATTACCTTCTTGGTCGGGCAGAATCGCATAAATCACATCATTGGCCAGACCATCCTCCATCGTATAACTATAGAACCTTTGGCTCTTTAGATCAAAAGCACTAAGACCGCCGCCATTGGTGCCTATCCACAAAATACCTTTCGGGTCATAGTGAAGGGATTTGATCCCGTCGTTTGCCAATGAATTGGAATCATCGGTTTTACGATACGGGGTAAACTGCTCGTTTTGGGTGTCAAAAAAAACAATGCCGTTTGATTCCGTTCCGATCCATAGATTACCCGAACCATCTTCTGTAATGACCCTAATATTATTACTGGAGGGGCCTTTTTGGGTATTCGGGTCAGCAACGTATTTCTTGATTTCTCCCTTCTTCTTATCAAATAGTATTATCCCTGTTTCGCGTGTGCCCAGCCATACCCTATCTTTCGAATCCTTATAAATGGCCCATATCGTTTTTGCCGAAAGCCTTGGTTTCGAGTTCGTCGAAAAATATGTCATTTCGTCCTTATCATCCAACAGCATCAACCCCCCGCCTTGTGTACCTATCCATAATGAATTGTCACCATCGACCATAAGGCTCATTATTCTATCTGAACTAAGGGCCCTATTATTGCCCAGCTCAACGTTAAAAGTTCGCCAGCTATTGGTTTCAGGCTCATATTGTGTCAATCCCTTTCCCGAAGTCCCTATCCATACCGCATCTTTCTTATCAACTACTATGGACCGGACCACATCAACATTGATACCATCGGGAGTTTGATAGTTTTTTATGGAATTGAATTTTTCGAGATACTCGTCGTAATAACTCAGGCCTGCACCATCGGTTCCGAACCAAAGTGTGCCCGAATAATCTTCGTAAACGCACAGCACATCTTTGTAGTGCAAGGCTCTTGGGTTATGCTTTTCTACCTTAAAATGGTCGATTTTCATCGTATCAAAATCAATCATATAAAGGCCCCTGCCATAAGTCGCTACCCATAACCGCCCTTTTGTATCAATATACAGGTCAAGAATATTCAGATCAACCGGCAAGGCGTTTACAAAAGATAGTGAAGAAATTCTGTTCAATGCGCCTTCATTGCCATCCTTAAAATAAAGTCCGTCACCAAAAGTTGAGATCCATTGTCGATTTTTTCCTGTGTAGACCACATCGCTGACAATGGCCTCTATTTTTTTGCCATCCGCCGTTCGCACGTCCATTGGCTGAAAGCGGTTCGCTTGTGGCCTAAATTTGATGATACCTTTATTGGTCAATAGTAGAAGGCCTTCATTCTCTGGATTTCCTTGAAGGATCTTAAAGATGGTTCCCTTGAAATTCGGAATTTCAATCTCAGAAAAGGTTTTAGTTTTTGAGTCGAATCGCAAAAGGCCTCTTTCACGCGTACCCAGCCAAATATTCAATGCCAAGTCTTGATAAATGAAACTGGCCCCATCGGTGTCATGTATTGGTTCGAATTTTTGTCGGGCGACATTGAACTTGTGGAGCCGTTGGTCTAAGGGAATAATCCAGACTGTTCCATCCCGGTCTGTATAGACCTGTCCGAGGTCGCTATAGTCAGGTTTTGTGATATCCAAAAAAGAGTAAGGGAATTTGGTAAACTTTTTTCCATCATACCTGTTCAGTCCGTCTTGGGTAGCTACCCATAGGTAACCCGTGCTATCTTGGGAAACTGAAATGGCACTGTTCTGCGAAAGACCATCTTTGACCGACAGTTGTCTAAAGGATATCTGCGATTGAGCATTGGCAAATGGCATGTTTGTCAAACACACTATCAGAATAAGAGTTTGCGAAAACCATTTTGCTTTTTTTCTATTCACTTTGAATTCAAGGATGGTAGGATTTTAAGGTACAAAAAATAAAGTTGTAACCTAAGAAGAAGTATTTTTCAACCATTTTTGGGCAGCTAAGGTATTGAAATGATACTGCCAAACCGTACGGTCCTTCCGATGCATCACGAGTGATATCTTCATCGTTTGGTGTTGACTCAGGTAGTTCCCCCGAAACCTAATATCAAACAACGCCCAAAACCAGCTTTGTGGTAGGGTGCCCAAACTTCAGAACTTCATCAGACGGGCCTGTTCAAAACAGAATACGTTCTTTTCTTTAACGCACTTCCTTAGGACCGTACCTTTTTGGAATGGCAGCTTCATAATTTATTACCTTCTATTATTGCCTTATAGATTTTCGATATACCTCACCGTCAAGATCAACCGTTCAACAACTTCTGTACTATCTATTAGGTTATCTCAATTTTTCGTTTCAAAATCTTCCAAGTACGTTTCTGAATCGGTCTGATCCAACACTAACCGAGTATCTGGACTATTCTCTTCAATATCTTGTGTTAAACTTGCTATCAAGAGCGTTACGACAAGAAGAAGAAACATTATGATACATTTTTTCACGATACTATATTTTTAAGTTCCTAAAATGGGGCGTTGAATTTTTGGGGAACCTAATCGAATGTTATGAAGTCGAAACTAAATCAAAAATCAAAACTCAAAATTTCATTATGTATAAATGGTATGGAATACTGTGTAAATGGTTTTCAGATGGCCATACCGAAAGCATGGAAAAGTACAAATACAGCATACCAAAACCTGTTGGCCATTCTCGGCTATTTTCATACCAACCGTACTTAAAATCAATCTATCGATACATCTTTTGAACCTTTGTAAAACATTAAAACTATTTTTGACTAACTTTCTTTGTTCAGAAGATAATCTCATGATAGAAGCCGTTATTGTTGATGATGAAATGAAGGCACTGCAAAGCCTATCTTGGGAACTTACCAATTTTAGCAATGAAATAAAGGTAGTGGCCTCTTTTACCGATCCGTTCGAGGCTTTGGCGCATTTGGAGAAAAATACGCCCGATTGTCTTTTTTTGGACATAGAAATGCCCACCATGGACGGCTTTCAGTTCATTCAGAAACTAAAGAACAAAGATTTTCCGGTCGTAATAACTACTGCCTATAACCAATATGCCATCAAGGCCCTAAAAAATGAGGCGATAGACTATTTGTTAAAACCAATCGATACGGATGATCTAAAGGAAACAATCGCTAAAATCAAGAAACACAACGCCAAGAATTTTACTTCAGAACGGCTCGAAAAAATTCTGTTGAACTTCAATTCGAATTCCTTGGACAAAAAAATCATGTTCAATACAGACGGCAAACTGCTGTTCCTTGAAAATGACGAGATACTTTACGCTGAATCCGATGGCAACTACAGTACGATTTTTTTGACCGATGGGCAAAAAATCGTTCTTACCAAAAAATTGAAAGAAGTCAATGAAATGCTTCCCGAAGACTCCTTTTTTAGAATACATAATTCGTATATTATCAATCTGAACAAAATCAAAGAGTTTCTTAAGACCGATGGTTATGTTGTTTTGAAGTCAAATCACAAAATACCGGTCTCAAGACAGAAAAAGTCGGATTTTTTAGATATGCTATAGGCTTCCATGGGATTTTTCAAGCCATATATAATTCGCCCACGGGCATCGCTGATTGCGGTCATCAGATGTTTTGTCTGTCTTTCTTTTTTGTTCATTTTGCCCTCTACTGTTTCTTCCCAAGAAATTACCCAAGCATTTAAGAACAGAGTGGACAGCCTAATACAAGCGGGGCCAAAGACTTACAGCGAAATCGATAGGGTCGTAAAACCAGAACGCAGAGACACTATTTATATGCGCTATTTTGCTCAGCGTTCGGCAGAAGAAGAATATTTTGACGGAGAGGTATATGCACTGAGCCAACTGGGCAGAGTGTATCGTGACAAATCACAGTTTTCGAGGAGTCTCGCAATACATCAAAAGGCATTAGAAGTTGCCAAACAAGCCGAAAATATTGAGTTCGAGATTTACAACCTGAACATGATAAGTGTCGTATTCCGAAAGACCGATGCCATTAAATCGGCACTTGATTATAGTCAAAAAGCGCTTGCTTTGGCCGAGACGGTGAAGAATCCTTCCATGGGTATAAAAAGGAGTATCAATGTGTCATTGAACAGCATCGGCAATATCTACCAATCACTTGAGCAGTATGATCTTGCCATAGAACAATTTCGAAAATCATTGCAAAGGGAGGAAGAGCTTGGAAATAAACTAGGGCTGGCCATCAACTATCAGAATATCGGCGAATGTTTTGAAGCCCAGGGCAAACTCGAAGAATCGCTGGAAAATTACCAGATTTCCCTGGCTTATAATGAAGAAATCAATTCTGACAAGGGCCGTGTTATCTGCAAGAGCGGAATCGCCCATGTATATGTACATCTTAAAAGAACCGAAGAGGCCCTCGACATATTTAAGACCATACTACCCGAGGCCGAAACACTTGGTGATCAGGAAATTGTTGCGATGATCAATATCAATCTTGGTTGGACCTTAATCGATCTCAATAAACTCTTTGAGGCGGAACAACATCTTATAAAGGGACTTGAGTTGGCCCAAAAATATAACTTGCCCTCCGAAATATCAGAGGCGAATAGGTTTTTGTCCGACTTATTTTCCAAAAAAGGTGATTATAAGAAATCGCTTGAGTATTATCGCACCGCCCAACATTATGAAGATGAGATATCGAACGATAGAAATCTTCGTTATGTAAACGACATGATCGTACGTTATGAAGCCGAAAAAAAAAGCGATCAAATAGCGGCTTTGGCAAAAGACAATGAAGCTGTAAAACAAAGGTTGGCCAAGAATAAGGTTACTTTCTTAATCAGCGGAATCGTTTTGATCTTTCTCGCAGGACTTTTTTATGTGCTTTATCGCCAATATCAACTCAAAAACGACAAAAAATTGTTGACTTTGGAGCAGACCATGTTACGAAGCCAAATGAACCCACATTTCTTATTCAATTCGTTGAATTCCATTAAGTTGTATATAATAAACAACGAAAAAAAGAATGCGGTGCACTATCTCAATAAATTTTCGAAATTGGTCCGTAAGATATTGGAGGCCTCATCTTTAAAAGAAATTCCCTTGGCCGAAGAACTTGAAACCATTGAACTGTATATGAATATCGAAAACATAAGATTTTCGAACGAGATCGATTTTAAGATTACCGTAGATGAAGGCATCGATACCCAATTGGTCAAGATCCCTTCGATGATATTACAACCTTTTCTTGAAAATTCGCTGTGGCATGGCCTGTCACCGAAAGAAGGCGACAAGAAAATAGAGCTTCACGTGGGGCGCGATAAAGGCGGTTTCATAAACATTGCGATTACCGATAACGGTGTAGGAAGGCAGGCAGCCGAAAAAATAAAGGAAAGCAAAGTACTCAAAAGAAAATCATTGGGAATAGACATTACCAAAGAGCGTTTGGCCAACTTTTCTCGAGATTACCAAAATTATTTCAATGTCGAGATTTTAGACCTTTTCGATAAGGTGAACAACGCCTCTGGCACCAAGGTAGTACTTCATATACCTACGGTCTGATATGTTCGTCGGCGACCTGTTCTAACTCCGTATACCAAGATAATCCAAATTTGCGTATTAAAGCCTCCTTAACAAATTTGTATATCGGTACTTTAAGTTCTGACCCCAGTACACATGCCTGGTCGCAGATTTCCCATTTATGATAGTTCACCGCGGTAAGTTCGGTATACTCGCGCACCCGTATCGGATACAAGTGGCATGATACAGGTTTTTTCCATTTTATGGCACCTTGATCATAGGCCGCTTCAAGTCCACATTTTGCCGTACCACTTTTGTCAAATACTACATAGGCACATTCGCTATTGTTGACCAGCGGGGTTTCCCATTCGCCATCATCACCTTTTACAAAGGCTCCCTGTCTTTCAATGGCCGCTATACCCTCGGGCCGAAGAAAAGGTTTCACATCGGAATAAACGTCGACCAAAATCTCGGTTTCCCTATCTTCAAGAGGTGCCCCCGCATTGCCATCAACACAGCACTTTCCTTTACAGGCCGATAGGTTGCAGACAAAATCATTTTCCAATATTTCTTCCGATATAATGGTCTTTCCTATTTGGAACATAATTAAAATCGATTCAGCGGACAAAGATAGTTTTTAAGATTGAACGTCTCTTTATTTTTATTTATCGTAGAAGCATCCGATACCACTGTTTTAAACGTAAATTTGCCGAAATTTTACAATCAACATCTGTGACATTCAATTTCAACATCAGGGAAATAGCTACCGCCACCATGGTCTTGTTTGCGGTAATCGATATTTTGGGTAGTATTCCCATCATCATAGGCCTTCGTAAAAAGGTTGGGCACATACAATCAGAAAAGGCGTCTATAGTAGCCGCTATCATAATGGTCGCCTTTCTTTTTGTAGGAGAGGAAATCTTGAAACTGATCGGTATCGATGTAAATTCTTTTGCCGTAGCTGGTGCTCTTATCATATTCTTTCTTGCCATCGAGATGATTCTGGGAATCTCGCTCTATAGGGACGACGAACCTGAAAGTGCTTCGGTCGTACCCATTGCTTTTCCGCTCATCGCGGGTGCCGGTACGCTGACCTCGATTTTATCGCTCCGTGCGGAATTCCAAGTCGAGAATATCATCGTTGCGATTGTGGCAAACACCGTTTTTGTATATCTTGTGTTGAAATCCTCAAAAAAAATTGAAAAGGTCCTTGGCAAGAACGGGGTGAATATTATTCGAAAAGTTTTCGGGGTGATTTTAATGGCCATTGCGGTCAAATTGTTCACGGCCAATATCAGCCAGTTGATTGGCAATTAACCGTTTATATCATGAGCAAAACACTTTCATTTGTATTGATTGCGCTTGGCATTGCCTTGATTGCCTACAATGTTACCTTGGTCGATTTCAAAAATCCGTTAGAAGGTGACAGCATCATTGCCATAATCGGTATTTTGGCCTCATTATGTGCCATCGTACTTTTATTGACTTATCTAACGTCGAAAAAAATACAGAAAAAACTGAACGAAGACTAGTTTTTTGCCTCTATCGCCTCGGCCTCGCCTTGGCTCACAAGAGGGTTGTCAAGCGCTAAGACCCGCTGCAACATCATATCTGCATCGCTTTTTATTTTGGCGTGTACATTGGGCCCGAAAAGTTGTTGGGCGATCGCCGCCTTTAAATAAAGTTTTATGGCATCCTCATAGTCATAATATTCCATTTTCAATTTCCTTTGGATGCAGTAATCCACAAATTTTTCGAAAAGTATATCATCGACGCTAAAATCAGCTATGAACTCTTTCTCAGTATATTGGTCATAACGATTGCGGTCTTCCTCTAAATGTTCGAATATAAAAAAGGAAATGAAGCCGACACTATCCATACTTTCAACAGCTTCCTCTTCGTTAGTCCCCATCGGAACAAAGACATCGGGAATTATTCCACCTCCTCCATAGACCACTTTACCTTTCGGTGTGGTAAATTTTAGGGAATCGGCCACCTTAATACTATCGACCGAAACCATCTCACCATTATGATAGCGATCGGTAAACCTTTTATAATAATCGCGATTGCCCTTGTCGTAAGATTTTTGAATCGAACGGCCCGTCGGGGTATAGTATCTTGACACCGTAAGTCGAACGGCCGAACCATCACCCAATTCCATTTCACGCTGTACCAGGCCCTTTCCAAATGACCGTCGGCCAACAATGGTACCTATATCGTTGTCTTGAAGGGCCCCTGCTATAATCTCGCTGGCCGATGCCGAGCGCTCGTTTATCAGCACGTATACAGGCTTATCTTCAAAATCTCCCTCATCGGTAGCATATATTTTGTCTATTTTGCCCCTTTTGTTTTTAGTGAACAAAATCAGTTTGCCATCTTCTAAAAACTCATCGGCCATCTGCTCCGCAATGCCAAGGTACCCGCCGGGGTTGTCCCTCAAGTCCAAAGTCAATTTTTTGGCCCCTTGTTCTCGCAACTCCCTTAGGGCCGATTTGAACTCCTTGAAAGTCGATTCGGCAAAACGGTTTATCTTGATATAGCCCATATCATCCGTCAACATATAATAGGCCGTAACACTCTTTATAGGTACTACATCGCGCTTGATATTTACCGTAAAAATACTATCCACACTTTTACGATAGATCTTTAGGCGAACGTTGGTCCCTTTTCTTCCCTTTAACTTTTGAACCACCGAATCGTTGATGAAATCACGTCCGAAAAGCGTGTCATTGTCAGCCATGAGGATGCGATCACCCGGTTTTATGCCCTTTAAGAAACTTGGACCATCCTGTATCGTTCGAATTACGGCTATCGTATCTTTATAAGGATAAAAATTAACGCCTATACCAACAAAATCACCTTTCATATTCTCTGAAACCTTTGCCATCTCGCGCTTCGGGATATAGACCGAATGTGGATCGAGCTTTTCAAGAATATTGTTGACGGTAACATCGACAATGCTGTCGGTGTCTATTTCATCAACATATTCATAGTCGATATAATCGATCAGGCGATTCAGCTTATCTTTTTTTGAGTTGGTGGTAAACAGTTTTTCAGGGGTATCGTTGAAATGTAGTTTACCCCCTACGAAAATGCCCAAAGCCAAAACCGCGGAGAGAATAAGGGGCCCTAGGTAAAGATATTTTTTTTTCATTTTTTGGCTTGTAACACTATTCTACAATGGCTTCGATTACAGGTATGTGTGCCAATTCAACCCCCGCCTTTCTTAAAAATCTTAATCCTGAATCATCTTTATAAGCGGTTTGATATACTACGCGCTTTATGCCCGATTGATGTATCAACTTGCTGCATTCGCGACATGGTGATAAAGTGATATAAAGCGTCGCTCCTTCACAAGATTGTGTGGATGAGGCGACTTTCGAGATCGCGTTCGCCTCGGCATGCAAAACATACCATTTGGTATATCCTTCTTCGTCTTCACAAATATTTTCGAATCCTGTCGGTGTACCATTATAACCATCTGAAATGATCATTCTTTTCTTGACAATGATCGCACCGACCTGACGTCGCCGACAATATGATAATTTGCCCCACTCCTGGGCCATTCTCAAATAGGCCTTATCGTATTTTTCTTGTTTGTCTCGTTTCACACTTGAACTTGTACAGAATAACGAATTTACCGGTTTTGAAAGACCCGAACATGATTATATGGTTAATTTTAACATTGGCCTACTACCAGGGGAACGTCTCGATCAACATCGGTATTGTGACAAGTACGACCAAAATCGAGCCAATGACAACAAAAATCGTTTGCTTGACCTTAAAAATCGTTTGCACGAGATAGGCAAGGGCCAAGATTGAAAGCACAATGATCAATTGCGAGATTTCGATACCTGTCGCAAACCCAATGAGTGGGCCCAATTTTTCGTCCTCGCCCGACATGAGCATTTTAAAATAGTTGCTAAACCCGAAACCATGAATAAGGCCAAAAAATGCGGTCGCGATCAGATGCAACAATATACTCTTGTGCCCATCGGCCGACTTCATATAGATCAGGTTGAAAAGTGCGGTCAATAAAATGGTCAAAGGGATAAGAAATTCGATCAGACCAACGTCAATGACAACTACTCCGTAGACCGAAAGGCCCAATGAGAGGCAATGGGTTACCGTAAAAACGGTGGCCAACAACAACACCTTTTTCCAACTCTTGAACGTGAAAGGCATGGCCAAGGCCAATAGAAACAGAATATGGTCATAGGCACTAAAATCGAGTACATGGTCAAGGCCAAGCTTTATATAAAACCAAAAATCTTGCATATTGTTCAATACTATAACTTATCAGTTTTTGAATATTTTCTATTGATCAGTTGATACCCCTTTCTTTTTGTAGCTGTTCGTAAGCCTTCTGGACTTCCTTGAATTTTTCTTCGGCACCTTTTTTTATGGCTTCATTTTCGGTATTCACCCGGTCGGGATGATATTTTTTGGCCATTTTACGATATGCCTTTTTAATCTCATCGTTCGTTGCCGTCTTTTCGATTTCCAAAATCTTATATGCATTATCAGCAGATTGAACGAACATGGCCATAATACTTTCAAAATCGCGCAAAGCCACCCTAAGGTATCCGGCTATTTCACGAATTTTATTTATTTCCGAATCGCTTACATGTCCATCTGCTTGGGCGATACCAAATAAAAAGTGCAATAATTGTAGCCGAACCTCGTAGCGCGTGCGCTGGTTAAGATATGCACATATTCGCTGTGCCGAAATCTCATGTTTCTTGTTGATTTCGTTAAAAGTCCTAAAAATGGCATTTGCTTTTTCTTTACCATATGTGCCGACAAAATACTGCTGCACATAATCCATTTCACGTTTACTTACCGATCCATCGGCTTTTATGACAATGGAGCAAAGAGATAGAAGGTTTAGCTCAAAGTCCGCGGGACTAACACTTTGCCTTGCAAAGTCACCTAAAATTGTTTGGGGCCTACCACCTCTTCCGGTGATGTTATCAATAAAACTTCCGACAAGAAACCCAAAAATAGCCCCAGGAAAACGGTATAGCGAATACCCTAATATGGCAGCCAACCACTTGATCATGTGTCTTTTATTTTCACCAAAGATAAGCACCCATCGATTGCCCTACAAGCAACAGGGCGATAACCTCAACGAAACGTTAAGGTCTTTATATAAAATGCGACAAAACCCGTATCTTTGAAATCCATTAAATCATAAGTTTATGTATCCTGCAGAATTAGTAAAACCGATGAGAGATGACTTGGCCATGGCCGGGTTTGAAGAATTATATACGGCCGAAGCGGTCGAAAAAGCCATTAATAGTGAAGGAACAACCTTGGTCGTGGTGAATTCGGTCTGTGGCTGTGCTGCGGCCAATGCCAGACCGGCCGCTAAAATGAGCTTGATGAACGATAAAAAACCTGACCATATCGTTACCGTTTTTGCCGGCGTCGATACCGAAGCGGTAGATGCGGCGCGTAATTTGATGGTCCCGTTTCCGCCCTCTTCGCCAAGTATGGCTCTGTTCAAAAACGGAGAACTCGTGCATATGATCGAGCGTCACCATATCGAGGGAAGGCCCGCCGAGATCATCGCCGAAAACCTGACCGAAGCCTACAACGAGTTCTGTTAGGCCACTAAATTGCCTCTTGGTACCAAGGGTAGAAAAGAATCTAAAAAAACCGTTCTTAATTGAGCGGTTTTTTACTTTTGTATATCCCTATGCAAAAATTGCTCGCATATCCTTTGTCCTTCATCTACCTGATCTTGTTCGGGCTTACCTTAGTAGTATTTCACCCGATACAATGGATATGTCTCAATCTATTTGGGTACGATGCCCATCAAAAGAGTGTCGCATTGCTCAATCTATGTTTGTTACGGTGCACCCATGCTTTGGGCACTACATATTCCTTTAAGAATTCACAAAATATTCCTGAAGACCGGCCACTCATTATCGTACCGAACCACCAAAGTATGCACGATATTCCGCCGATTATCTGGTATATGCGCAAATACCATCCGAAATTCGTGAGCAAGATCGAGTTGGGCAAGGGTATCCCCAGTGTCTCGTTCAACCTAAGGCATGGCGGCTCTGTTCTAATTGACCGTAAAGACAGCAGACAGGCGTTGACCGAAATAGCCAAGTTGGGCAAGTATATCGAAAAGTATAAGCGCAGTGCCGTTATATTTCCGGAAGGTACGCGAAGCCGTACGGGACAGACAAAAAAGTTTCAACCGATGGGACTCAAAATATTGATGAAAAATTGCCCTTCAGCACTCGTCGTGCCAATTAGCATCAACAACTCATGGAAAATGTTGAAATACGGAAAATTCCCTAACGGCATCGGCAATCATTTGACCTTTGTGGTGCACGAACCCATCGAAATTTCGGATAATCTGGATGATATGGTCGCACTTACCGAACGTGCCGTAAATTCAGGAATACAGATCGACCCATGACCGATACCGAACTTGTCGAAGAAACCATCACGTTTGTACAAGAAACATTGCAGGGCGCTGAAGGGGGTCATGATTGGTTCCACATTCAGCGCGTCTTCAGAAACGCACTTTTAATCGCAAAAGACGAAAAGGTTGATATCACCACGATTAGCTTAGCGGCCCTATTACACGATATCGCCGATGCTAAATTTTATGATGGGGATGAAACGATCGGACCTAAAATCGCAGGGGATTTTCTCAAATCCCTTCCCTTGGATACAGAAAAGGTGGATCATGTGGTAAAGATTATCGAGAACATATCGTTTAAAAACAGTTTGGACGGGGGGTCGAAAACCCGTTTTAATTCATTGGAACTACAAGTGGTTCAAGATGCCGATCGGCTTGACGCCATCGGAGCCATCGGAATAGCCCGGGCTTTTAATTACGGAGGCTTCAAGAACAGGCAAATATATAACCCTGAAATCGCCCCGAATTTGGCCATGGAAAAAGAGGAATACAAAAAGTCAAACGCACCCACAATAAACCATTTCTACGAAAAATTGCTATTGCTCAAGGATAAAATGAATACCAAAACCGGAAAAAAACTGGCATTGGAACGACACCGGTTCATGCTCGATTACCTTGAACAATTTTATAAAGAGTGGGAAGCCGATTGATCAAGGGAGGAACAGATAATCATTCTCTCGATTCAAGGAGTGTCAATTTCTTTTTCAAATGCTGCCTTTCAAGCTCATTACCGGTCGATTCAATAGCTCTTTTCAATGTTATTATTGCTTTGCCCCAATCTTCCAAATCACTCAAAAGTTCTGATTTTATAGCATAAAACAGGGTATTGTCAATAAAGTGAGGACTCTGTTCAAAGATCTGAAGTTCTTGCATCGCTTTTTCCGCACCATGTACTTTATGAAAAGGAACAATTCTGTTCAATTGCACGATCGGGGAATATTGTCTTTGCAATTGCAGGTCGTATAAAGCCAAAATACCTTTCCAATCGGTATCGGAAAACTTTTTTGCGATACAATGGTAGTATGAAACCGTAGCTTGCAAATGATAGTCGGAGAAGGTTGAAGCCACACTTGCCCTTTCCATCTGTCGAATACCGTTATTTATCATTTCGGCATTATACAATCGTCGATCTTGATTTTCAAGATCTACCATTTCTCCTTGGGCATCGATCCGGGCATCGAACCTTGCGGTATGAAAACACATTAGTGCCATCAATGCATGTACTTCCGGGAGTTTACAGTATTTGTTCCTTGTCAGCAATTGAGCCAGCCGAATGGCCTCTATGCAAAAATCCTTTTTTATCATGGTTGTTCCCGAACTGGCGGCATATCCCTCGGAAAACAATAAATATATGACCTTAAGAACGATATTCAGTCTTGACTTTAAGCCAAGTTCTATGGGTGTATCAAGGGTTTTTACATTTTCTTTCAGCCTTTTTTTGGCCCTAGTGAACGACTTGGCCACCGTTTCTTCTTTTTTTAGCATCGCCTTTGCAATCTCGGCATTTCCAAAACCAGCTATCAACTTTAGGCTCAATATAATCTGATATTCGGGCGATAGGGAAGGATGACAACAGGCAAATATCATCTTCAATTGACTGTCATTGATTATTTCTTCAAGCTCAATTTCTTTGGGAATCGATACGGTTTTGTTCAAAAGTTGTTCAAAATCGGTATCTACCACTTTTTTATCCTTGCGAAGCCTATCGATCAATTGATTGTTCGCAACCCTGAGCAGCCAGGCCGTTGGATTTTGTGGAGCTCCATTATAACCCCATACCTGCATGGCTTTGATCAGGGCATCTTGTACGGCATCCTCGATTCTTTCAAGGTGGATTGGACCAAATTTATGGGTAAGCAACGAAATTATCTTGCCATACTCATGTCTAAATACATATTCTACCAATGTTTCTTTCTCGGCGTTCTGCATGTTATAAAATTAAAAAGTCCGATTGTGATATCGGACTTTCAATCGTTTTAATCGACCGGTTACATATTCATAGACATGATTTCTCTTACCTCAACATTACCTCCATGCTCGAATATTGGGCAGCCTTTTGAAATCTCAACGGCCTCGTCCAATCCATCCGCCGAGACGATCAAATATCCGCCTACGACCTCGGCTCCTTCCGCAAATGGGCCATCTGTTATAACTTCTCCTGCATTTTCTACCACTTTGCCATCTCCAGACAATGGCAGCCCGTCTACCAATTTGCCTTTTTCTTTCAGTCCTCCCATCCATGCACCCCATTTCTTCATGTGTGCTTCTACCACTTCAGGTGCTGCCTGTTTCCAATCTGGATCGCCACCTCTAAATAAATACAAAAAATTGCTCATAATTATGTTTTTTAAAAGTTCACCTTAAAGACGTATTTCGAATTGCCAATTGGACAATTTTCGCAATTTAATTTAAAACAATCGCATTTGGCCATCTTTGAATTGCTCGTGCAGTTCGGTATTCAGTTTAGGAAAAGAGCTGTCCTTAAAATAAGTATGTTTCGCCAATCGCATCAAATCATGTATCTGGGCGGCAATCTTACCCTCTCCGCGACTTCGAAGACCGAAGCGGCTATCGTTCAGATTTCCGTTATGGCAAGATCTGATCTGACCCAATACTTTATCGGCACGATCTGGAAGTGTTTTTTTAATCCAATCCGTAAAGATTGTACCTATCGCCCCGTTGAGCCTGACTACCGTGAAGGCGATGGACAACGCTCCATTTTCTGAAGCCGCCTTGGCCAATTTCATAATCTCATGACTGTTGATACCCGGTATGATAGGGGCCAACATGACATTTACCGGAATCTTGTTTTCTGAAAGCATACGAACGGTCTGCAATCGCTTTTTGATCGAGGCCGTTCTCGGCTCAAGAATTCGCCGGGTATCTTCCGATAATGAAGTCACCGAAACGTTCACCGCGACCAGACCATCTTTTTGAAGTGCCTTCAAAAGGTCCAGATCTCTAAGAATCAACGCATTCTTAGTAATAATACCGACCGGGTGCCTATACTTTAAGAATACCTCTAAACAACCTCTCGTTATCTTGAACCGCTTCTCGGCAGGTTGGTAGCAATCCGTATTTCCTGACAGGACAATTGTCTCAGCCTTCCAATTTTTGTGCTTCAATTTGGCCTCCAACAATTGAGGCGCGCTTTTTTTTATCAAGATTTTACTTTCGAAGTCCAATCCGGGCCCATAGCCCCAATATTCGTGGGTGTTTCGTGCATAACAATACACACAGCCGTGTTCACAGCCCTGATAGGGATTCATGGAATGCATCATACCAACATCAGGACTCGTGACCTTGTTTACTATGGTTTTTGGAAATATGGGGATATACTGCGTCTTGTTCTTACCTGCTTCTTCGCCCTCGATCCTACAGAATTCCAAAAAATCATCCCGCATCTCGTGAAGGTGCGCTTCAAATCGGTTATGTACTTTTTGTTGGGCACCTCTTCCTTTGAGGTATTCGTTGTTTTTCAATTACTAGGATTTATTCCAAATTTATGGAATAAATCCTAGTATTAGGTAATTTGCCATTTAAAGTTTTCATCTTAAATAATCGGTTTATGGCGATTGTAAGTTACCGTCTGTCATGCGTTTGACAGACCGATCGGTCGGGTAACCCCGTCACTGAGCTGAATTAACAATCATTACTGCATTTTATCGAAGGCATGCCGAACTTTATCGGTCATTGACGCTGACATCCATGAAGACTTCTGGCACCCCACCGACCTATCGGTCGGAAGTTCGAATTTTGAAGAAAAGTGAAAGCTTATTGTATTGCGACTTTCACCAATTGTTTCTTGGTACCCCTTTTGGCGT
This sequence comes from Meishania litoralis, assembly GCF_042611095.1. Taxonomy (NCBI): domain Bacteria; kingdom Pseudomonadati; phylum Bacteroidota; class Flavobacteriia; order Flavobacteriales; family Flavobacteriaceae; genus Meishania; species Meishania litoralis. Next base: position 1,221,719 of record NZ_JBHFPV010000001.1, read on the forward strand.
AGAATAGCAGGTTATCATTCTTGGTATCTACCAAAGGTGCAGAAACCATCAAAGGCAACCGCGCGTCTTTATCATCGATGAGTTTCTCAAAACTGATTTTACCGCCTTCATCCAACTGAATGGCGAAAACATTTCGATTTCGACTAAGGCCCTGCTTGAAAAGCAATCGATCACCACTCAACAATTGAGGGTTCTCGGCAGCGGTGCTGATAAAAAAGTAGGTCTTTCCGTTTTTGCAATACGAACTATAAGAGGCATATGCCCCATCGCCCTGGGTAACCTCTGCCTTATTGATATTTCTGATCCATTCCACATCGCCCGAGGTGTTCAGTTTCGCACTGATGATGTCATTATAATGAAAGCGTTCGATCTTTACCCTACCGCCGCTAGAATTCGCCTGTACACTGGTGGTGACGAAATACTCCTCGGCATTGTAAAGTATCGATCCATCTTGGTTTACGGTCACATTTTTAAAAACGAGGTTCTTGACCTGTTTGTCGTCTTCACGCCCGAATTTATCCATCATAAACTGGCTCGAAAATGGATTGTATTTTTTGGCTTTTAAGGATAAGTCCGAAGGATCGACCTCGAAATATGAAAGTCCGTTGTAACGATTATCTTTTCGGTCGGCATAAAACCCGAGACACAAAAGCTTATCATTGGCAAAAACAGGTTTCAACGCTTCCGAATACTTGGCGGGGTCGTCAAAAGTCTGAATTTGCGCCCCTGCCGATGATATTTTGATCATCTCGTATTGAAACTTGCGTTCACTTGTTTGAAAACGTTTCTTTTTAAAATAGGCCTTGCCCACGATATAGGCACTCTGCAGATTTTTTGAAAAAGCGATATTCTCGAAAGAATAGTTCTTTTCTTCTACTTCGGCCGAAAAATCATGGGTGATCACTTTATTCAGGCTAGTATCGAAAAGATAGATAAAGTGTTGGTTGTTCTTTCCCTTTTTGAAATGTGTACTAATTACAAAAGCGGATTTCGCATCATCGAACAGTACTGAAGTGGTAAAACCAGATGCAAAATTACGATTGTAATAATTTCGGTCAAGAGGTTCCCTTACTTCATCTGAACGAATCGAAAGAATTGTTTCCTGGGTGAAGTTCATATCTTCCATAGGGCTTCTATGCACCACATAATCATAGGAGAAAGTATCATAGTTATAATCCAAAAACAGCAGATAGACTTGTCCGTTGCGCACATAGCCGTCCACAAAATTGCCGTTTTTAAGCTTATAATTGTATTCATTTACTAATTGAAGATTTTCGTCATAGGTCTCGATAAAATATCCCTTGGGGCGTAATATCATACCTGTATAGTAGGCACGCACGAGTATCGTACCGCCTTTTTCGTTATCGGAAATGGTAAGTAGATTGGAGTATTTGTACCTATCGTTATATTTTTCTCCAATCGTATGTTTTATGGGGATTTCCTGGGCCTTTACCACAATAAAGGCAAAAACGGAAAAAAGCAGGAAAACACTTTTTTGCAAGCTCATAAGTAGGTTTTTGGGGATTTGCTATTTACCCGGAAAATCGGCCTTGCGTTTTTCCAAAAAGGCGGTGGTGCCCTCTCTGAAATCCGCCGTTCCAAAGCAAGTTCCGAAAGCTTCTATTTCAGATGCAAATCCGTTACTATTATTCTTAAAACCCGCATTTATCGCTTTTATTGCATGAGCCACGGCAACAGGTGAATTGTTGCCTATTTTGGCGGCCAGTTTTTCACAGAAAGAAAGCAGTTCCTCTTGGGGTACGACATGGTTGACCAATCCTAACCTATGGGCCTTTTGGGCATCGATCATACCAGCGGTCATAATCATCTCCATGGCATTGCCCTTTCCTACCAATTGTGGCAGACGTTGCGTGCCGCCATATCCAGGTATAACACCAAGTGAAACTTCCGGAAGCCCCATTTTTGCATTGTCACTGGCCACCCTAAAGTGACAGGCCATGGCCAACTCAAGACCCCCTCCCAGAGCAAAGCCATTGACCGCAGCGATAACCGGCGTCGAAAGGTTCTCGACCAGGTCGAAGAGCAATTTTTGACCTTTCTTGGCCAATTTACCGCCTTCCTTTACCGAAAAATTGGCAAACTCGGCGATATCTGCACCGGCAACGAAGGCCTTTTCGCCACTTCCCGTTACGATTATGGTGCGTATCTTATTGTTGGTTTCAAGTGCCTTAAACGCATCATGCAGCTCTTGAATGGTTTCCCGGTTCAAGGCATTTAGTTTGTTAGGGCGATTTATAGTAACAATGGCCAGTCTATCCTTTTGATTGATAAGTAAATTTTTGTATTTCATGGTTTCAATAGTTAAAATAATGCCATACGGATTTCTAGTGTTCCTCTTTTTGGAACTTTACCGTAAATACGGTGCCTTTGCCCGATTGGGACGTAAAATTGATGCTTCCTTTGTATGTTTCTACAATGTTTTTCACCATTCCCAGACCAAGCCCCATACCGCTTGACTTCGTTGTGAACTTTGGCTCAAATATTTTTTCGGCAAAGTTGTCAGCAATACCGACACCGTTGTCGGCCACCGAAATTTTGACGTAATCATCTTCGGAAACGACCGAGACCAATATTCTTGGCGATTCTACCTCAGGTACCGCCTGAATGGCATTTTTCACTAAGTTGGTCACCACCCGTATCAATTGGGTACGGTCAAGTTTCGCAATGATTTCCTCTTCTTCAGAGATAAAATGAATATACTCCTCATTGAAGATGTCAAGCGCGAGCTTCACGATCTTGACTACGTTCAGGGTCTCGTTCTGCTGGGCGGGCATTTCGGCAAAACTTGAAAATGCCGAGGCGATACTGCTCATGGTATCGATTTGTTGGATCAAGGTTTTGGAATATTCGGCAACTTTATTTTCGATATTGGGGTCTTGGGGATCGAATTTTCTTTGAAAACTTTGAACACTTAAACGCATAGGTGTCAAAGGGTTCTTTATTTCATGGGCCACCTGTTTTGCCATTTCGCGCCATGCCTGCTCGCGTTCGCTCCTGGCCAACTTTATGGCACTTAGCTCAAGTTCGTCGATCATCGCGTTATAAGAATCGATCAATTTGGCGATTTCCTCACTTGGTTCCTCGATATAGATTTTCTCGTTACGTTTGGTCAAATCGGTTTTCGACATCATATCGGATACGGTCTGCAAAGAACGCGTGATATATTTTGATATAAAATAGGCTAGACCTATAGCTATCAAGAGCATTAAAAAATAGACCCCGGCCAAACGGGTCAAAAACTCCCGCAATTCCTTATCATTAAAAGTATTGTCCTCAAAATAGGGCATATTGACAATGCCGATGGGCTTGAACTTACCATCGGTTATATATGAATAAGAGGATTGATACCGATCGCCGGCCGCTGATTTTTCTTCTACAAAGCGTTTTTCAACACTGCTCTGAAGATTATTCAAAATCTCGGCATCCAAACAATTTGAAATGGAGTCATTTTCAAACTTGGGCCGTGAACTTTTTATCAATTGCCCTTCAAGATCGTAGATGTTGAAATTTTTGTTATGAACATCAGCGATCTGGTAGATTTCATCCATGAAAATCAACCCTAAATTTTCGGTAGTGGGCGGGTAAGTCGTTCTGCGTATGGTATAGTCAATGCTCTGCTTTATCTGCTCCTCTTTTCGCTCGAGCCGATCTTCATGATAATCCCTCAATTGTTCGCGATATTGATATACTGCAATTGCCGATATCAATACCGAAGATATCAATACCAATAATATCATGGCAAAGAATATGCGAAACCGTAACGATAATTTTTTGAACAACGAAAAGGATTTTACACTCAAAGGTAGCAAATATCAGGCCACCCTGACCATATAATATAATGCTGCAGCTGCCAATCGGCCCAAGAATTCGAGTGGTCTAGTTCTTTCATTTTTCCGGGTTTTTTTCCCGAAAGCGTTTGTAGAGTCTAATCCCCAACATGAGTAGAATGCCCAATATTATGATTCCGACAACGCCGAAAATCCAGCTTATGGCACTTTTCAATATCACCAAAAATACGATGGCAAAAAGAGCGATCGTCGCCACCTCGTTCCAAATGCGCATATAGTTCGACGTATATCTAACCTCATTTCGTTGCAATTGATTGAAAATCAAATGATTTCTAATATGGTAAAGAATCAGTAAGGCAACAAAGGCCAATTTTACGTGCATCCAGGGCTGTTGTAAAAAAGCAGGTTGCAAAAACAGCAGCCAAATGGCAAATAAGGTGCATAAAATAGCTGATGGCCATGTTATGATATACCAAAGCCTTCTGGCCATTAGTTTCAATTGTTCGGTCAATATATCCTTTTCAGGGGCGGGCTTTTGCGCTGCCTCTATATGATAGATAAAAAGCCGTGGAATGTAGAAAAGCCCGGCAAACCAAGTTACCACGAAAATGAGATGCAAGGCTTTGATGTAGTTATAATACTCGACCAAGGTAGTTTTTGGATTTAATATTCGACCGAAATCGAACAATGCGTCGACAAGCTCGGCATGACAGTTAAGGCTAATTTTAAATTACAAAGTTACAAAACCTGAAATCCCAAACTCCAACTTGAAATCTTTTAAAGACGTAAGGCACCGATACCGGCTTCCCAAAGTTTTTTATTGAAGTTCGGAATGGCCATATTCATGAGTTGCCCACCCTCTTTTTGCAAAATGTTCCATTGGGCATCCAATTCGGCCTTACGGTCTTTTGAGGGTTGGTTGACTCTTGGAATACCGCTATCGGTAGCGTTGATCAAGAACAAATACTCTGCCGTGAACTTGTTTTGAAAGTTCTCTACGTCGTCGTAGGCCTTTGACTTGCGCTGAATCATTTTTTGGTCCCATACATCAATTTCATTGGCCAGTTTTTTGCCTTCCGATCGCAAACCTTCGTCCTCGATATCTTCCAATAACTTCGCTAGCTGCTCCCTTGCCTTGAACAGTGAATTGACCATATCGTGCATTTTGGTCAGCTTGCGTTCCATATCGTACATTATCGTATGGTATTCTTCGTATTGGGCCGCCGTTGTGCCAAAAGTAGGCATGGGAACGATCTTACCCTCAGTACTTACCGTTTTTCCATCGACTTTAAGATTAAAGGTGTATTCGCCCGGCGGTGCCTTGTGGCCCCTGAAATTGGCTTCGATATACACATCGGGAATACCGGGCATAATGGGGTATTTCATGTCCCAGATAAAGCGGTTCAATCCTTCTTTTTTTGAAAGCACTGGAGCCGGTGGGGCACCGCCCCCATTATGTTTTTTGTAGTTTTTATCCTTTTCAGACGAAAAACTACGTACCAAATTGCCCTTTGCATCTAAAACATCCATGGAAATCGCCATGGAATCTTTGAGCTTGGGGAGGTTGTAGTACAGCACCATACCGTTCGCCGGATTTACCCCTTCAAAAGCATTCGTGCCATCAAATTCATCTGAATCACCGCTCAATGGGCTGCCCCACGAACCATTAACGGCATTGCCCGCAGCGAATAGGTGAACATCCTTTTCCGAGGGATCGTATTGACCTAGTATCGATAGATCGTCCAAAACCCAAAACGAGCGCCCCGAAGTCGCGACTACGAGATTATCCTGATGCACTTTTAAATCGGTTATCGGTGTCTTGGGAAGATTGAGTTGAAAAGATTCCCACGTTTTTCCTCCGTTCCAAGAAATATATATCCCTTTTTCCGTGCCGGCATACAACAAATCCTTTCTGTGCTGATCTTCACGAACGACACGGGTAAAGGCACCATAGGGAATTCCTGAACTAATGTTCGTCCATGTTTTGCCGTAATCCGATGACTTGTATAAGGCAGGAGTGTAGTCGTTGAACTTATATTTGGTCGTCGCCACATACACCGTGGCTGGATCGTGTGGTGACACTTCTATTGCATTCACCAAAGTTTCCCCAAGATTTTTCGGAGTAATATTCTGCCAAGAAAGGCCCCCATCTTTGGTAATATGTACATAACCATCATCACTACCCGTATAGAAAACACCTTTTTCATGTGGCGACTCGATCATATAGGCAATGGTCCCATAATTCTCGGCACCAACGGCTTCATTGGTATAAGGCCCGCCTCCTTTACCTTGCTTGGCATCGATATTACGGGTAAGGTCGGGCGAGATTTCTTCCCAGGTTAAGCCCATATCTCGGGTTCGCAAGACAAGCTGTGCGCAATGGTAAAACGTGCCCGGTTCATGTTTCGACCCAATGATCGGCGCGTTCCAGTTGTATAGGTATTTCATATCGCGGGCATCTCTTCCCAAATACTGTATGGGTGCCGCCATGATCTGTGTCGATGCTTTTGAATGCGTATCAAGTACTTCGATGGTCCCTAGGTAACTTCCTCCCAGAACATATCTGGGGTCATCGGGGTCAAAGGCCAAGAAGGCACTTTCTCCCCCTGCAGAATCGCTCCAGTCCGAAAGTGATATGCCACTGCTTCCAGGTGAGAAACTGGCAATCTTTACCGAACTATTGTCTTGCTGCCCTCCGTAAACGTTATAAGGAAAAAGATTGTCCACGCTAATACGATAAAATTGTGCGGTCGGCATATTGTTTTGGGTAGACCATGTTTTTCCGTTGTCAAAACTAATAGCAGCTCCGCCATCATCGGCCACAACCATATTGTCCGAATCTTCCGGATTGATCCAAAGGTCGTGGTAGTCGCCATGAGTACCAGTAATCAGCTCCCAGGTCTTGCCCCCATCGATGGAGCGCAGTGCGGGAGCGCTCAGCACATAAACCGTATTCTCATTGTTCGGATCGGCAAAAACCTCGATATAATACCACGCGCGTTGCACCAAACGATTATCGCCACTAACCATATTCCACGATTTGCCCGCATCATCTGAAACAAAAAGACCGCCCTTATCGGCATTACTGTCACTTTCTATGAGTGCATATACCTTGCTCGAATTCGCTGGGCTCACGGCTATAGCCATTTTGCCCTTCTCCTCCGGTAGGCCTTTGTGGATTTTTTCCCAGGTCTCGCCGCCATCGACCGACTTATAGAGTCCGCTGCCTTCGCCACCACTTATTACCATATTCGGTTTACGCTGATGGTGCCACATGGCAGCGTATATTATATCGGGAGCGTTCATATCGATGGATAATTCTGAGCAGCCCGTAAGTTCGTTGACGAACAGTACTTTTTTCCAGGTTTCTCCGCCATCACTAGATTTATAAATACCACGATCTTCCGTTGGGCCGTAAATCGCCCCCTGAGCGGCCACATAAACGATATCGGGGTTTTTAGGGTGGATGACGATCCTTGAAATCTGCTGTGTATTTTCAAGTCCCATTTTTTTCCAGGTCTTGCCCGAGTCGGTAGATTTATAGACACCGTCCCCATAGGAAGTCATAACCCCCCTTGGTGCATGTTCTCCCATACCGCAATACACGATATTAGGGTCGGATACCGAAACGGCCACCGCACCGACCGAACCCATTTCAAAAAAACCGTCGGAAATGTTGTCCCATCGTTGTCCTGCGTCGGTCGTCTTCCATAATCCTCCCCCTGTAGTACCCATATAATAGGTCAAGGGGTCGCCGACCACGCCGGCCGCACACACCGACCTCCCTCCACGAAAGGGGCCGATATTACGATATTTTAAAGGTTTGAAATAGTCTTCGGCCGTTTGCGAAAAGACCGAAATCGTAAACAAGGCCATTAAAAATGGAAGTGATTTTTTCATTAGGATATTTGGTTTAATGCATGTTGTTATCACATTTTCAATCGGAAATTCGTTCCATCTCGACCCAAAAAGGAAAAATTCTTTTTGAATCGGAAACATAGAAAGGCACAAGGTCGCATGTCATGCTCGCCAAGGAAACATTTTTCATTTCCAAGAAATCGATTCCTGTTCGGTCATTTTCAAACTGGTTGATGGTCGTTCCGGTTTCGAGAAACATTTTACCCTTTTCGGCCAGAGGTTCTATAAACTTGAACTTGATGTTATAGTGCCCTTGATCGATCTGTACGGCCCATTTGCCATATATTTCTTCTTGGGCCCAAATGCCACGCTCGCCACCTGCATCGTTTCGATTCAAGAACACAGGATTCTCATGCTCGGTCCCGATATGGATGCGCGGTGGGTCAATCAAATTCTTGGAAGTCGTTAATTCTTTATAGTGAGTTTCCATTTCGGCCATCAAACTCGATGCGATGTTCACATTTTCGGCAACAATATTTTGTTGTTCGTAAGGATCTTTGTGCACATCAAAAAGTTCGAAGTCCTCGGGTTTTGCATTATAATTCGTATGCCCTACAAGCTTATAATTGCCTTTTTGTAGCGATATATTATAATATTTTTCAGGATAATGTCTCGTCCAATATGAAAAAAAAGGCCTTTCAGACCAAGTCTCGTTTTTACCGATCAATAACGGCACAAGGCTTCTACCATCGATTTTTCGATCTAGTGGCATTTTTATTTTACAAATTTCGGCCAAGGTAGGTAGTATGTCGATATGGGCAGTCAAAGGCTCAATGTCACGCTTGCCCTTGATGAGTTTTGGATATTGCAGAAAAAACGGTACGCGAGTGCCGCCGCGGTAAACACTGCCTTTTCGACCGCGCATACCCGCCACATACCTCATTTGTTGGGGGCCATTGTCGGTCATGAAAATAACCAGTGTATTATCGGCTATACGTAGTTCTTTCAGTTTGTCGAGCAGCTTACCCACATTGTCATCGATATTACTGACCATGGCATATACCTTTCTAGCATCTTCCTTGTTTTTTTCGCTCATTTCGACAAAGGGCCTTCCATCGTCGAAACCAATGGCGGGGTCGATACCTTTGTACATATTGTAGTACTTCTCGGGTACCTGAAGCGGTGTATGTGGCGCATTGAACGAGAGATAGCAAAAAAATGGTGCGTTTTTATTCTCAGTAATGAATTTCATCGCTTCATTTGCGAATATGTCACTGCAATACCCTTGATATGGTTCTTGTTTTCCGTTGTGCCATAGCACGGGGTCAAAATAACTGCTATCACCCTTAAACCAAGTCGTGAAATCACCTACCTGCCCCATACCCCCAGAGAGATGGATGACCGATTCATCGAAGCCCTGGTCATTGGGCCTTGAAGGATAGCTGTCACCCAAATGCCATTTTCCAAAAATACCTGTACGGTAATCGGCTTGCTTTAACAATTCGGCTATAGTCACTTCTGTGGATGCCATGATGGCACCACCATTGTAAGTATCCCTTATTCCGGTGCGTAGCGAATAACGCCCGGTCATCAAGCTAGAACGGGTAGGGGCACAGACCGGTGATACATGAAAATTATTGAAACGAACACCGGCTTTGGCGAAAGCGTCAATATTCGGAGTTTTTATATGGGGATTACCGGTAATGCCGAGATCACCATAACCTTGATCATCGGTTATTATAATGATTATGTTCGGTCGTTCTACCTGCTGTGCAAAGACGGCAAGAACGTACACTAGCGCAAAAAAGGTCAAAACGATATTGCGCGTATTTTTTTTGTTTTGAATCCTTTTTTTCATGGCCCTACATTGCACAGACTATACTCCGATATTGTTAATTCAATCTTCGATGGATAGATATTTTAACTTCAAACTATTGAACGCCTCATTGAAAGCGCCGATTTCTTGATCTACCAGCTCGTCGAAAGATATTAACTGTGCATTTATTTTTGAGGTCAGTTCGTCTTTGACGGCAATATCTTGCGCCGTAGGCGGAAAATCATCCAAAGCAACCAAACTGTTCAGATGTCCTATTTTATTGGTCAATCGAATCGGAAAATTCAATGGGTCTTGCCCACTTCGATTCTTGGTCTGATACAGGGCCTTTTCGACCTCACTGAATTTATCCTTCATCTTTTTGGCCTTCTCGACAAGATCTTTCGTACGGTCGTCACCCTTATACTGTTCGGTAAAGGCATCGAGCTGATCGTTGATCTTACGGATTTTTTTGATGGACTGGTGTGCCTTGTCGACCGTGGCATTTACCTCGGTAACGAAATCGTATTGTTTCTGCATATCTTCGACGGTCGCTTCTGCCCGCGGATCAGGAACAATCTTGAATTCTTGGGTCTGGTCCGTTCCGTTAACGTTGAGAGAAACCTTATAACTACCGGGAACTGCTTTGGCGCCATTAAAATTGGCCCACCAGAATATCATCCCGGGAAGTTTTTCGGCTCCTTTGCCACGTGTGTCCCAGACATGGGTGTTACCGCCTTTTTTAACCTCTAGCTTTTTGTCCTTGTCTTTTGACGCATTACTGAAAGAGCTCAAAGTATCGCCTTTCATATTGAAATAAGTAAGGCTGATACTATCTTTTTCAGAAAGATCTTTAAGGTAAAAATGGGTCACTACACCGTTCGGGGGATTTTGTCCTTCGGTCTTCGATGGCGTCTTTCGGGCATCTCCTTTTGTACGATAGGCATCCTTGGGTTTATACAAAATAGCATGGGCATTTTGATTCGCCTTATCAGCTTGATGAATTACGGAAAGGTCATCGATCATCCAAAGACTTCGTCCTTGGGTAGCTACTATCAAACTATTCTCCTTGATTGTCAAATCGGTTATGGGCACTATCGGAAGGTTCATCTGAAACGGACCCCAACTAGCTCCGTCATCGAACGAAATATACATTCCGGTTTCGGTACCTGCATAGAGTAAGCCCTTTTGCTGTGGGTCTTCACGAACGACACGGGTAAAATGTTCCGATGGTATACCGTTCGTTATTTTTTTCCATGTCTTTCCGTAATCGGTCGTTTTGTACAAATAGGGCTGAAAGTCGCCCAACTTATATCGGGTAGCCGCCACATAGCAAGTGCCCTCGTCAAAGGCGGATGGTTCGATGCTGTTGACCATGTTCCATTCGGGCATGATATCAGGAGTCACATTGTTCCAGGTTTGCCCACCATCTTGGGTCACATGGATCAACCCATCATCACTACCGACCCAAATCAATCCTTCTTTCAACGGACTCTCATTGGCCGCAAAAATAGTACAGTAATATTCCACACCGGTATTATCCTGTGTAATCGGCCCTCCACTTGACACCAACTTATCGGGGTCGTTGCGCGTAAGGTCGTCACTTAAAAGTTTCCAGCTTTGTCCTTCATTTGTCGAAAGGTGTACATGGTTCGAAAAGGTGTACAGTTTTTTTGGGTCGTGCTTACTGAACATAATGGGAAAATTCCATTGAAAGCGGTATTTCATACCTTCGGCACCATAACCCATTGGATTGTCGGGCCACACATTGATCCCACGCACGGTACCCGTTTTATGGTTGACACGGGTCAAAAATCCTCCATAGCTTCCACCATAAACAATGTCGTTATTGTTAGGGTCTACGGCAATATGCGCCGATTCTCCGCCGGCCGTCTCTTCCCAATCGTCCTCACTGATTCCAAAGCCATCACTGCGATGATTGATCCTAATGGTAGAGTTGTCTTGCTGGGCCACATAAATTCTATAAGGTGTGGCATTATCAGTGGTAACCCGGTAAAACTGTGCGGTAGGTTGATTGTAGTAGGTGCTCCACGTTTCGCCCCCGTCATACGAAATCTGCGCACCCCCATCATCTCCGATAATCATCCTTTTCCCATTCTCGGGAGCGATCCAAAGATCGTGATGGTCACCGTGCGGGGCATTGAACGTGTTGAAGGTATTGCCGCCATCTGTGGACTTGTGATAGTTCACGTTCAGAACGTACACCACATTCTCGTCTTCGGTATCGGCGTACACGCGGGTATAATACCAAGCCCTTTGGCGTAATTTTCTTTCGCTATTGACCTGTGTCCATTTTTTGCCACCATCGTCACTGCGATACAATCCTCCTTTTTCCTTATTCTCGACGATTGCCCAAACACGTTCTGAATTCTTGGGCGATACGGTGACCCCAATGATGCCCAAGGTATCTTTTGGGAAACCCTCGTTCTTTGAAATCTCCTTCCAGGTCTCACCGCTATCCGTACTTTTCCATAGGGCACTTCCGTCTCCGCCGCTACTTAAACTATATGGCGTACGTTTGGCACGCCATGAAGAGGCATAAATGATTCTAGGGTTGTTCGGATCCAAGACTAGATCGACAAAACCCGATTGGTCATTGACGAATAATTTTTTCGACCATGTCTGGCCTCCATCGGTACTTTTATAAATGCCCCGGTCATCGGTAGGTTTGTAGATGTTGCCCAAAACCGCTGCATAAACGATATTGTGGTCCTTCGGATGGATTCGGATACGTGGCACATGACGGCTATTCTTCAACCCGGCCGAGGTCCATGTCTTTCCGGCATCCTCGGTTCTCCAGATTCCATACCCCGAGGATACATTTCCCCGAAGTGTTTTTTCGCCTCCCCCGACATAAATGACGTTAGGGTCACTTTGGGCGACCTCAACGGCGCCGATACTTCCACCGAAATAGCCATCGGAAATATTTTCCCAAGTTCGGCCTCCATCGGTCGTTTTCCATACGCCACCGCCAGTAGCCCCGAAATAAAAAAGGTTCGGTTCGCCGGGTACTCCTGTCACGGCTGCGGAGCGCCCCCCACGAAAAGGACCGACCAAACGATATTCCAGACTTGAGTACAAAGCCTCGGGTACTTGTGAAACCGGCGTGTTCGTTTTTTTACGACGTTGTGCGCCGGTATTTATTGGTGCTAGCAAAAAGAGGAGCAAACAAAGGCATGCCCAAGTGTAATATTTTCTCATTTAAGTTTGAATTAGCGTTCTCAATTAGTCAAGCTTAAATGTAAAAATAAATTCCTGCACTAGGGAATTTTAAGCTGTTAATATCAGGGTGTAAAAATTTTATTGCGTATCGCGTAGAGTACGAGTCCTATTCTATTCTTAACATTCAATTTTTCATGAAGGGAATCGCGATAGCCCTCTATGGTCTTCGGACTTAGAAACATTGCTTCGGCAATTTCTTTGTAGGTCATTTCGGTGCAGGCAAGTTTCAAAAACTCGATTTCACGCTCCTTTAATTGTGTCTCGTTCGATTTTTGATGCAGCGTTCCTACCAAGATCTGAGTGACCGTATTGGTATGATAATACCCTTTTTCGGCGATTTGTATCAAGGCTTCCTCAAGAATTTCGCGCTCGGTATCCTTCATAAGATAACCTCTGGCACCCGCCCGCAACATTTGCAAAATGGTATTTTCATCTTCTTCAATGGAGAGTGCCAAAACTTTGATATTTGGGTAGTCTTCCCTCAGAATCTCAGAGGTCTCGATGCCGTTAAGAATGGGCATATTGATATCCATCAGCACAATATCGGGAATGTTCTTGGGGTCTTCCAATTTGTTCAAAAGTTCCTTGCCATTTTTGCAGATGTAAAGCGAGCTGAAGCCATCAAAACTTTGCACCAAGCTGCTTATCGCCTGCGAGAGCAGGGTATGGTCATCAACAATGGCAACGGAATACTTCATTTTATGCAAGCTGATTGGGTTTATGATTAAAATTATAGAGCAACCGTAACATAGTGCCACGACCTTTTTCAGATTCGATCTGTAGGTCGGCGTTGATCAAACGTGCCCTGTTTTTCATGTTCTTGATCCCGATACCTGAAAAGTCGAGATTCTCATCAAACCCTATGCCGTCATCATCGGCGGTGATGGTCAGGTTACCATCCATATAATCGATTCCGACGCAGAGTGTTGAGGCCTTCGAATGTTTTATGGTATTCGAAAAAAACTCCTGTAAAATACGGAAGATGATGACTTCTTCCTTTGGGTTCAAAGGCTTTGGCGTTCCATCGACCGTTAAGGAAGCATCAACAAATTGCAGCCGGTTGAAACGCTCGATTTCAAGTTCCAAAGCTTCTTCTAGGGAGAGGTTCTTCAAAGCTTCGGGATTAATCAATTTTGAGAGTACACGCAATTCCCTTATGGCCTTACCGATGGTATCGGAGGCTTCTTCAAGGCTTTTTGACTTGTCGGGTACCATTTGTACCTGAATCTTGGCCAAGGTCATCAACTGACCAATGTTGTCGTGCAACTCCCAGCTGATATTGCGCAGGGTTTCTTCACGAATCTCTATCTGTGTTTCCGAAAGTTCCCGCTCGTAGGTTTCCTTCGCCATGGCCTGTTCCAACAGTAGCGCATTCTTCCTTCTTAGAAAAAGAATGAATAAAACGACCACCGTAAGTGCCAAACAAATAGCTATTACGGAAAAGATGATCAGAAACGATTGTACTTCTCCTTCGCCCATTGAAATCCGATTATATAACAGCCATATAAAATTGAATTTAAAACCAAAATGATGATGCCAAAATACTTACCGCCAAAATTCAAGTTATGGGAAAGCAGCATCAACGGAATCATGCCCATATTGAAAAGCAGTAGGCCAGTCGATATCCAAAATGACAATTTGTGCTTTAAAATCAGAACTTCGTCGCCATAGAGTAATTGCCGAAAGTGAAACAAAGTGCAAATCATTGTTAACAAAGCACCGATGACAAAGGTATATTTATGATACCCGTCCCAACTTTCAAAAACAAAGTTCCAAACTGCAAAACCCGTAAAAAATATGGCAAATAACCATACTATTTTTCGTAAGGTCTTTTGTTCTAAAATGGACTGGTACCAGTATAAATAGAACAAAAAAAGCACCAGCATATAAATGTTGTACACCCAGAAATTGCTACTTTCAAATGCATACCTCCAACTTCTACCAACAGTTTCAACAAGCACGGTAAACCATAATAGATATACGAAATGGCGTTCAGTAGAATTTTTGTATTTATTAAAATGGTAGGTAGCGCAAATGGCCGCGATCCATTCTAAAATACTGACCGAGAGAGTTAGATAAGAAACATCCATTTAACTATTGCACATCATTTGGGGGATGTCCTCCACTTCCAAAATTCAATGCTTTTATGCCTCCCGCAGTTGACTGTATCGGAGCTACTGGAAAAAAGCCATTTGCTATTCGCGGTTTGCCCATGGTGGGCACCAAAACGACGGTCGAATAGCCCGGATCTGCCCTTGGATCCCTACTATCTTGAGGATACGCCGCATAAAAAATACGGATGCCCATATCTTTGTAGCCTTTCTTCTCGCCCTCACTTTTTACGTAATCAATATATTGCTCCATAGTCTCCAAAGAAAACCAAAAATCACGTGTGTCAACCTTATCTAACATCGCATTGATGCTGTCGGCACGGGTTCTCACATATTCTTGCTGTAGTTGAGCTGCAAGTTTTAAGTCGATAGTTTGTTCAGGCGGTGCAATCTCTTTACGATCTTCTTGACCATCATCCAATGGTCCGCGAAACATGAAGGCAAAGATGAGCAGACCGATGATAATGGCCGCCATTGCGCCAACGAGGGTGTTGTTGTTTTTGTTTTCTCTCATAATAAAGTTATTTAGATTATTGGTTAAGGGGAACTAGGGTTACCGTAATTTACGAATTGTTGACATATTAAAAGAAAAAGCCCAGCGATGGCATAGCAATCGTGGGCTTTTTGAGGTTAGTGTCTATCGTAAAGTCTTCCATTGGGGGAAATTTTGATCTATCCGGCCATATTCATCAGACCAATGATAAAAAAGACTATTCCCAGTGCCGCCATTCCCAATAATAAGGTGTAATGAATCGTTTGAATCAATTTTTCTCCGAAGTGGGTTTCCATAGGTTCTCTAGTTTTGGGTTTAACACTACGAATATACACGATTTGCGGACCCAAAAAACACGACCTTATTTGTCCTACAAACATCTTTTAATCTTAAAAAACTTATAATCAGTATATTATAATTTTTTCTTACAAGACTTTGGGTCATGGAACGGGGCAAAAAGGGGTATTTGCCCCCCTTGAAAAACAGCATTCTAAAGGTGGTTCGTGCAGCGGTTCAATTCTAGGGATAATTGGTGAAATTATTTTTGCCCTACCCTGATTAAAGCATCGAAAATGGCCCTTGCTTTTTTGCTGTTCCAATCCGTAGCCCCGGTCTCATTAATTAATATCTTTCCATTGGCATCGATGACATAATTAGTGGGAATACTGCGTGCGTACAACTTTTCGGGCGGGGCCATTAATGGACTATAAACAGGCAGGTTATAATGCTTTTCTCTTAAAAACCCTCTCACCACATCGGGGTCCTCATTTGTAAGCAATATAAAATCCACTTGATTTCCATAGTCTTCGTACAATTCTTGAATACTCGGCAATTCGGCAATACAGGGTGGGCACCATGTTGCCCAATAGCTGATAAAGACGGGATTGCCGAAACCTATTTCAATCGATGTCGATTTACCTTTAAGATCCTGTAGCTCATATGAAAAGGGTTGCAATCGGGTTTGATCTTCTCTATCCAGTTCTGAGGGAGAGAATAGCTGTACCCTGACCTTGTTCACGGCCAACTGCAATACACTACGGGTCTGTGGGATTATAAGTAAAACAATAAAAATCGCGAATATGATATTCGACGGTGTAAGTGTCTTCTTTTTCATGTGCTCATTTTTATTGTTATTTATCCCGATAGCTATCGGGAGTCATATACCACCTTTGATGTTCAAAATAATCATTCCGCCGTCTGTTTAATGATGAATTTAAACATGCGGTTTCATTTTTGAAAATTACTTATTTCTTTATCGTGCGACGCCATTTTCGGCATTAGTATATGAATGTCTTTTTCACAGACCCTTAACACCCCATTTCAGCGGAAAACACTACTTTAAAGTCCATCTCCCGATAGCTATCGGGAAAAAACCGATTGTGATGAACTATTCCAGACGTGAAATCTTACAACTCTACGGATGCGCAGGTTTGGGGATGACATTGACCCCTTCGTTATTCTCATTTTCGCAAATCCAAAAAATGGGGCAACGGACCATTCCCGGTTCAGGTGAAAAACTACCTATGGTCGGACTGGGTACTTGGCAGACTTTCGATATCGGCAATTCAAAATCTGAATTGGAAATACGAAAACAGGTATTGGCCCAGATGTACAAGATGGGTGGCAGCGTAATCGATTCCTCGCCCATGTACGGAAGCTCGGAGACCGTCGTCGGCGAAGCTGCTTCACAACTTGATAGTCAAGACGATTTCTTCTATGCCACCAAGATTTGGACTTCCGGCAAACAGGCCGGCATCGATCAGATGACTTCCTCTTGCCGTAAAATGAAGGTCAAGACCATGGATCTGATGCAGATCCACAACCTTGTCGATTGGGAAACGCACCTTAGAACATTGCGCAACTTTAAAGAGCAGGGGAAAATACGTTATTGGGGGCTGACCCATTATGTGGATTCGGCCCACGATACATTGGAGCGGATTATCGTCGCAGAAAAACCTGATTTTGTACAGTTCAATTATTCAATACGTTCCCGAAATGCCGAAAAATCCCTTTTTGATACCTGTAAAAAACATGGTACGGCCACCATTATCAACCAACCCTATGAAAGCGGATCTCTTTTTCGAAAGGTAAGGGGAAAAGACCTGCCAGGCTGGGCCTCCGAATATGGCATTGCGAGCTGGGGACAGTATTTCTTGAAATTCATTCTTTCGAACGAAGGGGTCACTTGCGTGATTCCGGGCACTTCCAATGTAAAACATGTCATCGATAATATGGGGGCGGGTTATGGAAGGTTGCCCGATGGCAATACAAGGGAGAAAATGGCTGCCTATTTGGTGTCGATCTAGTAGCGAGAATCCGACCGGACATTCGGTGTAATACTTTTGACCATAATTTGAAATCATTATTATTTGGTAGACAAAAGTCGCTCCATCTTTCCCATTTTACTTTCAGGCCCTATCCAAAGTACTTCTAACTTCTTTCCTTAAATATAATCCGGTTACGATCGTCGCCAGTATATCGGCAATCGGAAAAGAGATCCAGACACCAAGTTCACCTAAAAAACCGGGCAGTACCAATATCAAGGGAATAAAGAAAAAACCTTGGCGCAACAGGGTAAGCAATAGTGCCGGCACGGCCTTTCCGATGGCCTGAAAATAAGCCGCCCCGATCAATTGCAGGGCTATGATCGGTGTGGCCGCAAATACCCAGCGCATGGCGTTCGGGGTATGTTCCAAAACAAAGGCATTTGTGGCCAGTTCCATTTCTGAAAGATCGGGGCGATTGCTTAAAAAGAGTCCGGCGATCTCGGCCGGAAAAATCATTAATCCGACAAACACGACGGTCGCCAAGATGGAGGCGTATTTTATCGCCGTGTAAATGGTTTTCTTGACGCGATCATATTTTTGGGCACCATAGTTGTATCCTGCGATGGGCAGAAACCCCTGGGTCACCCCGAACACCGGAAAAAGGGCAAACATGAGCATTCGCCCAATAATTGCATAGACGGCCACCATGGCCTCCCCTCCCAGTCCGAAAAGAATATTGTTCATCAATAAATAAATGATACTGACCACTGCCTGCCTCGACAAGGTGACAAAACCCAACGAACCGATTTCCCTAAGAATAGGCCGATCAAGACCAAAATGTGACCCATTCAATTTCAGTTCAGAGTTTTGCGAAAGAAAGAAGTAGGCTACATAGGCAAAGCATAGAAAATACCCGATCGTCGTTGCCCATGCCGCACCATGCATGCCCCAATCAAGCACAAAGATGAATATATAATCCATGAGCAAATTGCCCACGGAGGGTATGATCATGGCGATCATGGCAAATTTGGGCTTGCCTTCGGCGCGGATTACCGTATTGCCCATCATACAAAGCGCCAATAACGGCACCCCATACAAAACGATAACATAATAGATTTTTGCAGGTTCGAAAATGGCCCCTTTTCCACCAAAAGCCGGAATCAACGAATCGACGAAATAAAGACCCATAATTACCATCGATATCGTGATCAAAAGGGTCAGGGTAATCTGGTTTCCAAAAGTCTTTAAGGCCTTTTCTTTATTGCTCGCGCCCAATGCCCTTGAAATTATACTTGACCCTCCGATACCGATGGCCATGCCCAGGGCCCCGATAAAAAATGAAACGGGCAAGACCACATTGATGGCGGCAATAGCAATAGAACCGATCCAGTTGCCCACGAAAATGCTGTCGACAAGCACATTGAGCGACATCACCAAAATACCGATGCTGGCCGGTACCGCTTGTTTTACAAGCAGTTTTCCGATGGGTTCGGAACCCAATTGATCCGCTGAAACTTTTGCCATGCGTATTTTACGGTTTAGCCCTGCCCTGCCAATTTGAGCGCTTCAATAACTTTAGACCGGAAGCGCTCCGTTTTTTTCCCATTCATTGACCCATTTTGCCATCACCTCGACCCAGGCATCATCGTCGTTCAAACAAGGTATATGTATGTAATTCTCGCCGCCGGCTTCCTGAAACTGGTTTTTGCCTTCCATGGCGATCTCTTCCAAGGTTTCCAGACAATCACTGACGAATGCCGCAGTGACAACGGCCAGATTTTTCTTTCCTTCCTTGGCCAACCGTTCAAATTCAAAATCGGTATATGGTTTTAGCCATGGATCGTTCGGCAGTCGGCTCTGAAAAGAGTTGCTGACCTTATTTTCGTGAAGATTCAGATAGGCCTTGACCCTTTTTGTCGTATCAAAGCACTGATGACGATAGCACGTATGATGTGCTACGGAATTCGCATTGCAGCAATTGCCATCGATCTTACAATGAAATCGCGTAGGGTCGTTTTTTCTGATATGCCTTTCAGGAATACCATGGTACGAAAAGAGAATATGATCGTAATCAAACCCTTTCAGCCCTTTTGCGATACTCTCGGAAAGCACCTTGATATATTCCTCATTCTTATAGAAGGCAGGCAACGTTGTTATCTTGATTTTCGGGAAGTTCTCTTGCTGCTCCTGAATTGTTTTGACCACCACCGTCTCATAGCTTGACATGGCATAGTGCGGGTACAGGGGTACCAACAAAACTTCATCGACCCCTTTTTCGTTCAGTTCCTGCAAGGCCTTATTAATGGTCATCGATCCATAGCGCATCCCTAAGGCCACGGGCATTTTGGTCAGCTTTCCGACTTTTTCGGCAAAACGTTGTGAAATCACGATCAGAGGTGAACCTTCTTTCCACCATATTTTAGCATAGGCCTCTGCCGATTTCTTGGGCCTCGTACGCAAGATGATACCGCGCACAATAATATTTCGCAACCATTGCGGTGTGTCGATGACCCGTTCATCCATCAAAAACTCGTCGAGATACGGTTTGACATCTTTAGGCGTCGGGCTGTCGGGCGAACCCAGGTTTACGAGAAGTACTCCTTTCATTCTTTTAGTTTATTGTCGCTTTGATAGCGGTCGAAAGGCCTTTAACGGCCTTAAATTCGTGAAGTGCAAAAATACTACTTGCAACGAAACTACGTTAGCAATACTCAACCCAATATCAATGATACCATAGGTATTCCCGATCTTATCGAGACCAAATAGCCGTGTCAACAAAAAGTTAATTGGCGGTGTTCATTTTTGAAATTTTGAATTTTGAGCCAATTTTATAAAATAAGCGAAGTATTTATGCGGATATTTTTACCACTATTCCTTCTTTGTTGTTCGGGGCTTTTTGCCCAATCCCCTGACCCATCACGGAACGAATCCGTAAACAGTCTGCTTTGGGAAATATCGGGTAATGGCCTTCAAGAATCTTCGTACCTGTACGGTACCATGCACGTAAGCAAACGAATTGCCTTTCGCCTTGACGATGTCTTTTACGAGGCGTTGGACAAAAGTACCATCATCGCCCTTGAGTCGGACCCTGAAACATGGCTTGAAAACTCCGATAATCTGGACTATATGGGATATGGGCAGGGAAACGGTTTTGTTTCCAAAGGGTTTTATACCTATCCGTTTCAGATTAGAAATCCTAGAAAAGAAGAGGTGGCCGCTTACCTCGCTTTTGAGGATAGCCGTATCAACAATATTCTTTATCGTACCGATGAATATGCACAGAATTTTGAGGAAGAGACTTATCTCGACATGTTCATTTACCAAGCGGGCAAAAAATTCGACAAGACGGTCATCGCATTAGAAGACCTTGAAGAATCCTCGGCCTTGGTCGGTCGCGCCAGCATGAATGCCATGAAGCAAAAACCTGACGAATGGCTTCAGAAAAAAATGCAGCAACAGGATCCCATGGGCCTATTGCAAGATGCCTATCGCAATCGTAACATTTCGCTTCTCGATAGTATCGACAAGGCCATATACACTGAGCATTATCTGAAGCATATGCTATTCATACGCAATCGCAACATGGCCGAAAAGCTCGATTCTATTATGCCCACGGGCAAAGTCTTTACCGGAATCGGAGCGGCCCACCTGCCCGGGGAGCAAGGTGTCATCGCCATGCTGCGCGACAAAGGTTATTCGGTAAACCCTTTGGTGTCACGATCGACCCCAAAGGGAAAAAGATTGAAGACTAAGTTCGAGCAGGCCATACACAACAATAAATATTCAGAGGTCGCCCCTGATGATGATTTTTTCAGCATTGCCCTACCCAGCGGGCTGTACCCTATCGCCGAGTTTGTGAACACCACCTATATCTCGCCCGACCTTGCCAATGGCAGTTATGTCATGGTCAATCGGGTTCCGACATTTCAGTTTCTAAAACAGGATAACACGTACACGCTAGAATCTCTTGACAAGTTATTGTTCGAGAACATTCCGGGTACGATTCTGGAAAAGAATAAGATCACTAAAAACGGATTCAAAGGCCTTGATATTAAAAACCAATTGAAAAACGGCGATCATCAACGCTATCAAATCTATATAACCCCCCTTGAAATACTTATTTTCAAAATGGGAGGCGAAGGTGATTTTGTGGAGCAACATTCCGATACCATCTTCAATAGTCTGACCTTTCATAGGTCTGCAAAAAAATTCACGTTGGTAAAATCAGGGTTTGAGGATTTCGAGATTCGTTTGCCCTCACATCATTCCTTTCCCAATAAATATAGGGTTGGGGATAGGTTGTTACAGGCATACGACTCTATTACCGGTACTTATTACTTTCTAAAAAAAGCGACCCTTAACGATTTTAATTTCTTGGAAGAAGATAGCTTTGAGCTATCACAGATACAGAAACGTTTTTACCAAGACCTAAACCTAGAAGCTACCTACGAAAATCCGAAATTACACACCCAGACCTCAAGGGCCATCATCGATTCTACCACCGGAAAACAGCTCTACTTAAAAACTGTGTTGAAAGAGGGGGATTATTATCTAATGGGTACAGTAACAAAAGATGAAGAGGAAGCCAATGCCTTTTTCGATTCATTTAAGATCAAGGTGGCAAATCATGGATCGGGTTTCAAGAAGGTTCGCGATACTGCTCTTTTCTTCAGCACGATAAGCTCGGTAAAACCCCCAAAATTTGTAGAGAACAGCAATAACTATTATAACGGGCGAGCCAAACCTAAAGACTATGGCCCCTTCAACAAAAAGACCATTTACCAGAACGAGAACAATGAAGCCATCGCTGTCGAAGTTAACAAATCGCACGATTTTTTGATGTTTCAGAACATTGATTCCGTTTGGGCCTTGCGAAAGAAACTCTTGGCCGATAAAAAGTTCAACATTCTTCATGAAAAAGACAGCAGTTATGCCGACGGGCACCATGAATTGGAGCTGGTCTTGGGCGATACCGCAAGTACAAGGGGTATTTGGGTAAAAAATGTAGTCAAAGGGGGTCTACTTTATGAGGTCAAGACGACCATCGACACCCTAATCGCCCCAAGTCGATTCGTTCGAGAATTTTTCTCGAATTTCTCCCCGAGCGATACACTCATAGGAAAAAGTATCTTGACCGATAAGACCCCTGCATTCTTTGCCGCGTTGCGAAACAATGACAGTATTCTAGTCGATGGACACCGTTTTGTACAATTCGGGGAAAAACATCTCGACTCTTTAAAATATTACATTTCGGAATTCGATTTTCCGTCCGACAAGAAGAACATTCAATCGGATCTTATTCAAAAGCTTGGCCAAATCGATAGTCCCGAGGTACTGCCATTTTTTCAGGAATTTTATGGAAAGTCGTACAACAATTCGTATGCCCAGGCCAAAATTCTTCAAGCAGTCTCAAAAAAAGCCGATGAAGCATCCGTCTCATTGCTATTGGGCCTGCTTTCGAAAGATCTGCCATTGGTATCGAACAAATTCGAGATCTATTCCATCTTTAAACCATTTATGGATAGTCTCCCTTTGGCCAAAAAGCTCTATCCCGAATTGTTGGACTACAGCGCCATAGAGGAACATAAATCCCCGATCTTCTCAATGCTCGCGCAACTGGTAGCCGAAAATCGAATCAAGCCCAAAATCTATAAAAGGTATCGCAAACAGATGCTCAACGATGCCAAAGTTCAATTGAAACGGCAATTGGGGATATCGAATTACCGTCATTTGAACCGCAATCGGAACAACAATGGCAATCGCAATGCCGGTCGCGAGCTTTTGGAAGATTATGCCGTATTGCTCTACCCGTTCATACAAGAAAAAGAAGTCAAGCAGTTTTTTGAACGATTGCAGCTCGTTCAAGATGAAAAACTAAAAACCACTTATGTGGCACTTTTGGCCAAAGACAACATATCTTTGCCATTGGGCCTGATAGATTCGTTGGCGGCCGATATCAATAGTCGAATCCTACTCTTTAATAAATTCAAGAAAATTGGCAAATTAGACTTGATGCCGTCCCGCTATCGCACCGAAAAAGCCCTGGCAGAAGCCTTATTATTTGAATTCAAGGCCTATGACGAAAGACGCCATAGTTCGGTCTTTTTGGAACAACGGTCCTTGCAATACAAGGGCAAGGCGCTCACTGGCTATTATTTTAAAACCCGTGACAATCAAGACTACGACAAGAATTACAAAATGCACCTCATCGTGTTCGAAAATGGAAAGGCACTAACTACCTTACCTTACTATCAAAACGATGGGTTACGCATCGAAGACACCGATACCGATGCCGAAGCACTCGCATACGTGACCGAAGCGTTCTTGCTTAAAGACCGACCTAGGGCACAGGTGTATCGCCCGAATAGTTATGGAGCATACGGGTTTCATGGGTATTAAGAAACCTCTTGTCGTAAAATTCTTTCAAACCGACATGTAATCTTTATTTTTGTCAATTCTTAATCTCAAAGCATGAAATTAAAGCATTTAATTGTCATACTTCTTTCTGCCGGATTGTTTTCGCATTGCTCTAAAGATGAAAATTCTACATCAGAACCTGATATTGAGGGACGGACACAAATAGAGGAACAAAAACTGGAATTGTATTTTAGTTATTTTGGACTAGGGTCGTCCGAAAGTGATAATTGGATCATAATACACGACGAAAATGGTAAACTTGTCGATTTTAAAAAGGCAGATTATGGAAAAGTTTTAGAGTTCACAGCCTTGAAGGACTCCATTCCCAATAAAATTAGTATAACTGAATTTCATTATTTTGAAGGTTATGAAGGCAACCTTAGTCATAGGCTGTTTACATATACAGATATTGAACCCGGTAGTTCTCTGTATAAACCATATAATTATTCCATCCCAAACAATATTGGCACATTCGACCTACGCATAGAAAACATCCCGGGCGTCTATTCTCATAATATATCTATTGAAGGCGGTCCGATCAATCCTAAAGAAGTAAATATAGAGGGTAATTTAACCTCTAATACACTTGTTTTAAGCGAGATAAGGCTTTACGAAAATGAGGAATATGTTTTCAGCATATATGACAAATCTGGAAATCACAAGTATTTATTACTTGAAAGTCCAGTAAATGAATCTGATTTGGTTTTTGACTATTCTGAGTTCAAAGAATTTGATGATTATTTTGAAATTCCCATGCCTCCTTATAGCAGTATGTGGTTATACTCATATGGATATGCCGAAGATGACCCTAACTATAACTTTTTTGGACAGACTCTAAGCCATTACCAGAGTACCGATTATCCAGATACGGTCAGGGTGGGTTATCTTGACAAATACAAAAAATTTAAGACCGAGTTTAACGTTTCGCTAGATGGTTTCACATATAATTTTATCAAAACAGGTAATAAAGTAGAGAACATCCAAGTTCCTTCTAAACCGAATTATGTGCTAAGGGACTCATCAGTCTATGACCTTACATTCACAACTGATTTGAAATTAAGCTCTAAGAATTCGACACATACCTATGATAATGGTGAAAATATTCATACCCAATGGTCGGTTTACAGTTCGGCGAATAGTTTTCATAAGGTTGGCAAACTACCGGAAGAAGTTGTTTCTAAATATCCAAATCTTAATCTGGACAAACTAAACATCTTGACAGTGACTCTTTTTACCCAAGGGTATACACAACAAGAAATATTCGACCAACTAACTTCAAAAGAAAAAAAGGGGGATAAAACAATCGAAAGCTATCTTTATATTTATTTATAATATCATCTACGATTATGTCGAGTAACTATTTTTCTAAATACCGACTTTTTTTTCTCGTTGTTTTGACGCTTATGGGCTGTTCGAAAAATGAAACACCAACACCTAGACCTGATGCTCAGGAATGGCCTAAGCCCGACCCTGACCCTGAAAACCAAGAATCGAACGAACCTGAAGACGAGATTTATTTTTCATATTATTCAGATCCTAACGAAAGTGATCTTTACAATTGGACGGATAGATGGATTGTTATTCACAATCAAGACGGCGAACTTTTGGATTATAGGTCATTCAAAAAAGGAGATTCCCTTGATTTCGAAGGGTCATTGGAAAATTCAAAACACACAAATACACTGTCAATAACGACTTTGAATTACCGGCCTGGAAAAGAAGGTGGAAACTTTCATTCATTGGGGACCGTAACTGGAATTAAAAAAGGAACAGTCTGGGATTGGACGGATGATATTGAACCTACAATCACTGACCCTCCTAATAGTGCTCAATACCAAATAAGAATAACCATCCACAATATCCCTAATGTGCAGCATTTTCTAATAAGCTCTCAATTTGATATTACATCTATAGCAGGTTCTCCATTTTATCAGGAAACCAACATTCTAGAAATCGGTGGTGCTCGGCTTCAAAAAGATAGGGATTATCTCATTTCGGTCAGAGATGGCAATGATGAAATTAAATATTTATGGTTCGAGGTCGAAGACCCTACTTCCAATATAACTTTGGACTATAACGATTTTCAAGACTATGACTACATTATAGAAATTGAATTGCCAGAATACGAAGGCTATAATCTTGGTGTAGGAGCAAAAAACAAGTCTCATAATTACGCCCGGTTTCTAGATATTAATCGAGAAGATGATGGAAATCAGGTGAGAAGTACTGCAAAGCTTGGTTATCTTGATGGTTACGACACTTTTCAAACTTATTTATACTTTGATTATGACAAAGATGTTAGATATAGTTTCTATAAGTATGGGGGAAGACCAACAAACATTAATGTACCTCCTTACCCTCAATTCCAGGCAGAAAATAACTCTATCTACAATTATAATTTTACAACCAACGTAGAATACTATTGGAATACTTCTTATTGGATTTATACTGATTTGGAACAGGACAATACTACGAGATATAGTATTTCTGGAAAATCAGAGGGAGCTCCAATAATTGGCACTTTACCCGATCAAATTCAGGAAAAATTTCCACATTTGAATTTGGATAACTTAGAGTACGAAGAAACAGCACTTGCAATTGGAGAAAACATTGACTTTAAATCTGACGATCGAACCTCTTTATTTGGATTTGGAACTGTTACATTTTCTGAAAGACTTATCTTCAAGAACCCTGATAAATAAGAACAGTTTCGAGTTCAATCTTAAAAATTGTAACTTCCTAAAATGAGATTGACCATTCTTATTTTTCTATTTACTTTAGTATGTTTAGGCATTTCAGCCCAGCAAATCACCTGCTCTCCTACCGATAAACAGGCTTTTGAAAACAAGACCATCGAAATTGACGGCCTGTTAGAAAAGGACTTCGGTACAACCTTGGTGGCCATAGGCAAAACGTTTATTGGTATTCCGTACGTGGCCAAAACCCTGGAAATCGGCGAGACCGAATCTTTGGTCGTCAACTTGCATGGCCTCGACTGTACTACCTTTGTGGAAAATGTATTGGCATTTGGTCTTTTGTTAAAAGAGGGAAAATCAGATTTTGACTCCTTTACCGATATTTTGGAAACCATTCGGTATAAAGACGGCAGGCTCGATGGCTACGGTTCCCGGTTACATTATTTTTCGGAATGGATCTCGAACAACGAACAAAAAGGTCTTTTAAAGGAAATCACCGCTGAAATCGGCGGTATCGAGGTCAATAAGGAAATCAATTTCATGGGTACGCACCGCGAACTCTATCCTTTTCTAAAAGACGACGAAAACTTTGATAAAATACGCGCGACCGAAAAGGCATTGAAAGAAAGAACATTCTGCTATCTGCCCCAAGACGATATCAAGGCAAACGAGCATTTGATCAAACCCGGTGATATCATCGCCTTGGCCACCTCGATCGATGGTCTTGACGTAACCCACACCGGAATCGCCACTCGCGAAAAAGATGGACGCATACACCTCTTACATGCCTCAACCGGGTCGATGGAAGTCGAGGTCACAAAACTTCCTTTGGCCGATTATCTCAAAAAAATAAAGAAGAATATGGGTATCATGGTCGCAAGACCCTTCTAACGTCCCAGGCAATATAAGATCCCGCCGAGTAAGTGTTTTTTGAAGTCAGGGTCGTCATAGGCTTCATGCGTATGGCCCAACCCCGTGTAAAAGGCGCGACCCCCATCAAACTCGTGATACCAGGCAATAGGGTGATTACCATTATTTTCGCCACCTTCATAACTACTTTCATCCAGTTTCATGATGACGTTCAAATCCGGATTAATGTCCTTATAGTTATACCATTCGTCAAAATGCATCCATGTATCCCCTAAATGTTGTGTTGCGGCGTGGGTTCTGTCCACCACATCGATTTTGGCTTCCTGTTGTTTTGGATGGCTCAAAAAATAGGCGCCGACCAACTTATTGTACCATGGCCATTCATATTCAGTATCGGCCGCGGCATGTACGCCCAAGAAATTGCCTCCACCTTTAATATACCTCTCAAAGGCCTCTTCCTGTTCGGTTCCCAAAACATCTTGTGTAGTGCTCAAGAAGATTACAAGGTCGTACTTTTTTAAATTGTTGCTATTGAACGCCAAGGAGTCTTCGGTATGGCTCACCACAAATTTGTTCTGAAGGCCCAAAGCCTTTATAGTTTCAACCCCTTTTTCAATTGATTTATGGCGATATCCGTTCGTCTTGGTATAGACCAATACCAAATCGGTATCCATTTGCAATAGAGAGTTTGGAATTTTCACGACCGCTTCTTGTTTGGGTACCGTAACCTCCTGCTCTACCTTGCTGGCCCCGCATGCAACGAGTAGCATAAAAAATAGCGCGATAAAGGTATTCTTTAGAAATATGCACATACCAAAATGGTTGATTGAACTGATTTTATTGCTTACCCAATTACTGAAAAAGAAATTAATTGACAATGGACATTACATACTTTTTTGGCGTCGTGCCATACTTTTTCTTGAAGGCCGCGATAAAATGGCTCGAAGTGCTATATCCGACCTTGAGGCCAATTTCATTGACGTTGTATTTGCCCGCCTCCAACAGCTTACGGGCGTGTTCCATCTTATAATCGAACAAAAAGCCATACACCGAATCACCATAAATTTGTTTGAATCCTTCCTTAAGTTTTTTTAGAGGGAGGCCTATTTCCTTTGATAACTGCGCTAATGTCGGAGGTTCGATCATTCTTGAAATCATGATTTCCTTGGCCTGTCGAATTCGCCTAACATTGTCCTCATCCACTAAAAACGGACATTGTTCCATATCGGCATCGGTGCTTTTATTAAAATAGAGCGAAATCAATTCATAAACTTTGCCTTTGATGTAAAGCTCTTTGACCGAAGGATGCAATACATAATTCATCATTTGGCTAAGTACGACCGCAATTGCAGGAGAAACACCTTCTTGCGAATAATATTTTTTCTCTTTGTTCTCCGGATTTAAAAAAGGAATATAATCGGCTTCCTTTGAAAAAAGTGAATGAAATTTTCGAATGGTCATTATTACCGAGACCACCCATGAATTTGGGTAAAGTTCTAGGTTCATTGGCAAATTCAATTTTGTATTGTACAACAACAAAGAATTTTCTTCACTTACGTCAAGCGCATACCTGCCATCATTGAATATAAACTTGGCCCGGCCCTTGAGGCAAAAATGAAATTGAATAAAAGAACTATCTACGTCTTTGGCAACTTTCTGTATTTCAGAACCATCGTTCTGAATTTTTACAACAAAGAATCCTTCTTCGATAAGCATCTCATCAAATGAACCTTCAGCGACATTTTTTTTATCCATTCCTACACTTGTTTTTCAATTTCTATTTAGAAACGTTCTAAATAAAAATGTTCCAATACCCAATATTTGCTATAAATTTATCGTTTTTTAATTACATCATGTCGAAAATAACGCCAAAAGTCCTTATTCGACACTTATTGTTCCTCTAGCGTTGTTTTTATAGCAATATTGCATTTATTTTTGCCATCGTTCGAAACAGCAGATGAAAGATTACCATATTTCGAAACACAGTTCGTTCTATACCATAGGTCTCAGCTATAAAAAGGCCGATGCCCAGGTGCGAGGCGAATTCAGTCTTGATGAAACCGGTATGGAAAACATATTGGTTCAGGCCAAAGCACTTGATATTGACGGTCTTTTGGTCACATCGACATGTAACCGCACCGAGTTGCACGGTTTCGCGCAACACCCCTTCCAATTGATAAAACTGCTCTGCGACAATACCAAAGGCACGATCGAAGCATTTCAAGAAGTGGCCTACGTGTACAAGAACAATGATGCCATCGATCATTTGTTTCGTGTGGGTACCGGTCTCGATAGCCAAATTCTTGGCGATTTCGAGATCATAAGCCAACTGCGTCAAAGTTTTAACCGTTCTAAAAAACACGATATTGCCAATCCGTTTATCGAGCGATTATGTAATTCGGTCATTCAGGCAAGCAAACGGATCAAAAACGAGACCGAAATTTCATCGGGTGCCACTTCGGTAGCCTTTGCCTCTGTACAATATATACTTAATAACGTTCCTGAAATCTCTGAAAAGAACATTTTGCTTTTTGGAACGGGAAAAATCGGCAGAAATACTTGTGAGAACCTTATCAAGCACACCAGAAATCCACACATAACCTTGATCAACCGCACCAAGGACAAGGCCGAAAAAATAGCGGGAAAGTTCAATCTTACGGTTAAAAACTTTGGTGATCTTCAGACCGAAATACGCTCGGCAGATGTTCTCATCGTTGCAACCGGGGCGCAAACGCCGACGATATCGAAAGAATTGATCCATACCAAAAAGCCCTTGCTGATATTGGATTTATCGGTACCCAAGAATGTTTCCGATGACATAACGGACCTAGACCACGTCACTGTTGTTCATCTCGACCATTTATCGCAGATTACCGATGAGACCCTGGAACGGCGTAAACGGCACATCCCCCAGGCAGAAACAATTATTGAAGATATAAAAAGTGATTTCCTTCAATGGTTGGAGACCCGAAAATTCGCTCCGATCATTAAAGCCCTAAAAAAGAAATTAAAGACACTTAAGGATGAAGAACTGGACTACCAGTCAAAAAGAAATGCAGACTTCGACCCCGAACATGCAGATGTCGTCTCGAACCGTATCATCCAAAAAATCACCAAACAATTTGCCAACCATTTGAAGGATGCGTCTACCGATGCCGATGACAGTCTCGAGCTCATTCAAAAAGTCTTTCAACTCGAAGTGAATTCGCAATGAACAAAGTCATCCGCATAGGTACCCGCGATAGTGAATTGGCGCTATGGCAGGCGAATACCGTAAAATCGAAATTAGAGGCCTTGGGCCATCAAGCCGAATTGGTGCCCGTTAAATCTACCGGTGACCTAGTATTGGACAGACCACTTTATGAACTTGGAATTACAGGGATTTTTACCAAGACTTTAGACATTGCCCTATTGGAAGGAACGATCGACATTGCCGTACATTCGTTAAAGGACGTACCGACCCTTCTTCCCAAAGGCATCGTTCAGGCCGCCGTACTCGAAAGGGGAAATTATTACGACATACTGGCCTACAAGCACAATCAAGAATTTTTGGCGCAACGGGAAGCTACCATTGCCACAGGAAGCCTTCGCAGAAAGGCACAATGGCTCAATCGCTATCCGAGCCATACCGTGGTCGATCTAAGGGGCAACGTAAACAGCCGTATCGAGAAGCTGGCCGAGAATGATTGGAACGGGGCCATTTTCGCCGCCGCCGGACTTCAACGTATCGGTATCGAACCCGAAAATACGATCGGCCTTACTTGGATGATTCCCGCACCGGGCCAAGGAGCGGTCATGGTCGTTGCTCTCGAAAAAGACAAAGAAACGCTCGAAGCATGTGTTGCCCTTAACCATAAAGAAACCGAAATATGCACCAGCGTAGAGCGTAGGTTTTTAAACATTCTTGAAGGCGGCTGTACAGCACCGATAGGCGCACTGGCCACTATAGAAGGTGAAGAAATGACCCTCAATGGTGTGTTGCTCAGCAAGGACGGCAAAAAGAAATTGGAGGTCGTCAAAACAATGCCCCTGGCAAAATCAGATGATTTGGCCCAAATCTGTGCAGAAAGCATTTTAAGCCGTGGAGGACGAAGGTTGATGAAAGACCTACAAGCACCGAACGTGGCCCCCTCTGTCTTTTCAACTAAAAAATTGACCGCCGATCAACTACAATTATTCAATGCCCATACTCGCGTAGCTTCTGAAGATTTTATAAAAACCAGCCCTTCAAGAATTGCGCCTGCCTTATTAAAGTCCCCAATCGAAAATGTAATCATCACGAGCCAAAATGCGGTTGAGTCTTTATTAAAAAGTAGTGCGGCGAACTCCTTAAAGTTCAAGAACATCTATTGTGTCGGTCGGCGCACCAAGCGTTTGATCGAATCACGTATCGGCCCGGTAAAATATGTTGCAAGCAATGCCCAAAAATTGGCGGAATACCTCGTAGAATTTATGGAAGGGCTCGAAGCCACTTATTTCTGTGGTAACCGCAGATTGGATGAATTGCCCGATATTTTTGAAAAAAATAGCATAACGCTTAATGAAGTGGAAGCCTATAGCACCAAACTCGTTCCGACAAAAGTACCCGAAGAAGTAAAGGCAGTATTGTTCTTTAGCCCTACCGGAGTAGAAAGTTACCTCATCGATAATAAACGAGATGTAACGGCATACTGTATAGGAGAAACCACGGCCCAAGCCGCCAGAAAATACTTTACCATGGTTCAGGTAGCCAAAATACCGACCGTTGAAAGTGTAATCGATTTGGTGAATATGGATTATGGTGAATAGCCGTTGGCTGTTAGCTGTTGGAGTTTGGTTGAAAAATAAAATATGAGGGATTTTAGAAAACTTGATATTTGGAAGAACGGTATTCAAATCGTCAAGGAGATTTATGAATTGTCCGATAAATTACCTTCAAACGAAAAGTTTGGATTGCGAAGCCAAATTACAAGGGCGGCTGTTTCCGTTCCGTCAAATATCGCCGATGGATGTAGCAGGAATAGTGAAATCGAGTTCAAGCGATTTTAAGAAATTGCAATCGGCTCACTTTTTGAAGTAGAAACACAATTAATTATAACCGAAGAACTAGATTTCATTTCAAAAAAGGATTTACAGGATATATTTAAGCTTCTCGATAAAGAAGCAAAAATGATCAACAGCCTAATCAGTGAAATAAAATATAGCTAACACCCAAAGGCCAATAGCCAATAGCCAATAGCCAATAGCCAATAGCCAAATATGATCAAAAACGACTTATTCCTTAGGGCCTTGAAAGGCGAAACCGTAGACCGGCCTCCCGTATGGATGATGCGCCAAGCGGGCAGATATCTCCCCGAGTTCATGAAAATAAAGGAGCAATACGATTTCTTTACCCGTTGCCAAACGCCTGAACTCGCTTCCGAGATTACCGTACAGCCTATCCGTCGATTCGGCATGGATGCCGCCATATTGTTTTCCGATATCCTGGTCATCCCTCAGGCCATGAACATCGAGGTACAGATGAAGCCAAATTTCGGCCCGTACCTGCCTAATCCGATCCGCTCGAAAAGTGACTTGAACTCCGTTATTGTTCCCGATATCGACGATTCGCTCGATTATGTGATGCAGGCCATTAAGGCGACCAAGGAGAAGTTGAACGACGAGGTGCCGTTGATCGGTTTTGCAGGTTCTCCATGGACGATTTTATGCTATTGTGTGCAAGGTCAGGGCAGCAAGACCTTTGACAAGGCCAAAGAACTGTGTTTTACACAACCTGCCGTTGCCCACGAACTGTTACAGAAAATCACCGACACCACGATTGCCTATTTAAAGGCCAAGGTCAAGGCTGGCGTAAACGCCGTGCAGGTATTCGATTCGTGGGGAGGTATGCTTTCTCCCGTCGATTATCAAGAGTTCTCATTCCAATACATGCAACAGATAATTGATGCCCTAAAAGATGAAACGCCCGTAATCGTCTTCGGAAAGGGTTGTTGGTTCGCTTTGGGAGATATGGCCCGGTCGGGAGCTTCGGCCCTTGGTATCGATTGGACCTGTTCGGCGCGAAATGCCCGTTACCTCTCCGGTGGAAAGATAACACTTCAGGGCAATTTCGATCCGGCACGGTTACTTTCGCCTCCCTCAGAAATCAAAAAGATGGTCGTGCAAATGATCCATGAATTCGGCAAGGATAATTATGTCGTCAATCTCGGGCACGGTATTCTGCCGAACGTTCCCGTTGAAAATGCAAAAGCCTTTATCGATGCGGTAAAGGAATACGCTCCCTAATTTCCAAAATGGGGCTGAAATCCGAGAACGTATGTTAGTTGAGTTTGAAGAATATCTAATCGACGCTATACATGAAAAATATGCTTGGCGTATCTGCGATTTTGTCGTCTCGAACGCCGAGCGATTGAAACGATACTTTCCGAAGACGTTGGAACAAAATTTAACGCCCGACCTGTCAAAATATTTCGTCGAGAAAAAGCTCAAACAATATAAAAGTCAAGAAGAACTCGTTTTTGTTCTGAAAGAAAAAGAAAACCGTACCGTAATCGGATTGGTCTATATCAAGAAAATCGATTGGAAAGTCAAGGAGGCCGAGCTCGCCTACTGTATTGGCTATCAATATGAGGGCAAAGGGTATATGACCGAGTCAGTGCGATGGCTTTCCGATTATGCCTTTACCGAATTGAATCTTCGAACCCTTAAATTAATCGTCCATAAATCCAATTTTGGGAGTATCAAGGTTGCTGAAAAATGTGGGTATCTTTGGAAAAGAACATTATTCAACGAACATAAACCCCCGAATGAGAGTCCTTTGGACATGGAACTATACGAACGCACATGAAAGACCGGTTCTACACTTACATTCAAGACCTACAGAACGTGATTACCTCAAAACTTGAGAAAATCGATGGTGCTGCCCGATTTCAAGAAGACATTTGGAAACGACCGGAAGGCGGGGGAGGCAGAACACGTGTCATCGAAAACGGAAACGTATTCGAAAAGGGCGGGGTCAATATTTCTGCGGTACACGGGGCACTCCCTGAAAGCATGCAAAAGTATTTTGGGGTCAAAGATGCCGATTTTTTTGCCTGCGGATTGAGCTTGGTCGTTCATCCGAAGAATCCGATGGTACCGACCGTACATGCCAATTGGCGTTATTTTGAAATGTATGATAAGACCGGAAATATCGTTGACCAGTGGTTCGGCGGAGGGCAAGATTTAACGCCTTATTATCTCTTTGATGAAGATGCCGTTCATTTTCATTCTGTTTGTAAAAAGGCATGCGACACCCATAATCCTGACTTTTACCCCACCTATAAAAAAAGGTGTGACGCATATTTTTGGAACGCACATCGCGACGAAGCAAGGGGAATCGGAGGGTTGTTTTTTGACTATTGTAAAGAAACCGAAGAATTATCTATGGATGGCTGGTACGTATTCGTTACAGAAGTGGGTGACAGCTTTTTGGAAGCCTACGCTCCTATTGTAGAAAAGCGAAAACACCTGCCCTATTCCAAAGAAAATCGCGAATGGCAGGAAATCAGAAGAGGACGCTACGTCGAATTTAATCTAGTGCACGATAAGGGCACCCTGTTCGGCTTGAAGACCAATGGCCGTATCGAAAGCATTTTGATGAGCCTTCCGCCCCATGTACAATGGCGTTATGATTACCATCCTGAAAAGGGGAGTGAAGAGGAGCGATTAGTGCAAGTATTGCGAAATCCGATGGAATGGGTATAAACAAAGCTTTTTTTTTCGCTCTACTGATATTTGGTTGCACTTCCAAAAAATCTAAAAGCGATATCGATATCACCTTTACGCCTGACACCCTAAATGTCGGTTATACGTATTGGTGGCCAGAATCAGGGCCTTTTATCGGCGAATGTGGCAACGAACTTTCACTGGTCTTTACCGGGTCGATCAAGGCCTTGAAAGAACCCAACGACGACCCGGGGCCATTATATACTTCGCAAGAAGGAATTATCGAAATCGATAGGGTATTCAAGATCAAAGCATTGGGCGAGAATACATATGCCAATCAAAAATTCATGGTGACCGATTGTTTTCATGGCCTAGGGTTAAATATAGGCGATCAGGTCATTGTCTTTTGTTATGATTATGAGGGTGGTTACAGTATTCCTGGAGGAAAATCCATACTAAAAGTTACGTCGCTAGATGACCCCTTGGTCGAATCGATTAAAAAATACATCGATTCAAATCAAGATCCGAGGGTTTTGCAAGAAGATATTACTTTGTGGACGGACAAAGAGATGGGTTCGGCCGTAGAAAAAATAAGTGCCTGTCATGAAGAAATGAGTTCTATGAACAATACCCATATTGACATTAATAATTAACTTTATCCGTATGTATCCACTTATAAGAAATAGAAGGTTAAGAGCGAATGAATCGATCCGTAGCTTGGTTCGAGAAACCGTTATCACCCCAAACGATTTTTTGGTCCCTCTTTTTGTAGTAGAAGGGAAAAACATCAAGGAAGAAATCGCTTCAATGCCCGATTACTATCGTTTGAGCCTCGACAATTTGGAAAAAGAGGTCAAAGAACTTTGGAGTATGGGTCTTCGTGCGGTACTACTTTTCGTCAAAGTGCCCGACAACCTAAAGGACAACAAAGGTTCGGAAGCCCTGAACCCAAACGGACTCATGCAGTTGGCGATCAAGCATGTTAAAAATGCCTGCCCTGAAATGTTGGTCATGACCGATGTCGCCCTGGACCCTTACTCTTCCTTTGGCCATGATGGTATCGTCGAGGACGGACAAATATTGAACGATGAAACCGCAGAGGTCTTGGCCGAGATGAGTATTTCACATGCCCTGGCCGGAGCCGACTTTGTAGCCCCAAGTGATATGATGGACGGTCGTATACTGACGATACGCGAAGCTCTTGAAGAAGAAGAACTCTACAATACGGGTATTATGGCCTATAGCGCCAAATATGCCAGTGCTTTTTACGGCCCCTTTCGTGATGCGCTCGACTCGGCACCTGTCGATTTAAGGAATGTACCCAAAGACAAAAAAACCTATCAAATGGATCCTGCCAATCGCTTCGAGGCTATCAAGGAAACGCAAATGGATATAGAGGAAGGAGCTGATATCATCATGGTAAAACCTGGATTGTGCTATTTGGATATCGTTCGCGAAATACGCAACGAGGTCGATGTGCCTGTGGCGGTGTATCAAGTGTCGGGCGAATATGCCATGGTGAAGGCGGCGGCCGAAAAAGGATGGCTCGACCATGACACGGTTATGATGGAACAATTGGTGGCGATAAAAAGAGCCGGGGCAAATATCATTGCAAGCTACTTCGCCAAGGATGCGGTTAGGCTAATGGGATAGTATCGCCTAGTCATTCCTCCTTCGCCGGTATCACAAAAGCAAGGAAATATGAAAAAAATAGTTTTTATACTTTTCGGTTTATTTTGTATTGCCGCAAGCGGTCAAGAAAGTGCTTCCAAAGTACTTAAAATTGGTATGGGAGACGAACTTGCCCATGCCTCTCCGGCTGAAGTCGGTCTTGATTCTGCATACATACATACCCAAGTCGATTCCATAATAACGAACGGTATAAAACAGGAGGCCTTTCCGGGAGCACAAATTTTAGTGGCCAAGGAAGGTAAGATCATATTTCACGAAGCCTATGGGTTTCACACCTATGATAGCATTCAACCCGTCGCGCCCAACGATATTTACGACCTGGCATCGGTCACAAAAATCATGGGGCCCTTGCCTGCGATCATGAAATTGGTCGATGAGCGTAAACTGGATCTTGACATACCTTTTAGCAACTATTGGAAACGTTGGCAAGGCCAAAAGGATAAAGAAAACTTGACTTTACGTGAAATCTTGGCGCACCAGGCCGGTTTGACACCCTATATCGTGTTTTTGAACGAAGTCATCAAAAAGAACGGAAAGGTTAAAAAACGCTTTGTAAAAAAAAGATTAAAACCAAGGTTTGAGAACCAAGCTTATCCCGGGCTTTTTGTCAAAAACCGTTTCAACCGTAAGATGTACCGCATAATCGACCGGTCAAAAGTATCGGAAAAAAAATACCGCTATTCCGGGCTTACCTTTTTGATATTTCCTGAATTGATCGAGCAATTGACGGGCGAGTCCTACGAAGCCTATCTGGAAAAGAATTTTTACCTGCCCATGGGTGCAACAACGATGGGGTTCAAGCCAAGTACAAAAGGTTTTTCGAACAATATTGTGCCGACCGAGATCGACACACTTTTTCGGCATACCTTGACCCATGGCTGGGTACACGATGAAAATGCCTCGCTATTGGGCGGGGTATCGGGCAATGCCGGACTTTTCGCCACCGCGACCGACCTTGCCAAAATGATGCAAATGTATATGCAGTTCGGTACTTATGCCGGAAACCGCTATATCTCGGAAGAAACGCTTAGGGAATTCATTCGAGTGCAGTATCCCGAAAACGAAAACCGCAGAGGATTGGGCTTTGACAAGCCCTTATTGGGCAATGACACGCTCTATTTAAAAGATTCTTACCCTGCCCCCGAGGTAAGCCCAAAAAGCTTCGGACATAGTGGCTTTACGGGCACCTTTGTTTGGGCAGACCCTAATAACCAACTTGTTTATATCTTTCTTTCGAACAGGGTATACCCTTCAAGGGAACATTCCAACATCTATAAATTGAACATTAGGTCGGCAGTACTACAAGTCTTCTATCAAGCAAATCTTGCTTCAGACTGAATACGCCGTTCCCGTCGAATTTGTATCTTAGTGTCGTAAAAACCGATACATGGGGCTGCTCATATTCTACGCAATTATTTCAATCTTTTTTTCCTTTCTATGCTCCATTTTAGAAGCCGTGCTTTTAAGTGTAAATCCCACTTTCATCAATATCAAGAAAAAAGAGGGCAAGGGTTACGCCGAAACCTTGGAAGAACTTAAAAAAGATGTCGATAAACCTTTGATAGCCATTTTGACCTTGAACACCATAGCCCATACCGTTGGTGCAATTTTGGTCGGGGTACAGGCAAAAATTGCGTACGCGGATCTTTACGGAAGTAGCACAAGGTCTTTTTTTGGTATTGAATTCACCGAAGATCTAATGGTAGGTGTGGTATCTACGTTCATGACCATCTTGATTCTGGTCGCCTCGGAGATCATACCGAAGACCATAGGGGCCACCTATTGGCGCCAACTTGCCAACTTCTCGGCAAAGACCTTAAAGTTCATGGTCTTGGCACTCAAGTGGACCGGACTCCTTTGGCTCTTGCAGCTTTTTACCAAACTGGTAGGCGGCAAAGGTCATCATGGCAGTGTTTTGAGTCGGGAAGATTTCACCGCTATGACCGATATCGCCCATGAGGAAGGGGTTTTTGAGAAATCGGAATCCATCATCATCAAAAATCTGCTTCGATTCGACGAGGTACTTGTCAAGGACGTAATGACCCCGAGGGCGGTCATGAAAATCGCATCGGAAAAGAAAACCATTGGCGAGTATTTTGAAGATAATCCAAAGATGCGTTTTTCAAGGATTCCCGTGTTCAGCGATAAAATGGACCATATCGATGGTTTTGTGCTTAAAGACAATATTTTGGAAGAAATGGTCAATGACAATGGCGATACTCCATTATCCGAGATCAAACGGCCCATTTTGGTCACAGAACGGGATACCCCAATACCCAAACTTTTTGATATTTTCATAGGTAAGCGCGAACACATCGCACTGGTAATCGATGAATATGGTTCTGTGAGCGGACTTGTGACCATGGAAGACATTATCGAAACGCTCTTAGGTCTTGAAATAATGGACGAGAGTGATAATGTGGCCGATTTGCAGGAATTGGCAAGAAAAAATTGGGAAAGTCGGGCCCAACGCACTGGCGTAATCGAAAAACTTGCAAAACCCGAATGATTGAAACGGCATTTATAGAAACCCCCTTGGGCATTGCCAAAATCGAGGGCGATACCGACGGATTGAAGGCCATTACAGTTCTTGATACATCGGAGGAAATCACCAAAATTATTCCTGAAGTGCTTGAAGACGCTGTTTATCAACTGCAGGAATATTTCAGGGGAGAACGAAAAGCCTTTGACCTTATACTGAACCCTGACGGCACCGATTTTCAAATAAAAGTATGGGAAGAACTTTTGAATATTCCCTTTGGCAACACCATGTCTTATTTGGATCTGTCGAAAAAATTGGGCGATGTGAAAGCGATCCGTGCGGTTGCGGCAGCAAATGGCAAGAATCCGATATGGATCATAATTCCCTGCCATCGCGTCATAGGAAGTGATGGTTCCTTAACGGGCTACGCTGGTGGATTGCACCGCAAAAAATGGCTTTTAGAGCACGAAAGCCCCGTAAAACAGCAATCCCTTTTCTAATTTTTACCGACCCTCCGGTCTGTTTCTTCCAATATCTCGGAAACGAAGGAACGATTTGTGCATTTCATCGATAAAGGCCTGTTCTTTATGGGCATATTGACCTATTTATTCGCATTCATTCCGTCGAACGACCGACTTGATGGTCGGTAAGCCCTTTTTACGGTGTTTTGAAATAGTCTGTCCATAATTCCGCGAATCCTCCATATTACTGAATAAAAAATATCCCATTTGTTCGTATATTGGATTCTCCCATTTTCTTGAACCTGGTATTTAAAACACTATTGAATGTTGCAAAAAATCAATTTGGAAGATATTCTGTTTCTCGATATTGAGACCATTCCCGAATATGCAGATTTTAATGCCCTTGATGATGAGAAAAAGGAGTTGTGGGAACACAAATCGCAATACCAAAGAAAGGATGAAATTTCTGCGGAGGAATTTTATCAACGTGCGGGTATTTGGGCCGAATTCGGAAAGATCATTTGTATTTCAGTAGGCTACTTCAATCTAAAGGGTGACAAACGGGAGTTCAGGGTAACAACCTATCATGGCGAGGAAAAGAACCTGCTCGAAGATTTCAAAAACCTGCTGGATTTACATTTTGGACATCCTAAAAAACTACTCTGCGGACATAATGCAAAGGAATTCGATTTTCCGTATATCGCGCGACGCATGCTAATCCATGGCATTCCCCTTCCCCACAAACTAAATCTCTTTGGCAAGAAGCCCTGGGAAATTCCGCATTTGGATACCATGGAGCTTTGGAAGTTTGGCGATTATAAGCATTTTACATCCTTAAAACTGATGGCCAACGTGTTGGGCATTCCCTCGCCCAAACAAGACATCGACGGCAGTATGGTACGTGATGTGTTCTACAACGAAAACGACATTGAGCGCATCATAACCTATTGCGAACTCGATGTTGTGACGACCGCCCAAGTTTTCCTAAGATTGCGAAATGACGATCTACTAAGGGAAAAAGAAATCAAAAAAGTATAGCCCTACTCATTATACTTTAATTGAATATACACTGGAAAATG
Organism: Meishania litoralis; assembly: GCF_042611095.1. Taxonomy (NCBI): domain Bacteria; kingdom Pseudomonadati; phylum Bacteroidota; class Flavobacteriia; order Flavobacteriales; family Flavobacteriaceae; genus Meishania; species Meishania litoralis. Next base: position 1,262,696 of record NZ_JBHFPV010000001.1, read on the forward strand.
ATCACTGTACCCGCCAAGATATTTTTTGCCCGCAAAGGTCCTGAAGGGATTTCCCTTATATTTCCCCGAATATTCCTTTAAAAATCGATCATCAAAAATATTGGCATGGGCGAAGCTATGCGTTCTTTTCTTGTAATTGAAATAATTGTGCGAAACTATTATCTGATCGAAAAGGCTCCAACTACGCTTATATGAGGTGCTTCCCCTCTCGAAGGGTGAATGTAGTTTTTCCATCGGGTTGTACAAGGCAGCCGACTTCATCAAGGTTTGAATGCTTGTCGATTCAGGGTTGTCGTTAAAATCGCCCATGATGATGTAATTCGGATCCTCATGGGCTGCTTCAATTTTCAACATGAAATTGCAGATGGTTTCAGCAGCCAATATTCGTTTATATTGGGTTTCATCTGCCCCATCTCTTCTAGAAGGCCAGTGATTTACAAACACATGAACCTCTTCTCCATTCATTTTCCCGTGCACGTAGAGAATATCACGGGTCATATCTCTTTCACCGTTCTGATCGGCCACGTACAAGGTTATGGGTTCGGAAGCCAGCACCTCAAAAAAACTCCTATGATATAAAAGGGCGGTATCGATGCCCCGCTCATCAGGTGAGTCATAGTGTACATACCCATAATCGATCTTGCGCAATGGTTCCGAATTTATCAGATCACGAACCACCATCTCGTTCTCGACCTCTGCCACCCCGACCAACACCGGTGGTTTCTGCGTAGACTCGAACCCTATTTCGGAAATGGTGCGTGCCAATTTGAAAAGTTTTCGCTTGTAGCGTTTGGCAGTCCATTTTCGACTGCCGTTTGGGGTAAAATCATCGTCCAAGGTATCGGGGTCGTCTACGGTATCGAAGAGGTTTTCCAGATTATAGAAGGCAATCGTATATAAAGAATTCCTTCTTTTCTTCTTTAAAAACGGAAAAATCATGATATAGTTGAATGGGGCACTAAATTTACAAAATATGCTAGTGAAGTAATGTTTAAATTTGCATTTTGATATAGGAAATGCTAGAAAGGACGAGTACAGATTACGAAAGGGCCATACTGATCGGTGTAATAAATCGTGAACAAAACGAGGAAAAGGTTACTGAATATTTAGACGAACTCGAATTCTTGACCTATACAGCGGGTGGCGAAGTTGTCAAAAGGTTCGTACAACGTATGGACGTTCCCAACCCAAAAACCCTGATCGGAAGTGGCAAGATAAAAGAAGTTCAAGAATATGTCTTGGACAATGATATCGGTTCGGTAATATTCGATGACGAGCTGACCCCGGCACAACAGAACAATATCGAGAAGACCTTAAAATGTAAAATCATTGATCGTACCAGCCTGATACTTGACATCTTCGCCCAAAGGGCCCAGACCAGTTATGCCCGCACCCAGGTGGAACTTGCCCAATATGAATATTTGCTGCCGCGTCTGACCGGTTTGTGGACACACCTTGAAAGACAACGTGGCGGAATTGGAATGAGGGGACCTGGTGAGACAGAAATTGAAACCGATAGACGAATAGTCAGAGACCGGATCTCGCTTCTCAAGAAAAAGCTGTTGAAAATAGATCGCCAAATGGAAACACAGCGCGGTAATCGCGGTGCGTTGGTGCGTGTGGCCCTGGTGGGCTATACCAATGTAGGCAAATCGACCTTGATGAACGTAATCAGCAAAAGTGAGGTCTTTGCTGAGAACAAGCTATTCGCTACACTCGACACAACGGTTCGAAAAGTAGTCATAGGAAACCTTCCTTTTCTTCTAAGCGATACGGTCGGTTTTATTCGCAAACTACCGACGCAATTGGTTGAGAGTTTTAAAAGCACCTTGGACGAGGTGCGAGAAGCCGATTTGCTCTTACATATTGTCGATATCTCTCATGCTCAATTCGAGGAGCAGATCGATTCGGTAAATAATATTTTGGGCGAAATCGACTGTGCCGATAAAAAAACGATCATGGTCTTTAACAAGATCGACCGCTATGAACATGAAACGATCGACGACGATGACTTGACGACGGAAAAAACCAAAAAGCATTTCACGATCGAGGAGTGGAAAAATACCTGGATGCAAAGGGTTGGCAAAGATGCCATCTTCATCTCGGCCTTGAACAAAGAAAACCTTGATGAGTTTCGCAAACGCGTCTACAATGAAGTTCGCGAGATCCACGTTACGCGATTTCCATATAACAACTTTCTTTACCCTGAGCATTTAGACCAATATTGAACTTGATCTCGGGTCGTTCATCGTATATTTTGACCGTTCATATTTTTCACAACATTTTGGGCTTAGTTCACAACAATAATTTACTGGAATCAATTATCCGCCATACATTTACATTGTAATTAAGTTATAGTATTGACCCCGAATCGAACTATGTGCTTGACCTTGACAAAGTGAAGTTTCCCCAAGACAGATCTTTGAACCTATAAAAGCTAACCCGATGATTATCGGGACCAAATTTTACGAAATACCTACTTATCTAAAAAAATTGCCCCGTTCTTGCGGGGCTTTTTTATTGATTATGGCTCTTCTTTGACCGTAGTTCATCGATCATACAACACATTTTGATGTATTTCACAACATGTTTTGAAAGGTTCACAACAAAAATTTAAGAAAGCGAAAGGGTAAAATTACATTCGCTTTGTATTTATTATTTAGTTTTTGTTCCTTATCGAAACTTGACCGAAACATAATTAGTATTTGGTTTTACCTGAATCTCTACTTGACCTAAGAAGTGCAATTTTTGACTGTTTGACCAAATTTAACGAATCCTACTTAAAGAAAACGCCCCGCGGTTAACGGGGCGTTTTTAGTTGTTGAGTGTTGATCTCTTTCTTAAAAGGCATAGTTAAGACCGAATAGCCAATAGCTCTGGGTCGGATTGTCAACATTCTCAAATGTCGGGCCCGGTGTGGGTACTGGATTTTGAGCTAGGGCATTCGCCAAAGCCTCTTGTTTGTTTCCTCTCAAGCCGAACTCAAATCCGAGACCTATTCCGTTCCACAATGTATATCCAAACGAGTTTATCCAGGTCCAGTTCGATAGGTCCCCACTCTTATAGCTTTGAAAAGTCGAGAAATTGGTCTTGAAATTAACCGCCCCTATCTGCCTTGTATAATCGACAAGTATTTTAGCTCCCATTGATGACTCGAATACATCATCTTGACTAGAAAACACGAAATTGTAGTTCAACGGATGTATTACAACAACCATATTCTCAACGGGCAACCAAGTGGCACCAATACCCGCATCAAGATAACCGGGGTCGTTGAAATTATTGATAATGGAAGTACGATACTCCGCCAAGGCCGAAATTGCGAACTTTTTGCTCAAGTTATAGCCGAACAGAGAAGTGATATTGAGAACATCAGTGGTACCATTAAAGCTATCATCGTCGGTATCGATATCCTTATTATCCAATTTAACCCATTGAAGGTTAACGTTAAGAGCGTTGTTCCAAAAGTATTTTTCTTGTTTTAAATTGGCGAAACCATTCAATGTAACGCCAATATTACCAGCTGAATTGTTTGGGTTTCCCTGCTGGAACCAATTCTTAGCTCCCGATAGATTGGCCCCAATTGTTCCGAATGCCCCTTTTCGCCAACCCGGCAGCGCGTTTATTTCACCTTGAAGGGCATCAATTCTCGCCTGAATGGCCGCAATCGAATCCTTTTTAGGTCCCAACTGAGCTTTTAATTCCTCCGCTTTTTCTACATCGGTCTGAGCATATGTACATGTTACCAAAAACACAGCTCCAATTGCAAAAAGTAAATTTTTCATAATGTTTAGTGTTTAATCAATGTTTATGAACGGCAAATGTAAGAATTGTTGTTAAAGATTAACAGGGTTATCAACAACTATTTGCTTTTGTACAATGGCACCGAAGAGCAGGCCTCACCATACATAAGGCTTGTTACAATAGGAAGTAATCTATTGGTTATCAATAAATAGGCGTTTGAGGGCACGGGTTTTTTGCTGCAACCTTTGACAATGACCGGCTTACCCTTGAATTCGGACAAGTCGATTTGTTCCAATATGGATTGATATAATGAGGTTTCAAGCACTTCTAAGTCGCCATAAACGGTCCTCTTGGCAAAAGGCTGTAATTTAGTCGCAACCAACATATACGCCCAACCTGGAACAATGGCGTCAGTGGAGCAATATAATGCAATGTATGCACTTTGGTATTGCTCCCAATTATGTTCGGCAACATGTTTCCTAAACTCCTTTTCCCTTAAGATAAGGCCCTCATGTAGCCAGTTTTTTATATCCAGAGAAATACGCTTTCCTTCAGGATAATAATCCTCAAGATCAAAGGTGACCAGCTTGCTCTGGGCAACGCGATTTATGATTTCTTCTGACATGGTAATAAAGGTCTCGACCGAACAATTCTAAAATTATAATAATCCGAGCTCCAATTTAGCCTCTTCGCTCATAAGGTCTTGCGTCCAAGGTGGGTCAAAGGTGATTTCAACCTCGGCATCGGTGACCGAATCCAACGATTTTATTTTTTCCTCCACTTCCACCGGAAGTGTTTCGGCTACGGGACAATTGGGTGATGTCAAGGTCATTAAAATCTTAACTTCATTGTCCTCGTTGACAAATACGTCATAAATCAATCCGAGTTCGTAAATATCTACTGGAATCTCCGGATCATAAATGGTCTTCAAGACCTTTACTATTTTTTCGCCCAATTCTTGGGTATCGATAGTTGTAGCTTCTTCGCTCATCATTTTTATAGTTTAAGGGTTTATGGGTTAATCAGGTCTATGGGCAACTTTCGATATCATCATAAACCAGGCCGAAGGCCAAAGTAGACCATAAACTAATTTAATTGTGTTTGATAGGCAACTGCGTAAAGTTTCAACTGCTTGATCATACTTACCAAACCATTGGCCCTTGTCGGCGACAAATGTTCCTTTAAGCCGATTTCATCAATAAAATCGGTATCCGCATCAATAATATCTTGAGGTTTCTGATTGTTAAAGGCCCGTATCAAAATTGCGATTATTCCCTTGGTAATGATGGCATCGCTATCGGCGGTGAACACCAATTTGTCATCTTCGAGATCGGCATGGACCCAGACCTTACTTTGACAGCCTTTAATGATATAATCATCGGTCTTGTATCGCTCGTCGATCAATGGCAATGATTTTCCCAATTCGATCATATATTCATAACGCTGCATCCAATCTTCGAACATTGAAAATTCATCTACGATCTCGTCTTGTATTTCTTTTATGCCCATGTAATTGAATTTATACAAAAATACGATAAGTAAGTATGGATTTCAATGCTTTAAGGGAATGATAACAAAAGCCTATGCCAGCATGTTTTTTGCTCTACGAACTCCTTCCGTCAAAATATCGACCTCTTCTTTGGTGTTGTAAAAGCTAAAACTGGCACGTACCGTACCGGGAATTTTGTAGAAATCCATTATCGGTTGTGCACAATGATGGCCCGTTCTAACGGCGATTCCTAATTTGTCCAAAATTGAACCGATATCGTATGGATGCAAACCTTCGATATTAAAAGAAATTACAGACGTTTTATTTTGCGATGTTCCATATATCTTAAGTCCGTCGATCGCTAACAATTTTTTTGTGGCATAGTTCAAAAGCTCATGTTCATAGGCCGAAATGGCATCAAATCCGATAGCATTCATATAGTCCAAGGCGGCACCAAAAGCGATTCCGCCACAAATATTGGGCGTACCAGCCTCGAATTTATGGGGTAAATCGGCATAGGTCGTCTTTTCAAAAGTTACCTCGGCGATCATTTCGCCCCCACCCTGGTACGGCGGTAACTTATTAAGCCATTCTTCTTTTCCATAGAGCATACCAACTCCGGTAGGGCCACACATTTTATGGGCGGACACTACGTAAAAATCGACGTTCAGTTTTTGTACATCTGCCTTGATATGGGGAGCGGCCTGTGCCCCATCGATCAATACTGTGGCATCGACCTGATGTGCCATATCAATGATTTGCTCAATAGGATTAATGGTTCCCAAAGCATTCGATACATGGTTGCAAAAAACCAATTTGGTGTTTTTGGAGAGTAATTCGCCATAAGCATCCATCAGTAACTCTCCTTCCTCGTTCATTGGGATAACCTTTAAAACGGCTCCCGTACGTTCACAAAGCATTTGCCAAGGCACAATGTTAGAATGGTGCTCCATGGCCGATACCAAAATCTCATCCCCTTTTTTCAAGATGGAAGAAAAACCGTTCGCGACGAGATTTATTCCGTGGGTGGTACCCGATGTGAAAATGATTTCATGGGGTTTGTCCGCATTGAAATGTTTTTGAATCTTTTGTCGTGCTTGCTCGTATTTATCGGTCGCTTCTTGCGATAAGGCATGAACGCCGCGATGAATATTGGCATTATAATTCGAATAATACTCGACGATACAATCGATTACCTGTTTCGGCGTCTGCGAAGTAGCGGCATTGTCGAGATAGACCAAGGGTTTGCCATTGACCTCTCGATTTAGTATCGGAAAATCTTGGCGTACAACCTGGACATCAAATACAATTGTCTCACTCATCTATAATTCATAAATCAAACCCAAGGTTTACCCCTAACTTTTTGGCAATCAACTTATTGATCCGCGTTTTAAGTTCTGGAATGCGAACACTTGCCAAAACGTTGTTCGCAAAGGCATACATCAAAAGTGCACGGGCCTCTTTTTTAGGAATACCCCTAGATTGAAGATAGAATAAGGCTTCCTCATCCAATTGCCCGATGGTACAGCCGTGCGAACACTTCACGTCATCGGCGAAAATCTCTAGTTGTGGCTTTGTATTTATGGTAGCCTTATCACTGATCAGAATGTTGTTGTTCTGTTGAAATGCATTGGTCTTTTGTGCAATCTTATCAACGATGATCTTACCGTTGAAAACCCCAGTGGAATTCTCTCCATAGATACCTTTATAGTCTTGATGGCTTTCGCAATTCGGTTGAATATGATGTACCAAGGTATGGTGATCGACATGTTGCTTTTCGCCCAATATGGTCACTCCTTTCATCGTCGAGTCGATATGCTCGCCATTTTGGTAAAAATTCAGGTTGTTTCGTGTCAGCTTTCCTCCGAATGAAAAAGTATGCACTTTTACAACACTTTTATCCTTTTGGTCGATATATGTATTATCTATCAAAGAAGCCGTACCCACATTGTTCTGAACCTTATAATAATCGATGATAGCATTTTTGGCCGCAAAAATCTCAGTGACCGAATTGGTGAGTACTTCATTGCTTGTCAAGCTCTGATGTCTCTCAATAACCTGAAGTTCTGCATTCTCTTCTACAATAATCAAATTACGCGGCTGCAACATCAAAGTCGCCTCATTGCCCGTGGCAAAGTGAAGAATCTCCACAGGTTTCTTCGGCATTTTGTTTTTCGGAATGTAGATATAGGCCCCCTCTCTACTAAAAGCTGTGTTCAAGGTGGTCAACGAATCATCTTTAGAAGCTATCTTATTGAAATATACATCTATTACGGGCTTGTACATCGGCTTGGTCAATGCCGAGCTCATCAAACAAATATCAACCCCATCGTGTGTGGTCTCTGACAAGAATGAACTATAGATACCATCTACGAAAACTATCTTGTAGGTATCAATTTCATTCACGAAATACTTCTTGACATCTTTGTAGTCGAGCGCATTAACCTCTTTTGGAAAAATACTGAAATCGACCTTCTGCAGGTTATTCAACGAGGTGTATTTCCAAGCCTCTTGCTTTTTAGATGGAAACCCCTTTAATTCAAAGTTCTTCATAGCCTCGGTACGCACGTCGTGAACAGGACTATCGATATCGACATTGTTCTCGAACATCATGAACGATGAAATAAGTTTGTCCTTTAAATCCATAATAATATTCCTCTACTTTTAATCGCGTTATACCGAAACCTCTTGTTTGATCCAGTCATACCCTTTTTCCTCGAGTTCCAATGCCAATTCCTTGCCGCCCGACTTCACGATCTTACCATCGTGCAATACGTGTACAAAGTCGGGAACGATATACTCCAAAAGCCTTTGGTAATGGGTAATGACGATAACCGCGTTTTCTTTACTCTTGAGTTTATTGACCCCGTTGGCAACGATGCGCAGGGCATCGATGTCAAGGCCTGAATCGGTTTCATCCAATATGGCCAATTTAGGCTCCAACATGGCCATTTGAAAAATCTCGTTCCGTTTTTTCTCCCCACCAGAAAATCCTTCATTCAAAGAACGGGACAAAAATTTCCTGTCGATTTCAAGTAGTTCCGATTTCTCACGAATGAGCTTCAGCATCTGGTTGGCGGGCATATCTTCCAAACCCCTTGCCTTTCTTGATTCGTTGATGGCCGTTTTCATGAAGTTGGTCACCGAAACCCCAGGAATCTCGACCGGATATTGAAAGGACAGAAAAATTCCCTTATGCGCCCTTTCCTCCGGGGACGTATCCTCCAAATCTTCCCCATCGAGGGCTATCGTACCTTCGGTAACTTCAAATTCTTCCTTTCCGGCAATAACAGAAGCCAAAGTACTTTTGCCTGAACCGTTCGGTCCCATAATGGCATGTACTTCCCCTGCCTTTACCTCAAGGTCGATACCATTCAATATTTCATTACCTTCTACCCCTGCGTGCAGGTTCGCAATCTTTAGCATGTTCTTTTCTATTTTAAATATTCGGGTGCCTTTGGCATTTTATCAAAATCTTCCCTTGAATGTTGTAGGTAGACCGTTGCGTTCTTTTCTTTGGCAAAAGCCTCGAACCTATCCATACTCTCACTGGTTTGTTTTACATCATAATTAAAAATCGGGATTCTTCTGAACTCTCTATTTTCGGAAAAATGATACAGGTCGCCCGATAATAGCAAGGGGCCGTGTTCCGCCAGATCAAGGTACAATACTTGATGGCCGGGAGTATGCCCGGGCATCGACTTAATGACTACCGTACCGTCTCCAAAAACATCATGGTCACCATTCAATTTTTCGATGTTGGTCAACTCTTTAATAGCATTGTAGATATCGGCATTGTTCTTTTGGGTCTCCTCGCTGGTGATAAAGTCGTATTCGGCTTCTTGCACCAGCCAAACGGCATCTTTGAACCTGTTCGCATGACCACTGTGGTCAAAATGCGTATGTGATAAAGCAATGTATTTGATATCTTCAGGAGCCAACCCAATAGATCTCAATTGATTCACTACCGAGTCTTTTCGTGACACCGTGAAAGCCCCGCTTGGGTCGGTATAAGGCTCTGGCATCTGGATCAATTGTTCAGGTAGGCCGGCATCCCACATGAGATTGCCCTTGGGGTGCTTGATTACGTAGAACGCATCGGCGAACACTTTTGACTGGCCCTGATATGTCGTGTCTTGCGAAAAAAGTTGCAATTGATTTACCTGAACGGTACCTCCATCAAAAGCATATAGTTGAACTTCCGTTTTTTCCTCGTTTTCAGTTACCAAAGAGGTTTCAGACCTTTCCTTTTGAGTTTCCTTGCACGCAAGGAAAGCAACTAAGCTTACTATTGTTAAAATGTATTTTTTCATTCTTCTGTTGTTGTTCTAGCACGGTAAGAATATTTATGACGACCACTCGACCGCGCTCGAGTGAACACCTGCAATTTGACTTTAGCCTACTGAACCTTCCAAGCTTATTTCCAACAATTTTTGGGCTTCTACTGCAAATTCCATTGGGAGTTTGTTCAAAACTTCCTTGCTAAATCCGTTTACGATCAATGCAATCGCCTTTTCGGTATCGATGCCCCTTTGGTTGCAATAGAAAATCTGATCTTCACCGATCTTGCTCGTTGTGGCCTCGTGCTCTATTTGGGCGGTCTTGTTTTTCGCTTCGATATACGGAAATGTATGCGCCCCACATTCATTGCCCATAAGCAATGAATCGCATTGCGAAAAATTTCTTGCATTCTTGGCGCGACTGTTGACCTGTACCAAACCACGATAACTATTCTGTGATTTTCCGGCTGAAATACCTTTGGATATAATGGTGCTTTTGGTGTTCTTGCCCAGATGAATCATTTTGGTGCCGGTGTCGGCCTGTTGATAATTGTTCGTTACTGCGATGGAATAAAACTCCCCGATCGAATTATCCCCTTTTAGGATGCAGGAAGGATATTTCCAGGTCACTGCCGAACCGGTCTCGACCTGGGTCCATGATATCTTTGCGTTTTTCTCGCATAACCCCCTTTTGGTCACAAAATTGAAGACCCCGCCTTTACCTTCCTTGTCTCCGGGAAACCAGTTTTGTACCGTTGAGTATTTTATCTCGGCGTTATCAAGGGCAATAAGTTCGACCACGGCAGCGTGCAATTGGTTCTCATCACGGGATGGTGCCGTACAACCTTCCAAGTAACTGACATAACTGCCTTCGTCAGCGATGACCAAAGTTCGCTCGAACTGCCCCGTGCCTGCCTGATTGATCCTGAAATAAGTCGAAAGTTCCATCGGACATCTCACGCCTTTGGGAATATAACAGAAACTGCCATCGGAAAAAACGGCCGAATTCAAGGCCGCATAAAAATTATCTTTTTGGGGCACAACGGTACCAATATACTTCTTGACCAGTTCAGGGTATTCTTTTATAGCTTCTGAAATGGACATAAAAATTATGCCTTTCTCGGCCAATGTCTTTTTGAATGTGGTCGCCACGGAAACGGAATCCATCACGATATCTACGGCCACCCCGGCCAATTTCTTTTGTTCTTCCAATGAAATACCCAATCTTTTGAAAGTATCCAACAATTCGGGATCCACCTCATCAAGACTGTTGTATTTCGGTTTTTTATTGGGAGCGGAATAATACGAAATGTCTTGAAAATCTGGTTTTTTGTACGTGACATTGGCCCATTCGGGTTCTTCCATTTCACTCCAAATTCTAAAAGCCTCGAGGCGCCATTCGGTCATCCAGTCGGGCTCTTCCTTCTTTTTTGAAATAGCGATGACAATATCTTCATTCAATCCCTTCGGAAGGGTATCTGATTCGATATCGGTATAGAAACCATATTCGTATTCCTTGGTCTCGAGTTCTTTTTTTAATTCTTCCTCTGTATATGCCATAGGCTTAAGTCAAAAGTCAAAAAGATAAAGAGTCAATACCCTGCTCTCTTATTGACATATTTGATATAGTTTGCTAATTGTTTCGATATATTCGTTACTTGAGTTTTCAAATCGGCCAAATCGCTGTTCTCAAAATATCCTACCTCAACCATTAAATTGAACAAGTTTCTGACTTCGCCTGCCGAACCTTTTGAAAAATACAAGTACCTTATCAACTCCTTGTCCGTTTCCCTTTCAAAACCTTCTGAAATATTATTCGAAATTGAAATAGTTGCTCTTCTTACTTGGTCAACCATCGCAAAGTCGTTTTTCAAAGGCCTCTTTTCCAATAACTTGTACACTTCTCCCGTAAATATGATAGTCGCTTTGTAAACTTCCAAATCTTCGAAAGAACTATACATTTTTACTTTTTCTCATTGCACTTTAACTTTTTTACTTCTATCTACAGTGAAAAACTTTCCCCGCAACCACATGTACGCTGGGCATTCGGATTATTGAACACAAACCCCTTGCCGTTAAGTCCGCCTGAATATTCCAAGGTCGTGCCCACTAGATATAGAAAACTCTTTTTGTCGACGATGATGCGCACATCGTTGTCTTCAAAGATCTTATCTGCCTCCCCTATCTTGTCGTCAAACTTGAGTTCGTAAGAAAGTCCGCTGCAACCGCCACTTTTTACACCCACACGTACATAAGCCTTGGTAGCGTCAAAACCTTCCTCAGTCATCAGGCCGATAACCTTCTTCTTCGCCGTTTCAGAAACTTGTATCATTATTTGGTACGATTCTAAATAGTTTACAAATATATAGCATTAGTAGGGTTTTACCGCATTTACTAACATTATTATAACGTATTGAAATATAAGATTTTGTTATGGTAGTAGTTACCTAAGAAAAAGAAAGTGACTTATCTGATTTTCATTACTATCAGGTCGGTCTTTCCCCTATTTTGAAGATCAGGAAAATCGGAGCTTGAGGTCTCCCCGACGACGATAATACTTTTGTCGGAATTTTCTAAAGTGTCGAACCCGAAGTCGACTCCCGAACCTCCAAAGGTTTTTTGCCAAACCATATGCCCTTCTGAATCGGTTTTCACAAGCCAGATATCATTCTCTCCCTCATTGTGGATTAAATCGACATCATTGCTTTTTGAATTTCCGGTGACCATAAAGCCTCCATCGGAACAGGTTCTTACGCTTTGCGCCGCGTCAAACAATGTTCCTCCAAAAGTCCTTTCCCAAACAAGATTGCCCTTATCGTCGATTTTGATCAGCCAAATATCGGATTCGCCGTTATTCTTTGCTACATCGGTATCATTGCTGAAAGTATTGCCCGTTATTACGTAACCATTGTCATTCGTTTTGGCAATATCCTGTGCTATTTCGATACCTGAGCCACCAAAGGAACGTTGCCACAACAAATTGCCATCAACATCGACCTTTACGACCCAAAAATCATAGCTGCCCTTGCTATCGCTTACATCAAAATCTACGCTCTCGGAAAAACCAGTCATTACAAAGCCCCCATCATCGGCCTGTACCACGGCATGGGCCCTATCGTTGTTCGAACCCCCAAAATAACTTCGCCATTCGATATTCCCCATGGCATCGATCTTGGTCCCCCAGAATTCACCTACTCCATGGCGGGTAAGCGAGCTTCCTTTTTCATTGTATCCGTCAGCCCTGGCCAATGTTATATCCAAAAATCCCACGAAGAAAAATCCCCCATCTTCGGTTTGTAGGATATCGTAGGAGTGATCGTGACCCGAAAAACCGTAACTTCTCTCCCATTCGATACTACCTTGGGCATTCAACTTGATTATCCAATTGTCATGAAATCCTTCATTGTTGCTTCCATCGCCATCCGCACTTTGGGCATATCCGGTCAAAGCGAATCCTCCATCTGAGGTCTGCACCAAACTTTGTCCTAGATCTTGCCCGCTTCCACCATAGGTTCTGTTCCATTCAAGATCACCCATAGCGTCGAACTTAAGCAACCAATAATCATCGACGGGAAGGTTTTTGAAGTCAAGGTCGCCATCAACGCTATTCGTATACCCCAAAACGGCAAAACCGCCATCTGAAGTGCCAATTATCTTACGTGCCGTTTCTTCACCTGAACCGCCAAAACGCTTCACCCATTCTAGTTCGCCAATAAAAGCGACCTCTGAACGGCCATCAAAATTTTCGCTATCCGTAGAACAAGAAATTAGCACAAAAAGTAATGGAATGAAAAGGCATTTGTTCATGAATTCGACTTTTTGACCACAAAAAGGCCGCGGTTGATATCGCTGACAATGATCTTACCGCTTTCAAAATAAGGATACACACTCCAAACACCATTAAAACCAGCGGTATTAGAGGTAGGGAAGGTATCGAAAAACCCTGCTTGCACAATCGATTTTGCATCAATGCCGGAAATATCAAGTACGCGTATGCCTGCCGTATAATTGGCCAGATAATATTCATCGCCCTTTACGTAACCGTTATGATCGATCGCCGAGACTGGGCCAGTGTATTCCGTGTGTAGTACGGGATTGTCCAAATCGGTAAAATCAAAGACCAACGTACGCGTATTGGTGCCAAAGTTTATTTCATCAAGTTCGTCTCCTAGTATGAAATAACGTTGGTCTTCTGTAAACCACCCTTGGTGTGTATAGGCCCTGTTACCGTAAGACAAGGAAGAAATTTCGACAGGATTGTCCTTATCGGTCACGTCGGCAATTATTACATTGGTCTCGTTCGCCCCGATATAGATTTCAGAGCCTGTATAATCTGTATCGGGGCCATTATAGGTAACTACTTGTGCATCATGTGAGTATCCACTGGCACCGTAGCCCCCCACCGGCACAGGGTTCTTAGGGTCTTGAATATCAATGAAATGTGCCCCGCCCTGAAAGGCATCTCCCCGATTGGTGCCGACCACATAGGCAAAACCGGTATCTTCATTGATAACAATATTATGGGCCCTTCCCAAACCGGTATAATGTGCATCGGCATCAAAAGTCTGGGGCGGGTTTGCCACATCGCGCAAGCGGGTCAAATCAAATACTTGCATACCATGGGCATCGTCACCCGAATTATTGTCCGCTACAACAAAGGCATGGTCTTGATGAACTTTAATGTCTCTCCACGTATCGGAGACCGTGGCGGTTGGCAGCTTGCCCAAATAGATTAAATTTTCGGTATCCGATATATCGATGAAGGCGGTTCCGTTGTCCAGTCCCATCAATGCGTACTCTTTTCCTGTGGTTACATCGGTCCAACCCCAAATATCATTGGCGGCCCGGGCGCTGAAATCGGCCAAAGGAATCTGCCCCAAAAGATCAAATCCCTCACAGGGGTATTCACCTGCCTTACCATTATCACAGGGTTTGAAGGCCGTTTCGACTTGATTGCCTTCGCCCTCTATACCATTATCGTCCGCAACGGGGTTTTCTTGGTCATTGGAGCATCCTGAGAAATAGAATAGTATGACTACCAGCAAGACAATTGATCTTTTCATTTATTTAAAAATTTGTATTAATCTAAAAATGAGTATAATAAAAATTTTATGCATAAATCAACCGCTGCGCTTTCGCATAAAAAATTTAATTATTTCGGTTGGTATGCAAAAAATTAAATTTGCTTATGCTCATTTCATAGCATTGAAATTGAATTCGTTAGGTCAAAGATAATGATTCGGTAATATTGTCCCCTAAAATTTTGGAGGCATCTACCTTCAATCCAATAGAATTGATTATCTTGATGCTCACTTTTTTAAACTGTTAAACCGTATAGCTTTATGCCTAAAAAGAAGACCGAACCAATGAACAAATCACGAAGAACTTTTGTCAAGAATTCTGGACTGGCCGCAGCTGGATTCATGATCGTGCCTAGACACGTATTGGGAGGCCAGGGTTTCGTGCCCCCTAGCGACAAACTGAATATTGCCGGTATCGGGGCCGGCGGAAAGGGAACAAGCGATATCGCATCTTTTGCCGAGAGTCCGAATGTCAATATCGTTGCCCTTTGTGATGTAGATGACAGACAGGCCGTAAAATCGCGCGAATCTTTTCCAAAGGCGAGCTACTACCACGACTTTAGAAAAATGCTCGAAAAGGAAAAGGACAATATCGATGCGGTATCGGTATCGACACCGGACCATAACCACGCCGTGGCGGCCTATCAGGCCATGGCCATGGGCAAGCACGTCTACGTTCAAAAACCGCTTACCCATGATATTTGGGAGGCCAGAATGCTGACCGAGGCCGCAAAAGAATTCAAGGTCGTCACCCAAATGGGGAATCAAGGCGGTTCCGGGGACGGTGTTCGAAAAATGAAGGAAATCTATGATACGGGCATCATTGGTGAGGTACATACGGTAAAATGCTGGACAAACCGTGCCATTTGGCCACAAGCACTGCAAACACCGACGAAAAAAAATAAAATTCCCAAAGGTCTGGATTGGGACCTGTGGCTCGGTACCGCCAAAATGAGGGATTACAACGATGCCTATTTACCATTCGACTGGAGGGGCTGGTCAGACTTCGGCACAGGAGCCCTCGGCGATATGGCCTGTCATATTATGGATCCCGTATATCGAATACTTCCCATTCTCTATCCAAATAGTGTGGAATGTAGTGTCTCAGACTCTTTTATCGGTAATTTTCAGTATAAGGAGTACCCAGGAAGTTTTCCGAATTCTAGTAAGATACATCTAAGCTATCCGAGAACCGACGGAATGGGCACTGTAAAAGTTACTTGGATGGATGGTGGACTACTCCCCGAGCGACCCGACGAAATGGGCGATGACGAAGCGTTGGGCAACTGGGACGGCGGTGTGCTCTTTATCGGTACCAAAGGGAAATTGTTGGCCGATTGTTACGGGGCCAACCCTAGGCTATTGCCTTTGACACTCAACGAACAATTTGAAGTCGAGGAAACCATCGCAAGGGTTCCCGAGGGGCACTACCTTCAATGGGTAAATGCCTGTATCGCAGGTTATGGCAATGCCGAGACCAGCTCATCGTTCGACTATGCCGGACCTTTCACCGAAAGCATCCTTATCGGTAATTTGGCGCTAAAAGCCTATTTCGAAGAAGATCCCACAATAGAAAATACGGGCTTCTGGGGCAGTGGTGCCCGCTACTACGGTAGAAAGCGCCTACTTTGGGATGCCGAGAATATGAAAATTACCAATTTCGAACCTGCCAACAAATATGTAAAACGCACGTACCGAGATGGTTATTCTTTAGGATAAGTCTTCTGCAATTAAGAATATCAAAACCGGGGATTGATGTCTTCGGTTTTTTTTATTCATGAATTTTGTATTTACACCTTACTTTTGTGCCATGCTAGAAGACAAAAATCAAGAACGCACCTCTTTGGAAAAACTGGGTGAATTCGGACTTATAGACCATCTCACCCAAAATTTCCAGATTCAAAACGAATCGACTTTAAAAGGCATCGGGGACGATGCCGCAATACTTGACTTTGGTGACAAAAAGGCCGTCGTTACCACAGACTTGCTTATTGAGGGGATTCACTTCGACCTCAGCTATATGCCCTTGAAACATTTGGGCTATAAGGCCGTAATGGTAAATCTCTCCGATGTATATGCCATGAATGCCCAAGCGACGCAGATTACGGTGTCCATAGCAGCTTCGAACCGCTTCCCGCTGGAGGCTTTGGAAGAATTGTATGCGGGAATTCTGCTGGCGACCAAAACCTATGGGGTCGATTTGATCGGAGGCGATACGACATCGTCACAAACAGGATTACTGATCAGCATCACCGCACTGGGGGAAGCATCCGAAGAAAAAATAACCTACCGAGACGGAGCCAAACCCAATGATCTTTTGGTCGTCACAGGCGACCTTGGCGGAGCTTATCTAGGCCTACAGGTACTGGAGCGCGAAAAAGAGGTTTTTAAGGTAAACCCAAACAACCAGCCCGACCTTGAACCCTATTCGTACATTGTCGAACGACAATTAAAACCAGAGGCTCGAAAAGACATGGTCAAACTTTTGAACGACCTGAACGTCAAACCTACGGCGATGATCGATATCAGCGATGGGCTTTCCTCAGAAATCTTGCATCTCTGCAAGAACAGCAAGGTAGGATGTAATTTGTTCGAGGAGAAAATTCCATTGGATCCCACGGTCATTTCGGCCTGTGAAGAGTTCAAATTGGACAGCACGACCGTAGCCCTCAATGGCGGTGAAGATTACGAACTGTTGTTCACGATCGATCAAAGTGATTTCGACAGGATCAAGGGCAATCCGAATTTAACGGTAATCGGGCACATGACCGATATCGCCGATGGGGCTCATTTGATCTCAAGGGCCAATACCAAAATACCGTTGACGGCTCAGGGATGGAATTCTTTCGATCCACCCAAATAGAATTGATATGGCAGGTATGGTAAAATCGGCCCGTTATTTATCCATTTTGTTCTTGATATTGTCACTTTTGGGATGTGCTCCTATTCCCAAACTCTCAAAAGAACAGAGACGAACAATCAGATCGGTACTTAAAACGGCCCCGCCAGAGGTCGTCAAAGGGCAAACCGGTTATGCGGTCAACGACGGAAACAAAATATGGTACGAGCAAATACCTGCAAAAACGAATAAAAAGGGCACGGTGCTTTTGATTATGGGCAACGGACAAGATGCCTTGGCCTGGCCGCCCGATTTTATTTCATATTTTAACGATGCCGGTTATGAGATAATACGGTTCGACCATCGAGGCACAGGTCTTTCTTCCTACGTCAAAAAGTGGAAAAAGTTGGATCCGTACACCTTGAACGATATGGCCGACGATGCCATTGCCATACTTGACACGCTCGCTATTGAAAAAGCACATATCGTAGGTGCCTCAATGGGAGGGATGATCGCACAGCTAATCGCCATAGAACACCCCGAAAGATCTGCTACCCTGACATCGATAATGTCATCGGGGCATGTCATGGATGATAAATTGCCCCCCATGTCAAACGAAGTACTACCAAAAATGATAAGCGCTGTATTGAACCATGGATTTTTTGGAAACAAGAAAGGACAGATCAAGCGCCAAATCGTTCAAAAAAGAATACTGATGGGCGGTGCA
Source organism: Meishania litoralis (assembly GCF_042611095.1). NCBI lineage: Bacteria > Pseudomonadati > Bacteroidota > Flavobacteriia > Flavobacteriales > Flavobacteriaceae > Meishania > Meishania litoralis. The sequence goes on from NZ_JBHFPV010000001.1 coordinate 1,280,856, forward strand.
ACCGGTGAAATCGATGTCAAGACCTTGACTGAAGTTTCATATTACAATCTAAAGAAACGCGACGGTTACAATCTAATGGCCGCCCGACACCATTTTGCGGCAATTCTATTATCAGGTTCGCGATATGATCAATTGAGCAATTTGAAAATTCCCGTATTGTTGGTCCATGGGGAAAAGGATCCCGTGATGCCCATCGAACACAGTAAAAAGTTGGATTCGATCATACCCGGTTCGACACATCTGTGGATCGAGAATATGGGTCATGACCTGCCCGATGAAGCGATACCGGAAATAACGGCCAAGATAATTTCGAACTTAACAAGAAAAGAAGATTGAGCCAATGGGCAAATTTCCCTTAGGGCAGAACATATTCCAATAAAAAAATTCCCGAAAATCAAGGGCAATCCTAACTTAACTATTGTGGGGCATACGACAGTTGAGAACGAAGGTGCTTTCTTAATTTCCAGGAATAACTTTTGAATTCCGCAACAGTTGTTACCTGAATTCTATTGCCAAAGCATAATTAGGCCGCATTGCCAGCGGCTTGATGTCTCTTTTGATATATAATCTCCAATGTTTTGTTGATATCCTGCAATTCGGGGGTGAGGGTCGATAAATGTCCACCGACATCGGTGGTCACTTCCCTTCCACAATGGATGCATTTATATTCTTTGATGTGTGAGGTAACTTTCTTTGACACCGCATAGTGGTGGCCAAAAATATTGCAAAATACTTTCTTCATGATGTAGGTTTTACATTGCATTTTCGGGATTTGGGGGCCGTAGATGCAACAAACAAAAAATCAGTTTATGGGTTCGAAATGGTTCATGTCACATTTCTTTTTAAAGAACGCCTCCCTACTGTCTTTTATTGGGTCTTTCATAGTGTTCCGTCCATATTTTCGATGAACGGCATTTTTTTCGATGAACTGTGCCATAACGCCGATGATGGACACGTATAATTTTTGTATGGAAAAACAAGTGCCAGTGCGAATGATTTTATTAATTATCTTCCGCACTGAAACGCGACCGAAGATGTTGAGATCGAAAGATACCCTGGTTACCGCCTTTGCCCTTTTTTCATTGTTCTTCGGAGCCGGAAATTTAATTTTACCCCCGCTACTGGGTTTCAAATCAGGAGGACTATGGTGGTTGGTCGCTTTCGGCTTTTGCCTTTCAGCCGTCCTGATCCCCATTTTCGGAATATTGGCCCATGCAAGATTGCAGGGCACCATGTTCGACTTTGCTCGCAAGGTATCGCCTACATTCAGTGTCGTTTACTGCTATATCGTTTATGTCATTGCCATAAGCCTACCTTCGCCGCGCACGGCCTCGGTAACCCATGAAATGGCGATACAGCCCATTTTCGGTTCGCCCTCGCTCTTGACGAGCGTTGTTTACTTCGCACTGGTCTTTGTTTTTGTGGTCAACCGTTCGAAGATTCTCGACATTGTCGGTAAGATCCTGACCCCGGGCATTATTATGATCTTGTTTCTCATCATCGGAATTACCGCATTCGATTATGAGTTCACTTTCGGGAAAACGGTTTTTGCGAGTCCGTTTACCGATGGTATTCTCGAAGGCTATCAAACTTTCGATGCCATCGGCGCGGTAGTGGTCGGGGGGGTCATCATCATCTCCATCAATATCAAGGACAAAAAAGCCTCATTTGCCGAAAAGAAACAATTGATACGCCATGCCGGATGGCTGGCCGGATTCGGACTCTTTTTCATCTACGCCGGACTCATATTGACCGGAGCCCTGATGGGTGCCGAATTCGATCCCGAAATTTCAAGGACGACCCTTTTAAGCGGAATCGCCTCAAAAACTTTGGGCAATCCCGGAAATCTCTTTTTAAGTATTTTGGTGAGCCTTGCCTGTTTTACTACCGCCGTAGGCATCGTCACCGGAACCGCCGATTTTATCAAACACCGTTTTGGCGGTTCGCGACAGGCCTATCTGATTACGTCAATTATCGGCTGTTTTCTTGGCGTGGCCATGGGGCAATTCGATGTACATTATATCATTGCCGTTGCCGTACCCGCCTTGATGTTTATCTACCCTATTACGATCGTGTTGATCTTGCTGAACGTCGTACCCGAACGTTTTGCATCCGAAAAAGTATTTCGGGCGGTCATTTTCACTACCATACTTTTTAGTGTTCCTGATTTTTTGGGGAGTATAAGCCCCCTAACCCCCAAAGGGGGAATACTCGATTGGATACCTTTACAAGAATACAGTATGGGGTGGGTGTTGCCGGCTTTGGTGGTTTTTGTTATTATTAATAACATTGATTATTGGCCGCGCTCCAAAAACAACTCCTAAGGTCTTTAACGTTACCCTTTCAATTGAAACGATTTAAGTATCTTAGAGTAAATGATCATATGTAATTGTTATAAGCAATTTTAACGAAAAGATTCCCTTAAATGTGGCAAATAATACTGGATTTCATAGTTGTTTTCTTTCTCATTTTTTTATCCCGAATTGCATGGATAATAGGAAAGAAGAAAGAACAGAAACAGATTAGATTATTCTTTAAGTCCATATCCATTTTCATATTACTTCACTTATTGGTTTTTCCTTTGATTTATATGAAGCTAATTAATCAAAATGAAAATAGCATTAGGATTGAAAAGAATATTATCTCATTTGAACGTAATGAAAAAATGAAGCAGGCATTTGAACAAAAAATGGAAATAGAAAATAGATTAATTAAAAAGCATAAACCAGAGTTGACTGACTTTACAAACAAGTATTCTAATCAATTATCTCAAATTCCATGGAACTATCTAGATAATAAAAGAATTTTAAAATTTGACTCTTTTATGGTCACAGGAAAAACAATGCGGCAGGAAATACCTGGAGGACATGATTATAAGGAAATTGAAATTTATGACCATAGTAATATCAAGTTATTGGAACTAAATATTTTCAATGATAAAGAAAACCTGTATGATATTATTAAACAATATTTAACAGAACTCGAAATTGATAAAAAGAGAATTAACAAGAAAATAGACGATATCGAAAAAAACAAATTTTGGAATTATAGACAAATTTTACCGTATACTTTGAATATATTATTTACAGATAATTTTAATCCACAAAGTCGAATAGCCAACTTTATCTATTTCCTTCATAATATTGTGGTTCTAGGTTTCTTACTTACAATTATTATTAATTTATTTCAGTTTTATCTACTGAATAATAAATAAAAACCGCTTACAACAAAGAACTGAGTAAAAAAACAAGTTCTTTTAGTTCAATCTCGATACATTGCTTCAACTATAAGATATTCTACTCAGAGTTTCTCCCCCTTCTTGGAATAAAAATAAAACGAACAGACCACCAAAATCAACATTACGAAAGGAAGGTAAGTGCCAATGGCCACACCAATTTCATAGGTCTATCTCCAAACTAATGGGGCAATGATCGCTCCCCATGATCTGATCATGGATCTCGGCCGATTTTACCCTGTCCCAAATGGCACGGTCGACCATAAAGTAATCGATACGCCAGCCCGCGTTTCTTAATCTGGCCCCAAAACGTTGGCTCCAAAAGGTATATTTATCGAAAGTATCGGGGTGTAGTTCGCGATAGCTGTCCACCACGCCAAGTGTATTAATCAAATGGTCCAGCCCATCAATCTCCACTTGCGTGAATCCCGACGTTTTGTTGTAGTTCGGTTTGGGGTTAGCAAGATCGTTCTCGGTATGGGCCACATTAAAATCCCCGGTAATGATCAAGGGTTTATCCTTCTGCAATTGCAAAAGGTATTGGGTAAAGTCCACATCCCAAATGGCACGGTAGTCGAGCCTTTTTAACCCATTGCCACTATTCGGTACGTACACATTGACCAAATGGAATTTTTCATATTCGGCGTGGGTGATCCGGCCTTCGGTATCATGTTCGATCTTGCCCATATCACGATCGAATGCAACGGGACTTTTCCGTGTCAAAATGCCCGTACCCGAGTATCCTTTTTTTTCGGCGCTATTGGTAAAGATTTCATATTCGGTAATATCCTTTAACGCCTCCTTTACCTGATCGTCCTGCGCCTTGGTCTCTTGAATACAGAAAACATCCGCATTAAAGTCGGCCACGACATCTTCAAATCCCTTTTTTACAGTTGCCCTGATTCCATTTACGTTCCATGATACCAATTTCATAACCTAATCTTTTTTAGTAGTACAACGTGAGTTCAATTTAAGACTTGACATTTTTATGTTCAAAAATCCATAAAATAAGTACGTGTTCCCTCGAGCGCAGTCGAGAGGTAGGTAAAATCCGATACTAAAATTAAGGTCTCGACTGCGCTCGACCTGACATTCAACCATAAAAAATTAAAAATCGGCATATAATATTGAAAAGCAAAGCTATATCGAGCTCACGTTAAAATATACTTTCCTTTTTATTATTCTTCGACACCTCGATTACTGTTGCCGTATTTTCACAAAATTCCCTAGTGAAATCACCTTAACAGAAAAACAATGGTCAAAATCACATTTTCCGTCCGGGTCAGAGTCCCCCCTTTTTGGGGAGTTAGAGGGGGCTTTGCATCAACGTCTCGATCTCTTCGATCTCGATGGGAATATTGCCCATCAAGTTAAAGGGCTCGCCGGTCGACTGAATGACCACATCATCTTCCAAACGAACACCCATTTGCTCACCGGGAATATAAATGCCCGGTTCTACGGTAAAGACCATGTTCGCCTTCATCGGGGTCTTGAGCTCGCCGTAATCGTGCGTATCCAAACCGATATGGTGGCTGGTACCGTGCATAAAGTATTTTTTATAGGCGGGCCATTCGGGATTCTCATTTTGAACGTCGGCCTTGTCGAGAAGCCCCAAGCCCAAAAGTTCAGAAGTCATGATCTTGCCACATTCTTTGTGATATTCGGCCCAAATGGTACCGGGCACCAACATTTTCGTGGCCTCGTTCTTGACCCGAAGCACTGCTTCGTAGACTTCTTTTTGACGCTTGGTAAATTTTCCGTTCACAGGAATCGTTCGCGTAAGATCGCTTGAATAATTGGCGTACTCCGCAGCGACATCCATCAAGATCATGTCGCCATCCTTACATTGTTGGTTGTTCTCGATATAGTGCAGCACGTTGGCATTGTTGCCCGAGGCAATGATCGGGGTATAGGCAAAGCCTTTTGAGCGGTTGCGCACAAACTCATGAAGCAGTTCGGCTTCGATCTCGTATTCCCAAACTCCGGGTTTCACAAAGTTCAACAATCTGCGAAATCCTTTTTCGGTAATGTCGCAGGCTTTTTGCATTAACTTGATTTCCTCTGGCTCCTTGACCCCACGGATCTGCTGCAAAATCGGATTGCTCTTGGCCACGCTATGCGCGGGATAATCTTTTTTGACCTTTTCGATAAAACGTGCCTCGCGGGTCTGGGTCACGACCGATTGCCGATAGTGTTCGTTGGTATTCAAATAGATCGTTTCGGCCTCGGTCATAAGGTCGAAGAAAATCTTATCGAAGTTGGAAAGCCAGTGTACAGTCTCGATGCCCGAGACCTCGGTCGCTTTTTCCTTGGTCAGCTTTGCGCCTTCCCAAACGGCGATATGTTCATTGGTCTCGCGAACGAATAATATTTCCCGATGTTTTTTATCCATGGCATCCGGAAACAAAACCAATATCGTTTCTTCCTGATCGGCACCGCTCAAATAAAAAATATCGCGATGTTGCTGAAAGGGCATCGTACTATCGGCACTTATGGGGTAAATATCGTTCGAATTGAAGATCGCAATGCTTTTGGGGGCCATTTGCGCCATAAACTTTTTACGGTTCTTCTTGAAAAGGGAATTCTGAATTTGTTCGTATTTCATTATTATCTGATTTGTTGCCTAAATGTAAGAATAACCTATAATTTCAGGTCGATCGACGCATAACTATTTTGTAAATTTAGGAGCTATTCAAATAATCTAAGGAACACTATGCGGATAAAACTTCGTTTCATTGCCTTGCTTCTGTGCATTCCCCTTTCCCTTGCCTCACAAACCGACCCTTCCATCTTTGAAAACCTGAAATTCCGTTTTATCGGCCCTGAAGGAAATCGCACCATTGCCGTTGCCGGAGTGTCGGGCGACCCCATGGTCAACTATATCGGGGCGGCCTCTGGCGGACTTTGGAAAACGACTGATGGCGGACTCAATTGGAATCCCATTTTTGATGATCAGGATGTTTCCTCGATCGGTTCGGTGGCGATTACTCCTACCAACCCTGATATTGTCTGGGTCGGTACCGGAGAGACCTTTGTAATTCGCCCGGCACATGCCATGGGTGACGGCATCTATAGATCCGAGGATGCCGGAAAGACTTGGAAAAATATGGGGCTCGAAAAGACGGGGCGGATCGGGCGGATCATCGTGCATCCTACGAATCCAGATATCGTCTATGCCGCGGCCCTTGGCCATACCTACGGGCCTCAACAAGAACGAGGGGTATATAAGACCACCGATGGCGGCAAGACCTGGAAGCGCATCTTTTTCGTGGATGAGAATACCGGTGCGGCCGAGCTGGCCATCGACCCTAAAAATCCCGAACGCCTTTTGGTCGGCATGTGGTCGATCCATATCAATTCATGGGGGCTGAACAGCGGCGGCCCCGGTGGCGGGGTCTATCGCACGACCGATGGGGGCGAGACCTGGGAGCCCCTTTCTAAATATGGTCTCCCCGGAGGTAAGGACAATCCGGTCGGAAAAACGGCCGTCGCCATTTCATACTCCGAACCCGACGTTGTTTATGCCCTGTTCGAGATTGAAAGTCCGGCATTATATCGTTCCGAAGATTTTGGGAACTCTTGGGCCTTGCAGACCCGCAACCACGACATCGGGGAACGGGCCCCATACTATATTCGCATGGCCGTTTCACCGAGCGACCCGAACGAACTTTATTTTGCCAACGTAAAGTTCAGTACCTCTAAAGATGGTGGCAAGACCATCAAAGGCGGATATAGTGCCGGAGGCGACAATCACGATATTTGGTTGGATCCCACCAATGCCGACCGTATGATGGTGGCCCATGACGGCGGTGCAAGTATTACCTTGAACCATGGCAAAAGTTTTCAGCGAATTGTATTGCCCATCGCACAGATGTACCATGTTGCCGTCGATGACCGAATACCGTATAACGTCTACGGAAACCGCCAAGATGGCTATTCGTACAAAGGCCCGAGCAATAGCCGGCAAGGTTATATTCCCCTTGGGCTTTGGTCGGATGTAGGCGGATGCGAAAGCGGTTTTGCCCAACCCGATCCTTTTGACAACGATATCGTTTGGTCGGGATGTTACGACGGCGGACTGGAACGCTTCAATGCCAGAACAGGCCATGCCCGCGAGGTACGTGTATGGCCCGAAGCGGCCTACGGTTGGGAACCCGGAAAACTGAAATACCGATGGCACTGGAACTTTCCTTTGGCTTTTTCGCCCCATACCAAACATCGGGTCTATGTGGGGAGCCAATTTGTGCACAAAAGTGATGACGACGGACAAAGTTGGCAGGTCATCAGTCCGGATCTGACCCTTAACGAAAAAACGCATCAACAAAGCTCAGGCGGTATCGCCATTGACAATCTGATGACCTTTGATGGATCCGTGCTCTTCAGTATCGTGGAATCTCCACTGGAATCCGGACTTATATGGACGGGCAGCAATGACGGGCAGGTGCAATTGACACGTGATGGCGGCGCAAATTGGACGAACGTTACCCAGAACATTCTCGATCTGCCAAAATGGGGCACGATTGCCAATATCGAAGTTTCCAGATATAAAAAGGGAACTGCTTATATCTCGGTAGACCTGCATCAAATGGGCGACTTTGACCCCTATGTTTATAAGACGGCGAATTATGGACAAAGTTGGAAATTGATTTCGGAAACAGTTCCAAAATCGGTACACAGCTTTGCCCACGTCATCAAGGAAGACCCGAAAAGGGAGGGCATGCTCTATCTCGGTGTTGATAATGGAATCTATTTTACAACAGACGACGGCGAAAGTTGGATGCGCCTGAAAAACAACCTCCCCCCCGCACCGGTATATTGGCTCGAGATCCAGGAAAGGTTTGACGATTTAGTCGTGGGTACTTATGGCAGGGGCTACTACATCTTGGACAATATTTCTCCCTTGCGCGAATATGACCTTGAGGCCAAAGGTAATGAGGCGCATCTTTTCAGCCTTCGGCCCGCCTACCGTTTTCAAAATGTTCAAAGTATCAAGACCGACGGCCCAAGCATGAACTCAGGAAGAAATCCCGACTATGGGGCCGAAATCAATTATTATTTAAAGGACAGTACCGATCAGAAAATAGAAATACAGATTTTGACCCCAGAGAATGAAGTTGTGCGAACCATGGAGGGAAAGAACAAACCCGGTGTCAATCGCGTCATGTGGGACCTGCGCTATGAACCTACCTTTAAGCCGAAGTTGCAGACCGCCCCCCCAGGAAGACCTTGGGTACAACTTAATGGCGAAGGCTGGCGCCCTTTGGTCACTTGGGACCTCGATCTGATGCGAGGTCAATACGGGCCAAAAGTGGTTCCTGATAGCTATAAAGTCAAATTGGTCATCGGGGAAGAAGAATATGTCAGGGAGGTCGAAGTACTGAAAGACCCGACGACCGAGGGCACTTTGGAAGACATAAAAAAACAGGTCGCCTTTTCGTTGGAACTGCGCGATGCCATGAACCTTGCCGTTACCATGATAAACGATATCGAGGAGATCCGGGCCGAACTTGAAACGCTTATCCCTAAATTAAAAAACAAATCGGATGTCGAAAAAGCAGATGAACTTCGGGTTTTGGCGGAATCAATTGCAGGCTCTCTATATGACATCCATTTGACGGGTGCGCGGGAAGATGCCTTTAGGTCACCGATGAAACTCTATGGGAGGTTAAGCGCCCTTGCCAGCGATATAACTGGAAACGGCATTGATTTCAAACCCACCGACCAACAACGGGAAGTATATGCAATTTTTAATAAGCGGTTGGAAGATGTGGACAAGAAGTTCAAAAAATTCATGGGCGTAGAGGTAAAAAAATTGAATGCCCAACTTAAAAAGAGCGAATTTCAAATAAAACTGGATAAAAAAATCAAATCATAAACTATTGAATTAAATATGAAAAGAATCACACCTTTTATAATCGCATTGTTACTTGTATTTTCTTGCACCGAAACTAAAAAAGAAGAGACCCGAGCCGAACTCTTTGCAAGGCTCGATGCAGAGATTAAACAAAATTCAAAGGCATACACCACATTGGAAGAAGCCACAAAAACCATCGGCCATCGTTTGACAGGCTCCGAAAACGGGGCCAAGGCCGAGGAATATACCTATAACAAGTTCAAGGAATACGGTTTTGAGGATGTTGCCTTCCAAACTTTTGAGGTCGAAGCCTGGGCACGGGATCAGGTGGCGCTCAAAATCAATGATGAGGATGTTAAAGTGGTTACTTTGGGCCATTCTCCCGTGGAAGCAAGTGTTACCGGCGAAATTGTCGATATGGGCAATGGATTGGAAGTGGATTATCAAAACAGTCCAGATGCGGTGAAAGGTAAGATATCACTGGTCTACATTGGTATTCTGGAAGGAAGTGAAGAAGGACTTACCAATTTGCACCGAAGCGAAAAAACCGCCTTGGCCATCAAATACGGCGCAATCGGCATTATCATCATCAACCAAGTCGACAATGGCGTTCTGTTGACGGGCACCGCATCGGTAACCGGGGAATTGATTCCGATTCCTGCGGTCTGTATCGGCAAGGAAGACGGAATGGCTTTAAAAGAGTCGCTAAAAAATGGCAAAGCTACAGCCGATATCGAAATGACCAATAAGAGCGACATGATCAAGGCAAGAAACGTTATCGCTACCTTGAAAGGAAGCGAATTGCCCGATGAGGTAATCGTTATCGGAGGGCATTTAGATTCTTGGGATCTGGCAACGGGAGCTATCGATAACGGTATCGGTTCGTTTGCGGTACTCGATATCGCAAGAGCTTTCAAAGCGAATAACCTAAGCCCCAAACGAACCATAAAATTTATGATGTTCATGGGTGAGGAGCAAGGACTTTTGGGGTCTAAACATTTTGTCAATGAGGCCATCAAAAACGGAACCATTGACAATATAAAGTATATGATGAACCTTGATATGTCGGGCAATCCTATCGGGATGAACGCAGGCGGAAAATTGGATGATGAAGCCTTTTTCAAATCTTTGGGCGAGGCCATACAAATGCAGGATACTATCTACAAAAACGATTTTTCAAACCGATCCGGTCTGCATAGCGACCACCAGCCTTTTATGCTTGAAGGCGTACCCATATTATCGGTACATAGCAACCTTGATCGTTCCATTTATGGGTGTTACCATTCCGATTGTGATGATTTTGATCTGGTCAACAAAGAACATATTACCAACACGGCCCGTTTTGGTACCATGATGCTTTATGGCCTCGCCAATGCGGATAAACTTCCCGCAACCAAAATGGATAGTGAGACTACCAAGGAATTCATGATCAAGAACAATCTTAAGGAAAAGCTGATCATCGGAAATGACTGGAAGTGGGACCAATAAAATCATGAAATTCCAAATGGCATGAATAGGATTATACTTGGACTAACGGTATCCGTTCTCGGAATCATAAGCTGCTTCGGACAAAATAAAAATACCGAAGAGTATTTTGAATTGGTCCGTCCGTTGTTTACAGGAGAATTGGCCTATGAAACCGTAGATTTCGTTGAGAAATATTGGCGCATCACAGGTAATACGGGGTTCAATAAAACCGTTTACAGAATTGCAGAAGAATTGGAAAAAGCGGGCTATGTTTTAGAGGAAAACGCCACGCAGTATGACCGATTGACCTATCGAATCGAAAAGCGGGCCATGGAAAATCCCACTTGGGAACCTGTAGATGCCTCAATGGCCATTATAGGTCAAGACACGGCGCTCTTAAATTTTACGACGAACCGAAATATGATCTACGTCAACTCGGTTTCGACCCCACCGGAAGGGATAACGGCCGAGGTTGTACATATTAAAAAGCCCGAAGAAATCGAAAATCATGATGTAAAGGGAAAAATAGTATACGCTACGTTTTCGGCCCATGGCATTTTTGAGGAAGCTATCATAAAACAGGGCGCCTTGGGTATTATAACCTATAACAATCCGAAATACCTACAACCCGAAAAGAATACGACTTCGATTCAATTTAGAAGCTTTCCGTATCAAGCAGAATCCACTGCATGGGGCATTGCACTTTCCTATGCTGCAAACGAAAAGCTTAAGAAAGCCATGGCCGAGGGAAAAGTAGTACTTTTTGTAAAAGTTAAAACGAAGATTTATCCATCCGAAGAACTTACTATTGTTGCCGACGTGAAAGGGAGCGAAAATCCAGATGAGCGATTGGTGTTCAGCGCGCACATTCAAGAGCCCGGGGCGAACGACAATGCCTCTGGTGTGGGCGCACAACTTGAGATGGCGGTTTTGACTGCCGATTTGCTAAAAAGCAAGAAAATCGATTTGAATCGCACCTTAACTTTTTTGTGGGGCGATGAAATAGTTTCTACCCATCGGTATATTACGGAGGATGCAGCTCGTTCCGAGAAAATAAAATGGGGCCTTAGCCTCGATATGGTAGGAGAGAATACTGCAATTACCGGAGGTTCTTTTTTAATTGAAAAAATGCCCGACCCAAGTGCCATTTGGACCAGGGGCAATGATAAACATAGTGAATGGGGCGGTGAGGTCATGAAACTCTCTGATATGAAACCCCACTACCTCAACGACTTTATGTTGACAAACTTTAAAAAACAAGGGGAATATGCAGATTGGGAAGTAAACACCAATCCCTTTGAAGGGGGCAGCGATCACATACCGTTCCTAAAGGCCAATATTCCAGGGCTGTTGCTTTGGCATTTTACCGACCAGTTTTACCATACCGATAATGACCGTATGGACAAAGTTTCACAAGAAACCCTCAAAAATGTAGGTACGGGCGCATTGGTAAGTGCATTTACGCTGCTGAATTCAGACACCGATACCGCTTTGGGCCAATTGGCCGCTTTGGAAAAAGCGGCGGAAAACCGAATCGAAGAAGAATTACAACTGAGCCTTGAAAACATCAAGGCAGATGCTAAAATTGGGCAAGAAGTACAAATTATCGAAGCTTGGCGAGATTGGTATTTGAAGGCGATGCAAACGCTGACCGATATGGAAAATACCCCCAGCGAAAAATTGGCAAAAGCCATCGAATCAGCCCAAAAACAACTTAAGGCTTCTGTGGAAAAAGAGATCAAAAACTTGAAAAAAACTAATTGATGACTGCATATTCCTTAAGGTCTTTTGCCTTCATCTCAATGATATTGACATCCAGTGAAATTGGAACCAACGGCTCATCGATCGTATCGCGGGGTACATTGACAATGGCATCCACCACATCCATTCCCTTTATCACTTTGCCATATACCGTATAATCACCATCCAAACGGTGCTCGCCATTCTTATTCTGCACGATATAAAACTGGCAGCGTGCCGAGAGTTTTTCCGCGTTACCGTCTCTACCGGCCCCAAAAGCACCATAATCGTGCAACAGTTTTTCACTAAACTCTGGAGCCAAAAGATATTCGGGGTCATTGAACCCTTCGGGAGTGTCGGGGCAACCGCCCTGGGCGACAAAATCGGGAATGACCCTATTGAAGGTCAATGAGTCCCAATATCCGTCATTGGCCAATTGAATAAAGCTTTTTTTATGGTTTGGGGTTTCGTCGTGCAGCCATATCAAAATTTCGCCTTTCGGGGTTATAATCTGACCAACTTCATAAACCTTATCGTTGGGACAAGATGCCATCAAGAGCAATAACGGTAGGAATAATTTATACATCTGAATACTATCTATGGCGAAGATAAAAAAAGAGGCCCATTAAATGAGCCCCTCTTTCTAGTTTAAGTTGGTCAATTTAGCTTTTGCCCATTGCATTTTTTATGGCGCCTATAATAGCCATGAGAACGCCGCCGCCAACGCCACCTCCGGCGACACTACCTAGAATACTTGAAAGATCCATTCCACCGGCCGCATCGGCAACTGCTGTAGGATCACCCCCAGCTCCAATACCCAACATACCCAAAAGATAGCCTCCAAGACCACCTCCTAAAATTCCTGAAATCGAATTCCCAACCGTTCCGAGGGAAAGGTTTTTTAATAATTTTCCTGCTACGTTGCCCCCTAGGGCACCAGAAATTAATTGAATGATTAACGGTAAGTACTCCTCCATTTTTTTACGAGTTTAGTTGTTTATACATCAATAAATTAACAAAATTTTAAGTTGATATGCAATACCAAATCCAATTATTATGGAAATGGCAACAACATATTTGACCGTACATTTATTCCTTTCATCCAATATATACTTTACAGAATAACATTCATGCGCAGTTTTCCAACTTTTTTTTGGTAAAAGTAGATGGCCAAGGCCTAAACAACCCCATTGCGCCAAACCGACCTCAAAGTCGGTTTCAAACTTCAGCGCTTTCAATTAACAAATTGATTTTTACGATTTATAACCTAGACCATCGGTGAAATGCGCGTGTATTCCAATGTAAAGGCAACCAATTCGTGTCAACAAACCCAATAGTCTGTTCTATAACTTCCCTGAATACTGAAAATACCCAATTTACAGCTCTTATATGGGGGTAATACAAAGGCTTCTAGCAAATCGTCTATCGAATTTTTTCACCGCCAACATGAAATAGAGCATCCCCTTGATTTACGACAGCTTGGTTGTTTATACAGCAAACAAAGCCATCAAAGGGGGCTTTTAATTTTTTTGTCTTCTTTCCAAAGGTATCGGTCACCGTTCCCAATAATTCGCCTTTTTTCAATTCGCTGCCGTTTGTGACCTTGGGAATGAACATGCCGGCCGTAGGTGCACGAAGCCAGCGCCTACCCGTCAAATGGATACTTTTCATACGTTCGACATACTTGGGCTCGATTTTATCGATCATATTGAAATGCCTTAAGATATTCAAAATGCCCTGCATGCCCTCTAAAATGGAATAATCGTCGAACCGCATACTCTCACCGGCTTCGAAGACAATTGTGGGCTTGCCCATACGATAAGCGGCATTTCGAAAAGAGCCCCGTATCAAACGCGACGAAAAGCTAAAAGGGGCATTAAAAATCTCTGCCAGTTCCAAACTTTTTGGATCCTCGTCGGTATACCGGATCTGAGGAAAATTATGTCGTTGCGCGCCCCCAGTATGCAAATCGATCCCAAAATCTATTTGTGGAAGGATTTGCGAAGTGTAGTGATAAGCTATTCTACTGGCCATTGAGCCTTTTTTGGAGCCGGGAAAACTACGATTGACGTCCTTTCCGTCGGGTACGTCCCTAGAAAAATGGATAAATCCGAAAATGTTCAATATCGGCACGGCTATTACGGCACCCCTATCGATCTTGAACCTTTTTTCCTGCAGCATACGCCGCACGATCTCGATTCCATTTATTTCGTCGCCGTGCAACCCTGCCTGAACCAATAAAGTGGGCCCAGGTTTTTTAGAATTAAAAACATACACCGGAATATCGATCAACGTACCAGTCGGCAAACGATCGATTGCGATATTGACAAGTTTTTCCTGCCCAGGGCTTACCGTTTCACCTCCGATAACGATAGCTCTATTTTCTTCTCTTTCGACCATTGCGTTCAACGAATAAAATAATCTCCTTGGCAATATTCACTCCCGTGGCCGCTTCTATGCCCTGCAACCCTGGAGACGCATTGACCTCGATCAACAAGGGCCCTTTTTTTGAACGGATCAAGTCGACACCTGCGACGCCCAGTCCAATATGCTTGGCCGCATTCAAGGCGATATATTGTTCTTTTGCTGAAAGCGTTACCTTCTCGGTACTACCGCCACGATGTACGTTCGAACGAAATTCATCCAATTCGCTCGTACGCTTCATGCTGGCCACGATCTTATTGCCCACGACAAAAATACGTATGTCTTCCCCATTGCTTTCCTCGATATATTTTTGAATGAGAATGCTGGTATCCATCTTATAAAAAGTATCGATTATCGATTTGGCCGACTTTTTGGTCTCGGCCAAAATGACTCCCAAACCTTGTGTGCCTTCTTGAAGCTTTATGATAACGGGCGGGCCTCCCAAAATCTCGATCTGTTCTTTAATGTTGTCGGGGTCGATCGCAAAAAGAGTTTCGGGAATAGGAATGCCCTTGCGTGCCATGATCTGTAAAGTCCTCACTTTGTTTCTGGCCCTAGCGATACTCAGTGAACGTGCGGTGCTGAAGACACCGTTCATTTCGAACTGTTTTACTATTGCGGCGCCATGCCGCGTAACCTTGGTGCCTATACGGGGTATTACGGCATCAAAATCATTGGTAATATTATCGCCGTGATAGAAAATTTGCGGTTTTCCTTTCCCAAGTTTGACGACACATTTGGTGTGATCGACCTGTTCGATAAAATGACCAAGATTTTCAGCTTCCTCCACTATTCTACGCGTAGAATATACGTTCATGCTTACTGAAAGAAGACCAATGTCCATTATTAAAATCGGTTAATGTCGGTTTTTGGCCATGAATATCGGTAAAAAATGGGGTTGGCTATCTTTTTGGTTCATTTTTTTGGCACTTTATGAGAAAAATTGCCCCTGACAAGACCCTTGATCAAACTCCTTCTAAATACGGCACATAAGCGCATAAAAACTTGTTAAGAACTCGTCTATACCGTAAATTTGTATTCAAACTTACCAACCATGAGCGGATTTTTTAAATCTTCGATAGGCAGAAAGGTTGCCATGGCCCTTTCAGCTTTTTTCTTGATGATTTTTTTACTTCAACATTTTATCATTAACAGTCTTTCGGTATGTAGTCCGGACAGTTTTAACGAAGTTTCCCACTTTATGGGCACGAATTGGTTGATCCAATACCTATTACAACCTGTTTTGATCTTTGGGGTTGTTTTCCACTTTGTAATGGGTTTTGTGCTCGAATTGAAAAACAAGGGGGCGAGAGATGTAAAATATGTGCAGAACAAAGGTGCGGCCAATTCAAGTTGGATGAGCCGTAATATGATTTGGAGCGGCTTGGCAATACTCGCATTTATTGTACTTCACTTTATAGACTTTTGGTTTCCGGAAATAAACACCAAATACATTGTCGGAGACACCTCAGGGCTGCTGCATAACGGGGAAGGTTTTCGCTATTATGAGGAATTGCACCACAAGTTCGAATCTCCCTTACGTGTGGGGGCCTATGTTCTGGCCTTCGTCTTTTTGGCACTGCATTTAATGCACGGCTTTACCTCGGCATTTCAATCGATAGGTGCCACGGTCGGAAGAAAAAAGATTATGAAAAAATTGGGAATGGCGTATTCGGTCTTGATCCCATTAGGGTTTATTATCATTGCGCTCTACCATCATTTTAATCACTAATAAAGACCTTATTTATGTCTGTATTGGACTCAAAAGTACCCAAAGGCCCATTGAAGGATAAATGGACAAGTTATAAAGACCATATCAATCTTGTGAATCCGGCCAATAAGCGATTGATAGATGTTATCGTCGTAGGTACAGGCCTGGCAGGAGGTTCCGCGGCCGCTACTTTGGCAGAACTGGGTTACAATGTAAAAGCATTTTGCTATCAAGATTCTCCCCGTCGCGCGCATTCGATAGCTGCCCAAGGAGGTATCAATGCCGCAAAAAACTACCAAGGAGATGGCGATTCTGTGTACCGTCTTTTCTATGATACCGTTAAAGGTGGCGATTATCGTTCGCGCGAAGCGAACGTATATAGGCTAGCCGAAGTTTCGGCAAACATTATCGACCAATGTGTTGCACAAGGAGTTCCTTTTGCACGGGATTATGGAGGATTATTGGATAACCGTTCTTTTGGAGGCGTTTTGGTTTCAAGGACGTTTTATGCCAAGGGTCAGACCGGGCAACAGTTATTGTTAGGGGCCTATTCGGCGATGAACCGCCAAATTGCAAGAGGTAAGATTCAAATGCACAACCGCCACGAAATGTTGGATGTCGTTATAGTTGACGGCAAGGCCCGTGGTATCATAGCGCGAAATCTCGTTACCGGAGAAATCGAGAGACATTCGGCACATGCGGTAGTAATAGCTTCGGGCGGTTATGGAAATGTTTATTTTCTGTCTACGAACGCCATGGGGTCCAACGCCACGGCAGCATGGAAAATACATAAAAAAGGGGCGTTTTTTGCCAACCCTTGTTATACGCAGATCCATCCGACCTGTATTCCAAGATCCGGAGATTATCAGTCGAAATTGACCTTGATGTCTGAATCGCTGCGTAATGACGGGCGCATCTGGGTACCTAAGCGCATGGAGGATGTGATAGCGATAAGGGAGGGGCGGATCAAACCTACCCAGCTAGGCGAAGAAGAACGTGATTATTATTTGGAAAGACGTTACCCCGCTTTCGGAAACCTTGTTCCCCGCGATGTAGCTTCGAGAGCCGCCAAGGAACGATGTGATGCCGGTTTCGGAGTCAATCAGACCGGCGAAGCGGTCTATCTAGATTTTAAATCGGCCATCGAACGGTATGGCACCGAACAGGCCAAAATTCACGGTATCGATAATCCTTCAAAAGAAAAAATCACCGAATTGGGCGAAGCCGTTATCGAGGCAAAGTATGGCAACCTGTTTCAGATGTATGAAAAAATCGTGGATGAAAATCCGTATAAAACGCCCATGATGATCTACCCGGCGACCCACTACACTATGGGAGGCATTTGGGTCGATTATAATCTGATGACCACCGTACCTGGGCTCTATTGTATCGGCGAAGCGAACTTCTCCGATCACGGTGCCAACCGATTGGGGGCCTCGGCATTGATGCAAGGTCTTGCCGATGGCTATTTTGTACTGCCCTACACTATCGGCGATTACCTGTCGCACGATATACGAACAGGGCCGATTTCCACCGATACCGAAGAATTCGAGCAGGCCGAAAAAGAAGTGAAGGGGCGTATCGATTTCTTTCTCAATAACAATGGCGAATATTCCGTTGATCATTATCATAAGCTTTTGGGCAAAATAATGTGGGACAAGGTAGGGATGTCGCGAAACGCCACCGGTCTGAAGGAAGCCATAAACGAAATCAAGGCCCTTCGTGAAGAATTCTGGAAAAACGTAAAAGTGACCGGAAATGCAAACGAATTGAACCCTGAACTGGAAAAAGCCGGCAGAGTGGCCGACTTCTTGGAGCTTGGCGAGCTTTTTGCCAAAGACGCTTTGATGCGCGAGGAATCATGTGGTGGTCATTTCAGGGAAGAATCGGTCGAACTGGATGGCGAACAAAAAGGAGAGGCCAAACGAAATGACAAAGATTATGCCTTTGTCGCGGCTTGGGAATATAAGGGAGAGCCCTCGGAGGCCGTATTGCACAAAGAGCAATTGGAATTCAAAGACATTGAGTTGAAACAACGATCTTATAAATAGTTTTATGAAGCTAACGTTGAAAATTTGGCGTCAAAAAGATGCCGGCACCAAAGGTAAAATGGTAGACTACCAAGTCAAGGATATTTCGGAGCATATGTCGTTTTTGGAAATGATGGATGTGCTCAACGAGCAACTTGTCGGCAAAGGTGAAGATCCCGTTGCTTTTGACCATGACTGCCGTGAAGGTATTTGCGGCATGTGTTCGATGTATATCAATGGCGAGGCACATGGCCCCGATCGCGGTATTACCACATGCCAATTGCATATGCGCATGTTCAATGATGGCGATACCATTACAATAGAGCCGTTTCGGGCAAAGGCCTTTCCGGTCATCAAAGACCTTGTGGTAGATCGAACCGCTTTCGACCGGATTCAACAAGCCGGGGCATTCATCTCGGTAAATACTTCGGGCAACACGCAAGATGCCAATGCCATTCCCATATCGAAACATGCGGCCGACGAGGCCATGGATGCCGCCACCTGTATCGGTTGTGGTGCCTGTGTCGCAAGTTGTAAGAATTCATCGGCAATGCTTTTCGTAGGTGCCAAAGTTTCACAGTATGCGTTATTGCCACAAGGGCAGGTAGAAGCCGCGGATCGCGTTCGCAACATGGTCGCCCAAATGGATCTCGAAGGTTTTGGCAACTGTACAAACACCGGAGCTTGCGAGGTTGAGTGCCCCAAAGGCATTTCATTGGAAAATATCGCAAGAATGAACAGGGAGCTAATGAAGGCCGCAGTGAATAATTGAAATCGTGTCCGTACCTGCACTATCGGTGAAATTGATAAGCGATAGTAATGTAAATAAATGACCTTTTAGACAGCCTTGTTTTTAGTATATTGGAATATGCCCAAAAAATATTCCGAAGAACGCATAATCGTACCCCGCTTCAACGAAGAATCAGGATTCTACACCACACCGGAACGTTCAAGAATCATGGGCAAGATACGGGGCAAGAACACCAAACCCGAACTCATATTTCGAAAAGCGCTCTGGAAAACGGGTTATCGCTATCGCATCGACTATAAAAAACTCATTGGTAAACCCGATATCGTTCTTAAAAAATATAAGACGGCCATCTTTATCGATGGGGAATACTGGCATGGCCATAATTGGGAGGAGCGAAAACATAAGATCAAGACCAACAGAGAATTCTGGATTGCCAAAATCGAACGCAATATGCAACGCGACCGAGAAGTAAATATCGAATTGGAACGATTGGGCTATCGGGTTTTCAGGTTTTGGGAAAGAGAGATCAAAAAAGAACTTGATCGCTGTTTAAGGGAAGTTGTTTCTCATTTGGAAGAACAATTTTCGAAGGGCTGAGGTATTATTTCACTACTTTTATTGCCACATATAAAAACATGTTGGCTTTGCTAAAGCACTTCACATCAAAACTTCCCAATGTCAAGACCACGATTTTTACTACGGTCGGCAATCTTGCCAGAAAGCATAATGCCATAGACCTGTCGCAAGGTTTTCCAAATTTTGAGGCCGATCCCCAACTAATGGATCTGGTTACCCAGGCGATGGAAGCGGGCCATAATCAATACGCCGCTATGCAAGGTTATTACGGCCTCCGGGAAATCATTTCCGATAAGATCGAAAAACTGCACGGAAGAAAGTACAATCCAGAAAATGAAATTACGGTCACTGTGGGCGCCACCCAAGCCATTTTTACGGCAATTACGGCATTTGTGCATCCGGGCGATGAAGTTATCGTGCTCAAACCTTGTTACGATTGTTACGAACCTGCCATCGAAGTCAATGGGGGCATCGTCGTTCCGATACAATTAAGGCTAGGGGACTATAAAATCGATTGGGAAGAATTCAAAGGCAAGATTACCTCAAGAACCAGAATGGTGGTCATCAATACGCCCCATAACCCTAGCGGCCATATTCTTGCTAAAGAGGATATGTTACAACTTCAGGAAATTCTGCGCCCAACCAATATCATTCTGGTCAGTGACGAGGTGTACGAACATATTATCTTCGACGGACAGGAGCATCAGAGTGTTTCCCGTTTTAATGATTTGGCTTCCCGTAGTTTTGTTTGTGCCTCCTTTGGAAAAACCTTTCACGTGACCGGTTGGAAAATGGGCTATTGTGCCGCTCCCTCAGAACTTATGAGCGAGTTTGTCAAGACCCATCAATTTGCGGTTTTCTGTGCGGATCACCCTACCCAAAGGGCCATGGCCGAATACCTCAAAAACGAAGAACATTATCTTAAGCTCAATAATTTCTATCAAGAAAAGCGTGATTTCTTTCTGTCGCGCCTTGAGAGTTCAAGATTCAAATTTACGCCTACCCAAGGTACATATTTTCAATTGCTGGATTATACCGCAATTACCGATGAAGATGATGAAGACCTTGCCAAACGTTTGATAGTCGACCACAAATTGGCCAGCATTGCCATTTCTTCATTCAATCTTAATAACCGTCAAGATGGAGTGTTACGTTTTTGTTTTGCCAAGAAAAAAGAGACTTTGGAACAGGCCGCAGAAATATTAAATGCGCTTTAGTCAACAGGTAGTTTGGGGATCTGGCCATAATTTGGCACGTATACTTTCCCTAGGAGAATTGCCGCCATGTCCTTTTCCAAAGACTCGACGGGCGATTCAACGATCCGGTTTACGGCCTTGCCATTTTTATAAAAAATAAAGGTGGGCACTTTTATGATGTTCAGGCCTTTTTCTTCCCCGCCCGGACTTTTCTTGTACTGGTCCTTCTCGTAGTCCAAAGCTACTATAGTAAGTCGATCCATAGGGTAATCGGCCGTTTCCAAAATTTTAAGAAACCGTGGCACCTCACGTCGGCTATCACCGCACCACGTACCCATAAATATGGTAATGTTATGTTGGTTCAGTTCGTTTTTGATTGATTTAATGGGTTGCGGATCTACCGCATACGACTCGAACTGTTTTTCGAACCAAGCTTTATAACCGCCTTGGGTCAAACCGCTTTTATCAATTTTTCCCAAAAGCATTTCATTGCCCCTTGCATCGGTCTTGGTTCGGTTGATTTCCTGTGCTAATGAAGAATGAAATATTAACAGTAAAAGTAAGATGGAATAAGCGGTTCGTTGGGCCATGGTGCTGTTTTTTGGATTTTGTCCAAACCTAGGGCTCCTGCCTCTCCAAATTAAATATACTGTGCCATCGCTTAAAAAGAAGATGCGAAACGTCTGGTGTCAGGTATATTCGGTCAATCGGCCATTTCTGGTCGTTCGTATCGACCAAACCTATGTTCATACATTTTTTTTGACCTCTCGTTTTATTATTGGTATTTTTTAAACCTATTTTGTGCCAATGAATATCTTGAGCCATCGGGTTACCAAAGTCTTGATCCATCTTTTATTTTGGGCGTTGTTCATATTTATTTCGCTCTTTGTCTTTCCTGAATACCACTGGAAGGAAAACCCTTTTCTACAATATTTCTTCATTCTTTTGGTACTCGTGTATGTGAACAACGAAGTGCTGCTTCCATTTTTTATCAAACGGAAAATGTATTTATCATATACCTTACTCATTGGGCTTATCGCTTTTTGGGCCACTCAATTGTACTGCAATTATTTTGCGCAATGTGGCTGTTCGATCATAAAATGTTTGTCTGATTATCTATGGCAGACCTTGGTGCCGTTGGCATTCTTTTCCTTTATTTGGATGTTGTTCCGCTTTTTGGAAAAACAGGACGAAATCGAACTCATCAAGAAAGAACATACCGAAATGGAACTACAGTTTTTAAAGTCACAGATCGATCCACACGTACTTTTCAACAATCTCAATACCGTTTACTCGTATGCCTTGGAGAAACCGCAAGAAACCCCGAATCTTATCTTGATGCTCTCAGACAATCTAAAGCATGTACTCTATGAAAGCAGTGCCCCAAAAGTGCCTTTGGAAAAAGAACTGGAATACATCGACAACTACATCGCATTTCAAAAAATAAGGACCGAGAACATCAATGAAGTCGTCTATAAAAAAGAGATTGAAAATTACGGCTTTGAAATTGCGCCCCTTTTGCTCATTACGTTGATCGAGAATGCCTTTAAACATAGTACAGCAAACAGCAAAGTCGAAGTAGCCATACAGGTAAAGAATTCCATTTTGCAGTGTGATTGCAGCAATCATATAAAAACTACCGTCACTGAAAATGGGAAACCCAAAATAGGGTTAGAAAATCTCAAAAAACGTTTATCCCTGTTGTATAAGAACAAACACGGACTGAAAATTACGGCAGATGGAAAATTCCATGTCCGCCTTAAATTGGAATTGTCATGAAGTGTATTATCATCGAAGATGAAATTCCGGCCCAGCGGATATTGTTGAACTATATCTCCAAGATTCCGGAATTGCAATTAACGGGAAGTTATCAATCTGCCTTGGAAGCGAATCCGACCTTACGGAATACTGGCATAGATCTAGTTTTTCTGGACATCAACCTTCCCGATATTTCGGGAATTCAATACATAAAGACTTTGCCAAAGCCCCCTGCCATTATAATGACGACCGCCTATCACGAACATGCCGTCGAAAGTTTCGAATTGGATACCATTTGCGATTATCTGGTCAAACCGTTTTCTTTTGAACGTTTTTTGAAGGCCATCAACAAGGTAAAAAAACTTGAAAATGCCATAGTTGATAACATCGAAAGTAACGAAAGTTCGTATGAATCGATTTTTCTGAACATTGACAAGACTTTGCACAAAATCAATGTTCTTGATATTCTTTACGTCGAATCTGACAAAAACTATGTGACGGTGGTCACCAAAAATGGAAAGTATTCGTACTTGGACTCCCTTAAAAACTGGATCCAAAAATTACCTGAAACACATTTCGT
Organism: Meishania litoralis; assembly: GCF_042611095.1. Taxonomy (NCBI): domain Bacteria; kingdom Pseudomonadati; phylum Bacteroidota; class Flavobacteriia; order Flavobacteriales; family Flavobacteriaceae; genus Meishania; species Meishania litoralis. The sequence goes on from NZ_JBHFPV010000001.1 coordinate 1,304,178, forward strand.
ACAAGTTCATAAATCGTACGTCATCAATTATCGTGAAATTGAAAAGATTGTCGGCAATATTGTTTTCATCCAAGCGGGAAAAATTCCGATCGGTCGGATCCATAAATCAAGATTCTTGAAGAAGTTAAAACTCGATTGAAGCTTATTTCAAGGCCTTATTTACCTTGGTCATAAACTCTTCTATTTTATTGGGTTCCAACCACCGCGTGACGACTACCAGGTCATTTTCTTTATCTATTACAATAAAGTTGCCCCCAAAACCTGCCGCATAGTAGATGTCTTCTGAAAGTCCTTCCCAATGGCGGTCGCCTTTTTTGTTGAGCCACCACATATAACCATAATTGATATTCGGTTTTGAGGGTTCGATTACTTTTTTGATCCATGATTCACTGATCAATTGCTCCTTTTTCCATTTACCATTATTCAGGAATAGAAGACCGAACCGGGCCATGTCCTCGGTGTTGATAAAGAGTCCGGCTCCAGAATGACCACCGCCGGTGACCGATTTCATTCGAATGCCATCGATTTCGACCCAGGCATGATCATAACCGTGCCAGCGCCAAGTAGTCGAAGCTCCGATTTTGTCCATTATGTTTTCTTTCAAGACCATTGGCATCGGTTTACGCCAAACATGGGTAAGGGCATAGGCCAAAACATTTACACGCACATCATTATATTCCATCACAGAGCCGGGTTCTTTGGGTTTTTCAAATTTCCAATCGTCTATTCCACCTACTCTTGGAGGACGATCGGCCCAATCTTTACCGCCCCATAGTTCACCCGACCAGGCCGAATTCTGTTGCAGCAAATGTTCCCAGGTAATCTTTGAATTATGGGCTCCGTCAAAAGTGCCGTCCCAAACATAATCGGCTACTTTATCATGCGTGTTGGCAATAAGTCCTCGGTCTTCTGCCAGTCCGGCCATTGTACTTAAAAAGCTCTTGGTTACGCTAAAGGTCATATCGACCCTTTTGGTATCGCCCCATTGGGCGATGACATAACCATTTTTCAGAATCATCCCGGCGGGTCCGCCACGTTTTTTGGTCGGCCCCAATATCTTGTGAAAAGGCTCGCGCTCAAATCCTTTAAGAATTGCAATACGCAAGTCGCGTGACCCCGAATATTCATTTGCTTCAGCATAGTCAACCGCTGCCTGTAATGCTTCAGAATCGATTTTAAAGTCGGTCGGTTGTTTATGTTGCCATTCGCTATTTCGCTCAGGGAAGTAATAATCGGTTTGGGACATTAAAAGGTTCACACCTATCAAAAAAAAATAACTGATTGTTGATAATCTCATCTTTCCATAAATTTAACTATTGGCAACCATTCGGATTTTAAAGTAATTACTGTCAAATGTTCAAAGTAAGAAATTTATGTGAACATTCATTCCAAAGTTACATTCCCGTTATTTATATGGCAGAGTTATTGATTTAAAAATATTGTCGACAAAATATCATGAAAATAAATCAGTATATACTTTTTCTTTGCGCGTTTTGCCTTTTGCCAATTGGTATGAGAAAAGTACATGCCCAAAAAACGGTTGAACAATTGACCAAAGAATTTAATCAAGCGTATACCCAAGAAACAGGGAGAAAATTGCTCTTTGCATATGCCAAGGACAACTATTACAATTCGAAAAATGGACAAGGACATTACTACATGGCGTGGTCGTTTGAAGGTCTTCTTCAAGCATGGCAAGCAACCGGAGATCCTGAGTTTTTTGATGACCTTCAACAGATAATTAATTCGTTAAGGTCCTCGGCCAAAAATCTTAAGGGTATAAGTAAAGATTTTCGAGGATGGCCCGCAGGAGATCAATATTATAAAGAGAACGGGGCAACTTTATTTGACAGTTATCTGTGGCGCTTTGTTTTTACATTTTATAGAATTATCGAACAAAGCCCGAATCTTAAAAAAGAGAATTTGAATTGGTATGAAGACAACCTGAATTGGGCAATAAAAAACATCTGGGATAGGTATGAAAACCAAGGTATACAATACTACATATATCGTGAAAACCCATATATGACCAGCCATTGGGGTCGAATTGCAATGGAACTGTATCTAATAACTTCCGAACCAAAATATCTAATCACATTTGAAAACATCAGTTATAAGGGTATTTCAGGAAAGGCGCAAAACGGACAGCATATTTTAAACCGATTCAAGCCCAATGTGGGAAAAAAAGGCGCCTTGGATTTTTCCCCGAATTGGTCTCTGGAAGCTACCGGTACTACTGATGGAGGGCATTTTAGCGACGTAGTTAGTTTTATTACCAATGCCATTGAAAATAAAATGTATTGGCATACTCAAAAAGAATGGCTGCTACCAGGAATAATATCTACATATAGGGACATCGTTTGGGACGATAAAAAGAACATGATGGGAACAGGTTATCTAAATGGAACGAGCGACCCATCTGGCTACGCACAATACGGGAGAACCCCTATCAGTCAAGGTGCACAGTTAAACCTAGGAAGATTTGATGAAAATTTTCAAAAACTTTTGGAGGAGCATTATACCCCAAACGCAAATACATTTAATAAAGTTTTGTTGGCCGGTATACTTTTAAATAATCGGGTAATCTTGGAAAATGGAAAGCCTTTTTATCCTGAAGTTTACATTTATTCAGAGAATTGATTCAGGAGTCATTAAATCAAAACGCATCAACCAATCCATCTGTTTGTCACTTCCGATGTAGTATGGGTGCATTCCAAATTTTGAAAATCCATTTTTTTCGTAAAAAGAGATAGCCCTCTCATTCTTTTCCCACACCCCGAGCCAAAGGAATTCTTTTTGCATTTCTTGTGCAATTTTAATCGCTTCTTGCAATATCCAACGGCCTATTTTTCTGTTCTGAAATTCCTTGAGAACATAAATACGTTCCAGTTCGATGGATTCAGGTCGTTTTAAATCGGTCTGCGCCTGCTTAAGGTTCAACTTGAAATATCCTACTTGAGACCAGTCCAAATAAACAAAATAGAAATAAGAGTCTTTATTTGAAAGTTGCTTTTTCAGGTTTTCGCGATCAAAGGCCCTATTGACGTAGTTATTGAAATCTTCGGGTTTATTATCCTTTTCAAAGGCCTCGACAAACGTCTTTCGCGAAATCTTTACCAAATCACTTAAAGATTCGTGGGAACACTGTTCAAGTCGTAGTTGCATGATGCTGATAGATGAACTCTAAAAATATTAAAAACAAAAAAGCCATGCTTTGGGGAACATGGCTTTTTTTAAAATTCTTGTAGCTACGCTATAGCATAAACAGTTTTCGCGTAAGCATTACAATACCGCTAAAGAAATCGTTCTTATAAACCTGTATTTCTTTTTGTGCGGGTGCATGGTTCATTTGGGCGTCCATAATCGTGGGTTTTGTTAGGTTAGATTTGGGGGCTAACTTTCAATTACATCGTAAAATTAGCACTTACTTGTCAACGGACTAAATTATTGTTGTGAAGCACCTCTATAATGTTGTGAAAAATATGAACGGTCAATTTCTACGATAAAGAACATCGGCTAAATGCACTTCAAGCACCTATCTGCATCGAGAAAACCTATAAACGCTGATTGTCTAATACCCACCTAAATGGCCATTTCAGGAATGTCTCCCTGTACTACAAGGGTGCCCTCGGTCGCTTTTTCAATTTCCTCTACCGATACTCCTGGCGCGCGTTCCAGTAAAAGAAATCCATCGGGAGTAACCTCGAGTACGGCTAGATTGGTCACGATTTTTTTTACACAGCCCACCCCTGTCAGGGGTAGCGAGCACCTCTTAAGCAATTTTGATGCACCAGCCCTATTGGTATGCATCATGGCAACGATAATATTTTCAGCGGATGCAACAAGATCCATGGCCCCGCCCATACCCTTGACCATTTTTCCGGGAATTTTCCAATTGGCAATATCTCCGTTCTCGGCAACCTCCATAGCTCCCAAAATGGTAAGGTCTACATGTTTTCCACGAATCATTCCGAAGCTGGTTGCCGAATCGAAGAATGATGCCCCTGGCAGCGTTGTTATCGTTTGCTTTCCGGCATTTATGATATCGGCATCTTCCTCACCTTCAAATGGAAAAGGACCCATGCCCAAAACCCCGTTTTCACTTTGAAATTCCACACTGATGTCGTCACGCACAAAATTGGCGACCAGGGTAGGTATGCCGATGCCCAGGTTTACATAGTACCCGTCTTTGACCTCCTTGGCGATACGTTTTGCTATTCCGTTTTTATCAAGCATAATTATGAAAATTCGCTGATTTGAAAAATTTGATAATCATTTCTTTTTACTTGAAGATATGATTTTTGATACAACTAATATTATTGAACTTATCTGTTTTTGCAATTCCGCGCTTGGACTGGGATAAAAAGGGGATCTCTCGCACAATTTTAGCCAATACTCAACTTCATCTGCTTCTTTAGCAGCAATTTTAAACTTATGTATGAAATCCGCTTTACTCTCAGCGTTTTGAGCCTCCTTAATATTGGACCCAATTGAAGTGCCGCTCCTAAAAATTTGCGATGACATTTCATACTTATTAATATCTCTTAAAGATTCTGCATACTCGATTATCTTAATCGAAAAATCAAAAGTCAAATCAACAATTAAGTTTTTCTTATCATTCCTCATTTTCAAATTTCCAAATCATGTCGTTTTCCTAACGGTCAATTGCTCTATTCGTTTCTCATAGTTTGTTCCCTGAAAGATTCGTTGAACAAAAATTCCTGGAACATGGATTTCATTGGGGTCTAGCTCCCCAGCCGGAACCAATTGCTCTACTTCGGCTACCGTAATCTTGGCCGCACCGCACATACAGGGATTGAAATTACGTGCCGTACCCTTGAAGATCAAATTTCCCGCCTCATCGCCTTTCCAAGCTTTGACAAAGGCAAAATCAGCCTTGTATGCATGTTCCAAAACGTACATCTTACCATTGAATTCACGTATTTCTTTTCCTTCGGCCACTTCGGTTCCATAACCGGCAGGGGTATAAAAGGCCGGGAATCCAGCCTGAGCGGCCCTGCATTTTTCTGCCAAGGTTCCTTGAGGGGTCAGTTCAACCTCTAGCTCACCGCTCAACATTTGACGCTCAAATTCATCATTTTCACCAACGTATGATGAAATCATTTTCTTGATCTGGCGCTTTTTTAGCAATAGTCCCAAGCCAAAATCATCCACTCCGGCATTATTGGAAATACAGGTAATATCGGTAACCATCAACCTCACCAATTCGGCAATGGCATTTTCTGGAATTCCGCAAAGCCCAAAGCCCCCTAACATAAAGGTCATTCCATCTTTGACTCCTTCAAGCGCAATTGTTACATTTTCGACTGTTTTTTTAATCATCCCGCATTATCATTTCTATATTAATACTGCCCTAATTTACGTCTTTATATAAGAAAGCCCCAACTTTCAACGGCTAGGGCTTTCTCTTGTTTGTTATTATCTCTTAGAAATCAAGGTCGTCGAGATCATCATCGGTGTCCACTTTTTTAGCGGCCTCTTCCTTTATTTTATCACAATCTATCTGAATCGACAAATCATCAGGTTTGGGAAACTCACCATCTGAAATGCCCAATTCCTCATTTTCATAGTTCTTTTTCATATAGAGCCCCCATATAGGCAGTGCCATTGCCGCCCCTTGACCATAAGTGGTGGTCTTAAAGTGGATCGATCGCTCTTCACCACCGACCCAAACACCCGTCACCAAGTTGGGTACCATCCCCATAAACCAGCCATCGCTTTGATTTTGCGTCGTACCGGTCTTGCCCGCGATCGGATTCTTGAATTCGTAGGGATACCCTGTAACGACTTCTTTATAGACCTTTGAGTTCTTCATACTACTGTGCCTTAACCGCATGCCCGAACCACTTTCGGTAACCCCTTCCATCAGATTGACCATGGCATAGGCAACATCTTTACTCAACACATCTTTTGTTTCAGGTATGTACTCGTACAGAACCGTACCGTTTTTGTCTTCGATCCTGGTAACCATGACCGGTTTTACATATACCCCTTGATTGGCAAAAGCACCGTAGGCACCAACAACTTCATAAACGTTAAAATCATGCGTGCCCAATGCAATCGACGGAACTGCTGGAATGTCTCTGTCAAGGCCTAAATTATTGACGATATTGACCACCGATTTCGGACCGACCATATCGATCAATTGCGCCGTAACTGAATTTTTAGAGTTTGCCAAAGCATTCTTAAGCGTATAACTCTTGCCCGAGTACGTACCATCTGTATTTTTTGGGCACCAAGGTTCTGGATTACCATGTTTATTGGCTTCAATACAATATTGGGTGTCGGGTAAAGTATCGCAGGGCGATAAACGTAGTTGGTCGATTGCCGCGGCATAGACAAAAGGTTTAAAAGTCGACCCTACCTGTCTTGCCCCTTGGTATACATTGTCGTATTGAAAATGCCTATAGTCAACGCCGCCGACCCATGCCTTTACATGGCCTGTCTGGGGCTCCATCGACATCATCGCCGTTCGTAAAAACGATTTATAATACCGTATGGAATCCAAAGGGGTCATTATCGTATCTTTTTCATGGGCATCGCTTTTCCAGTCAAAAACCGACATTTCGGTCTTCTTGGTAAACGATTCACGAATTTCTTCTTCCGACTTTCCGGCCGCCTTCATTTTACGCCACCGATCCGAGGTTTTTATGGCGCGTTCCATAATTCCATCGATTTCTTCGGGCTCTAAATCTATAAATGGTGCGGTCTTGTCTTGAGGGGTAATCTGGGAGAAAAATACGGATTGTAGGCGCTCCATATGTTCGGCCGTGGCATCTTCGGCATTTTGCTGCATTCTCGAATCGACCGTAGTATAGATTCTCAAACCGTCAAGATAGAGGTTCCATTTGTCCCTTTCTCCCTCCAAGGCCGGTTTCGGATTTTTTTTGATCCAATCGTTCATAAAACCCTGAAGGTACATTCTAAAATAGGTGGCGATACCATCGCGATGTGATTCTGGATTATAGTTCAGATTAATCTCAAGCGCTTGGAGTGAATCTTTTTCAGCTTCACTGATGTACCCGTATTTGGCCAATTGACCCAAAACGGTATTTCTTTTTTTCCAGGTCAGTTCTTCACGTCGCAACGGATTGTAAAGGGAAGAGTTCTGCAACATGCCTACCAACATGGCCGACTCTTCTATCTTCAAATTTTTGGGTTCTTTGCCGAAATAGATACGTGATGCGGATCTTATACCATCGGCATTGTTGCCGAAATCGTAGATGTTCAAGTACATCTTGATAATCTCTTCTTTGGTATACCTACGTTCGAGTTGCGTGGCGATGACCCACTCCTTGGTTTTTTGTTTTATCGTTTCAAATTTGCTCCGCGACCTCGGGCCAACATATATCTGACGCGCCAACTGCTGGGTAATGGTACTGGCCCCACCCCTCTTTCCTAAAAAGAAAAGTGCCCTTAAAGTTCCGCGTGCATCAATGCCCGAATGATCGTAAAAACGTACATCTTCACTAGCAATCAATGCGTTCACAAGATTTTCCGGCAAATCTTCGTACGAAACATCGGTTCGATTGTCATCCAAATAAAACTTTCCCAACAATTCGCCATCGGAAGAAATAATCTGCGAAGCCAAATTGGTCTGTGGATTTTCAAGCGATTCATAGGTGGGCAATGGCCCCAAAACTCCCCAAGATGCCAATAGGAACAACATTAAAACGGAAAGAATACCCATGGCGAACAAAAGCCAAAACCATTTGATGAACTTGAAAAAGCCTTTGTTTTCTTTTTTCTTTACGGCCTTTGTCATTTACTTGCCTAATTACTTTTTAGTATTTCATAACCTACATCGGTTACTCCTTCCAAATTAGTTACGCCCTCAACATTTCCATTTTTTCGCATCGCATGGGACAGTCGTAAAGTATATACGCCCGAAGATGGAAAAACGATGTTCTCTTTGTACCAAAGTTTGTTTTCCTTAATGCTACCGTAACCTTTGCCCAGCCATTGCCCATCAGGTTTGGCCATTTCATATTCCAGCGTGTCAGTAACTATATCCCCTGATGGAAAACCGAGTTCCGCTATCAAAAATAAATTATTGTAAGGAAAATCTTCGTCGTTTCGTAGATTGATGAACAAATTGTGTCTTTGTACAGTATCGATTTCATTGAAAGTGAACTCCATGATACTGTCTTTGTTCCATACACCATTGTCGGTTGGCCTGAATTCAGACTTTACAAGTTTCCCATTACAAGAAACCATTGTCAACACCAAAATAATAAGCGGAATATTACGCATTGTTTTGACGTTTTTTTCTTGGATTTCTGCGCTTTTTACCACTGTTTGCGTTCGTGTTTGCCGGCCTGCTTCCTCCGGTGACGTTTGCCTTGTCACGATTTTGTTTCCTCCCTTTGTTTCTATTATTTCGTCTTCTCGATTTTTTAGGCCGGTCAAAACGGGTAAGGCTGTCTTCCCCTACAACATTCTCGAACACCACCTTTTCTTCAACGATATTTTCCATTGCATATTCTTCAAGGCTGGCAACTTTTTCATTCTTTTTGTTTTTTTCCAAAATCTCGTTCACCTGCTCCTTGTCCAGCGCATGCCAGTTCGCCGGTTCATCTTTATAGGAAAACCATAAAGTAGCCTTGAAGATGTCTACTTTTTGGCAAAACGCAACTCCCTTCTCTGTCAATAATTTGGTGTCTGAAGACGGAAAATCTTTTAATGCCTCTAGATATACATCGAGCTCATAATTTAGACAACACTTCAACTTGCCACATTGACCTGCCAATTTTTGAGGGTTCAACGATAATTGTTGGTAGCGGGCCGCAGATGTACTTACCGACCTGAAATCTGACAACCAGGTCGAGCAGCAAAGTTCACGGCCGCAAGAACCTATTCCTCCCAACCTTTGTGCCTCTTGCCGATATCCGATCTGTCGCATTTCGATACGGATTCCAAAGGCCTTTGCCATGTCTTTTATCAACTGGCGAAAATCGACGCGCTCGTCGGCCGTATAATAAAATGTGGCCTTCGAACCGTCGCCCTGAAACTCAACATCGGAAATTTTCATTTGGAGTTTAAGGATAATAGCTATCTCGCGCGAGCGTTTCTTAATCTCCTCTTCGCGATTGCGACATTTCTGCCAAACATCTATGTCTTTTTGGGAAGCTTTTCTGTAAACTTTCGGAAGCTCAGGGTCGTTGAAATCTACCTTTTTGCGTTTCATCTGAACCTTGACGAGTTCTCCGACAAGGGTCACCATACCAACGTCATGGCCCGATTGCGCCTGGGTAGCTACGATATCTCCAATGGAAAGGGAGAGGTTCTCAGAGTTTCTGAAGAATTCTTTTCTACTGTTCTTGAACCGGACTTCGACGCAGTCAAAAGGTTTTTCCCCATTGGGGAGCGACATGTTCGAAAGCCAATCGAAAACCGTTAATTTATTACAACCATCGGTACCACAAGTCCCGTTGTTCTTGCATCCTCGTGGCTGTCCGTCCTTACCGGTCGAACAACTGCTACAACCCATATTTTATATCTTGGTTTGGCAAAACCCGCACTTTTGGTTAATGAGCCATGGGTTTTAACCAAAAAAGGTTCATAATTAATCTCGAACGTAAAGGTAATGATTTTTTAACGCGATGAAAAGTATATAGATCCCATTCAAATGCTATGAACGGTCAATTCACTTTTTGAATTTTAGCACCTCAGACCTGCCCTTTTTGAAAATCTTGTTGCTTGCTCCTTTGCCTTTTCTTAGCCTTTTTTGTTCTTCATAGGGTAAGCCATGTATCTCCTTACAGTGGTCCGAACAACAATCGTTCATTTTTTTTGCGCACTCTTCGCATTGAATGAATAATAGATGACAGGCTTCATTGGCGCAGTTCACATGGGTGTCGCAAGGTTTGCCACATTGATGGCATTGTGCGATTACATCATCTGTGATACGTTCTCCCCTTCGATGATCGAAAACAAAATTCTTGCCCAAGAATTTGTTTTCCAATTGCTTCTTTTTGACCTGTCGGGTGTAATCTATTATGCCCCCTTCCAATTGGTAGACTTGTTTGAACCCTTTGTGTTTGTAGTAGGCACTTGCCTTTTCGCAGCGAATTCCTCCAGTACAGTACATTACCAATTTTTTATCCTCTTTATGCGCGGCCAGATCTTTTTCGATAATGTCCAATGAATCGCGAAAGGTATCCACATCGGGGGTAATGGCATTTTTGAAATGGCCTATCTCACTCTCATAATGGTTGCGCATGTCGACCAAAATGGTATCGGGGTCTTCTATCAACTCATTAAATTTTTCGGCCCCTACATGAATGCCTTTGTCGGTCACATCAAAAGTACGGTCGTTCAATCCGTCTGCAACAATCTTCTTTCGAACCTTGACCTTTAGTTTCAAGAACGATTTGTTGTCTTGTTCTATGGCTATGTTCAACCTCACATTTTTGAGAAAAGAAATACTATCCAAATGTTCCTTAAAGGCTTCGAAGTTTTCGGCCGGCACCGAAAGTTGTGCATTGATGCCCTCGTTCGCCACGTAAATACGGCCCAGTACATCAAGTTCGTTCCAATTTATGAATAAGTGGTTTCTGAAAATCGGCGGATTGCCAATGTGTGCATATTTGTAGAAAGATATGGTCAAGCGTTCTTGACCGGCCTCTTCGATAAGAGCCGCTCTTTCTTTTGCACTTAAGGTATTGTACAGTTGCATGCTATACGAATAGTTTAAGTTAAAAGAATGTCCTGTTAATAATTAAGCGTTTGCAAAGATAAGAAATGCAGTCTATTTCAACGTACTAGCCAAAGTGCAGAACAAAAAAAGAGTCTCGAATATATCAAGACTCTTAATTGGCCATTCCATTTTCTTTTTCACAGCACTCTTTAGATCCAAAGGGAAGTGGCCACGATTGCCCCCTGCCAATAAAAACAGAAGAATATATATTGAGTTAGTATATATACTTTTTTAAGTAGATGCACTATTTCCAAAAAGGTTGCGTCGTCATTGTTATATGCAAAAAGAAATGGTAATTTAGCATCCCTGTACGGTTGTCGAATGGCCTACAGTTTCCATACAAAAAACACTGAATGCCATAGTGGCAAAACGTAGCATCTTGTGGGATGAACATTAATAGAAAAAAATATGAGTGCTGAAAAAGAAGCGAAACTAAAGGCCCTGAAACTTACCTTGGACAAATTGGATAAAACATACGGAAAGGGTTCCGTTATGAAAATGGGCGACAGTATTGTTGAAGATGTCGAGGTGATACCCTCAGGTTCTTTGGGTCTGGATATCGCATTGGGTGTTGGTGGCTATCCACGTGGTAGGATTATCGAGATCTACGGTCCTGAATCCTCGGGCAAAACAACCTTGACCCTACACGCCATTGCCGAAGCCCAAAGAAATGGCGGTATCGCCGCTTTTATAGATGCGGAGCATGCTTTTGACCGGTTTTATGCAGAAAAACTCGGCGTCGATATCGATAACTTGATCATTTCGCAGCCCGACAATGGTGAACAGGGACTTGAAATTGCCGACAATCTGATCAGGTCGGGCGCCATAGATATCGTTGTTATCGATTCGGTCGCAGCCTTGACTCCGAAAAGTGAAATCGAAGGTGAAATGGGCGATTCAAAAATGGGGCTTCATGCCAGGTTGATGTCTCAAGCTTTGAGAAAATTGACCGGATCAATTAGTAAAACCCATTGTACCGTAATTTTCATCAACCAACTTCGCGAAAAAATCGGCGTCATGTTCGGTAATCCCGAAACGACCACAGGCGGCAACGCGCTCAAATTTTATGCCTCAGTACGCTTGGATATTCGTAGATCCACTCAAATAAAGAATTCTGACGGAGCAGTTCAAGGAAACAAGACTCGCGTAAAAGTGGTCAAGAACAAAGTAGCCCCTCCATTCAAAACCGCAGAGTTCGATATCATGTATGGCGAGGGCATCTCTAAAGTCGGTGAAATAATCGATTTGGGCGTCGAATATGAAATCATAAAGAAAAGTGGTTCTTGGTTCGCGTATGGCGATACCAAATTGGGCCAAGGGCGTGATGCGGTTAAATCTTTGCTCAATGACAATCCTGAGCTTTTTGATGAACTTGATAAAAAAATCAGGGAGGCCATCAATTCCCTTAACTGATCACGGCCGAATCATTCTTGATTTAACCGATTTTAACGCAACCTTATCTCACCGCATACATCTTAGTATAAAATCATATTGTTATGAAACGGTGGTATTTGAAGTTCGTGGCCGTAGTACTTCTTGGCTCGGTAGGTTCATGTAGCCTGAACGATGATGATGGTGTCAATTTTCATTATGAAGCCCTGCAAATTTTAAGTGTAGAGGTGCCCGAATCTTTTAGTTTGCAACAAATTTACACTATCAAGGTAAACATGTTAAGGCCAGATGATTGCACCCTGATTGAAGGGTTTGATGTGACCAAATCAGATTTGACCGTAAGAAATGTGATCGCTGTAGGGGCCGTTCTTGATAAGCCCGACTGTAAGACGGTAAATCAAGAGGTACAAGACACGTTTCAGTTCAAAGTAATCTATGACGAGCCCTATCTTTTTAGGTTCTATACCGGCGAGGATGCCAACGGTGAGGCACAATATCTAGAGATAGAGGTTCCGGTGGACCAATAGAAGTATCTAACCAAATTTTGGGTCTGGAAGAGCTCATAAAAAAGTGCAAGCAAGGAGATAGACAAGCACAGGAACAATTATATAGGCAATATTCCCATATACTGTTCGGTATTTGTCTCAAATACTCGCACAATAAAATGGAGGCTGAAGATAATCTTCACGATAGCTTTATGACCATTTATGACAAAATAGGACAGTTTAGTGCCAAAGGGTCATTCGAGGGTTGGATGAAACGTATTACCGTAAACACAATATTGCAAAAATTCAGAAAAGTAGAACAGTTAAACCTAGTCTCGGATAACATAGAAAACCCTACGGAAGTGGAAATGGACAACGAGCCAGTCGACCTCAGTACCCTTCTGAATTTCATTCAAGAGCTTCCCAATAAATATCGCGCCACTTTTAATCTCTATGTGCTCGACGGATATTCGCATAAGGAAATCGGCGAACTTTTGGGAACTTCTGCAGGAACATCAAAGTCAAATCTTGCTCGGGCAAGAAATATTTTAAAAGAAAAAATCGAAACCATAACCACCAGATCGATCATCAGCGTACTGATTATCGTATTTGGTTATACACTGTGACCCTAACATTCATAGCGTATACACAAAGACATTGTAAAATGGGCAAAAAGAATTTAGACCGTTTATTTCAAGAGAAATTCAAGGACTTCTCTGAGATCCCCGATAAAAAAGTTTGGGAGAACATATCCGCATCCTTGGATGCAAAACATAAAAAAAGAAGAATCATTCCCCTTTGGATAAAATTGGGCGGTGTGGCGGCAATATTGGCGGTAGCCGTCTATCTTATCGATCCTCTTGATTCGGAGGAGAGCGATGCGATTCCAAAGGTTACTGATATTGAAAAATCAGAAGATTCTCCCCGTATCAAGAAAAGTGAAGGCTCCGAGACTTTTGAAATCAATCCGGAAGAGGAAAAAGCGATTACCGATGTCGATTCCGATACTGAAAATGCCCGGCACAACGATACCGTCAAGGAAAAAATCACTTTATCCGAAAATGCTAAGGATAACAACGAGGGCGAAGGTACCTCAGTTGTTGGTTCAGAAATACAAAAATCGCAGGTAGCCCAAGGTGATTCCGATAATACCTTGACGAAAAATGATGGATTCGATCAATCCCGGGCGGATGAGGTTTTGAAAAATCGTAAGGAAACTGAGACCATTGCAGTAAATTCCATGGATAAAAATGAATCGACTGAAAAATTGAATGATGATAAAAATAAGAAATCGGATAAACTCTTAGAAGAAGGTTTGACCGAAATCAATGATAAGGATGTAGTTCAAAATTCGGAAACGGCAGTCGAAGAATCAAAGAAAAAGTCCATTTTAGACGAAATCGAAGAACAAGGCAATGAAGAAAAGATAGCCGATGAGGGCTTGGGCAATAGATGGTCCGTAGGTGGTAATATTGCACCGGTATACTTTAATTCTATTGGCGATGGCTCTCCCATACATTCAAGTTTTGTGTCAAACTCAAAATCCGGTGAGGTCAATTTAAGTTATGGCCTTTCGGTAGCCTATGCCTTGAACAAGAAACTGAGTATTAGAACGGGGATCAATAAAGTCGATTACGGGTATGACACCAACGATGTTGAGTTTTCGTCATCGCTGTCCGCATCAAACGCTTTGCAATTTTCAGGGGGCAATGGCCAATTCGAAAATATCGATTATACCACTACTTCAGAGAATCTCGTTGTAGAAAGTATGGATGGTTTCAACGCACCGGTAAAAAATGCCGCCCCCGAATTGGCGAGCAAAAGTGCAACAAGAAATGGGGTTATGGGACAACAGTTCGGTTATTTGGAAGTGCCCTTGGAACTGAATTACGCTTTACTTGATAAGCGTTTCGGGGTTAATTTGGTCGGTGGCTTCAGTTCATTGTTCTTGGTCGATAACTCGGTCATTCTATCATCTGGCGATCTGACCACCGAAGTTGGTGAGGCCAACAACCTCAATTCAGTGAATTTTAGCGGTAATATTGGTTTCGGGATCAACTATAAATTCACGCGCAAAATACTGTTGAATGTCGAACCGGTATTTAAATATCAATTGAATACTTTTTCAAATACAGCCGGTGAATTTCAACCCTTTTCAGTTGGGGTATATAGCGGACTGCATTTTAGATTTTGACAAAACAAGCCAGGGGTTTTCAGGCCGGATTGAATTGGCACATTGTTCGAGAATGTTTTAAACACTCCAGAAATCTTGTTGTGGCCTGTCTTTTAAATCATTGGTCAACGCCATCAAGATCACTTCCCTGACTTCTTCGCGCAAAGTACTTTTATCTTCTTCGGCCAGCAGTCCGGTTTCGAAAAATTCGTGCACCATGGCACGTATAACGCCCGGGCCCCCACTAAAAAATGTAAAAGGGAACCGTTTTTTGTTGTCATAGAAAGTCATTGGAACCACCGGAATATTATGTGCAATGGCCATTTTAAATGCCCCGTCTTTGAATTCATCCAAAACAATGTCTTCATCAGGCACGCCGCCTTCCGGAAAAATACAAATGCTCAACCCTTGGTTCAACCTTCTTTGCGCCCTTCGGTATACCCCCGTTCGACTTTTTGTATCCTCCCGATCGACCATTATACATACCCTTTTGTAGAAAAAACCGAAAAGGGGAATCTTTACCAATTCTTTCTTTCCGACAAAAACAAAGGGGTTCTTGCTCACGTACAGCATGAGCATGATATCGAGCATGCTAGTATGGTTGGCCACCAACATATAGCTTTTGCCGTCTACCATTTTTTGCTTTCCAAGAACTTTCGGCGGGCAGCACATTCCATACAATATGGGCGTGGCCCATAAATTCCTGGCAATCCAAAAAAAATGGGGGTACGTTTTGTCCGACATTGTGAAAGCCAACAAAAAGGGAAAAAAAAGAACAATGGGCAAGGCGACCAGAACATAGAACCAAATACGGTAAAGGCTTTGGCCAATTTTTCGAAAAGCAGTAACCATATTCTCAAAAGTAGAATTTTTATGTATATTTAAGAGGATAACCAATATATTAAAACATGGGATTACTATATGCAATCATAATAGGGGCCATAGCAGGATGGCTCGCTGGAAAAATCATGAAAGGAGGTGGTTTCGGACTACTTGTGAACATCATTTTGGGTATCGTTGGCGGTGCCGTTGGAAATTGGCTTTTTGGAGTATTGAACATCTCCATAGGGTCTGGGGCGATCGGTGATATCATTACGGGGGTGATCGGTGCCATAGCGTTACTTTTTGTAGCAGGACTCTTTAAAAAGTAGACCTGGATTCTTTCCGAATTACGCGGCCTATGCCGCTTTTTTTGTGTTTTGTCTTACCTTTGTCGCTTTTAGAAACATAGTCAATGGCAAGAATTCTGACAGGTATACAAAGTACGGGTGTTCCCCATTTGGGCAATATTCTAGGGGCCATCATGCCCGCTATAGAAATGGCACAAGACCCCAAAAATGAATCTTTTTTGTTCATTGCCGATATGCACTCGCTTACCCAAATCAAGAATGGTGAGGAACTTCGCCAGAATACATATGCCACCGCGGCTGCATGGCTGGCTTTCGGGCTCGATATCGAAAAGACCGTTTTTTATCGCCAAAGCGATGTGCCCCAGGTAACCGAACTTTCTTGGTATCTCAGTTGCTTCTTTCCGTACCAACGTTTGACGCTTGCACATTCTTTTAAGGATAAGGCCGATAGGCTCGAAGATGTCAACGCGGGCCTTTTTACCTATCCGATGTTGATGGCGGCAGATATACTTTTATACGATGCGAACATTGTTCCCGTCGGGAAAGACCAATTGCAACACCTAGAAATGACCCGCGATGTCGCTTCTCGATTTCATGCCAGAATGGGCGAAACATTCGTGCTACCGGATGCCAAGGTGCAGGAAGAAACAATGTACATACCCGGAACGGACGGTGAAAAAATGAGTAAAAGTAAGGGCAACCTCATCAACATTTTCCAGCCCCATAAAAAACTCCGCAAACAGATCATGGGCATTCAAACCGATTCAACCCCAATGGAGGAGCCCAAAAATCCGGATACGGACAATGTCTTCGCCCTATACAAAATTTTGGCCACTAAGGCGCAAACGGAAAAGATGCGTCAAAACTACCTCAATGGCAATTATGGCTATGGGCATGCCAAGCAGGCACTGTTCGACCTACTGATCGAAAAGTTTGGTGAGGCACAAGAACGGTTCGATTATTACATGGCCCATTTTGACGAAATAGACCAGGCCCTTCACTCAGGTGCAGAAAAAGCCAAAAAGGTCGCTGATAAGGTATTGAACAGGGTAAGAGGCAAAGTGGGGTATTGAGTTTTAGCACAAAACTTCTTTTTTATTCCAAACTTCTATTTGTAAATTGATTGGGCAAATTAGCCCATGAATCAAGTATACAAAATATTCGTCTGTATGCTCGTGATTTCAAGTAAATCTTTACTTGGAAATACAGTAGAATCTTCAATTGGGCCTCATACTTCTTCCATCGAGATATCGTTGGAACAACATGAAATCAGCGGCAAAGTCATCGACAAAGAAACCGGAGAACCTATTCCATATTGCAGTATTGCGGTAGAATCTTTATCACTCGGAACGGCCAGCAATGAGCTTGGGGAATTTACCATTAGGGTAGACTCCATACCTGCCAAATTGATTTTTTCACATATCGGTTATGGTCAAGTGGTTGTTGATGTCTCGACAACTTCAGAGCTAATAGTAGTTCTAGAACCCTATGTGTCCTATTTGGAAGAGGTCGTCGTACTTGCCTCTAAAAAAGATTCATTTGCAAGAGATTTGGTCAAAAAGGCCTATGAAAAGGCCGATAATGCCGCTAACCGGCAACTCTATGGAAAGGCGTTATATCGACAGAAAACAAAGAACGGAGGTGACTATTCAGAGTTTTCCGAAATCTTTTACGACATTCGCTATACTTCCAACGGTATTGCCGATTGGAATATTATTGAGGGGCGTTATGCGCTTAAAGACGATGCTGTTCACAACAGAAATTATACCCTCTTGACAAGGTTATTGCAACCCTTGCAACCCAATACGGAAGAATTGATCTTTCCATTACACCCGGCTTTCGAAGTGTATTATGATGTGGCCGTTAACCAAATAATCCAAACAGATCGATCGAGGATTGCGGTAGTCCATTTTAAACCACTCGGTACAATCAAAACGCCCATTTTCGAAGGCGACGTCTATATAGACACAAAAAACCACCGTATTCTTCAAATCAATGGAGGTCTGTCGCGGGATGACCTCAAAATACTTAAGCTGAGCACCAATAACGGTTATTGGAAAGACTATACCCTTGCATTTGAAATCGTTTATAAGCCAAATGATGATGCTAATTTATTAGACCATATCAAGGTCGACCAAGAGTTTGATTACTATAAAAACGACAATCTGTTATACCGCTCGGTAACAACTTCCAATCTGACGTTTTATGAACATTACTCCCCTAACACAGCGCGAAGATTGGGCGGGCAAATTACTAGAAATCAAAGCGACTGGGAAAATTTAGATGAGATCGGTTACAATGAACAATTCTGGGCCACCAACCCGATCATCAAGCGAACACCGGTGGAAGAAGAGGTCATCAACGCCTTTGAACGGGATAATGCCTTTAGTTCCATTTTTTTAAATAGTGCGGAAAACATTGCTCTTTTGGAGTCGAATTTGTCGGAAAACCCTTTTATAGTTCAGTTTACGCAAAAGGTAAACGACTACAATGGGCATTACCCGATAGAAAAGGTATTTCTTCATACTGATAAGGACCTATTTATTTCCGGAGAATCGATTTGGTTCAGTGCCTATGGTGTAATCGGGCCATTTCACGAATTGACATCCGCCAGCAAAGTCTTGCACCTAGATCTAATTGCCCCGAACAATACGATTATACTTTCTCAAACCCATGAATTGTTGAACGGTCTGGGCTCGGGCGTGATCGAACTTCCAAAAAATCTTGTTTCGGGCAACTACCAATTAAGGGCCTATACCCAGTGGATGCGTAATTTCGACCCGGATTTCTTCTTTACCAAGCAAGTAGAAATATTGAACAACGGCACTCCTCAAAATACCAAATCCCTCACTAATGGTACAATCGACCTTCAGTTTTTTCCTGAGGGTGGCCATGCCGTAGATGGAATAGCTTCCAAAATTGCCTTTAAGGCCATAGGAAACAATGGAGAACCTGAGCCCGTAAAAGGAAGAATATATGATTCCAATGGCAATGCCGTCGCAGAGCTAAATACTTTTGATAGAGGTGCCGGTTTTTTCCAACTAATTCCAAAAAAAAATCTAGAATATACCGCGGTCTTGAATGATGGCTCAAAATATCCCCTGCCCAAAATATTGAAAAATGGATATGCCATGTCGGTCAACAACATGAACGAGAGAAGTATCAAAGTAATCGTTCAGGCCAGTGCTTCCCTCAAGGGTCAGCCATTTTATATAATCGGCCATATGCGCCAGCGCAAATATTACCAGGGTATCTTCGAATTTCGAAATAACCAGATCATCTCCTTTGAAATACCAAAACATACCATGCCCAGCGGTGTCTTGACTCTGAGCCTTTTCGACAGCAATAAAACTCCACGTTGTGAACGGGCGCTATTTGTTGATAATGATGACAAACTGGTTATTACCGCCAACATTGAAAATCAAAGATTATTCAAGAGAGGTAAGGTCAATATGTCATTAATGGTCACCGATTCTTACGGAAAACCAGTGTCTGGTAATTTTTCAATTGCGGTAACCGATCAAGGGCAGTTTGAAAAAGACCCGGGAAAGATGAATATCCTAACACAGCTTTTATTACAATCGGACGTAAAGGGCCATATCGAATATCCTAACCAATTATTTCAAGACCGCAAAAGATCGACCCTAAATAAATTGGACTTGGTCATGCTTACCCATGGTTGGCGAAAATTTCCTTGGCAAGAAGTTTGGAACGACCATTATGATCAAAAGGAATTTGGTTTTGCAAAGGGTCTTACCATAAAGGGCAAAGCCACTAGAACGAACAAGAAGCCACTTGCAAATACAACTTTGAACGTCATTGCCAAATCTGGGGATTTGTTGGGCATGTTCTCTGCGAAAACCGCATTCGACGGTTCTTTTTCCATTGATGACTTTAATTTTAAAGGGCCTACCGATGTTGTCTTTAACGCATTCGATGTCAAGAACAAACCACTTGATGTTAAGATTGTCCTTGAGGACAAACAAGATAAAGTTCCTCGGCCATCGTTCAAAAGCCGGGAAAAACAGCAAATAAAGGATACCGAAACCTATAGAACGCATGCCATAGCCCGGCAAAGAATGGAAACCATATATGAATCACAAAAGGTAACCGAGTTGGACGAAGTGGTCGTTACGGAAGAAAAAAATGAAAAAAGTCGAAACCAATCCCCTTCCTTTCTTGGCCAAACCCCAGATGCCACCCTATATACCGCCGATCATCCAGCCGTTCAAACCGTTTTACAATTGGTCAGCCTGTTCAATGGTGTAACCGTAAGTGGCAATTCCGTAAGCATACGTAACCAGGGGCCCCCGTTGTGGGTTCTCAATGGTATTCCGATCCCAAACGAAAACCCCTCTCCGTCCACAGCTGCTATTGCCGAACAACGAGCGGCAAGAAACTCG
Source organism: Meishania litoralis (assembly GCF_042611095.1). Classification (NCBI taxonomy): domain Bacteria; kingdom Pseudomonadati; phylum Bacteroidota; class Flavobacteriia; order Flavobacteriales; family Flavobacteriaceae; genus Meishania; species Meishania litoralis. The sequence continues at coordinate 1,324,481 of NZ_JBHFPV010000001.1, forward strand.
GACAATCCGCGACCTCAGTTAAATCTCTCCATGGAACGGGCGCTGGCGCCCGGACCTGCACCTTACTTTGTGACCACAATGGACGCGTTAACCGTTGAACGAGTGGAGGTCTTAAAAGGAGCCTCGGCGGCTATATGGGGCTCAAGAGGTGCCAATGGTGTTATTCTCATCTACACTAAGAAAGGTGAAGGTCGAACCTACGAACCAACGCTCTCCCCTGATTTTACGATTTTTGGGCATGCCGTTGAAAAGGAATTTTATTCCCCGAAATATGATATGGAAACCCCAGAACATATTGCACCGGACTATCGGGCCACTTTATTCTGGAATCCGAATATTAAGACCGACAAAAATGGTCGGGCCAATATAGAGTTCTTCAACTCTGATAACGCGAAAAAAATTCAGGTCTCAATCGAAGGGCTTTCGCAGTACGGTATACCGGGTTCGAATTTGACAACTTTCGGCAAGCAATAGCTTAAGTAAGATTGATATGGTCAGACAAAGTGGTCAAAACACAAAACAAACCGTTTGGTCGGTTTTAACTGCTTTCGATTCATAAAAATCATGATACAATCAAGATTTAATGAGATACTTTGTCGATGAACGGCCTAATTTGTTAATATTACCCGCTTCTTATAAAACGAACATACCGTTGAGTTTGTATCGGCCTAGATCGCCTCGAACAGTTTGCCGGGCAAGGGACGTATGACACCTTTCATTTCCATGTTCAACAGGGTAGATGACACCTTGAAAACAGGAATTCGGCATTCATGGGCAATGCTGTCCAACAATTGTTTCCCTTCTTTTTGCAAGTAGGTATATATCGATTGTTCGGTATTGTCCAATTCGACAAAGAGCTGTTTTTGAATGTTTTTTGTTTCTACCTTTTCTATTTCCCAACCCAATAAATAGATAAGATCGGCGGCCGATGTAATCATTTGGGCCTTTTGCTGTTTGATCAGATTATTGCATCCTTCACTAAACTTATCTCCGGCCCTACCGGGAACGGCAAAAACATCGCGATTATAGCTATTGGCAATATCGGCCGTTACCAAACTGCCCCCTCTCTGGGCCGATTCTATGACCAAGGTTGCCTCGCTAATCCCCGCAATGATGCGGTTTCGCTTTAAAAAATTTTCTCGGTCGGGATTGCTGGTACTCCAAAACTCTGTCAAAAAACCTCCATTTTTCTTTACATCGGCAAGATATTTTGAATGGCCCTTAGGGTAAATCTGGTTGAGGCCATGTGCCAAACAGCCTATGGTCTGTAACCCTTGGACAATAGCCGCCCTTTGAGCACAAATATCTACCCCATACGCAAAACCACTGACAATAATAGGATCCATGGGAGCTATTTCTTCCATAAATCGTTCGCAAAAATAGGTTCCATAGCTGGTTATGTTCCTTGTACCGACAAGGCTTATGACCCTTCGCCCCTCAAACTCAATATTCCCGCTTTTAAAAAGCAGTACCGGGCTATCGATACAATGCTTCAACAACTTCGGGTAGCCCTCGTCCATGAAATAGTTATAGGCCAGTCGATTATCTTGAATAAATCTATATTCACCCTCCGCGGCCTCAGCATGTTCGGTATCGTAAAGGCCTTTTAGAGTATAACTCCCAATGCCTTCTATTTTGAGCAAATGTTCACGTTTATCTTCAAAAACGGCTTTTGCACTTCCACAATGGGCTATTAATTTTTTAGTAAGTACGTCACCTATATTCCGAACGTTCTGCAATCTCAAAAGAGCAATCAATTCGGCTTCAGCAAGTTGTGAGTCGCTCATAGTTATTCACAAAATACATAAATTTTAATGTTAATAAAAAGTTGTTCAGAAGGTTTTGAACCGAGCTATTTTTTTGAATATTTGTGAGCATGGTGCTAGAACACTATATATCAGAATTGCTTTATAGGCACAGCTGTGTCATGGTACCAGGGTTTGGTGCATTTTTGACACAACGAAAATCTGCGGTTTTAGATTCATATACCAATACTTTTTACCCCCCCAACAAGATTCTTTCGTTTAATGGCCAGCTGACTTCCAATGACGGATTATTGGTTTCTTATATGGCCAACGCAAGGCAGGTTTCGTATGACGAAATGTTAAAACGTCTTGAGAAGTCGGTCGAGCACTGGAAAAAACGTTTGGCAAAAGGAGAACTTTTGTTTTTGGATAAAATTGGCGAACTGCATTTAAACAAGGATGGCAAAATTATTTTCCAGCCCTTTGACAAAGTGAACTATCTGACCTCATCGTTCGGTTTAGTGCCCTTTGTAACGCCCGAGGTAACCCGTGAGGTTCTGAAGGAAGAAGTCGAACAAATCGAAGAGCGCATTCCTTTCATCATCACGCCCGAACGACGTGAAAAATCTTCGTTCAACATCAGGCCCTATATGAAATATGCCGCAATCTTTTTACTGGCTCTTTCAACCGGGTTGACCGGTTTGAGGTTTTATAATGAGACCGCCAAAGCCGATCAATTGGCACGGGAAGAAGCCCAGCAGAAGATTTCGGATCATATTCAAGAAGCCACCTTTTTCGATGCAGCCCCTATCGAGTTGCCCACGGTAACCTTGGACGTAATCACCAAAAAGAAAAGTGAGGCCGTACACCACATTGTAGCAGGGGCTTTTCGGTTCAAAAAAAATGCGGATAGAAAAATACGTTTGTTGAAGCGCCGGGGTTATGAGGCCGAGTATTTGGGCACCAACGACCATGGACTTCATATGGTGACTTATAGCCGCTATGCGGATGCAAAAGAGGCTTTGAAGGCATTGCACCAAATAAAACGTACGGAATCACACGATGCCTGGCTGCTTTCCAAAAAATAATAGTATTCCGATTTTCCCCTTGATGTAAGCGCGTATCTTTGTCCAAAATTTAAGATATGGAAGCGAAAAATCCCAAGGATTCAAGAACCGTGATGACCGATATGGTGCTCCCCAGCGAGACCAACCCGTTGAACAATCTTTTCGGTGGCGAGCTTTTGGCCCGAATGGATCGTGCCGCCAGTATTGCTGCCCGGCGTCATAGCAGACGTATTACGGTAACCGCCTCTGTAAACCACGTCGCTTTTAACCAAGCGGTTCCATTGGGAAGTGTCGTAACCGTCGAGGCCGCTGTTTCAAGGGCTTTTAAGACTTCGATGGAGGTCTATATCGATGTTTGGATGGAGGATCGCTATAACGGCAAGCGCACCAAGGCCAATGAGGCCATTTATACTTTCGTGGCGGTCGATGAAACAGGAAAACCGACCGAAGTACCGGAATTGGAACCTGAGACTGCTCTTGAAAAAGAGCGTTTCGCGGGAGCGCTCCGACGCAAACAGCTAAGTCTTGTATTGGCCGGTAAAATGAAACCTAACGACGCTACGGAGTTAAAAGCGTTGTTTTCTAATGGCTAGAAAGGTACTCCCAATGAATCATTTCGTCCGGGAGCGTGGATTTAAAACGTTATTGAAATTAGTAGTTGTCTAGTCCTGGTCGGAAATAAGCTTAAAAGCAAATTCCTTAACCGTATCCACCTTATTTAAATAATCATCTATATTTTGAATAATGGTATAATCAGGCAAGATCCCTTTTTCATCTGGTAAGTTAATATCTGCCAATCGAGAAGTGGTGTTAGCAACATAGTAAACCAATTTAGTACTAGAAAGCCTTAAAACTGTTTGTCCTGCGGTACAAAATTGATTGGAACCCAGTTCTTCGCCCACAATAGTGCCTAGGCCCAATTCCTTTGCCAAGGCCATAAAATGCCCAGTTGTGGATTTTCCATGCCCATCCATCAAAAAGAAAAGGTTCCCATTATATCCATCTTTAAAAGGTTGTTGCATCCCGTAACCATTTAAATAAGCAAAAGGTTTTCTTGAAAGATATTTTAATAGATATATACTGGATTCTGCAGAGCCCCCGCCATTAAAACGCAAATCGATAATCAGGTTTTCAACTTGCTTCTCTTTGATTTTTTTAAAACTCTCGTCAACAAACTGCTTAAACTCATCAAAGTTGTTCCATGGATAATAGTTAAAGGAATAAAGGGTCATCACAGCGGTTTTCTTGTTCTCATTTAGTTCAAGACAAAGATCCTTGCCACAATACGGTATGGAATTGTCCTGATATGGAACTTCCATACTATTTGCCTTGTTCAATTCAATAGGCCGTGGTTTCCCTTTTACTTTGATTGTATACTGTTCCGGAAAACGTAGTGCATAAGGTATAATCACCGTTGACCACATATTGAACTCTTGATATATTGTGGTCTCTATATAGCCTTGTGACTGAATATGCTTGTGTACAACTGAAATAAGTTGAGAAACAGGAATATGGTTTATTTCAATAATCTCATCTTTAACAGAAACCTTGTCACTATTGGTATAACCATCGATTACATAAAGCCTGCCATTTATTAACCTAGTTTGAATGGGAAATCTTAATGCTTTAGGCAGCATATCACTTTCAAGAGAGAAACTTCCCATAGATGTATGGGAACAGTTGATGTTCGCTATGATTTCACTACAATGCCAAGCAAATTCCGCAAAAGTGGTATTGTTGGTTATAAGACTTTTCTTTTCTTCTATTGTTTTCCAGAAATCGGCTTCGCCAATAAACTTCAAGGCATTGGGATGTACCCCTAAAAGTTTTTCGCCAAGTTGTTGAAGGTCTGCAATATATGCCTGTCGGTCATATGTTTTTGCAAACTTTTCTTTTGATGTAATTGGAATTCTGTGAGGATATTTTATGCGTTCAATCTGGTCCTCAGCATTGAAGTTTTCGGGATTTAACCTTAAGGAGATTTCATAATTCTTTAACGACATAAGTGAATCACCTATTGCTAGATAAGCTTCGCCCAGACTGTCATAAGGGTTTGATGAGTTGGGAAATTCTTCTACAATTAACTTAAAAATCTCTAAGGCATCGTTTGGTTGATTATTCCAAAGATGTCTATAACCATACATGGTCATTTCGTCTTCGTTTTCAAAATTGTAACCATAAGGATTTTCTTTTTTAAGTTTATGATACAATGCTATTTGTTCTGTAATGGGAAGGTTTTCTTGCTCTTGTAAGGTTTGCGCAATGGAAAGTTTGGTTGTGTTTTCGTCCTTTTTGGTTTCTACGCCTTTGTTTGAGTGACAGTTAAAAAATAGATTTATCACTAGGAAACCATAAATAACCGTCTTATGATTCAATACGTGCTCTGTGTTCATGTACCTGTTTTGGATTTTAAGACATAAAATTATACCTATGCCCAATGGAAAGTGTCAAAAAGGTGTCAAAAGAGTGTGAATGATTGTAAAAAGTCACTGAGATATTGGTTATTTGTGATAGCATGAATACACTAAAGAAATATTCTTCCATTGCAATACTTGTCCTTCTAAGTTGTTTATGGCTTTTTTGGGATTTTCAAAATAGTGTTGAGTACACCCCGCAAAATATTAAAGTAGCCATACGGGAGGTAGGTCATACTATTTTATTGGCCAACAATGATTCTTTGTCCTTGGTCTTCCCCGTTGAACAACTTGGTGGTTCCAAGTATGCGCTAACTTTTGAAAAAGATATTTCCTTACAACCAGATAGTCTTGTTGCCCTTTTTAAAAAAGGCTTTGATAGGGCAAACCTTCCAAAACACTATATAGTTGAAGTGGTCCAATGTACCGATGGCGCAATAGCTTACAGCTATAAAATGAGAAATGAGAATGAAAAAAGTATTGTCCCCTGTGGAAGCAGAACCCTACCTAAAGGTTGTTATAGAATTGAAACTCAATTTCTAAATCAAGAAAACAAAGTGTTCAAAATGAATATGCTGTTATATATAACGGCATTAATGATCGCATTCATTTTTTGGGATTTTTTCAAGTATCTGAAATCATCAAAAACGCATCGTAAAGAAAACGCCGGTCACCCAATTGTATTGGGCAATTATGTGTTCTTTCCAAATCAAAACAAGTTAACCTTAAGGAGAAAAGAAATATTGTTATCAAAAAAGGAAGGCGAGTTGCTGTTCATATTGGCATCAAACCTTAACCTAGTCGTAAAGAGAGAAGATTTGGTAAAAAAAGTTTGGGAGGACAATGGAGTGGTAGTCGGTAGGAGTTTGGATACTTATATTTCCAAATTACGCAAGCGACTTCAAGAAGACGAAGCCATTAAGTTAACGAATATTCACGGTGTTGGTTATAAGTTGGACGTATAGATACTCATTTATCAAAAATCTTTCTGCCCGGAGCAAAAATCCTATTGATCAGTCTTATAACCTAGGGGCATGTATAATATAACAGCCCTAAAAATCAAAATTATCCGGATCCGGACCAATCCGTTCGTTTCGGTCGAAACTATCCAAATAGGCAATCTCGGCATTGGTCAATTCGAAATCAAAAATATCGGCATTGGCCTTGATCCTATCCGTTTTAACGGATTTGGGAATCGTTACGACCCCTTTTTGAAGATTCCATCTTAAAATTATCTGTGCCGGCGATTTGCCATATTTTCGGGCCAGATCATCACAAATATCCAATTTAAAGAGTTTTCCCTGCATGAAGGGAGACCAAGCCTCGTACTGTATTCCTTTTTCAAAACAAAAATCAAGAAGGTCTTGTTGCACGACATAAGGATGGAATTCCATTTGATTGACCATGGGCACGATTTCTGCCGTTTCAAGCAAATCTTCGAGATGATGCTTCATAAAATTGCTTACCCCGATGGCCCGGATACGTTTTTCGCGATAAAGCTTTTCCATGGCGCGCCAGGTATCCTTGTACTTGATGGTAACCGGCCAATGCACAAGATACAGATCTAAATAATCGAGGCCGAGACGGTCGATACTTGCCTCAAATGCCCTTAAAGTACTCTCGTACCCTTGATCACTGTTCCAGACCTTGCTGACTACGAAAACATCTTCGCGAGGGAGGCCACTTTCTTTCAACCCCCTTCCGACACCTTCTTCGTTGCCGTATACCGAAGCGGTATCAACATGGCGATAGCCTATCTGTAATGCATATTTTATGGCATCGACCACTTCTTGATCATTGTCGGACTGATAGGTGCCCAAACCCAAATAGGGCATTTTTACACCGTTATGTAAATCGAAAGAGCCTTCTATATCTGAAATCGTTCTCATACTATCTGTCTCGGCTAAGATTTTGTCGCAGAATAAATCCGATGGATTTATTCCGCCGGACACGAGCCTTTTGTCAAAGTTATGGATTTTCCGATTGGGAAATCCTTCAACAATGAATTTTAGGCATTGGTGTAGAACATTATTAAAAGTTCAATTTGACCATTTGCATGGTCTTTTCTGGAATTCCGTTTCGAACTCGAGGACGAAAAAGTTTTTTGCCGTTTACAAGTTCATAAATAATTGGCTCCATGAATTGTTCCCCACTCCTTGCATTTTGGGCAATAGGTTTTGAAACATCCAATTCTGGCCTGCTCAGTGAGTAAAACCAAGATCTTCCGGTTATATCAATCTGTAATGCCAAATAGAGATTTTCTCGTCCGTATTTTTTTCTCAAGAACCTTTTTTGCTTTTTGGAAATGTGATTTTGAATATACTCTTGAATGCTGTTTTCTTCAATAATCAATTTTTCATTGCTATTTCCATTTCCGCTTCTGTCAATTGAGTCCGCAATTTTCAAGGTGTATTTGAGAAAATCGATATTATGTTTTTCGCTCAAAAGTACCTTCAATTGATGGTTATAGCAACTTTCTATGAATGGAATGGGATATTCCGTTTTTATTCTAAATTCCCGTTCAATTACTTTTTTTTGAGTGTCCGAAAACGGAATGGGCTTTTCAAGTTTTAAGATTGCCAAATCGGCCTTTAAGTCCAATTCTGCCTGTTTCATTTGTTCCAAGCAATGTTGATTTTCCAAATTGGGTTTGAACTCGAACTGCCCAAAAATTGATTTATATTCCAGCACAAAAATTAGCAGAAAAATATTATATATATTGTTTTGTGGCATAATGCTATACAACTTGCTTATAGTTGATATACCCATTCTTCAGGATTCAATTTGTCCGTATCTTGATGTAAATAGAATTTTAACCGTGTCTGGCCATTGGACCGATTGGTATATATATCGCCCAATTCGGTTTTGGCCTCTACGACATCGCCCTTCTTTACATAAATGTTCGACAGGTTGTAATAGGTGCTAATAAAATTACCATGCTTGATCTGAACGGCCTTATTACCGCCTGGAACGGAAATAATGGCAATAACCTCGCCCTTGAATATGGCCCTTGCCTTTGCCCCTTCATCGGTAGCAATGATTACACCGTTGCTCTCGTGTTTGATGCCGGGATAAACGGCATCGCGATATACCCCAAAACCTTGGCTCTTGATTCCTTTTTCGACCGGCCAAATCAATCTTCCCTTATTTGCCGAAAAGTTATTGGCGATAATGGTAGCCTCAGGAGTCAGAAAAAATCGCGAAGTATCACTAGTCGGCCTGCTTGACTCGCGATTCGCAGCCGCAATGGCCTCTCGGATCAACTTATCGAGTTGCTTGTCTATTTGCTTCGCCTCACGCTCTTTCTTTTCAATCGCGGTGGCATAATTGCTCTCGTTTTGGCGAATAGTGGCCAACAGCTCTTTTTGATTCTTTATCTCTTCCATGAGCTGGGCCCTTGCCTTCTTATTCTGGGCGATCAAAACTTCTTTTACCTTACGTTCTTCGTTCAGGTCTTTGTTCAAACGTGCAAGGTCTTCGGTCTTCGTAATGATCTGTTCTCCCTGTTTCTTGCGAAACTCGGTATATTGCTTCATATATTGAAGCCTTTTGAAGGCCTGATAGAAGTTTTCAGAAGACAACAAAAACATCAACCTGCTCTGTTTCGACTTGTTCTGATATGATTTTTGGATAATTTCTCCATAATCCTTTTTCAGGGTTTCCAGCTCATCCCGTAGTTTCGAAATATTGCGGATGTTCGCATTGATCTGCCTGCTCAACAGGTTCGATTGTTGATTGGTCACCCGTATCAACTCTTGTCGCACATTGATTTTTTTATCCAATGCCTCCATTTGGTCCAACACGTTGCCTTTTTCCTTTTTTTCGGCAAAAAGCAAACGGTTGATGTCCCTTATTTCCGATTGCAGTTTTTCGCGTTTGGCCTCAAGGGCTTTTTGTTCGCTGGTTTGCCCTGATGCAAACTGAAACATGGCAAAGCCAAAGAACGCGATCAGAAAGCAACGATATGTTACTTTAAAGGTCATTTTTGGTCAAAACGATTTCATCATACCCTTTTGGGATCTTATATGGAAAACTCACGGACTCATCGAACTGCATATTTCTATATTGCAAGGCAATGGTATTGGTATGCGTATTCTCGCTCGCCAAAATCAATAACTCGTTCGGAAGAATCCATTTATTGATTTTCTGATAGTTCTTATAATCGATGTCCAACAAACGGTTTTGCGAAGGTTGTGCCAATCGTTGTGAAGCCATTTTGTAGTTCTTGGGTTCGATCTCGAACAAGATGTTGAAAAGCTCAATAGCTTGTTTTGGTTTCAGCAGATAATTTCCCCCTGCTGTCGACACTTCGTATTTTGCCTTTCTCAAATCGAAAAGGGCTTCGCCCAAGAGTAGGTTCTGCACCTTTTTAAAATCGAGTTCGGTGCCCAATAATTGGCTCAGATACGAAAAATCACCATCGAAATAGGTATTCTCCAATTTATTGTAAAAAGAAACACGCTCAGGTGTTATATAAGCCTTTACGATACCCAAGGGAGCGCTCATCCAAATGGCATGGTCTTTTTTCATTCTGAGGCTCACGCTGAACGATTGGGTATCATCGCCATCGGAATAATCGATTTTGACCTTGCCCCTTAACGTTTTAAAGTCCAATTCGTTTTGATAGTGCGCCCTGATCAGATTCTTTGCGGAAATATTGGCATCTATAGTGCCATCGGAAATAATCTTACTTGATTTACAGGAAGAAACCAATATTGAGAAAACACTGAAAAAGAGAATCCGAAATGCGTATCGGGACATCTTGTTCATAGCTAAAATCCGGGTTTTATCTTGCGAAGATACATATTTGCCTTTGATGTATTGTTCAATGCCTGATGGGCATCGGCCAATTCCTTATAGATTTTGTTCTCCAATGCGGGGTCGTCCAAAAGATAATCAAGTGAAATCTCCAACACTTCGACAGCTTCCTGATATTGCTCTTTCTTGTTCAAGGCATACCCTTGGGCATAATAAAAATACGGTTGTAACGGATAGCTTTCCAGGGCTTCGGCGGACAGCTTTAGCATCTCGGCAACGTCAGCCCCATTCATCAGTTCTTCAAGACGACCCTTATACGTTTTGCTCGGATCGGCATCTTCTTCGTCGGTTATGGAAAAATCGGCCTCTTGCTCTGCCGGTTCTTTATTTTGGATGGAATCGTTGATCTTCAAGGTAAGTTCTTCGCGAAAGGATGAGGACTTGATTCTCTTTAACACGGCAAGGGCTTCTTCATAATTTTTCGACTTGAAATAAATCATGGCCAGATTTTCACTTAGCTTGACGTTATCGATGGGTATTTTGAACGCGGTCTCCTCAATTGTACTGCCCTCTTTTTGAAGAATGGCCACCAAAGTGTTCAGATACCAATAATTATCCGGTTCGGCCATAATGGCTTCCACGGCATAGGTCTTGGCAGAAAGGTATTGTTTGTCCTCAAAATAGGCCTTGGCCAGTTCGTAGGCCACTACACTGTTGTCGGAGTCCAAACGTTTACATTCCAATAATAAGTTTACCGCTTTGTCATGATTACCGATGCCCTTTTGCTTGAGGGCCTCGAAAAACTTTTCTTGAAATTCATCGGTATATTCTTCTAAAAAGACCTCGGCACTGGGTTCGAGGTTTATCTCAGGAGTTTCTTCTTGGGCAAAAGAATAATTCTGGATTATCAATAATCCCATTGCTACCCATACTATTTTCCTTTTCCTGACCAAAAGCCTTATTTTACCCCTGTACTTCCAAAACCGCCGGTGCCTCTATAAGTTTCCGATAATTCTTCGCCTTCGACCCACTCGGCCCGCTCATGCCTGGCGATGACCAATTGTGCGATACGCTCCCCGTTTTCTATGGTGAAAGCTTCATTCGAAAGGTTGACAAGAATCACACCGATCTCGCCGCGATAGTCGGCATCGATCGTTCCCGGGGCATTCAACACCGTAATGCCTTTTTTTGCCGCAAGTCCGCTTCGGGGTCGCACTTGGGCTTCCATACCTAGCGGAAGCTCGATGAACAAGCCTGTTTTAATGACAGTTCGCTCTAAAGGTTGTAACGTAACCGATTCGGAAATATTGGCCCTAAGGTCCATTCCGGCAGAGGCATTGGTCTCGTAGTTCGGTAATTGATGGGCCGATTTGTTGACGATCTTGATTTTCATCTATTTAAAAATTGTTTTAAGTTTGAATGGATGCCTGAAACGAAAAGACTTCCCGTGTACGTGACAGCCATCCCATTTTATATCTTCTACCTTTTTAAAAATATCCTTTTCAGCATCTCGTTCTCAAGTCGATATACCAACCCAAAGAACAATAAAAGTAATACAATCCCGATGATCAAATTCCTATCAAAAACATAAAATGACAGCGCAGAGAATAAAATGGACAACGATAGATAAAAAATAATCTTTCTAAAATTATATGGGACCGGATATCGTGATTTTCCCAGATAATACGAAATCACCATCATACTGCCGTAGGCCATCAAGGTTGCTAATGCCGAGGCCATATAACCTATCAAAGGGATAAAAAAGAAATTTATACCGATTGTTATTAACGCTCCTATCACCGATATAAATGCGCCATACCGGGTTCTATCAGTTACCTTGTACCAAACGGACAGGTTATGGTAAATGCCTAAAAAGAAGCTCGCCAAAACGACTATGGGAACGACTTTCATGGCATCCCAATATGCTTCATCGGGCACGAAAAGTTCTTTAAGAACGTCTGCAAAGACGACAACGGCCAATAATATTATACTTCCTAAAATCACAAAATAATTGGTAATCTGAGCATAGGCCCTTTGCGGATTCTCACTCCCCGCATGATTGAAGAAAAAGGGTTCGATACCCAAGCGAAAGGCGGTTGAGAACAACGTCATGAACAAAGCAAGTTTGACACAGGCGTTGTACATACCGACCTCAGTTTTGGCAATGGATGCCGGTAACATTTCTTCCAACATTACCCTGTCAAAAACCTCATTGATGCTATAGGCGATTCCCGCAACGAGAACCGGCAGGGCGTACTTCATCATTTTCTTCCATAAGGTGGTATCAAAACCATATGAGCTTCTTACATAAGGTCTAAAAACCAACAAGAGGGTAAATGCGCTCGCAATCAGGTTGGCGATTAGAATGTATGAAATTTGAAATCCGGGCACGTATAGCCGCCCAAAAAAACTATCGGGATTGCCTGCCGACATTTTGGGAAGTATGAAAAGAAAGAATACGTTGAGCCCAAAATTAATAATGACGTTCAGTATCTTGATCGCGGCGTAACGGGTGGGCCGCTCATTGGCCCTAAGCCAGGCGAAGGGAATGATAACTAGAGCATCCAATGCCAATATGAAAACCACATATTTAATGTACTTTGGGTCGATGCTCAGAAGGTCGGCCATACCATCTTGAAATAGCAAAGCAAGACCCATGAATATAAAGGTCGATACCAAAATAGAAATCAAGGAAGTTGATACTACCCTATCCTTATCATCCGAATTGCTATAGAATCTAAAAAAAGCCGTCTCCATTCCATAAGCCAGCACAACATTGAACATAGCGAACCATGCGAAGATTACCGCCAGTTCGCCATACACCCCAGGTGCCATCGCCTCGGTATGCACACGAACCAAAAAAAAGGAAATCATCCGCGGCAATACCGTCGCCAGCCCGTAAATAGCCGTTTGTTTGAATAGTTTTTTAAGCGGATTCAATAATGTCGAGGTTAGGGTCTAAAATTAGACATTTATACCCTTGCGGCAAAGACCGATTTGCCAATAGGTCAAAATGAAAAAACCCGCTGTTCGCGGGTTTTTTCGTATGTCGTAAAAATTTGTCAATTGTTCAATGCTTCGGCGCCGCCTACTATCTCAAGGATCTCGTTCGTAATAGCGGCCTGACGTGCTTTATTATATGTGAGTTTTAGCTGATCACGCAATTCGGTGGCATTGTCGGTAGCTTTGTGCATGGCCGTCATTCGTGCTCCGTGCTCACTTGCAAAAGAATCTCTGACCGCCTTGAACAATTGGGTTTTCAAGGACTTAGGAATCAACTGTTCCACGATTTCAACCTTAGAAGGTTCAAAAATGTAATCGACGTTATTATTTTCTTCACCTGCATTCGGAACGATCGGCAAAAATTGTTCGGTCATCACGATCTGTGTAGCTGCATTCTTGAATTTGTTATATACGATGTCGATACGATCATAACCGCCCGAAGTATATTGCTCCATCAATTCTTCTGCAATGTCGGCAACATTCTCGAAAGTCAAGTCGTCATAGATTGCACTATGGTTAGCGATGACGTTATGCTTCTTGCTTAGAAAATCGTTCGCTTTCTTGCCAATAGCCATAAAATCGACCTGTTTGCCCGCATAGACTTCTTTGGTCAAAATAAGGCCCTGCTTGATGATATTCGAATTGAACGCGCCACAGAGTCCTCTATTGGAGGTTATAGCAACGACTAACACTTTGTTCACCTCTCTATTGTCGGAATACTTACTTCCCGAATCGGAATCCAAACTGGCACTCAAACTTTGCAGCAGTTCGGTCAGCTTATCGGCATAGGGCCGCATGGCGGTAATAGCATCTTGTGCTTTCTTCAATTTGGCGGCCGATACCATTTTCATGGCACTGGTAATCTGCATGGTCGAAGATACCGACGCTATTCTATTTCGAATTTCCTTTAAGTTCGCCATCTTTTCAAGTTAGGAGTTTAAAGTTAAGAGTTAGGAGTTTTTTAATATTGAGGCCAATATTCTAATCAACTCTTCACACTTTACCTTCATATCTTTTGGGATTTCCCTTCCAGTAGCTTCTAGAATTTCTAACCAATACAAGGTTTCATCCGCTTCCTTTAAGGCAATTCCAAACTAATTTCTAAAATCTTTTTTACTTACTCCTCTTTGTGCTTCCCGAGTATTGGCTCCAATACTAGTTCCGCTTCTTAATAATTGAGAAGCCAGTTCATAGTTCTTATTCCTTTTAAGTTCATCACAATAGAGAACAATTTCACAAGCAAATTGAAAGCTCTTCTTTCGAATCGGACTATCATTCAATCCGCTCATAACTCAACACTCTGAACTCTTAACTTCTATATTTCCCTGAAAGGTCTTTTGCAACAGCGGTCAATGTATCGGTTACCTCATCGGTCAATTTACCCGATTTTAGAGTGTCCAAAATATCCCTGTGCTTAGCATTTAGAAATTCAATATAATCCCTTTCAAATTCCTTCACCTTTTCCACGGGAACGTCTCGCAATAGGTTCTTCGAACCCGCATAAATAATGGCAATCTGATCCTCGACCGTAAACGGGTCGTTCTGTGCTTGTTTCAAAATTTCAACATTACGTCGTCCTTTTTCGATAACGTTCAATGTAGCGGCATCCAAATCAGAACCGAACTTCGCGAATGCTTCAAGTTCACGGAACTGTGCTTGATCTAATTTCAATGTGCCCGCAACCTTTTTCATAGACTTGATTTGGGCATTACCACCAACACGTGATACCGAAATACCCACATTGATTGCCGGACGCACACCTTGGTTGAACAAGTCTTGCTCAAGGAATATCTGCCCGTCGGTAATCGATATTACGTTGGTAGGAATATATGCTGAAACGTCACCTGCCTGAGTCTCGATGATCGGCAAGGCGGTCAACGAACCTCCTCCTTTTACCATAGGTTTCAATACTTCCGGCAAATCGTTCATGTTTTTGGCAATGTCGTCATCATTGATGACTTTCGCCGCTCTTTCCAACAAACGAGAGTGCAAATAGAAAACGTCACCTGGATAGGCCTCACGCCCTGGTGGTCTTCTCAAAAGCAGGGAAACCTCACGATAAGCAACGGCCTGTTTTGACAAATCGTCATATATTATCAAAGCCGGACGGCCCGTATCCCTGAAATACTCTCCAATCGATGCGCCCGCCATTGGGGCATATACCTGCATAGGTGCAGGGTCGGATGCATTCGCGGCCACAATCGTCGTGTAGGCCAAGGCACCCCTATCTTCCAAAGTCTGGGCAATCGCAGCCACCGTAGAAGCTTTTTGGCCAACAGCAACATAAATACAATATACCGGCTCTCCGGCATCATAGAATTCTTTCTGGTTCAAAATCGTATCGATACAAACCGTGGTCTTACCTGTCTGACGGTCGCCGATAACCAATTCGCGCTGTCCACGACCTACCGGAATCATAGCATCGATAGCCTTGATACCCGATTGTAACGGTTCTGTAACCGGCTCACGGAAAATAACCCCCGGCGCCTTACGCTCCAAAGGCATTTCGTATGTCTCTCCAGCGATAGGACCTTTACCATCGATCGGATTGCCCAATGTATCAACAACCCGGCCAACGATACCCTCTCCAACATTGATAGAGGCGATTCTTTGGGTTCGCTTTACAGTAGCACCTTCCCCAATCTGTTTTGATGGCCCCAACAATACCACACCCACATTATCTTCTTCAAGGTTCAGAACGATACCTTCTAGACCTCCTTCGAACTCGACCAATTCGCCATATTGGGCATTCGCCAATCCGTAGACCCTTGCGATACCATCACCCACCTGCAATACTGTTCCTACTTCGTCTAAAGTTGCGGTTGCATCGAACCCTGATAATTGCTTCTTTAATATTGCCGATACTTCGGCGGCTTTTACTCCTGCCATTTGTTAAGACGTTAGATTATAGACTACTTGCGAATTCTCGCTTTAGATTGTTCAACTTGTTCGCGATGCTGGCATCAAATTGCAGATCACCTATTCTTAAGACGAATCCGCCGATGATGCTTTCATCGATTTTGTTCTCTATGGTAACTTTGTTGCCCGCGAGTTTACCTATTTGTTGCAATACCTTCTTTTCCAATTCGGCCGTTAAGGGGACCGCTGTAGTGACCACAGCAACATCTTGCCCTTTTAATTGTTCATTTAATATAATGTACTTCAGCGCGACTTCGTTTAACATGCCGATACGTTTATTGTCGACCAGCATTGATATCAGACCTTCTGAAATGGAATGACCATCTTTGAAAATTGCGCTCAATGCCTTCTTTTTGTCATTGCCGGGAATAACAGGGCTTGCCAACATTTCACGAAGATCCTTATTTTCGAAAATGGTACTTGAAATCGACCGCATATCTTTTTCCAAAGCCCCGGTTGCCTTATTCTCCACGGCAAGATCAAGAATCGCTTTGGCATATCGTAATGCCGCTCTAGATTCGCTCATTTTTTCGTTGTTCAGTTGTTCTTTCCCCTGTTAAACAAAGTAAACTTTTAATTCAGCTTTATGTCGCCCAGCATATCTTCGACCAGCTTCAATTGCTTGTCTTTGTTGCCCAATTGTTCCTTGATCACTTTTTCGGCGATTTCTACCGAAAGATTGGCAACTTGATTCTTTATATCGGCAACTGCTGCCTTCTTCTCACTTTCAATGGTCGCTTGGGCCTGCTTGATCATTTTATCGCCTTCGATCTTGGCTTGTTCTTTTGAATCGGCTATGATCTTCTCCTTTAATTCTCTGGCTTCTTTCAACATCTCCTCGCGTTCCGCCCTTGCTTCTTTCAACAACTTCTCGCTGTCGGCGGTGACGTTCTGCATTTCTTTTTTCGCCTCCTCGGCAGCGGCAAGTGCATTTTTGATGCCTTCTTCACGTTCGTTAACAGCTTGTAGAATCGGTTTCCAGGCATATTTGCGCAAAAGCAGCATCAAAAGAACAAACAGCAGTATTTGCCAGAAAAAAAGTCCGAATGAAAAATCATTGATCAACTTCTCCATAATATGTTTTATTTAATCATTAAAACAACCGCCATAACCAACCGTTATAGCGGTTGTTCAATACTCTTAGCCTACGAACAATGCCGCAAACCCAATTCCTTCAATAAGCGCCGCCGCAATCAACATTGCTGTTTGAATTTTTCCGGTAGCCTCAGGCTGACGGGCAATAGCGTCCATCGCTGAACCACCGATTCTACCAATACCGATACCAACACCGATAACGATTAAACCTGCTCCTACAATAGTTGGAACTTCCATAGTATATATAATTAAAAATTAAACATTCCATTGTAAAATCTACCGACTGCGACCACGGTTACAACAATCATCAATGTGCCTCTTCGTGGTCATGCTCTTCTACGGCAAAACCAAAATAAAGGGCCGACAACAACGTGAATATATAAGCCTGCAATGCGGCAACCAGCAATTCAATAATCGATAGAAAGAATGCCAAAACCAACGACAATCCGCTTCCTATCCAATTTTGTACCAAAAAGACCAAAGCAATAATACTCATCAGTACTACGTGGCCTGCCATAATATTGGCATATAATCGAATCATTAAAGCAAAGGGTTTAATGAAAACGCCAAGCAATTCAATCGGAGCCAAAATAAATTTCATCGGTACCGGTACGCCAGGCATCCAAAAAATATGCTTCCAATAGTTCTTGTTGCCCGAAAATTGCGTTATGACAAATGTTATCAAAGCCAAAGCGAAGGTAACGGCAATATTTCCTGTTACGTTCACACCCAATGGCGTAAGGCCAAAAAGGTTCAAAAACCATATAAAAAAGAACACGGTCAATAGATAGGGCATGAATTTTTTGTACTTCGGGCCAATATTCGGTTTTGCAATATCATCCCTGATGTATAGTACTATTGGTTCGAAGAATCTGCCTGCACCGGTAGCAATAGGCCCTTTTTTGAACGATTTGGCCAAGCCGGCGAAGAGCAAGAACATCAATAAACCGGTCACGAACATCATAACGACATTCTTTGTAATGGAAAAATCGAGAGGTTTGGCATTTGTTGGGTGATGTTCTTCATCGTAACTTATCGTACCCTTGGCATCGGTCTTATAAACCTTATTATGGTATATTTTATAATAGTTGCCATTACTCTCGGCAACAGTTTCGCCATGGTGGAATTTCGAAGACGAAAAGATATGCAAACCATCATCCCAAAGGATTACGGGGAGTGAGAAACCATAGTGTTTGCCCGTCTCGGAGTCAGAAAAAAAAGTAAATGAATAGGAGTCTTGTATATGGTGATCTATATCTGCCTTGATTTCTTTCTTTTTCGCATCTTTACTACTATCATGGGCCGCATCGATATTATGTTCGACCTCCTGAGCAAAGAATATTCCGCTAATAGATAGAAATCCAATAAAAAATGCTTTTGTAAAAGGTGTAATTCGCATACCTCGTTAAAATCAGGGTCTCTAAAAATCGGTGCAAATGTACGGCATTCTTCTAAAAAGAAAAAAGCAAAACCACTCTTTATTTTATGGCTATTTTTTATCCAGATTATTGAGCATTTTACCGGTAAATATTGTTTCGATCACGAGGGAGATAACGTAAGGTACAAAGAAGGCCGCAAACTCAAATTTGTCCATCTTTCCATCAGCTTGATAAATTGGATAAAAGAGAATGAAAAAGAGAATGAATTTGATAAAACTACCTCCTATAAAAAGATAGCCAATATAGTTTTTCAGGATATTTCTGAATAGAAAAAGAATGGCGTATATCGCAGCGGCCAAAGCCCCGTTCAACCAATAAGAGGTCACGATCAAATCGCCAAATCTCAAATGGCCCAAATTTTCGAGAAATGACGTATGGGCGAAAAAGGCCAAAGACAACATCGCGCCAAGAATTGTTAAAAAGGAAAGTAATGGCCTGATATTGGGCATTATGGTTTTATACGTTTGAGTTGGCGCAAAACTACCCAAATTGAAATTGCCACCCCCAAAATCGTGGTAATGGCCGTATAGATTTTTTTATCGGTTTGATAGTGCTCGTCAAGCCAAAGGCCGCCCTTAGCCGCAATGAAAATAATCGCGCCCATTTCAAAGGCAATACCTGAGAGAACGGCAAAGTTTTTAAAATTGTTTTTTCTTTTACGAGGCTTTTGCTGCTCCACCACCAGAACCGGAATTTGAGTTACCGGCCAAGGACGATTTAAACCCGCCTGGCGCGCCAGTACCTGAAGCGCTTGGACTCGGTTTGTTCGCGTTGCCCAATAAACCGCCCTTGCCTTTCATGTTGCACGAGGCATTAAAGGTAGCTCCGGGCTCGACCGCCAATTTTGATACCGAGACCGTACCTTCTATTACGGCCGATGACTTAAGGGAAAGCAAATCGGATACCAATAGCTCGCCATTGAAGCTTCCTTCGATATCGGCATTTACACATTCTACTTTTCCATGGATATAGCCATCTTTGCCAATGACCACTTTGCCCGAAGTCTTGACGTTACCGTCCAATTTTCCGTCAATTCGAAAATCAGCTTCCGAGATGATATCTCCCTTGATTTTCGTGTTCTTTTCGATTCTGTTGGGTTGTCCGCCTATTTCGTTCATAGTTCTAGGTTTTTGTCTGTCTGAAAACATTCGTTAAGGTTTTGGGGTTGAAAGGGTGTTCTTATAATCTTCTAGATTTTTATGCACTTGTATTATTTTATAATTCGAAGATAAGATAACAAAATTCTCATCTTTGATCCTATAGTCTTTGTTATTTTTGATCAGTTCGGCATAGCCTAGGGCAAAATCTTTCGACTTGAAGCCATGCACGACGATAAATTGGGTTTCCAAGTTATAAATATCTTTTGAGACCGTGTTCTTATATTTTAAATCTTTTATTGATTTTACCAGCTTTTCCATCAATTTTAGGGCTACTTCATCATTACTTCGCCTAAAAGGAAAGACGACCTTCCAATTACCGGTGCCCGATGAGCCTTCTTCTGGCGAGAATTCCTTGGGTTCCAACTTGGGCAATTGCTCTGCGACCATCTGTTCGGCCTTTTTACCTTCGGGATTGTTCGGATAGGTCAATGCCACATAGTTCAGGGCCTCTTTAAAAGGTTCGAAACCGTTCAACCTTCCAATGGCATTTGCCTTCAACATTTCGAACTTGGGCACTATCGGGTCTCCCGTATATTTGTTGATATTCTCTTCAGCTCCTGTAATTACCCTTAAAAATTCCTGGTTTCGGTATAGTACGAAAAGTTCGCCATACCTGGTATCGGGACTATCATCATTATCGGCCAACACGGCCTGCGGATTCAATAATATTTCAGCATATCGAGAATCACCATGGTTTTTGACGATATTGTCTTTCATTTCGGCCATTAGCGGGCTGCCTTCTTCTTCATAAATCTTGTACAGGTTGTATTTTGAGGGCAATATCAATCGTTCCTCGGGATTCGATTTCAGTACGGTCTCCAACTTACCGGCGGCCAAAAGATTCTCGTTGAATTTTTCCTTATAGATCAATCCGAGCTGATAATTGGCAAAATTGCGCTCCGTACGAAGACTATCTACAAATGATGCTTCCGTCGGAACCCTGTCCATATAAAAATCCAACGAATACCTTTCTTCCTGCGAAGGTGCCCTATCAAGGCTATCGACCTTTGCTATGTTCGCCTCACCGTTAATGGGAGAAACAGTATTCTTGTTGCTCCATCTCCAATTGTCTTCCAATTCGCGATTGCCCCATCTGTTCGTAAAATCGTTCTTGCCATAGCCCAAACTCTGTAAGTTGTAGAAATAGAACTTTCCCTTGTTCTCTTTCCCACCCTTTGTCTCGGCAAATGCGGCAAAACCTGCGGTAATCTTTTCTTCGGCTTTTTTGGCGGCTTCCTCGTCCGCTTTTTTGATTTTCGCGATATGTGCCTCAAAATAGGCTACACGCTCTTCGGGCGACTTTTCATAAAGCGTTATCACACTATCGGTGTGTTGAACGATGTCCTCATATTTGATGACATCTTCAAGGTTGTCCAATTTCTTTTTCGTAGCCCTAAATTTCTTGGTGTTTTCCGACAGATTGGTCAAAACACTATCATAATACGCTCCGGCCGTTTTGTATTCATTTTTATCAAAATTGTATTCGGCAAGGTTCTCATAGTTCAATGCGTTTAGCTTCGGCTCGTTCTGCGTGGCACGCAATGATTTGTTGAAATAGGTCAGGGCCAAGCTGTCGGACCCACGATCTAGGTGATACTCGGCCACTTGTCGATAAATTTTGTCTAAAAATGGTCGGTTCTCACGACTTTCTTCCAATTCGGTCAAATATTCCAAAAGCTCTTCTTGGTTTTCGTCGGTTATCTGTGTGTTTCGCAGTTTCTGGATTTCGGCATTGATCATATATACCCGAGGCGATTTTCTATTCAGGTCGATCACCTTGTCAAAGGCATAATTTGCACTGTCCTTATGGCCCATCTGATTGAAAAGTTGTCCGATGATATAGTAATACCTTCCCTTCTCAGCATTCTTTTTTGTGTAGTACGAGGCAATTTTCAATTGTTGAACGGCCGTGTCAATAACCTTCTGATTGATATATGCCTGTGCCATCATCGCACGTGCATCGGCATACTCTTGGTCGCTGAGCTTCTCATATTTCATCAGACGCTTTAGGTTCTTAATGGCCAGATCTTCGTTCTCCAATCGAATATTGACTTTTTCGCGCCAAATGTGCGCCTCGTTCAGCTTGTCGCTATAGGTGTATTTTTTGATAATGTAGTTGAAAGCCTCAAGTGCGGGAATGTAACGTTGATCAAAGTATCGTGCCTTGCCCAAAAGCAAAAAAGCTTCGTCGGTCTGCGGATTGCGTTCTTCGTCCTTGATGTCCATACTATGTTTTTGTATGGCCTTGGTCGCTTTTTCTTCGGCAATTATAAAATTGGGGTTGTTGTCTTCCGAATCCAACTTCAGGTCTTCGGTCACTTCAAGGCGCTCGATAGGAAGGGTTTCCCAATAATCGTCCTTATAATTTGTGTTTAGCGCCTCACGGCCTTCCTCAAATGCAATATTGCCATTATATAGCACATTGTACTTTGTATTGAGTGCATGCCAATTTCGATTGAGCATGGCGTCTTTCTTGGTAGAACATGCGTTGAACAGGATGCCCCCCAATAATGCGCTAAAAATAACTTTGAAATAAACCTTCAATTTTGCGTGTATACGTACGTAACTTTAACTGCAAAAGAACGGGATTATTATACGATTGGTCGATAAAAGTGCAAGCACAAGTGCAAACGTTACGATCGGAAAAAGAAAATAAAAGGAGTTCGAGCACCAATTTTAGCGACCGATCGGTTTGTTCGGTGCACCTTTTATCTATAAACTGCCTTGGTCATTGGTATTTCAAGGATGATTTTTGACTTGAAATCGAAAGTTTGTTTTTTAATCTTGTTTATGGAAAACTCAAAACCGACTATAGGGTCGGGTTAAAGGTTCATACAGGTATTTTTAGGATGTTTTTGCTTCTGGGGATAAAATCCCACCGCCAAAGAAAGTTTCAAGTTCTTTCAGGGTTTCTTCAGAAGTCTTTATGTCACGTACCATTTCACCCTTGTTCAAGACCACGATCCGTTCACAGACCTCAGTAACATGGATCAGGTCATGGCTCGATACCAGAACGGTCACCTCTTGTTTTGCCGCCAAATCTTTAATTATGCCTTTCAGGCGAATTTGTGTCGATGGGTCCAAGTTTGCGAAGGGCTCGTCCAAAATGACCACTTCGGGGTTTCCGATAAAAGCGGCCACAATCCCTGCTTTTTTTTGATTTCCCTTAGATAGATCACGTAGGTACTTGCGCTGTCCGAGAATCTCACCGTGGAAAAAATCATTAAAATCAGAAAGCAACGTATCTACGTCGGCCTTGTTGCGCCCGCGAAGTTCGCCGATGAAATAGAAATACTCTTCGGGCGTCAAATATCCGATAAGAAAAGTCTCATCAATGAAAGATGATGTAAAAGGTTTCCAGGCCTCACTTTTGTCGATTTGAATGTCGTTGCTGGTAATATGGCCCGTAGTCGGTTGTATCAAATCGAGCAGAAGACTGAAATAAGTGGTCTTTCCTGCACCATTGTTTCCTACAAGACCGAAACTCTGTCCCTTTGGTATTTCCAAATTCCCTATGTTCAGAACTAGCTGCCTTCCATATTTCTTGGTCAAGTTTTGTGTCTTTATCATAACAATAGTATTTTATTTTCATTCCCATGAAGCTGGGAATCCTTTCAAATTCAGGTTCAACAAAAGGGTTATGGGCTTGTTAGTTTATCAGAATCAGTATGGTCATACCACAAACTTTTGGCTAAAATTGCTTTTTATAAACCTATAAACCCCTACACTTATAAACTCACTCAACTATTCTTTTCTTTAAATCCGGCGATCATGCCATATTTTTTCTTGCGATATACCTCCGTGATTCTATCCAACAACTGTTTTCTAAAGGCGAAACCGATTATCCCCGTGACCGTCAAGGCAATCATTGCGGCCTCGAAGGAAATGAAAACGACGAACAAACCGTAGATAATCATAGGTGCACCGAAAAGGGGAATCCCCACTAAAAACTGGGCTGCCCCCGTACCCTGCATATTACCGATAGCACTTTTGGTCAGGTCGATCCGTTTTTTGTTCATGGAACCGAAAAACAAGATTACGGGGATGTTGACGCCTAAATTATAGACCGCACAGCTCAAATTGATCCATAAGGCCTGCCATCCAAAATAAACGTAAGGTATGGAAAGTAAGAACATAACAACGACACTGACCGTAATGAGCCCTGCCTTTGATTCGAGATAATCGCGAAGCGGAATATTCTGGGCCATCATCATACTGTAATACTCACTGTCCCACGCCGGGATGAACTGGCCGAAGTTCATTAAGAATATGCCGGTCATAAATATACCCACGAACACCATCATAGGCGACCGAGGCCCGAAATCATCCATCGCATAAAAAATCAGTCCATAAAAAATCATGGCCAATGACATGAATACCTGCATTTTTGTTCGTTTGTTACGCCAGATCAGCTTGAGGTCCAATTGCAGGTACGGGGCAATACTACCGAAACGTTTGGTCCATGCCAAATCGGAGGTTTCTGCCACTTTGGACTTTTTTTGCAAGGAGGCATCCAAAAAAATGCGGTCACGCAAAAAATTATAGTTGATATAGTAACACCCCACTGCAAGACACAAAGGAACGACAGCAAACAAAGGGTTTAGATAAAGTCTGTAAAAAAGCCCTCCCATAAACCCCGAAACCGAAAAGATGCCAAAATGCTCCAAAGCATAAAGGCCGGCCATCAAAATGACCAACCCGATCAAAACCTTGTCGCTTTTATTGATTATGAAATTCAGATAATTGACAAAAAGTACGATGCAACCCATCGAAAAGAGCCAAACAAGCACGTTTAATGGCGGATAACCCTTTGCCAGCAATACGATGACAAAGGGTACAAAAACGAACAGTGCCAATGCGTTATAGAAGGATAGCCCCGATCTACCCAAAATGTAATGGGTTATGTTCTTCTTTTTGATGGGAAGCATCAACAATGGTTTGACATCCATCACGGGAAGTTTTTGCATGAAATACCTAAAGAACAATTCTATCAAGACCCAATAGATCAAAAGCTCGCTCACTTTTAGCATTGGGTCTACATCGGGAAAGATTTTTTGCAATGCAAAGAACAGGCCCGCACCCAATGCGATGAGCGATACCAGCATATATATCGCAAAAAGCAGCATTAAGATCCGTACGGCCATGCCTTTGCCGAAAGAGGAAGATCTAAAGAACGATTTCCATTGAAGCGAGACAAAGTGTTTGAACATGGGCGGTGGTCGTTATTTAACAAATTAGTGGCGTTCGAATAGAATTTGTTACACTAAGCGGTCATTTTGTATTCGGGATACGTCTCGGCAAGCAATTCTTCGGCTTTTTTGGGAATGATATAGACCATTACGTAGACCAAAATTGAGAATAAAACCAAAATAACAGTAACAAGTATCAGAAACATCCTGTTCATCACCAATGATTCATTCAAAATTACTGCGCTGTTGAAGATGTGAATTGGAAATATTATTAAGTTGAACAAATGAACTTGGTTGAAAATCATTTCTTCCAGCATCCATTTTTTGTTTTGATAAGCAATTCTTTTCTTCAATTGCAATGAACGCCATAAGAAAAATAAAGCCAAGATGAAAAAGGGTATCAAAGCATAATATCCCATATGGTTTTGGGGCAACTTCACGAAAATCTGGAACAGTATATAAGTGGCTGTAAGAGTCAAAATGATTTTAGGCAACTTGAACCATTCCTTAACAAACCCAAAAATGATTTTCCAATATTTTTTTTCCATGGCTTTACGACGTTTTCGAACAACCCTTTCAAAGCCATGCACCCCAAATTTTCTAAATTCACGTAACCTGGCATCTTTGTAGCTACGCTCGGGGTGTTCATGCCATTGCGCTTCGATGCCGTTCGCCAAATGATCTACCAATTCGATCCGTAGGTCATAATGTTCGACATGGTGTTTACGAACAAAATTGAACAAGTCTTGTATTTGGTCTTCGGTCAGTTTCATGCGAGCGCATTCCTAATAATTTCGTATTCTTTTACTATCCTTTGGTAATGCTCTCGATATTCCAAGATTGCCGCAATGTTTATCAACGTCATAAATAGAATACATGGCGCCATGAAATAGAAATTATCTATAAGTCGCATATTGTCTACACTCCAAATTGAAGGGAAATAAAAAATGCTAAGAAAAACATGCGGCAATGCAAAGAGGTTTCCCAGTTTCATGGCCGCCAAGAGTTGTTCCCGGCTTTTCTTGTTGAAACGCTTGACATAAGATTGGTACATAAACGCTATTATCGTTAAAAAAACCGGAGCAACAAGAAGAAACCGTACCGTTCTTACCGAGAATAGATCTTTAGAAAAAAAGATACACAATAGATAAGTCAAAAGGGGAAGTAAAATCTTCCATTCTTTAAAAAGTGCCAAAAACCGTTTTAACAGGCCCTTTTGAATTCCCCAATGCATTGCGCGTTCTTTGTCCTTTGCGGCAGATCTACACCATTTTAATCTGTCTTTGACAAATACTTCGATAGAGACCTGTTGGGTCGATTGCTCATATTCCGTAACAAGATGGTCTACCAATTCATAGCGCACGTCCACATATTCAATGCCGGAAAACCGTAGCCATTGATCCACAAACCTTATGTTTTCGTCATTTAATTTCATGTAGATGGTTTAGTTTATACTCCAATCAGGATTTACCAAATGTTGCATGTTACGAATAAAATCCTCGAGTTCGGCCAGTCGGTTCACGGTTTCCCTTTCACCTTGTTCGGTCAGTTTGTAATACTTGCGCAAACGGTTATCGACCTTGGCCACCTCGACATCCAAAAGACCTTCGGCCTCTAATTTATGCAAGGCAGGGTAAAGGGCCCCCTCCGTAATCTTCAATTCACCTTGGGTGAGTTCCTTTACTTTTTGGGTAATTTCATAACCATACATCTTGCCCCGCTCTTCAAGCAATTTCAAAATGATGGTATTCAAGCTCCCCTTGTATAATTTTGAATTTGACATTTATTTTTGAAATGTATGGATATGTCGAATATATACATAATTTTCTTATGCATAAGAATTTTAGGTGTGTTTTTTTCGTTTTTCCGTTTTTTAGAGGCTTTGCAATGCGTAGCTTTGCAGTCCTTTATTACCAAATACGATATTAATGGCCCAATTTCATTCCCTCACGGTTAAGAACATCAGACAACTTACCCTCAATTCGGTGGCAATTTCCTTTGCCATCCCCAAAGAATTATTGCAAACCTTCGATTTTATTCCCGGGCAGTACATCACCATAAAAAAGGAAATCAAGGGAAAAGAGCTTCGCAGGGCTTACTCGATCAGTTCTTTGCCAAAGAGCGACACCATAACCATCGGGGTCAAAAAAGTAGATAAAGGCGGATTCTCCGATTATGCAAACACAAAACTAAAGGTGGGCGATATACTTGAGGTCATGCCGCCCGAAGGCCGCTTTGTCTTCAGCCCGAACCCGAACCCGAAGAAAATGGCCGCCTTTGCCGCCGGAAGCGGTATTACACCGATTATGAGCATTGCTCGAAGCGTTTTGAAGAGCAATGCCACCAATCAATTCGTTTTGGTGTATGGCAACAAGTCTACCGAAGAAACCATGTTCTATACCGATTTGGTCAAGTTGGAACTTGATTACCCGAATCGGTTTTTTGTGTATTTCACGAACAGTCAGGCCCGTGAAACCGACTCGCTTTTTGGACGAATAGACATATCAACGGTCAATTATGCGCTCAAGAACAAGCATAAAAATGTTGATTTTGACGGTTATTACCTATGTGGCCCCGAGGCCATGATCAATCTGGTATCTGACACTTTGCACGAGAACGGTGTTCCATCCGATAAGATCCATTTCGAACTGTTTACGACCACAGAAATTTTAGACGAGCTTCCAGAGACATCAGATGGCAAGACGGCCGTAACCGTAGTCTTGGATGATGAAGAATTCGAACTCTCGATGAACAGAAACGAATTGGTACTAGACGCCGTACTCAAACAGAACATCGACGCACCCTATTCGTGTCAAGGCGGGGTCTGTAGCAGTTGTATCGCCCGTGTGACCGAAGGCAAAGTGGAAATGGTAAAAAACCAGATACTGACCGATGGCGAAATTGCCGAAGGTTTGGTGTTGACCTGCCAATCGCATCCAGTTACGGCTACCTTGAAAGTGGATTATGATGATGTGTGATGGACGGTCAAATCTTCTAATTTTCGGGCAGCATGATCATAGCCTATAACGTAGGCCTTTTCGATGCTCTTTTTGTCCAATACCCCGATTTTTTCCAATTCCTCGGGCTCAAAGATCAGATCGCACTGACTTATCTTATGACGGTTGATCGCATAGATCATTAACGAAGTCGTGCGGGTCGCCAATTGAAGTGATGAATTGATCTCTTTTTTTGCAACTTGCTTAATGACGGAAACATTGCTCCCAATTACGAACTCTACCTTGTTGCGCAATGGTTCCAATGGAAAGTTGTTCATAATGCCCCCATCGGCATAAAAGCAGTTGTTGATCTCTAAAGGACTAAAAACGGGCGGTAATGCCGCGGAGGCCAATAAAGGTCTTAACAGTTCACCCTCATGGAAAAATTCTTCCTCACCTTTCTGCATATTGGTCGCGACCACGAACAGTTCACGTTGCAAAGCATCGAAACGTAGGGGGAAGTATTTTTGAAAAACATCCATGTACCGTTCGGTATCTACAAGGCCTGGCTTTACAATGGTAAAAAAATCGTACCTGAACAACGGGGTTTCCTTAAAAAAGGATAGCATATCGGCAATCGGGGTCCGGTTGGCATACAACGCCCCCACCAATGCTCCTACACTACTGCCAGAAACGATTTGCGCGGAAATCCCATATTCTTCCAAGGCGCGGATGGCACCGATATGGGCCATGCCCCGCACACCACCGCCCGAAAGCACCAAGCCGATCGACTTATCTTTTAAATGTAGGCCCATCTTTGACGTTACTTCAAGACAAAACTACTCCAATTTGTGGAGAATCTCGGTCAACATTTCGATTTGAAGTGCTCCCGTAAACGGATTGTTGGGCATGCCATTACAGAGCACCAGATAAAAACCCAGTTTAGATGCCTTCCACTCCCTCATAACCTGCCTCTCCGACATATCTACTTTATAGAAATAGGTAAAATGCCTTTTCGGGTTTATCCCCAGCCCTCGACAGATGGCCATGGCCCTTTTCAGGGCAAAATCTACCTCGCCCTGATTTGAGAGCCCATAACGTTTCAAAGCGCTTATGCTATAATTCAGCTCTCGATGGGCCAAAGCCTCTTCGAACGCTTCCAAAACAGCGATTAAACGTGAATCGAATCTTACTATGCTGGTCATTTCAGCTGTTCTTTTCGATTAACTGGACCAATTCATTCTTCGTGGAGACCCCCGATTTGCGCCAAACGATTTCACCTTTTTTAAAAAGTATCAACGTAGGAACTCCCCTTACCTGAAAACGACCGGCGATATTCTGGTTCTTATCGACATCGATTTTAATTATCCGTGCCTTACCGTTGATCTCTTCGGAGACCTCCTTTAATATCGGACTCTGCATCTTGCACGGCCCGCACCAATCGGCGTAGAAATCGATGAGTACCGGTTTTTCTGAACGTATTAGCCTTTCAAAATTTCCCTTCATTTTCTTCTTATTGATTATTATCTCGTACTTGTTTCAACAATTCTTTTTGTTTATCCGTCAATTTGGCCGGAAGTTTTACGTTAAGTGTGACGAACAAATCGCCAAATTGGCCCGATTTGCCATAAACCGGCATTCCCTTGCCCTTCAATCGCACTTTTTTACCGTTCTGGGCGGCTTCTGGAATGGTAATATTGACTTTGCCGGAAAGTGTGACTACTTCTTGCTTTCCTCCCAACATAGCCTTGAAAACATCCATGGGCACCTCCATATAAAGATCATTCCCTTTTCGTTTAAATATGGGATGGGGAGTTACCCGAACATTGACATAAAGGTCTCCCGACTTTCCACCGGAACCTTTTTGACCCTTTCCCTTAGCACGCAATTGTAAACCGGTGTATGCCCCCGGTTTTATCTTCAACTTGATCTTATCACCATCAACGTCCAAAATACGTTCGGTACCATGATAGGCCTCTACCAAACCAATGGCTACTTCCCCCGATACATCGGCCCCGGGAAAATCGTAGGTAGTACGGCTTCTCCCACGACCTTGTCCGCCGCCAAAAAAAGCCTCAAAGAAATCTGAAAAACCGCTACTGCCCCCAAAACCATCGAAATTACCCGAAGGTTCGTATTGATGGTGCCCCTGACTTTGGTATTGGCGATACTGCTTTCGTTGGTTCACAAAGTCGTCGTAACTGGCACCGGATTGCTGAAATTGTTCCCAATCTGAGCCCAATTCGTCATATTGTTTACGCTTTTCGGCATTGCCCAAAACCTGATAGGCTTCGGAAATTTCCTTGAACTTTTCCTCCAAAACCTTATCGCCTTTGGTCTTATCAGGATGATATTGTGTAGCCAGTTTGCGATAGGCTTTTTTGATTTCCTTCTCATTGGCGTTTTTCTCGACTCCCAATATGTTATAATAGTCCCTGAATTTCATTTCTTTCATCAACAATAGTATGCTTCAAAATATGATAATGTGTCAAGTAACCGATACAAATTCCATTTACCATGTGTTCTACAAGTATAGCAAAGATTCCAAACCGGTACACTGATAAGGGTCATATGCGTCTCACTTGTATGCAATATTTTTAGTCTTCATTATAGTTATTCATCCAATTGATTAAAAAAGGAGGCTTTCGCCTCCTTTTCGATTATGAATCCATTCCGAAGGCATAATAATATTTATCGGGCGACCCTTCATATACTCCTTCCAACATCACTCCGCCGTTCTTATCTTCCAGGGCTTTCGCCACATCTTCCACATCTTTTACCTTTTTACCATCGATATGCGTAATTATAAAACCTTCACGCATTTGGGTTTCTTTTCTGATTTTTCCGGCATACAAACGAACAACTTGTACGCCGCCATCGACACCGAGTTTCTTGGCCATACTGGACTCCAACGTTTCAAAGTCCGCACCTAAAAGATTCAAGACTTCTTTCTTTTCGCGCTTCGTAATCTCAGTAGTGCCTTTGGCATTCTCCAAGGTTACCTTGAATTCCTTTACACTGCCGTTACGTCTTACGGTCACATCGACTTTGTCACCAGGTCTCTTGCTTGCTATTATTTCTTGCAATCTTGGCGAGGTGCTCACCAAAACGTCGTCGACTTTTGTAATGATATCGCCCGGTTCGATACCTGCCTTGTCCGCGGCGCTGTTCTCGCCCACATTCTCTACCCAAACACCTTTTACGAAATCAACGTCTTCTTCATGGGCCAAGCTGCCATCCATCGTACGAATGGTCACACCCAACATGCCACGTTGTACACTGCCATATTTAAGCAGGTCTTCGACCACTTTGGTAACGATATTGCTCGGTACCGCAAAACCATAGCCTGTATACGTTCCGGTTCTACTGGCAATCGCCGTATTGATTCCGATAAGATTTCCTTCCAAATTGACCAAGGCTCCACCACTATTACCGGGATTGATCGCCGCATCGGTCTGAATAAAGCTTTCAACCGCGAATTTCTCCTTATTTATATTAATGCTTCGCGCCTTTGCGCTAACGATTCCCGCGGTAACGGTAGAATTCAACCCCATGGGATTCCCTACCGCCAACACCCATTCGCCAACTTCGACGTCATCTGAATTGACCAAGGCCATTGTTTTCAAATTATCCGCCTTTATCTGCAACAAGGCCAAATCTGTCGTAGGGTCCGTGCCAATGACCGTAGCCTTGTACGACTCATTGTTATACAAGGTCACTTCAACCTCATCGGCATTATTGATAACATGGTTGTTGGTGACGATATAACCCTTTTCGTTTATGATGACGCCAGACCCCGTACCTATCATCGGCTGTTGCAACATGCCGCCTTCGGGCATCTGATTTTTGAACATGTCGCCAAAAAACTCCCGAAAAGGGTCGGGCAACTGTCTTGGGCTATCCATTTCGGAATGAACCCTTGTTTGGGTCGATTTGATATGTACCACCGCGTCCAATACTTTTTCGCTCGTCTCCGTAAAATCGAGAGGGGTGATATTGCCTTCGTTATCCGCAGTATAAAGTACGTGCTGCCCGTTCAGGCCATTTACCTGTTTAATTGTAATGGGGTCTTCTTTGCTCAAATGGTATCCTCCTATGACCCCGAAGCTTACCACAAGTGCGATAAGTGCCGATAAGAAATATACCTTCCATCCTTTTTGTGCATTCATTTTACTTGTCATTTTTTAATGTTTATTAAATATTACTATGTGAAACATTTGAATTCTTGAAATCAAAACTGAAAAAATGTCGCTTTAAGGCGACAAAATGTCATTTTCTTTCGCTGGATTTGTTGGCGGTCGGTCTATGCTTCCCTTTTCGGTCCTTACAATAATCAGACATGGGAAAAGGATTGTTAAAGCCTTCATCTTGCAACACCGTTTTGGTGGTCAACTACAAAAAAACAAGATATACGACCACCAATTACGATAGACCATATGCCGACTTTCCAATACGTTAAAGAACTTTGATTTCGCTCTTTACCGGACAAACCCTATGCCAATAAAAGAATGGAAAATGCTAAAATTGTTTTAAAATTACCGCACCAAAATTAGACCGGTCGGTTTGGGCCTTGACAAATAAACCTTTTGAAGATTCGGATCGATGCAGTTCATCGATAAAACCAATGGAATAAACCATCTTTGGCCAATAGTATTGCCGAAATCAAATCTTAAAAACCGACCGTAAGGTCGTTTCATTGATTTGCCGAAAAGTGTTAAGTTCTTAACCGTTTGTAATTAAAAAATTCCACCAACGACCAAATGCAAAATCCTTTTTTATCGTAAGTTTACATTGTATCGTCAATCGATGGAACCCAAGCACGAACATACCACGGCCATTTTGGTCTTTGCCAATTCTTCAGGCGAGGAAACGAAGCGTAAAGCCATCAAATGCGGAAATCGACTTTTCGATGCGCTTACCGCCAATACCCTGAAAACGGTCAAAATGGCCGGAATGCCCTTTTTTCACCTCACGGAGACGGAGCAACGGGGAGATTCTTTTGGCGAACGTTTTGCAAATGCCATACAATATGTCTTTGACCTAGGTTATGAAAATATCATTACCGTCGGCAACGATAGCCCGCACTTGACCAAAGTCCATCTGAAAACCGCACTGATTGCCTTGGAAACCAAAAAGGCCATTATCGGTCCTTCCGCAGACGGGGGATTTTACTTAATGGGATTGCATCGTTCCAATTTCAAAAAATCCGTTTTTGAAGCGCTTTCATGGCAGACTTCCCGATTGCGGGAGGAAATTGTCAGTATTCTATCCGATAGCGGAAAGAAAATCACAATGCTTCCCGTCTTATTTGATATCGATACCATTTGGGATGCAAGAATAATTGCAAAGCACGTTGTGGGAATCGCGGAGAACGTATTGCGTATCATTCAATCGATCATTTCCCCCAATCATGGAGCAAAAACTCCTCCGTCTTCTTATATCGAGACACTTTATAGCCAAAACCTTTTCAACAAAGGGTCGCCGCTTTCTTTTTTTTCCTAATCTTTTTTCCCTTATAAAAATTCCCTAGGAATCATGGCCTCGAGGCCTTGGTTTTCCAATTAATCAATTATTAAATAACAACACATGGCAAATACATATTATGACGCAGCCGATTTGCGCAAATTCGGAAAGATTACGGAATGGAGCGAAGAGCTCGGTACTAAATTTTTCGATTACTACGGAAAAGTATTCGAGGAAGGTGCGCTTTCGGCCCGGGAAAAATCATTGATCGCCCTTGCAGTGGCCCATGTGGTCAAATGCCCCTATTGCATCGATGCCTATACCAAGGACGGACTTGAAAAAGGCATCACCAAAGAAGAAATGATGGAAGCCGTTCATGCCGGTGCCGCCATCGAAAGCGGGGCCACCCTCGTACATGGGGTACAAATGATGAACAAGTACAATAAGTTAAGTATGTGATGAAGTACAAAGTGCGAAGTACGAAATACTAAGTTTGACAAATGTGTCTTCGTACTTCGTATCTATTTCAGGTACATTAGTCCCTTTATATCATATTGCTTGTTAATCGATAACAAGTATATTTTAGACAACATCAGATGGCTACAAAATCGTTAAAGGCTAGGCAAGAAGCACTCGCCCAAAAAAACAAACAGCTTGAAATATTGAACGGAGGTCTTTTCGCCGATGGCGAACTGCCCTATTTCAAGGATAAAATCGCCAACATCGGCCGATTTCCGCTACGGCCAAAAAAATTGGAAATTCTACAGATCAACATAGGTTACATGTGCAATCAGGTCTGTGAACATTGTCATGTCGATGCGGGCCCTGACCGAAAGGAAATTATGACGCGCGAAACGATGCAACTTTGTTTGCAGGTCATTAAGAACACTGGGGCGCATACTTTGGATCTAACGGGAGGCGCCCCTGAAATGAATCCAAATTTTCGATGGTTTGTAGAAGAAGCGGCCAAGGCGGGCATCAAGGATTTTATCGTACGCTCGAACCTGACCATCATTCGGGCCAACAAAAAATACCACGATTTGCCCGAATTCTTCAAAAAACACAATGTTCATGTCATTTCCTCGATGCCACACTACACCCGTGGGAAAACTGACAAACAACGTGGCGACGGTGTTTTTGACAAATCGATAAAGGCCCTGCAAGAATTGAACGCCGAGGGGTACGGCATGCCCGACAGTCCGTTGCGGCTAGATTTGGTCTATAATCCTTCCGGGGCCTATTTGCCCGGTAACCAATCGGCCATGGAAAAAGACTTCAAAAAAGCCCTGAAAGAAGATTTCGACATACGGTTCCATAATCTTTTTGCCATTACAAATCTGCCCATTGCCCGGTTTTTGGATTATTTGATCGCCTCGGAAAATTATGAGGATTATATGTATGCACTCGTGGATGCCTACAACCCGGCAGCCGTCGAGAATGTGATGTGCACCAATACCATTTCGGTCAGTTGGGACGGTTGGCTTTACGATTGCGATTTCAACCAGATGCTCGATTTGAAAGTGGCCAGCAGGGTGAAGCATTTAAAAGACTATAATGAGGCTATATTGAACGATAGAGACATTGTTATTTCCCAGCATTGCTACGGTTGTACCGCAGGTGCGGGCAGCAGTTGTCAAGGAACCGTGACGTAGGGCCAAATTCCCCTCTTTTCCACAACTTTTCGTGTTGAAACACACTCCTGTAAAGACAAAAAACAAGGTTCATGACCTACCAATAGGTCGGTTGCCTCTTTTTTGAATGGATCCTTTCCAAATTTCTGCGCATTTCGTCGAAAAATAGTTCCAAATAGCGACAATCGTCCAACAAATTCAACTTTACGGAGTTATTGTAACAGACCAGGTGGTCGATATTAAAAACAACCCGAATCTTATGGAAAAAAACTTAAAACGATTGGCAACGATGCAGCGCATGGAGGTCAAAGGCCTTGAATTATTCTATTCAAAGGGATACAGCAATACGAGTGTTGATGATATCTTAAAAGAACTTTCGCTTTCGAAAGGTGCTTTCTATTACCATTATGAATCAAAAGAGGATTTCTTCATCCAGATTATTCAAAACCTATTGGTGCGCAAGGTGTATAGTATGTTGATCGAACCCATTGAGGGCCATGAGAACCCGTTGCAGTTGATAACCAATTGTTTTGACGAAGCATTGGAGTGCGCCGTTCATAATGAAATGGATTATGGATTTTTGCTGAGCAACTTCCTAAATGAGTTCAATGGAAGAAATGCGAGAATAATGGCCCCCTTGAACGATATTCTTAAGGTTTGGGAAGTTAATTTGGTGTCAGCCATACAGCGTGGGAAGTTCAATGGCTTTGTCGATAGACATGTTGACAGCGAAGGGGCCGCCGTTTATTTGATGAGTTCATTTATAGGCATTCGAACCTTAATGGTCGAATCATCACCTAGTGCCCGAAAGTATCGTTTTATGGCCCAGTTGAGGCAATATTTTAAATCTATCGAGGCCAGTCATACTTCTGTATAGATCAGGGTCAAGAACTTCCAAGAATTTCTTGGGCCTTACCAATTATTTCAGCTGGGCGGATGGTTTCAATGGCTAGCTCATAACCTAATGGCATTTTATTGCCGTAAATCGATGTGGGTATCAACGGAAATTGTTCCCTGTCTGCCAAAAGTGCATTGTTGATATCCTGCCCAAACGGATAGAACCCCGCGTATGGATGTGTCACTCCCCATAAAGTAATAACGGGAATACCGTACATGGCCGCAAGATGACCATTGCCACTATCCATGGATATCATCAGGTCCAAATTGGAAATCAAGGCCAATTCTTCCTGAAACGTAAGTTTTCCTGCAATATTCAAGCAATTGGCAAATTTTCCATCCAATTTATCAAGTTGTCCGATTTCTTTTTCGCCACCACCAAACAACAATATTTGACAGTCAGAAGTCGCATTTAGATCGCCAATGACCTTTTCCATAAGATCTAAAGGATACATTTTTCCGGTATGTGCGGCAAACGGTGCGATACCCAGCCACTTTTTCGAACTTCGGCCTACCAGGGCCAGAATTCGATTCGTTAATTTCTCTTTTTCGAGCAACGGCGCTTGTGAGAGGTCAACAGGGAAACCCATACGCTTAAAAACATCAGCGTAACGTTCATGGGTCGTCTTCAAAGGTTTGAAGACCTTGTTCTTTGCGGCCGTTAGCTTCTTTTTCGCTTTCCGTCCCTTATCAATTTGATAAAACGGTACTCCGCCAACTCTAAAATAACGTACAAGTATATTACTACGCAAAACATCATGCAGATCGGCAACGGCATCAATATCAAGCGATCTCAATTCTTTATATAATTTCCATAGGCCCAATGGCCCCTTATGTTTTCCTTTGACGTCGGCAACATTGACCTTTACATTGTTCAGTTGGGAAAACAGTGCATGAAAGTGCTGCTTGGTGAGCACTGTAATATTTACATGGGGATGTTGATCTTGGAGGGCTTTTAATACAGGAACCATCATTGCCACATCGCCCATTGCCGAAAGGCGGATGACGAGTATATGCTTTGAACGCCTTTCACTTGATGCCACGAAGCACAGGGTTTAATTCTTCGTCATTGTACATCTTCATTTGCTTATAAACCTTCATATACTTGTTGCCCGCTTCGATATCGGACAAAAGCTGGTCGATGGCGGTCGAAAGGTCCCGTTGCTGCTCCAAAAGCACATTTAATTTTTCGCGGCATTTTGCCACATGCTCCGGGGAGGCATCTTTGCGGTTGGCCTCTTCCCGCATGTGATAGATCTTCAACGCCAAAATGGACAACCTATCAATGGCCCAGGCCGGACTTTCCGTATTGATAGTGGCACTATCCTTGATTTCTACCGATTGGTATTTACTCAAAAAATAGCTGTCTATATATTCGACCAAATCGGTACGGTCTTGGTTGCTTGCATCGATTTTGCGCTTAAGGGCCAGAGCATCATCTGGTCTGATTTCGGGGTCTCTTATGATATCTTCATAATGCCATTGAACCGTATCGATCCAGTTCTTTCGATATAGAAGATGGGCAATATCGTTTTTGGAATATGGATTCAAAAAATCTTGCTCAACGTCATCCTTTTCGTGATATTTCCGAATACTTTCTTCAAAAATGTCAAATGCTAGCTTACTGAACATGGCTGCGAAATTTTGGCAAAGATACCTCTTATTTGCTCCATAATCGAGAATTA
Organism: Meishania litoralis; assembly: GCF_042611095.1. Classification (NCBI taxonomy): domain Bacteria; kingdom Pseudomonadati; phylum Bacteroidota; class Flavobacteriia; order Flavobacteriales; family Flavobacteriaceae; genus Meishania; species Meishania litoralis. The sequence continues at coordinate 1,361,882 of NZ_JBHFPV010000001.1, forward strand.
AGTGCTCCCACGCTTTGGTCAAAGTCCAAAAACGAAGTTTTCTTCAATGCGTAGGCCTCGATAGTTAAAGGTATCGTGCTAAATCAAAACATCGAATATGAAGATTAGGAAGGGAACCAAAACAGAAACCATGAGCACGATTTCCTTTATATTTTGTCTATTTATAGTTTCCACATAATTGGCGAAAAAAATGGCTGCAGGAAAAAAAGTCACCATGAGCGGGTCCGATCCTGGCGAAACAACAAGCATATTCATGAGAATGCCCAAAATGAAAGTCAAAACGGCCAACCGCATCGTTACAATCTTACCAATGCCCTTTTTACCAAGTTTGAGGAAAGAAATGACCGCCGCAACCAAAACCATTATTATATAGATGATCAATTTGGCGCTATTTTCCCAATGCAAAAAGTAGGATAGGTCGAATTTTAGTTCAAAGCCATAATGTTCTTGAAAAAAGGCTGTATGACCGATTAGGGTCAATATGCCGTAACCGATCATAAAAAAAACGAATATGCTGGAAAATGGCACCAGCCAATTTCTGATATTCTTGGGTTCGTAAATATAAATCGCGGCAAAAACCAGTACTAGAAACAGCAAGACCCATTCATAAAACAGACTCGCTATGAGTATCCATAGGGTGGCATCGAATATTTTGAGCTTCATATCTTTAAGGGAACGCAAGCTTATCAATCTTCTTGTGGCCAACAATATGAAGAAGCTACAGAAAATAGCGCTATCGTCAACAAAGGTTTCGGTAAAAACAAACATTAGAAGCCCATAGAACAGCATTGCAAACGAATTCGGGCCTGTCATCTTATTTCGTTTCGCAATAAAGTTTACCAAAAAAACACTGAAAAGCAGTATGGACAGTACAAAGGTCTTGAAAACCAATTGCGAGGGCGAAAATGTGGCTCCGGGGGAAAGAAATTGAACAATCCAGTATAAAACGAACAGAATGGTCAGAACGATAATATGATTTATGGGCTTTGTTTTGCCAAAAATGCTTGATATCATCTAAGATTTTATACTTTTGTTGCACAAATATAACCAAGTTGTAATAGTCAAAGCTGATTATAAATCAATTTATGATCAGGACTAATTTAAATCAAAAACTATGTGGCGTTCTTTTTTTGAAGGTATCGAAGATTTGTTCGTTAATGTGCTCTTTGCGCCCTATGATTTTTTTAGGTTCATGGAAAACTGGTGGGCCGCGAACATCGTAAATTGGATTCTATTCTTGATTTGTTGCGTTGCGTTCGTTTATTGGATGCTGCAGTTGAAAACCTTCGATGACAACAACGAGGAGGACAAGTCGATTACGGCACATTCCTATCTTTAGGTCGCTTCTACAATCGTCGTCGGGTTAGGGGGTGGCAATCCTCCAATCCTAGATTTTCCGGAATTATAGGTCAAAACCGATATCGGAACGATAATTCATTCCGTCAAAAGATACTTTTTCGATGTTTTGATAGGATTTGGACAGCGCATTTTTGAAATCATTTCCAAACGAGGTTATTGCCATGACACGGCCGCCATCGGTAACGACTTTCTCTCCGTCTATTCGCGTACCTGCATGAAAGACCAGTGAATCGGATATTTCATCGAACCCTTTGATTTCCATTCCCTTTTTATAAGTGCCGGGATAACCGCCGGAGACCAGCATGACGGTAGATGCCGTGCGATTGTCAACTTTTAGGTCGATATCGTCAAGACACTGCTTAGCAACCGCCTGAAAAACCTCTACAAGATCATTTTCAATTCTTGGTACGACGACTTCAGTCTCAGGGTCGCCCATACGTACATTGTATTCTATTACAAAGGGATCGTCGCCTACTTTGATCAATCCGATGAAAATAAACCCCTTGTAGGGCAGGTTGTCCGTTCTAAGCCCCTCTACGGTCGGTTTTACGATTCGTTGGTGTATCTTTTCCATAAACGCTTTATCTGCAAAGGGAACCGGGGAAATGGCCCCCATACCTCCTGTATTGAGTCCTGTATCACCTTCGCCTATACGTTTATAATCCTTGGCCGTGGGCAGCACTTTATAACCTTTGCCATCAGTGAGTACAAAAACGCTCAGTTCGATCCCGGAAAGAAATTCCTCGATAACCACCGTTGTGCTCGCCTTGCCGAACTTTGATTCCAACAACATAGATCGAAGTTCACGTTTGGCATCGTTAAGGTCATCGAGTATTAAAACCCCTTTGCCTGCCGCCAGACCATCGGCTTTAAGCACATAAGGCGCCTTTAACGTCTCAAGAAAGGCTTCACCTTCAGCAATGTTGGCGGCAGTGAAACTTTGATATGCGGCGGTAGGGATATTATGGCGACCCATAAATTCTTTGGCAACTCGTTTACTGCCCTCCAGGGCCGCGGCCGCCTTTTGCGGTCCAATAACGGCGATATGGCCTATTTCTTTGTCCTTCAGGAAAAAATCGTGTATTCCATTCACCAAAGGATCCTCGGGCCCGACGACTACCATCTGTATGCGGTGCTCGAGCACCGCATTTTTTATACCCTCAAAATCATTTACACCAATTGGTATATTCTTTGCGATCAACGCCGTTCCAGCATTTCCAGGGGCGACGAAGAGGTTAGAAATGTGCTTGCTTTGACCAAGTTTCCAGGTCAGGGTATGCTCCCTACCACCAGAACCTAAAACTAAAATGTTCATGTTTTACTATTTTGGGCAAAAATAGACATGTTCACTTCAAAAACAATTTCAATTCTGCAAAACACGCATACTTCTTTAGTGCAAACCTTGAATTCGTTCAATTGGCAAAAAAAAAGGATTCATGGTGGACCAACGAAGAAACGCAATAAGGTATATGGGCCTTAAACGAATCATTTGTAGTACAATTGATATTTCGGGCAATGCACTTTATCGATAAAACGTAGCAAATATGCGCTGAAAGACCCGCTATTATTGCGAAACTCCCAAATCGTATACGATTATGGGCCATCGTTTAAGAAAAAACCTATCGCTTTATAGTAAATTTTGTACCCATCTTTGCTCCATAGTTTTTAAACGTTGATGGTCAAATAACGAAAAGCAGATCCTGGTCGGACAATAATCAAATCAATATCCAAAAAAGACCGCCAAATAGAACTCTATGGGAGTTACAGAAACGCTAGACAAGCGAAAAAATAAGTTTATCGATTAACGTGTAAACGCCTCAATGAACTAATAAAACTCACGGTGTTCTTTCTGATGCAACTCGTTAACAGGCAGTGTCTTAAAATAATCGTATACGATTTTAAGTCCCTCGGAACGACCTACCTTAGGCTCCCAGCCCAAGATTTCCTTCGCCCTCGTTATATCAGGCTGCCTTTGTAACGGATCATCTTGAGGTAATGGCTTATAAATAATCTTCTGTTGCGTACCCGTAAGTTTGATTATCTCTTCGGCAAACTCTTTTATGGTAGTCTCGTGGGGATTTCCAATGTTTATAGGATCGGTATAATCACTAAATAATAATCGGTATATTCCCTCGATCTGATCATCAATATAACAAAAGGACCTTGTTTGGCTGCCATCGCCAAAAACGGTAAGATCTTCACCACGTAACGCCTGCCCCATGAAAGCCGGAACAACACGTCCATCATTTAATCGCATTCGAGAGCCATATGTATTGAAAATACGGACAATTCGCGTATCGAGACCGTGAAAACGATGATAGGCCATGGTAATCGACTCCATAAAACGCTTGGCCTCATCATAAACTCCTCTCGGCCCCACAGGGCTCACATTGCCATAGTAATCCTCATTTTGGGGATGAACCAAAGGATCTCCATAAACCTCCGATGTCGACGCCACCAAGATTCTAGCATTTTTATCCTTTGCCAATCCCAATAAATTGAGGGTTCCTAAAGACCCCACCTTCAAAGTTTCAATTGGGATCTTTAAATAATCTATCGGACTTGCGGGAGAGGCGAAATGCAGAATATAATCCAACTTACCGGGCACCTGAACAAAGGTCGAAACATCATGATGATAGAACTCGAAATGTTCCAACGGAAAAAGATGCTCGATGTTCCTTAAATCGCCGGTAATCAGATTATCCATTCCAATTACATGGAATTCTTCCGCTATGAAGCGATCGCATAGGTGCGAACCCAAAAAGCCCGCCGCCCCGGTAATAAGAACTCTCTTCATTCTATTTTTTCTTCTTTGCGATGTTCGACATCCATTGTACGCGTTTTCCTTTTCTTTCCATTTGAGTCTTCGACCTTGGCCTTGATCTTGTTCACCTGTCTTCTTAGAATAATCTTTTGTTTTAAGGTTGCAAAGCTATAATTGTACTTGAAAAAAATATATCCTAGGGCCACAACCACGGTAACGAGCATAATGACCATTCCCAAATTCTTCGCCGTGCTACCCAATACGATGAAAAGCATAACAAAAAGTAAATTGAAACACCCTATTATAAAACTTGCCTGTCTATGTGATAGCCCCCAATAATCAATGAGTACATGATGCGTATGGTTACGATCGGGAGAAAAAGGTGCTTTTTTATTCGCTATGCGAATGGCAAATACCCGTGCGGTATCGAACAAGGGAACTATTAAGATACTGATGGCAATCAAAGGGGCATTTTCAAGTAAAAATGGTAATTCGGTATACACATGTGGCCTTAAGGCCAAAAATTTTAGGGTTAAGATGCTTATTATGAAACCAACAATAAGTGAACCTGTGTCTCCCATGAATATTTTTTTGTCCGACGACAGGTTAAACCCTAGAAATGCCATCAGACATGCGTTCATCGTAATACTGACCAGTGCGAAAAAGTATTCTTTAGTCAAGTAAAAAATAGTGGTGTAAATAACCATTATAACAATGCCGACCACCGAGGCCAAGCCGTCGATACCATCGATTAGGTTGTATGAGTTAATGATGGTAAGCATCATAAAGCCCCCTATAATCAGAAAAAGATAGAATGGTATTTCGTTAATGTTCAAAAAACCATTGAGGGAGTGTATCGTAAAGCTCGGATTTGCCAAAATAAAGGCAATTGCCAGAACCTGAGCCATCAACTTCGCCCCTGGGGAAATAACCACCAAATCGTCTTTAAGCCCTACAATGAAAAGTATGGTAAGGCCCGGTATTATATACATTGCCTCGCCAAGGGTTGTCCATCCTTTAATAAAAAATAAGGCGAATATCAATGTGTAAAAAAAGGAAACACCGCCAAGGGTAGGTGTTCGACTCTTGTGCGAGCTTCTATGGTTCGGGCTGTCCATTAGACGGCGATATTCAACGACCCCGATAATCTTCGGAATGGTCAAATAGGTCAATAGAAAAGAGCCTATAAAAATCGATACCGCCGTTTCTAAAAAATTCATTTCTTAAATTACCTATTCCTCATTGCAGGTTTATCAGAAAACAGTCATAACAATCCTCTGTATCTGTAAATTTAACACCACTTCTTATATCTACCTAATAATCACTGCAAATACTGCTGCCTCGAAAAACATACCTTTTGGTACTTTGTCTTTCCGGCCATTTTCTCAAGGGTTATTCGACTTGGCAATATTACCAAATGTGGTTTCTAGCCGGTCTAACAGTGTTCGTTTTTCAAAGTTATTCTTGTAGTAGGCTAGCGCATTATTTTGCATCTGCTTGCGTTGGCCTTCACTTGTTCCCCTCAAGCCTATAATCTTTTCAGCTAAAGAGGAGTAATCTCCCGCAGCTACCGCATAGCCACTTTTGCTTTCATTGATCATCGCATTGGCCTCACCGTTGATCATTCCCAGGATAATCTTGCCCGATGCCATATAGGCCTGAATCTTGGCCGGAACGGTCAATCGAAAAATAGGTTCGTCTTTTAAGGAAACCAACATGGCATCTGCCTTTTTAAAGAACAAGGGCATTGATTTTAACGGATGCCGACCGAGTAAATGAATATTCCTTAATTTTTTATTAGCGATTTCATTCTGTAGCCAATCGTATTTTCGGCCATCACCTACGACCACAAAATTGATGTCTTCGTCCTGCAGGGCTTCTGCAGCAGCCACGATTGACTCAAAACCTTGTGCATCACCAATATTTCCAGCGAACATAATATTAAACCCCATAGGAAATTCAGGAAGTTCGTACGACACGTTTTCGTTGCCGGTAAAAGTATCTTCGGCCCAATTAGGAAAGTATCCGATTTTTGAGGGGTCTTTGATCTTAGATTCCACCGAATTGAAAAAAGATCGCGAACTGACCAAAACCTTATCCGATTTGTTATAGATATACCTCACGACCTTATTCAATAGCGAATACACCTGCTTATTCTTGATATTGGTAGTGGCCGCAACACTTTCGGGCCATAGATCTAGCACCCAAATCACCAGTGGAAGCTTAAACCTTTTTTTTAACCAGATTGCCGGCAGGGCCGAGGTCAAAGGGGACGTCAAATGGGAAAAAACAATATCATACGCCCCCTTTATTCGAAATAGCGATGTGAAATAGGCAAAAAATATAAATGAGAGGTAGTTCAAGACCAAAGAAATAGCGCCTCCTTTGCCACGCGGTATAATGGGACACCGAATTACTTTTACCCCTTTCACCAGCTCCTTTCGCCTTGACAAAAAACCATACCCCTTGTAGAACTTGCCTTTTGGATAGTTGGGTTTCCCCGTAAGTACGGTTACCTCATGCCCCCTTTGAACAAAATCAAAGGCAACATCGTTAACCTTAAAATCTTCAGGCCAAAAGTATTGCGAAACGATCAATATCCTCAAGGGCTTGATTTCATCCATTCTTAACGATTCTTTTTAAGATTTCGATTCCCAAAACCAAACGGATTTTTATTTTTTGCATCAAACTATATGGACTTTTTTGTTCTGACATGGCATCGCCGGCATCGTTTTGTGAAAAATTAGTTCCATGCCTTCGGAAGTAGTGCAACTTTTGGGGGATGAAGACCGTAGTTCCGTATATTTCGCCCATGAGCCCTACCCAAGTATCGTGACTGACAATGTTTTTGGGAAAGGGAAGTGCTTTCTCCATAATACTTCTATGAAAAGCCATACAGCACCCCAGGTAGGTGTTCTTGACCCAGTTCTTCACGAAACCGCTTCCTGCATTGATGATGCCATAGAACGAATCGTTTATTATTTGAAGCTTGCCATCGGTTACCCAACAATCACAGACGACCAACTCATTTTTCTGTAACGCCTCAAGTACAATGGCTATTCTGTCAGGATGCCATACATCATCTTGATCGGCCAAAAAAATATAAGCTCCCGATGCCTTTTTCATTGCATTGCCAAAATTGCCAATGTGGCCTTTGTTTTTTGGATTGTTCAAATGAGTTTTAATTCTCGGATCATTGAAAGACGCGACAATTTTCAGTGTATCATCAGTAGAATGGTCGTCCGAGATTATGACCTCATCGTCATCGGCAAGATTTGTAAGAATCGATTCGAGTTGCTCCTTTATGAACGAGGCACCGTTATAGGTCGCCATGCATACCGAGATTCTTTTGCTCATGGAACTTTTTTAGTTTTTCAAAAATAACGAGAGTAATGAATAAAAAGGTCATTCCCATCGAATTCGTCAAATACGGATTGAAAACGGATTGAAGGTATACAAAGGCAATTCCGAACAAAAAAGGTCTGGTGTCGATAAAAGCCTCATGACCCTTGTTTTCACAATAAATACGGTAATTGTAGGCCTTGAAAAAGATATAGACCAGCAAAAAAAGCCAGAAAGCCAGTCCCAACAGCCCCTGCTTGTGGAACAATTCGAGATACATGATTTCCATATGTCCGGGCCTAATCGGAACCCCGACCCCATAACCATGCCCTATAAAAAAACTTATAGGGTCGATCATCTCGACCACCTGTTGTATCTGCACATAGCGAATATTGTCGGACACGCTTTTATTTCCCAATTTCTCCAAGGCCACTGGCACAAAAGCCAAGGCTCCGATTATTATGGACGAAATCACAACTATGTTCAATAGGCGATTTTGTCGAGCCACCAAAAATCGATAGACGATGTAAAAGAAGGTCATTCCAAAGATCAAAAGCATATAGGCCCTCACCAAAGTGAGCATGATTGCAACGAAGACCAAAAGAATTTTTAGGGTATTTCGCTTGCTCTTTTGTGAAAAGAAATAAAAAAAATACCCTATGGCCACATAGACGAAGCCTTTGTAAATCATTGCGATCTCTCCTCGAAACCCGAATTCGGCAAAATACTCCGGTTTCGACATAGCCTGATAAATCGTTAAATACGGAATCAACTTCAGATTAAGAACCACAAAAAAGATAAGGTAGGCAACCGCCATGAACAAGGCACATAGTTTTAGCAATCGAACCACTCTATCTGCCATGCGATAACTACTGATCATGATGTCAAAAAAAGGCAGAATAAAGAAAAACGAGACCATCTTCGCGTCATCGACGATTCGAGAGAAATCTTCACTGTTCCAGAATCCTCGAACAATTGCAATCGCAAAGACACAAATGAAAATCAACATTAAAGACACCGTGGTCTTCGTTATTTTCTTGCCCATCAACAATAAAAGTCCTAACCCGAAAAGACCTGAAATGAATAAATACATGCGAAGTGTCAAAGGGCCGAACGTGGTAAGTCTTCCGGCGCCGCCCAAGAAAAGCTCGAGTAAGAATACCGTAAAGAACATTCCCGCTATAGAAGTGCTCCCCACCTTTATTTTTAACGGAATTTTCATGCTCGACCCAACCATTCCTTAAACATCACTTTTAAAAAAAATAACGATCTTGATTTTATGCTCAATTTTAGCGCACGCAGCAAGCAAACCATAAAATACTGTAACCTTGAAATGAAACCCGTGCCTGCCGCTACGTGGGCGCCTTTACAAAAAATAACAAACCTTGACCTGATGCTTTCCATATCACGGTCGTCGCTTGAAGACAGACTGTGCCCGTTATGCGCGGGCACTACATACATTTCATTATAATATTTCTCAACCCTTCCCAAAAATTCGTGATCACTAAAGTCAAGCCTTATTTCTTCGTTATATTTTCCCACTGTTTCAAAGACTTCGACCGATAATAGCAATAAACTATTGATGGGCCGAATTTTTTTTAAGGAAACCTTACCCTTTGGGAGGTTTTCAAGTCGAAAGCCTCTTTTGAAGCGATATTTTGATGGCGATATCAATCGACCATCATTGCCGTACAAGGTCGTTGCAAAAACTCGAATTTCGCTTGGTACATTTATGGCATCAAGGTACAATTGTAACATTTCTGGTGCAATCTGGGTATCTTGATCCAAGAAAAGTACCCATTTCTTTTCTTTTTCCCTTGCAAATCTGATTGCCGTATTGTAAGCCTTTCCAATGCCCGGATTGCTGGTATCCGAGATATAATGCAACTTAATTCCTTGGTGCTCCAAACTGGCGGGGCGTTGCTGTTTGACCGGACTATTGTCATAAACCAATAGATCAATCTTCTCACCATGTCGCACGTTTCTGACCAATGTTATAAAAGAATTGCAATCTTCTAATACTGTTCGGTATAATACGAGAACGATAACAATATCATCGAATGAATAGATACTCTCTTTAAGGTCGGTCATTCTCGTTATCAACTAAGTTTTTTATCAATAATAAACTGTTCCAAAGCGCAAAAAACAAAACGCCATGAGCCCTGCTCAACGTGCTTTCGGCCATTAAGTTGATTCCAATAAGCAAGATCAAGGCAAGATAAAGCAAATCGTTGTTCTTAAAGGCCAATGAAAAATTGAAAAACAACATGTACAAAAACACCAAGAGCACGACTATGCCTCCCGCCATCCATAAAAAAGCATAGTAATTATGCGGGTTAAGATTTTGCGTCTTGATGTCAAGACTATATTTTCCTGTTTCAATCAGACCTTCATAACAATGGTCCAGTTGGTCTTGAACATCTCCCAGGCCAAGGCCAAAAACCGTGGATGAAGCTATAAGCTGTGCATTGCACTTGTTGATTATGTTGCGATCATCTTTATCGAGCATTGCCGCAATATTATCAAGAATATACCGTGGATGTTCAAATCTTGTATATTCTTCGTAGGTTTTGGGGTCAATCCTTTGTGTTGAGGTATTCAAAAATGAAAAAATACCGATGCCGGTCAAGAAGATCAAACTTGCGAACGCGACCCGTGTTTTTTTTGAGGAAATCCTGAAAAAGATATACCCAGGAACCAATACGAGGAATAGTGCCAAATTGACAAGTGAATAGTAATAGAACAACAATGCCATAAGCAAAATTAGAACCAGGCCAAGTAAGATCTTTATCGACCATGCAATGTTTCTTCGAAAAATAAAATATACGATTATCAATATGCACCAAAGAACGTTTTGCGAAGCATAGGTCTTATGAACGTAAAGCTTGCTCTCGGCTTTCAATCGCGCATAATACAGTACTTCATAGAAAGAGCCGTTCCAAAGGTCTTTAATTTGCCCAAAAAAACTTCCATCCTTTAGGCCCTCAAAAAGTATCAGGCCGGGCGTGGTTATGGCTTCAAAATCACTGGCATTGTCGGTGAGGTATTTGAACAAGTATCCGGCAAAGAGAAAATTGGCCATTATGAAAGCACCGTACAAGGTATGGCGCCTTTTAATATCGATTCTCGGAGGAAAATATAAAAACACAAAAGGCAAGACCAACAAGGGAAGGCCTTTTTGCATTTGTACCATAGCATTTTTAACATTTTCGGAATACAGCACCGAGAAACCCAAGAGAAGATAAAAACCAATATTGACCAGAAAGGGTTTCCAACCCATTTTGTCTCGGTTCTTTGCCAATTCAGGATAATTGCAAACCATACAACTTAAGGCAAATACAATTATAGCGACTGACATTAAACCGAAGGGCATAATGGGAAAAAAGCACAGTGGCAACAGTGAATAATACGGGACTTTGTCCCTCCATGCCATTGCAATGGTATTTCCTGAGTTCGACATTGGCCGCTGTGCGTTGGTCTATTTATAATGCCCTAGAAAAAAGTAAAACGGACACTGATTCTTGTCTTTCCTTTCAAATACCATCGGTCAAAAGATGGTGTTCAACATTTATTATGTTAATTTTAGCGCGATTTTACTTCTAAAACATGTTCAAAGATAAGACCCTTTTGATAACCGGCGGAACCGGATCCTTCGGAAATGCCGTCCTCAATCGTTTTTTACAGACCGAAATCAAAGAAATACGCATCTTCAGCCGTGATGAAAAGAAACAGGACGATATGCGTAACCAATTAAAGAGCAATAAGGTAAAGTTCTATATCGGCGATGTACGAGATTACAACAGTATCGCGAATGCAATGAAAGGTGTCGATTACGTCTTTCATGCCGCAGCGTTGAAACAGGTGCCTTCATGTGAATTCTTTCCTATTGAAGCGACAAAAACGAATGTTTTCGGCACGCAAAACACCATTGATGCGGCCGTGGCCAATAAGGTCAAAAAAATCATTTGCCTAAGTACCGATAAGGCTGCCTACCCCATTAACGCCATGGGCATCAGCAAGGCTTTGATGGAAAAGGTAGCGGTAGCCGCTTCAAGGAACATTCCCGAAGAAAGTACAACGGTCTGCCTGACCCGATATGGAAATGTAATGGCATCCCGAGGGTCGGTTATTCCCTTGTTCGTGAAACAGATCAAAGAAAATAGTCCGTTGACCATTACCGATCCCAAAATGACACGCTTTTTAATGTCGCTCGAAGATGCGGTAGACCTGGTACTTTTCGCCTTCGAGAACGGCAATCAAGGCGACCTTTTTGTGAACAAGGCACCTGCAAGTACCATAGGTGATCTGGCCTTGGCGCTTAAAGATATCTTTGGTGCCGACAACGAGATAAAGATTATCGGAACACGGCACGGAGAAAAGCTTTATGAAACTTTATGTACCCGGGAGGAGATGCAAAAAGCGGAGGATATGGGCGAGTTTTACCGAATTCCGGCGGACAACCGCGACCTTAACTACAGTCGCTATTATTCTGAAGGGGAAACCGATATCAGTGAGATCGAGGATTACCACTCACATAATACCGAACGTTTAGACGGTAATGGCATCAAGGCTTTGCTCAATAGTTTGGACTATATCAAGCAAGAACTTTAAATGGAAAAAGCTCATTTAAAAACCGGTTCCGACCATATTGACGAAAGAGGGGCATTAAGGTTTTTCAATAACTTTAATATGGAGGAGGTCGTGCGGTTTTATGAGATTGCTCCGAGTTCTACAGCCATTATTCGTGCATGGCAGGCCCATAAGGAAGAAAAAAAATGGTTCTATTGCCATTCGGGAAGTTTTATGGTCAAGCTTTTTAAAATAGATGATTTTGAAAATCCTTCACCGGGGCTTGCGGTCGAAACCTTTGCGCTGAACGAGTCGGACCCAATGATTCTGGTGGTTCCCGGCGGTTATGCCAATGGGTTCAAGGCCCAGGCCGAGGGTTCAAAACTTATGGTGTTTTCAAATTTTTCGGTCAGCGAATCACAAAAAGATGATTTTAGGTACCCTTTAGACCAATGGCCTATAAAATGGTAAATCAATGGAAAAACAAAAAATAGGCATCACAGGGCAAAATGGTTTTGTTGGCGAGCACCTATATCGAACATTGGCCCTTGACGATAGTTTTGAGCTCGTTCCTTTTGATCGAAACGCTTTTTCAAAAAGTTCTATCTTGGAAAATTTTGTTTCGCAGTGCGATGTCATTGTGCATTTGGCCGCGATGAACCGTCATGAAGACCAAAATGTTATTTACAATACCAATTTAGAATTGGTCTCGAAGTTGATATCGGCCTGTGAAAATAAAAAAGCCGGGCCGCACATTCTTTTTTCTTCCTCTACGCAAGAAGAAAAAGACAACCTGTATGGAAAATCGAAAAAAGAAGGGAAGGAAAAATTTATGGCTTGGGCCGAAAAGAGCAGTGGCGAATTTACTTCATTGACCATTCCCAATGTGTTCGGTCCGTTTGGCAAACCCAACTATAATTCGGTAGTGGCATCCTTCTGTCACAAGATTGCCCATAATGAAGAAGCAACCATTATCAACGACGGTGAAATCGGACTCATCTATGTCAATGAGCTTGTAAAGTATTTTATCGATGTCATCAAAGGGAGGGCCGAGACCCGTTCTATAGGAAAGAACAGTACTCAAATGGACATCCTTCCGAATTACCATAAAAAGGTATCGGAAATTTTGAAGCTATTAAAGTCGTATCGATCCGATTATATGGAGAACGGTGTTTTTCCCAATCTCGAAGATGCTTTCGAAAAGGCTTTGTTCAATACCTTTCGATGCTACGTTCCTGAAACGCATTATCCCGTAAAATACACCAAACATACGGATCCCAGGGGGAGTTTTGTGGAAATCGCCCGTACACAGACGAGCGGACAATTCTCATTCTCGACCACCGTTCCCGGTATTACGCGAGGCAATCATTATCATACACGAAAGGCCGAGCGTTTTGCGGTCATCAGCGGAAAAGCATTGATCCAATTGCGTAAGATCGGCACCGATAAAGTAATCGATTATTATCTCGATGGCAGTGAACCTGCCTATGTCGATATGCCCATTTGGTATACCCATAACATCAAGAACATCGGTAACGAAGAATTGATAACCTTATTTTGGATCAATGAGCCCTATGACCCGCAAGATGCGGATACGTATTTTGAGGAGGTATAACCTATAGTTAGGTGTTAGGTGTTAGGTGTTAGGTGTTAGGTGTTAGAAAGAAACAATATCATGTTTAGCGCGTCACTAGAGGTTGGACTTTTTTTGTGATTCTGAAAAAATTTTGCAGTATAGACCCTAATTAAAATTATATTTTGAAAAAACTAAAAGTAATTACGGTTGTGGGCACACGGCCCGAAATAATCAGACTTGCCCGTGTCTTAAGTGCCTTGGACAAAAACGAGGCCATCGAACATACCTTGGTCCATACCGGTCAGAATTACGATTATGAATTGAACGGTATATTCTTCGATGACCTTGGTATTCGCAAACCGGACCATTTTCTTAACGCCGCGGGAAAGAACGCAACGGAAACGGTCGGCAATATCTTGATCAAAATCGACCCTTTGTTGGAAGAAATAAACCCCGATGCCTTTTTGGTACTTGGAGATACCAATTCATGCCTCTGTGCCATTCCTGCTAAAAAAAGAAAAATCCCGATCTTTCATATGGAGGCCGGTAACCGCTGCTTCGATCAGCGCGTGCCCGAGGAGACCAACCGCAAGATCGTCGATCATATTTCAGATGTTAATCTCACCTACAGTGACATTGCCCGCGAATATTTGCTCCGCGAGGGATTGCCGGCCGATCGCATTATCAAAACCGGAAGCCCAATGTTCGAGGTGTTGGGCCATTTCAAGGAAAAAATCGGCAAATCGAAGATACTTCAAGACCTTGACCTGAAAAAACATGAGTATTTTGTCGTGTCGTCACACCGCGAAGAAAATATTAGTGACCCGAAAAACTTTGAAGGGCTTATCGATTCGTTAAATGCCATTGCTGAGAAATATGGCTACCCTATCATCGTTTCGACCCACCCACGTACTAGAAATATGCTCGATACAAAAGGGCTGAAGACCCACGAAGCGATCCAATTCATGAAACCCATGGGCTTTACCGATTACAATGCATTGCAAAGCAATGCATTTGCCGTACTCTCTGACAGTGGAACAATTTCGGAAGAGTCGTCAATATTGAATTTCAGGGCGCTCAACATCAGGGAGGCGCACGAACGACCCGAAGCCATGGAGGAAGCCTCGGTCATGATGGTGGGTTTGAACCCTGAACGTATATTGCAAGGGCTCGTCGCCTTGGAGACCCAGAAAAGAGACCCCGAGCGCACCTTTCGCCTTGTAGGCGATTACAGTATGCCCAATGTCAGCGAAAAAGTCGTGCGCATCATTCTATCGTATGTCGATTATGTGAACCGGGTGGTCTGGAATAAGCACTAATAGTTCTCAAGGTATATGGAATTCCTACAATTGGCATGTTTACTTTTGGTACTCGTACTATTGAGGTCCTTTGTTCCGATCGGCAAGAAAGTACTTGCCTTTGCTTTTTCTTTGGCCCTTGGAATTCTTTTTGCCATTCAATTCAGTTCGGTAATCCTCACCGGAAACATCGCCGACTATCGTTTCTATGAAAACTTTAGCTTAAAGGATGCTACATCCGTTTCCGATTTTTTCGGCACCGAGCTTCTCTTCATAATTCTTGCATTGGCGTTGGCCACCCTGATTGTCCACTTTTTGGGAAAAGTTGTTCGCACGCGGTTGGCGAACAAAATACTACCCATTGGTCTTTTATTGGCCGGGTTCGTTATTATGGGCTTCAACGGTGGAATTCTCAACAATGCCTATGATACCCTAAAATTGAAGTTTGCGGGCAGTGCTTCGTTTGAAGAAGCGCTGAAAAGCTTGGGTATCGATGCAGATGAATATGTACTAAAGAAGGATGTCAAGGCCAGTCCTGGAAAGAACATTATCGTGCTCTCCCTCGAATCGCTCGAAAAAGGATATCTTGGTGAAAAACTGGCCCATCTTACCCCCAATCTAAGACAGATCGTTAAAGACGGTACGTTATACGATATGGAGCAATCACCGGCAGGAGGGTGGACCTCGGCTTCAATGTATGCCTTGATGTCTGGCGTACCTGCTTTTTTTGGACTGCACGGCAACAGTGTTTTTCAAAACAACTACGAGAACAAGTTGACCTCGCTACCCGATGTGCTTAAAAGTGCCGGGTATGATCTACAATACTTCATCGGCAACAAAGAATATTCGGGCATCGACGATATGCTCAAAACCTTTGGCTTCGACGTCAAATCGGAAAAAGATTTCGAAACGCAGTACGAAAAATTAGTATGGGGCATTCATGACAAGGATCTATTCGAAGAGTTTAAAAAAGAATTACGGCTGAAAAAGAATTCCGATCGACCCTTCGCCATGTTTCTCTCATCGATCTCAACACACTTTCCCAATGGGGTGCTGGATAAAAGAATGGATTCCATACTGCCCCCACAACCCAGTAATTTGGAGTTTATGGTATCGGCAACCGACTATTTCGTGGGAGATCTAATGGCTTTTCTTTCCAAGGAAAGAATGCTGGACAATACAGTATTTTATATTTTTCCAGATCATTTGCTGATGAGTACTACGACCCAGGTTTTTGATCAAATGCAAGAGAGATCTCTTTTTCTACTCACAAACGCCGATTCCGATGATATTACTTACGATATCAAAAAGCCCATCACACAAATTGATGTATCCAAAATCATTCTTGAAGGGGCCCGAGTGGAACATAATGCCAAATTTCTGACGGATTTTATCGCCGATCCGGACAAAAACGCTTTTTTAAGCCGGAACAATACCCATATTCTTAGATTGAACGATGCGGCGCTAAAAACCTTCAACTGTAAGGATGGTATCATTGTGGAAGTAGACGCCACATCAGGAAACTTTATTGTAAAAAACCATGAAGGAATAATTGTGGCCACCGGTGATATGCCGACT
Organism: Meishania litoralis; assembly: GCF_042611095.1. Lineage (NCBI taxonomy): Bacteria > Pseudomonadati > Bacteroidota > Flavobacteriia > Flavobacteriales > Flavobacteriaceae > Meishania > Meishania litoralis. The sequence goes on from NZ_JBHFPV010000001.1 coordinate 1,378,368, forward strand.
GGACCGAATTGTCACAGGGTACTCTTCGATGAACAGTTGCGGCCCTTTGAGGATAAATCCATAGCCTTTGCCCACATCACCAAAGATATCCCCGAATTACCTTATTTGGATATTTTTACGATCGAAAATACTGTCTACGCATCGCTAAAGGGAAAACCCAATTTTGGGCTTACCAAAAAAGGGGAAGACCAAGTGGTTTTCGAAAAATCCGATATCGATTTGATCCTAGAAATCAATGCTAGCCAAAAAGAAAATTTTATTCGCATAACTAGCAGCACCTACAACTCAAAAAAGGGCAGCAGTTTCAGTATGGGCGATCAAAACATTCGCATTACCCGGCGAGGGCTTACCATGGTCATTTTAAATTCTGTAAAAAAATATGAATTGAAAACCTTCGACACATACGGTAGCGAAGAAGAGGCCGCTGAATTCATATCACTGCTCGAACAGCTCTCTCAAGACCATGTTCCCTATATTATTTTTGCCCACGACTCGGCGCATAAAAATTTAAAGCCATTCTCCGAGAACCTAGAAGATTTAGGTTTTCATGCGTTGGCCGGCCTAAAAAATCGGGAAACTTATATCGCCCATAACTTATCGGGAAAAATGGTCGAAGAAGTGGGCGATGCTTCGATTTCGGAGGGACTCCCTTACCCAAAATCGCCCACCAACAAGAAATTGTATTTTACAAGCCCGATTTCGGATTTTTTAAAAGATACCGACCGGTTTATCGCCCATGCGGGCGGCAGTATCGACAATCTGAAATATACCAACGCGTTGGAGGCATTAGATCTAAACTATCAAAAAGGTTTTCGCTTGTTCGAACTTGATATCAGCGAAACAAAAGACGGCCATTTTGTAGCCACCCACGACTGGAAACACTGGGCAACACAGACCAACTATTCGGGTGAACTACCAGTGAGCCGGGCAGAATTTCTAGCCCATAAAATCTATGGTAAATACACCCCAATGGATATGGAAGCCATCAATACATGGTTTGCCTCCCATAAAGATGCGGTTTTGGTCACGGACAAAATAAACGAACCGGTCAAATTTTCTGAAATGTTTGTCGACAAGAATCGGTTGCAAATGGAACTGTTCACTTTAGATGCCGTAGAAAAAGCGGCCGAGGCAAATGTTTCTACTTTGATATCGGCCTTGCCCCTGAGCAAGATACAAGGGGATAAACTGGATTATCTCAAAAAAAACAAGGTGACCGCAGTGGCGGTTCCGCGTACAAATATTCCCGCTCAAAAAGAGCTGTTCAAAACTTTAGGAAATAACGACATCAAAGTCTATGTATACCAGGTTAATGTAGAGCCGGGCAAAGATGAAAAATATGTGCTAGAAAATGAAATCGGTATTGTCTATGGTATGTACGCGGACAATTGGATATTTGACCCTGAACAAAAATAATCGGGTTAATCGACCCCTTTTTCGCCAAGTATCTGTTTGAAAAAGGTATAGTTTTCGTCTCTCCTCATAACAAAATAAACTATCACGACCCAAAAAACAACCCCTGAACCAATTACGAAGTAGCTCCCATTGGTCAAAACATGAATGGCTATATAGATAAGGGCCGTGGTGAAAAATATGATCATATTAGAAGCTTCGAAAACTTTCATGGAAGGTATTTCTTTTTTGCTGTAATAAAAATACATGCCAAAAAGTACCAAATGCACGATTACACTGATCCATGCTGCGGATAGAATGCCGTATCTGGGTATGAATACCAAGTTCAAAACAAGGCTCACCACCAATGAAACTGCTACCGTCAATACGCGATAGGTCTGTTTGTCGGAAATCGTCAAAATATTCCCTAACAAAGCTGATATCGTGCGGAGTATGATTACAATTGAAAATGGCAGAACCAATATCGAAGCACTTAAATACTCACGGGTATAAAGCATTTCTAAAATTTTGGTGTCAAAAGCCGTAAACGCCAAAAACATCGAACACCCTATAATCAAAAGGTATAAAAATATCTTGGATACATGTTGCGATATATCTTCCTGCTTATAGAATTTGAAAGAAAGGTAGGGCAACAATACACTGGAGACGATATCGGAGAACATCAACAAAATCAGGACAATACGAAATACCGATTGGTACAAAGCTACTTTTTCCGCACCGAGGTATAGCGATATGATCTGGGTATCGACCATAAAATAAAAAATGCCCAATAGCATGTGGAGTCCGAAAGACCAACTGCTTATCAAAAGTGCTTTGATTTTATGCCTGTCGAAAGAAAATCCTATTAGAGACTTTCGATTCAAAAAAAATGCCCAGACCAATTGTACCATCCGACAGGCAAGAAGTGCCCAGACCAATTGCAACAACGAAATCTTAAACCGCCAATACGCCAGCACGCAAAGTGTAACCGCTAAGGCGTAGATCGCCACCGTTTCGGTGTATTTATGAAATCGGTTCTCGATGCGCAATAATGCCTGAAGATAGGTAACGAACGATTGCGCAACGGCAATAAGCGTATATAAGCCTCCTACCAATAGCCAATCCCCTTTATAAAACCCAAAGAGGTATACAAAAAAAATAAGACTGCTGCCTAGCGACAATAGCAACTTGGCCATAAGGCTATTGCCCAAATAATTGGCACGTTCCCCGGTTTCCTGTTGCGGATAATCCTTTATGATCATCAAAGAAAACCCGAAATCGGAGGCTATTGCCACCAAGGCGGCCAAGGAGAAACCGAAACTCAGAATACCGAATTCTTCGATATCCATAAGCTTGGCCAATACGATGAAAACAACGCTACCCGTATAGAGTTGCAGGGCCGAAGTCAAGGTTGACCAGAAAATATTCTTGGATACGGTTGGCATTCGGTTTAAGGTTAGGTGTTGGATGTTTGGTGCCGGGTGTTTGGTATTTCAAATTTCATAATGTGTTCTGTTAAACGCATAAACCAATAAACTTATAAACCCTATCATAACAAGCAACTATTCAATCAATCTGTACCGTTCCGTCAAGACCTGAAACATAGTTTTTCTTGATTCCCAATTCGTCCATCCATACGCGTACCTCAAAGGTCTTGAAATTTCCGGTATTATAGCCTTGACCGTCCGCCCGGTTTTCCCATAACCACTTCGGTGTGGGCCATAAAGCATATTTGGCACTTACCGCCTTATAAAAATCACGGTCGACACCATGCTGCCCATGATGTGCCATTTGCACATAATCGGCTTTCACCAAGTCTGGATCAACATTGGCCAATAAAGTTCGTCCCCCTGCAATACCCAGATCACCAAGAAACAGAACCGATTTAGACTTACTCTCCACTCGAAATACCATTGAGGAATTGTTGACCGCATTCTGCACAACACTTTCATTGAACGCCCCGATTACCCGAAGCTGAACGCCCTTACCCAGACTGAGGGTATCACCCGTTTTCATTGCAATTTTCTCACAGTTCATTGATGAAATAGCATTCGTGTATTGTTTGTGCAGATCACTCGTGATGGACTCATTTTTTTGCACCCATGCTTCGGGCAAGGACACGTGGACAGTTCGTTTGATTTCGATTTTTTGATTTTTTATAACCTCTAAAAAGGCGCCGATATGATCCAAATGTGGGTGTGTCAATATCCACGTATGCACAGTGCCACCAAGTTGGGCAATGTGGCCTTCCAATACCGGAGCTGTGACAACGCCACCGCCGTCGATAACAATAATTTTACCATCGTCGGTCCTTAAGAGATACCCCATTTGCACTTCTTCGCGAAAAGGCGCCATTTGCCATAGTGAAAAGTCTTCGCTGCGATTGGGAAAGTCTTTGATATCAAGAACATCGTGCCCGGTTTCTGTAATCGAACAAGACCACCAGCTCAAAAAAAAGAAAGCTCCTAAAACCTTTTTTACCATTTTGACCCTATTGGTAAGTGGTTCAAAGATACGCAATGCAGATCGTGTTAAATTGCCCGAACCTACAAAACATGGGCAAACAAAAACTTCTTTAACCTTGACAATCGTATCTTTGGCAAACCATGTCGAAAATGCAATGACAAAACTGGGCAAGATTTTTAAAGTATTGAACGAAAAAGGGGTTGCATATGCGTTCAAAAAGGGAATGGCAAAATTGAATCCCGAACGGATTCCGGACCTTGAATCGGTTCAACATTTGTTCGCCCATACTTCAGGATTGGAAATCGGCGGCCCTAGCGGACTTTTTCGCAACGACGGTTTTGTGCCGATCTATAAAGTTATTAACGGTCTGGACGGCTGTAACTTTTCAAATACGACACTCTGGGAAGGCACGATCAAAAGCGGAGAAAATTATTCGTATCATAGGGATAAAAAGGGGATTCAGTACATCTCGGAGGCTACGGACTTAAGTGAAATTTCCGATGGCCAGTACGATTTTGTAATTTCTTCGAATTGTCTCGAACATGTCGCCAACCCTATGAAAGCCCTCGAAGAATGGGTGCGGGTCATCAAAAAAGACGGTCTTTTGTTATTGGCCCTGCCGAACAAAGCCTATAATTTCGACCATAAACGATCCGTCACAACATTTGCACATCTTTTGGAAGACTATAAGAACAATATGGGAGAGGACGATATGACCCATCTTGAGGAAATTTTGGAATTTCATGACCTAACCTTGGATCCACCGGCGGGCTCGCCCGAACAGTTTAGGGCAAGGTCGTTAAAAAACCCCGAGAACAGGGCGTTGCACCATCATGTTTTTGATGTACCCCTTTTGACGCAAATGATGGAGCATTTTAATATCGAGGTACTGCAATCGTGTGAGAGCCGTGAGCATATTGTTTTGGGGAGGAAGGTTTAGTAGTATGGCCTCAAAGTCGGGAGACTTTGCGGAGTCGGTGCACCCGACTTGTTATGGAATTTATAGTTTCCGCTCATAGCTTAAAACTACGAAATATACCGTCAACCGGAACACTACTTGGATGTGTAGTATTTTGCTTCTTGCCGCGGATTTCGGATTACTCTTGCGGCCAGCAGTTGCAAACTGGCGGGAGCTGGGGATATCTAAAATGGTTGCGCTCGCATCAAATTAACCAAGCCCAACACAAAATTTCAGCGTTGTGCAAACTGATCATAATAGACATAGGTTTTAATTTCTTTTGCTTTTTGCAAAAGTAATTGCAGGAAGGATTTGAATATTCTTCGGGGCGTAATTCCTCCTTCTCGATTTATCTTACGTCGGATGGTTTCGTCTTTTTCCATTAGTTCCTTGAGTCTGCCGTTCGAAATTACCTTGAGTCCACAGGCCAACATAGATTTATTGACAAAATCTAAAAACGAACTGGCATAACCGAAATAGACCCCCCTTTTCCTGCGATGTTCAGCTAGATACCTAACCAGTAGGAAAGACAGGTCAAACTCCTGATTTATCGTCCATTCTTGATCAAATAAATGCAGTTTTCCCTTTTCGTCGATAATTATATTTCTTGGTAAGGCATCAAAATACTCCGGCCCAACCCTCTCGGGTTCAGAATCTTCTAGAACAGCAACGCTTCGAATATGGTCAACCCAATCTCTCATTAGTTTTTCATATTTGTCATATTGATTTTTCAATAGAGCCTCCATTATCAAGTGATGCATATTCTTGCCTTGAATATAATTCGTTTCTTTGGTTAGACGATGTGCAAAATCATTATTTGATACCGTACTCGTAGCATTCAACAATCCTTTATCAACGCCAATTACCCCGTTGTTTTTAACCTTAAACCTTGTAATCGTATTATACGGTTCTAAACGACCACAAGTGTAAAATTCTGCCAACAAAGTACTATCAAAATTAGGCTCTGCTTCTTTACTTGCGACTATCAAAAAGGAGTTGGAAAAATCCTTGACCAACTTATTTTCCGCAATCGATTCCCACGAGAGGTATTCATTAAGAAGATTAGCTTTTGGCCGGGTTCCGTAATGCCTTTCTTTTGTAAGTCTAATCAAATCTGCCTCATTGAAACCCGAATGCTCTAGTCCATTGTCGGCTATAATTGTCTTCGGGAGTTTGTAATCAGGGAAAGGGAATAAGAACTTAATAGAATTATATCCACTTGCCGCCAGCATGTTTTTGATTTCTTCATGGCCAAATGTGGTGATGTCTTTTTTGCCATATCTACTCTCTATGCCAAAATATGGTTTCCCGAAATGGTCTTCGTTAAAACCTCCAAAATACTTCAGTCCCAGTTTGTTCTCAATTGCAATAACAAGTCTTCCACCGGGTTTCAATAAGTTCCCATAACTCCTTAGTGCATCATAAAATGGGTTTTCATGATTTGAATATTTTGCTGTGTATTCAAACACTCCGATCAATGTTATGACATCAAACTTTTGGTCAAATTCGACATCTTCTACATTACTACAAACTACCGTGACATTGTCAAGGTCTCTGCACCGTTCTGCAATGCATTTGGCACGCGGAAAACCTCCTTCTACGGCAATAACTTTTGCCCCTGTTTCACCAAGATATCTTGTTATGGCCCCGGTACCCGCCCCTATTTCCAAAACACTATGGCCCTTATCAATTTTGACCGGTCGCAAAATATTCGCACGATAAGTAGTAAAGTGGTATTCACTAGGCCAGTCTTTAATACAGTTATGCAACTCCATGGAGAAAATAGACGTGTCCTTTGCTTTTTTTAAACAATCAAGAACATATTGTTCATTCTCTTGTCCATCACTATAATCGATGACTTTTTCTGGATTAATAAAGACCTTGTTTTTTTCGTCAAATGTAAGCTCGTTTACTTTCATTTATCTATTTTGTTTTCAATATTCAATTTGTCAAACACCTTACCAAACTCTCCCTCCAATACGGTATTTCTATCTGTAAAGCGTTTTTAATCTTTGATTTGTCCATGACGCTAAACGATGGGCGTTTTGCCGGGGTCGGATAGGCCTCGGTCTTTATCGGCAGCACATTGCAATTTATTTCGGCAATTTCAAATATGGCCATTGCGAAATCGTACCAACTCGCCACGCCTTCATTGCTATAGTGATAGGTGCCATATTCATTGATATCTTCTTGTACGATCTTTAAAATGACCTTGGCGAGATCGCCCGCGTAGGTCGGCGTGCCAATTTGGTCACTCACCACATTCAGGATTTCACGTTCAGCGCCCAAACGCTGCATGGTCTTGACAAAATTGTGCCCAAATTCGGAATACAACCACGAGGTTCTCAACACGAAATGTCTTTCGAGGGCCTGCGAAACGGCCAGTTCGCCCTGCCATTTGGTGGCACCATAAACGCCCAAGGGATTTGTTTTGTCGTTCTCTTTGTACGAAAAGCCTTGATTGCCGTCAAAAACAAAGTCCGTTGAAATTTGAATCATTATGGCATGGTGCTCGTCACAGGCCTCGGCCAAATTTTTGGCTCCGGTAACATTGACCGAGTAGGCAAGTTCTTTTTCAGATTCCGCCTTGTCCACGGCCGTATATGCGGCGCAGTTTATGCAATGTGAAATATCGTTTGCCTCAAAAAGGCGGTTTACTATTTCCTTATCGGTGATATCGAAATCTGGGAGGTCTACATAGATAAAATGATATTCAGAGGCCCTGGAATCGATGTCCTTGATGCAAGTCGCCAATTGCCCGTTCCCTCCGGTGACCAAAACGTTCTTCATAATCTCGCGTTCTGAAGCGTTGGTAAAATCCGGTCTTTTACGGAAACGATCAGCTTATCTTCAGGTAGTCTCCAATCAATATTCAAGGTAGGGTCGTTGAAGATGATTCCTCCTTCCGAAGCTTTATTATAGTAATTATCGCATTTATAGAAAAACTCGGCTTCTTCGCTCAAAGTGACGAACCCGTGCGCAAAACCTTTCGGTATAAAAAGTTGTTTTTTGTTTTCATCGCTCAACTCTACAACAATATGTTCTGCATAGGTCGGGGAATCTTTTCGCAGATCGACCGCAACATCAAGAACTTTGCCATAGAGTACCCGAACAAGCTTTGCTTGGGCATGTTCTCCAATTTGGTAATGTAACGCACGTACGACCCCCTTTGTAGAATATGATTGATTGTCTTGAACAAAATCGACTTTCCTACCGATAGCACCATTAAAGCGCTCTGCGTTGAACGATTCCATGAAATAGCCCCGTTCGTCAATAAAGACCGTGGGTTCTATGACAAAACAACCTTTCAGTTTCGTTTCAATAACGTTCATTGATGCTTGCTTAATATTCCCAAAAGGTTTTTGCCGTAGCCGCTCTTCATCAAAGGCTCGGCCAGCTTTTTGAATTGGTTCTTATCTATAAAGCCCATTTCGTAAGCGGCGGCCTCTATCGCACCGATCTTGAGTCCTTGCCGCTCCTCGATGACTTCGACAAACTGTGAAGCTTGCATCAATGATTGAAAGGTGCCCGTGTCAAGCCAGGCTGTTCCACGATCCAAGATGCTCACGTTCAACTTGCCCTTTTCGAGATAGACTTTGTTGACATCGGTGATCTCTAACTCACCCCTATGGCTAGGCGGAATGCTCCTGGCGATTTCAACCACATCGTTGTCATAAAAATAGATGCCCGGTACCGCATAATTCGATTTAGGTTCTAAAGGTTTCTCCTCGATGCTTATCGCCTTTCCTTCCTCATTAAACTCAACTACTCCATAGCGTTCGGGGTCATGCACGCGATACGCGTAGATAATTCCTCCTTCAGGGTCATTATTCGACTGTAACAATTTGGCCAACCCCGAACCGTAGAAAATATTATCTCCTAAAATCAAGGCCACCTTATCATTTCCGATAAAGTCGGCACCAATGATAAAAGCTTCCGCCAGTCCATTCGGGGCTTCTTGTACGGCATAAGAAAAAGAACAACCGTATTTTTCGCCATCGCCCAACAAATCCCTGAAAAGCGGTAGGTCTTTAGGCGTAGATATAATCAGTATTTCCCGAATTCCGGCATACATCAAAGTGGAAAGGGGATAATAAATCATCGGTTTGTCATAGATGGGCATCAGTTGTTTACTGACCGAAAGGGTCAAAGGGTGCAAACGTGTTCCAGAGCCTCCGGCTAAGATTATTCCTTTCATAGATTAGTCAATGGTTACGAAGTTATAAAGATATTTGTTTGTTGTCACCTAGAGACTTTATCAAGTTAACAAGCATTCTTCGAATATAAATTATAAGATTCTCAAGTTCTTCATTTTTTCTTGCATAGTTTAACCGGACGGCAATTACAACTTGAGTTTCCAACTCGGATAATGACCCCAAAGAAATATAAAAAATCGAATTAATTCCTTACATCCTCTTCGAGCACATCCTTCTGAAATGTTGGAAGGTACGGAAACCGCCGCCCTTCTTAACTGGCTTGTCAAACCGAACTTTTCCGAACCAAGGAATGATTTGGTCAACTCATAAATCTTATCCACCAACTCTAAAGACTCTTGCCAGACCTTGAGATCTTTATGTGATTTGATTTTCATATAAAATATACTCACAGCAACTCAGGGCCGCATAACTAGATAACTCTATAACCTTAAGAATACATTTTCTCATAGTACTCCTGATAATCCCCTGAAGTAACATTGTTCAGCCATTCTTGGTTTTCCAAATACCAATCAATCGTTCGTTCCAAGCCTTTCTCGAACGTAACGGATGGTTCCCAACCCAATTCTTTATTGATTTTATCGGCATCGATGGCATATCGCAGATCATGTCCCGGTCGATCCTTTACGTAAGTAATCAGCTGCTCGGAAGTGCCCTGGGGCCGACCCAACTTTTTATCCATCAATCGACAGAGCAACTTTACCAGATCAATATTCTGCCATTCATTAAAGCCTCCGATATTATAGGTTTCATGATTCTCGCCCTTGTGGAAAACCAAGTCGATGGCCCGAGCATGATCTTCAACAAAAAGCCAGTCACGGGTGTATTTTCCATCGCCATATACGGGCAAAGATTTGTTTTCAATAATATTATTGATGAACAATGGAATCAGTTTTTCAGGGAAATGATTGGGCCCGTAATTGTTCGAGCAGTTGGTCAACACATACGGAAGACCATAGGTCTCGCCATAGGCGCGTACAAAATGGTCTGAACTGGCCTTCGAGGCAGAGTAGGGAGAATTCGGGTCATAGGGCGTCGTCTCGGTAAAAAGTCCTTCGCTGCCCAGTGAACCATAAACCTCGTCGGTGCTTATATGGTAAAACCGTTTGCCCTTTTTATTGCCCTTCCATGAATCTCTGGCGGCATTGAGCAGATTGACGGTACCTATGATATTCGTACGAACAAAAGCCAAGGGATCCGTTATGGAGCGGTCGACATGTGATTCGGCCGCTAAATGGATAACCCCCTCAAATTCATGCTTCTTGAAAAGTTCATTGATACGTTCGGCATCGACGATATCGCCCTTGATAAAATTGTAATTAGAGGCTTTTTCGATATCCCTTAAATTTTCAAGATTACCGGCATAGGTAAGGGCATCTAAATTGAAAATACGATACTGCGGATAATTGTTCACAAATCTACGCACAACGTGAGAGCCGATAAAACCCGCGCCTCCGGTAATTAAAATATTCATGATATGATTCTTTGGGATTTAATATTCCAATCAGTATATTTAATTCAACGCCTTCGCCTTTCTGTTTAAAAAGACAAGAAAGGACCATGCAAAGAAAAGCCCGACCAGTATCGCCGGAAGCCAGACCAAACTTTTGTTCAAGAACTGTTTTTTCACGACTTGGGTCTTGCCGAAATTTATTATGCCTATTGCCTCTTTTTGTTCGATTAAATCCAATTGTTTTTCTTCAATTTCCTTGACCAATTCATTCTTTAGTTTTAAAAGACCGGGTAGATCCAAGCTTCTTTCCTTATCGAACAAAACAACACCTTCTTGGCCTCTCAGCGACGCTTCGGATGAAGCCATTTGTTTATTGAAGCCGGCCACAAGATCGTCTATCTGCTCAATGAGCTCGGTATTCTTTTCGATACGTGCCTTTGCATTTTTTTCGGAAACTTTTCGCAACTCGGTAAAGTAAGGGTTGGCGTTGATATAATCCATTATTTTAGAAACGTATTCTTCACCCTTGTTCGGATTTTTATGATAAAAGGTAATTCTATGGGTCAGGACCGTTTTTTTGAGAATTTCCGATTTGATGACGTCGAATACAAAATCGTCTTCTTTTAGGGTTTGAAGAATCTCAAGATAATCATTGCTTTCTTTAAGTTTTTCAGCATCCAGTTCTTCATTTTCAACCGGTTGGATACTAATTTCAAAGCCTCGTAGTTCATTGACGTCGATACCCATATTTCTGAAGAACAATGTATCATTGCTTATAAAATTGGCTTGGATCTCTTCGACAACATCGTACAGATAGTCTTTGCTTTCAAAATTGGGCATCACGATTACCTCGCTTTTCAGCTTTTTATCTACGAAAATATTGAGCAAGAAGCCAATTACCAATCCTAAAAAAATCAAAGCCCCTAATTTTAGGGCATTTTTTTTCAGGTAAAGAAAAATTCGCAGTACCCCTACAAAGATACGGTGCAAGCCTTTTCTAAACATTTGGAACAACTGCCCCAAGTCAATTTCTTCAGACTTCGTACTGGTCGTTGATGGTTTGTCTGCCATAGCTAAGTGTTGAAAATTTGGTCGAGTATTTTGTCGGTTATCAAATATGTCGGTTTTACGCCCGTCGTTCCCAAGCCTCCCGAAGCGAGGGTACTGCCAGTTTCCAAGGGGTTGTCAGAGGCGTAATAGGCATAACGAACCTTGACGTCTTCTCGAATGCTTTTTCTTATCTTGGAAGCCGATTGTATCGCCTTTTGATAATGTACCCCTTCCATTTCAAGTCCGATGACGTTCCATGTCGATTGATTAAAAAACTTCAAAATATCCTTATTCTGTAATGAGGTTCCGAGCACCGTAACCATGGCCCCTTCGTAAACCTTCAGCCCGTGGCCCTCAAAATCGGCAGCACATAGTTCATTTTTAAAAGGATAGTTATCTGCCGTGCCTTCAAAAATATGTGCGGAGGGAATCATCAAATCTCCTTTTCCACCTTCTAAAATGCCTGCCTTGCCCATTATAGATATCGAGGCAATATTCAAAAAGACATCTTTCTTTTTCCTGACCTTATAGGGCTTCAACAATTCATCGATGGTTTCGTATGCCTGTTCCCCAAAGGCATAATCCATCACAAAGATAACAGGTTTTTCATCATCTGGGATATCTTCCGAAAGTTCATAACAACAGGCCTTACTACCGATTTTTGCTATGTCGAAAATCTGCACGTCGATGTTTGTGCCAGAAACGTCATCTATCGATATCATGCCGTTCTTTGTAGCAACCGCGATTACTTTGTTGCGCAAATCTGCATTTGAAGAAGAGCTCAAGGCCTCATAGATCTCTAAAATGTCATTTTTGGGAAACTCTTTTTTAAGCGCGTTTCTTGCAAAAAGTGAGTTCATTACGCTATGCATGTTCGCGCTGATTATATGGATCGGCTTTTTTAGCAAGCCGTGTTTGGCCAAAACCTCTTTGATGGTGTTGGCCCAGCGCTCACCGTGTATGTGGTGCCCCAATCGCTCTCTTAGTACCGCACTAAAGGTAATCACCCTCTTTTCGCCGGTCACTTCTTCCTCAATGGCCAATTTACCCAGCCAATAAATAACTTTGAGAAAACGCTCGGGATTTTCCTTACTTGCAAATTTTTGGTAAACCTCCATGGTTTCTTCAAATGAGCGTCCCAAAATATTAGCGGTATGTATCAGGGCCACTTCCTTTTCGGCCTGTGACAGTTTGCTTTTTTTGATGGCCATCTCCAATTTATGCCAATCACGTATTGTCTTGTCGGTATCCTCGATCAATACCTTTTTGCATATTTTTTGCGACTCGACAAAAAGAAAGGTCAAATGCGTAAGAATGTCATAAATATCTGAGCGGCCCCTGGTTATTTCAACATTCATCTGTTCTTCGTCAATACGATAACAGTTTCTTCGGCGCTTCGGCGGGATTATCGGCTTAAAATGTGATTTGCCGTAGCCTTCATCGGAGGTCAAATTGATATAACGACACTGTTCAATGCCTTCGGGTAGACGCTCCAATACATATATCAATCCATTGATTTCGGCCTTTTCTTCGGCAATAGACCCGTAAATTTCCGGGCTTAAGAGAAGTAATGCATTCTTAATCGATTCTCCTGAAACACCGGTCGGCTTATAAAACCCGCGATTGAAAAGATGGCGCATGGTAATATAGAGCCGTTCTATGGCATTTGTGGATTCTTGAGCTCGTGTGGTAGTCGTTGCCTTGCCCATAGGTGCTTTAAAAGCAAAATTACAATTAAAATTATTGATTCTTAAAGTTTGAAAGCACATCGGCCACGCTTCGGTCGTTCGCCAGTCGTTGCACTTTATTTTGACCCCCAAGTTTTCCGACCGATTTCATGTAATCGGTGAACCCTCCTTCCCTGATCGGCGTTACTTTTAGGGTCTGTAATATCTTACCTTCGATAAGGTCAAAATAATAACTGTTCTGTCTTTGCAGTGATTCATCAAGTATTTTGATGAACTTGGCCAAATCGGTTGGCATTTTTTCGAACTCTACAAGCCATTCATGATATGGAAGCTCGGGCGAAGCAGGGGTAATCTGTGGCGCAACGGTAAACTCATTGACTTTGGCATCGCTTTTGGCAATAGCCTCCTGCATTGCCGTTTCCACCTCCTTGGCTATGACATGTTCGCCAAAGGCCGAGATAAAATGTTTGATACGCCCCGAAACAATTATTTTATAAGGGTTTATAGAAATAAACTGAACGGTATCTCCTAGGTTATAGGCCCACAGTCCTGCATTGGTAGAGATAATCATTACGTAGTTCGTGTGCATTTCAACATTCGATAGGGTCAACCGTCTGGCATTTTCCCCAAAAAAATCATCGGCCTTGATGAACTCGTAAAATATTCCGGCATCCAAAAGAAGTAACATGCCCTTTTCCTTCTGGGAATACTGATAAGCAAAAAACCCTTCACTGGCCGGAAAAAGTTCAATGCTATCCACCTTTCTGCCGATCAAGCGTTCGAATTTCTCACGATACGGCTCATAGTTCACGCCCCCATAAATGAACAATTGGAAATTCTTGAAGAGCTCGCCGATTTTCTTGCCACTTTTTGCCCCTAGCTTTTCAAAGTACATTTGAACCCAAGAAGGAATGCCGGCGATAACCGTCATATTCTCGTTTAAAGTCTCCTCGACAATCGTATCGACCTTTGTTTCCCAATCATCGATACAGTTGGTCCGCCAGCTGGGCAAACGGTTTTTCTGAAGGTAATTGGGCACATAATGGGCCGATATACCCGATAGCCTCCCCAATTTTATCCCATTTTTCTCTTGCATTTCAGGGCTTCCCTGTAGAAAGATCATCTTTCCATCGACAAAACTGGCACTACCGGTTTCATGAATGTAATTCAGAATGGCATTTCGCGAGGCCTCTACCTGGCATCTAATGGACTCATTGGTGATCGGAATGTATTTTGCCCCTGATGTTGTTCCTGAAGTCTTGGCAAAATATAGCGGTTTGCCCGGCCAAAGTATATTCTCTCGACCCTCTATCACTTTTTCGATATAGGGCTTTAAGTCTTCGTAATCGCGAACCGGAACATTTTCAATAAAGTCATGGTGCGAACTTATTTTTGAAAAGTCGTGGTCTTTGCCAAACTCTGTATTTGACGCCTTTTCGATCAATCGGTTGAAAACTCTCTGTTGCGTGTTGATCGGGTCTTTGGCCCATTTCTTGGTTTTCTTTGCAATATTCTTGGCAAAAATCTTGGCGGCGAATGACTTTAGCGACATAAAGACTTATTTAAAATCAATAAAGTCGAGTGGGTTGACCGGTGTTCCGTTATCCCAAAGTTCGAAATGTAGATGAGGGCCTGTTGTTAACTCGCCAGTGTTTCCGACAGAAGCGATTACCTCACCCGCCTTTACCAGATCTCCCTGTTTTTTGTTCAGAGAACCATTGTGTTTATAGGCGCTAAGAAACCCTTCCTTATGTTCGATGATCAGCACATAGCCCGTATCTGCGGTCCATTCGGAAAAAATCACCACGCCATTGGCAACCGCCTTTACGGGAGCGTTCTTTGGAGCGACCACGTCAACCGCATAATGTTTCGAGTCCGAGTCATATTGCTGGGTAACCATTCCCGTTATCGGTGGAAAGAAAACGATACCGATCTTTTCGGAATTCCTTTCGAAAAGATTGTATTTGTCTTCAAGGGCTACCTCTGCCCTTAATAGGGAATCTTCTTTGATCGGAGTCAAATCCACAGTGGAAGGATCCAACTTATACTGCTCGAAAAGCGAGTCGCGGTTTACTACGGTATTCTCGACCTCGCCTCTTAACACCATTCGGATATTATCAAGATAACGATTGGTATAATCTAAGGAACGCACCAAAGAATCGGTCTTATAGGTAAGCTCGGTGGCCTGTCGTTTCAATTCGGTCGAAGAATAGCCAGGTATGTACTCTCTAAGCGGGGTAAAGGCAATAAGCAGAGTCGTCAACCCTATTAGGCCAATTATAAAAAGGGAGCCGGTCACAAAGACGTTCAAACGGCTTAGCTTAAAGGATATTTTTTCTTCAAAAGTACTCTCGTTAAGTATCACCAAGCGGTACTTGTGCAAGAGTTTCCTTTTGATTTCCTTTCTTTTTTTAACCTTCTTGGCCATAATAGGCAAAGATAAGGATGCCGTTGAATTATGATGCGGTTCAGTTAAATTTTATAATCCCCTTAACCTATTCGACCTTTCGATCGGCAGTAATCCGATCAACTATTGACCATGAAGTTAAAATAACCTCTCGCAGTTATTATTTACGGGCTCCTATGAACTTTTTTAGTACATTTGTTATCCATTAAAATTTAAACTATGGCAATTTTAAATACATTTCTAGCAATCGGGCCTTGGCAAATTGCCGTTGTGGTCGTAATCGTTCTGCTTTTGTTCGGAGGGAAAAAAATCCCGGAACTTATGCGAGGACTTGGAAGCGGAATCAAGGAATTCAAGGATGCCTCAAAAGAGGATGATAAAATAGAGGATAAAAAGGAATAGACGAGTTTATTTATAGCTTATTTTATAAAGCCTTTGGTAGTATCCAAAGGCTTTTTTTTCGAAAACTATTTCTGAAAATATCAACTTCAGAACACCCTTAAGGCATGGTTTTCGCTTTCCATTTATGACTTAATAGATGTAAGAAATAACACAGTCCTTAGGCTTCGTATCATAAATCAGGGCATTCACAACAAAAATTTATCTTCTCAAAGCCCAAATCCTAAATTTGAAAATCAATAACCTAAGGTCCAATTCAATGATCTCTATCCTTTGGTCTGATTAAAATTGAAAATTCATTGAATTGCCAAAACATAATTCTGAAGATGTAGGCATAAGCGCCGATGCGTCAATATCAATTATGGAGAATGATAAAAAAATGATATCGAGGATGGAAAACATGGAATTCTCCACTTCTCGACAATGGCCGTATCAGTCCCTTGCCTTAGCAAACAGACATGCTGGTTTGGTATACGAAAGCCTAAATTTAGGCGTTAGCTATAAATGCGACATCTCGATCAAGACGCGATACAATCAGGGAGCGCCACAAGGACAGAATATCGATTGCCGCTCAGATTACAATATAAACCAGCAAAGTATTCTTAATTCTGAATTGCCCGGGATTCTCACTACTTATGAATGGACAACTATTCATGGGAAAATAAAACTTCCCGAAATCCCAATAATAAGCTAACCATGAAAAAACGCATCACAACCTATACCTTATTGCTGTTAGGGGCCCTATTTATCCTTAAAGCGCAAGAAGATAGTACTGCCTTCGTGAGCGATAATACGGTCGACGGCCCGTATAGGGCTGAAGCAGACCGCCAATCGACAGTTTTTAAAGAAAGGGACAAGACCTTCGAAGAAGTAGCTGCAGACTATAATATTCCTACTCGCACTTTTAGTAGTATCGATGGTGCCGAAGACGGTTATTACGTAATCGTAGGCGTATATAGCAAAGGTGGTCGCAAACTTAATAGGACCTTGAACAAATTAAAGAAAAGAGGATTTGATTCGGGTTCGTTCAAGAATCCCGAAAATAATTTGAACTACGTCTACATTCAGCATAGTTCAGGTTGGAGGGCTGCCATCGATTCATGTGCTTCAAAATTCGATGGCCGGTACGAAGAGGATGCCTGGATTTTGATTTTGGGCAATGTCGATCAAGAACATGAAACACCAATTGCGCTATTCGATGATTCACAAGCTAATGAAGTCATCACCAACAACGGCCCGTCACTTGAAGAGGTTACTTACGAAATGATCGATGGGCAAAAAGAAGAACCGATCACGCAAAATACGTTGGACGAAAAACGGAACAAGAGCAAATTGATTCAAAAAGCCGATTATTATTTTGATAAAATGTGGTATGCCGAGGCCGCCGAACTATACGAACAGGCCTTAAAAAAAGGTGAGAGCAACTATTCTTACGAAATCATTCAAAAGGCCGGTGACTCACATTACTTCAACACCAATATGGAGAAGGCCTATCATTGGTACGATATGCTTTACGACAGATACGGTAAGCAAATGTCGGCCGATAACGTGTTCAAATATGCCCATTCTTTAAAGGGTACTGGCAAATATGCCAGGGCAAAGCGCCTGATGCGACTTTACGACCGCAAAATGAAAGCAGGTGAATCAACGATCAATGATGATATCGACAATAATCCAACTTCAACAGAAGTTGTTTTGGACAATATCTTGAATACCGAGAAAAACTTCGATATCAAAAACATGGCAATCAACACCGAATATTCAGACTTTTCGCCCATGTTCTTGGATTCAACCCAAGTGGTTTTCGCTTCGGCCAGAGATTCTTCATTTTTAAATACCAGACGGTATAAATGGAACGATCAACCTTACTTAGATCTATATGTGGCCAAGATCAATGAAGAGTCACAAGACCTCAAAGATGCCCTGAAGTTCTCAAAGAAGATAAATACAAAATACCACGAGGCGTCGGTCACGTTTTCTCCCGATAAGAAAACGATATACTTTACAAGGAATAACTACGGTAAAAAACTCAAAAGGGACAAAAATGGTGTAAACCATCTTAAAATATATCGATCTAGAAAAGTAGATGGGGAATGGACGGAAGCCGAAGAACTGCCTTTCAACAGTGATGATTATTCAACGGGCCACCCGGCATTAAGTCCTGATGGCAAACAATTATATTTTGTTTCCGATATGCCCGGAAGCATTGGTGAAACCGATATATTCGTTGTTGACGTGTTCGAAAACAACTCCTATTCCGAACCTAGAAACCTAGGTCCGGAAATCAATACCGAAAAGAAAGAGATGTTCCCGTTTATCAATTCCGAAAAACTCTATTTTTCGTCAAATGGACATACCGGTTTAGGAGGTCTTGATGTTTTCGAGGTAGCCTATAATGATGAAGAGGGCTTTCAAGAAGTGCTAAATGTAGGAAAGCCCGTGAACAGCAATCGAGACGACTTTTCATATATCGTTGATGAAAAGACTCAAAAAGGCTTTTTTGCCTCCAACAGAACTGGTGGAAAGGGTGATGATGACATTTATTCATTCAAAAAATTGGTGGTCGAAGAAATACCAACAAACCAAAATGCCATCGCCGGAGTAGTTACCGAACTTATTACGGGTGATCTGATGCCAAAAACACTTGTTCAGTTATTGGACGAAAACAATATAAAATTGAAAGAAGTGCTCACCGACGATGAAGGTCAGTTCATTTTCGAGGATCTCGATGACAACACGAAATATACCTTAAAAACCGTGAAAGACGAGTTTTTCGAAGATGTGCGAGAAATAACCACCACCGAAAACGATACGACGCATGTCGAGGTTTCAATGAGGCGACTAAAAGAAATGATCGCCATTGAAGATGGTATCAAGAAGCTTAAAACAGAAATGATACATTTTGACTTTGACAAGTACAATATTAGGCGCGATGCGGCTGAGGAGCTCGACAAATTGGTCGAGGTAATGAAAGCGTATCCAAACATGGTCATCAAAATCGAATCGCATACCGATTCGCGCGGTAAAAGGGCATATAACAAATATTTATCGGATAGCCGTGCAAAATCTACAAGAGATTATATAATCAATCAAGGCATTTCGCCCGAACGAATCGAAAGTGCGATTGGGTACGGCGAAGAACGCCTGCTGAACGAATGTGATGGCAGCGTGGCCTGTACCGAACAAAAACACTACCTAAACCGTAGATCGGAATTCATAATCGTGAATATGTAACCCAAAGACCAATTGGCATTAAAAAAGCCGCCGTTTGTTTTCAAACGGCGGCTTTTATTTTGACTATTATTCTTCCTACAAATGCAAAAAATAGCTATAAAAATCAACTGATCACAACACTGGTAGCTCCTTACGCAACAAAGCAACCCTAAGAAATACAGTATCGAGTGTTGTAACGTTATATATTAAAGTGTTGAACTAAAATCCCAAATCATGAAAACAGCCCTACTCATTAAAGAAATCTACTTGGAAGCCTTCAGAAACTTAGGCCACTATCTTATCAAATCGTATTTCAAAGCTTTCTCATGGTTCTGCTTTGCTGCCTTTCTAATTGTGCTTTATGCCTTCATTTTTAGACTAGCGACAGGCTTCGCCTTTGATTAAGAAATAAATACCAACCTAACCTGTAACGCCCGGAATATATTCCGGGCGTTTTTTGTGGTTTTTTCAATACTTTCCCGTTTCCCTGTTTTTTATTGGGCCTAAAGAGTTGCCCGGGTTTTTTTGTCGACGTTTTTGACCTTTAATGGATTCTATAAAATAAGGCTATAAGATGAACCGGGTTTATTGTCGTTTCGACCAATTAATTGCGCTACGACCTAACAAGTCTTCATCTTTGTTCTATAATAATCTTCAAATACGTTCATATGAATAAACTTCTACTACTAAAAGAAATCTATTTGGAAGGTTTTAGAAATTTGGGCAGCCTTATCGTTAGAAGGTACTTCAAGATATTTGCCTGGTTTGCTTTTATAATGTTCTTTGTGGTTCTTTATGCTTTTATCTTTAGGGTTTCCACTGGATTTCCCTTCGATTAGGCCAAAGAACATTTACACTTCCAGCCACAAAAAAGGGCTCCCTGCCATTGATTGCAAGGAGCCTTTTTTTTATGCTCGAACCGATTTCTAGAATCCTGCCGAAATTTAATCCTTGGGCAAAAATCTAACGGTTTTCATAATAGCCTCAAGCTGAAATATATCGTCACGTTTATTCGTGGCCGGGGCAAATACAAATCCTTCGAGTACCATTGTTCTGTCATTTTCGGCATCCTTGATGATATAGGTCAAAAAGGGACCCGCCATCGGATAGTTCTTTATATCCCAGATACCTCTGACCTCAATGGCCTCCCTTCCCGCTATTTCAGCCGGAAAAACAGAAGGTGCAAAGGCCGGTTCTGTTCGCATATGGGTCACTTTTCCCGGCACATCGGCTCCTGGAATATACTTTTCCCCAATTGAATCACGCATACGAATTATATCCCTTATTAGAGTCGAGTCGTTTTTAAAATAATCTCCCGGCATCTCATAGGCAATTAGGCTTGCCGTGCCTTTTTGAATCTGTCGTTCAATCCAGACGAAATTGTCTTTTCGCACGTCTATTCTGTAAATAGAAGGTAAATTCAAGGCTATTCCGAATTTGTCTTGCAACACTGTCTCGTTGTTCAGAGACTTTAAAAAATTCCGTTGAGAGACCTCTAGTTCGATGTTTTTGTAGGCTGTAATGAATTTATCGGCTTGCTCTTCCAAGTTTTGTATTAGTTCTTCGTCAGTTACACCCTTGACGACCCCAACTTTCTGGGGAATTGCGTACATATCGGTCTTAACATGGGCCACATTGACCGAATCTTTCTGAACATAAAGTATATTCCTTCTGTTTCTGATGGATCCCGAAAAGACCTGCGTGGGCATTTGTTCAATGGAAAACAATGGTTCGTCCCAGGTGAGGCCGACAACGTTTGAGGCAAAGTGCTCCCTTATCTTATCACCTACCTTTCCTTTCCAAAGCTCATTGTCAATGACCACGGCCAAAGAGTTGATGGCACCTATGGAGGTCGGCTTGTAGTTTGTTTTGTCCTCCTTACAGGCCACAAATACGATTATGGCCAATAATAATACCGCTAAAAGTGTTTTTGAGTGTCTCGGTTTCATATGTTTTCTGTTTACGATGAACAGTCGCACAATTTTAGTTTTGTGCCCGGTTGTAGTTTACTACCACTAATACCGTTCCATTCTCGTAATTTTTCAACAGTAATTCCCGGATATTTTCTAGAAATCGTCCAAAGTGAGTCGCCGCTTTGAACAGTATGGGTCTTCGTGCCGGGTGGAAAATTCTGGCTTTTCGCACTCGAAGGGGTACTCTTCTTGGCCGAGGAAGCTACGGCAACACCTCTGTTTCTGGGATAAATGGTAAGTCGTTGTCCTATTCTCAAGTTGTTGCTTCGCAAGCCGTTCCACTGTTTTATTTGACTGACACCAACACCATATCTCTCGGCAATCTTGCCCAAATAATCGCCACTTCTCACGCGATACCGTATTCGATCTGCCTCCGCTTGTTTGATCAATTGTGGCAACGGACTTTCCTTGCTTTCCAATTCTTTTTTGACAAAGGCGTATATCTGTACTTCATTGGCCACAAATTTGCCCATGGCTTCTTTTGGCAATCTCAGGGCATACTCTTTTCCTTCGATATATGGAATTACTTTCAGCTTATATGAGGGATTCAAAATCTCAAGTTCTTCCACACTGATTCCGACAAGCTTCGATATCTGCTCAAAAGTTATCAAACTTTTTACCTGTACGGTGTCGGTCTCGAAATAGGGTCTTTCTACCTTTTCCCCCTTTAGGTCATGCTCCTTGGCATATTCGAAAAGGTACATGGTAGCTAAAAAAGCAGGGACATATCCGGCAGTCTCACGGGGAAGGTTTCGGCGAATGTTCCAATAGTTCTTGTAACCGCCTGACCTACGAATGGCCTTGTTGACATTACCGGGGCCTGAATTATACGCCGCTAGGGCCAGATCCCAATCATCAAAAATGTCATACAACTTGGCCAAATATTTACAAGCGGCCTCCGTTGATTTAATAGGGTCGCTCCGCTCGTCTACATAACTGCTCACATCAAGGTCGTACATCTTGCCCGTACCGTACATGAACTGCCAAAGACCGGTTGCCCCGACCCGAGATCTTGCCTTTGGGTTCAAGGCCGATTCGACGATAGAAAGGTATTTCATTTCTAAAGGAATGTCATGGTTGTCCAATTGTTCCTCAAACAGCGGAAAATAGAATTGGCTAACCGTCAACATGCGCTCCATAAGGCCTCTTTTTCTGGTCAGAAACGATTTAATAACGTTCTCAAGCGACGGATTGTAGGCAATATTAAAAGGCGTTTTTTCATTCAGTTTCGCCAACCTGGCCTTCAAAGTGTCCGTTGGCAGGTCGTAAACGTATACTTCATCAGCATCGGGCTCCTTGGTTACGTCAAGTGTAGCGACTTCTTCATACATCTCATCGAAAAGGGCCGCGCTGTCATATAGCTCTTTCATCCACAAGCTATCATATTTGGCCGCAAGCGGATTATCTTTCAAATTGTATTTTGCCTTTTCGTCTTTTTTGGTAAAAACTAAAGGATTATCCTTTAAACCCATCTCCGAGTCCATGAGCTCCATTTGCTCCAGCCCTTTCATGTCCATTTCGGTAGTATCGGCCAATGTCTCGACAAGGGTGTCGTTTACCCTGACAGGAATAGAATCGCTCTCCTGGGCCGATAACAAGCTAGAGATAGAGAAAAGAACAGAAAAAGAAAGAATACCGGTTTTCTTGATCATCGTTGCGTTTTGAGTTAAAACGGGAACATCTAAAATCGTCTTTTTTTTGGAAAGGATAAAACTTTGACGTGTTAAACGCCAAAAAAACCGTTTACCCCTTTTTATCGATAACGCCCTTATTCTGGCAATATTGCGGCAATTCCCGGCAGCGTTTTACCTTCCAAGCTTTCGAGCATGGCGCCACCACCCGTCGACACATAACTTACTTTGTCGTCAAAGCCGAATTGCTTGACCGCGGCAACCGAATCGCCTCCGCCTACCAAAGAAAAAGCTCCATTTTTAGTGGCTTCTTCAATAAAGTTTCCAATAGCGATAGTGCCCTTGGCAAAACTCTCCATTTCAAAGACACCGACAGGGCCGTTCCATAAAATGGTTTTGGAATTTAGGATAACAGTCTTGAAATTCTCCAAAGTTTTTGGCCCGGCATCCAATCCTTGCCACCCATCAGGAATTTCAGCCACATCGACGATCTTTGTTTCGGCTTCGTTCGAAAAGGCATTTGCCGCCACGACGTCAACGGGAATATGCACTTCTACACCTTTCGCCTTTGCCTGTTTCAAAATATCAAGGGCCAGGTCCATTTTATCATCCTCGCAAATTGAATCGCCCACTTGCCCACCTTGGGCCTTAACGAAGGTATAGGTCATACCTCCGCCGATGATCAAGTGATCGACCTTGTCCAAGATATTTTCTATGATGGTAATCTTCGATGAAACCTTGGCGCCCCCCAATATGGCGAGCACCGGTTTTTCACCTGTGCGCATTACCTTTTCAATCGCATCGATTTCTTTGGCCAATAGATATCCAAAACATTTTTTATCGGAAAAGAATTGGGCCACGATCGTTGTGGATGCGTGGGCCCGGTGGGCCGTGCCAAAAGCATCGTTCACATAAATGTCGCCCAATTTCGAAAGCTGTTGCGCAAAACCTTCATCTCCTTTTTCCTCTTCAGCATGAAAACGAAGATTTTCCAACAACAAGACATCGCCGGGTCGCAGATCGGCCACCGCCTTTTCGGCCGCTTCACCGACACAATCTTCGACAAACCTGACCTGGACCCCAATGATCTCAGATACCTTTGAACAGATGTGTTTCAATGACATATCCGGGTTTCTTTGTCCCTTCGGCCTTCCCAAATGGCTCATCAAAACAGCACTTCCCCCATCTTCCAATACTTTGATAATGGTCGGTTTTGCCGCCTCGATCCTATTGGTGTCCGTAACGTTAAAATCGGCATCCAAGGGTACGTTGAAATCAACTCGGATCAACGCTTTTTTATTTTCAAAATTAAACTGGTCTATCGTTTTCATTCAGGTTCGTTTTTAAAGAATTTCAAATGTAGATATTTCTACCGTGCATATAAAACGGAGCGGTCAATAATTGGCAATACGTTTTGCTGAATTTGCCGACCGATTGGTCGGTTCTTGTTTTTGTTCTGCCAAAAAAATCATTTTTTATCTTCTTTGGAAAAACACCGCAACCCCCTGTATATGTGAGAAAAATGGCAATCCATCTTTTTTGCAGACTGTTTGGTCGGTGCCGTATTTGTTTTTTTGAATGTCTGTGCGATAGCAATACCGTCACCCATTTTAAGTCGGAATAAACTATATTTGAACAATGCGCTTCAAAGATATTTTGGGCTTGGCCCACATTAAGAACCATCTGGCCACGAGTGCCGATGCGGGGCGAATTCCGCATGCCCAACTTTTCGTCGGCCCAGAAGGTTCAGGAATCTTGCCGATGGCCTTGGCCTATGCACAATATGTAGTCTGTGGCAATACAAATTCTGAGAACGAAGCGGGCGACACAAGCTGTAATCTAAAGTTTGATTCACTGGCGCATCCCGACCTTCATTTTGCTTTTCCGGTCGCCAATTCCGATAAGGTAAAAAGCCATGCGGTTAGCGATCATTATATGGAGGAATGGCGTCAATTCGTAAAAGAACAGCCCTATGGAAATCTTTTCGATTGGTACCGATTGATCGGAATTGAAAAAAAGCAGGGACAAATCGGTGTTGACGAAGCTCAGGATATTGTCAGGAAGCTTGCACTGAAGTCTTATGAAGGGGGATTCAAAGTAATGCTTATTTGGATGGCCGAAAGGATGAACACCTCCGCTGCCAACAAGCTTTTAAAATTAATCGAGGAACCGCCCGATAAAACAATATTTCTACTGCTTGCGGAAGAAGAGGAGCAGATCATACAGACCATACGTTCGCGCTGTCAAATCCTGCATTTTCCGCCTTTGGCCGAAGATGCCATCACGAACGCGCTAATTGAAAGAGGATGTACAAGGGACGAAGCCATGCGCATAGCATTCGAAGCCAATGGAAATTTCAACAAGGCCTTGGACCTTATGAACAATGACTCGGAGGACCTGATCTTCGAAAAATGGTTCGTACAATGGGTACGCAGCGCCTTTAAGGCAAAGGGGAATCGATCCGCAATACATGATCTTATTTTATGGAGTGAAGAGGTGGCCAAAACGGGAAGGGAAACCCAAAAAAAGTTTTTACAATATTGCCTCATGGTCATGCGCCAGGCGATGCTCATTAATTTCAATGCGAAAGGTTTGGCCTACATGAAAATTCGTGCCGATGGGTTTCATCTCGAGAAGTTCGCTTCATTTGTACATGAAAACAATATTCTTGAAATAACCTCAGAACTGGAAGATGCCATGTACCACATCGAACGAAACGGAAATTCTAAACTCGTCTTGACCGACCTATCGATCAAGTTAACCAGGCTGCTTCACAAAAAAGCGGCTTAAACCAATACCTATGAAAACTGTTTTGGAAAATGCAACGGAAATCTTACTGTTACTGTTCTTGATCATCACTTTTTTGCAAAGTGGACTGGACAAAGTATTGGACTGGAAAGGCAACCTCTCATGGCTCAAAGCGCATTTTTCAAAGTCTCCCTTGCATGGTCTGGTTACTGGAATGTTGGCCATAGTTCTTGTTTGTGAGGTTCTCGCCGGTCTATTTTGCCTGATCGGCCTCGTTCAAATTATGTTCGCAACGAATGGCCACATGGCGTTTTATGGCGCAATTCTCTCGTGTGTGTCGCTATTAATGTTATTGTTCGGCCAACGAATGGCCAAAGACTATGAAGGGGCCAAAACGATTGTTATTTATCTTATTCCTGCTATTTTTTTGGTCTTTTTGCTTCAGCATTAAAAAAGGCCATAACAAATGTTATGGCCTTCTTATACTAATGAAAAGTTGGTTCTATTTTTTGTATTTGTCGTTCAATATCTTCACGATTTCATCGGTAAGATCGAGCACTTCTGTACCATATAGCACACTGCCTCCGTCACCACCTCCCAATATATAGGTATAGCCATTGGCCTTGCCGTAGGCCCTGATTTCCTTTTTTACCTTGCTGACTATACTGTCCATTTCGGTCTGCCCCGATGCCTGCAACTGTTGGTCTTCTTGCTGAAGTTGCTGCCCGATGAACTGCCCTTTTTGTTGTATCAGGCCGTATTCTTCTTGAGCCTTTTTCTGCGACATGCTTTGGGCCTTTGCTTGAAACGCCTGGGCTTCGATCTGAAAAGCTTGTGAGATACTATCCCTTTTTTTCGTCAGTGCATCGGCCTTCGCCTTAAATTTTGTCTCGACATCTATTTTTTCTTGATATTCATCCATCAATTTGACATTATCGACAAAACCTATTTTTTGTTGCTCACAAGAAGTCAACAGCACTATTGTCGCAATCCAGATTAAATTTTTCATCTCGTATAATTTTTGTTCTATGGAATCGGATTCCTGCTCTGTTTTAAGTTGCGCAAAAGTAGTAAAAGGTTTTTCGAAATTCTAGAGGTACTTTGTTTTTTGTAGTTGTGCATGTTTTTCTTCAATTGATAATTTTTGAGATATCCTAGAAGTAGGAACCATTGAATATAAGATTTATTTACTATTTTTTACTTAGGAATAGATATTGTCTATTATGGCTTGGCTCACAAAAGGGTTTTTATTGCACAATTTAAGGCAGGACATAGCCGATAGTCGCCAATTGATAGAAAAGCTCGGGAAATCGCCTTAAAATCGTTATTGGGCTCTTTGAAGTATGTAAATGTGCGAAGAGTATTCTTTTGAGCGCCATGCGGCAATATTTGATCGTAGTCCGATCCATAAGGCCTTGGCAAAATTCTGTCTTCCGGTCTTGTACTTTTCCGAAAGTAACGATACATAGAACGAATCAAAAATCAAGGGTTTGACCTGAACTACATTTAGCCCATGTTTTAAGAATAGCTTTTCGATCGAAGTTCTTGAAAAATGCCATAGGTGTCGAGGCACATCGAATGCCGCCCAAAACTCTTTATAGTATTTTGCATCGTATGAATTGAAATTGGGGACTGCGATTACCAAGGTTCCATTTGGTTCCAAGACCTCTAACAATTTCAAGATTTGGTTCTCCAGATCAGGAAGATGCTCAAGAACATGCCATAGTGTGATGACATCAAATTGTTGATTGCGCAGCAACTCCATTTCAGACAATAGTTCCACCCTTTTTTCGCGCGCGCGCATTCGCGCATCATGATTAGGTTCGATTCCTGAAATCTTCCAACCCGAACTTTTCGCTGCCAACAAAAAGTCTCCGGTACCAGCACCCATATCCAATAATCTTCTTTCTTCCCCGCCGAATTTGTCTATCAACCTCAGTTTTGAATAGAAGCTGAACTTCTTGACCGTTTGATAAACCTTATCGACCAAAGACTTTCTTGAATCTGTATGCGAAATATAGTCCTCGCTTTGGTAGTATTCGTCAAGATTTTCAGGTATTGGTCGCGTCACCAACATTTCCATTTCTGGATCGTATAAAAGTTCAAATTCTTCTTGGGAAACGGAATAATCTTTAGTTCTTAAATACGACTTCATTGTAGTTGTGGGTGGCTAAGTACTCCTTTTTCAGTGCACGAAGATACTCCAAAACCACATTCCTTGAAAGTGAATTATCGGCCAAACAATCTTTCTCGGTGTCACTATAAACTTCTAACGCCAAATACCAATTCCCTTTTCTAACAACTTCAGGGGTATCAAGAAATGGGTCTTCACCGTCTCCGCCCATCAATTCGTTCATACCCACATTGATAAGAATTGAGGCAAGATCCAATGTCTTATCGGGAATTTCCACTTCGTACCAGGCAAAGAAATATTGTTCGCCATCGACCATGAATGGAATGTCGTCATAGACGTTATCGTGATCTAATTTGAACTTTATGTTGATATAATCGTAAAAGTGGCCATCGTCCTTAGGGTCTTCAAAAATGAACATCTGTCTTTTTGAGAGGCTACGTTTGAACTTCTTGCCACGGGTAATTTTGTGGTCTTCGATTTTAGGCGCAATCCTCAGAGGAATACAGGAATATGATAAAAAAAAGACACTGACAATTAGTAAAATTCTTCGCATGTGCTGTGGGTTTGGTTTCCGAAGAACCATCAAAAACCAAGCCACTTCAGAACCGCTCAATAACAAATCTAAAACATCAACTAGATATTCAAGGTTTCATTTTGTTCAGGAAGTGCTTTGGCGGTATCCGCGCTTTGTTGTTCCACGTGGAACAATACAAAAATCATCGCCCAAGATAGACCAACAATACACTTATGTCCGCCGGCGAAACGCCACTTATTCGGGAAGCTTGTGAAATAGTAATCGGTTGGATGGTCTTTAGCTTTTCTCGGGCCTCGAATGAGAGGGATTTCAATTTTGAATAGTCAAAACCCTCTGGGATCTTGACATTCTCAAGGCGATTAAGTTTATCGGCATTAAGCTTTTCCTTTGCGATATAGCCCGAATACTTTACCTGTACTTCGGTCTGTTCCAATACCTCCCAATCTAGATCGTTCTCGGCGACAAATGTAGCAACCGGCTGCAATTGTAACATATGCTCCATTGTAACCTCAGGCCTGGAAAAAACCTTGAACATTTTATCAGACTGTTTGACCAAGGCAGAGTCAACACTTTCCAGGATAGGATTTATATCATCGGGCAAAACACTGGTCTCCTTAAAAAAATCAACAAACACCTTCGATTTTTCTTTCTTAACCTCCATTCGTCGAAGCCGCTCTTCAGTGGCCAGCCCAATGCGATAACCTTTTGGTGTTAGCCTAATGTCGGCGTTATCTTGACGTAATAGCGTCCGATACTCCGCCCTAGAGGTAAACATTCGATAGGGCTCTTCGGTACCTTTCGTTATCAAATCGTCTATCAAAACCCCAATGTAGGCTTCATCCCTTTTCAATACAAAAGGATCTTCTCCTTTCAACTTTAGATGCGCATTTATTCCGGCCATAAGTCCTTGTGAAGCTGCTTCCTCATAACCTGTCGTGCCATTGATCTGACCTGCAAAATAAAGATTGTCGACTAACTTGGTCTCGAGCGTGTGCTTTAATTGTGTTGGCGGGAAATAGTCATACTCAATGGCATATCCCGGTCTAAAAAACTTTACGTTTTCAAAACCTCTGACAGACTTTAATGCCCTGAACTGAACATCTTCGGGAAGCGATGTGGAAAAACCATTGACATAGACCTCTACCGTATGCCAACCTTCGGGCTCGACAAAAAGTTGGTGCGCTTCCTTGTCTGCAAAACGGTTTATTTTATCCTCGATCGAAGGGCAATATCTAGGGCCGATACTTTTGATTCTTCCATTGAACATAGGGGAGCGGTCAAAACCCTCACGTAAGAGATCATGTACCAAAGCACTGGTGTGGCTCATATAGCAATCCCGTTGTTCGGTAAGAATCGGGGTTTCGAGATATGAGAACTTCTCGGGACGATCATCACCCGGCTGCACGATCATCTTGGAATAATCGAGCGAACGGCCATCCACTCTTGGGGGCGTGCCCGTTTTCATTCGTCCGCATTCAAAACCTATATCGGAAAGCTGCTCCGTAATACCCGTAGCGGCTCTTTCTCCTGCTCTTCCCCCACCAAACTGCTTGTCACCGATATGAATCAACCCATTCAAAAAAGTACCATTGGTCAAAACAACAGACCGTCCCTTTATATCAATTCCCAAAGAAGTCCGGACACCTACGACGGTTCCGCCCTCGATCAATACTCCTTGGACCATCTCTTGATAAAAATCGCAATTAGGCGTCCGTTCAAGCGCCAAGCGCCATTCCTCAGCAAACCTCATCCGGTCATTTTGTGCCCTAGGACTCCACATCGCAGGTCCTTTGGATTTGTTCAACATTTTGAACTGAATAGCGGACTTGTCGGTAATTATTCCACTATATCCTCCAAGAGCATCAATTTCACGTACAATCTGGCCCTTGGCGATACCCCCCATCGCAGGGTTGCACGACATCTGTCCAATGGTTTGCAAGTTCATGGTAACCAACAAAGTCCTTGACCCCATATTAGCAGCCGCGGCAGCGGCCTCAGCTCCCGCGTGGCCTCCTCCAACTACTATAACATCATATACGTCTGCAAACATAATTTTCTATTGTTCCACGTGGAACATTTTAATCTTCTCGTCTTCTTTCCCACGCATTATTTCCGTCTCAACACTGCCTTTATCACCATATCCCATTAAATGTAGAACGCCATGCGCCATTACCCGAAGCAACTCGTCTTCGAAATCAACATCATACTTCTCAGCATTCTCCTTGACCCTGTCAACGGAAATAAAAATATCACCCTCTATCTGTTTTCCCGACGAATAATCAAAAGTAATTATATCGGTATAGTTGTCATGGTCCAAATATTCCTGATTAATGGACAACAAGTAGCCATCCTCACAAAAGATAAAATCAATCCGCGAAGGAAAATTAAGCTCTGATTCTATTACCCTACTTATCCAATCGGCATAATAAACCTCATTGGCAATGTTAAAGTCAGTCTCGTAGTGAAACTCAATCATCGCTTTTAAAATACTCCTTTACCCTGTTTTGAAAATTTCGCCGCAAAGGTAGTGCTTGTCGGTCTAAAATCTCAACTTCATTGCGATAATTCTCTAATAATGAAGGCTTAGTAGTAATGGGAGTTTTGAACTCAATCGTATTGGTATTGCTTTCCCGCTCTTGCTTCTTCCCTTGCTTTAAAGCAGCATTTTCAAGCTTCAAAAGTTCATATTGAATGGTATTCACCTTGGACAGTGTACGCTCCGTAACCCCATTCTCCAATAAATCATTCTCGAAATCCTCCATTTGACGTAGCAGTCTTTCACCCAGATTACGATCATCCTTTTTTATCATATCACGTAACTGCTCTTCCAATTTCTGTCGCAACATTTGCTGGCTTTTGTAGATTTCATATATTTCCCGTAACTCATCCTCGCTAGTCCCGCCATTGCTCAGACCTCCCGATTGCCCTTGTTGGCCCTCGCCCATTTGCTCGCCTTTACTTCCCTGTTTCCCATTTCCCTCATTCTGACCATCCTGTCCATTACTACCTTCTTCACCCTTCTGTCCACTTTTGCCTCCTTTTGAATCGGATTGACCCTCACCGGTATTACCTTCCCCATCTTTTCCTTGTTCCTTCCCAGAATCGGATTGACCTTTACCCGAACTTCCCATTCCCTCCATCTTTTCCTTAAGTTCACCTTGACTTTTGATGATATCAGGCAACTGAAACCCTTGTCCATCGCTCTGACCGTTCCCCATTTGCATGCTCTGCTGCATATTATCCAATATATTCGCCAAAAAATCGGACAAACTATTTGAAGCGTTCAGCACATACTTCTGATACGACACCCCCTGCTGAATTTGGTTCTCGGCCATACTCTCCAACGCCTTATCAATGTTATAATATACCTCGGTAATCTGCTCATTTACAAATTCGGAAAGTTCAGCCCGACGCAATGACAATGCAAAAAGGCTGTCATCAACATGCGAAAACATAGCCTTTAGCTCTTGCTGTTCGCGTACAGATCTGGAAAACTGCGTAACTTCACCACTATTTACCTCTAAAAGGTCGAACAGATTCTCTTGCTTGAACGAAAATGTAATCAGGTTATCCAAAATCTGCCGCAACATCTCAGCATCTTCGGTTTCTTCAGAACCACCCCCCGCAGCCGATGACGACTTCAATTTTTCACTAATCTGCCGCATTTTTGAAGCCGCCGACCTCTGTTTCTGTTTGGCCTTGTTTAAGGCCTTCTCCTTCTCCCCAGACTCAGAGCTCTCCTCCATTCCCCGATGTTTGTTGATTTCTTCCAACGCATCCATCTGGTCTTCTTTTACCTCATCAGATTTCTTCGGGTCTATACTCAGATCCAAGGGCTTCTTAAGATCCGCGTTGTCCTTTTCAAGCTCATCAAGCTCATCAGCAACTTTATTGAAATCATCGTTCATTTGTTCCTGTTCCTTGTTCGAAAAATCCTGCCCTAGATTCAAATTGGACAAAATCTCCTGTTTTTTGGCCAGTTTTTCCAACTCTCTTGCCAGCTGCGATGCTTTTTCGGCCACATAATACCGTTTGGTCAATTCTAAGAGCTGTTCAAGGTTTCGCTCGCTATTCTGTTGCCTTTTTCCCAACTCCTCCAAACGTTTGGCCAATTCTTCCTTATCGATCTTATCGGCAATCTTATTAAGCTCATCCAATAGCTTTTCATTCTTCTTCGCCTCAAGTTCTTGCCGCTCCAAACGTTCTTGGAGCATTTTGTTCAACTCGTCCTCCTCTGTCGACTTATCAAGGTTCTCCCTTAACTGTTTACTGAACTTCTGCATCAGATTTTCCTGTTGTTGTTGTTTTTTAAGAAAATCCTTTATCTGATTTTGATCGTTAAAATTCAATTGGCTTTTTTCCTTTTGCTCCGTATTGATCTCGTTCAAGGTATTCTTTTGCTCCTTGAACTTCTCCAAGGACCTGTCCATATTGTCAATTATAGCTTGTTGGGACTCCAATTCTTTATTTCGCAATTGATCCCCATCGAGCAAAGTCGTATTAAAAATCCGGCTTTTGCTCACCTTGCCCCCATGTATGGCATCATTATCGACAACCTCAAAATAAAAGCTGTACGACCGCCCCTCTTCCAAATCGAGTCCTGATGGAAAGGTATAATAGAACTGTTCAAAATTGACATTGGGAGTCCGAAGTTCGATCCTCTGCTTATCATCACTATTGGAATCGGGATGACACACCAAATTAATCCTTGCAATTTTATAATCATCGGAAGCCTCCCCGATATAATACAGAACATTCGGGTTCAATGAATCAATGACCTGCGTTGCCTTGATCGTTGGATGGGCATCTTTGATAACGGTGAAACGGTAATCCAATTTCTCGTAGTTGCTCACATTCCGGTTCGAAGTGGCCAATTGATAGGGGAAGTTTTTATAAATACGCTCGGTGAGCCCAAAATTCGTGCCATCGTTTTCAAAGGTTTTAAGGGTATCCTCGGTTATCAGATCGATACGTTCGGTATCTCGGCCAACAATCTGCCAAGTCACCTTGGTGCCCTCAGGAAATGTTGCATTTCCCGTGCTTTTCAAAGTTTCGTTTCGTTTGTCGACATAGTCCGGGTAATCCAATACCACTTCAAAGTCTTGAATAGCAGGGGTTTTGAGCACGTTTAACCTATATTCCCTAGATTTTATACCATTCGCCATAAAATAAAAGGCCGTGGACGAAAGTGGTGGCGAAAAGGTATGTTTAAAGATTCCTTCTTGTTCCTGCAACAGGAATTCCGTTCCGTCGATAACGATATAAACGTCTTTTGGCTTTAAATCACCTTCGGTCACCACCTGGGCGGTGTAGGTCTCGCTTTCAAGCACATTCAACTTGTCCGACAATAAAGTAAAGTAAAAGGGAGCCGGAGGTTCGTAGGCAAGATCATAATTGACGACACGATTGGCCGATCCAAAAAAATCGCCCAAATTACCCGATAGCCCTATCAACATAAAAATGACCAACGGAATGGCCAAGTACTTCACATACTTTAGGTTTTCAGCAAAATTTACCGCCTTGGCAAAAGGGATGGGGTCCAAACTTTCGGAACGTTGCTCGATACTCGCCAATAACAGCTCCGATCTTTGGGTATCTTCCGCGAGATCCAACAAATTAAGCAGCTTGTCACCAACTTCGGGAAAATGGGTGCCAATTAGCACTGAGGCCTGTTTGTTGCTGATTCCCTTCTTTATTCTAAACAGGTAGAACAAAGGTGTCAAGATGTACCTAAAAAGAAGATAGCCTTCCACGATGATAAAGGCGAGCAGCAAAATAAGCCTTCCTGTGGAATTCATCCATAAAAAATACTCTACCCCAAGTATCACGATCAAAAATAACAGCCCGAGCACCAAAAAAAGCAAGGTGCCCTTGACCAACATCTTGGTATAGAACCTTCTTGTGAATTCCTTTAGCTTATGTAGTATGTTGTTATATTGCCTCAAACTTGAACGTTTTCTATACCAAGATAATGCAAAAATGGCCCTTATTCCCCGATCATTGGGTTTTTAAGATAAAATTAAAGGTTTGCTCTTTATAGAGTCAAACGCCGCGGGCACCGGTTTGTGTATGCGCTGCTTTCGCCTATCTTTGCCCTACAATTTGTTGAAATGCCAGAGAAAGTCCGAGTCCGTTTTGCCCCAAGCCCGACAGGGCCCCTTCATATCGGTGGTGTTCGCACCGCATTGTTCAACTATCTATTTGCAAAAAAAAACGGGGGTGATTTTATACTGCGCATCGAGGATACCGATCAAAACCGTTATGTTGAAGGTGCGGAGGAATACATCATTAATTCCTTGAACTGGTGTGGCATTCCATTTGACGAAGGCCCCGGCAAAGAAAAAGGTTTCGGACCCTACCGGCAAAGTGAGCGCAAACACCTTTATAGCCAATACGCCGATGAGCTCGTGCAACAAGGTAAGGCCTATTACGCTTTTGATACCCCCGAACGATTGGATTTTCATCGTAAGGATCATGAGGCCAAAGGAAAAACCTTTATCTATAATTGGCACAACCGTCTAAAACTTGACAATTCGTTATCGCTTAACGAGCAAGAAACCCAAAAACGCCTGGATTCGGGAGAGGAATACGTCATTCGCTTTAAAACCCCTCAGGACGAAAAACTCGTGTTGACCGACCTTGTCAGGGGAAAAATAGAAATCGACACCAATACCCTTGACGACAAAGTTTTGTTCAAAAGCGATGGAATGCCAACGTATCATTTGGCCAACATTGTAGACGACCACTTAATGGAAATCACCCACGTCATACGCGGTGAGGAATGGCTGCCTTCCTTGGCCCTGCACCAACAGTTATACGATGCGTTCGGGTGGCGGGCTCCTAAATTTGCCCATTTGCCCCTGATCATGAAACCTGTCGGCAAAGGAAAGTTGAGCAAAAGGGATGGTGAAAAAATGGGGTTTCCAGTATTTCCTTTGTCTTGGAAAGACTCCGTAGGATATCGCGAAGCAGGTTATTTTCCCGAGGCCGTCGTCAACTTTTTGGCCCTTCTGGGTTGGAATCCCGGTACGGAACAGGAAATTTTCAGCTTGCAAGAACTCACCCAAAGTTTTACGTTGGAGCGCGTGAACAAGTCGGGGGCACGCTTCGATCCCGATAAGACCAAATGGTATAATCAGCATTATCTGCAAGAAAAAAGCAATGAAGAATTGGCGGGTTTGTTCGTGAAATATATGGAAAATCATTCTGTAGACACTGAACGAAGTCGAAGTGACGAAGGAGGTCTCGACTCCGCTCGACCTGACAGTTCGTATGTAGAAAAAGTCGTTTCCTTAATAAAAGAACGAGCCGCCTTTGTGTCTGATTTTTGGGACTTATCCGATTATTTCTTTGTGGCCCCTGAGACCTATGACGAAAAGGCCGTAAAAAAACAATGGAAGGAAGACACGCCTACCGTCATGACCGAGCTTTTGACCGTTTTACAAAACATTGACGATTTTGCCTCTGAAACCGTTGAAAATACCGTAAAGGAATGGATTGCCAACAAAGAACTCTCCTTTGGCAAGGTGATGCCGCCATTACGACTCATTATTGTCGGAGCCATGAAAGGCCCGCATTTGTTTGATATTATGGCTTTGATCGGGAAAGAGGAAACACTCGGTAGGCTTGAAAGGGCGTTGGAAGTATTGGAATAATGGTGCAACGGTTAGTATATGAAAAGTAGGCGATTTCGAAGTGCTAAACTTTCGGTTAAGCACAGAGTTTGATACGAGTCACAAGCCTTGATTTTATTGCTATTTCGCCTATTTTTTATACATTGTTACCACCTGTTATTTATTCTTCTCGCATCTATTTTCAATTACTTTTAATAGTCTGTCTTGAAAGTCTGACAGGATTATGTCGCCCCAAAATTTACCATAAAAATTGATTGTTGAAGTCAACTGATAACTTGAAGAAAGTGTCAATTTTACTTGTCCGTTTTTTAAGTCTGTAAGTTCGTAGGTTGCGTCAACAAAGTTGAAATAGTTACCATTCAAAACGTGTTGGTCAAATACTTTTTGTCTAACCGTTGCAGGGTCAATTTTTATGTCGAATGAAACTTTTTTATTCTCGTCATATTCCGTGATTGTTTCAATGAACATTAAACCACCTTCAAAATTTCCTATTCTTTGTCCGCCAAGTTCTTTTTTGTCAACAGCTGCACTTATTGGTCTGGGAATTCCGATTGAATTGAAAAATCCTAAATTATATTCTTTCGGGTCGATAGTCTGTACTTCTACAATGTTATCCCAAATTTTTTCAGGTGTTGCGTCTATGATAACTTCACTTTTTACAATATATGTATCAGAAGGGCTTTTTATGTATTCTTCGATAGGTGCAAATAGAAAAGGTAACAATACCAAGGTTAGTAGTTTACCTTTACTTTTTTGTCTGTTAATCTGAACTATTCTAAAAATCAATGCTCCAATTGTTCCTAATATGAAAAATGGTGCTGCAAGAACCAACAAACAAATAAAGTCTTCGATACCAAATAAGAACATGGTCAAAAAGAATGTCACAACCGTAAGCCAAGGAATGAAAATTATGTTTCTGTATGATTTGAGTTTTTCATTGTCGGCAAACATTAATGGAATAGTTCCCAAAATGGTCGGAATAATAAACAAGTATGTCACAGAAGCCAAAGTTGCTTTTTGTCCAAATACTAACCTTGTTACAAGTCCGTAAGCAATACCGAGTACAATCCCGATAATTAAAAGTCCATATTTCTGTTTAAATTTCGTCATTCTTGCAGGTAACGTTCTGTGTATGGTGCGTATCCCGAAGGGTATGCACTATAGCATCAATGTACGCTGGATTATAAATATTTAAATATATATTTTAAAAACTCCCAAGTTCCGAATAATCCACCAGGTATTGTTAACCAACCTATTACTTTAAGAACAGTTCTAAAGGCTATTTCTGAAGTTGTATCAGCTTTTACAAGTAAAGCGTAACCATGTTCAGAAATTAAAGGTCCTTTTATTAACTTTTTAAGTGAACTTTCCGGAATTGTCCAACCTCCTTGCATCACATAGTTAAATGGTACACCTTTCGGTTTCTTAATGTTATCATGGTCAATAGGATAACTATAAGACATCATTCCCGCTATTTTATCTGGTGCATGGAATTCATTGTATATAAATATATATAGTTCTCTAACTGTATATCTTCTGCAGGTTATGAAATGGAATAATTGAATGAACCATGTTCTTTTTTTCAATTTTATTTCATTTGAAGCCAAATCAATCATCCAGTTCTTACTCATTTTGTTAATAATTGATTTCTTATCAGAACTGTGATGATATGATTTATAAGTCATAATCTTAACTTGTTTGATTTGAATCTATGCCTGTAGGAATGAAAGGGTCATTTTCAATTAAATCAGATTCTACAGCTTGACGCCATTTAAGTATATTATCTTTTCCAGGTTGTGCACATTGCATGACAGATGTTTTATTACCATCAGTTATTGACGAAAACACTTTGTAAAGTTTAAGTTTATTAGCCAACCGAGGATGAATTGCATAATTAATGCCAGATTTATCTACCGCACTACAATATGTTATTATGTCAAATTGACTATTCGAATTGTAAAGTTTTTGATGTGCTATTGACGCTGATAATGTATAATTATTAGATAAAAATAAATCACTCCATGCTCGCACATGGGCTTTTAACCTATTTCTATTAAACCCATCATAGTTTGGGAATTTCTTATCTATGTCAGACATAAAAGTTTCAAAATATTTTATCAAGCGTTTTGATTTGATTGAAGTCGCTGATAAAAAATTTAGTTTTTCCAAAGAAATCTCATCGGTATGCCAAATAGATATGTAATACTTGTCTACTGAAGGTTTTTTTATTTCCTTAATTGCGGTTTCGAATGAATCAGATGCATAAAAAACTGGATGGTGGGGCAGATGAGCTCTTCCAATATCAGTGCAAATTTTTGCAGACTTGTAAGAATATTGTTTTGGGTCGTTTACCTCATTTTGATTTTTAAACGTGTAGGCATCTCTTACTCTCATGAAAAAAAACCTTCTTTTTTCATCATTGATTGAAGTATGTTCAGAAAAAAGGCCTCCTAAAGTATTCACACATTCCTTATAGATTGCTTCATAGTTTTCAGGTACTGTATGTATTGGGTATTTCTTTTCCAGTTCAGCAATTGCCGACTTTAATTCATCTTCGCTTAAACTTCTTATTTTGGATTTACTCATTGTTCAGCTTGCGTACAACAGTTGTCTATAATCAATGATTATAATCTTATCATATGCCTAAGATAATGAATCCCAAACACCCTTGTAACAAATAAAGGCCCCCAACGACCTATATACCACAAGCTTTTCGTAAATTCATTCCATTAACTAAAATCGCAAGCTATGGGTAGTTTTATTTTTATTCCGTTACTTTTTTTCGGTCTTATCATTCTTTTTTCCTCTTTTTTTATCGTTAAACAGCAGACCGCAGTGATTATTGAGCGTTTTGGAAAGTTTCAAAGTATACGTCACTCAGGGCTACAAATGAAAATTCCGTTAATCGATCGTATCGCGGCCCGAATAGGACTCAAGATTCAGCAATTGGATGTTATCGTCGAAACAAAGACGCTTGACGATGTGTTCGTAAAACTCAAAGTTTCGGTCCAATATGTCGTTATCAGGGATAAAGTATACGAGGCCTTTTACAAACTTGAATACCCTCACGATCAAATAACGTCTTATGTATTCGACGTGGTCAGGGCCGAAGTGCCTAAAATGAAACTGGATGATGTCTTCGTGAAAAAAGATGATATAGCAATAGCGGTGAAAAGTGAGCTTCAAGATGCGATGCTCGACTATGGCTACGATATTATCAAGACCCTGGTTACCGATATCGACCCAGATGCGCAGGTAAAAGCGGCGATGAACCGCATCAACGCCTCGGAGCGTGAGAAAATTGCAGCACAATTCGAAGGAGATGCGGCGCGCATACTTATTGTTGAAAAAGCAAAGGCCGAGGCCGAAAGCAAAAGGTTGCAAGGTCAGGGTATCGCCGATCAGCGACGTGAAATTGCGAGGGGTCTCGAAGAATCTGTAGAGGTTCTGAACAAGGTCGGTATCAACTCTCAAGAAGCATCTGCCCTAATTGTGGTAACACAACATTATGACACTTTGCAATCGATCGGCGAAGAAACCAATACCAATTTGATCCTGCTGCCCAACTCGCCACAGGCCGGAAGCGATATGCTGAACAACATGGTGGCCTCGTTTACCGCAAGTAATATGATCGGTGAGCAAATGAAAAAAGGCAATCCAAGGAAAAAAGAATAATCCGTTTGTCTTGACTTTGGCAAATTTTAATGTTCAAAACCAAAATCAATCTAAAAATCGAATTAAACGGCCCTATTGATCTGTTTGAAGCCGCGCTATCGCACTGGGTCAGGACTAAGCCAAAACGCTTTTAAATGGCTTTAAAACAAGTCTTTCTTGATAGAAAATCTCAATCGGTATATTTTAGTCGATAACTATTATCGATCTCAAGGTTTTTCCTTGATTTTGGCCCAAGTATCACGTAGGCCTACCGTTCTATTGAAAACCATTTTATCGGAAGTCGAGTCGGGATCCACACAAAAATAGCCCAACCGCTGAAACTGAAACCTATCACCGATGTTGGCTTCCTTTAAACTCGGTTCCAAGTATCCGGTAATGGTCTTCAAGGCATCTGGGTTGACAAAATCCAGAAAATTTTTGTTTTTATGCGTATCTGGGCTTTCATCTGTGAACAGTCGGTCATACAATCGTATTTCGGCCTCAAAAGCATGCTTTACCGAAACCCAGTGCAAAGTGCCTTTGACTTTTCGCAGGCTTTCTTCCGTTCCGCTGCCACTTTTGCTTTTGGGGTCATACGTACATTGTATTTCAACTATGTTGCCCTCCGCATCTTTGGTACAGCTTTCCGCTTTTATAATGTAGGCATTTTTAAGACGGACCTCCCCTCCTAATTTCAATCGAAAAAATTTCCGGTTCGCTTCCTCCCTAAAGTCCTCACGCTCAATATAAAGCTCTTTTGAAAAAGGCACTCTTCTAAACCCAGCAGCGTCATCCTCCGGATTGTTCTCTGCATCGAGCCACTCTTCATACCCTTCGGTATAATTTGTAATAACCACTTTTACCGGGTCTAAAACACCCATAACCCTAGGCGCGATTTTGTTCAAATGTTCGCGCACATGGAACTCAAGAAGCGAAACATCGATAAGGTTCTCTCGTTTGGCGATTCCGATGGTATCTGCAAAATTCCGAATCGATTCAGGGGTATAGCCCCGTCTCCGCAGTCCTGAAATGGTTGGCATACGAGGGTCGTCCCAACCCTTTACCACCCCCTGCTCGACCAACTGAAGAAGTTTCCGCTTACTGACAACGGTATGGCTAAGGTTTCTTCTGGCAAACTCCCTTTGTTTAGGGCGCACTTTACTCGGTTCGTATACTTGATCCAAAAACCAATCGTATAATTCACGATGCATGGCAAACTCAAGGGTACACAATGAATGGGTAACCTGCTCGATATAATCGCTCTCGCCATGGGTCCAATCATACATCGGATAAATACACCAATCAGTATTTGTTCTGTGGTGCGCTTTTTTCAAAACCCTGTACATAATGGGGTCTCGCATAAGCATATTGGGGGAAGCCATATCTATCTTGGCCCGAACCACATGTGCTCCTTCCTCAAAAGCTCCTTCCTTCATCTTTGTAAAAAGATCAAGGTTTTCCTCCACCGTTCTATCCCTGTGCGGACTATTCGTTCCAGGTTCTGTTGGAGTCCCTTTTTGAGCGGCAATCTCATCAGAAGATTGACTATCGACATATGCCATGCCCCTTTTAATCAATAAAACCGCCCAATCATATAGCTGTTGGAAATAATCAGAAGCATACCGTTCGGTATCCCATGAATAGCCCAACCACTCGACATCCCGTTTTATGGCATCGACATACTCTTGCTCTTCCTTTGCAGGATTGGTATCATCGAATCGCAAATTGACTGGCGCTTTGTAGCGTTGTCCAAGTCCGAAATTCAAACAAATGGAGCTAGCATGACCAATGTGTAAATAGCCATTCGGTTCGGGTGGAAATCTAAACCTTAGATCCTCTCTTGGCAAACCGTTGGCCAAGTCCTCCTCAATAATATGCTCTATAAAATTCAGTGATTTAGGCTTATCGCTCATAGCGCATTTTTTTAGCAGCACAAAAGTAGGAAAAATGCCGTAATGGTAGCCCCTAATACAGCCTCACTCCACAATAAAAGCTTTTCACAACAATTTTAATTGCGCCCACAACATTAAATTCTTTGCGGGGTAATTAAATAACATATTTGTTGTTGAATACATAGGATTGGGCCAACTATTTACATGTTTTCCCCACCCGTTATAATCGTAAAACCCTAAAAGCATCAGACTGTTCCCAAAACGGAAACCACGGACCCACACAAAACCACAACCTCTTATGAGAACTAAATTATTTTATTCCGTACGTTTTTTGATACCAGTTATGCTAGTTCTAGCTTCTGTACAGATTCAGGCCCAAGTAATTGTTCCTGATGCACCTGTGCCCGCCGATAACCCCAACTATCCAGGGAATGATCCTTGGACGGCGGCCTGCGCCCAAGAATCTTTCAACGAGTACTTTGTAGAGATAACATGGGCCGGAACGGCGAACAGCACAAACGAGTTCGTTCTTGAGCTTTCAGATGGCAACGGCAGTTTTGCGAGTGCCGTAGAATTGGGCAGGGTCGATGACCAAAATACGAACAATACTTTTTTAATGTCATTTGCCCTACCCACGAATACCCGGGGCAATGGCTATAAAATGAGGGTAAGAAGTACCGATCCGGTATCAACTAGCCCTGAATCGGCCGCTTACGAAATGTACTATATGGATGTTACGGGCAACCTGAACATAAGCCAACTTGGTGATGGGGTTCCACCTGGGCAAATCTGTTCTACCGGGCCTGTAACCCTTCAGGTCGACAACATTCCGAATCCAGAAACCTATCAGTATATTTGGTATCGCAGCGGTAGCCCCATGGCCGGTGAGAGCGGTCATACGCTAAACGTAACGCAATCGGCCATGTACCAGGCCGTAATAGATTATGGCAACACCTGTACGGGTTCGGGAAATACGGATTCCAATATTGTAGATGTTACCATTGGTTCTTCGGGACAGGGTATCTTCATAACCCCACCTTCGAAAACGGCCTTATGTTCAGGAGATACTGAAACGCTCAGCATCAACGCCACGGATCCTTCTTGGAGTTATAAATGGTATAAGAACGGGGCGGCCATTGCCGGAGCGACCTCATCAACATTTACGGTCGACGCTTCTATTTCTGGTTTTGAAGGAGACTATCAAGTCGAAATATCAAGTTCATCAATTTGTACCGAAAGGTCTGCCGCAATAACAATGACCAATTCCGACGGCTTTACGGTTACAAGGTTGAATGACCCCAATGTTGTATTGCTTCCGGCCCAGACCGAGACATTGAGTATTTCAACAACTGCGACAGGACCCACTTATAAATGGTTTCGCAACAATATTGAAATTGCAGGAGCGACCGGAGCTTCGTACGACGCCTCTCAAGAAGGCACTTACTATGCCGAGATAACTCAAGGCGGTGGCACTTGCCCTGGAACGATCAAAAACTCTGAAACGACTACGGTGGTTACACCTGCTTCGTTCGAAATTACAATCGATTATGCGGCAGCTTATACCAGCTGTGTCAACACCGATATCGTTCTCGCATTACAGACTATCAATGCCGTATTGGCCGATAACAGTAAAATCGATGTGACTTCCGATGTGTCATCAAGTTTCACTTATCAATGGAAAAAGGATGGCGTGAACGTATCTGGAGCGACATCCGAAAACATAAGTCTGACAAATCCCGGCGAAAACGGTAATTATATTCTTGAAGGCAACTTAAGCACATACACTGCAACCTCAAACTCCCTTGCCGTGCAGCTCTTGACAAATGAAACAATCGCCATAACAAGTTCGGGCACCGTTTTCTGTAGTTCGGCCAACCCAATAACAATAGACACCACCACTGACCTTACAACAGAATCTTTTGCCTGGCAAAGGGACGGCATCGACATCAATACGACAGATTTCGCTTTGAGCATTACAGAAACTGGTGTCTATCGGCTAGTAATAGCTAAAAATGGATGTGATCTCATCTCAAACGAAATCACGATTACCCCTCTGGATCCCAACCTGATAACACTTAATCCCTCGGATACCATAATTTTTCCCGAAGGAACGTCAAGGGTCGTAACCGCAAGCGGCGGTACCGCCTATCGCTGGTATGATAGCGACAACAATGAAATAGGCACTACGGACAGCTTTACATTTACTAGTGAAGGCGATTATACCTTAATCGCCAATATAGACGAATGTCAGGTAACCCGACAAATAACCGTTGAATATCTAGACACCTTCAAAGTGC
This sequence comes from Meishania litoralis, assembly GCF_042611095.1. Lineage (NCBI taxonomy): Bacteria > Pseudomonadati > Bacteroidota > Flavobacteriia > Flavobacteriales > Flavobacteriaceae > Meishania > Meishania litoralis. Next base: position 1,422,106 of record NZ_JBHFPV010000001.1, read on the forward strand.
CCAATGTCATTACGCCAAATGGCGATGGAGCCAATGATCAATGGATATTACCAAACTCATACTCAAATAAGACAGACGTAAATGTCATCATTTATAACGATAAGGGCATCGAACTTCTGAACGTTACGGACTATCAGAACAACTGGCCCGAATCTTCAATGGCATTTCCACAACAGAATATGGTTTTTTACTATGTCATAAAAAATGCTTCTGAAACCCTTAAACAAGGAACCATAACCGTTATCCGCTAACCAAAATGAAATTTACCAAATTCATAGCACTACTAGTGATTTCCGTTTTGGTGTTGACCCCGACCAATGCCCAAAATGAAGATCCTATTTTACCTTTAAAGGTAGCGCCCCAAAACCTGTTAAAGTATAACCGGTTTTTGATCAACCCTACCTTTTCGACCGTTCAGGAAGATAAGTCATACATTAATTTCCTTCATAGAAACCAATCAGTACAATTTGACAATAACGATCAAACGTACTTTTTGAGTTATAGCGGACGAATAGGTGACCGTAGCGGGCTGGGGCTAAGCGTTTACTCGCAACAGGTAGGTTTGGTGTCGAATATTGGGGTAATGGCCAACTACGCTTACGGTGTCAAATTAAGTGATAAAAGCAACTTCACCTTTGGGGCGAACCTTGCCTATTATAATACGGGGTTCGATAGAAATAGTGCTTCTCCCTTAGATCCCAACGACCAAGCCCTTCTAGGGACAGTTGACAGTAATATTCTATCATTTCAACCCGGTTTCAATCTTTCCTTCGGAAACTTCGATTTCGGTGCATACGCTGAAAACTTATTCGATTACAATCTGAAAACAAGCGAACAGCTAACCGAATTTAAGGACAAGTCATATGCGGGCCACCTACAATATACCCATCGGTTCAAAAATGGGTCGGGTATCATGGAAAGCGCTAGGCTTATGCCTTTGGCAAGAGTACGTATGAACGCAAAAGACAGTCCCGTCCTCGGCAATCAAGATGATTTTACCCTAGGTGGAAGCCTTATTCTTGACCTGCCAAAACTTGGATGGGTTCAAGGAGGCTACGACAGTTTTTATGGTGCTTCCGCAGGTGTTGGCTTCAACATCAACAAAAGGCTCTCTTTAGGATATACTATGGAAAAGGGGTACACCTCAGATCTTATTAATCTTGGTGTTACCCATGAAATTTCATTTGCCTACTCTTTCACACCGAACCTTACAGAAGACCGTGTTATGTTAGAGGAAAACAACGATCAACTTGTGGAAAACGAAGAATTGACCCAAGAAGACCTTGCCACAAATGATGAAATAGAACAATTGAAAAGAAAATTGGCCGAAAACGACGCGATAATCGCCGAACTGATGTTCCGTCAAGATTCACTCGAAGCCAATCGCCAAAAAGATTTGGAGCGCCGCTTTGAAATGGTCATGCGAATGGTGCGTAACGAAACGAGCGGTGAACGGCCCGACCTTGAAAAAAAGGCCGAAGACCTCTTCTTGACAGGAATCGACCGACCTCAGGTAGCTACAAGGAACTATAGCAACGACGGAGGGGTTTCTTCACTCGCTGTCAATTCTTCATTGCCAAAAGATGTGCTGGCCAAGGGCAACGATGCCGTTGCCGAACGTACCGTTGCACAAGACAACATCGGCGCACAAAACACATCCCCATCTTTGAACGACGTACAGCAAGACCCTATTAAAAGTAGAAAATTCAGAAATCTAGAAGGTGTACAAGAAGGGTACTATGTCGTAGCCAATGTCTATAAAGGTGGCCACTACCTAACCAAATTCATTGATGATCTTGGCCAAAAGGGACTGTCGGCCGATTATATCGACAACCCGAACAATGGTCTCAAATATGTATATCTAAAGCGTTTTGACACTTGGGAAGAGGCGGTGGCCGCACATCAATCGAATATAGACGGCACCTACGATGGCGACCTTTGGATCATGAACGTTGATAACCGATATACCAATGAGCGTTATGCCAACAATGTTGATAAACTTAAAGAAAAAGCCACCAAGTACGGTACCGATGTACTTCAAAAAAATGTGGTCGCCAATGATGAAATCGCCAATACCAGTAGCGAGGCCCGCACCTTTAAGATCGATGGTGTCGGATCAGGTTACTATATTATCGCAAATGTGTTCGCCAATCCAAAGAATGCGCGACGCTTTGTTGAGCTTTTAAACTCATATGGGCTAAGCGCGAGTTATTTCGTAAACCCGGAAAATAACTGGAGGTATGTATATCTCAAACGTCATGAATCATGGAACAACGCCCTAATATCATACTACTCAAAACTTAATGACGCCTACGATGATAAAATGTGGATCATGCGTGTCAACCCAAACTTAATGACTTAACCAATGAATAACTTTACCAGTAAAAAATTCTTTCTGGTCAGTGCCCTGTTGTTTTCTTTAATCGGCCTTTCACAGGAATTTACATCATTTACGCGAACCTATCCCTCAGGGGATAGCTTTAGGTATCAGAACAACCTTAGAGGAGATCTTACCTTTATTGGCAACAACATTATAAACCGTGCCGAAGACCCGTCCATTGGTCCAAACACGCCCTATAACAACCAAAACGTAAGGGTGCCCCGTTGGCAGCGACCCCCAGACTATTACAATACAGAAACTGGCGGATACTGGAACTATAACGACTATAAAGACATGCGTTATATCGATGTCGATAACGACGCTTCCACATTTAGTTCAAGCACCTCTACCTTTACCTTTACCGACCCAAGTTGCAGCCTGATACGATATGCAGGCCTCTATTGGTCGGCCACCTACCCAAGTGCAACCGCTAACGGATCCACTACGCAAGCCAACACCATTCCCGTTGGCCAAGGAAGACAGACCGACAATAACCAGGTAAAGTTTAAGGTGCCCGGTGGCAGCTACGTAGATATCACCGGAGAGTTGCTATATGATGGTTTTTTCAGCGCCGACCCTGCTATGCGGGCCAACAGCCCTTATGCGTTCTACGCCGATGTTACAGACTTGATTACGCCTCTGGCGGATCCACAGGGAGACTATACCGTGGCCAATATTAGGGCGACTCAAGGCGCCCTGACCGGGCAAGGTGGTTCGGCTGGTGGCTGGACCCTGGTCATCGTTTATGAAAACCCGACCATGGTCGGTCGATTGATAACCACTTATGACGGTTTTGCATGGGTTCGCGGCACCAATGTGGTGCCTATCAACTACTCGAACTTTATCACTATACCTTCTGGCCCGGTAAATGCCGACATCGGGGCCGCAACCCTGGAAGGCGATTTTTCAATCAACGGAGACTTTATGCGTATTCGTGCGGCTTCCAATGCAAGTTTTACCACTGTTCAGGAGCAATCAGGGGGGCTCGATAGCAATAACTTCTTCAACAGTGATATTACACTGGACGGGGTAATAACGACAAACAGAAATCCCAACAGTACCAATACGTTGGGCTATGATACCGATATGTTCCAAATGTCCAATCCGGGCAACTCGGTTATCCCGAACGATGAGACCGCCGCTACTTTCGAATTTCGCACCAACGGAGATCAATACTATCCGTTTTTCAACTCGTTCAATATCGAGATTATCGAGCCCAATATCGTGCTCGAAAAAAGAGTAGAGGACATCGGCGGAAACGACATTACGGGGCAAGGAGTAAACCTAGGACAAAATCTAGATTATGTATTGTCTTTTCAAAACATAGGTAATGATGATGCCACAGGTATCGATCCCAGCAATCCAGACTATCAACCGGGCGATAGTCCGATGTACACCATTCGCGATGTTTTGCCGATAAACGTCACCTTGGATGAATCAAGTATTGTGGCTCCTGCCGGAGTTACCCATTCCTTTGATCCGGCAACAAGAACGGTAACATTCTTTATACCGGACAATTATGTCAACGCACAAGACCCCATCTATTCCATTAGGATGCGTGTTCGGGTCGCCGAAAACTGCTTTGATTTTATAGACGCTTGCTCTGATTTAATTCAAAACCTGGCTTACTCGACCTATGCAGGGGTTGAGAACAATAACAAAATTAGCGACGACCCCAGTGTAACCGATTTTAATGCTTGTGGTTTTGTAGTGCCGGGGGCGACCAATTTCCTTTTGGACGACCTCTCCGATTGTAATTTCAGACGTACCGTCGAACTTTGCGGAAGCGATGTCGTCTTAGATGCCGGCGATAATTTTGATGCCTACGTATGGAAGCGCGATGATAATAACAACGGCATTTTTGATGCGTCAGATACCACAATAACGGATGGCGACCCCGATAACGACCCCAGTACCATGACGGTCAATCAGGTCGGCACCTATATCGTTGATAAAATCGTGGCAGACCCTTGTAAGGGCTTTAAGGAAATCATCGATGTCGTGGCCTATGGGTCCGGCACGATAACCAATCCGATTATAGATTACTACAATACTGTAAACAGTGATGCCGACCCCACGAATGATTTGGCGGGCGAAATCGTACAGTGTAGTATTGACAATGATTTTTTACCCAAGCTATTCCTTTGTGGTCTAAATGATAGTAGACTCTTACAGGTCAATATTCTAGATGCCCAAAGCATCACGTGGGAAAAGCTTGATGAGTCGAGTTGCGCACCCACGGGCGACGATTGTGCCAACAAGAATTTGACATGTACGTGGGGTTCGGTGGGAACAGGAAACAATTTTAATGTTGACAGCCCAGGAAAATATCGATTGTCGGTAACCTATCAAAATGGGTGCAACAACCGATTCTATTTCAACGTATTTCAGAACACGCTTGACATTCAATACAACAAAAAGGACATTGTTTGTACAACCCCTGGAAATATTACGGTTACAAACCTAGGAAGCGGTTATGCCTACAGGTTGGTCGATGCCGATACGGGCACCGTAATTCTGCCCTTTGGCCCTACCAAAAGCTTTGATTTTGCAGCAGGCGAAAACGGTGATTACAGGGTAGAAGTGGTTCAATTGGACAACAATGGTGACCCCATTGCTGGCTCTTGTATTTTCAGCACACCCGATATTGGCATATTGGAAAGAGACGTCACCTATGAAGTAAACGTCACCAATGCCGGATGTACGGGCATGGGTTCCATTAACCTTAGAATTAACAATGCCGATCCCGATTATGAGTATGAAATCCGTCTTGACGACGGTTCAAACGGAGGGCAAGGAACTTTGGTTGACAATGAAACCGCCCAGCCCGACAATAACTTTACATTTACCGATCTAAATCCTGGAGATTACATTGCCATTGCCCGAACGGCTGATGGTTGCGAGCATATTGAACAGGTAACCATAGTTGATGAAAATGATCTCTATCTTGAAGCTAGGGTTTCCCAACATATTACCTGTAAGGAAGGAAATATCCTCATGGATTCCGGTGGTGGAAAAACCCCGCACACTTACGCCATTTGGTCCTATGTGGATAATAACGGCATTACCGTTACTTCATACCCGTCGTTCGGCGACATTCCTGCTTCAGAGTATCAAACCAGTCAAATTTTTGATATTCTAAGTCCCGGAGACTATAGCTTTGTTGTTGTTGATAGAAACAACTGTTATGCGATTTCGAACACCGTTACCATCGAGTTCAGACCAGCCGCTGAATTTGATCCCACGTCGGTAATCGATGTACTCTGTTTTGGCGATTCGACGGGTGTCATTCAGTTCAACCTCGTAGATGATAACGGATACCAACTAACATATTACCTATTTGATGCCGCAACCTTCGACGAAAACGATTATGACTATGCCGATGCACTGGCCACAAACGCATCTGGATACTTTCCTGGTCTGCCTTCAGGAGATTACGCCATTGTAATCAACCAACGAAAGGGTAGTGCTTCATGTGATTATTTCGAGTATCATACCGTTTCGGCCCCAACAAACGCGCTTGATGCCCAGGCGGTTTTGGTTCAAGACTATACCTGTACCCAAGACGGTATTATTGAGGCGCAGAACGTAACAGGTGGTACGGCACCTTATGCCTATAGTATTGACGGTGTCAACTTCATTCCTGATACCACGCCCAATGCCCATCGATTTGAAAACTTGACCGATGGCACCTATAACATTACCGTTAGGGATGCCAACAATTGTACATTTCTTGCTGGCCCGATTACCATTGACCCAAGAAACGAACCAAGCGACTTGGTCTTTGCCGCAGCTCCCATCACCTGTGATTCACCTACGTCAGATGTTACGGTTAATGTGACCGATGGTAATGCCCCCTTTACATACGAGATTATTGCCCCAGTGGGCGACGCAACAAACAATGGCAATAATGCAACTTTTGTCGGATTGGCCCCTGGCACATATACTTTTAGGGTTACCGATGATAAGGGTTGTATATTAGTACGTGACCATACCATTGATCCAATTACGCCGATAACCGTCAACGGTCAGCTCGACAATAACATAACCTGTTTTGGGCTATCAAATGGCGCGATTACCTTCAACGTCGCCAATTTTGCGTCTACATACGATTATATTATTACGGGGCCAGCGGCTTTCTCGGGAACAACCGAAGCATCGGCATCCTTGCCATTTTCTTCCCTTGCCGCAGGAACATACACCATTACCGTTACCGATAACGATACAAATTGTACGGCCACCACGTTTGTAACTGTAGCCGCACCACCAGCAACACTTCTAATCGCAGACCTTGATGTTACCGATATAACATGTTCGACCAGCGGAACCGTTCCTGGATCCGTGGTTATTACCGCTGCTGATGGTTGGGGAGGATATGAATACGAACTGGAAGATCCGGCAGGTGGAATAGTTGGTCCTCAACCTACAAATTCATTTACCGGACTGACCGATACCACAGGAGATTATACAGTAACTGTAAGAGATGCTGGAGGATGCGAGGTTACCCAAACTTTTGCATTGACACCTGCTGTTGCTCCAGTATTGGAAGTTACGGCCAACAGCCTATGTTACGATAGCACAACAGGTCTGATATTGACCGCAAATGTTACCTCCGGGGGCGAAGCCCCTTTTCAATATCGGTTGAACGGTGGCCCCTACCAGTCCAATACAGATTTCACAGGACTCGGGCCTGGTAGCTATACGATCGAAGTAATCGACAGTAAGAATTGTTCCGATACGGCCAGTATCGATGTCTTTCCGACCTTGACGGCGTCGGCCACTTTGATTAAAGATTTGGATTGCTCCGCCACTCCAGATGCCGAAATAAGCATCAATATTTCCGGGGGAAATCCCACGTTCACCTATGAGGTTTATAGAGACGGGGCTTCCGTTCAGCCAAGTACGGCTGTTCCGAGTATTCCTTTCTCCTACTTGACCACCACGGCCGGAACATATGAATTTGTAATTACGGATAGTGAAAGTTGTACTATTACTACCAATCAAATCGTGATTACGGACAATAGTCCTCCAACGGTGCTTGAAACAGTGACAAATCCGCTTTGTAGTACCAGCGCTGATGGTGTCGTTGAATTGCAGATTTCAGGAGGGCTGCCACCATACCAAATCATTTTTGACGGAAGTGCGCCCTCGGCCCAAACGGCATATACCGGCCTTATTGCAGGCACTTATAGCTATACCGTAACGGATGCGAAGGGCTGTGTGTTCACCAATGATGTTACATTGACCGCTCCTCTGGTATTAAATCCAGGAACAATCGATATTGTTACTGATTATCGTTGTGATAATACCTCGGCAATACTTCAAGTCATAAATTATTCAGGCGGCACCCCGGGTTACATGTTCAGTATCGATGGCGTGAACTTTCAAGCCTCCGATACTTTCAATACAGGAATCACCGCGGGCTCATACACGATAACGGTACGTGATGCCAATGGTTGCGTTGAAGAGACTCCGGCTATCGTAGTTGATCCTTTAGATCCCCCGACCGATTTATCGTTCGCGCAGACTTCTCCTGTCTGCCCGGCCATTGTTGCCGACGTGACCGTAACAGTAACCGATGGCACGGCGCCCTTTACTTATGAAATTATCGCCCCATTGGGCAGCGCCGTAAACAACGGGAACAACAATGTCTTTACGGCATTGTCCCCAGGAACATATACCTTACAGGTAACTGACGCAAAAGGCTGTGTGATTCAGGAAAATTACACCGTAGCCGATATTCCCCAAGTCGAGGTAATATCGCAACTTACCAATAATGTTAGCTGTTTTGGTTATTCTGATGGCGCGTTTTCTTTTACCGTAAGTGATTTTGCGTCGACTTATAGCTATACTGTTGAGAATGGTTCAGCCGTAGTTGTACAATCACAGAACAATATCAATTTGACCACGGCCATTGCCGTTACGGGTCTAGCCGCCGACACCTATACGGTAACGGTTACAGATGATTCGACAAATTGTAGTGCAACAACGGTGACAACCATCAGTAATCCTCCAGTTGCACTCGATTTTACATTTGCCAACACTCCTGTAACCTGTACAGAGAACTCCACCATAACGGTTACTTCAACAGGCGGATGGGGAAGCTATGAATACCAATTGGAAAATACGATTGGGCCAGCTATTGTGTACCCGTATCAATCGAGCAATTTATTTGCTAATGTTCCCTCAGGAACCTATACTGTCTATGTTCGTGATTCCGGGGGGTGTGTTTTGGACAAGCCTATAACAATAGACCCTGCACAGGCACCGACCATTGCTTTGGATGCGGCTTCCGATTTTTGTTATGACAATTCAAATCAAGCGTCTTTGACCATCAATGTTACTGATGGTGTGGCCCCATATTCATACAGAATAAATGGGGGAGGGTTGACAACGGCAATTGGAAATCCGTTCACCATCTCAAACCTGATTCCCGGAAGCTATGACATTCAAGTTACCGACGCCTACGGTTGCGTATCGAACGTTCTAAGCGAGACCATCGAACCTCAATTAAGTGCTTCGGCAGTTTTGACAAAATCTTTGGACTGTTCTGTATCTCCCGATGCTATTATCGACGTTACCATTTCGAATGGGTATACTCCTTATGCAACTTATGAGGTAAGTGCCGATGGAGGAACAACTTGGTCGGCGACTACCCCTATAGCTGGAAACAGTTTCTCATATTCAACACCGGTTGCAGGCACCTATCATTTTAGAATCACGGATAATCGAAATTGTACGGTCATCACTCAAGCTATCGTTGAGCCAATCACTATGCCAGATATCACTTCCTTGGTTCAAACCACCGATATATTGTGTAATGGTGATGCTGGCGCTTCGATTCAGGTCAATCTTGACAATACGCAAGGAGTGGCCCCATTTACAATTTCCGTTGTCAACACCACGACCTCAACAAATTATGGAACCCAAACTTCCGGGCTGCCCGCTGGCACCTATGAGGTAACGGTTACCGATGCCAAATCATGTACGGACATGGAGGTCATTGTCATTTCGGAGCCCGATGCCATCGCCTACGACATCAATCTAGTGCCCATTACCTGTGATACAGCATCTGGCACGGTCCCAGGGTCTATTACGGTTGAAAATCTAGTCGGTGGTACCGCAGAATATACCTATTACCTTACTGGAAACAATGGACATTCAGACGCTTACACAACAACCGGAGGAGGAGAGGACCATACATTCGCAATACTTGAATTTGGTATTTATGAAGTCGATGTTATCGATGCCAATGGGTGTTCGCTTAGAACCACCAATATCATTGCTTCGCCTCCAGATGATCTCGATATAGACGTCTCAACAGCTACGGCCAATTGCGCCGTTGGTGGTACGGCCATTGTCACCGTTACTACGGCGATCTTAGGTACGGATTACGAATTTGGAATCTTGGACAGTTTTGGCGTGCCTTATGCATCAACTTATTATCCGCCGGATGTTGCGAATGGGCCAACCCGTACCTTTACAGGACTCACACCGGGCATCACCTATACTTTCGTGGTTCATGACAATACCACCGATTGTTATTATTTCGAAACAGCGGCTGCTCCGATCGATTCACCTTCGAACCTGACCTCAACTTTAGATGCGGTCAATAATATTACGTGTACCGGAAGCGCAGATGGAAATGTTAGTTTTACTTTCGATAATTACGATAGTGGCGCTACAAGTGTATCTTACGAAATATTCAATTCGCAGTCCAATATCTCTGCGGGGATCACTGGTTCTTCCAGTGTAAACCCTCCTGCTGTTGGAACAGGAGTAACCGTCAACAATCTAGGGCCTCTACCTTACGGGGTTTACTACATCTTGTTTACGGAAAACGGCGGGCTCTATGGAGGTTGTACGGTAGCTTCATCACAATTCACCATTACCGAATCTACAAACCTATTACAAGTTACAGCTTCGTTGGAAAAAAATGATAATTGTAACATAAACGCGGGGCAGGTATCGGCCATCGGTCAATTCGGTACAGCTCCCTATCAATATCAAATTGCATTGACCACTGACCCGGCGCCTACTGCCTCGACCTGGTCTGGTAGCACGGCCAACGTCTTTAATGTCGAGGGGGGCGATTATAGGGTCTATGTCAAAGATGCGAATAATTGCATCCAGTTCGACGATGTGACCGTTCCAACAGATCCATCCCCTGAAATAAGCGCTGTTTCCGTTGACCAATGTACGGCCGATGAAGGAGGTTTTAATGTAGATATTACACTTGACGTCGAAGGAATCGCGCCCTATGCAATAAGCGTTGATGGATCGGCTCCTCAAGCCGCGGCAGGTCTAATAAATGCAGGAGACGTTGTTACCATATCGAACTTAAGTTCTGGAGCACATACGATTGAAATCTTTGATGCCAACGGATGTGGAGAGGTCGAAAACATAACAATTTATGCTCCAATTGGTGTGATTGCCAATATTACTGCCGATGAAAATTGCGATCCCGCAAACTCAGGTGAGGTAACCGTAACGGCGAGTGGCGGTTCAGGAAACTATTCATACGAACAGATTTCACCTGCCGGGCCGACGAACGCAACTGGTATTTTCGCAGGATTAACGCACTCCGTAGCCTATACCTTCGAAGTAACGGACACTACGACGAATTGTACAGAACAGGTCACAATCACATTACCTGCGCCCGCAATTCCTACATTTACCTTGGCGGCTACCGATGTAAGTTGTTTCGGTGGAAGCGACGGAACGATAACCGTAAGCCTTGATGCAGGGAATATAGATATTCCATACCTGTACAGTCTTGACGGAGGTACCACGACCCAACCTTCGAATGTGTTTAACGGGCTGGCTCAAGGAACGTATAACGTAACCGTGATTTCCGACAAGGGGTGTGAAGACACCAAGTCTATAGACATCAACGAACCAACAGAATTGGATGTTTCGGCCTCGGCCTCTGCATTTAGTTGTGACGATGCCGCAAGTACGATTACCGTATCCATCAACAATGATACATTCGGAAATCCTTCCGGAACTGGGCCTTATGTCTATAGTTTCGATGGTGGCGCAAACTATCAGCCAAGTAATACTTATGAGGTACCTTTCGGTTCGCCAGATGTCAATGTTGTTGTCAAAGATGCAAACCTTTGTACCGATGCCGTCGTAGTTCCCATTCCGATTAGACAGGAGGTCACCGCAACAATCAACCTGGTACAGGCAATCGACTGTAGCAATGGTCAAGAAATAATCGAAATCGTTGCCTCCAATGGCTCAGGAACATATACCTATTCGGAACTGCCCGGTGGTAACCCTGTTGCAGATCCTACGAATATTGTCTTGACCCAACCCGGCACCTATTATTACGAAGTGTTGGATACGGTCACCAACTGTTCGGTCACCGTTGAGCATACTATTGCCCCGTATAATTTGATCGACGTTACGGCAACGGTAGTTACAGATGCCACTTGTAGCGATAGTTCCGATGGTGTGATTCAGGTAACCATTACAGGATATACCGGAACGTTCGACTATCAAGTATTGGACAGCACCGGTGCACCTATCGGTGGAACGCTAGATTCCGACAATGCAACTTCGGATCCATATGTCTTTAATGTCTCGACGACACTTACTGCAGGTACTTATTCCGTTCAAATTATCGAAACGGCATTCCCCGAATGTAACGATACATCGAACACAGTTACCATTGACGGGCCAGAGCCTTTGGCCTTGCAATTAATAAGCAATGTCAATGCGAATTGTAATATGTCGAACGCCATTATAACGGTTCAGGCCTCTGGTGGTACCGGACCATATACCTATGGTGCTTCAATCAGCGGTAGTGGCGTTCCGGGCAGTTTCCCATTCGACAATACCGTTGAACTTGATCCGACGACCAGTTTGAACTGGGATATATATGTACGCGATGCCAATGGGTGTATAATTGCCGCTCCTTTGGCGATTACCGTTGACACCGACACATCTCCTGACATAACCTTGGCCATTGACGATGAATGTGCCGACGAAGGAAATTTTGGTGTTACCGTTTCGTTGGATGCAGTGAATATAGGTGTCGCACCATACACCATGAGTATAGACGGTGCCGCCTTCCAAAGCATTGCAAGCTTCCCTTATACCTATTCCGGATTGAATGCGGGAGCCCATTCCATAGAGATTCGCGATGCAAACGGCTGTGGGGAAATTGAAAACATTACTATAGAACCCGAGTTGACAGCCAGTGCCATTGTCTTAACACAGCCTACATGTGCGGCTAACGATGGTGTTATAGCATTTACCACTAATGGAGGTTCCGGGTCTTATACGGCAGAGCTTTTGTATACTGATTTTACGGCAACAGGTATTGCGCCAACAGGGAACCAATTCAATGGGGTCGCCTTTGGTGACTATATCGTACGGATTACCGATAATACCCTGGGTAGCCCAAATTGTTTTGCCGATGCCCCAATATCTTTGGAAGAACCGACTCCTGTCACCTTGTTGGCAACCGACAAAACCGACGTAAGTTGTTTTGGAGCTTCCGATGGTTCGATCACCATCAATATGGAACCTGCTGCTGTTGGAGTAAATGACAATCCGCCTTATACCTTTGAAATAACGGATGGCATATCTACTTTCACGCAGGGCGATGCGCTATTTACCGGACTAACCGCAGGCGTTTGGGATATTACGGTCACGTCGAACAGGGGCTGTATAGCGACCGATCAAGTGACTATCAACGAGCCCAATGTTTTAACAGCGGCCATTACCGATGTTGTTCCTTTTGCCTGTGATATCAACAATACACAGCAATCGGCAACCATAGAAGTTACCATTACGGACGGAACGCCCGACTACTTCTATAGTGTCAATGGAAGTGCATTCTTGCCGACTGGCGGAACTATATTTACACATTCGGTTACCTCGGCCGGAAACTATGACATAGTAATCCGTGATGCAAACGGATGTACGTATGCAATCCCCACACAGGTAATAGACCCATTAAACACCTTTGTGGCCAACACAACATTGTCAGACGCAATAACTTGTGTCAATGGGCGAGAAGAAGTGTTGATAACGGTCACCGATGATGGAAATCCACATACATACACCTATGAGTTATTGCCATTGGGCAATCCAAATGGTACACAAACGGCTACTGCAGGTAATACGGCGACTTTTGAGCTGACCGAAGTGGGTACCTATACGTTTAGGATTACCGATGATGCCACCGGTTGTTATGTACAGACCACCTATGAGGTCGAACCTTATGATTTGATCGAAGTGACCGCCGTTGCAGTAGATCCTGTGGTATGTTTTAACGATGGCAATGGTTCACTAGAATTGACCATTACAGGATATACGGGCACTTTTGACTATGAAGTCTTTACACAGGCCGGAGCTAGTGTTCAAACCGGTTCCGGAAATGCAATCAGTGATCCTTTCACTACGGTTATAGGCTCTTTGGATGGGGGCAACTACTATGTAACCGTTGCCGAAACAGACCCTGCAAGCACCTTGTGCTCGGATGACACCAACATCATTACCATTATTTCACCCGACATGCCCTTGACAGAGACATCAACGCCATTGGCCGATGTTACCTGTGATAATAATATGGGCGAACTTTCAGTCGTTCCAAATGGTGGTTATTCGCCATACGACATCACTTTGACCAATACGACTACAGGTCAGGTGTATCCAACGGTGAACGATGTAAATGCCTGGGTGTTTACAGGTCTTTCGGCGGGTGATTATACCGTTGATGTTGTCGATGCCCAAGGATGCCCGATAAGCACACCTTATCCTAATTTGTTTGTAATGCCAACCCCGGTTTCAGGAAATGCCATTCCATTACAGACCGACTTGGCCTGTTATGGAGAAACAACGGCAACCGTTTCGGCGGTAAACGTAATAAATGGTAGCGGCTCATATGAATACATATTGAACTATTATGACCCTGCTGATCAAAACGATCCTTATAATACCATTGGTGCTACACTTGATTACAGTACGGGCGAACAACTAAGTCCGGACTTTAACAATCTTGGTACGGGAATCTACAGTATTACGATTACCGATGGATGGAACTGTGATTTTGAAACGAACTTGGTCGTTGTTAGAGAGCCTTTAGAGGTGACTGCATCCTTGGTTCGTACCGATCCATTGACCTGTGCCACAGGCGTAGAATTCGAATTGACCGCAACAGGCGGCAGCGGAATCTATGAGTATAGTCCTGATAATATAACTTGGTTCGCGATGACAAGCAATCCTATGCCATTGCCCGAAACGGGTACCTTGGGCGCCGGAACCCACCAATATTATGTAAGGGATGCCGCAAACGGTTGTGACGCGGTAGTTTCAAACGCCATAACCGAAGATCCCATTGATCCATTGGTGTTAACGGTCGACCAAACTGCTGCGTTCATAAACTGTAACGGTGATGCCACTGCTGTTATATACGCAAGTGCCACTGGCGGTCTGGGCAATTATATGTTCGAATTGTACGAGAATAGCGTAACCGCTGCAAATCGCATAGCCGGGCCCCAAAGTTTGGGAGAGTTCAGCGGACTTACGGCAGGAACCTATTGGGTAAACGTTACCAGTGAAGATTGTACAACAGCGCCACAGGAAGTCATTATTACAGAACCCGAACCTTTGGTGTTCGATGTAGTCGTGGAGGATGTGCTTTGTGTTGACGATGAAAACGGAAGCATTACCATTACCCCATCAGGTGGGGCCGGAGGTTACATTTATTCTATCTCGCCAAATCTGGATCAGTTTGACACGGAAAATGTCTTTGATGAACTGGCGCCTGGGGATTACGGAATCATTGCCCAAGATCAAAATGGTTGTTTTGAATATATTGAAGTAACGATTGGGGCTCCAACCCAGGTTGAGGTTAACGCAACTTCAACGCCTGAAATCTGTGCTGGAAACGAAGACGGCACAATTGCCTTGACCATCTCTGGGGGTACGGCACCTTATAGTACGGCTTTGAATTCTAATGCAGATGCAGATTACGTTCAAGATCGAGTTGATTTCACCGATTTATCCGCTGGCAGCTACGTTGTTTTTGTCAGGGATGCCAATGGATGTACTACCAATATGGTCGTTGAGGTCGACCCCGGGGTAAATCTGAATGCTACGGTAGAGCCTGTCTATGAGTGTACGGGAGATGCCCCTAGCAATTATGTCAACATAACCCTCGAAGATCCATCCGTAATAGGTGATGTATTGTATGCGCTGGATTCAACAGACGCGGCCGATATGCAGTTGAATCCTGATTTTAGGGATATTTCTCCCGGCGACCATTATATCGCGATAGCGCATAGTAATGGCTGCGTGATTACGGTTCCTTTCTCCATTGAAGGTTTTGAACCATTGACCTTGTCATTGGAACAACGAAACCTGAATGAGATTACCGCAGTTGCCACCGGAGGTCTTGAGCCTTACACGTTCTATTTTGACGATGTTGATAATGGCGCGGACAATACGTACAGGATCAGAAGAACGGACACATATACCGTAAGGGTTGTTGATGCCAATGGATGTGAAGCAATTTCTTCAATTTATATGGAATTTGTAGATATTGAAATCCCTAATTTCTTCTCGCCCAATGGCGATGCGGAAAATGACACCTGGTTGCCAAAAAATCTTGAGGCTTTCCCTGAGATACTAATAAAAATTTATGATCGTTATGGTAGGGTAGTCGATGAGATTTCTTATGCCGATCCACGTGGTTGGGATGGTAAATATCATGAAAATGAATTGCCAACTGGTGATTATTGGTACGTTATCAAAATGAACGGTGAGGAGGACAATCGCGAGTTCGTAGGACATTTTACCCTATATCGTTAAAAACTTAACCTGAAAAGCATGCGAAAAATAGTTCCGGCTCTTGCACTTATGGCTTATGTCTCCTTTTCTTGGGGCCAAGAGCTTAACTCGCCACAGCTTTCACAGTACTTGGCCGACAACCCTTTCGTGTTGTCTCCGACCTATGCCGGTATAGGAGACCACATAAAAATCAGGTTGAACGGTCTGGCCCAATGGGTCGGAATCAAAGATGCGCCACGTACGCAATCTTTGGCCGCCGACATGCGATTGGGCGAGAAATCAGGGATTGGTCTTTTTCTGTACAACGACAGTAACGGGTATACCAAACAACAAGGTGCCAGAATCTCTTTTGCCCACCACCTTACCCTAGATAGGTATGAAGACGAATTTCTTTCTTTCGGACTTTCGTACAACTTTAACCAGTTTCGTATCGATATTGCCGAGTTTGATTTAATAACTTTTCCTGATGGCGGCATTGTTAACAATCGTCAGACCACCAACCACAACTTTGATGTCGGGGCCCTATATCGCTATGATAAATTTTATTTCAGCCTTAACGCCTCGAACCTCATCAACAAGGATCCGCGTAATTTGACCTTTGATGTTGACGAACCTAACGAATTAAGAAACTACTATCTTTATACAGGGTATCGCTATACAAAAAATAAGAATAGCAAACTTGAAATCGAACCTTCACTGTTATATAAAATCTTTGAAAGTGATGGGCGATCGGAAACCGACCTTGCCGTAAAATTCAGGTTCTATGAATTTGAGGATTACTATTATATCGGGGCCAACTATCGTTTTTTATTAGATCATAATCAGGTTTTTCAACCGCACTATATAGCACCAATCGCCGGTTTAAAAAAGAGCAACTTTTATTTCGGTTATTCGTACCAGATCATTTTGAACGAGATTTTGGGCTATAGTACAGGTACCCACGTCGTGACCATTGGTGTTGATCTTTTCCAGGGAATCAGTAATTGTAGGTGTACGTATTAGAAACTTGTTTAAAAAAATTTAAGTCCCTTTGTGCTATCATGCGCTTAAACCATCTTCCATTTAAACAATGATTTGGAGTAAGTTTGTATAAACATATTTCATTTTGGGAAAGATAAAATTGGAAAATATTCGGGTTTATGCCTATCATGGTTGCCTGAAGGAAGAGTCGATTGTCGGAAGCGATTACCGTGTTGATGTATTACTGCATTGCGATCTAAAAAAGGCTTCGCATAGCGATGACTTGGCGCATACAGTAGATTATGTACATATAAACCGTTTGGTTAAGGAGGAAATGAAAATTCCTTCAAAACTCCTGGAACATGTGGCCAAGAGAATTCTTGACCGTATTTTTTGTGAACTTTCCGAAGTCATGCGAGCTAAAGTTTCGGTCTCGAAAATAAATCCGCCTATCGATGGTGACGTTGAAATGGTGACCGTGAGTCTTAAAGAAAAAAGAACGGCTTAAATTTTTCAATATTCAAAAACCGATTACCTTTGCAGCTTAATACGGCATCGTGGCCGAGTGGCTAGGCACAGCTCTGCAAAAGCTTGTACAGCGGTTCGAATCCGCTCGATGCCTCAAAACCCCTTTTTAAGGGGTTTTTTTATTCCCGTATATGTTCGATCCGCTCAATACCTTTTTCAATATTGAAGCGGTCCTTTGGAAGAAATCCTTTAATAATAAGAACGATTCCGCAGATTACCAAGATAACCCCTAAACCTTTTTTTATCAAACGAATTCGGTCAATGGTAAGTTTTCTCTTGAGCTGTTTTGCCAACAGTATTTTAAGAAGATCGGTAACAAAGTAGGCAATAATCATTGTGGTAAAAAAAGTTATGATCCGGTTCGACTCATTATCGAGACTAGGCCCTACTACAATGATAACACCAAGCCAAAACACCAGTACTCCAATATTTATGAAATTCAGCAAAAAACCCTTTAAGAAAAGTCCGGGATATCCCTTGTTAACTTTTACCGCTGTTTTTTCAGCTCCCTTGGCCACTTTTACTTTGACTGACTTTTTCACTATAGTGGTAATGCCATAAACCAATAATATGACACCCCCGAAAACATAGAGTCCGGGTTGATTGCTTAAATTTTCCAATAATTGAAAGCTACTGAAATACGCTACAGTAATGAAAAGAATGTCGGCCAAAATCACACCTAAATCAAAAACCAGGGCCGCCCTGAAACCTTTTATGGCACTTGTTTCGAGAAGTACAAAAAATACAGGGCCGATCATGAAGCTTAAAAAAAAGCCCAAAGGAATCGCTGCCTGAATATCTTCCCACATAAAGGGTCGTTTACTATATTTTTATTTTGATTGATGTCTACTTAGTGCATTCTTGTGATTTTACCCCCAAATACAGTTTTTTCATCCATTTTAGCAGGGTCTCCGTATACCAACACCTCACCACCGGCCTTGACCGTTGCCTTTACATAGTCAGAAGCAAAAATTTCCGCCCGAGATCCAGCATTTACGTTGACCGTAGAAAATTTGGTCTCAAAGGCCTTTCCTTCATACACTCCGCCTGTATTGATGGCAACATCTTGAAGGTTCGAGGTTCCAGAGGTTTTGATTGTTCCGCCTGTTACAGATTTTATCAACATTTGGTCTACCTCGGCATTAATCTCCAATTCACCGCCTTCTTGCGCCTTTAGTTCGAGTATATCTTGCCTAATACTGTCTTCAGATGAAATTCTGGCATCCTCATTGACGTCTATGATGATGATGTCGTCGGTATAATAAACTTCGACAAAAGTCTTATACCCACTGAAAATTTTGTCGATCTGCATACGCAATTTCAAGACACCATCATTGTTGACTATGGCTACCTTATCGGTATTGGTACCTGTTATTATTGCTTTGTTGACGTCTGACCTTATCAGCTTTACCGAAAGGCCATCAAAGGCCTTGATTTCTTTGAAGGAGTCCAGGTCTTTTGAAATTCTTTCCTCTTGCATATATGCCAGCTGAAAGCTACCTAACAACACAATGAGTATTCCTATTTTTTGTATCATATCAGTTTTTAGTAGGTTGCCACCCTCCTTAAACAAACTTCATTCCAAAAAATCAAATCATTCGTTCTTTCCGATCAAGGCAAAGTCTAAATGTCTTTTTATCAAATCGGTGTTTTTTACCATGACCACCACCTCGTCTCCGAGGGTATAGGTTTTACGCGTGCGTTCACCGATAATGGCGTATTTCTTTTCATCAAAGATATAATAATCGCCCTTGATATCCCTGATCCTGACCATTCCCTCACATTTGTTCTCGATTATCTCAACGTACATGCCCCATTCGGTAACCCCGGAAATTACACCTAAAAACTCTTGATCTTGATGATCTTGCATAAACTTGATCTGCATGTACTTGATCGAATCGCGTTCAGCACTTGCCGCCAAATATTCCATATCTGAGGAATGTTTACATTTATCTTCGTAGACCTCAGCCTTGGGAGATTTACCACCATCGAGATAATGTTGTAACAAACGATGGGTCATTACATCAGGATATCTACGTATCGGAGAGGTGAAATGGCTATAATAGTCAAATGCCAAACCATAGTGGCCAATATTCTGGGTCGTGTAAATGGCCTTGCTCATACTTCGAATGGCCAAAGTATCGACAAGATTCTGTTCTTTTTGGCCCTTGACATCTTCGAGGAGCTTGTTTAGCGATTCGCTGATGGACTTTTTATCCTTAAATATAAGTTTGTGGCCAAATCTTGAAATAACTCCATTCAGGGCCATAAGCTTATCTTCATCGGGTTCGTCATGAACCCGATACACAAAAGTCTTGGTAGGTTTCTGTTTACCAATGTATTCGGCAACCTTTCTATTGGCAAGCAACATAAACTCCTCTATAAGTTTATTGGCATCTTTTGATTCTTTAAAATAGACCCCCTCGGGCTCGTTGTCTTCGTTTAAATTAAATCTTACCTCTACCTTGTCGAACGAAATGGCACCCATTTCCATTCTTTTTTTACGCATCAGCTTTGCAAGTTTGTCCAAGGTCAAGGTAGCTTCTACGATTTCTTTCGAAACCGAATAGGCATTACCTCGAATGGAAATATCACTAGGAATATTTCCATTCTTGTTCTCTATAATATATTGCGCCTCCTCATAGGCAAAACGTTCATTGGAGTCGATCACCGTTCGCCCGAACCACTGGTTCTTTAGTTGTGCTTTACCATCCAATTCAAAAATGGCCGAAAAAGTATATTTTTCCTCATTGGGCCTCAATGAACATACATTGTTCGACAACACCTCGGGCAACATGGGAACGACCCTGTCTACAAGATATACCGAAGTGGCCCTATCATAGGCCTCTTCGTCTAAAATTGTATCTTCTTGTACGTAATGTGATACATCTGCGATATGTATACCTATCTCGTAATTGCCGTTCTCCAAAATCTTGAACGAAAGGGCGTCATCAAAATCCTTCGCATCTTTAGGGTCGATGGTGAAGGTCAGTTCGTTGCGCATGTCCCTACGTTTCGCAATTTCTTCTGATTTTATACTTGTATCGATCGAATCGGCAAAACGTTCCACTTCTACGGGAAATTCATAAGGCAGGCCGTATTCGGCCAAAATCGAATGGATTTCGGTATTATGCTCACCCGGTTTTCCAAGTATCTCGTTAATTTCACCTATTGGGGAATCTCTATCATCGGGCCACTCTAGTATATCGACCAATACTTTATCTCCATTTTTTGCTTTTCCTATCTTATCTTTGGGAATAAAAATATCTGTGTACATCTTGAAGTCGGTAGGCCGGACAAATGCAAAATTGGGCTGCAGATCCACAATGCCCACAAAGCTAGTCTTGTTTCTTGCGATTACCTTGGTAATCTCTCCTTCAAGTTTTTTAGAATTCCTTTTCGGAAAAACATATACCTCTACAGTATCTTTGTGAAAGGCCTTTTTAAGTTTGTTAAAAGGTACGAACACGTCATCGTCAAACCCTTCTATGATTATATAGGCATTACCGCGACCGGTGATGTCAACGGTTCCGGTATGGTATTTTTTCGTGGGCGCCAAAGCTTTGTAACTACCGCGTGTTTCTTCTATAATGCGTTTTTTTTCTTTTAACTGTACCAGTCTCTTTATCAACAAATTTCTGTCGTGAGCATCATTGATTCCTATTTGTGACGCAATTTGTTTGTAGTTGAAGCTTTTTTTAGGATTTTTTTCCAGTACGGTAAAAATACCTTTGGTAATTTCATTTTTTCTATGGTTTATTGCTTTTTTCTTCTTCGACATCAATTCTCATGGTTTGCGCCGAAAATTACGAATTATAATCCATAAGCGATATTCAAAAGACATTTCCAACCATATACCTATCCAAGAGAAGTTATGAACATTTAATTATATATTATTTTATTATTTAAAGATTTAAAAATAAAAATGATGATGATGATAGTTTGTTGAAATTAGGTATAAAAATTTCATCAAAAACTTGCTTTCAACCACATTGATACTTTATTGACAATTTATCTGCCCAAAATTCTTTTAATAATCAAGGTTTTAGAATTATTATCAACTTATCTTGATAACCTATATCAACAGATTTTGTGTAATAAGTAAATGTTCTTTTGTTGTTAATTTCAAAGAGTGGTGTTTTGATATCTTTGTTTTATTTTATTGCAAATAAATTACCTTATGTAAAGCGAGTTTTATATAACACTAAGGTTTGTTGAATTCCAAATTAAAGTTTTATTTTTTTTTATCGATCTATGAACAATCTTTTTGGGTAAGGCGGTATCTAATTTGTTGGGCTTGGGTTCTTTTTGTGCTGTACACATATCTATCGTACATTTGTAATACTCACAAATACATTTTTTTATGAGAATAGCCATAGGAAACGACCATGCGGGAACAGCCTATAAACTCGCGATCATCGGGCTGTTGAAATCTATGCAAATAGACGTTGGTAATTATGGTACCGATGGTACCGATAGTGTTGACTATCCTGATTTTGTGCATCCCGTGGCACGTGAGGTAGAGGAGGGAAAAGCCGATTATGGAATCATTATTTGCGGAAGCGGCAACGGTGCTTCCATGACCGCCAACAAGCACCAAAAAATAAGGTGTGCCCTCTGTTGGAACAAAGAAATAGTGGCCTTGGGCAGAGAACATAACGATGCCAACATTTTAAGTCTGCCCGCACGTTTTATTTCTCTTCCCCAGGCCTTGGAGATGGTAAAAGTCTTTTTGAATACTGAATTTGAGGGCGGTCGCCACGAGAGGAGGATTGAAAAAATACCCTGTTAATGGGGCACCATCACGCACATTCGAACCATCATCATTCACATGCCGACCTTAAAGGAAGAAATCTGGTCATTTCCATTTTTCTGAATCTTTTGATTACCGTATCACAAGTTGTGGGAGGTATCATTTCGGGAAGCCTTTCATTACTCTCGGATGCATTACACAATTTCAGCGACGTACTTTCACTTATCATTAGTTACATCGCCACGATACTTTCAAGAAAAGAGGCTTCGGCCAATAAGACCTTTGGTTATAAAAGAGCTGAAATAATAGCGGCTTTTGTCAATTCGTCAACCTTGATCATCGTAGCGATAATTTTGATCAAAGAGGCAATAGAAAGGTTTTTGGCCCCCGAGGAAATAGAATCCGATCTTGTAATTTGGCTATCTCTATTAGGTATCGTGGCAAACGGATTTAGTGTACTGTTACTAAAGAAAGATTCAGAAAGCAACATGAACATGAAATCGGCCTATTTACACTTGCTGACCGATATGATGGCCTCGGTGGCCGTTTTGATCGGTGGGTTGTTGATGAAATATTTTCAATGGTTTTGGGTAGATCCGTTATTGACATTGGCCATTGCCCTGTACCTAATATATATGGGTTGGGCCCTCTTGCGTGATTCTACCCGGGTATTGATGTTGTTTACACCGGGATCTATAGAGGTTAGAGACATTGTCGATGCCATCAAGAAGATTAAAGCCGTAAAAAACGTGCACCATGTACATATTTGGCAGCTAAATGAAGATGAGGTACATCTTGAGGCGCATATCGATTTTGTGAACGACATCAAACTTTCTGAATTTGACATTATTTTGGAAGAAATAGAAGAAGAACTCTATCATCATCACGGAATCAACCATGTCAACATACAACCTGAGTTTGGAAAATGCGATAGCAAACAAATAATAGTCCAAGATTAATGCTGAAAATCGACATTAAAAAATTTGAGGATTTAACACCGAAAGAGTTATACGCTATTTTACGGCTGCGCAGCGAGGTCTTTGTTGTCGAACAGAACTGCGTCTATCAAGATTTAGACGACAAGGACGTTCTGGCACTACACGTAATCGGCTTCAAGAAAAACACAGTAGTCGCGTACACGCGTGTTTTTAAACCCGGCGACTATTTTAGTGAAGCCAGTATAGGCAGGGTAGTGGTAAAGGCCAATGAGCGCCAGTACGGTTATGGTAGAGAGATAATGGCCGCATCGATAAAGGCGGTTGAAAACCTTTTTCATACGACTACAATCCATTTATCGGCGCAATGCTATCTACAGAAATTTTACAATAGCCTTGGTTTTGAACAAATCGGTGAAGAGTATCTCGAAGATGGTATACCCCATATCGGGATGGTCAAAAAATAAAAGGCAACAACCTTTGAATTATATCTTGATGGGCGTTTTGTTCGTCAAGTTGATATCTTCCAACATGGTATCGGTAAACCTATAATGCCCTTTGGTCGTAATAATTCGAAAAATACCTGAGTTCATTCGGCTCAAAGTGTCCAAAAAAAGCCATTTTGACTTTAATAATCTAGGCTTCTCCGTTTTCAGGCCGATTTCAAAGAAATACTTCCTTCCGTTCTTGGTGGCGGTGATATCAGGGGTGATCTTATTGCCCGTTTCTTTTCTAATGTATGATTTCGGACTTTCAAAACCGTCCGTGTCGGCCTTGATATCCTCAAAACCGGTAGCTTCCAAATATTGGATAGATTTTTCTAAAAAATCCGTATTTTCTGACTTGTCTATTTTTATCATAAAGGGCAAGATAACAGAAATATAGAAAAATCCTAATTTTTTGCCTTGATTAACAGCATATTAACTTCGAGGCCCTAGTTTCTTTTCAATTCTTTTAATGGTATTCCAATTTCTGGTCGTTATATCCTTACCATAAAAAAGTTCCAGGGCCTGCATGGCTTGAGGTGTTCCTGATCTTGAAACATCAAGTACACTTAGAACTGTCTTGTCTTGTCGGCTCAATATCTCGTAAGAACCGTCTTCACTTGACCAAGGCAAGGGTGTGGGGTCTTTTACATCGATATTCAAGAACGAAACATACAGCCGAATATCTTTTGTGACTACAATGTTTTTGAATGGATCTTCATTTAATAAATCATGGATTAAATCGATATTTCTGATCAAAGTGGGTATGGGAAAGCCAAAAGTTTTTTCAAGACGATCCGAAATCCCTTTTTCCAAATCCATAAGACGATTTTCTTCACTATCGAACAAGACATTGCCCGAATTCAAAAGTGTCTCCACATTGGTGAACCCCATCTTGGTCATTTCCTTTTTGAGTTCTGCCATTGGAACCTTGTGATGCCCTCCGACATTAATGCCCCTAAGAAAGGCAACATAGGTTGTTTTTTCGATCGGACTGTTTTTTTTGGTCATTGCAACAGTTTTTATTTTTAGGTTTTAAGGTGGTGGCATAAAGCCACGATTGGCAACCTATGGAAATATAATAAAATTGTCGAAGCACGATATGGTCCTTTTAGAATATTGACGCATAATCTAAATTTTATTATTTGACCAATGGGTCGGTTTCATACTGTGATATTTCCCGGATTTCAAGACGGAAACACCATAAAATACAAATCGAATCGATGAAATACATTCTATTTTATTGGGGCTATGACGAATATGGCCATCACAGACCAGATAGTTGGTATAAGTGCTTATACGAAGCGCTTGGCCATTCCATTTTTGATTAAAAAATCTAGTTTTAAAACTAGATTTACGGGTTTTTCGGCCTTGTTATGTTTTGAAAAGTATAGATATCCTTCTTTTTTAGGATGTAAAGTTTCCAATTTAAGCTTTGAATGGTTTTCTTCATTTAACGCGATTATTGATTCAAGAGATTTTCTTGAAATGTTTCTTGAGCCAAGAAAAGAAATCAATTTTTCGCGATTGACAAATGTTAGTTTGCATGAAGTAAACGTATCCGGTTCATCGGTATAAATGGCGGTTACCAGCGTATAGAAATCGGTTTTTTTGGTCTGGTCGAACAACCATCCCTTCTTGACCGCCCCATGTTTGTAGTAGATCAGTTCAAAAGCGAATGTCGGCAGATCTTCGTTAACGTAGTCCAATTGTGCTTTTTCATCGACAAGAAAAGTTTTAGCGGTTGCTTTATGGGTAAAAATTAGGTCTATACCTTTCATTTGCCGAGTCAAGTCGGCAATACGTTCAAAATGGTAGTTTTTAAGGTGCTTGCCATAATAACGGTCAAGTAATTTCGAAAGCCTTTGCTCTTTTTTTAGATCCGATTGAAATGTACTTTTTTTTTGTGTTGACACGGATTGGAATAGGCTAATTGTTCATTCCCCGGTTGGTTGAAACCTGCCGTATTTTTTCATACAATGCGCTTCCGATGCGCTCGACTACGCCCACCACTAATGCGTTGCCCATAAAAAAAGCCCTTTTCGTGTCGCTGATGCCTTCCAATTTGGTATGGTTGTCTGGAAACATGTTCAAACGCTCCAATTCGACCGGGGTCAATCGGCGTAGCCCTTTTTGGGTTTGCACGACGTGTTTGAAGCGCGATGGACTTTTGCCGCCCTCGCCGGTGATAACGGTACGCGAAGCGTTGTCCAGCGCATCGGGAAAAATCATTCCGCCCTCGCTGTAATTGTATTCAAAACCGTTTTTTGCCGTACGCACCTCCTTTTTGGCCCCTTTTAAATATTCCCATTTTGGGTAATCTTCTTGTGGAATAAAGAATTCATCGGTTACTTCCCCATTTTGCAAAATATCGCCCAAAACGGTCCTTTTTCCATCATAATCTGGAAAAGTCCTGATGGTTGATACTTCTCCCTCTATACATACACCCGAATTTTCAAAAGGCGATAATTTGCCTTCTTCGTTGAAATTTGATGAGATTTCGACCAAGT
Source organism: Meishania litoralis (assembly GCF_042611095.1). Classification (NCBI taxonomy): domain Bacteria; kingdom Pseudomonadati; phylum Bacteroidota; class Flavobacteriia; order Flavobacteriales; family Flavobacteriaceae; genus Meishania; species Meishania litoralis. The sequence goes on from NZ_JBHFPV010000001.1 coordinate 1,448,463, forward strand.
CACCCTTGATTTTAAAGGTTTTTGGGCTTTTATGCCCTTTTTCGACCGAAAAAACGGATGCGATGGTTCCTGAGTTATGCGTCCATTCCGATTTATTAGCTCCTTTTAAATGACTGTAAATCGGTGTCGATTTGTGGTAGCCCAAGAAAAAAATACGTCTTCGTCGTTGCGGCATGCCATAATCGGCCGCATTGATAACGCGCCATTCTACGGCATAACCCAATTCATCAAGACTTTTGAGCATAACGGCAAAATCGCGCCCCCTTTGGTTCGAAGGCGATTTTAAGAGCCGATCGACATTTTCGAGAAAAAGATATTTGGGAGGATTTTTCTTTTCGGATAGAATCCTATGGATGCTCCACCATAAGACCCCTTTTTTTCCGATCAATCCCTTTGAGTTCTGCAAGGTTGTTGCAACCGAATAATCCTGACAAGGGAACCCCCCGACCAAAATATCGCCATCAGGAATTTCTGAGATCGGAACCTCGGAAATATCGGTATTGTTATGATTTTTGTTTCCGAATCGGGCCTCATAGACCAGAGAGGCATGCTGGGTCTTGGTCGAAGGTTCCCACTGATTGCTCCAGACCACTTCGTAATGTCCGGTCTTTTCAAGACCCAGTCGGAACCCGCCGACACCTGCAAAAAGTTCGATGACCTTTAATTTCTTCATGCAGGACGAAATTAATCAAAAAGCTTAAAATTAAGGAATGGAAAACCGCATATATGGACAAAACGGTCGGCATCTCCCGTATTAACATCCAGCGAACCTGAGTGTAGATCATGAATATGTTTATTTTTGCTCGATAGTTGTGATTTAAACCTACCCGAGCCACTACAAAAACCATTGATTATGAACATTAGACGCCACATTTACACTCTACTTTGCGGCGTTCTTTGTATGGTCTCGTGCCAGACCGAGCTTAAAGAGGAAAATCTTTTTGAGGAAGAGATAGCGAACATAAGGTCACAGTTTGCACCCGACAAACGAGTGGCATTGTTCGAGGTAGAAGCGATTAGGAACAACGATAGTTACATTTTGAGGGGTGAAAGCGATATGCAAGACGCTATCGAAGCGCTGAAGAAGCAATTGTACGCCAAAAATGTCGCTTTTGTTGACAGTATACAACTTTTGCCATCCCATGATTTGGGAGAAAATATAAAGGCAATAGTCAATATTTCGGTGGCCAACTTGCGCAGCAACCCCAAACATTCGGCAGAATTGGCCACACAGGCCACTTTGGGCACCCCTTTAAAGGTTCTAAAAAAAGAAGGCGGTTGGTATTACATTCAAACTCCGGATAAATATTTGTCCTGGGTCGATGATGGTGGCATTACCTTGATGGATAAATCGCATTTTGAGCGATGGCAGGCTACCGACAAGATTATTTACACCAAGACCTATGGACATTCGTATGCAGAAAAAGATAATAAGCAAGTTGTCTCCGATTTGGTGGCGGGCGCTATTTTGGAAACCACTGGTATTTCGGACAATTATTTTCAGGTTAAATATCCTGACGGAAGAACGGCATTTGTTATGAAAGACGAGGCCGAAAATTATGACCACTGGCTTGAAGGTCTTGCCCCAACGGTAGATGACCTTGTGGCCACATCTGAAACTTTGATGGGCGTACCCTACCTTTGGGGCGGTACTTCAACCAAAGGCATGGACTGCAGCGGTTTTACAAAGACCATCTATTTCTTGAACGGAATGGTCATACCAAGAGATGCCTCCCAACAGGTACATGCGGGTCAGTCCGTCGATTCCATAATGGATTTTGAAAACCTGAAAAAGGGTGATTTACTCTTTTTCGGAACAAAGGCCACCGATTCGACGAATGAAAAAGTGGTCCATGTGGGCATGTGGATCGGCAACAATGAATTCATCCATGCATCTAATATGGTACGGATCAGCAGTATGGACCCCAAGGCCGAAAATTTTGATGAATGGAACCGCAATCGCTATCTGCGCACCAAAAGGATTTTAAGAGAGGAAGACGAGGCACTGATCAATTTGACACGAACACCTTTGTTCAAAGACTAAAATAAAGAATTGGTCAAGTTGATTTTTACTTAAAAACGATGTTTTAGTATTTTTTTAGAATTCTTCCGATTTCAATCGCCTATCTTACCACACTATCACATTTTGTTAACGATTTTCTTAATAATTAGATCTATGAGAAGATATATCGCTATTATTCTACCCTTGTTTTCACTTGTCTTTTTGAATGCGTAATATGAAATCAAACCATCGACTGGGTATTCTTCCAATATTGGCATAATGGTAAATATGCTGGAAGACTTGAAGAAAAGGATAACAGAAGAGGTCAAAGACCTTGACCAGTCGCAAACCGATTTCGAATTTGATGAAAATGCGAATAGCATTGGTGCTTTGGTCATGCATTTGGTGGCAACGGAGGCATATTACCAAATAGAAACATTGGAAGGACGGCAATGGACAGAAGAAGAGCGGGAGCATTTGGGCGTTGGTGGCGAACTTAATGATAAATCAAAAAAAGTACTCAAAGGGAAACCCATTCGACACTATTTGGACTTATGGGATGAAATTCGAGAAAAAACCTTGGCAGGACTCAAAACTAAAGACGACAAATGGTTTTCGAGCAATATCGAAGAGGGCATCAATTATCATTGGGTGTGGTATCATGTTATGGAGCATCAAGCTAATCATATGGGCCAAATAGCATTGGTTAAGAACAGATTACCTAAATAAATTTCAAACAGTTTTACCAAAAACAACTTCTAAGTGCCGTTCGTCGGGCATGCGTTTTTTGCTGAACAAACTCACGGTAATATAGGTCAGCATTGAGATTAGAAATGCAGGAATGATTTCGTGGATATCCTTCAAGGGTTCATACTCGAACCGAAATGCGAAACGCCAAACAATGTTCACCAACATACCCGCAATCATCGAAGTTAACGCGCCAAGGTCTGTGCCCCACTTCAAATAGAGTCCGCCAAAGATGGCCGGAAAAAAACTGGCCGCGAAAACCGCACCGGCAAATGCGGTCAATTCAACGATTCCGGCCATGGGATAGAGCGTCATAGCATATACGATAACGCAATAGATTACCATGAACCACTTGGTTCGGGGAACGATTTTTGATTCTGACATTGGTTTTGCAACATGCCAAATGTCTTTTACGAATGCCGTTCCGATAATAATAATGACCGATGCCAAAGAAGACATTCCGGCGGCGAAAAGTCCGGCAACGCAAATACCACTGACGAATTTGTTGTCGAATTTATCCAACATAAAGCCCACGACCTCATCGGTATCGTTTATCAGGAGATTTGCTTCTTCTGTTGAGGCCATACCATGTACCAGGGCACCGAGGCCCATCACGCAGACCAAGGAAATTCCCAAAAAAACCGGTGTCCATATCATGGCAAAACGCATACTTCTTGCATTGTCTACCGAATAGAAGCGAATCAGGTTTTTCGGCTCAGAAATTTGTTTCATTCCGACCGATAGGCCAATGCCCAGGATGTACAAAAAGGAGACCAGTTCGCCAAAAGCCACCAACCCTGATTTTATGGGTTCTCCTGATTTGGTCAAATGATCTGTGCTGCGAATGGTTTCCATTAGATTATCGACCCCGCCGACATACATGAACGGAATCGCCAACATCAAAATGGCCACGCCGAACATGATGATACCTTGAACGGCATCCGTCCACAAGACGCTATACATTCCGCCCCAAATCGTGTAGGCACAGGTAATCGCGATTATGGCAAATGCACCATATTCATAAGGTATATCCAATACCGAGGTCAATACATGGGCACAACCTTTGGCAATGCCAATCATATACCACAAGGTTGCGAACAATATGATGACCGCCGACAGCACCCGTATGCTTTTCGCGAGATTGCTTTTGTACCTTAAATGAAAATAATCAGGAATGGTAAACGATTTCAACCGTGCGGTCTGAAATCGCATTTTAGGCCCTAAAAGTTGCCACGAGATTATGCAGAAGACCGTCCAAATCAGTCCCATCCAAGCCCAAGAAAGTCCGTATTCAAAAGATTTCCCTGCCTGCCCGATATAGGTGTTGGTACTCGCAGAGGTGGAAAAAAAGGCCAAGGAGATCACCCATCCCGGAATTTCTCTTTTGGCGACATAATACCCTTCAACCCCCTGGTTGGCCTTTTTCTTGAAGTGCCATCCGATGTACAGACATCCACCGACATAAACAGCCGTAAGGATCAAGGTGACGTAATGTTCGCTGAAATAATCCATCAAGGTTCGGGGTTGTGGTCGCTTTCATCCACCGTGATATCGCGCTTCATTACCAAAACGGCATTGATGATTACCAGAACGATGATACCGAGATAGGGGAATAGAGTAAGAAAATCCATGTATTCAAGTTACGGGTTCGGCATTTTGAGTTTTATTGTTTTCCAATCTCATCGAGCGTTCTCCCCCTTTGGGGGAGTTAGAGGGGGCCACATCTCCTTTACTTCATTCTTCGTTACTTTGCCCAATACGTTTCTGGGTAATCCATTCCTAACAATGTAGTTCCTAGGTATTTTATACGCAGGCAATTGCGTTTTCAACCACTCGGAAATTTGCTTGAAATCCACAGTATCTTTTTTTGAAACGATGCAGGCCGAAACTACTTCGCCCCATTCGTCATCGGGTAGCCCGACCACGGCACAATCGTCAACAAGTTCATGTTTTCGCAGCACATCTTCGATTTCCAAAGCGGAAATTTTATATCCGCCCGATTTGATGATGTCCACACTATCGCGCCCCAATATTTTATAAAGTCCGTCGTTCAACATGCCGATATCGCCCGTAATGAACCAGCCATCTTCGGTAAAGGCTTTTCGTGTAGCTTCCTGTTTTTTCCAATATTCCTTAAAAACACTCGGCCCTTTGATCTGGAATTCCCCGGGTTCATTTTCGCCTACAGTTTCGTCGTTCGAATCGACCAGTCGCATCTGAACACCCGGCAACGGCAATCCAACATGGCCGGGCCTTCGTTCTCCGCGATACGAATTGGATAATCCCATTCCGATTTCGGTCATTCCATAACGCTCCAATAAGGTTTGACCTGTGATTTCCTTCCATTTTTGAAGTACCGGTACGGGCAATGCCGCAGAACCGGAAACCATGAGCCGCAATTTCGATGCGGCTTTTGACATTTTTTTCTGTTCTTCGGCAGCGGCTTTTTCCCAAAAGGAAATCAATTTATAATAAATGGTCGGCACTGCCATGAACAGGGTCAACCTTCCCGATTTGAAAATTTCCCAGACTTTTTCAGCATCGAATTTTGGAAGGAATTCGCAGCAAGCACCGCTCCAAAGCGCACAACCCATAACGTTGATGATTCCATGTACATGGTGCAAAGGCAGAATATTAAGGATATAATCCTCTTTATGCCATTCCCAAGCGTCGACCAAAGTCGTGATCTGTGCCTCGATATTGTCATGGGTCGTGACGACCCCTTTGGGCCTGTTCGTGGTGCCGCTGGTGTACAAAATCATGGCCCGACGCCGCGAATCGATATCGGGCAGGCTGGTTGTATTTTCTTTTAAAACCGATTCCAATGCGGTTACCGAAATACCGATTGTGGCCTCCAAAGGTTTCAAAAAACCGATATAGTCTTTGTGGGCGATTACGATTTCGGCCTGCGTATCTTCCAAAACATATTGTATAGATGGCAATGGATGAAGCACGCAAAGCGGAACGGCAATTCCACCAGCGGCCCAAATGCCCCATTGCACGGCCGTATATTCAAACGAAGGAGGCACCAAAAAAGTAATCCGCGCCTCATTGAGATCGTCTTTTCCATCCAACAAGTTGGCCGCGACATTTCGGGAAGCTTCCAAAAGTTGTCCGTAGGAATAAGACGCGCCGTTGGATACTACCGCCGTTCTGTTTTTGAAGTCTTTGGCCCTTTCGATGAGTCGGATCATGAGTTAAAGATATTTCATTGTTCGTTCGTTGGAATGACAATAAAAACAGGGCTGTCCAAAAAAGAAAGTGTAAATGTCATATTGAGCTTGTCGAAATACTTTTACTTGTTGAAAATCAAAATCGGTTTCGACAGGCTCAACCTGACAAAATAGCCAAATTTGACTTTTTTGGACAGCCCTGTTTTAAGGGGCCTACAATTCAACGGTCTTGCCCGTCTTGAAAGACTCGTCGGCGGCCAGAACGATACGTAAACTGTTTACGGCATCGCGCAAATGGTCGCTCATATCCAGGTCTTGTTGAATCGCTTTTAAAAAATATTCCTGCTCCAAAAGACATAGTCCATCGTGATCGGGTTCATCGGATGTATCTATCAGCTCGTCGGGTTTGGCAAAATTTCCATGTTCATCCATGACGCTATGATGTAGTTTCAATGCTCCGGTTTTTGAATGGTCGTCCACGCTATCGGAATCGCCCTTGGCCTCATCGACAATGGAGACACAACCTTTTGGACCGATTACATCCTTTACAAAAAAAGCGGTCTCGCTCATCATCGGCCCCCAGCCCGCTTCGTACCATCCGACAGAACCATCCTTAAAGCGAACCTGTAATTGACCATAATTGTACATGTTGGTATCGACCTCATCAGAAAGTCTTGCACCGATCGCACTTACGCTTACAGGCACCGATTCGGTCATTAGACACATTACATCCACATAATGCACCCCACAATCTACGATAGGCGACATGCTGTTCATCAACTGCTTGTGGGTGTACCAGTTGTCGCCCGAACTTTGCTGGTTGAGGTTCATGCGCATGACAAGGGGTTTGCCCAAGGTTTTGGCGACCTCCACAAACTTGGCCCACGCAGGGTGGACACGCAAAATATAGCCCACCACCATTTTTTTGCCTTTTTCCTGCGCCAGATGGGTCAAGCGTTGCGCATCTTCAACGGTCAAGGCCAAAGGTTTTTCTACGAAAACATGGGCATCGGCATTCAAGGCTTCCTGTATGTATTCGGCATGCGTATCGGGGTAGGTATTGATCGAGACCGCATCAGGTTTTGAGATCTCCAAAGCGGTTTTATAATCTCCAAAAGTAGGGTAGCCGCCCAATTCCTGGGACAGTTTTTCCCTGCTTTCGGGCCTACGGCTGACCAGGCCGACAATTTCGAAATTTTCCATTTGATGGTAGGCCCGCGCATGCGAGGCACCCATATTGCCGCAACCTACGACCAACACCCTTATTTTATCCATGATTCCCTATATTGGTAAATAATAAGATTGAAAATTAAACAATGAAACCGACAACACCAACCGCAAGATTAAGGTTGCTTGGCCATCTTTTTATTTCCGTTATGGGGATATTTTTTCTTTCGGGAAGAAATGTGGATAAAAAAACTGTTGAAAACGACCCGGAAGCAAAACCCAACATTCTCTTTTTGATTGCCGATGAGACGAAAATAAGTTTTTAGTCCGAGACAAGGGTAGCTTAATATTGAAACGCTATGTGACCGATTGGCCAAAAAATAGATTGAAGATTAGTGGATATGCTACGGTCGGCAAAGAACGCAAATTATTATTAACTAGAACTTCCAATTGAAGTGGCGCGCTCATGCAGCTGCCTTCGCATTATTATGTTTTGAGAACATGGTGATGGCATAGTTCAGGTATTAGTATCACTCAATTTTTGCCATAATTCCCCAGCCGTTCGCTTTATCCGATACCGCAACCAAGATTTCATTTTCTCCTTTTTTCGTGTTTAGAAAGAGCGTGTTTCCATCGATGAGCATATCACCCCTGAAAGTCGGCCCTTTTGCCCTGAAACTGTTTTTTCCTTGAAATAACTTGGCGCCATTAAAGTAAACGACCGCGTCATCACTGAAATCAAAAGACAGCTTTTTTACAGCCGGTTCTGAAGACCTAAATTTATATCGTGCCCAAACAACATTCACCGGATTTTCCTCGAAGTTTCCTGAACTTGTTTTTCTGCGATGTTTATTGATGTTCAAAAGCCCTGAAGGCTCGGCGGAATAAATTTTCCATTCTAGTTTTTTAGTTTTGGGATATTGATTTACATCCATTTTTGAAATCTCATAGGTTTTGCTGAGCTCCCATTCGCGAACTACATCAGGGTCATACTTTTCATGCTGATTGAATGGCGTAGTTTCTGAGAATTGGGTGTATTTGAAATTTGAAAAGTAGGCCCCTAGAAAGCTGTAAAAGCCAATAAACCCTTTTTTGTCTTTTCTTCGGAGATTAGCCACATGCAATATAGGTTCGGGCATCCCATTGAGAAACGCTTTTAATTCAGAACCCCTAAATTCTACTTTTATATGGTTCCATTCCTTGGGATTGAAATTGATCACGGCCTGATGCTCTCTGTACAATTGCCAATTAGATTCACCATTGAACTCGGGGTTGTATTGAATCGCATCCGGAAATCCTGATTTGTGTAAGCGTACATAAAAGGTTTCATGGTTTCCACGGTCTTGCGCCCTAAAATATAGTCCCGCGAATGCCCGGGGTTTTTCTGCCATGAAATCAAATTCGATGATACCATCCTGAAATTTTACATTCTCAAGTGAAGCCTGCCCGTTTAGATAGACCGCTTCGTTGCCAAGTTTATTTTCAAATCGCCTTGGCTCGCGCTCCACAAAAGACCATTCCTTTGATACGATCGGCACTTGAACCTGAGCAAATACTTGAAAGGCATTAAAGAATAAGAAAATTATAATTGTATTTTTCATTTGAAATTTTTTATCAAATATCGAAATTGAACGATAAAAGCCGTGTTCATTACTGTTCATGTTTTGTTCAAGCATGACCAATCGCTTTAAATGACCGTATTTTGCCACTATGAACGAGTTCGACAATACTGCTATCGAAAGGTTAAAATCAGAGTTGGTAGATCATCTAAATTGGGGCGAGGCAGCTCATTGGAGCACTCGTAATTTTGAACGGTTAAGCGAAAAAATATTTGAAACCACATCGATTCAATTAAGCGTGTCCACTCTTAAAAGATTTCTAGGAAAGGTGGCTTATTACAATAAACCTGCGCCGGCAACTTTAGATGCCATAGCGGCATTTTTAGGTTACGAAGGCTATATGGACTATCGTTGGACCGTCAAGAAACCTGAAGAACCAATAAGCCAAATCTCAAAAAAGAAGATTTTCATTTACGGTCTTGGCGTATTGGTATTGATGGCGACTGTGGCAGCTGTTTCATTCATAAATCATGGAACACAATCTATAGATCCTTCCAAAACATCCTTTTCTATAAAAAAAGTGACCACCGGATTGCCAAATACGGTTGTATTCGAATACGATGTCACAAAAGTCGATGCCAATTTTGTTGAAATTCAGCAAGATTGGGATTCCACCAAACGCCACAAAGTCAATCCTTCGAATACGATATTTACACATTATTATGAGTATCCCGGCTATTATAATGCCAAATTGTTGGTAAATGGCTTTGTAGTCTCAGAAAAGGATTTGTTCATTCCTTCTGACGGATGGATGTCGGCGATTTCATATTTGAATGAAACAAAACCGCCCAGATATTTGCGGAAAAATGAATTTGAAAGTGATTCAGTGCTAAGGATTTCTACCGATGTCCATAATGACATCCTAATACATCCGGATGAAGTATCACTTGAATTTTTTAATGCTTTCGCGAATCCTGAGTTTGAGTTTGAAAATTTTGACTTCAAGGCTAATGTTCGATTTAACACACAGTCGGGCAAAGTGCCATGTGAATTTAGAAAGCTCATTTTCTTTGGCACCAAAAAATTTATAAGAGTTCCGTTCAGTGTGCCCGGCTGTGTTTCCCAAAACACACTAAGACTTGGCAGTCTTGTGATAGATGGAGAAGAAAATGACCTATCTGACCTTTCAGTTGAAAGTGGAGAATGGTCAAATATTCGAGTAATAAATGTTGACAATCGTTTGTCCATTTATTTGGAAGATAAAATGGTGTTTGAAACCGATCTTATCGATGACTTCGGCAAACTTGCCGGTATTCGTTTTTCGTTCAATGGATCGGGAGAGGTTAAAGATCTGCATCTGTCAAGCAAAGGGAATGTGTTGTTGTCCTTGAAGTAAACACTTTTTTGAATTGATACCTCTTATTTTCTGCAAAGCTTCATTAACAACTTTGTTCCAACTTTGAGATTAAGGGGTTTCCAGTGCAAACGCCACAATCTGATTTCCTTTTTCCGCGCCTAATTTCTCGCCGCCACAGGCAATGGCGATATATTGTTTTCCGTTGACCTCGTACATGGCCGGGGTCGCAAAGGCCGCTGCCGGAAGTTTATATTCCCAAAGAATGTCACCCGTGCGTTTGTCGAAAACCCGAAAATAACCGTCGCGTGTGGCACCGATAAATAACAATCCGTTTTCGGTAACAACGGGCCCGCCGTAGTTTTCGGTGCCCGTTCCCTTACCTTTCTCGCCCAATTCGGGAGTATCCCCAAAGGGAATCGACCAAAGATATTCTCCAGAATTTAAGTCGATGGCATGCAGGGTGCCCCACGGTGGACTAATGCCGGGCAGACCTTTGCTATCTAGAAATTTGTCGTAACCGGTGTGTTTGTAGTTAATCGCACCGTTGGATTTGATGCTGTCAGCTCTGTCTTTTTCAACGACATTGTGCTTGACTTCCTCGCCCCATAAAAACCGTAAAAGCGCCTCTTTTTCATCGTCTTTTATTTGCGGAAAGCCCGTCATCATCCCTTTACCTTTAAGGATAATGGTGGCCACCTCCTTTTTTTCCTTACGTAATTGCAGATCCAATAGCGACGGGAAACCGCTGGCCGTCAAACCTTTTCTGTCAGCCTGATGGCAACTTACACAGTATTTTTGGTATGTCGCCTCGCCCAAGGGCATCCCTTCGGCCACTTCGTCTGCGGGCGCAACTTGTATGTTCCAAGCCATTTCGTTGGCATTGACATAGAGAATGCCCTCTTCGGGATCAACTGCTGCCCCGCCCCATTCAGCCGCCCCATCATAGCCCGGAAGTAAAAACCCCCGGGTCAAAGCGGGCGGTGCGTATTGTCGTTTATCACTTTCCTTAAAAATCTTTAATAACTCCTCTTTGTTTTCGGCAAACGGACTGATATCGTTTTCCGTCAAATCCTGAGACTGTCGGGCAAAGGGTTTGGGCTTTGTCGGGATCGGTTGTGTGGGCCAGGCCTTTTCTCCTTCCAAAGTCGATTCGGGTACGGGCACTTCCTCAATATCGAACAACGGTTCCCCGGTCAGCCGATTGAACACATAAACGTAGCCCTGTTTGGTCACTTGGGCAACGGCAGGAATATTTTTTTCATCGCGAGTTACCGTCAAAAGATTGGGCGGGGCCGGGGGATCGCGATCCCAAATATCATGGTGGGTCAATTGAAAATGCCAAATGCGTTCGCCCGTATTTCCATCCAACGCCAAAAGACAGTTTGCATAAAGAGTGCTCCCCAAGCGATTACGCCCATAAAAATCGGGCGCGGCAGAACCTGTGGGCACATAAATGATACCGGCTTCCTCATCGACGGCCATACCGGCCCAATTATTGGCCGCCCCGACAAGATCGTCTTTAAAGGCTTGCTTGTTTTCCCACGTTTCATAGCCTTCCTCCCCTGGATGGGGAATGGTGTGGAATACCCAGGCCAATTCTCCGGTAACGACACTAAAGGCCATAATATCGCCCGATGGCGCTCCCTCGCCTTCCGATAAGCGCAAAGGCATCACAATAAGGTCTTTATAAATGGCTCCGGGGGTGTTCGAAATGACGAATTTCTCCTTGGCCGATTCGGGCATTCCGGAACGCAAATCGATTTTTCCATTATTTCCAAAGGAAGGAATCGGTTTTCCGGTCAGGGCATCCAATGCAAAAAGATCTGGGCCACGGGTTACCAAAATCCGCTTGTCGTCTTCTTTTTCCCAATAGGACACCCCCCGACTGGTCGAGTGCCACACCTTTTCGGAATCGCCGAATTGCCAGATTTCCTTACCCGTTCCGGCGTTCAGCGCAACGACCCGAAGTGCCGCGGTTACCCCGTATAAAACACTGTCGACAACCAAAGGATTCATCTGCATTTGTCCCCAATCATCAGCTTCGTATGACCAGGCGATCTTGAGGTTTTTGACGTTATCTTTTGTGATTTTCGAAAGGGTGGAGTAATGGCTTCGACCCGGATCGCCCAAGTAAGACGACCAAGTTTTATATTCTTTTTTTTCGGTGTTTTTTTCTTCGGATGGGCTACAGCCCAAAATGACCAAAGAGAAAACCATCAGCACAAACGAGTATTTGCAAAAGACCATGATCGACAGCGTGTAATCACTAAAAATAATTAAAAATACCTTTTCAATATAGTCGTAACAGCTTCTTTGTACGAACCGCCGAACAAATTCAAATGCACCAGCAAATAATACAGTTGATAAATCGCATTGCGGGCGGTTTCACCTCCAATTTTCGGGAAATGTGCTGAATATGCATCGTAAAAAGCAGTATCGAATCCTGCGAACAATCGGGTCATGGCAATATCGACCTCATGATGCCCGTGATAAACCGCAGGATCGATAAGGTACGGAATCCCATCTTGCGAAATCAGATAGTTACCGCCCCATAGGTCGCCATGTAAAAGTGAAGGTTTTAGGTCGTAGGGGAAGCGATTCGAACAACTTTTTAACAGGATTTCCTCCGAAGGAATTTCAGAATATTGCAGAAGATTTTTGGCAAGCGCCATTTTCATTTGGGGAAGCAATCTTTCAAAAACATAAAAATCGGCCCAAACGGAATACTTTTTGTTTGCTTGTGGTAGGTTACCTATAAAATTGTCGCTATCCCAACCGAACTGTTCGACCCCCGATACTTTGTGCAATGCCGCCAATTGGTGTCCAAGAAGCTCCATGTCTTTTCGAGACGCTTTTTTCGGCTCGATATATTCCATCAACAGAAATGCCCCTGTCTCCATTTTTTCGCATAGCAATACTTTTGGTGTCGCAATCGTATTCGTTCGCGAAATCGCTTCCAATCCTTTTTTTTCGGCCAAGTACATTTCATAGATCTTAGCGCCCTGATTTGTCTTGCAGAAAAAACGGTCCGTTTTTGTTTCCAATAAAAAAGCTTGGGAAATATCGCCACCTGAAATTGGCCGAACCCGCTCAACGGTAACGCTCAACAAGTTTCCAATGGTGACCTTAACATGTTCGTCCATTGAAATCAAAGTTTGAATTTCTGACGGAAACGGGCAATATTGAATCCTTTTTCCAAGACTTTCTGCGATTGCGGACTTTCCTGTTTCAGTAAGGGGTTGGTGTGATTGAGGTGTATAAAATGGATTTTTTGCTTTTCGGAAGATGGTAAATCCTTAAACAGTGCCATACTTTCAATAACGAAAGGATGTGGAATTTCAGAAATATCGCGATTGTCGATTTCCTCGGCATCGTAAAATGCGGCATCAAGAAAGGCATAATCCACTTTTGCTATTTCATCGATTATGTTCGTCTCCCATTTTCCCCATTTATCGATATCGGGAATAAAAAGCACACTTTTATGGGGTCCGATGATACGGTAACCTACGGTTTCGGAATATTCATCGCGATGTGGAACGGTAAATGGCACTATGGTTATATTCGGGGCCAACACGAGTTTCTGCCCATCGGAAATAGGCATTAATTCGACATTTTTATTGGAAACCAACTGGCTCCAAGGCCCATTTTCTTCCAAAAAGACTTTCATTTTGGGCATTGAATAAACGGCAACATTTCGTGCGTTTGTCGCCTCCTTGCCCAAATACATTAGCCCCGTATAATGACCGATATGGGCGTGAGTCGGAAAGATTGCGTTCGGTATTTCTGGAGCGTCCCTAAAAGCGGTGTTTTTCAATATTTTTAACTGCTCGGCAATGTCGGGTGTAGCTTCAAAAAGGAAGGTTTTTCGGTTTTGGGCATCTATCAATCCTAACGAAACGACTTTTCTTTCCGGATCCGGATTATCGAAAAGTTCAATGCAGCATTCTTTTTGACAGGCAATGTGGGGAGAGCCAGCATCTTGTACGGTGCCTAAAATGACGAGCGACACATCATCACCATCCTTGAAACCGTCCTTGATTTCGGGTAAATTTTGCGCAAACAACGGGACTACCGTTGCGGCGAGGAGAATGCTACAAAATGTCTTTATCAAAAGCGTATTAGTTGGTCGTTAAGAACTCTCTTATATCATTGGAGAGTTTTATTAGATCGGGTTCATGCGTGTACATCATGTGTCCGGCTTCATAATAGGTCATTTTTACACGATCAGTGACGATTCCGTTGCGGGCAAAGGTGTATTCAGCGTCGAAAAAGGGGGTAATCAGGTCATAATACCCGCTGGCGACCATAACCTTCATCGCCGGATTGCGACGCATGGTCTCCCCCAAATAGGGTGCCGTATTTACGGGCATTGGCTCCCAATATTGACTGTCGGGCACCGTTCTCCAGCGCCAACCGCTGCCTCCTCCAGAGGTAATATAGGGCCTATCCATTTTGATGTTTAGCTCAGATGCGAAGTAGTGGTTCAATGCAGCGGTATATGCCGAACTGATCTGATAGCTTGCTGCGTCGCCCAAATGCGGGCTTTCGGAAACTTTGTCGGCTTCGTCGCCCATAAATCGCCCATCCAATCGCCCAATGGCCAGACCTTTGTCTTCCAACAGCTTTTTTTGAAAACGCCCCATTAAAATCCGTAGGTCTGAATACAGAATATACTTTTTGTCCAATCCCGTGAAGTAGCTCAGTTTTTCGGCTATGGCATTTTTTTCAGAGTCGTCCAAAAGATTTCCCTTATAAAGTGCTGCGGTATAAGCGTCGTATGTAAATTGCCGACACTCTTCGACAAAGTCTTCCAAAGTCTTTCCCTGACCCGCCTTTTTATGATACCAAGCGGTCGCCGCCATACTGGGCAGATATGTGATGTACGATGTCATATTATGGTGGATCGAGGTCGATCCGGCATAGTCGAGGGCTTGAGAAATCAAGATCATTCCGTTCAGGGCCATGTTCTGCCCAGAACCCTCAAGTGCTTTTCCCAAATAAGCGGCACGGGTGGTTCCATAACTTTCTCCCGCCAAATACTTTGGAGAGAACCAACGCTCATTGTCGGTTACCCATTTTCGAATGAATTGGGCAAAAGAGTCGACATCTTCCTTTAAACCGTAAAAATCTTTGTCTTTTCCTTTTCCGACCAAGCGGCTATAGCCCGTTCCTACGGGGTCTATGAACACCAAATCCGTAAGGTCGAGCAAACCATGCTCGTTTTTTACCAAATTATAGGGTGCGGCACCGTCATCTTGCTTTGCATCGGAATCCACTTTTACCACTTTTGGGCCGAAGAAGCCCATATGAAGCCACATCGATGCAGATCCGGGCCCACCGTTGAAAACAAAGGTCACGGGTCTTTTACGAACGTCCCCAATCGGGGTTTTTGTGTAGGCCACAGACCAAAATGACGCAATGGAATCCCCTTTTTTGTCGATAAGAAAGGTTTCTTTGGCCGTTGCGGTATAGTTGATGGTCTTGCCGCCGAAAATACCTTGATGCGAAGTCACGAATGACTTCGCCCTTGGAATGGGTTTGATTTTTTCTTTTTCACCTTCTTGCGCGTTTAAAAAAAATAAACAGATTGAAAATAGCCCGATCAATATTTTTCTGGTCATTGTAAGTTTATTTGGTTCTAATTTGTCTTTCTCCGGTGTGGTCGACACCTTTTTCCCGTTCGAGTTGGATCATGGCCTTTGGCCGAAAGTTGGTGATGAATGCCCTTCTATTATCCGAGGTGGAGTTACCTCGACTATAGTGCAATGTTCCTCCTTGGTGAAAGACACATGATCCGGGCCGAAGCTCTATGTATACGGAATTCTCCTCGCTTCCCTCACATTTCAAGGCGCCTTTGTTTCCGGTCTGCTCGTGGGGCAATATGGGCGATAAATGCGACTTCGGGGTGTACCACATGCAGCCGTTTTCTTTATAGGCATGGTCAATGGCGACCCAGCAGCTTGCTGCCCTTTTATCGGGCATGTCGATCCAATAAGCGGCATCTTGGTGCCAAGGGGTTATGGTGTCGGTATAAGGGGCTTTATTGATCAACATATCAAAGTCGAGCTCAATATCGTTGCCCATAAGTTCTTTCGCCATTGCAAGGGTTTTTTGGTGCAAAGGTTTATGTACCAGGTCAGGAACCAACTTACTGGGTACCATTATCTGGGTAATCTTCTCTTCTTTATTATCACCGCCTGAAAGGTCTGAACGGTATCTTGAGGCATCGATACGGTTGTCTAAAAATGAAGCGTAAAGATTACTGTAATAGGCCGTTTCTTCTACAGTTAATAGATTTTCAACGACCAGATAGCCTTCTTCGTCAAAAAAAGTCTTTTGTTTAGCATTGAGCTGTTGCATGGTCTGATATTTACAAGAATTAATTTGGAGGCTCTCATAGTTTTGAGGCTGAGTCTGCACAAAACTAAGATAGCCATAAAAAGGAAACTGCAGAATAGATTGGCACATTAATGGAAATGGCAATATTTTTTCTACATTAGGGGAAATAACCACCAAAATTTCCAAGCCATGTCTCAACTCAGCGACAATGTTTCGAAACGTCTGTTCTCTTTGGATGTTTTTCGAGGACTTACCATGTTTTTGCTCATTGCGGAAGCTGCGGGCTTTCACCATAATTTCACTGAATTGACCGATGGGACAGTGTTTTCGGGATTGGCCCATCAATTGCACCATCATCCTTGGAACGGACTCCGATTCTGGGATTTGATCCAACCTTTTTTCATGTTCATTGTTGGGGTTGCCATGCCTTTTTCCCTTCGCAAAAGATTGGCGTCCGGTAGCCGCTCCGAAGCTACAAGACATATTTTCAAACGCTGTTTTTTGCTTTTTGCCTTCGGGGCATTGTTGCATTGTGTCTATTCGCACGAGTTGGTTTGGGAGCTTTGGAACGTATTGGTGCAATTGGCCTTTACCATTCTTATCGCGTATGCCATTATGAACCTGCCGAATAAAACACAGATCGGAATATCAGTGGGCCTGTTGGTGCTTACCGAAATCTTATACCGTGCCTACAACCCGGAAGCGCCCTACGTACAGGGGCATGATAGTTTTGGCTCTTATATAGACATGCTGGTCATGGGCAAGGTAAACAACGGGTATTGGGTTTTCGTGAATTTTATACCTACCGCCGCACATACCATTTGGGGCGTAGTCTGTGGCCGGATTTTACTTTCCGATGCTTCGCCGAAAGAGAAGCTAAGACCCTTCTTGATTTGGGGGGCCGCTATTTTGATTTTAGGGTTTGCCATGGATTTGTTGAACATCACACCTATTATCAAAAGGATAGCGACCACATCGTTTACCTTGGCTTCGGGAGGAATCGCAATTTTGACCTTGGCCTTGTTCTATTGGGCGATCGATGTAAAAAACAACCATAACAAATGGCTCAAAATCTTTTCGGTGGTGGGCACCAACTCCATTTTTATCTATTTGTTTGCCGAAACGGTTGGAGCGCAATGGTTTCGAGATTTTGGCAAGATTTGGACGGAAGGACTACTTGCCCCGATAGGAGTTTCAGAAAAGGTCATTATGGTCATCAACGCCCTTTTCGTGCTGTTCATATTTTGGTATATCACCTATTTTCTTGACAAAAAGAGGGTGTATTTCAAAGTATGAGCTTAAAATCTACTAATATTTGGTAACTGACCGTTAAGTCGGTAATGGGCCTACCGTTTCTCGAAACGCTTCAGCTCTAAACGGCTTATTGCCCTTAAAAAACCGATAAGTGCCTTTTTACATTGAATTGATCGATAAATTGCCGGTAATAAGACCACTTGGTCTGTTGTGCAGGCTGGTAAAAAGATGAAATCAAAGGTCTTCAGGATACTTTCCGGCAGTTGTCCAGCCCCCATCGACGGGAATCAGCTGGCCGTTGATGTGGGAAGCCCCGTCAGAAAGCAAAAATAGACAGGTGTTGGCGATGTCTTCCGGTCTTCCAACTCTTTTGTTTGGGTTCAACCTTCCCCAAAAACCTGCATAGTCGGGTTGTTCTTTGGCTGTTCGCTCGGTCAAGGTTGCTCCGGGCGCAATGGTATTCACGGTAATTTGGTGTTCGCCGAGTTCGTAAGCAAGATTCTGCCCCATAAACTGAAGGGCCGCCTTGGTCATGCCATAAGCGGTCAGATTATGATAGGCCCGAACACCCACTTGGGAAGACATAAGCACGATACGCCCACCTGTACCTTGTTTGATCATTTCTTTGGCGGCGCGCTGTGCCAAGAAAAAGGCCCCTTGAAGATTCAACTTGACGACCTTTTGAAAAGAATCGGGCGTAAATTCGAGAAAATCACCAAATAACGTAATTCCCGCATTCGGGATCACAAAATCCAAACGTCCAAAATGGTCGAGCGTAAAATCGACCATTTTGTTGATGGTAGGTACGTCGCCCGCATCTCCAACAAAAAAATGACAGCTTCCGGAGAATGCTCCATCGAGTTCAGAGGCGGCCTTATTTCCACGGCCTTCGTCAACATCGTTGAGCACTACATTTGCACCTGCTTTTAGCAAAAGCGATGCAATGGCATAGCCGATTCCCTCACCCGCTCCGGTAACTATGGCGACCTTATCTTTTATTCCCGAGTACTGCATTAAAATAGTTTATGGGCATTCCCTTAACGTCGGATTCGTATACAAAAAGTCCGCCGCTGAGCGGATATTCTTCAAGCTGCTTTTGGTCGAGTCCACTTCTTGCTGTGGTAATATACAAGGTTTTCAAATCTTTTCCACCAAAACAACAGGAAGTAACGTGCGGAGCGGGCACCTCGATTTTCTCCAAAACTTGTCCCGTGGAAGGGCTCCATCTTCGCAAGCAATTTCCACCCCAATGGGCAATCCAGAGCATATCTTCTTCATCGATACTCATACCGTCGGGACTGCCATAGTCTTTTGGAATATTAAAAAGGGATTTTTCATTGGAAATCGTTCCCCCAATGTTGTCATAATCGAAAACCTTTACCTCGAAAGTTGGGCTATCGATATAGTAAAACTTCTTTTTATCGGAAGACCAGGCCATGCCATTTGAAACGGATGTGTTCGGTATTTGAAACGAGTATTGAAACTCAGGGGTTACACAAAAAAAGTTACCGGCATTGGGCGCACAGTGCTTCTCCATGGTACCTATCCAGAAGTTACCGTTTGGACCGACCTTTCCATCATTGAACCGTAGCAAAGGATTTGAATTTTCCAATACGCCGTGCTTCTTCAGCTGCCCGGTTATTGGATCAAACGCTGCCAGGCCTTTTTCCATGGCCAAAAGGAGTTCCCCATTTTTTTGGGGAACTGCGGCCCCTATCATTTCGTCGAAAGACCATTCTTTACTTGTTTCTGTTGAGGGACTATACCCGTGCAGTTTGTAGCCCTCGATATCGACCCAAAAAAGAAACTGTTTGTTGAAATCCCATACAGGACCCTCGCCGAGAATTGATCGGGTGTCCAGTAACAGTTCGGCTTGGTGGGTCTTGACGATGGTTTTGCTTTTGGCAGAAAGTTACGGAATTTAAACCGTCATTCTAAAATGTGCCTATTGAAGTATTGCGTTATATTTTCCATTATTTCCCAACAGTTCGGTTGCCGCCAAAATGGCCTCATCATGTGAAAGATAGTATTGATAAAGTCCTTCACGATAGAAATAACGTTTGATAATCTCGTCTTCCAGATTTTTGCGAATTTCTTTTTGATAAGTGTCCAATGCCGCCATTTTGCTTTTGTCTATATCGGCCAGCAATTTTTTGAAATCATTTTCAATGGCATCGTTGAAAATAACTTCTTCACGATCGGTCAATGCTTCTTTCAGGGTCTTTTCGGTCTTGGTCTGAAACGAAAAGTCACTTTGGGCCACATGGTTTTTGAAGCTTTCGAAATCAGTGTCCGAAAATGTAAACGAATCTGGGTCCGAAACCCCGTTTTTGTAGTAGAAGTCGGTGGCAAAATCAAAAATGACATGATCGTTCAATAAGGCGGCCGTCAAGTCGTTCGATTTTAAGGAGGCAATTTCAATATCGGGGAGCACTCCGCCACCATCTTGGACCTTGCGCCCATTGCGGGTCTTAAAATCGTTATAGGTCGTTGTGCGCACGGCATTGCCATCCGCGTCGCGGTTCCAATAATCCAATGATTGAATGCAGCGCCCTGAAGGGGTGTAATAACGGCTAATGGTCACTTTGAGCTGTGTGCCGTAGGTCAGGCGCAAAGGTCGCTGTACAAGTCCTTTTCCGAAACTACGCCCTCCCATGACAACGGCCCGATCAAGATCTTGTAGACTTCCCGAAACGATCTCACTGGCCGAGGCACTGCTGCCGTTTACCAAAACCACTAATGGAATTTCGGTATCAACTGGCTTGTTCCGGGTCTTATATTCCTGGTTGAATTTTTTGACCTTTGACTTCGTCGTTACGATCAGTTCGCCTTTGTCGACAAAGAGATTGGTCACGTTAATGGCCTCCGAAAGTAACCCGCCCGGATTCCCCCGAAGGTCCAAAATAATTTTGTCCGCTCCTTGGCCCTTTAGGTCGATCAATGCCGCTTTTGTCTGGCCTGAGGCCTTGGCGTTGAATTTTGCCAAAACAATGTAGCCGGTCTTGTCATCGACCATTTTATAAAATGGTACTGCATCGACCTCGACACCTGAACGTTCGATTGTCGCTGTTTTGGTTTCGCCCTGTCTTTTATAGGTAATGGCAACCGAGGTATTGTTGGCGCCTTTTAATAACTCGCTTGCATTATCGTCGAAATCGGCGACCGTAATATCTCCGATTTTAATGATTTCGTCGCCAGCTTTGAGTCCGGCTTTGTCAGCGGGGTAATCCTTATAGGGCTCGACCACGACCAAACGGTCATCGTAAGAACGTACCAGGGCGCCGATACCCGAATATTCGCCCGCATTATTGATTTTGTAGGTCTCGACATCTTGTTCGTTCAAAAATTTGGTGTAGGGATCCAGCTCATCGAGCATGTTTTTTATGGCCGTATCCATCAATTCTGCCGGATTGGTCTCATCAACATAGTTCATGTTCAACTCTTTGAACAGGGTAGTGAAGATTTCTATCTGTTTGGCGATTTCGAAGAAGTCGCTCTTAAAACCGCTTCCGACCACCAAAAATGCAACGGCCAAAATCGGAATCAAAACCTGTCTTTTAATCATCTTTTTCATGGTTTATCGTTTCGATAAATTTTCCTAATAGTTTTTGCATGCCGTCTTCCACTTCCGAAAATGTAGGCATCTCCTTCCCAAGGTATAAAAATAGAAACGCAAAAGCACTATCGCTATTGTTAAAAACAAGATGTTTGTTAAGGCGATAAGCTTCGCGCAGCAATCGTTTGATCCGGTTTCTTTTGACCGCGCTTTTAAAATTCTTTTTTGGAACTGCCACCCCTGCCTGAACCTTTACTTTTTCCGGGAGTTCGGCCGATAGGTAAATGAGCTTGATCGGAAAGCAAGAAACCCCCTTTCCTTCAGCGAACAGACGATCTATGAGTTTAGAGCTCTTTAATTTTTCTTTTTTTGGGAATGCATTCGACATACCATGTAAAAGTAAAATAAAAACCACAGTTGAAGCATATGACATTTGTCATAGTAAGAGCATTGAGAAGCCCATATATTCGAAATGCGTCTTAATTATACTCTGAAGGCATGGGAGATCTAAAGGTCGAGAAATTAAAAGGAGGAGCAAAGAAAGCCAAATATATCACACACCTATTGAACGATATTGAAGCCTTGCAACTCATGCTCGAAGAAGGCCTGTTCGAAAAAAGCCCGATTCGGATCGGAGCGGAGCAGGAGTTTTGCCTGGTCGATGAAAACTGGGAACCATCAACCGGGGCTTTGAAGGTGCTGGAAGCCTTGAACGACCCCCATTTTACCACAGAATTGGCACTCTATAATCTTGAGGCCAATCTCGACCCGTTGGTATTGACTGGCGATTGTTTTTCTAAAATGCACCATACACTCAATGCCTTATTGTCAAAAGCCCGTAATGTGGCGCAGAAGCTGGGTCTTAAAATAGTGCTCACCGGTATTTTGCCCACGATCGATACGACGCATTTGAACATGTCGTTCATGACACCAATGAAAAGGTATAGCATATTGGACGAAACGATACGCGAACTGCGAGGTGACGACCTTGAGCTTCATATACGAGGTGCCGACGAAATCAACCTCCATCATGACTCCATTCTATTTGAGGGGTGCAACACCAGTTTTCAATTGCATCTTCAGATTGACCCCGATGATTTCGCCAACAGCTATAATTGGGCCCAGGCGATTGCAGGCCCCATACTGTCAATCTGTGCGAATTCA
The DNA here is from genome assembly GCF_042611095.1 of Meishania litoralis. NCBI lineage: Bacteria > Pseudomonadati > Bacteroidota > Flavobacteriia > Flavobacteriales > Flavobacteriaceae > Meishania > Meishania litoralis. Next base: position 1,470,781 of record NZ_JBHFPV010000001.1, read on the forward strand.
CCTTTATTGATGGGCCGGGAGCTATGGCAAGAGACCCGAATCGCCCTTTTTACCCAGAGCGTAGACACCCGTGCAAGTACCTTTTATCTTAACGAACGGGAAGCCCGTGTCAATTTTGGCCATGATTGGGCGCGCGGTTCGGCGGCGGACTATTTCAAGGACAATATCATTCGTTTCAGAAGCCTCTTGACAGCAGAATTCGAAACCGATAGTTTAAAGGAATTAAAAGCGGGGCATATTCCGAAATTAAAAGCCCTGGGCCTGCATAATGGAACGGTTTATAAATGGAACAGGGTCTGTTATGGAGTGACCGACAACAAACCGCACATACGCATTGAAAATCGATATTTGCCGTCTGGTCCGACAACGGCCGATGAAATGGCCAATATGATGTTTTGGGTTGGCGTGATGCAGGGCAGGCCTAGGGAGTTTGACAATATTCACCTAAAATTTAATTTTAAGGATATCAAAAGCAATTTCTACCATGCTGCCAGGTATGGCAATGCGGCGCAGTTTTATTGGGATGGAAAATTGCTGTCGAGCAGCGCATTGTTGCTGGATCATTTTTTGCCCATGGCCTATCGGGGCTTGTACCGCATGAATGTTTCCCCTAAGGATGTGGAACACTATTTGGGAATTATCGAAAACAGGATTAAAGGAAGAAACGGGGCGCAATGGATGGTACAGAGTTATCGCCGGGTATTAAAAAAACACAAACCACCGGAAGCCTTGAAAATTTTAAATGCTACAATGCATGAAAGGGAGCGGAGAGGATATAATGTTGATGCATGGGAATTGGCAAAAGGCAATGAACAAACCGTCCGAAATAAAGAAACTACAGTTGGCCAACGCATGAGTTCGAAAATAATCAGTGCACAGCAAAACGATAGTGCTGAACTGGTGTTAAAGATGATGCTTTGGAAAAATATTCACCATGTGCCCGTGATGGACATGCATTATAATCTTGTTGGACTCGTGACATGGACCGATGTCGGCGATTACTTGAACAATCCGAAAATGATGCGCACCACCCTTGAAAAAATCATGAGAACTGATTTGATCACAACTTCTACAGATACTAGTGTAAAGGAGGCCGAAAAATTGATGGAACTGAATCAAATTAATTGTCTTCCAGTGGTTCGAGACAAGAAACTAATGGGAATTATTACCTCAAATGACATTTAAATGCCCGAAGAAACAATTACAGTACCTACAATAATACGGTCAAATCGGTTAATAGGGCATTTAAAAGGACAAGACAAGGGCCCCACGATTTTCTTCTTCGGAGGAATACATGGTAATGAAAAGGCGGGGGTTGTCGCCATTGAAAAAGTTTTTGAACAACTGCAATCAATGACCGAAACTCTTTCGGGATCGGTTATCGGAATTCAAGGCAACACCCCGGCATTGTTTCAGAACAAACGTTTTTTGGATACTGATCTTAATCGTCTCTGGACGACGAAGAATATCGATCGCATCAAATCGAAGCAAGAATCCGAACTTGGCATTGAAGAAAAAGAGCTGTTGGGCATTCACGATTTGATTATCTCTTTATTGAATGCCCAGTCGCCTCCTTTCTACTTTATCGACCTACATACGACATCGAGTAAGACCCTGCCTTTTGTAACCATAAACGATGCCTTGATCAACAGAAATTTTGCCAAGCTTTTTCCAGTTCCTATTATTTTGGGGATCGAAGAATTTCTAGAAGGCCCGCTCTTGAGCTACATGAACGAAAAGGGGTATGTGTCCTTAGGGTTCGAATCGGGCCAACATGAGGTAATAAGTGCAGTGGACAATGCCGTTGCATTTATTTGGCTCACATTGGTCAATACCGGGGCACTGCCCAAGAACGAGATACCTTTTTTCAAGCCCCATTTCGAGCAACTTGAAAATGCGGCAAAGGGCAACAGCACTTTTTATGAGGTCGAACAACGATTTGCCCTGTCCAAAAACGATGAATTCATAATGTATCCGGGATTTGAGAGTTTTCAGAAAGTGAAAAAAGGCACCATACTCGGAGTTAATAATGATATAAAGGTCGAAACGCCGAAATCGTCGCAGTTGTTCATGCCTTTGTACCAAAAGCAGGGCGCGGAAGCATTTTTTTTAATCCGGGAAATACCCAAATGGATTCTCAAAATTTCCGAAGTGCTGAGAAAAATAAAAGCAGATAATCTTCTTGTTGCATTGCCCGGCATTAAATGGAACGATTCCGGCCGAGGAAGTCTGAAGGTCAACCTCAAGATAGCCCGGTTTTATGCGAAATCATTGTTTCACCTCTTGGGTTACCGTAACCGCACCATCGATTCGACCCATATCATAATCCAAAATAGGGAACGCAATGCCAGAAACGATATGTATCGCAATGAGCCTTGGTTTTGATGACCTCGATTAAACCCGATTATCAATCTTTTGGAAGCGTTTGGGCCTGCCAAATATTGTTCTCTTTGTCAATATCGGCCATTAACTGCGACGGATCGATTATAACGGCTTTGATATCTTCCAGAGGCCTATCTACTGTAAAATTATAGTTATTTGAGGCCCATGACCAGTCCTCTAGAACCGTTCGCTTCAATTGCGGATAAGGGTTTTCCTTTTCGCCACGCATCATTCGCAAAGGCGCATAGAAAGTCTCTTGGGTACCGTCATTGTATACCACAAGAATATCAATTGGCATGGGCATAAGACCGATACGTTCCATTGCAATTTTTGTCTTGTTGCCATCTGCCGCAACTTCTTTAATGCCATAATCGATCGTATTCGTGGTCTGTGTCCAATCGGTCAAGTACCAATCAAGTTCGATTCCCGAAATTTTTTCGGCGGTACGCTTGATATCGTTGGGCACAGGATGTTTGAATTTAAAATCGGCATAATATTTTCGCAGTGTCTCCATTAACTTGTCCTGACCAATGACGTAACCCAACTGAGCGAGGAATACGGCTCCTTTGCTGTAAGCCGAAATACCGTAGGCCATATTGTTCACATAGCGATCGGCATGGGCGGCTTGAGGCATTTCCTGCCCTGATTTGACCAAATGGTAATATCCGTTGTAGGAATTCTCAAAGGGATTTTCCTTGTTCTGTTCCCTTATTTCATTACTACATAGTGCCGAAATGAACGAGGTAAAGCCCTCGTCCATCCATTCGTGTTTGGTTTCATTGGTGGCGAGCACATGCTGAAACCATGAGTGCGCCAATTCGTGAATCATAGTGCCGATGACACTGCCAGGTTTATCGCCACCGGTAATCAAGGTCGCCATCGCGTATTCCATACCTCCGTCACCTCCTTGAATCACGGAATATTGCTCGTAAGGATATTCGCCGATATTTCTGTTAAAAAATTGCATGGCCTTTTCGGTCAACGGTTGTACCGCTTTCCATGTGTCCTCATATTTTTTGTCGTTCTTGTACAAGAAATGAAGTGTGGGGCCATTTTCCATTTGCAGGGTGTCGTGAACATATTCTGGATCTGCAGCCCACACAAAATCATGTACCATTGGGGCCTTAAAATGCCAGGTCAAGGTTTTACCTTTTGGCCTATCGACCTTTGTGCCGGAAGCTTCATAACCATAACCTATTTGCTGGGGGTTCTGTAAATAACCCGTACCCCCGACGATATAATCTTTGTCAATCGTCAGTTTTACATCAAAATTGCCCCATACACCATGAAATTCCCTGGCAATATAGGGGCCGGCGTGCCAGCCCTCAAAATCATATTCGGCCAACTTTGGGTACCACTGGCTCATTGACAATGCAACACCATCTTTATTGTTTCGTCCCGATCTTCGTATTTGAACGGGCACCTGTCCTTCGAACTGCATGTCAAAGGTTGTTTTCCCACCAGACGGAATAGGTTTTGCTAGCTCTACGACCAAAACAGTACCTTCTTCGGTGAAATCGACCGGACTCCCATCTTGGGTCAAGGCCGTAACATGTAAATAGCCTATTTCGCTTTCGGTAAGCGACGCAATCCTACTTTTTTTGTCTTCGGTAACCATTCGACCGTCGGGATCTGCGATGCTCTGTAAACGCATATCCATTTCACTACCGGGTTGAAAGGCATTGAAATACAAGTGATAATACACCCGGCTCAATTCATCGGGTGAGTTGTTGGTGTAGACCAATTTTTGTGAACCGTTGTATCGATAATTCTCGACGTTCATGTTCACTGCCATCGTATAATCGACGTGTTGTTGCCAATATGAAGTATTTTGGGCATTCAAGAATGATGAAAACCCTAAAAATAAAAGTGCTCCAATTAAGGAAGCCGTATTCATTCGCATAAACTATATTTTTAATTTTCCACTGTTTACCTGGCTTGCCATAATCAAGGCATTATAGGCATTGACTATTTTTCCCGAAGTCGAAATCTCGTTTAACTGGCCCACTTTTGAAGCATCACCACCGAGAATCACCTTGGCCTTTGGGGCAAGTCCCGATTCCATAATAATGTGTTTTACCTGGGATGCAGTAAGTTTCGGATATTGTGATCGTATCAAGGCTGCAACGCCGGCGACGGCAGGGGCAGCCATAGATGTTCCCGGAGAGTACCCATATTCATTATTTGGATAGGTAGAATAAATATCGGTACCGGGGGCAAAGACATCGACATTTACTTTTCCGTAGTTCGAATACGAGGCTACCATTTCGGACCCGTATTTTGGATCTAAAGCACCAACGGTTATAACATTGTCCGCAATTTCCGCACCATTGTTGACTTGATCATTTGGAAAATTCGGATTGGCGGGATCATCAAGATTGGCGCCATCATTTCCTGCGGCGTGAACGAAAAGCACATCATTATCAGCCGCATATTTAATGGCATCATAGACCCATTGCGCGTTTGGTGAGAACGATTTGCCAAAACTGCCATTGATTATTTTGGCCCCATTATCAACAGCATAGCGGATACCCAATGCAATATCCTTGTCATATTCATCTCCGTTCGGTACTGCCCTGATGCTCATAATAGCCACATTGTTGGCTACCCCGTTCGCTCCTTTGCCATTGTTGCGCTCGGCAGCGATGATTCCGGCGACATGAGTTCCATGGCTTTCGTCATCTACCCTGTTTTTGGGGTTTCCGTTACCATATGCACGACTATTGATATCATATGGATCGTCTCCGACGACCTTTCTTCCGTCGAAATCAACATTGTAATTATAATTGGCCTGGTCAGAGAAATACTTGATTCCCTCGCCCAGTTCTTCGATTACTTCGGGTATGGTATCCTTAAAGGTGTACATCTGCATTAAAACGGCCACATGCTGTTGCATGGCCTCATCTTTGGGCTTGATGCCCGACACGTCTTTTTTGGTATAGTCACTTTTGCCCAAATGCTTTTTTACGGCTGCATCGGCATTTTTCACCGCTTTTAATATTTGTTCGTACTGCTGCTTGTTCTGCACGGCCTTGGTATATCCTTCATCGACTTTTGCCTTTGCTTTTGCCTGTAACGCGGCATCGCCAAGTTTTAGTTTTACGATGCGCGCAGCCTCCAACTGCTCATTGTACGATTCGCCCAAAAAATTATACCCATGAATATCATCGATATACCCGTTGTTGTCGTCGTCTTTTCCATTGCCTGGGCGTTCTCCTTTATTGGTCCATAATACGCCGTCAAGATCTTCATGGTCGAGATCGATACCCGAGTCCAATACGGCCACGATTACTTGCTGTCCTTTTTTAGAGCCGATGATTTCCTTATAGGCCTTATCTACGCTCATGCCCGGTATGGTGTCACTGATCAAATCTAGGTGGCCCCAGTTTTTCTTTTCAGCATCTGTAAGGTCAGAGATCTTAAGGGGGGTATTATCTATGTTTTCGACAGGGGTCGTCACCAAGGTCGTTGCGCCGCAGCCCATTAAAAAAAGGGTCGCTGAAAACCCGGCAAGCAATTTGGTCAATTGAATCTTCATTAATATGGATTTTAGTTAGTGAACTTGATTAAAATAGTTTCCAGGATACGGGGCCATGAAAGACTCGAAACAGCCACGATCCGCCATGGTCACAAAGCAGGTTTTTCCATTTTGGCCTCCAAAGGTAATATTTGACGGCTTTTTTCCTTTTAATTTAACCTCTTTTATGATTTTCCCTTCGGGAGATACAATGGCGATTTCACCTTTGTCATAACGGGTAATGTACAGGTTGCCCTTCATATCGCAGCGCATACCGTCCATACCGAAATCTTCGAAGGCCATGAACAGGGCCTTTTTCGAAATACTTCCGTCCGAGGCTATGTCATAACGCCAGACGTTTCGCTGCACGGATTCGTTGACATAGAGCTTTTTTCCATCCGGACTAACCTCGATACCGTTGGTGGTTCCCATGTTTTCTTCCAATAGGATGATTTTCTTGTTCTTATCGACCATCCAAATGCGCCCCGTGCTCTCGGCCCAATTAGGGTCGCTGAGGTAAATGGTTCCGTCAGGGGCTATTGCAAGGTCGTTGGGCTGGCTCATTTCCGGGTTATGGGCATGCACCTTCGGTTCTTTGCCGCCTTTTTCAACACGATAGACATTATGGCCGACATAATCGGCAATGAACATGTTTCCGTTTTGATCGAAACGAATCCCGTTACCGACACTTTTTCCGGGGAGCTCTAGAAAGATCTTGCCCTTTCCTTCACCATCGACGATTCCAATGGTGCCTTCCTTTTCAAAATTTACCGCATATAGATTGCCGTCTTTATCTACCGCAGGGCCCTCAATACCTTTGGTAAAGCCAAATTCAGGGGTAAAGTCGGTGCTCGAAATATATTGGGCCTTACAGGACCATAGCAGAACAGAAAAAACAATACCTAAGGGTAGGTTCAATGTGTTTTTAAGAAAATATTTCATCGAAGTTATGTGTGTTTTTAAGACGCACACCTTTGGCGGTGTGCTGTAATGTGCAGAGTTCGTTATGGGCATCATGTTCAAAAAGCAAATAAAATTCATTTTGAACCGCAGTATTCAAAAATAGTTCTTTTTCGGCAAGTGTAAGCAAGGGCCGTGTATCATAACCCATGACATAGGGTAATGGAATATGTCCGACGGTGGGGATCAGGTCGGCCATAAAGACAAGGGTCTTGCCTTTGTACCGAATATGTGGGATCATCTGTTTTTCACTATGGCCGTCGACAAAAAGAATATCAAACCCCAATTCCGATTTTTCAAGAAAGCTGGTGTCTCCTCTTTGTATAAATCTTAATTGTCCGCTTTCTTGCATGGGGAGCAGATTCTCTTTTAAAAAGGAGGCTTTTTCACGGGCATTGGGATGGGTCGCCCACTGCCAATGATTTTCGTTTGTCCAGAATGCTGCATTTTTGAAAGCGGGTTCATAGCCTGTTCGATCTTTGTTCCATTGAATGCTGCCGCCACAGTGGTCGAAATGTAAATGGGTCATGAAAACATCGGTAATGTCGTCACGGTGAAAACCCAATTTGGCCAAAGAACCGTCCAGTGTATGGTCGCCCCATCGGTAGTAATAACCAAAAAACTTGTCCGATTGCTTGTTGCCCAACCCGCTGTCAATAAGTATCAGGCGATTTCCATCTTCCAATAACAGGCACCTGGCCGCAATATCGATAAGGTTGTTCACATCGGCCGGATTTGTTCGTTGCCAAATGACCTTGGGCACGACACCGAACATGGCGCCGCCGTCCAATTTAAAGTTTCCGGTCTCTATGGGATAAATTCGCATTGATCAGGGCAATAAGGCTGCAAATTAAATAAAATAGTAGGCAGTTATGATATAAGCATCAAATTATTGGGCTTCTATAATTTGAACACCGTGCAATACTATTTTGTTTACCCAAGTGTCGGCAAAATGGTTATTAGTGCCAAAAGACAGGCCAATTTTGGCCGATTTGGAAAAGTTGGAACGGGTTTCACTATTAAAAATCAGGGATGTGGGATCAATAGGGGACAATATTTGGCATAATCTCACAAGGGAATGAATTAAAATGTGATTTTTCATTCTATGTGTTTACCTTGCACATTAAAATTAAGAGTATGGTCGAACTCTCCGGAATCATTATTTTAGGAATAATCGCCCAATGGTTTGCTTGGCGGTTAAAACTTCCTGCAATTCTGCCATTGATCCTTATAGGACTCTTGGTCGGCCCTATCGCTACGCTATATACATCTGATGGTTCGAAATTGATCGAACCGATATGGAACGGGCAGCATGGCCTTTTTCCTGGGGAGGGGCTATATTATTTCGTTTCCCTAGCCATTAGCATCATTCTCTTCGAAGGCGGTCTTACTCTTAAACGTTCTGAAATCAGGAATGTCGGACCGGTAATCACCAAGTTGATAACCCTGGGCAGTTTGGTGACTTTTTTTGGCGCCGGTATTGCGGCCCATTTCATTTTCGGTTTAAGTTGGCAGATTTCCTTTCTATTCTCAGCATTGATTATCGTGACAGGACCGACTGTGATAACTCCCATACTAAGAAATATTCCGCTTAAAAAAGATCTTTCGGCAGTGCTGAAGTGGGAGGGAATTTTAATAGACCCTATCGGTGCTTTGGCGGCCGTTTTGGTTTTCGAATTCATTAGCGTGGGAGAGGGACAGGGATATACCTTGACCGCCCTTATCGAATTTCTCAAGATTTTGCTCTTTGGCTTTACTTTCGGTTTTACTTTCGCCCACGCACTGACCTTTGTTATCAAGAAGAATTTCATACCCCATTATTTACTGAACGTAGTTTCTCTTTCGGCAGTTTTACTGGTTTTCGTGATATCTGATATTTTTGCCCATGAGTCGGGGCTATTGGCCGTTGTAGTCATGGGAATGGTCATGGGCAATACAGACCTGCCCAATCTGAAAGAACTTCTTTATTTCAAGGAATCGTTGAGCGTTCTTTTGATATCGATCCTCTTTATCTTGTTGGCGGCCAATATCAACATATCAGACCTTGAACTTATTCTGAACTGGAAAACGGCTTTGTTGTTTTTGACCATAATTTTTGTGGTTCGCCCTATGGGGGTCTTTCTAAGTGCCTTGGGATCCGATCTCAAGTTCAATGAGAAACTTTTCATCGGTTGGGTTGGCCCTCGAGGTATTGTCGCCGCGGGAATCGCCTCTCTATTTGGGTCAAAGTTGTTGGCAAAGGGCGAACCGGGGGCCGAGTATATTACCCCATTGGTCTTTATGATCGTCTTGGGCACCGTCTTGCTCAACGCTACCACGGCACGTTTCTTTGCCAAGATAATAGGGGTATTCTTGAAAAAATCTGAAGGTATATTGATAATAGGTGCCTCTAAGGTATCACGTCTTATCGGTGAGTATCTTCATAAGAACAACCGTCATGTGGTTTTGATCGACAGCAACCAGATCAATATCGAAAAGGCTAAAAAACTTGGTTTGGAAGCCTTTACGGCCAACATTTACTCAGATACCATAATGGACAACATCGAATTGAACGATGTGGGCTACTTGATGGCCTTGACCGGCAACTCGGATATCAACCAATATGCAGTAGATAAGTTTGGAAAACAGTTCGGGGAGAACGGTTCTTTTCGCCTGGTCAACTCCGATGAAATGAACGACCCCGAGAACAATCCTAAGGAAGGCCTGTTTTCACATACCGATGATTTTATCAAACTAATGGAAGCCTCGCGAAAATACCCATCAATCCATGAAATTGAACTTAAGGATCAAGAGCACTATGAAGGTATGATAGAGATTATAAAGGCGGAAGAAAATATCATACCCATTTTTTTAAAGACCCCTGATGGCGAATTGGAGATCATATCGTCTTTCAGTACCGAATCCAATACCATCAAGGAAGGCTATAAATTGGTGTATTTAGGAAAAATGCTCGAAATAGAAGGGGCTACTTAAATCGATACAGCAAGAAAAAAATGGCCTGTCTCAAAATGATTTAAATCTTTGGATAAGTTGACCGATGGATTTGAAATCATTACCGATTTGTTCTGGCCAAAGGTTTTTAGTTGAAAAAGACTTTTCATTAAGATGTCTGCTCTGCGCCAGCTCAATCCAAGAACGGCATCAGTTTCCAAACAGTGACCGAAATATCTTCTTTTTCAATAGTGTAACCTTTGCCGGCGATAAGTCTATAAAAGTAAATCGAAGATTCTCTGATTATCTTATCCTGAAGTAGCTCTTTATCGACATCACCACCCTCTTGCTGCCATGTAAATATTGAATTTTGTTCGATTTGGATCAAGCGGTGTTGCGCAACGAATTGTGCAATGTAGGTTGTCATTGATTCAGGGGCTTTATATACTACAGAAATAACTTTACAAGGCCGGAATTATTGTATTGGCCCACAAAAAATGTAAGTAAAAACTTCAAGCCAACATTTTTCTGGAAAAGGCGTGAAGATTTAATCGTTTAGTTTTAGAACCGCCATAAAAGCCTGTTGCGGAATTTCGACATTACCCACTTGACGCATACGTTTTTTACCTTTTTTCTGCTTTTCAAGAAGCTTTCGCTTTCGGGAAATATCTCCACCATAACATTTGGCGGTTACGTCTTTTCGAAGCGCCTTGATCGTTTCGCGCGAAATGATCTTGGATCCGATGGCCGCTTGAATCGGAATATCGAATTGTTGCCTGGGGATCAGCTCCTTCAATTTTTCGCACATCTTTTTGCCAATGGTGGTCGCATTGTCGAAATGGATCAGCGCAGACAAGGCATCAACAGGTTGTGAATTTAAAAGTATGTCCACACGCACCAGTTTGGACACCCGCATGCCGATAGGACTATAATCGAATGAGGCATACCCCTTTGAAACAGTTTTGAGCCGGTCGTAAAAATCGAACACGATTTCGGCAAGGGGCATGTCAAAGGTCAACTCTACCCGGTCGGTGGTCAAATAGGTCTGATTCGTAATCAAACCCCTTTTGTCGATGCATAGTGACATTACGTTGCCCACGAAGTCAGATTTCGTGATTATCGTAGCCTTGATATAGGGCTCCTCGACACGATCCAAGGTAGAGGGGTCTGGCAGATCTGAAGGGTTGTTGACGATGATATTGGTTTCAGGATCTTTTCTTGTATAGGCATGATAACTAACGTTGGGTACCGTGGTAATTACGGTCATATCGAACTCGCGCTCCAAACGTTCCTGGATGATTTCCATATGTAGCATGCCGAGAAAACCGCAACGGAAACCGAAACCGAGGGCCGCACTACTTTCAGGGGCGAATACCAATGAGGCGTCGTTCAGCTGTAATTTTTCCATTGAGGAGCGCAGCTCTTCAAAATCTTCGGTATCGACGGGGTAGATTCCCGCGAATACCATGGGCTTTACATCTTCAAAACCTGCAATGGCGTTCTTGGTGGGATTTTCCGAATCGGTTATGGTATCACCGACCTTTACTTCCCGGGCATCCTTTATTCCGGTAATAAGGTATCCCACATCGCCGGCCTTTATATTTTGTTTTGGGTGCTGCGTCAACTTTAAGGTTCCTACCTCATCGGCGAAATAGCTTTTGCCGGTAGCGACGAACTTTATCTTTTGTCCCTTTTTGATTTCCCCGTTGATGACCCTAAAATAAGTTTCGACTCCGCGAAAAGGATTGTAGACCGAATCAAAGACCAAAGCCTGAAGTGCTTCGTTAGGATTGCCTGTTGGAGCTGGAATCCGTTGAATGATCGCGGCCAGTATTTCTTCGATTCCGATTCCCGTTTTTGCGCTGGCCGGAATGACTTCCTCGGGCTTGCATCCCAAAAGATCTACGATATCATCGGTCACCTCTTCAGGATTGGCACTGGGTAGATCTACCTTGTTGAGCACGGGGATGATTTCAAGGTCGTTTTCAAGGGCCAAGTATAAATTCGAAATGGTCTGGGCCTGTATGCTCTGTGCCGCATCGACCACCAAAAGCGCACCTTCACAAGCGGCGATAGACCTAGAGACTTCATAGGAGAAATCGACGTGACCGGGAGTATCGATCAGATTCAGCACATACGGCTCGCCATTATATTGATAATCCATTTGAATCGCATGGCTTTTAATGGTAATGCCACGCTCGCGCTCAAGATCCATATTATCGAGCAACTGCTCTTTCTTTTCGCGCTCAGTGACCGAACCGGTAAAGTCCAACAAGCGGTCGGCCAAGGTACTTTTGCCATGGTCGATATGGGCGATTATGCAGAAATTTCGAATATTTTTCATTGAGAGATTTAAAGCGATTGCAAATATAGCTTTATTTTACAGCTTGCTCGGGCCTTACCTAGTAAATTTCAATGAACTAGGACTACACAAATGGTTAAAAAATGAACAAAAAAATTCCACGGAAAAAGGTTTTAAAAAACGCCCAGTAGACCACCACAAATACCAAGGCCGATGAGCAAATATATCCCGGCGCTGATGAACAATATCTTGGCCGTTTTAATGTGCGATTTTCTTGAGGCGAAGATTCCCCCTATAGCCAAAAGAATAGGTGGGCCAAGCATTAAAAGGAATAGGATTATTATAAGACCGTCGAGGTTGCCTACTTCCAGCGGATAGTTAAATTTCATCTGCTTGAATTTCATTGGTTTTAAACGTTGTCTCGATAACTATCGGATGTAGTTCGAAATAATCATTTCTGCGGTATCTGCCTCTTGTCATCATCATTTTATCAGTGTAAACTAAAGGTTGCCAATAAATAACCACATGTACCGAGGCTGATCAGCAGATAGACCCCTGCCAAGATAAAAAAGATTTTGGCGGTTTTCTTATTGTCGTTTCTGTGAATAACGATGCCCAGCACCAAGAATAACAATGCCGGGCCGAACATCAGAAGTAAGATCAATCCCATGTTGCTTCGGTTTGTAATTCTTCAAGATAGTTTGCTCTATCGTCCCTATAAAAAAGGTTCATGGTTTCAAAGGGAATGATTTTAAAGTCTTTATTGACAATGTGCACACATGATTTTTTAATGGCCCTGACATCGAAATTATGGGCATCGATAAATTGCATGATGATGATTCGAAATAGATGGTCGTACCCCAATTCGGGAGCGTCAATCTCCGGAAGACAGCACATGATACTTTTTAAATTGTCACTAGCTTTTTCAACGGAATTTCCCGTACTGAAAAGCTCGATCATCTTACCGTGCAATTGCTCGTCTTGCTCGTATATTATGGTGTTTTTTCCCTCGTTCAACAAATCGTCCGGATTGATATATCGCGTCAGCGGACTAACCTCATCGCCCAATTTCAGGGCGTAGGCCATGACCAAGGCATCAGGGTTGCAGGGTACCGGGATCAAATCGTCGGGCATAAAAATCGAGGATTGTTCCAAAATTTTTCTTCGTACCTCGGTCAAGGTAATTCGGTTTTCACCGACCTCGAAATTTTCGAGGCGGCCAGCGATTTGAGTGGGCTGAAAAGTGATTCCGCGAACACATTTTTGCTTCAGTGCGAAATCTATTGTATCACCGATTTCATGATCGTTCAAACCCTTTTGCAAAGTGACCACCAAAGTAGTGGAAAGGTTCAATCGGTTCAAATGTTCCAAAGCCTTCAAACGCATTTCTGCCAAGTCGGCACCACGCAGGGTCTGTAACACTTGATCGTTCAAAGAATCAAACTGCAAATAAACTTCAAAGTCGGGCGCGTATGTTTTCAATTTTTTGGCAAATTCAAAATCCCGCGCAATCTTTATTCCATTTGTATTGACCATCAAATGTCTGATCGGCAATGTCTTGGCATAATCCAATATTTCGAAAAAGTGGGGGTGTATCGTCGGCTCCCCGCCACTGATCTGTACCACATCGGGCTCTCCTTCGTTTCTTACGACGGCATCGAGCATTTTTTTGACCTCTTCCAAGGTTCTATGGCGCCCATAGGTGGGCGACGAGCCCGCGTAGCAGGTCGGGCAGGTAAGGTTGCAGCGATCGGTGACCTCGACAACCGTCAGGCAAGAATGTTGTTCATGGTCCGGGCAGAGCCCACAGTCGTACGGGCAGCCATAATGTGTCTTGGTATTAAAGGTTTTCGGATATTCCGAAGGCTTATTATAGTTGCGAATGTTCTTATAATATTCAACATCATCGGCGATCAAGACTTTTGAACGACCGTGTTCCTTGCACTTTTTCAGCATATAGACCTTTTCATCTTCAAAGACGATCTTGGCATCGACCCTGCGCAGGCATTCCGGGCAGAGACTTAGCGTAAAATCATAGTAGGTGTAATTTCTTTCGGGCATATATGATTCCCTTTCGGATGGTTTTATGGTAGTATAGCAAACAAATTAAGCATAAAACCTGAATGCTGCTCAAACCGACCACCAAAAATGAATTGGGCTTAATGAATTCGATCGCGAAGCGAAATGAGAAGTAGGCAACCATGAAGATCTTAAAATACATGCCATTTTCGAATCGATTCGGGTTCTTTTGAAGTTGTTTGATAAGGATGAAGATCAACATCAGAAAAAGAATTTCATATAAGGCGATGGGGTGCCTGGGCAGACCATCTCCTAGATCCATTCCCAAGAAAAAATCGGTTTCCTTGCCATAGGTAAACTCTTTTGTTCCGGTCAGGAAACATCCAACGCGACCAATAATGATGCCCAATATAATCGGAAGTGTAAACAGATCGCCTGAAGACTGTTTTTCCCCGATTATTTTTTTTGCCAGCTCGACCCCGAGCAAACCGCCAAAAAGCCCGCCCATGATGGTTTTGTTGTTTAAAATTGAAATCCACCCCTGCGCATAGTGCATCGCTGGGTTTTCTAAAAAGGCGACCAATCGAGAAAAGAACAGGGCTCCGAAAACGGCACCGATGATTATAGAAAGCCTGTTATTCGAAGATATGGTATCGTTGCTTCGCTTTCTGAGAATAACATAAAACCTGAACCCGATGATGAAGGCAAGATATTCAAGTATAAGGTGAACATTCAGTTTCACTCCGAGAACAGTGGGTTCAAAGGGTATGTTCATCCCTTCAAAAGAATTAGCACAATGGGCGTTAGAACAATTAAGAGAATGTAAATAAGGGCCAAATAAAGGAATATTTTAGCGACTCTTCTTTTTTCTAGTGATCTAAAAAACCAACCGATCAGCAGCATGACAAAAAATGGGGATAGACCCGTTAAGACAATAATGAAAATATCGGTATCGCTAAAAATTTCAATGTCGCTCATTGGCATTCATTCTCTTAGTCGATGCTATTGATGCCTTTTGGGCAATATTATCTTATTCCTGCCACTCCGCAATGAACAAGTTTGTATCCCTGGTTCCGCCGTTGTTTCGATTGCTTGAAAAGGCCAGATATTTTCCATCGTTTGAGAATACCGGAAAAGCGTCAAAAGTTTCACCATGGGTAACGCGTTCCAAGTTTTTACCATCAATGTCGATGAGGTAAAGATTGAATGGAAAGCCCTTTTCGGCCTCAAAATTACTTGAGAACAGTATTTTATTGCCCGAGGGGTGAAAAAATGGACTCCAGTTCGCATTGCCCAAAAAAGTCAGTTGTTTTAGATCCGAACCGTCGGCGTTGCAGATAAATAGCTCCATTTCCGTAGGTTCCACCAAGCCTTCGGCAAGCAGGTCTTTGTATTTTTTGATTTCCTCGGGTGTTTTTGGCCGAGAGGCCCGAAATATCAATTTAGAGCCGTCAGGCGAGAAAAAAGCGCCGCCGTCATAACCGAGTTCATTGGTTATCTGTTTCACATCCGAGCCGTCAAGGTTCATGGTATACAGTTCTAGATCACCGCTTCGATCCGAGGTGAAAACAATCTTATCGCCTTTTGGCGAAACCGTAGCCTCGGCGTCATACCCTTTTTCATTGGTCAATTGGGCAGTGATGTTTCCTTCGAGATCTGACACGAAAATGTCGAACGAATCGTAGACCGGCCATACATAGTTTCCGTTTTTCCGAAGGGGAACCTCGGGGCATTCCTCATCGACCAAATGCGTGGATCCATAAACAAAATGTTTGTTATCGGGCAAGAAATACGCACAGGTCGTGCGGCCCATACCCGTACTGACCATTGGAGGTTTATTGCCCCTGAAATCTTCGTTGATGTTCATCAAGAACATCTGGTCACAGTTCAATCCCCATTCCGAAAAATTAGATTGAAAGATCATTTGTTTATCATCCCAGCTCCAATAGGCTTCGGCGTTATCGCCGCCGAAAGTAATTTGGCGAATGCTCTTGAAATATTTCTCACCTTCATGGATCAAGGTATCCGAGCCGGCCATTAGCGAAGTCTTTTCGGCCGCGGGTTCTACCGATTTCTTGGGTTCGGTTTTACAACTGCCAAATGTTATTATTGCCGCAAGAACTAAGATTTTCTTCATGGGATGTTTAATTTTACGCGAAAATACATTCAAAAATGATTAAAAGAAGCCTCTTACTGCTCTTTTTGATATCGATTTCATCCTGTAAAAAAGAAAAACCAATAGTTGTTTCCATTGCCGACGATGTCGCTTTCTTGGCCAGTGATTCACTTCAGGGGCGTGAAACGGGCACCGCCTACGAATTGAAGGCCGCAAACTATATCAAGGAACGAATGGAGTCTATCGGGTTGCAGCCCAAAAACGATGACAAAAAGTTCTACCAAACCTTCAGTTTTAAACCCAAGAACGACCCGCATCAAGAAATACAGTATGTTGATGGTGATAGTACGATTACGGGAACGAACGTAATCGGATTTCTGAACAATCAAGCAGACAAAACGGTAATCATCGGGGCACATTACGATCATCTAGGTTTGGGCGGCGAGGGATCTTTATATCGGGAAGGTGAGGCGATTCATAACGGTGCCGATGACAATGCTAGTGGTGTCGCCGTATTGCTACAATTGGCCGATAGTCTGAAAACCAAGGCGTACAAAGGCAACAATTATCTCTTTATAGCTTTTTCGGGGGAAGAAATGGGATTACTCGGAAGCAATTACTTTGTCAAAAACCCTACCATTGACCTTTCGAAAATCAATTACATGATTAATATGGACATGGTCGGAAGACTTCGAGAAGACAAGACCCTATCGATCAGTGGAACAGGAACTGCACCAATTTGGAACCAAGTCTTGAATTCGGCGAACACCGGCTTTAAATTGGTATTGAAAGAATCGGGTGTCGGGCCATCGGACCACACTTCTTTTTATTTGCAAGATATTCCCGTACTACATTTTTTCACAGGGCAACATGAAGATTATCACAAACCGGGCGATGACTACGATAAATTGAATTATGAAGGAATGAACATGATTACCGCCTATATTCTCGACGTCATCGAAGAATTGGACGACAAACCCAAACTGGCCTTTAAAAAGACCAAGAACGAAAGTGAGGAGGTGCCGCGTTTCAAAGTGGCATTGGGCGTGGTGCCCGATTATCTTTTTGACGGTGAAGGCATGCGCATCGACGGGGTAAGCGAAGATAAGCCCGCAGAGAAGGCCGGACTCCAAAAAGGGGACATCGTTGTCAAGCTAGGCGATAGTATCATAGTTGATATGATGAGCTACATGAGGGCCTTATCTACTTTTGAAGAAGGAAATTCCACCAAGGTCATCGTAGATCGAAACGGAGAGAAAATAGAAACCGAAATTACCTTTTAAAAATTTCCTAAATTTGCAACCCCTTAAAAATCAGTGGTTCGAATGCCCAAAATAGGCGACATACAACTTCCCGAATTCCCATTGCTTCTTGCCCCCATGGAAGATGTTAGCGACCCTCCCTTTCGCGCCTTGTGCAAAGAACAGGGCGCCGATGTCGTTTACACTGAATTTATTTCTTCCGAAGGCCTGATCCGTGATGCCGCCAAAAGCGTCATGAAGCTCGACATTTACGAAAAAGAACGTCCCGTGGGCATCCAGATTTTCGGAGCGAACTTAGATTCAATGCTACAATCAGTAGACATCGTTGAAAAATCAAATCCCGATATCATCGATATCAATTTCGGCTGCCCGGTGAAGAAAGTGGTAAGCAAAGGTGCCGGGGCAGGCATTCTGAAAGATATTGATTTAATGGTCTCATTGACCAAGGCGATGGTCGAAAGGACCAAGCTTCCCATAACGGTAAAGACACGGTTGGGCTGGGACGAGAATTCGATAAAAATTGTCGAGGTCGCCGAGAAGTTGCAAGATGTGGGCTGTAAGGCCATTGCGATCCATGGGCGAACCCGTGCCCAAATGTATAAGGGCGAAGCCGACTGGAAACCCATTGCCGAAGTAAAGAACAACCCTCGCATGCATATTCCGGTCTTTGGTAATGGTGATGTCGATACACCCGAGGCGGCCATGCGAATGCGCGATGAATTCGGTCTTGACGGGGCTATGGTCGGCCGTGCGAGTATTGGCTATCCTTGGTTTTTCAAAGAAGTGAAACACTTCTTCGAGACGGGCACGCATTTGGCACCCCCGACCATGGAGGAACGGGTCGAAGCGGCAAGAAGACATTTACAAATGGCCATCGATTGGAAAGGAGAAAAACTTGGAGTATTCGAAACACGAAGGCATTACACCAACTATTTTAAGGGAATTCCGAACTTCAAGGAATACCGAATGAAGATGGTTACCAGCAATGAGTCGTCAGATGTGTTCGCCGCTTTTGATGAGGTATTGGATAAGTTTGCCAACTACGAGTTCGCAAACTAGGCCAACAGCTTTTTGGTCACCCTGCTACTTGCGATTTTAGAAGCGATTAGGCCGAGTATTACGATCGTTGCCATAACGATAAGTACATTGACAACCTGATATTCAACGGGATAGGCGAGACTGGGGGTTATCTTTAACCACCCGAAGACCAATTGCGACCAAACCAACAACGATGCCAAAAGCACCCCTATCATACCGCCAAGGCTGGTGACCAAAACCCCTTGAACAAAGTAAATTCTTCGAATTTCCTTGATCGTGGTTCCTAGGCCATAAAGGGTTTTTGAGTTTTGCTGCTTATCAAGGATCATCATGATAATCGCACCGACCACATTGAACAAGGCGATTATCAGCACCAGCGTAAATATGAGGTAGGTCGCCAGGTTTTCGGTATTGAGCATGCGGTGCAATGAAATGTTTTGTTCTTCGCGGTCCCGAAGTATAATGTTGTTGTCGAAAACGGTGGCCACTTCTTGCTTGATTTGGCTTATATCGGCATCGGACTTCAATTTGAAATTGATGCCCGAAATCTGGGTACTGTCTTTTTCGAGTAAGGCCTGTACCAAAGGCAGTTCGGCAAAAACGAACCTTTTATCCAAATTTTCCTCCACCGAATAAACACCTCCGATAATTAACGGAACGGTATTATATAAGTTTGATGGATTTCCTTGCAGGACCGAGCCTTTACCCGGTTTAAACGCAACTATTTCCAAGGGGTTGCGAACTTGATTAGGGGTCAGGTTGAGAATATCGACAATTCCCCAACCTGCGACACCGACACCGGCACTTATCGCCCACTTACCGACGGAGATGGTACTATCGACGCCTGTTGCCCTGGCATATCGCTCATCGACTCCTTTGATTTCGGCGATATGGCCAATTTTTCGGTGAGAGAGGTAAACTTTTTCTTGAATTTCTTTGGAATAAACAGCGACACCATCAATTTGCCGCAAAGCATGTTCTTGGTTCGCATCGATGGAAAAAAACTTTCCGGTAGCGGGTAGTGCCTTTAGGTCGGGGTCGAACGATTTACTGAAAGAAAGACTGAAAGTCTTTAGACCGGCAAATCCCGACAGTACAATGAACAAGGCCGCCGAGCCGATGACAATGACCAGAAAAGTGATGAAATTGATAATGTTCACCGCATTTTGACTGCTCTTCGAGCGGATGTAACGTTTGGCGATATATAGGGGAAAGTTCAACCTGATTTGAAGTTACGACTTTTTTCTTTTAGGCAACAGATCCCTATTTTTTATGGGGTTTTCTTCGCCTTTCAATGACTTTTCTATGTTTTCGATATAGTCCAACGAATCGTCTATAAAAAAGAGCAGTTCGGGCACACGGCGCAATTGATGTCGGGTGCGTTGTGAAAGTTCGTGCTTGATCAAGGGCCGGTTCGATTGAATGCCCTCCATCAAAGATTGGGCATCCTTGTTCGGAAAGATGCTCAAGTATACTTTGGCGATCGACAGGTCGGTGGTCACGGTTACCTTGGTGACCGAAATGATCGTGCCTCGCAGTCCCCCATCAATGGCGGCCCGTTGTAAAATATCGACAATATCCCTTTGAATGACCCCTGCGATCTTTTTTTGGCGCTGTGTTTCCATGGGGCAAAAATACGGATAGTATTGCGTATTTTAGTGGTTTAAAGCGATATCGTGAATAAAATCGAACATATCGGAATAGCTGTTGAAAACCTCAAAGCGTCCAATGGGCTGTTCAAGAAATTATTGGGCACTGCCCATTATAAGGTCGAGGAGGTTTTATCGGAAGGGGTCAGGACCTCTTTTTTTCAGGTAGGCCCCAATAAAATTGAATTGTTGGAAGCCATCAACGACGAAAGTCCGATAGCGAAATTTTTGAAAAAGAAGGGAGAAGGCGTCCATCATATCGCTTTCGCCGTTGAGGATATCGAATCGGAAATGGAACGTCTCAAAGAACAAGGTTTCACACTGTTAAACGACAGGCCCAAAAGGGGGGCGGACAACAAGTTGGTGGCTTTCGTACACCCTAAAACCGCCAATGGGGTATTGGTCGAACTGTGCCAAGAGGCCCCGCAGATGGATCCCCTTCAAAAGGGATAGGGGTCTTAAAAGTTGTTCGGCATGCTGTATAATCAAAAGAAAAATGTAATTTTGCCATCCTCAAAAACACTTTTCATCAATGGGATTTGTGTTTTGAGTTTTGTCGCTTTGGCGACAGGGTCCTATAGCTCAGTTGGTTAGAGCACCTGACTCATAATCAGGTGGTCCCTGGTTCGAGCCCAGGTGGGACCACATCATGCAGAAAACCCGCACCGAGAGGTGCGGGTTTTTGTGTTTTTTTCCAGAAATGAAAAAAGCTTTCTGTTCGATTATAACATAAGTCTCATAAACAGTTCGTGGGTGCCTGCATTCAGGCCCGATAATTCACTTGACGTAGCCATTTCATAGGCATAGCCCAAATTAAAGCCGTTGCCGACCTTGAACATGAACAAAGCGCTAATGCTTTCATCATATCTATATCCGACTCCGAGATGAAATTTTGAATTAAAATCGGCAATTGCGGTCGCTTCATAAGAAATAGGCGAGGCATCTACGTAGCGTAGCATTCCTATGGCCTGCATGCTTATTCTATTTGTCAAAAAGAAGGTATATCCACCAGAGAGATACGCGTGCATTCTATCAGTACCTAAAAAAGCGTCGCCATTACGTTCTTGAAGGCGCTTTGGACTTAAGATCTTAGGAGCCGAAAGCGATAGAAAGTATCTTCCGTTTTTTAAATAGGCCCCTGCTCCAACATTTGGTGTAAAACGACTCTCATAGTCCATCAATGTGCCGTCCTGTCCAATGCCGTATGTAATCAAACCTTGCGTGTTAGCATCATACGAATTTGCACTGCCTTTGATACCAAAATACAAGCGGTTATTTGCATCGAGATCTATATGGTATGAAAAATCGATTGCAAACCAGGTTTGGGTCTCAATAAAGGTTCTATCGTTCAGTATTGACACACCAAGCCCAACCCTTTTGCCAACGGGCATGCCAAAGATGGCGCTTTGGCTCTCGGGGGCACCTTCGACCCCCGACCATTGACTTCGTACACCCAAAATGAAATCGACTCCTTCAGAGCTACCGGCAAAGGCCGGATTATAAATATTCATGTTGTAACGGTAAAAACTGTAGTTTGGGTCTTGTTGTGCACTCAGGGAATATGAGATTACGAACATCAAAATTATAAGTAAGTTGGTTATGCGTTTCATGCTTATATTGGTTTAGTAGTTTATAAATATCCAGCCTTGTATGGGAGTGGAACCATTTCCGAGATCGATTATGTATAAATAGGAGCCCGAGGGCAGTTTTTCCCTATTGCGGTTATAGAATCCTTCCCAATCATTGCCGTACCCCTTGGTGGCAAAGACTTCATGCCCCCAGCGGTTGTATACTTTTACCGTATTGTTGAGATAATTCTCGATACCTGGCACGACCCAAGCATCGTTGACCCCATCACCGTTTGGCGTAAAGGCCTCTGCGGGTACAATGGCAGGTTCACTATGGGTAGGGAAATCATCCTCACTGTCCACAACACCGTCGTTGTCATCATCGGTATCGGCATTGTCGCCGACACCATCACCATCATTGTCAGTGTCTTCTGAGCTATCCGTTGGAAATGCGTCCTGTGTATCGGGTGTGCCATCGTTGTCGTCATCGTCATCTGCATTGTCGCCTGTTCCATCTCCATCGGTATCGGTATCTTCTGTTGGATCCCATGGGAAGGCATCTTCTGAATCTACAATTCCATCGTTGTCATCATCATCATCTGAATTGTCTCCCTGTCCGTCCCCATCACTATCCACACTTTCGTTAGGATCATTGGGAAAGGCATCTTCCGCATCTGGAACACCATCGTTGTCAGCATCTGTGATCTCGCCATTTGGATAGGTATCCTCGTCATTGGGTATTCCATCGCCGTCAATATCATTATCCGTATTGTCGCCGGTTCCGTCACCATCGGTATCGGTATCCTCCGAATCATCCAATGGGAAATCGTCATTCGTATCGGGGGTGCCGTCGTTGTCATCGTCGGTATCGGCATTGTCGCCGGTTCCGTCACCATCGGTATCGGTGTCCTCCGAATCATCCAACGGGAAATCGTCATCGGAATCCGGTGTGCCGTCGTTGTCATCGTCGGTATCGGCATTGTCGCCGGTTCCGTCACCATCGGTATCGGTGTCCTCCGAATCATCCAACGGGAAATCGTCATCGGAATCCGGTGTGCCGTCGTTGTCATCATCGGTATCGGCATTATCGCCCGTTCCGTCACCATCGGTATCGGTGTCCTCCGAATCATCCAACGGGAAATCGTCATCGGAATCCGGTGTGCCGTCGTTGTCATCATCGGTATCGGCATTATCGCCCGTTCCGTCACCATCGGTATCGGTGTCCTCCGAATCATCCAACGGGAAATCGTCATCGGAATCCGGCGTGCCGTCGTTGTCGTCATCGGTATCGGCATTGTCCCCGGTTCCGTCACCATCCGTGTCCGTATCCTCATTCTCATCCAACGGGAAGTCGTCTTCTGAATCCGGGGTACCGTCATTGTCATCGTCGGTATCGGCATTGTCGCCCGTTCCGTCACCATCGGTATCGGTATCCTCCGAATCATCCAACGGGAAATCGTCATCGGTATCCGAAGTGCCGTCGTTGTCATCGTCGGTATCGGCATTGTCGCCGGTTCCGTCACCATCGGTGTCGGTATCCTCTGCGGGATCCAATGGGAAATCGTCATCCGTATCCGGGGTACCGTCATTGTCATCGTCGGTATCGCATACATTGCCTTCTCCGTCAGAATCGGTATCCAATTGGTCTGCATTTGCAATTGAAACACAATTGTCTACTGGGTCAAGAATACTATCGCCATCTGAATCGGTATCATCATCGGTCAATGTGATGGCCACGGACTTGTCAGCAAGAGCATCAAAAGCATCGTCGGAACCTGCACCGTTCACTGAAACTGTAATCGTTACGGAATCGTCTCTATCTATATCATCGTCCACCCCTGTTACGGTAACGGTCTGTGGGGTGTCCCAATTTGCTGAAGTGAAGGTCAGTTGCGCTGCGCTTACGGTTGCTTCATTGTTGTCATCGCTAGAAATATCGAAGGCCACATTGCTTGTGGGTTGCGTATCCAATACCACGGTAAAGGTGTCCGTGCCCGCGTTTTCATCTATGGTCAAGGCGGTCTCGCTTACGGTGTACGCCGCGGTGTCATCATCGGTCAAGGTGATGGCCACGGACTGGTCCGCAAGGGCATCGAAGCTGTCATCGGAGCCTGCACCGTTCACCGCTATGGTGATCGTTGCGCTGTCGCCACGGTCAATATCGTCGTCCACGCCCGTTACGGTAACGGTCTGAGGGGTGTCCCAATTTGCTGAAGTGAAGGTCAGTTGCGCTGCGCTTACGGTGGCTTCATTGGTGTCATCACTGGAAACGTCGAAGACCACGTCATTGGTAGGTTCGCTGTCCAGCACCACGGTAAAGGTGTCCGTGCCAGCGTTTTCATTCATGGTCAAGGTGGTCTCACTCACGGTATAGGCTGCCGTATCGTCATTGGTAAGGGTTATGGCCACTGTTTTTTCGTCCAAACCTTCTAGGGCTCCCACAGTATTGACATCATCTACCGTAACTGAAATCGTAGCAGTATCATCCCTATAAATATCATCATTGATACCGGTCACCGTTACCGTTTGTGGGGTATTCCAATTGGCAGGAGTAAATGTCAATGGTGTTGGTCCTGCCGTCGCTTCTGCGGTATCACTACTGGCAACATCCAAAACAATATTACCATTTGGCATTGCATCCATCACCACTGTAAAGGTGGCCGTACCACCATCTTCATCTATGGTGAGCGCGGTTTGGTCCAATACAAATTCAGGGATATCGTTCACAACGACCTTTATTTCTAGTTGCGAACTTCCTGAATCGTCAGTTGCCACTACGGTAACCTCATAGGTATTATCTGAGCCGTCATCCTGTGGACTCTCAAAATCGGGTGCAGAAATAAATGTTAATACACCCGTGTTTACATCAATGGCGAACAAATCGTTATCGCTACCGCTGACCAGGGAAAATGTGATTCCCACGTCAGTTGCTCCACCATCCCCATCGTTGGCATCGACATCGGTGATAGCCACAGTACTATTTTCATCAAAATCTATGCTGGCTTGTAGATTGTATTGGTGCACTTCTCCTGTGGCACCAGTAACATAAAACCGGCCACCATTATTGTCAAATGCAAGGGCATACGGGTTGCCTTCTTGGCCATCTGTATCAAAAGGGATACCTACAAATGTAAGGCTGGCGATATCATAGGGAGTGGACAGGTCATATTCCAAAAGTTCGCCACCAATGGAAATAACAAACAGTTTGGAGCCATCGTTATTGAAATCGATCTCCATGTGATTCGAGGATTGACTTATCGAATGTGATGTATTGGTATAGCTCGCTGTGCTTACATCATAATTTGTACTGAGGTTATATTCAAAGATTATGGAGTTCGTTGATAGTAAGAACATTTTTGATCCATCTGCATTGAAGGTCATATCTGCATAGGAACCCGTTTCTGAAAATGCAACTGATTGGCCAAGCGAGGCTGTAGAAATATCGTAAGGGGTGCTCATGACATATTCCACAACATTGTTGCCACCATTATATCCCACATAAAGGATTTTGGTGCCATCGTCATTAAAAGTGATGCCGGTAGTTCTACCACTCATCCCGTTCAATGAATCCTCATAACTTGCCGTACCAATATCAAATGGGGTAGAAAGTATATATTCTGCAATCTCACTTGGAAATATTCCACTAACAAACATTTTGGTGCCATCGTTGTTAAAAGTAATGCCGTAGGCATTGGGCAATTGAGGCTGTATATTAAGGTCTTGTGCAAAAACGGCCGCACCGACCGCAAAAGCAGAAGTTGGAGACGTAAATACAGGGTCTTGAAAGATATAGGTAAATCCATTGGCCGTGGCCATGCCGCCTGCAGTGGTCACCGCTATAGCACCAGTTGCTCCTGTGCCCACAGTGGCCGTAATCTGGGTGGATGAATCCACGGTGTAGGAGGCAGCATCGGTGCCACCAAAAGTTACTTGGGTGGCACCGTCAAAATTGTTTCCAGTAATAACAATCGTATCTCCTTCTTCACCATCCGTAGGGGTGAAATTCGTTATTGTTGGCTCTGGTAAAGCAGTAATGTCTTCTAATTCCTGTGATGTCAGGGCCTTATCAACGATAACCATATCATCAAGACACCCTGAAAAATATTCCCAAGTAGTTGATGATTGGTTATAGTTATTTGTGTATGCAAAGCCCAACTGATTAAATGACATATCCAAATGATTCACCGCAGCGCCTGTAGTACTTGCTTCAACAACGCCATCTACATAAATAGTTACCGTGTTTGAACTGGCAGTAAAATCTACTTGGTGCCAATTACCATCATTGACCGGGTTTGTAGATATAGCCTGAATTGCTGCCGGGGTAGTTGTCCATAAAGTACCTTTTAGCTTTCCGTCATTAGTTATCATTAAAATTGGAATCCAATTAGTGGGTGTATTGGCAGTATTCGCTGCAACATTTTGATAACCTAAGATTGCACCAGTTGATGTTGTTTTAAAACGTAGTGATATGGTAAACTCCGACAGATTTCGTATTAGATTGTTAGGCAGTTCTACATATCCTGGCCCATTGTCAAAACAAATAGCTTGGCCTTGAGCACCCGTTTGATAGGTCAGTGAATTTACCACAGTTCCATCGTGATTGTTTTCGGTTTCATCCAACGCGTCGCCTTCAAAATCATATTGTGCCACTTTAAAGATGAAACCCGTTTCGGAGTCATTTCCCGCAGGATTGCTCACGCTTATACTTCCTGAAGCCCCAGTATCGACCACGGCCGAAATTTGAGTATCGGAATCAATGGTAAAACTTTTTGCAGCAATACTACCGAATGATACTGCTGTTGTGCCTGTAAAACCGGTTCCCGTTATAGTCACGGTTTCCCCATTGCCTGCTAATTTAGGGTCAAAACTAGTAATGACAGGTGCATCCAAGATAGATACACTTCCTTCATTACTAAAAGTATTTCCGCAACTACCACTGGTCAGTTGAGCCCTAAAGAGGGTTTTTGTGGTTATATTGGAGTAATTGTAAGTTGTGGAGGTATTGGCAATATTGTCCCAGATAATACCATTATCCGTAGATTGTTGCCATTTGACAACTGTACCGGTATGCCCGGACAAGGTCAACGTACCGCTATTTGTTGTTGATCCATGCACCGCAGAACTGACCTGTCCGCCAGTGGGTGGTGTACCACTTACTACCGTAATTTCTTTTGAAGATGATGCGACCGAGGACCCGCACGCAGCGATTCCGACAACTACCCTGTAGTAATGGGTTCCGGTTGACGCAATGGTCTCATTCAAAGTGGTGCTTGTATTGGCAATATCCGTCCAATTTATATTATCGGTGGAACGTTGCCATTTTTCTATATCACCGTTCTGCCCTGAAACTTGAAGCTCCACATCAGATCCAGCACAAATTGTGGTGTTTTCAGCAAAAACATTCCCCGCATTGGCTTCTAGAACATAAATGGGTGTACTGGAAGTAATCAAATTGGCACAATTTGTAGGGGCATTGGTGTTTACCACGGCCCTATAATAGGTAGTGGTAGAAATATTGGTGACCGTTAAACTGGTGGTGGTATTGTTTATTGTAGTGGGGGTATCGATAAAATTGTTATCCGAGCTTTCCCATCTCACCACACTGCCATCAAGTCCGTTAAGTGTTAAAACCGTCGAATTGGAACCTGCGCATACTGAAACGTCTCCGCCCGTAATATTTCCTCCAGGCGCTCCATTTATGGCGATATCTTTAGTAAAAAGGGGAGTAGAGGTAGTTTGATCATTGGGCATACCACCAAATTCCATGATGCCCACAATGTTTGAACTGTCAGGAAAATCATTCCAATCCCCAGCTCCAGAATATACGTGCCCAAACGACTCACCGGGAGTTCCATTGTTATAATCATTGGGTTCACCGGTTCTCCAATTCTGAAACACTCCCGGAACACTATTGCCATTACCATTGGCAGTTGTTATCTGGGTACCTTTTTCCGGGCCGGTGACCCAATAAAACTTTCCTTCGGAGGCATTGGTATCCGCATACAGATCATAACCCAAGGCCTCATTGATTTGATTATGGTCATCAGAAGCTCCCATCCAAGAATTCTGACCAACTATGCGTGTCACAAAAATATTCTCTGCATTACTGGTAAGTGTTACCAAATAACCTTCGCGGCCAAAATATGAGGTTGATGATGTGGTGCTTTTTGTAGCGGTCCAACTTGTAGCCGTATTGGTAACCCTATAAAAATGTTCATTTAGAGGATTGTAAAAAGTCTCTTCGGCCACAAAACTGACCTGTCTTGTCTCAGGTGAACAGATGGGGCCTGAGGTAATGGTCACATTCCTAAGAAAGGTTTGCCATTCCAGAGCCGTAAGAGTTCCTTTGAATACTATGGAACGTTCCCCGCTGTTCCAACCAGAAGTGGTTACCCCAGGGGGCAATGCTCCGTTATACCCCAGTTGGTCGGTTGCGGTAAAGGAGTTGGTAATGGAGACCGTAAAATCTGTGATACTCCCACTCGACGTAATGGTAAGGTTTGGCGCCACCACAGTTGCGGTTTGAGCGGATATTGTATTTATGCCTGAATTACCAGAAACAGTAATTTGCGAATGAACGGTTGCAAAATTTAAAAAAAGTAATAGTAAAATTGCAAGGTTGAAACGGATTGGTGTACTCATGATGAGACTCAATTTTGAAGTTTGGTTGTGTTAAGACTAATAGAAATATTTGGTCGATAAACTGTTTTATTTTATCGATTAACGGCATTGATATACAATTATTGCAGAAAAAGACTACAAAATAAGAAATATAATATTTATAGTTATTTTTGGCATTTCGTTCTTGTGATAGTTTTTACAGATGGATCCCTATAGTGTATTTGTATATTCCTGAATGGCCACGGTCAACGAACCTGCTTTACCCAAATTTTCTTAACGGTAACATTTTGTTAGAAATTGGCTTTATAAGCCATATAGGGCTACTTTAGTGACCGTTAAATCAAACTGAATGAAACGACGTATTTTTTCAAGTGCCCTGTGCATGATTTTGGTGGTAATTGGTTTCATGGCACATCAAGACCCGGTATACGGGCAAAGCATACAAGAAGATGGTCATGGGCATACCCATTATGTTGAACTTGATACCATAATCTCCCACAAATTGATTTTTCCTTCAAAGACGCCCGATCGGGTGATAGCGAACCTGACGGTGGATCCGGCCCATAGTTTTGCGGTCAATTGGCGCACGAATCAGCTAGTGCAATCTGGAATTGTCGAAATCGCTCTGGCCACCGATGGCCCCGAGTTTTTATTGGAGGAAGTACAAAAGGTAAAGGCAAGATCTCAACAATTCGAAAACCAAAATAGCCGGGAACCTTTGGTCAAGGCCACTTTTCATTCCGCTGTCGTTTCAGGCCTTAGGCCCAATACGACCTATGTCTATCGTGTGGGCAATGGCGCCGAAGAAGACGGATATTGGAGCGAGTGGTTTCAATATACCACCGCATCCACTGACATTGAAAAGCCATTTAGCTTCATATATTTCGGCGATGCGCAGAACAACGTAAAATCATTATGGTCAAGGGTCATTCGCAATTCATACAGGCAATTTCCGCATGTGGATTTTATGCTTCACGCCGGAGACCTGATCAATGACAGGGATGCCAACTTGGAATGGGGCGAATGGTTTTATGCCGGCAGTTTTATACATGCCACTGTTCCGAGCATTATGACACCCGGCAATCACGAGTATCGCAATGGGGCGCTTTCTTCATTATGGAGGCCACAGTTCACATTGCCCGAAAACGGACCAATGGATGTTTTAAAGGAAACCTGTTATGCGATCGACTATCAAAATATGAAGTTGATATCCATCGACGCCGAAGGTTTTGATGAGAATTTGGAAGCGCGTGCCGCCCAGATCAAATGGCTCGATTCCGTATTGAGCAACAATACCAAAAAATGGACGGCCGTAACCCTGCATTACCCTATTTTTTCAACGGCCAAAGGGAGGGACAATAAAGAGCTGCGGGAAGGCCTGAAACCTTTGATGGACAAGTACAAGGTAGACTTGGTCTTGCAGGGGCATGACCATACCTATGCCAGGGGGTTTGTTGAGAACGAGGGAAAAGGATTGACGGTGGTCAATGATGCCGGAACCATTTATGCGGTTTCCGTAAGCGGACCCAAAATGTACGAATCAAAAGACCAAGACTGGATGGTACGCCGAGGCGAGTATACCCAACTTTTTCAGATCATCACGGTTTCAAAAGACACCATACAATACGGGGCATACACCCCACTTGGCAGCCTTTATGATGCTTTTGAACTGGTCAAGAAAAACGGTAAGAAACAGTTGATCAACAAAGTGCCCGACACCCCTGTTCGATTACGGCAAGATTTTATCAAGCAAGAATAAGGCTTTTACAGTTTAGGATCAATAGGTCACTTTAAAAATGCTTCCACCAAAATCATCGCAGACATAGAGGGCGCCATCGGGTCCCTCTGCCAAGCCGCATGGTCGATGTTTTAAGGTATCGTCATCGGTCGGGTTTGCCAGATCGAATCCGGCAAAGTTGTCCAGGAAAATTTCCCAATCGCCGTCAGGTTTTCCATTTTTGAACGGAACAAAGGCCACAAAAAAGCCTTTTTTGATTTCTTTCGATTGGTTGTGAAAGGCTATGAAGGCCCCATTTTTATATTTTTCCGGAAACATGCTTCCCCTATAGAAAAGCACATCGTTCGGACCCAAGTGTGCCGGGAAGGCCACAACGGGCTCTAGAAATTTTTCGGCACTTTCCTTGTCGCCGTCACCTCCGTATTCAGGGGCGAGCACGCGTTTGTTCTTTTGATGGTCATAATAGGTCGATGGCCAGCCCGCATTGTCGTTTTCCTTTATTTCATAAAAGGTTTCGGCCGGCAGTTCGTCATTTTGTTTTTGGGAATACAGATCAGGATAAAAATTGCTAAATCCACCCCGGCCGTGATCGGTGGCGAACAGCGAATTGGTCTGGTGGTTCCAGGTAATGCCTACTGCATTTTTTAGTCCGGTCGCATATCGGGTTCCATCGACATAGGTCTGATCCAATTCATTGGCTTTGAATTTCCAGATGCCTCCGGCCGAATCCAATATGGTGCAGGGTATCATTCCCGCTTCGGCTTCATTGTTCCTGCAGGCATCGTTCCAAGAGCCAATGGTCACATAAAGGTTGCCGTTATCATCAATGGTAAAAGGCTTCGCATTGTCACGCCCCATATCGATAAGTCCTTCCACTATTTTTTCTGGATTATCCGTATCGATGATTTCGTGGTCATCACTTAGTGCATAGCGATGTACTCCAGAATTGGAAGAAGCATAGAGGTACTTGCCCTTGGCTAGAATACCGGTGCCGGGAATCTCGGCAAAGTCCTTTTGCTCATCTATCGTGCCGTCATTGTCCTTATCCCTTAGCATAACGACACTCTTGCCATCTTTGAGAACCGAACGATTGGCGTAAATATCGCCGTTCTTCGCTACGGTCAAATGGCGCACGGCACCCAAATCGACACCTATTTCTTGAACGGAAAATCCTTCAGGGGCTTTTAAAAAGGTCTCATTGACAACGACCTTTACGTTCTTTTTAGGGTCGCCTTTGCATTGCGTAATACATGATGCCAATACAACAACTGTCAACAATGATAATATTCTGATGGCTCGTGCTGGTTTCATAAATTTGGTTTACAAGGTTGGTAGGCATTAAAGGTACCATTTCAACATGATTTTTGGCCTAAAAACTCAAAATTGGCACAAGAAGTTAAATTCCGCCATGCTTGGTTGCTTGGTAAATTACTTCAAATGGCTATAAATTGATTAAATTTCATTCCAATTCAAGAGTTCAAGTGATATCAAGATGAGAATGAAGACACCCCATACCACCAGCCTTATGTTTTTTTTGATGGTCTGCTTTATCAGCGCCCAAGAAGAATTGAAGCTTTGGCAGCACCAAGAAAAGCCCTTTTACAAAGAAAATGATCTAAAGGAATTTGAGACCGAAGTATGGGGCACTACCGCCGTGGGCAATATTGTTGAACCTACACTTACGCTTTATAAGGCCCAGGGTGAAAATACCGGAAAGGCGGTAGTGATAATTCCCGGGGGCGGTTACGAACTGGTCGCCATGTACCATGAAGGCTATGAACTGGCAAAAATACTTTCGAAGAATGGTATTACGGCAGCCGTTTTGAAATATCGAATTCCCAATCCGAAATCCTCCGACGAGCCCCATAAAGTTCCGTTGAGCGATGGCCGTCGGGCGCTTAAAATAATACATGAAAAAGCAGCGGCCTTGAACATAAACACAAATGAAATCGGGGTGGTGGGGTTTTCGGCAGGAAGCCATTTGGCGACGGTCTTGGGACTTTGGAAAAGCGATGACACCGATGAGAATCCTGATTTTACAGGGTTGATCTATGGCGTGACCAATATGACCGAGGGCAATCGAAGTTGGTTGGAAAACAATTTGTACCACCGAAAAATGACCCAAGAAGAAATTGCCCAAAACACCTTGTTGAATCTAGTCGATGAAAACACGCCCCAGGCATTCTTGGTGCATGCGCTCGATGACAACTCGTGCCAATTGGAAGAAACCACCCTTTACGCCCAAAAATTGGTCGACCACAATATTTTGGTTGAAACCCATATTTTTCCCAAGGGCGGCCATGGTTTTGGCGTCGGCAAAACCGCCGACGGCACGGATCAATGGGTGGGGCTATTTGTGAATTGGTTAAAGAACAGTGCGTTTTAACGGGCATTATGAAATCAGTACATATTCTACTTGTATTATTCTTTTGCGCCATATATGGCTGCAGGCAAAAGCACTTGCCCGAAGTGCCCGAGCAGGTCAATCATTTCGACCATCGAATTTTCGAAGAGAACAAATTACCGCCCAGGGCCACTTTTTTTGCCATGGAAGCGCCCGAAATACCTTTAAAAGAAGAGTCTCGCAGGTATTTGAATCTCAACGGCGATTGGAAATTCTTTTTTGTGAAAGACCCGAAGCGGCGCCTTACCACATTTCAAAATATTGATTTTGTTGATGCCGATTGGGATACGATTCCGGTTCCTGCGAATTGGGAGGTCGAAGGGTATGATTATCCTATCTATCTAGACGAGCGCTATCCGTTCGATACCCATTGGCCCGACGCGCCGACAGATTATAATCCGGTGGGTACCTACCGTAAAACGATAAATCTTCCGGCCACCTTTTTATCCGAAGACATCATCCTGCATTTTGAAGGCGCCAAATCGGCCATGTATGTCTATGTGAACGGAGAATATGTCGGTTATTCACAAGGAAGTAAAACCCCTGCAGAATTCAATATTTCGAGCTTCGTATCCGAAGGAAGAAACTTGATTGCCCTACAACTATTCAGGTGGAGCGATGCCAGTTATCTCGAAAGTCAAGATATGTTGCGCATGAGCGGTATTGAGCGCGACGTATACCTGTATACACGGCCCAAAGTGCATATATCAGATTACCATGCCTATACCAATTTAGATGATTCATACGCAAAAGGTGTTTTTAAGGGGACTGTTTTCGTGACCAATACAACTTTAGAAAATGCTTCCAGAGAAATTTCCGTCGAATTGTTTGACAATGGTAAACGGGTCTATCAAACCACAGAGCTTCTAGAAATACCCAAGGATAGTACAATTGAATTCCATACTGATAAAATCATCGAAAGCATAAAAACGTGGTCGGCCGAAGCCCCGAATCTGTATGACCTCAAAATCGGTCTGGTAGATAAAGATGATTCTGCGAACAACGAGTTCATAAATGGCAAAACAGGCTTTAAGCGTGTAGAGATCAAGAACAGCCAAGTGCTGTTCAACGGCAAGGCAATTTACATCAAAGGCGTTGACCGACATGAAACGGATCCGTATACCGGCCATGTGGTTTCAAGGGAGTCGATGGAAAAAGACATCAAATTGATGAAGCAGAACAATATCAATGCCGTACGAAGTTCGCATTATCCAAACGACCCCTATTGGTTGTCACTTTGCGATGAATATGGGTTGTACGTAGTCGATGAGGCCAACATCGAAAGCCACCCCTTGGCCATTGATTCGACAACCCAGATCGGCAACACGATGAGTTGGCTCCCGGCCCATATCGAACGAACGAAACGCATGTATTATCGAGATAGAAACCACCCGTCCATATATTCCTGGTCTTTGGGCAATGAGGCCGGCGAAGGCGAGATATTTCGAACCACCTATAAATGGCTAAAGGAAAATGATGACAATAGGGCCGTGCAATACGAACCTGCCGGAAAAGAAGATTATACTGATTTGTATTGCCCGATGTACCCCCCATTCGAGTACCTGATCG
Source organism: Meishania litoralis (assembly GCF_042611095.1). Lineage (NCBI taxonomy): Bacteria > Pseudomonadati > Bacteroidota > Flavobacteriia > Flavobacteriales > Flavobacteriaceae > Meishania > Meishania litoralis. Next base: position 1,504,857 of record NZ_JBHFPV010000001.1, read on the forward strand.
AACACGGAGAATCGGACTCCGACAAGCCTTCCATCATTATCGAATACGCCCACGCCATGGGGAATTCTGGCGGAAACCTTCAAGATTATTGGGATATCATCGAAAAATATCCCAATCTGCAGGGTGGTTTTATTTGGGATTGGGTTGATCAAAGTTTGGAGTATAAAGATGAAAACGGAAAGCCGTATTTGGCCTACGGCCATGATTTTCACCCGAATTTGCCGACCGATGGAAATTTTTTGAACAATGGCCTTGTCGATCCGTATCGAAATCCGCACCCGCATCTATCTGAAGTCAAGAAAGTATATGAGCCCGCACAGTTTTATTATAAGGGGAATGGGGTAATCGAAATCGAGAACAAAAATTTCTTTGCCGATTTCTCTGACAAGGAAATGCGCATTAGAATATTGAACAATGGTGTAGAAGTATTTCAAAAAACGAATATGGCAATCGACGTTCCGCCCAGACAAAAACGACAAATTATGGTTGCAGAGATTCCGGATGTCTTTGTTCCCGAAGACGAATTCATTTTGGAGGTCGGCCTACTTCAGAAAGATGAAACAATATTAATTCCAAAGGGCCATGAGGTCGCTTGGGACCAATTTGTACTGAACCGCGGTATCGCGCGAAAAGTGCCCATTGCGCATGGTGGTCTACTTGAAATCAATACCCACGGAACTATTTACGAAATAATAAATGACAAGACAACGCTTCAGATCGATTCTGAATCTGGGGAAATCATTTCATGGGTCTTTTCTGAAACCGAAATTACCGACCAACCGATTCGACCGAATTTCTGGCGTCCACCCACCGATAATGACCTGGGAAACGGAATGGACAAATGGGCAAATATCTGGCAGAAGGCCACCTATGAATATAGTGCGGAACTAGTTGTACCTCCAAAGAAATCAGGAACAGCTGTAGGCTTTAAGGTTCGGTACGGCACTCCGAACAAAGAAGCCGAAGTACTGGTCGATTACACCTTGGAACCAGAAGGAAGTCTACAGATCAACTTTAGTTTTCAGCCAAAAAAAGAAAATCTGCCCAATATTCCGCGGTTGGGTATGTATTTGACATTGCCCAAAGATTTCTCGAATGTCGAATGGTACGGTAAAGGCCCTGAAGAGAGCTATTGGGATAGAAAAACAGGCCAAAAAACGGGAGTTTATTCAGGAAAGGTCGAAGATCAGTTCCATCGGTATTCAAGGCCCCAAGAAACGGGAAACAAGACCGATGTGCGTTGGATGCACCTTTTCAATGGACAGCTGTCGCTAAAAGCACAATCGAAAAATCACTTGTTGAATGCAAGCGTTTGGCCCTTTGCCATGAAGGAAATCGACTTTAACCCGACTACCGATGGTGCAGCCTCGGCATCAGGCTTGGTGCCGGTTACCAAAAAACACGGTGCCGATATCAAAATCGGGAACACCGTGCAATGGAATATCGACTATCAGCAAATGGGGGTAGGTGGTGACAATTCTTGGCGTGCCCCTGTACATGATGAATATATGATTACCGCGAAACGGTATACATATTCATTTGTGATCCAGCCAATTAAAAATTAACCCAAGAAGCCTTCTCGACCAATTCGATGTGAATGGCAAGCGCTAGTGGAAAGTCCGAACAAAAAATTGACGAATATTGACCACCACATGGGTCAACATAATCACTTATTTTCTATCTTGTGCCTACCAAACCATTTGAATGATACAGAACATCAAATCAATGTTCTCAAAGATGGACGATACCTCCAGAAAGGATGCGTTTCGCTATTTAGAGGATGCGTTCGACCTGCAGCATGCCGAAGCGACCATCGGTACCTGGCTTTCAAATGGTGAAATACCTGAGGATTATCAGCCGAAAATAGTACTTGCTTTCCAGAACATACTTCGGGCGCAAGAGTTGCGGATTAGAAGGATCAAGGTCAATTTTTAACGCTTAATTTAAGCTGGCGCCCCCTATTGTTTATGACATGATGTTATTAATGGGAATTTAAAACCCGTTGATTTTCAATTGTTTAACTTTTAGTTCTTTGACATCTTTGTAATCGTAATCCGTAAGTATCTCTCTTACAGGGGTTTTGTCGAGTAGCGATATGTTCAATATCTGTAATATTTCATAGATTCTGCGCTTCGATCTGAGTTTGTTCCCAATTATGGCCACTAGGCAATATGAGATGATTGTGCAATAGATCTGAATCTTGACCGCGTTGACGGTCGTTCCCCAGAACGATTTAATCCTAAGGTGCTGTTTCATCCAATTGAAGAATAGCTCCACCTCCCAGCGTTTTTTGTACAGCAACGCGATTTCAAGGGCATCGAGATCGGTATTGTTGGTCAGGAAAACGAATTCCCTTTGGGTCTCGCTGTCGTAATACTTGATATGCCTCAACTATTCGCCCCCCCTTTTTGGAATAATGCCCCTCCAATCTGCCGATCTGGTCGTATTTGACGCCCTTGGCCCTGTCCGCTGCCATTGAGTACATTCTCTTGAAATGGATGTTCTCCTTGGCCCGCGTAACGAATAAGCCATTTGAAGGGGGACTTTGTACAGACGGGCAAAGTCGATGTACGCTTTGTCCATGACATAGAAGCTTCCGACCTCGAATGTTAGGATATCCAGCACGTTGACATCGTGGAGGCTTGCCTTGGAGATGTGGATGAAACTCGGCACGGACGTTCTTACATCATAAAGCGTATGGAGCTTTATCCCTCCCTTGGCCTTTCGGAACTCCGCCCACCAGAACACGCTCAGGCAAAGGTCTATCGTAGTCGAGTCAAGGGCGTATAGGTTGCCCTCTAGATAGATCTCGAAATCGTCGCGGCAACAACTTTTCCTCGCCTCGCCTATCAGTACATAGGCGAACTCCTCGAAGATCCTGTAACTTCTTTTTTCGTGGCAGTTCCAAGGTTTCTCCGTGAAACGGTGGTTCCGAACCAGAGATGGTAGTATTTGGGACGGTTTGCCTCAAGGCTCAACACCAGGTCGCGCATACTGTCCCGCGAGTTCAGCTGGCCGAAGACCATGCAGAGCATCTGGTTCTAACAGGTAAAGCTCCGGACATATTTGTTTCCATCATGGGACTTGACGATACGGTCGAACACGCTGCGGGGCAAGAACTCGGTAATCTGGGAGAATACAAATGGCCTTGGTTCATAGATTTTTTGACAAAAATCCTATTTCCCGATTCAAATCGTCAAGCTATCGAAAACTATTGCAGATATCATGTACAAAGAATTTCAAAGAACTTAGATTAACTTTTAATGCCCACTAGTGGGTTTAAATATAAATTGAAAGAGGTATTAAATTATTTTGGGTTGAAAATTCATAGGCCGTATGACCCATGGTCATTAATCGAGTTTTCGCACAAAGGCCTTTATTTTGGGAATTGCCGATGCCGGCATGCTCAGTTCATCGACCCCCATATTTATAAAAGCTTCGGTCAAGGCGGTGTCCGCCGCTAGGCCGCCGCATATACCAACCCATTTTCCTTGGGCATGGGCCACCTTAACGACACCACGGATTATGTTTAGAATACCTGGCACTGCCGCCGGGATATAATCAGAAACGGATGGATTGGTGCGATCGGCTGCCATTAGATATTGCGCCAGGTCATTAGTGCCAAAGGAAAAGAAATCTACATCCTCTACAAATTTTTCGGGCATTAGGGCAACATTGGGTATTTCCACCATGATACCCATCGGAATGGAAGAATTGGTCTTGAACCCCTCTTTTTGAAGACCCCTCATTTCCATTCGGACGGCAGCTTTGATTTCATGTAGATCCTCCGGCGTGGCGATCATGGGAAATAGCAAATGAATATTGTAAGCGCTGGACAATCGCAAAAGTGCTCTTATCTGTGGTTTAAGCAATTTTTCGTAGTGCTTGAACCCCAGTCGCAGTGCACGGGTACCCAAGGCCGGATTTTCTTCTTCATCCATTCCGATGTATGGGACTTTTTTGTCGGAACCGATATCTATTAAGCGAATGACGACTTCCTTGCCGGAAAGTTCGTCGAGCATCGCTTTATACATATTGAATTGTTCGTCTTCCGAAGGAAGTGTTTTTCGATCCATAAAACAAAACTCGGTTCGCAACAGGCCCACTCCATCTGCTCCGCGACGCTGGGCTTCCTTAGCTTCATTGAAATTACCGATATTGGCGTAGACCTTAATCTTTTTGCCCGAGAGAGTCTCTGCAGGCAAATGACAATTTTTAAGATTGTCTTTTTCTGTTTGCCGATAGTTCAAACACTGTTCTTGGAAGGCTTCTAATGTTTTGGAGTCTGGATCGATAGTTACCGACCCTATTTCGGCATCTAAAAGAACCACCACGGATTTCTTAATGAAATTTAAATTAGTACCGACGCCAACAATTGCAGGAATGCCCATAGCATTGTAAAGTATCGAAGTGTGGTCGGTCGTACCACCGTTGGAGGTTATGATTCCGATTACGAATTCGCGATCAATAGTGGAAATTTGATGGATCGAGATCTGGTCGGCTACCAGAATTGCCGGTTTGTTCAACTGCAGTCCTTGGGTCAACCTTCCTTGAAGTGATTTGATAACATCTTTAGCGACTTCGTCGATATCTTGAGCGCGGGCACTAAGGTATTCATCGTCTAGTTGCTCCAAGAGCTGAACATACTCCTTAGCGACTGAATGCAATGCAAAATCAGCACAACAACTTTGGGTCGAAATAAGATTTTTGGTTTTGTCAATAAGTTCGGGATCTTCTAAAATTGAGATGTGCGCATCGTATATTTCCAAATCGCTTTTAGAAAGCTGCAATGACATTTTAGTTCTTAGATGGCGTATTTGCTCTTTTACGATTTCTAGGGAATCATGAAATCGGCTGATCTCTGCCTTAGTATTCGCAACAGTTTTTTTTTCAATAACGAAGGAGGTATCGTTGTCGAGCAAAAAGACTTCTCCATAGGCCATGCCCGGAGATGCCGATATTCCTTTTATCGTACGAATGGTTTTAGCTATTAAAGTTGTTTTTCACTAATTCTATCAGGGCTTTCATGGCTTTTGATTCGTCAGTTCCGTTCGTAGTAATTTCAACGGTTGCATCGCTTTTTACACCTAAGGTCATTATGGCCAACATGCTTTTTCCGTTTATCGTTTTACCGTTGAAAGTGACCTTTACCTCACTTTCGAAGCCACTGGCCTTTTTGGCAAATAGCGATGCCGTACGCGCATGAAAACCGATTTCATCGGTTATAGTCACGGTTTCTTTGACCATTTTTGTTAGTTTAAAAGTTCTTCGGCCTGATCCATAATAGAGGATGGATTTCTAACGGCCTTATTTACGCTTACATCGAGAACGGGCTTTCCTTCAAATCGACTTTGCCCTGCAATTTTGACCATTTTGGCAATTATCACAACATCGGCTCCATCAATTTGGTCCTGGGATAGTTTAATGGGAATCTTATGTCCGCCTTGTTCTTCAACGACTATTTCGTGGCCACGTTTCTTCGCTTCCTTTTTAAGGGCCATTGCCGCCATCTTGCTATGGGCAACCCCGGCCAAACAAGCTGTAACTAAAGCTATTTTCATATTAGAATAGTTTTGATTAATCCATTTCTTCCTCTTCTTCCCTTTCGAGTTGGGCAATGTCCCTATTGCTCATACTCTTGAGAAGGTTGGCCACCAACGCGACCGTAATCGAGCCGATTACCACTGAAAGTACGAAAATTAAGGGTTTGTCGTAAAAAAACCATTGTGCAACACCCAAAACGGGCGTACTCAGTTCCAAAAGAAAATATCCGGCTATAATTCCCGCAACGGTAGACCCTATTGCCGTGGCGACGGTAACGCGCCATAAGTCTCCTGCCGCTAGCGGGATTACGATTTCGGTGAATCCACCGATAATGGAATATAGCCAAGAACTTTTGGCGTATTCTTTTTCGGTCTTGGTGTAAAGTTTCGGTCTCAAAAAAGTCGCCAAACACATGCCCAAAGGCGGTACGGTCACAATGGCACCGCATATACCGAGCGGTACAAATAGATCAATATCCATGACCGCGGTAGCAAAGGTACTTTGGGTCTTGCTAAAGGGGCCACCGTAGTCTATTCCGCCCAAGAAGCCCATTACGGCACCTAAAATTCCAGAACCGCCCTCGCCAAGATTGGTCAGAAAATCGGTCAAGAAGGCCATTAATGCGGCAATTGGAGGTCCGACAACATAGAACAGGAACAAGCCGACCAATATGGTGCTGAATACCGGGGCCATAAAACCCCATGTACTTTGCAGCATGCTCGGCAATTGTACTTTTAATAGCATATAAGTCACATAACCGACCAAGATTCCACCGAGCAAGGCGCCCAGGTAGCCGGTATCGATTTGCTGTGCCAAGATACCGACAATGAAACCCGGAGCAATTCCGGGATTGTCACAAATACTATAAGCGGTATAGGCTGCCATTACCGGAACAAAATAATGTAGCCCTATTTCCCCGATGTCCTTTAAGATCTTCCAGATGGTACCGTCGGCTATTTCCGTTCCTCCCAGCACGGCCAGACTACCTGCAACCCCACCGATCAGAATAACGGGTAGCATATATGATACACCCGTTCTAAAGTGCATGCCGGTGTTTTTAAAGATAGTCTTGGTTTCTTCCCAGAATTTCATGATTGGCGATCTTTAGTTGAAGGTATTTATAATGTCTTGTTTGGTGGTCGCGTCTCCCCAAAGTTTGCGAATGTCATCATCCAAAGCGAGTTCGGCTATGGCGGACATCATTTCGATATGTACAGTATCTTCACCTTCTTTTAATTTTGGAATGGCGAGCATGATGACAAAGTTGACCATATCATCATCTTCATCCCAGATCAGGCCTTGCGATCTTCCGAAAGCAAAAGAGGCCTCATTCACAACTTCGGACACACTATGCGGAATGGCAATATTGCTGCCGCAGTAGGTGGACAATAATTTTTCGCGATTCAAGAGGTCGGAAATATAACTGTCCTTATCGTTGATTTTGGCAGTATCAAAAAGTAGTTGCGCCAATTCATCAATGGCGTCTACTTTGTTTTTGGCTTTTAAATCAAGGATAATTTCTGGAATCATTTTAGGTTACTTTTTCTGGGCAGCGTCGATAGCGGCCCGACATTTTTGTATTCCTGCGGTTATTCCATCCGGATCTTTAAAGATCGCCGATGAAAGAATGACCACATCGGGATCACATTCTATTAGTTTTTCAAGGTTGTCAGCGCGAATTCCTCCGTCGATGGCAATCTCACAATCCGGATTTTTTTCATCGACCAATTTTCTGGCTCTTCTTAAAAGATCCAAACAAGATTTTCTCCATCCCCAGTTATCTTTTCCATCGGTTTCATCGACTCCGTGCACCACAATATGCAAGCGGTCAATGTCATATATCGATTCTTCGACAAATGAGAGCGGCGTATACAATCCAATAGTAAGTCCGAATTTCATTTTGCGCTCACGGCACCAATTGATAATATAGGCCAAGGGCGCACCGATAAAATGTTCTGCAGGAAGAATCAGCATATTTGTACCTACCTCTGCCAATTTTTCAATAAACAATAGATCGCATGTTTCGGTATAGATATGGCATTCAATCGGCTTGACGGTATAGGGCCTAATGCCCTCTATTACCTGATGTCCGCCCATCAATTGCATATTCTTCAAGTCATGCATATCAGCAGCATCTGAATGTATATAATCTGCTCCTGCTTCACTGGCTTCTTTGACGATGTCGGCCAAATGGCCATAATCGACGTGGGCCAAGCCTGCGGCAATCTTTATTTTCTTCATAGTGGAATATTATGCCAAACTATTGGACATTATTTTTTTTATTTGATCGGTATTTTCAGGCATTAACAAAGTTAAAAGTGGATGGTTCATGATTTCCTTATGCTCCTCCTTAGTCAAATTTGCACGTTGCAATGCTTCAGAAAGCCTTACCTTTTTCATCAGACCAATAATTCTTTCACCCAAAGAACGATCGTCATCTTTTGAATTGATGTAGCGGGCCACTCTATCAAACTTATCTTGGGCCAAGGGTTCTTTATACTTCAAAAATTCAGGATAGACGATAGCCAAGGTTTCACCGTGAGGAACCCTGGGGCAAATACCGCCGATGATTTCACCTAATGGATGTGGCAATTGGGCTCCCCCATTTGCCAAGCAAATACCAGCCAATGTATCGGCCCAGGCCAGTTGGGTGCGTGCCTCGATGTCAGCAGGATTCTCGATTGCAATCGGCAAATAATCAAAGACGATTTTAATGGCTTGAAGCGACATGCTTTCGGTCAAAGGAGAGGTAAGATTGCCCAAATAGCTTTCGAAAGCGTGGGTAAATGCATCGAACCCTGTGGCCGCCGTTACATGCGCCGGAACCGTAAGCATTAACTCGGGATCGACTATAGATACGTATGGAAAGAGGCCTGAATGAAAAATCGTTACCTTATTTTTGTTATTAGTATCCGAAACGACGGCCGCCTGTGTCGATTGGGATCCTGTGCCCGAAGTGGTCGACACCGCAACAAAGGGCAACGACGTTTTAGGGCTTGGCCCTACCGCGAACGGATTTGAATACTTTTCGATAGCATTGTCCCAATTGATTTTGGCTTCTGCATTGTATAAAAAAGCAATCAGTTTGGCACTGTCCATAACCGAGCCTCCACCAACGCCCAGGATGAAATCTACCTGATGCTCCACAGCTTTTTCAATACCCCTTTCGACGCCTTCCGTAGTTGGGTTTGGAATGATTTCATCAAAATTGAACACTGAAACACCCGCTTCGTTCAGAATGCCATTGATTCTTTCATAGGTCTTTTTTTGGGACCCGTTCAAGGGCCTGGAAATCAATAAACACTTTTTTCCTAGATTTTCTGAAACCTCCTTCAATTCACTGATCCTGCCAACCCCAAAGCGAATTTGAGTAGGCATAAAAAAGTTAAAACTCTTCATAAACTGGGTTATAATAATTTGAATTTTGCGGTAAAATGGCGAAGACTCAATATTGGCCCTTCATATATCAACTTTAATCCTTTCATTTCATGTCTCCGCTCGTAAACATCGGCTAAGGAATTGACCACAACATCCATATGCCTATTGGTATATACCCTTCTAGAAATTGAAAGCCTTACAAGATCCAGTTCAGGAAATGTCACTTCCCCAGTTTCCGGATCTTTTTTGGAGAAAGCGCAAGACCCTAATTCTACTCCTCGCACACCACCGGTTCGATAGAGTTCGACTACCATAGCCTGACCTGGAAACTCACCTTGCGGAATATGAGGATAGAATTTTCTGGCATCTATATAGACCCCGTGCCCGCCGGTAGGCTTGATAATCGGAACACCTCTCTTATGGAGTTCATCACCTAAATATTTTACTTGTTCAATGCGATATTCAAGATAATCTTCCTCTGTACCTTCATCGAGGCCAATGGCCAAGGCCTCCAAATCTCTTCCACTTTGCCCACCATAGGTGATAAAGCCTTCGTTAACGATTGCCAACAAGTTGAGCATGGGAACCAACTCTTTATGTCGCGTACATATAAATCCACCGATGTTGACCATCCCATCTTTTTTTGAACTCATGACACATCCATCAGCATATGAGAACATTTCAAGGGTTATTTCTTTGACGGTCTTATGTTTATAACCTACTTCGCGTTTTTTGATGAAGTAGCAGTTTTCGGCGAATCGTGCCGCATCGATCATAAACGGGATGCCGTACTTTTTTGCAATTGCAGATACCTCTTTTATGTTTGCCATTGAAACGGGCTGTCCACCATTTCCATTACAGGTTACCGTCATTATGATCAACGGAATGTTGTCCTTTCCTTTTTCATCGATCAAGGCTTTTAATTTAGTGACATCCATATTTCCTTTGAAAGGATGGTCAAGGGTATTCGCTGTGCGACCCTCCTCCACGATAAGATCGACCGGAATTGAACCAGCTACTTCTGCATGCCCCTTAAAACTGTCGAAGTGCATATTTCCTGGTATGTAGCCTCCATTTTTTGCGTAAAGTTGTGACATGATAAAATCAGCTGCCCTGCCTTGGTGCGTGGGCTGCACATAGGGAAAACCTAAAATATCTTGGGCAGCCTTCTCGAATTTGAAGTAACTTTTGGCGCCTGCATAAGACTCGTCGCCCCTCATCATTCCTGCCCATTGATTTGAGCTCATGGCCGTCGTTCCGCTGTCCGTCAACATGTCGATATAGACGTGCTCCGCTTTTAGCTTGAAAACATTGTAATAGGCATCTTCAATCCATTTTTCTCTTTCTGCTCGGGTTGATTTTTTAATCGGTTCGACTACTTTGATACGAAACGGCTCGGCATTCAAAAATTTCATGCAATAATCTTTAATTGGTCTGATAACGGGTTTGGTTTGGGCAAAGATTTAATGTCATTCAAATGAAGGCCCTCGTAAATGTAATAAAACTTGACCAAACGTATCGATAGAAAACCTTAGTCGCCGTAGTTGATGGGTTAGGGCCAAACAGTAATGAAAAACCACATAAGAATCAGGGTGACCGAATACCTCCAAGTTTTATAAAGTTTGTACATGGGGCAAATAAAGGTTCTTTGCGAACAAATATCGCCATTTTAAGCAATCAGATTTTAGATGGGATCTTTGAATAAGATAACTAAAATATTGTAAATTAGCCCGCTGCCTTTTTTAGCAATTACAGGCTATTCGGCGTCAAAAGCAAGCTCCTAGGGCAACAACAATAAATGAGAATTATGTCAAAAAACGACCAAACAGTATTTAAGCTCAACGGCAAGGTCGAGGGCAATACCTCGAAGATCGAGACCATACGAAACTTGATATTCGGTGAAACCATCGAGGCTTATGATTCTGAATTCGAATCGCTCAAAAAAGATATACTCGACAAGAAAAAAGTGTTGGAAGATTTGATAGAGCAGGTCAGGAACGACCTTAACACCTCTATCGACAATATCGCGACCGATGTGAACATCCGTATTACCGAAGTCGAAAAAAACCTGGAGAATAGGATCGATAATTTAGAGGATGATGCCGTAAACAAAAGAATGCTCGGCAAATTGCTAATTGAACTGGGCGAGAAGGTAAGCAAGAAATAGACGGGCAAAAACTCCTCTTAATGAACGAGAATGACAAAATAGAAATCCTTAAGGATATCTTATTTACGGATGACCGTGAATTCGAGGAGAGAATATCCAAGAGGGTTGATATTCTAGAGCGTACCGTAAACGAGAAGAAAAAACTTTCAAAAAAGGTTCATCCTATCATAGAGCATGAATTGGAGGAGTTTACGAGAAGCATCCCCCAAACCTTGGGCCCGACAATTACCGCCACTTTAAAGGAAGAAATCAAGAACCACAAAGATGAGGTGGTCGATGCATTGTATCCCGTACTGGGTAAAATGGTGAAAAAATATGTGGCCCAGGAAATGAAGCTGCTTTCGGAAAAAATAGACGGCCAGCTGGGGTTCTTGAAACGCTGGAAAAGAAAGATCAAATCGTTGTTCTTTGGGGTAAGCGAAGATCAGCAGTTACTTGACGAACTTTCATCTGCAAAGATCGAACAGGTGTTGTTGATAGAAAAGGATTCGGGAATCTTAAAGGCAGGGTACACCAAATCGAAAACAATCGACGAAGAAATGATCTCGGGCATGTTCACCGCGATCAAGTCGTTCGTTGAGGATGCCTTCAATCAAAAAGGTCAAGAACTAGAACTGATTGAATATGAAAACTATCAAATACACCTGCAGAGCTTTGTAACGCATTATATTGCCGTTGTGATTTCCGGCAATTATTCACTTGGGGCCAAAAACAAACTTCAAGACCTTATCTTCGATTTTTACCATGGTTATATGGCCATGAACCTTGACCTTGTCTTTGAAACATTGAATGCCGAAAAAGCGGCAGTTCCTGTAGATAGGCGTCGCCTTGAACGAAAATTGGCCCAAAGTTTTGGCAATGCACAGATCTAAAAAACTGGTGGTTTTGGGCCATTTCGGGGTCGGCAAGACCTCGTTGATCAGAAGGTTCGTAAGCGACGTGTTCTCCGATAAGTATAAAGTTACCATTGGGGTGCATATTACCAAAAAAGTGGTGGAAATCTCCGCAGGAAACTCGGTCTCACTTATTTTATGGGATTTAGAAGGAACCGATGACATCACTACGATTAGGAATTCCTATCTTTTGGGAACCCATGGCGCCGTTTTCGTTTTTGATGTTACCCGACCGTCGACCTTTCAAAATCTGAACGAAGACCTTAAGGTAGTTGCCGAGAAATTGCGATCCGTTCCGATAATCGTGGTTGGCAACAAAATGGATCTCGTAGATGCCAATGACTTGATAACCGTTCTTGGCGAGAACGATATTGCGTACGATTTTCTTTCAAGCGCAAAGACCGGAAGTGCTGTAGAGGACTTGTTTTACAAAATGGCGACCCTTTTACAAGAAGATGCTTAACGAATACCGACAACGATTTATTAACGAAAGCCTACAGTTGATCTTGTTGGATAACGATAGTGTCGTGGTCGCAAGCGACAACAGTATTTTTCACGTTGCCCAAGGTGAGTCGATAACAGAATTGCATCCTTTTTTTGAGAGCGTACCGTCATTGATCGAAAGCGAAACAAAGGTTTTCAAGTTCTTATGCATCCACCTTTCCTTGCAGGGAGATTTTCGTATTGTAGACATTTCTATCAGTAAGGAAGAACCCCATGCCGTACTCGTAATTCACGATCTTACCGAACATTATGAGTCGTATCAAAGTGCTGCCCAGGCAAGAAACGAATCGGTAATCAAGACCGAGTTGACTGTAATCAAGAACAATGAGTTGGAAGAACGTGAGCGCTTCAAAAATCTATTTATCCAGAATTTCAGCCACGAAATCAGAAACCCTTTGACGAGCATAGTGGCAATAGCCAATATTCTATCTGATACCTCGTTGACGGACCAGCAACGAAAAATGCTCGATTTTTTACAGGAATCTAACGCCGCTCTCAAACTTATGCTCGAAGATATTCTTAGCCTTGGCGCAATTGAAAGTGGCAAGTTGCATTTGCAAGAAAAACCGTTTGATCTGACCAAACTTTTTCGGCTGCTTGAATTCACCTATAAAACGAAGACCAAGCAAAAAAATATAGAACTCGTCGCTGTTTTTGATGAGCGAATTCCTGATTTTGTCGAAGGGGATCGACTGCGGTTGTACCAGATACTTACCAATCTGCTCGACAATGCGCTGAAGTACACCGATAGTGGTAAAATTTCGTTTTCGTTATCCTTTAATCAGAAGTGGGCCAACAAGGTAAGTATCCGTTTCGAAGTCGCTGATACAGGGGTCGGTATTCCCGAAGAATCGTTGGAATCCATTTTCGAAAGCTTTACCCAGCTCGACGTTGGCCAGAACAAAGATGGCTCCGGTCTGGGGCTTGCCATCGTCAAAGGTTTGTTAGAACTGATGGGTAGCAAGATCAAAGTGACTTCACAAGTCGGCCAGGGCTCGGTTTTTTATTTCGACCTTTTGTTAAAATACCCACTGCATCCGGTTCAGGAAGCGCTAAAGGGAAGTACAAGTCCAATACAGGGCGATATCAAAAGAAAGGCCAAGGACAAAGTCAACCTTTTGGTCGTTGAAGATGATGAACGAATACAGACCTTAATTTTAAAAACTTTGGTTGACGCAGAGTTTTTTAATGTGGATATTCTTAATGATGGGGCCGATGTTTTGAAAGAATTGGTCAACAATCAATATAACATCATCTTGATGGATGTAGACTTGCCCAATATTTCCGGTGACCATCTAACAAGACTTATAAGGGAGTTCCCTTTCAAGAACATCAAGAACATACCCATAATCGGACTTACCGCGAATGCCTTCAATGAGCAAATAACCTCCTATTTGGCTTCGGGAATGAACAAAGTATTGACCAAGCCCTTTGAAAAAGAAGATCTCATAAAGGCTATACTTCGTGTTTTGAGATAGAAAACAAATTTTGTTTTGCTTATAGATTCCTTCCCTTAAATGTCGTTTTAAGCATTGACTCAAGATTAGTATAAAGGCACAAATTGTAAGAAAATGACTACAAATATGCTTTTTGTCGATGAAATATGCTTTTTGTCGATGAAAATAATCTCGAGTTCGTTTTTTCTTTCCTACCATCTGCTACTTATTAGTTTTAGCCGTTCTTATGAATCAAGAGATCCTTGACCGAACAAAAAGAACAGGCACTGAAGAACACTTATGAACGGCATTGATAGTTCGCTTTTGGCACAAATTTTTTTCGGAACCAGTTTGGTGGTCTTTTTAATGGCCCTTTATATCATTTTACCCGGCTTTGTCTACGGAAAGCGCACGGTCTTGAAACCTAAATTGGTCAATGCCATGTGGCTCAAGTTTTACGAAGGAACGATTGGAAGGATAAAAAGCAACTTGATAGGATTCAAAAAAAAAGAATTGATCGATAATGTGAACTTGACCCATAATACTTTTAGAATAAAAGTGGCAAGGAAAATTTAAAGTAGGGCTATACTAACACTAACCATGTATGTTGTCCGATATCGACCTTGTTTAAAATTCGATTTTTGAAATGCAGTTGCATAGTGGAGCCTATGCAATGAAAGATCGTCCAACTGAATTTGGTGATATAAAAGAGAGTTTTGATTAGTTAGGTTGGTTTGAAGGGCCCTGAGAACTCAGGGCCTTTTGATAATCGGAAAGAAAGTGTTGTGCTTAAAAAGAATGTGATGCGTATGAGAAAATCTTTAGCGATCTTGGTTATTTTGATCGTGCTGCTCTTAATAGCAAAAATAGTTATGGAATCTTCCCATTAAGCTTTAAGAAGCTAAAAACTCGATATTCAATTTTGTGACAGTTCCCCTAAAGGGCATTTAGAACGTTTTTCTGAATGTCTTTTTTCGTTCGAATCTTTAGAACAAAATAGTTGGCCACAAAAGAATCAAGAACGGTAAGTGACCATAAACTTAAGCGTGCTATGAAAATGCATGCGCATAGTTTCCATTCTTATATTTTCATCTGCTAATCGGTCAGGTCAAACCTGTCTTCCAACATTTTTATTGCATTGATCAGGGATCTGCCGTCATGATAGTTGGCCTTCCATATTTGGGCTTTCGCCCTGTTTTTTGCCTGGGGACTCGTATCAAGCCCTGCATCGTACCAACCACCGAACTCATGGTCGATCAAGTATGTATCGATATATTGCCATTGTTTTTTGAACAACTCGTAATAACGGTTTTCTTTCGGATATATTTTTGACATTAATAGCAGTGAGTTCAGTCCTTCTGCCTGTGTCCACCATACTTTTTCATTGTCCTCGATAGTTCGGTCGCCGGTCATTCCCCAATAATAGCCTCCTTCATAAAACCCTCCTTTTTTGCGATCCCAACCCCAATCAAGGGCATGGTCTACCATTTTTTTTGCCTTTATCATTGTAGTCGAATCATTTTCCCTTTCCAAAACGCGGGAAGCTTCCAAAAGCAAAAAGGCGGTTTCGACATCATGGCCAAATGAAACATGGTCTAGGTAAAAATGTTGTTTTCGGTAGGTTTCTGAAGAATCGCTTAATGACACAGGTGTCCAATCCCTTTGTAGGTGCAGGGTCAAATAACCTTTTTCAGTTGTAATGGTATCTCGGATCAACAGAAGAAGTTCTTCCAATCGTTTTTTTACCAAAGGATCGGGCCAGACCTCGTAAAGTGCTGTAAAGCTCTCCATAAGATGTATCGACGAGTTTTGGTCCTTCCAGTCTTTTCGAATGAAATTGTCATAGTTCTTATCGTTTTGCTTTAAGTCGAGCATCCAGGAACCATCCATTTTCAATACATCAAAATAGCCTTTGTATTCAGGGTCGCGGGCATGTTCTTCCAACCATTGGAAGGTTTTTTTCGCAAGGTCAAGGGCTATGGTATCTTTTGAGACCTTGTAATATGTGGACAGCGCGTATATGGCAAATGAATTTCCGTATGTACTTTTGCCCGTAGATAGCAATTTTAGTGAATCGCCGTCTATGCCAAATAGGGTATGGAAACCACCATTTTCTTGATCCCACATGCGGTCTTTCAGGAATTGGAAACCGTGTTTGGCAATTTGCTCATATTTTCGGTCTTGATAGAATATGGCCAAGGTTGATGCCGTCCAAACATGGCGGGCCTGGCTTACCAACATTTTGTTCTGCTTCCCTACTTTATTTCATTCACTATCAAAATCGGACCAAAAGCCACCCTGTACACTGTCTATGGCTTTAGGGTACCAAATCTCGGAAAGCCCATTTAAGGCAACTTGCAGTTCGCGCAATATTTCAGCTTCGTGTGATACGGGTTCGGGATGTTGTTGCCTACAGGAAAAACAAAGTATATGACAAGAGAAGACCAAAACCACAGGGAAGCGCCGTAAAAGAGAAATTTCGCCTATGGCAATCATTTTGCTTGTTCTAGGTTCTAGATAAAACTACTGAAAATTCGGAAAGGTAGGGTTTCGAACTATCGGAATAATATCAGGATGGCACCTAGGGCGGTCAGCACCAAAATCATTTTGCGGTAAAAATCCTCCTTGATAATTTTCACCAAGCGCAGTCCGATAAAAAATCCGATGAAAATGGCCGGCAATAATTTGAGGTTTATAATCAATGTCTGCGTTGTGATCGTTTCCCATACATAAATGTGAAAGGGGAGTTTAAAGAGATTGATTATCAGAAACAACCAAGCTGCGGTGCCTATAAATTGATTTTTGGGCACGCGCATGGCCAGAAAGTAAATATTGCTGAACGCCCCTCCCAGATTGCCGATCATAGTGGTTATTCCGGCCATCATACCTACCATACTTGCGAAAAGCCAATGGCTAGGTACGGCCTTTGATTTGCGACGGTCCCACCAGTACATCATTGCGACACTTATCAAGATAATGGCCGCCATCCAAATTTTAAAGGTGTTTTCATCAAGATCGTTACCGATTAGGACACCGATGAGAATACCAAGAATTATCCATGGGAGAAATTTCAATATATAAGACCATTGGGCATGTCTGTTGTAATAGATCACGGCAAAGAGATCGCCGATAATCAGTAAGGGAACCACAATGCCGGTCGATTCTTTTGTTTCAAAGGCCAATGCCATCAACGTAACGTTCACAACAGCTATACCCTTGATCCCTGCCTTCGACAAACCTATTACCAAGGCGGCCGAAGCAGCAAGCATCCATGCCGTTGGTGATATTTCAGATGTCATTGAGAGTAGCAAAGACCAGGTTTAGCGAACAATGGGCAAATGTATCCTAAAAAATTCTATCTTTAGCGATCAACCAATTTTCTGACCAATGGAACTCAGCACACTTGACTATAGTTTTATCATTGTATTCTTCTCTTTGGTACTTGGTATCGGGGTTTACGTTTCGAAAAAGTCGGGAAAGAATTCGACCGAGTTTTTTCTTTCCGGAAGAACAATGCCCTGGTGGCTATTGGGCCTCTCTATGGTAGCGACCACCTTTTCTACCGACACCCCGAATTTGGTTACCGATATTGTTCGAACTACAGGTGTTTCTGGCAACTGGGTTTGGTGGTGCTTCTTATTGACAGGGATGCTCACGGTGTTCGTTTATGCCAAACTCTGGCGTAAATCGAATGTCAATACAGACTTGGAGTTCTATGAAATGCGTTATGGCGGCAAGCCGGCAAGTTTTTTAAGAAAATTTCGTGCAGTATATCTCGGGGCCTTGTTCAATATAATAACCATGGCTTCGGTTACCTTGGCCGCAATAAAAATCGGTGGAATAATGTTGGGTCTTGAACCCTGGGAAACCGTTGTGGGGGCTGGACTTATCACGGTAATTTTTAGCGCGTTGGGAGGTTTTAAGGGCGTTGTTTATACCGATTTTCTTTTATTTTTTGTGGCTATGTCGGGTGCTATCGGGGCTGCATATTACTTGGTGAATATTCCAGAAGTAGGGGGTATTGAGGCATTGATGTCTAATGATAACGTCACGAGTAAATTGAACATCTTACCAGATTTCGATAATACCCAGGTTCTGATTACTCTATTCATCATTCCAATTGCGGTGCAATGGTGGAGTTCATGGTATCCCGGGGCAGAACCAGGTGGCGGAGGTTATATCGCGCAACGTATGTTGGCGGCCAAGGATGAGAACCATGCGATTGGGGCTACTTTTTTCTTCAATATCATGCATTATGCCCTGCGCCCTTGGCCATGGATTTTGGTAGCGTTGGCCTCATTGGTGGTTTATCCTGATATTGCTAGTATACATGAGGCTTTTCCAAATGTCGCTGAAAGTAAGCTTGGGCATGATTTGGCCTATTCCGCCATGTTGACAAAATTGCCCAGCGGACTTCTTGGCGTTGTATTGGCCTCTTTGATCGCTGCCTATATGAGTACGATTTCAACGCAATTGAACTGGGGATCTTCTTATATAGTATTCGATTTTTATAAGAGACAAATTAATCCTGATGCCACTGAAAAACAGATGGTGGCCGTCGGGAGAATATCAACGATTGCCCTGATGGTCTTGAGTGCCTTATTTGCCCTGACCCTACAGAATGCATTTGAGGTATTCGATTTGTTGATACAATTTGGTGCAGGTACCGGGTTGGTTTTTATTCTTCGATGGTTTTGGTGGCGTATCAACGCTTGGAGTGAAATTACAGCCATGTTCGCATCTGGTATTCTGGTCATTCTTTTAGCTACTACAGATATAGGGGATTTTCTTTTTGCTCCGGGCACAGGGGTATTTCCAGAGTGGGCAAATTATCCGTTTGTAGTTGTTGTTACTACGGCCATTTGGTTGACCGCGACTTTTTTGACGCAACCTGAATCGGATGAAACGCTGCGTTCATTCTATAAAAAAATACAACCGGGCGGTCCCGGATGGTCAAAAGTGGTCGATAAGGCACAAAATGATAATATCGAGATTGTCAAGGCAGGTGAAAAATGGAGCGTTCCTTCTGGTATAACGGCAATGGTTCTTGGGGTCGTACTCATCTATTCGATTATGTTCGCAACAGGATATTGGATTTATGGCAAAACGATGTCTGCAATGATTTTATCCGCTATTGCCTTGGTTTCTGGATTCTTGTTGATCAAAGCTTGGAACCGAATGAAGGATCATATTTTATAATCCGAGCAATCATGAAAGAAAGAATACTTTCGGTCGATATATTTAGGGGCGCGACCATCATTTTGATGATCTTGGTGAACACACCCGGCACATGGTCGGCCGTTTACGCCCCGTTTCTCCATGCCGAATGGCATGGCTATACGCCGACCGATCTGGTCTTTCCTTTTTTCCTTTTTATTGTAGGCACATCGATTGTCTTTGCCTATAAAAACAAACCGACAAACTCGAAGACCTATAAAAAAATTGTGGTTCGAACACTTAAGTTGATCGGACTCGGATTGTTCCTTGGTGCGTTTACACTTAGTTTTCCTTTCATAAAGGATTTTGCCGATATCAGATTTCCTGGTGTGCTACAACGTATCGGGGTCGTATTTTTCTTTGCTTCCATTCTATTTCTAAATTTCAATTGGAAGACCTTGATCGGCATTTGTGCGGTCATTTTGATCGGCTATTGGTTATTAATGGGGTTTGTCCCCGTGCAGGGCATGGAATCTACTTTCGATCGCGCCCCCAACAATCTCGCCAATTTTATCGACGTAAAGGTTTTCGGATCGCACAATTACAAGGCCGATTACGATCCCGAGGGTCTTCTGAGCACCTTACCAGCTATCTGTAGCTCGTTGCTGGGAATCTTTACTGGATTGATTTTGATTTCAAAACAAGAAAAAAAGGCCACAATATTGTTTGGTATTGGTGGCGCACTTTTGATTTTAGGACATTTATGGGATATCTTCTTTCCGATCAACAAGGCATTATGGACAAGCAGCTTCGTTCTTGTAACTGCAGGATGGGCCAATCTTGTTCTGGCATTGATCTATTACTTGACCGATGTAAAAGGCGTTAAGTTCGGAAGCATTTTTCGTTATGCAGGGGCGAACGCCATCATACTTTATTTTTTGTCAAGCTTCATCAGTAAAATAATGGGGATGATAAAGATGACCGAGGATCAATCGTTGCATGGTTGGCTTTTTGATACGGTTTATGTACACGATTTTATGTCGATGCAGCTATCTTCATTGCTGTACGGCTTGAGTGTTGTCGCCTTTTACTGCCTATTGGCGTTTGTACTCTTTAGAAAAGGGATTTTCGTGAAGGTTTAGTTGTTTTCGGGCACACCTGAATCGCCATGAAGACTTGAAGAAGATACTTTATTCTTTTGCCCCATGTGATGACATCAGCTTTGCGACATATTTGCCGATGACATCAAATTCAAGGTTTACGGCCGAACCTACTTGATAAGTATTGAACCTGGTATGCTCGTAGGTGTATGGAATAATGGCTACACTGAACGTACTTACTCCCGAATCTATGACGGTAAGGCTAACCCCGTCGATTGTAATCGACCCTTTTTCGATGGTCGGGTTGTTTTTAGAGCTGTCATATTCAAAAGAGAAGATCCAACTGCCGTTTTTTTCCTCGATCGAGGTACATGTCCCTGTTTGGTCTATATGGCCCTGTACTATGTGGCCATCTAGGCGCGAGCCCAAAACCATGGCACGCTCAAGATTTATTTTATCACCTACTTCAAGACTTCCCAAATTGGTTTTCTGCAAAGTTTCAGCGATTGCGGTAACGGTATAGACATTTTCATTTAATGAAATTACCGTTAAACATACCCCGTTATGTGCAATGCTCTGGTCTATTTTAAGTTCTTGGGCCAAAGAAGAGGCAACGGTCAGGTCAAGGTTGCTTCCGTCTTTTTTTAGGGCCGTAATTTCGCCCAATGTTTCGATGATGCCCGTAAACATATTCCGTTTAAATTAAGTAGTTTTGTGCCTTAACTCGCTCACAAAGGTAAAGATATAATGCTTGAAAACGTCAAAATAAGACTGGGGATATCGGTCGGGGATTTGAACGGAATCGGCTGCGAGGTCATCTTGAAAACTTTTGCCGATTCAAGAATGCTCGATTTTTGTACCCCGATAATCTTTGCTTCTAACAAGACCATTTCATTTCAAAAAAACACATTGGGTATTGAAGTAAAATACAACGGTATCAATGAAGCATCAAAAGCAATCGATGGAAAAATCAATGTCGTAAACGTTTGGAAAGAAGTACCGAACATTCAATTTGGGGAGGCAACAGAAGAAGCGGGCAGATTTGCCATAAAATCGTTAAAAAAAGCCGTAGAGGCTTTAAAGAACGATGAAATAGACGTGCTGGTCACCGCTCCTATAAACAAGAACAATATTCAGGCCGAAGACTTTGATTTTCCAGGGCATACCGACTATTTGGCGCAAGAGTTGCAAGGCGAAAGCTTGATGTTCATGGTAGCCGATAAGCTAAAGATAGGCCTTTTGACAGACCATGTCGCCGTTAAGGATGCGCCGGCGGCGATCAATCCGATACTGATACGCACCAAGGTGCGTATAATCGAAAAATCACTTTTAATGGATTTCGGAATTCGACGTCCCAAAGTCGCATTATTGGGAATCAATCCACATAGTGGTGACAACGGCGTTATCGGAAAGGAAGATAATGAGGTTTTAAAACCGGTAATCAAAGAGATGTCAGATGCCGGCCATTTGGTGTTCGGCCCCTATTCGGCAGACAGTTTCTTTGGTTCAGATATGTATATGAAGTTCGACGCCATCTTGGCGGCCTATCACGACCAAGGCTTGATTCCGTTTAAAACATTGTCTTTCGGGAAAGGAGTTAATTTTACAGCCGGGCTTTCAAAGGTACGTACTTCGCCCGATCACGGCACGGCCTATGAAATTGCAGGCAAAGGAAAAGCAGACCACAGTTCGTTCAAGGAAGCCGTCTTTACGGCCATCGAAATCTATAGAAATCGCACCGAACATCAAGGATTGACCGATAACGTATTGCAAAAGCAGCGTACAAGGCGATAGTAGGTGTTGATATACAATGCATTTGAATCTTTGGGCGGCAATTGAATCAACGTTTATTTTGCTTAACATATTGGCCATTTTCAAAATAATGTTATCTTTGCAGCCCGTTTTGAACGGGTATTTTTGTCGAATTTGTGTTGTATAAGATGAAGCATAAGGAATACTATATTCCTTTTTCAGGATTGAAGCAGGGTAAACACCGATTTGATTATATAATCGAGAACAAGTTCTTTGAATCTTTTGGGTATAATGAGTTCAATGATGCACATATTGAGTTGAATGTGATGCTGAATAAGACAAGTACCATGCTCGAACTTGACTTCGACGCAGAGGGAACGGTCAATGTCGATTGTGACTTGACAAACGAGCCATATGATCAACCTGTCGCTTCAGAATTGCAACTCGTAGTGAAATTCGGAGATGAGTTCAACGATGACGATGACGAAATATTGATTATTCCGCATGGCGAGCACCAAGTCAATATTGCGCAGTACATATATGAGATGTTGGTCTTGGCGGTACCTCAAAAAAGGGTTCATCCAGGAATTGCAGATGGCACGTTAAAGTCCGATGCACTTGATAGATTGGCAGAACTTGGACCAAAAGAGTCAGAAAATAAAGAAGATAATGATCCCAGATGGGATGCTTTAAAAAAATTACTAACGGATAAATAAGTTACAATGGCACATCCTAAGAGAAAAATTTCGAAGACCAGAAGGGACAAAAGAAGAACACACTATAAAGCTGTTGCCCCGACTTTGGCGACCGACCCGACTACTGGCGAAATGCACTTGTATCACAGAGCTCATTGGCATGAAGGAAAATTGTACTATAAGGGCCAGGTCTTGATCGATAAGACCGAAGAGGCTGAAGTATAACACATTATTCCCTTAAAACTGCACTCCCGTCGTCATTAACGGGAGTTTTTTATGTTTGTATGTTAAATCGGCATGAAATAGACGATATGTATCAAAGCCGATATGATATTTCAAGAAGTGGCGAAAAGAGGGCATTTTTGGTCGAAAGTCACAAAAAATCAGTACTTTTCACCTCGTTTTGAAGCGTTTTTGATATTTAAAATCAATTTTTGAATGGGGAAACTATCAGCAGCTATAACCGCTGTAGGGGGCTATGTTCCGAAATTTGTACTGACCAATAAAATGTTGGAGGGTATGGTAGAGACCAATGATGAATGGATAACTACAAGAACGGGCATCAAAGAAAGAAGAATCTTAAAGCCCGAGGAAGGCAGTGGTTCCTCCTATCTTGCGATCAAAGCCGTAGAGAATCTATTGAGCAAAAAGAACATCGACCCAAAAGACATCGATTTGGTCATAGTTGCAACGGCGACGCCTGATAGTATGGTCGCTTCGACAGCGGCTTTCGTTGCTTCAGAAATTGGCGCGACCAATGCCTTCGCCTATGATTTGTTGGCGGCCTGTTCAAGTTTTTTGTTCGGAATGTCGACGGCGGCAAGTTTTATAGAAGCTGGGCGGTATAAAAAGGTACTTCTGATAGGAGCTGATAAAATGTCTTCCATAATCGACTATACCGATAGAACGACTTGCATCATTTTTGGTGACGGTGCAGGGGCCGTACTTTTTGAGCCCAACGAAGAGGGTCTCGGATTACAGGACGCCTATTTAAGAGCTGATGGTTCGGGAAGACCATTTCTAGGTATGGACGCTGGCGGGTCTTTGTTGCCCGCATCTGAAGAAACGGTAAAAAACAAACAGCACTTTATATATCAGGATGGGAAAACCGTCTTTAAGTTTGCAGTATCGAACATGGCCGAAGTAGCAGAAACGATCATGGTTCGTAACAATTTGGCGCATACCGATGTTTCTTGGCTGGTGCCGCATCAGGCCAATAAGCGCATTATCGATGCCACGGCCAAAAGAATGGGACTCGAGAGTACCAAGGTCATGATGAACATTCAACGATATGGCAATACAACGTCGGCAACGTTGCCATTGCTATTGAACGACTATGAACATCAACTGAAAAAAGGTGATAATCTGGTATTCGCAGCCTTTGGAGGTGGATTTACTTGGGGTTCCATTTATTTGAAATGGGCTTATAATTGACGAGACTAACCGATTGCTTAACTAATATAAATTCAATGGACATCAAAGACATTCAAAGCCTTATCAAGTTTGTGGCCAAATCTGGCGCAAGCGAGGTAAAACTGGAGATGGAAGACCTCAAGATTACCATCAAGACAGGTGCGGGAGATCATCCCGAGACAACATATGTACAACAGATACCGCTTGCGCAGGCTCCGATTCCGCCCATGGCACAAGCTCCCGTTGCTCACATCCCGGCCACGTCTGAAACCACCGAGCAAAAGCCAAAAGAAGATGACTCGAAGTACATTACCATCAAATCACCGATCATAGGCACTTTTTACCGTAAACCATCACCTGATAAACCGCCTTTTGTCGAGGTCGGGGGAGACATAGCCAAAGGAGATGTTTTATGCGTAATCGAGGCGATGAAGCTATTTAATGATATCGAATCAGAGGTTTCCGGCAAGATTGTTAAAGTTCTGGTGGAAGATTCTTCTCCGGTAGAGTTTGACCAGCCCTTGTTCTTAGTAGATCCATCTTAATGTAAACACGAATTTCGAACAATGAATTCCCACTGTTTAAAAGGAATTTATTGTTTGGAGTTTGGAACTTGAGACTGTTATGTTCAAAAAAATATTAATTGCAAATAGGGGAGAAATTGCACTTCGGGTCATTAGAACCTGCAAGGAAATGGGTATTAAGACCGTGGCGGTCTATTCAAAAGCCGACGAAGAAAGCCTGCACGTCCGTTTTGCCGATGAGGCCGTTTGCATAGGCCCTGCACCGAGCAGCGAATCATACCTCAAAATACCGAATATAATCGCCGCCGCCGAAATAACCAATGCCGATGCCATACACCCCGGCTATGGGTTTCTTTCAGAAAATTCCAAGTTTTCAAGAATCTGTGCTGAGCACGACATTAAGTTTATTGGCGCCTCAGGGGATCAAATTGACAAAATGGGCGATAAGGCAACGGCCAAAGCGACCATGAAAAAAGCAGGCGTTCCTACCGTGCCTGGGTCTGACGGATTACTAAAAGACGTCGCCGATGCCAAAAAAGTAGCCAAAAAAATGGGCTATCCTGTTATGATAAAGGCCACGGCAGGCGGTGGAGGAAAAGGCATGCGCGCCGTTTGGAAGGAGGACGACATGGAAGAACTTTTCAACAGTGCCGTCAAGGAAGCCACCGCAGCTTTTGGAAATGGGGGCATGTATATGGAAAAACTGATCGAGGAACCGCGCCATATCGAAATCCAGATTGTAGGCGATCAGTACGGCAAGGCCTGCCACCTTTCGGAAAGGGATTGTTCCATACAAAGACGGCATCAAAAATTGACAGAAGAGACCCCATCCCCTTTTATGACTGACAAATTGAGGGATGCTATGGGGAAGGCCGCGGTAAAGGCTGCCGAGTATATAAAGTATGAAGGAGCGGGAACCATCGAATTTTTGGTCGATAAACACCGCAAGTTCTATTTTATGGAGATGAACACCCGTATACAGGTCGAACATCCTATTACCGAGCAGGTCATCGACTATGATCTGATCCGTGAACAAATATTGGTAGCGGGCGGGGTGCCCATATCTGGCAAGAACTATACCCCTAAATTACATTCGATCGAGTGCAGGATCAATGCAGAAGATCCATATAATGGTTTTAGGCCCTCGCCAGGAAGGATTACGACGTTGCATACCCCTGGAGGACATGGTGTACGCATGGATACCCATGTATATAGTGGGTACATAATCCCTCCGAACTATGATTCGATGATCGCCAAGCTGATTACTACGGCCCAGACCCGAGAAGAAGCGATAAACAAGATGAAGCGTGCCTTGGATGAGTTTGTCATCGAAGGAATCAAAACAACGATTCCCTTCCACAGACAGCTTATGGACCATCCCGATTACTTGGCCGGTAATTATACCACGAAGTTCATGGAAGATTTTAAAATGGATCCCCAACCTGAGGAATAGAAATTGAAAATCCCGATGTAAATCGGGATTTTTTTATTTCCAAAACCGTTTTTAGGAATAATAAAATGCCCATTTAGAAGTAAGGCGATCGGCTTGGCCAGCGACGCCCACAAACTTCTTGGTCGGTTCAATTTAATTCAACCATCGAACATAAGCTCATTAAAGCATTTTATCGCTCAATTATAGCATAAAATCGAGTAATGTTCCGGCAACAGTAATAATTTTGGACACACCGAAAGACCGATTGGTCTGAACGTGTATATGACGCATTTAAAGCGGTCAGCGATTCAATTTGTGATTAGTAGTTATTTTTGGCCCATGAACTTAAGTTATTGGGAATATAAAACCTGGTTTTCGAACATCGATTTTACCATTATCGGCAGTGGTATCGTTGGGCTTAGCTGTGCCTTGAACCTTCAAAGGCAATATCCAAAAGCCAGAATTTTGGTTTTGGAGAAAGGTAGCTTACCCCAAGGAGCGAGCACCAAAAATGCAGGATTTGCATGTTTTGGCAGCATTTCCGAGATAATTTCCGATTTAAGATCACATAGCGAGAGTGAAGTTCAAGAGCTGGTCAAGAGGCGTTATGAAGGCATAAAACTGCTTAGAAATACATTGGGAGATTTGAATATTGGCTTTCATCGATATGATGGTGGGCACGAACTCTTTGTGAAAGCAAATGCGAGGCTATATGAAGAGTGCAGGTCAAAATTGGATGATATAAACGAACTACTTGAACCTGTTTTTTTCGAGAAGGCTTTTCAGGTAAATGAGAATTCCTTTGAATTTGCGAATATATATGAAAGTTATATTTCAAACCGTTTCGAAGGCCAGTTGCATACCGGAAAATTAATGAAGACCTTACTTGAGAAAGTTTTAAAGGGCAAGACCACTATTTTAAATGCCGTTAGGGTCACGGGTTTTGCCGAAACCGGAAATGGAGTCGAGGTAGCCACCGAAAAATTTGATTTCAAGACCGATAAACTGCTTATCGCTACAAACGGGTTCGCTTCAGAACTCGCGATAGAAAATGTTAGACCGGCGCGGGCACAGGTTTTGATTACCAGACCCATCAAGAATTTGCATATAAAGGGAACCTTTCATTTGGATGAAGGCTACTATTATTTTAGAAACATCGACAACAGAATTTTACTTGGTGGCGGGCGAAACCTTGACTTTAAGGGCGAAGAGACCAGTGAATTTGGTGAGACTGATATAATTCAAAATAAACTGGAAACCCTGCTTACTGATACAATACTCCCTAAAACTCATTTAGAGGTCGATCGACGGTGGAGCGGTATCATGGGTATTGGCGATCAAAAACGACCGATTGTGAAACAACTTTCCGACAATGTATGTTGTGGTGTGCGTTTGGGCGGAATGGGTATTGCGATAGGCAGCGCAGTTGGCAGAGAACTGGCAGAGTTGATCTAGTCTCGTTCCTTCGATGTTTTTAACTGGTTTTTGATAACGATTGTCCTTTTTTCGAAGGTTTTTTCACCATTCTTCTTATCTTGGTATCCCCTAAATCCTTATGATTTGAATATTCTGGACGACTTGGGTCCAAACAAGTCTGAATTTAACCCCACTTTATGAATTGGAACTTGTGCAATCTATGAGTTGCACATCTTTTGGTTTTATGTTTGGCACTTTGATAGTTAAAACATAATTCCCGAAGGGTTTAATGTTATTGAGATGGGAGTAAGCATACAAAGGTTTTTACGAAAAAAGTGCGCACTATTGATGTTCCTTGTTTTTTTGGCAAGCTGCGGCACATCGAAAAACACATATGAAGTACGTTACGAAAAGGCTTGGAAAGAAGTGTTGAAATCACAGGCATGGCGGGATGCCCTTAGGCAAGACAATGGCCCGCTAACTGCCGAAAACAATGACTTCTATGCAAGTACCGATGAAACGGAAATTGTTTCTGGGCCCGCCGTTGACAATAAGGTATATGTTGACGGTTTTGCCGACAAATATGATTTTTTGGTTCATAGGGCCTATGCCAAGATTATTGCCGAAGCCGAGATGGCCGACAGCCGTCTTGAAAAAGATTACCTAGATTGGAATACCCAAGCCAATTTGGCCGAGGCCCAAAAAGACAAATCGATTCGCCAGAAGTTGGAAGCTGTGAATGAACGGTACAAGGCACATCGTAAAATGCTGGAAGGACTTAAATCATGGAACATTTTCAGTGAATTTGGCACTGACGACCTTGATTTTTTTAAGGCCGAACACGCCGATGAAGTGCGACAAATGCTTCAAAAAGGCCATGGTGAAGGCAATGTCGTCGGCTTTTTGGTTTATAAACTGGCGGACCTTTATCATTTCGAGGAGTAGTTGGCAATGACCGAATCTGTCTCAAAAAAACAACTTCTACGGTTCTGTGAGGACTATATTCAGACTAGAATTTTCAGGATTCTTGGGCAAATAGATGGTTTTCGGCAAGCGTTGACCTCTGAGACCAAGAGCAGTGCGGGTGACAAACATGAGACCGGCCGTGCCATGTTGCAACTTGAAAGGGGAAAATTGGGCCGACAACTCGCCGAAGCCGAGGCGACCAAGGTTACGCTTTCTAAGGTCGATATCAATGCTCGATTCGATAAGGTGGCATTGGGAAGCTTGGTAAAGACCACTAAGGCAAGTTATTTTTTATCGATTTCGGCAGGCGAATTCAAAAGCGGCCAAACCTTGGTATATTGTATATCAATAAGCACCCCGATAGGCAAATTATTGCTCGGCAGTTCTGTCGGGGAAATATTTTCATTCAAAGAAGAAGATTTTACTATCTTGGAAATTTCATAGGCTTCTCAAATAACACTAGAAATGAAGGCAAAGACATTTTTTAAAATCACCATGTGGTCAATTTTGGGTATTACAATGCTAAATGCCCAGCAATCAATTGACAAAAAAGTAATATTGATTACGTTGGACGGCTTTCGCTGGCAGGAACTTTTTACAGGTGCCGATTCCTTACTGATAACGAACAAAGAGTACGTTGGTGATACTACCGAATTAAAAAAACGTTTTTGGCGCGATTCTCCGGTCGAAAGGCGAAATGTATTGATGCCCTTCCTTTGGGGCGAAGTTTCAAAAATGGGCCAAATACATGGCAACCGTAATCTGGGAAGCAAAGTAGATTTGACCAATGCCATGTGGTTTTCCTATCCGGGGTATAACGAAATCTTGACGGGCAAGGCCGATGACCAAAGGTTAACCAGTAATGACAAGATAAACAATCCGAACAAGACGGTCTTAGAGATTGCAAATAACGATCCGCGATACAGGGGAAAAGTCGCCGGCTTTGGCAGTTGGGATGTATTCCCCTTTATCATAAACGAAGAACGTTCAGGGGTTCCTGTCAATGCCGGGTTCGAGTTGGCCAAAGGAAATAATCTGACGGATCGTGAAAAATTCCTGAACGAGCTGCAACCTATGGTCCCAAGCCCTTGGGGTACCGTTAGGTTAGATGCTTTTACCCATAATTATGCGCTGGAGCATATGAAAAAGGAACATCCGAGTTTAGTATACATTTCTTATGGGGAAACCGATGATTTTGCCCATGAAGGTGAATATGATGCCTATTTAAAATCGGCCCGTACAACCGATTCGATGATAGAAGAGCTATGGAATTTCACCCAAAACGACCCTTTTTATAAAGACAACACGTTGTTTATCGTTTCGACCGACCATGGAAGGGGAACAAAACCCTTAAAAACATGGACAGGGCATGGCAAGGAAATCAATGGGGCGGGCAGTGTTTGGCTAATCATTTTCGGAAAAGGTGTATCTCCTATAGGTGAGGCCAATGAAGGACAATTGTACAGCAATATGATCGCACCCACAATTTTGAAAGTATTGGACTTAAAATTTGACGCAGGACAAACCGATGGCAAACCTATTGAGCTTCTATTCGACAAAAATTGAGATTTAATAATGGTTTGATGACCTTTAGTTAACCATTACAAAAGTCTAAAATTCGATTTTTATCGTGCGATTAATTGAAGAAGTTTGAGTTAGTTTGTCAAAAACCGGTATGCGTCCTATATACCGGTTTTTTAGTTTTTGGAATATTCGGTTCTATAATGTTCGTCACAGAACGGTAATCTTTTATATAGGCGAACAAAAATATTTTGAAAAAGCTTGTTTTTAGTGAAACCAAAAGACGATCAAAACTAAGCAGATGAAAATATTAACCTTTCTCATAGTACTGATTTCCGGCTTTTCCTTTGCGCAGAACATTAATGGTTTTCGAGTACATTCCCATAACGACTATTTGCAAAATGTCCCGTTCTGGAAGGCCCTTTCAGCGAGTGCAAGCTCTGTAGAAGCCGATGTTTTTTTGGTCGGAGACGAATTGTTGGTCGCCCATACCCAAAATGAGATCGATACACTCAGAAATCTTGAAAAATTATATTTGAAGCCGCTAGCGAAGAGTTTGGAAATAGGTTTTATTGACGGCCAACCTTTTCAATTGCTTATTGATATTAAATCGGAAGCCTATGGCACTTTAGATGCGATCGTTGCCTCCATAAAAAAATATCCTTCCATCATAAATAGTAACTCCGTTTCCATAGTGATTTCGGGCAATCGGCCGAAGGCCTCCGAATATATCGATTATCCCGATTTCATTCACTTCGATTATCAAAGTTTGGATGCTGTCAATGATACGTCCATTTTAGAAAAAATTGCACTGGTCAGTTTGAGCTTCAAAAATTTCTCGGCGTGGAACGGAAAAGGCAGACCGACATCTGAAGATGAAAAGAAGATCGTTTCGGCCATTGAAAAAGCACACGCTTTGGGAAAACCTTTTCGATTCTGGGCCACACCCGATTCAAAAACGGCTTGGAAAACCTTGGTGCATTTGGGAGTGGATTTTATCAATACCGATATGCCTTTTGAATGTGCCGGGTATTTGAACAAACTAAATGCAAATACAAAGGAATAAAGAAATGTAATTTCGTTTGATTCAAGTTGAAACAAGACCGTTTTCTAGCCAAGATCGTGTTTTGAACGATTTGTTTTTTTCTGGGCAGTCTTCTTCTTACTTTTTAGCCGTTTTTCAATCGACAATCTGGTAGGTTTGGTCTTGCGCCTTTTTTTATGAACTTTTAAGGCGTTTTCCAAAATCACGAACAGACGCTCGATGACCAGTTCTTTATTCTTATGCTGACTGCGACTTTCGTCACATTGTAACAGAAGTATGTTTTCTTTGGTCAGTCGATTGCCCAATTTTAGAAGAATACGGCTCTTTTCAGTTGCGGTAAAGGCGTTGGAATTATCAATGTCAAAGGCCAGCTCGATTTTGGTGGACACTTTATTGACATGCTGTCCGCCCGCACCACCACTGCGCACGGCTTTAAACAAAAGTTCTTGGAGTACTTGTTCTTTATTCAAACCAGGCTATATATTCAACCGTTGATTGATGACTTCGATTGCAATATTAAGAAAAACGGTTTTGCCTACTTCAATGGTTTGATCGTGATTGAAATAGATATTCTGCCCTTCATAAGTGCCCACGATCATATAATGCCCACCCATATAATAAGAACCTTTGACCACAACTTCCAGACCTGATTTTTCCGAGACCTTAAATTCATGGGCATAGACGATTATGCGGCGTTTCGTGTCCGCATAGGTCTTGACGATATTGATAGGTATTCGGTTGGCCTCACCGAACAGCGATGCTATGTATAGGTCTTTAGGATGTTCAAAAAGATTTTTAGGTGTGTCTTTTGCGATAATCTTTGTATCCTTCAAGACAATTACCCGATCTGCGAACGGAAGCATATCGTTATGGTCGTGGGTTGCGGTCAGTACCGTAATGTCCTTGTTTTTAAGATAGGCAAAGAGGTTTCGGCGTAAGCTGTTCTTTCTGAAATTATCGATATGGCTAAAAGGCTCATCGAGCAATAAGATTTCGGGTTTTTGTGCCAAGACCCTTGC
Source organism: Meishania litoralis (assembly GCF_042611095.1). Classification (NCBI taxonomy): domain Bacteria; kingdom Pseudomonadati; phylum Bacteroidota; class Flavobacteriia; order Flavobacteriales; family Flavobacteriaceae; genus Meishania; species Meishania litoralis. Next base: position 1,536,819 of record NZ_JBHFPV010000001.1, read on the forward strand.
CAGTGCTACCCTTTGCTGCTGTCCGCCACTGAGGTTCTTTATCTTGGTTTTGGCAAATGGCGTCATTTCGATCATTTCCAAGAGCTCGTCTGTCCGCTCTTTTAGAAACTCGGGCTCCAATACTGAAAGATGCTCACTGATGTTCTCATAGACCGAGGTGAACGGCATCAAATCAAAGTCTTGTGCCAAATATTTCATGTAAGCTTCACCCGGCACCAAATTGTAAAGTGGTCCGAGTATCTGGTTTTCGCCCCAATATACCTTACCCTCTTCAACGTGCAAGAGACCATATATAATTTTGAGCAGGGTGCTTTTACCGCAACCACTCTCCCCGATTATGGAAACATGCTCGCCTTTGGCCACTTTAAGATTGATGTCGTTCAAAACAGGGACTTCATCATAGGAAAAAGAAACATGGTCGACTTGAAGCATGATTGAAAATATACTTGGAAGGGAATAAAAAAAATCCGTTTCCAATTGAAACGGATTTTAGTTAAAAATATTGACGGTCATTCCTTAAATTCTTTCATTACCGCTTTGTTCGGTAATTCTTGATATCCCATATTAAAAAATGTAAATCCGAAAATATCGGCATACTCTTCAATGATCTTACTGGTGGGTTTTCCGGCACCGTGACCGGCATTGGTCTCGATCCGGATCAAGGTAGGGTTGCTTCCCGCTTGTTTTTCTTGTAGTTCTGCAGCGAACTTGAAACTATGTGCGGGCACGACACGGTCATCGTGGTCTCCGGTGGTTATCAAGGTGGCAGGATATTCCGTTCCCACCTTAACATTATGAACGGGCGAATAACCCTTGAGATATTCGAACATTTCTTTGCTATCTTCTGCCGTTCCGTAGTCATAGGCCCAACCAGCACCTGCGGTAAACGTATGATAACGCAGCATATCCAAAACACCTACCGCGGGCAGGGCGACTTTCATTAAATCTGGGCGTTGGGTCATCGTGGCACCGACGAGAAGGCCACCATTACTGCCGCCTCTTATTGCCAAATAATCCGATGAGGTATAGTTTTCATTGATAAGGTATTCGCCTGCGGCGATAAAGTCGTCAAAAACGTTCTGTTTTTTGGTCTTGATGCCCGCTTCATGCCATTTTTTTCCGTACTCACCACCCCCGCGCAGGTTTGGCACGGCATAGATTCCGCCTTGTTCCATCCATACGGCATTGGCAATGCTGAACGAGGGGGTAAGGCTAATGTCAAAGCCACCATATCCATAAAGAATCGTGGGATTTTTTCCATTTCGCTCTAATCCTTTCTTGTGGGTTATGATCATTGGAACTTTTGTTCCGTCCTTTGAGTTATAAAATACTTGATGCGACTCATAGTCATCGGGATTAAAATCAATATCGGGCTTCCAATATTGTTCGTATTCCCCGGTTTCGACATTGTACTTGTAAGAGGATCCCGGGGTATTGTAGTTGGTAAATGAAAAATAAAATTCCTTTTCTTCTTTCTTGCCACCAAAGCCATTGGCGCTCCCTAATCCGGGGAGGTCAACCTGCCTGACCAAATTACCTTCGTAATCATATTGTAGCACCTTGGAAATGGCGTCGACCATATATTCGGCGAAAAAATAGCCCCCGCCAGTATTCGGTGAAAGTACGTTTTCGGTCTCGGGAATAAAATCGACCCAATTCTCTGAAGCTGGATTCGAGGCATCGACGGTTACCACTTTTTTATTTGGCGCTCCCATATTGGTTACGATATAGAGTTTTGAGCCTACATTGTCGATGACATAGCTATCTGAATCAGTATGATCAAGAACAGTTACCAGTTTTGAATTGGGCTGGGTCAGGTCTTTGATAAAAAGTTTATTGCCCGAAGTGGAAGTCGAAGCCGTAAGCACCAAATAACTTTGATCATGCGTTAAATAGGCTCCGACGTATCTATGCCTTTCGTTTGGTGTGCCCCCATAAATTATAACATCATCTTTTTGAGGCGTGCCTAGCTTATGGTAGTATACCTTGTGCTGATCCGTTTTGGCCGATAGCTCACTGCCCTTGGGTTTGTCATAACTAGAGTAATAAAAACCGTCGTTGCCCTTCCAGGATATACCACTGAACTTGATATCGACCAAGGTATCTTCAATAATTTCCTTGGTTTCCGCATTGCGAACGATGGCCTTGCGCCAGTCGCTACCACCTTCAGAAATCAAATAGGCGGCCATAGAGCCGTCTTTTGTAAAACTTAGTCCGGCCAAAGAGGTAGTGCCATCTTTCGAAAATTCATTGGGGTCTAAAAAAACTTCGGGATTTTCATCGTCCTTTTGTCGATAGACCACATACTGATTCTGTAGCCCGTCGTTCTTATAAAAGTAAGTATAGTCGCCTTCCTTGAAAGGGGCGCCCAACTTCTCATAGTTCCATAGTTTTTCAAGACGGTTTTTAAGGTCTTTTCGAAAGGGGATATTGTCCAGATATCCGAAGGTGACCTCGTTCTGCTTTTTGACCCAGTTTTCGGTTTCGGCACTACGATCGTCCTCCAACCAACGGTATGGGTCTTTAACTTGGGTTCCAAAATAGGTTGCCGCTGAGTCGGCTTTGGCGGTTAGCGGGTAGTTCACGGTAAAGGGTTCTTTTTTGGTTTCGGTATTACAAGACAATATTAGAAGTACAATTGAGATAAACAGTAATGGTCTTTTCATGTCGGTCGAGTGTTTGATAAGGACTAAAAATACCATAAAAAAACCTTCAAAACGTACACGTTTTGAAGGTTTTAACATTTTTTGACCAAGGTGTTTATACCAGCTTTTTTTCCACCAAGTATTCTGCTATTTGAACGGCGTTGGTCGCCGCGCCCTTTCTGAGATTGTCAGATACGATCCACATATTCAACGTGTTTCGCTGGGTTTCGTCTCTTCGTATACGACCGACGAAAACCTCATCTTTATCATGTGCATAAATAGGCATGGGATAGGTGTTGGTTTCAGGATTATCCTGTACCGTTATGCCGGGAGTATCGTTCAATAACTTTCGTACCTCATTGAGCTCAAAATCGTTTTCAAAGGCCACGTTCACCGATTCTGAATGCCCCCCTGAGGTCGGTATGCGAACAGCGGTCGCGGTAACCGAAAATGAGCGGTCGTCCAGTATTTTTTGTGGCTCCCTTGCCAATTTCATTTCTTCTTTGGTATACCCATTTTCAAGGAAAACATCGCAGTGGGGCAGCGCATTTCGACCAATGGGATATGGATAGGCCATTTCGCCCTGAATACCTGCAATTTCGTTTTCCAATTGTTGTACTGCCTTTACCCCTGTGCCCGAAACGGACTGATAGGTCGAGACCACCACCCGTTTCATTTTATACTTTTTATGCAGGGGCGCCAATGCCATGACCATTTGTATCGTCGAACAGTTAGGGTTGGCAATGATCTTGTCGTCAGAGGTCAATTCATGGGCATTTATTTCAGGGACAATCAATTTTTTTGTGGGATCCATACGCCAAGCCGATGAATTATCTACGACCGTTGTACCGACCTCGGCGAATTTTGGCGCCCATTGCAGGGATGTGTCTCCCCCGGCCGAAAAAATGGCTATATCAGGGCGTGCGTCGACAGCGTCGGCAAGACCTATGACCGTATATTCCTTGTCCTTGAAAGATAATTTTTTACCGACAGACCTTTCGGAAGCGACCAATAACAACTCGGTAATCGGAAAATTGCGCTCGGCAAGCACTTTTAACATTACCTCGCCCACCATGCCCGTGGCACCAACTACTGCTACTTTCATAATCGAATTGATTTTAAAGGCAAAGGTAGTTCAAGAGTTTTCGGTGTACAAGGTTAAAAGATAGAAAATATATTAATATAACAAAAAGTTACAAAAACAACAATTATGTTCGCTGTGCTTTATGGCAAAAAAGAACCCTGCCAAAAGGCAGGGTTGTGTATCAGTATTCCTTGATAATTCATTATCAAAGGTATTTCGTCAATTACTTTTTTAATGCATCGCGGATTTCTGTTAGCAACTCTTCCGTAGTTGGCCCGGCGGGAGCTTCTGGGGCTGGTGGCGTCTTGGTCTTATTATATGCCTTTACGATTATGAACATGACCCAGCCCACGATCAACAAATTTACAAGCGTGTTGACCCAGGCACCCCATCGTATGGCATTTTCAGGAACATAGCCTTCGGCTCCTTCAGTACCCACAGCCTCGGAAAGAACGACTTTTAAATTGGAAAAATCCATTCCACCTGCAAAATGACCAACAATAGGCATTATAATGTCAGCAACAAAACCGTTGACGACCAAACCTACGGCCCCGGCCATGATTACGGCGACCGCAAACTCGATAACGTTTCCGGTCATAATGAAATTCTTGAATTCTTTTAACATGATTTAGTGTTTTTAGCGGTTAATTATTTTTGTGAACTGCAATTTAGTGAAAAAAGAAATCCACGACAATATCCCAAAAAGCCAAAAACTGCTCATTCCATGAAAATACGTTTGACCCTTTGCGATATGCCGGTCAATAGCTCATAGGAAATGGTATTTGCAGTAGAAGCAAATTTTTCGGCAGAGGGATCCTGACCGAAAACAATGACTTCATCACCTTCTTTACATTCGATTCCCGTAATATCGATCATTAACATGTCCATACATACGTTACCAATGATTGGTGCGATTTTTCCATTGATCTTTACAAAAGCTTTTCCATTGCCGTAATGTCTTCCGATGCCATCGGCGTGCCCCAACGGAAGGGTGGCGGTTACGCGATAGCTTTGAGATGTAAAGGCCCTATTATAACCTACCGTTTCACCTGGCTCGATTCTGTGGATCTGCGAAATAATGGTTTTGAGCGTCGCTATCGGCTTCAATTGTTTGTCGATTTTGGCCTCGTTGCCAAATCCATAAAGTCCGATTCCACACCGTACCATATCGAATTGTGCCTCAGGATAGTTTATAATACCCGATGTGTTCAATAAATGCCGTATCGGCGAACATTCTAATTTTTGATTCACTTCGGAAGCGATTTTCTTAAAACTTTCGATTTGGGATTGGGTGAACCCCTTTTCGTTCAGGTCTTCTGAAGCCGCCAAGTGTGAAAATATCGAAACAATTTTGACATCGTTTTTTCCTTTTACCTGATCCAAAATAAAATCTACATCATTTTCCCAAAACCCGAGTCGGTTCAGACCTGTATTGAATTTAATATGTACGGGGTAGTCTTTTTGATTATGTTTTTTCAGGGCTTCAAGAAATTCCTTTAAAATGCGAGGGGCATAAAGGCTCGGCTCTAGATAATGCGCTATCATTATGTCAAAATTGACCGATTGCGGATGCAGTACAAGAATGGGGGTCTTTATTCCGGCATCACGTAGCGCAATGCCCTCGGCGACATAGGCCACTGCTAGATAATCGATACCCAAGGCCTCCAACCTTTGAGCGATGCGGATCGAATCACTACCATAGGCAAAGGCTTTCACCACGGCCAAAAATTTCGTTTCGGAATGTAGTCTCGATCTTAAGAATCGATAATTGTGGGTAAGGGCCTTTAAGTCGATTTCAAGTACCGTCTCACGGGTTCTAGGCATTGGATCGTTTTGTTTTAGCAGATATTTCCTCAGATTCGACATCCATTTCTTTTACCCTCTCCTTGAGCATGGCTTTGTAGAAGGCCGCCCGGCTTAAGGGTTCATACTCTTCGTTTTCGCCCAAGAGAACCAAACTGTCGTTGCTCGATTTGCGAAAACTGTAGTTGGCCAAATTTCCGGTGCGGGTACAAATGGCGTGTACTTTGGTCACATATTCGGCCGTTGCCATCAACGCCGGCATAGGCCCAAAAGGATTTCCCTTGAAATCCATATCCAGTCCGGCAACCACTACACGTACCCCTTTATTGGCCAGATCGTTGCAAACAGTGACGATTTCATCATCGAAAAACTGGGCCTCGTCAATGCCGACAACATCACAGGTATCGCCCAAGATGCGAATATTGGCGGCGGCAGGTACAGGGGTAGAGCGAATTTCGTTGGCATCGTGCGAGACCACCATGTCTTCATTGTAGCGCGTATCGACCATGGGTTTGAATATCTCGACTTTCTGCTTGGCGAACTGGGCCCGTTTTAAACGTCGGATCAGTTCTTCTGTCTTACCCGAAAACATTGAGCCGCAGATAACTTCTATCCAGCCGAACTGTTCTTTGTGATTAACGGTGTTTTCGAGAAACATTTTGTAATTTTAGACGAAAATAAGGGGTTTTGCGTTCTTATAGTACGTGCGACTAAAATTAAGGAAAAAGGCACACCTTTTGCATTGACATAAAATAAAAGTCATGAAGAAAAAGTTGAAAGAGGAGTTGCGAAAGTTGTCGACCGACATCATAACTTCTCGAGACATGAATGAAATTTCTGATTTATATGGTGCGGCCAAAGAACTTTATGAAAAGTTGGCCGTACTGAAGTTCATTGAAGAGAAACTTCACGATATAGAAATAGATGTCTCCAAAAATGTTATTGCGGCGAAGTTCGAGAAAATGGCCAATGCCGTATTGAGTGCTAATTCCTCGGTTCCTGAAAGCAATCCACATGATGAAGATATCATGGTTCCAGGAATCGATACCATTAAGGATATGTTGCCTGAAATGTCAAACGAAAAAGAAAAGGTCGATGAGGTCTTGCAAGAGTTTTTGGGCAAGCCTGACTATTTTAAGAATGACAAAGACATTTTTAGTCCCGATACTAAAAACAGTCCCAATAAAGAGGTCAAGGTACGGTCGTTGAACGACAAACTTAGCGCCAAGCAGATTAAGGTCGATTTGAACAATCGCCTCGCTTTTGTTAAACATCTTTTTGATGGAGACACCGAAGAATACAACCGGGTCTTGGCACAATTGAACACTATTGAATCTGAAGAGCGCTCGATATCTTTTATCAATAACATGGTCAAACCAGAATACAACCATTGGCAGGGCAAGGAAGAGTATGAAGCCCGCCTAATGGCATTGATCGAACGTAGGTTTTCTTGACCATTCAGTAACAAGATTATTATGGCCCCGCTTTCGAGCGGGGCCTTTTATTTTTCTATCTTTAATCAAATTAAGATTTTCTGGAACATGAGCGTTAGAAAGGTGGTTTATTGGGTCGCTACGGTAATTTTGACCGCGATTATGTTATATTCCATTCAAATGTATTTTCTGAACTATGAGGCCGTGCAAGGTTATTTCGAAGCATTGAGCTATCCGGGATATTTGGTATATCCCTTGGCCACTGCCAAAATACTCGGCTTGGTCGCCATATTGGGCAATTTTTCGCGCTGGCTGAAAGAATGGGCCTATGCGGGATTCTTCTTTGATGTCGCCTTGGCGCTTACCGCGCATTTGATTGCCGAAGATGGCGGACACGTAGTACCTATAATTGCGATGATTGCCATAATGGTCTCTTATTTTTTGGGAAAAACGGTCAGGCCTTAAATCTTTCGAATGGGGAAATTGTATTTGGTGCCGACGCCGATCGGCAATTTAGAAGACGTCACACTTAGGGCCATGCGCATTTTAAAGGAAGTAGATATTATCTTGGCCGAAGATACCCGCACTACCGGTAAGCTCTTACAGCACTTCCAGATCAAAACCCCGATGCAGTCTCATCACATGCACAATGAGCACAAAACGGTCGATGGACTGGTAAACCGAATCAAACAAGGTGAAACCATCGCGCTCGTTTCAGATGCAGGTACCCCTGCAATTTCGGACCCTGGTTTTCTGATGGTCCGTGCCTGTGTCGAAAATGATATCGAAGTTGATTGTCTTCCGGGTGCTACGGCTTTTGTTCCGGCTTTGGTCAATAGCGGGTTGCCAAGTGACAAGTTCGTTTTTGAGGGATTTCTTCCCATCAAGAAAGGGCGGCAGACACGTTTAAAATCATTGGCCGATGAAACCCGCACCATCGTTTTTTACGAATCACCCCATAAACTGCTCAAAACACTCGCGAATTTTGTCGAATATTTCGGAGCGGACAGACAAATTTCCGTTTCGCGTGAATTGACCAAGATGTACGAAGAAACCATAAGGGGGACCGTTTCCGAGGTTTTGAAATATTATACCGATAAACCTCCCAAAGGAGAGATAGTTATCGTTGTAGCTGGCAAGAAATAATTGTTCTCGATATTCTTAGATCGCTTAAATTGGTGCTATGCTTACACCATGGCTGATTTCCATTTTTACCGTATTCGCCGTTTATTTCTTGGACCGATGGGAAAATCGGCACATTAAATCCCTTTTTGATTGGATACCGGCCATTTTGCTGGCCTATATCATTCCGGCGATTATCTCTTACCTCTTGAACGTTGACTATTCCCAATCTGAAATCCATGATTACAGCAAGGACTATTTTATTCCTTTGGCGATCATAGCCGTGATGAGCAGTTTGTCTTTGTCGCAACTAAAAGCGATCGGATGGAAACCCATTGCCTTGTTTGTTGCGGGGTCTATGTTTATCGCTATGTTTCCCGTTCTTTTGGGAATTGGCTTGTTGGATACGGAACTGATCTCGAAGACGTTGATCGACGAAGGATATTGGAAGGGCATTCCGCCTATCGTGGGAAGCTGGATAGGAGGAAGTACCAGTCAATTGGTATTGAAAGAATTGGTCGAATGCCCCGAGAATATCTTTTTGTCGGTTTTGGTAATGGACAATATTTTGGTCAATATCTGGACAATTCTAATGTTTCAGACCATCAAAAAAAGTGGTTTTTTAAATAGTAGGTTTAACATTTCAGATGTCGCGATGCCCGAAGAAATGCGTACGGATTCCGGAAGCAAGATGGCACCATTATTATGTGCCCTAGTACTATTGGGGTGCGTTTTTCTAGGTAATCTGATAATCGGCTCTTTTATTGTTAAAGTCGTAGTGCTTTCAGTGGTCGGGTTGTTATTGAGCAACTTCGTGCGTCAGTGGAATTTCAGTTTCGCCCTAAAGGCAGGGGCTATTTTGATTATTGTGGTAATGGCCGTTTTGGGCCTTAAACTGCAGTTTGCCACCTTAGGTTTCGACATTTCATTTTTAGGATTTTTGATTGTTTGGTTGTTGGGGCATTTTATTTTCATGATGATCATAGCCAAGTTATTGAACGTTAATATGGCGTGGGTGCCGATTGCAAGTATGGCCAATGTCGGAGGTATAGCAACCGCACCTGCCGTAACCGCCGCCTATGAAAAAAAGTGGATGCCCCATGCCATCGTACTTGCCATTTTGAGCATGGCTACCGGAACCTTTTGGGGTATGTTGACTATTTATTTACTGCAGCACTTTTTGGTTTGATAGGTCATTAAGTGAAACCCTTTGACCGGCAATGTTTTTCTAATACTTAATAGCGAAGCGGTCTAGAATCTAAAGTTTAATAGCTACTCCCATCATGTTTCCCCTTTTCCCAACCGTATTTGCCCAAATAATGTTCACCACTTTCAACGGCACCATCTTCAATTGAGGTGCCCATTGAATCGTTCCATCGGTTCAAGTATCCGAACAAGGAGATTACGCCCAACATTTCAACGATTTCACCTTCGTTCCAATATTGGTAAAGACGTTTTTTGATCTTAGCATCCACGGCATTGGGTACTTGAGAAGCTGCCAATGAAAAGTCCAAGGCCGCACGTTCGGCTTCTGAAAAAGCGGGGTGCGTTCGATATTCCCATATATTGTCAAGTTGTTCTTGTTCAGCACCGTACCTTTCTGCGGCCCGAATGGCATGGGCCTGGCAATAGCGGCACCCCGTAGCGTTGCTACTGACCCAGGCAATCATTCTTTTTAAAGCAGAGGTAACACGACCTTCGTTAGCCATAACGGCTTTGTTAAGGTTGATAAAAGCTTTTGAGATTGCCGGGCGATGTTGCATCGTCAATACCGAATTGGGGCAGAAACCTAAAGTTTCATTGAAGAATTTGGCCAGTTCTGCAGTCTCTGGACTATGACTTGGATTTAACGGGTCTACTAAGGGCATACTTAAATTTATTTGAGTAGTTTTTATCTTACTTTTGTGAGCACACAAGAAACGAAAATTTATGGGAGCAACAAATCATATCACGACCAAATGGTTAGGGAATATGGCCTTCGAAAGCAATAATCCATCAGGGTTGAACTTGACCATCGACGCCGGGCCGGATGATGGGGGTGAAGGCAAGGGGTATCGTCCAAAGGCATTGATGCTATCTAGTTTGGCGGGCTGTTCTGGCCTTGACGTGGCTTCGTTGATCAAGAAAATGAAGTTGAACGTTGATGAATTTCGTATAGAGACCATTGCCAATTTGACCGACGAGCATCCGAAGTACTACGATTCGGTTACCATTGAGTATCATTTTCAAGGAAGTAATCTGGATGAAAAAAAATTACAACGGGCGGTCGACCTTTCCGTTGAAAAGTATTGCGGCGTGATGGAAATGTTCAGACAGTTTGCCGAGTTGGATATCAAGACCGTCTTTCATAAATAAAGCGAAACGAAGAGGTAGGGCAACTAATCAAAACTATTGCTTTTCCATCTATAACAAGGGTCAAGAAGCTAACCCTGATAAGATTTTGAACTTGCGTTTGACTTTTGAATTTGTATTTTAATCCATGCGCTGGACTATAAAACCAAAACCTGTACAGGATCAAATCGATACTTTGGCCAACGAGTTGAAGGTCGATGGTTTGGTCGCGCAACTACTTTTGCAGCGGGGTATTTCCAATTATGCGGAAGCAAAGAAATTCTTTAGACCGGTACTTACAGATTTGCACGATCCTTTTTTGATGAGGGATATGGATATTGCCGTCTCGCGAATAATGAAGGCAATTGAAAACCATGAGAACATTTTGGTCTATGGTGACTATGATGTAGACGGAACTACTGCCGTGGCCTTGGTCTCATCGTATTTGGTGCGGTATTACCCGAATGTCGCTACCTACATTCCCGACCGCTATGATGAAGGTTACGGAATTTCTATAAAAGGCATCGATTTTGCAGATGACAATGGTTTCTCGTTGATCATTGCGTTGGATTGTGGGGTAAAGGCCATCGACCAAGTGGCGTATGCCAAGGAAAAGCATATTGATTTTATCATCTGTGACCATCACCGGCCAGGAAATCGGATCCCCGATGCCGTGGCCGTCCTTGACCCCAAACGCGATGATTGCATGTATCCCTACGATGAACTTTGTGGCTGTGGTATCGGTTTCAAACTGATACAGGCGTTGGCCCAAGAAAATGGCGAAACCATTGATGATTTGATTCCTTACCTTGATTTGGTAGCTACCGCCATTGGTGCCGATATTGTTCCTATAACAGGTGAAAATCGTGTACTTGCCTATCACGGATTAAAAGTTATCAATTCAAATCCGAGAATCGGGTTTAAGGCTATAATCGACCAAGTCAAGAAAACCGAATTGACCATTACCGACGTGGTATTTATTATAGCCCCTCGTATCAATGCCGCTGGACGAATGAAACATGGGCAACATGCCGTAGACCTTTTGATCGAGAGCAATTTAGAGCGCGCGACCACGTTCGCGGGTGAAATCGAAAAGTTCAATTACGATCGACGGGAACTAGATCAAGAAATCACTCAAGAAGCGCTTTCGCAGATCGAGGCCAACAATGAAGAAAAGGGTTTTACCTCTGTTGTCTACAAAGATACTTGGCACAAGGGTGTTATCGGTATCGTCGCTTCCCGATTGACGGAGACCTATTACAGGCCGACCTTGGTATTTACCAAAAGTGGTGATAAACTAGCCGCGTCGGCGCGATCGGTAAAGGGTTTTGATGTCTATAATGCCCTGCAGGGTTGTGCCGATTGTATCGAACAGTTCGGAGGCCATAAATATGCAGCGGGTCTCACGCTTTTGGAAGAGCAATACGAGAACTTCAAAGAGCAATTTGAAAAAGTGGTTTCCGAGACCATAGACCCGAATCTATTGACTCCTGAAATTAGTGTTGATGCAAAGATCGACCTAAAGGAAATCACCCCTAAGTTAATGCGGATACTAAAACAGTTCGCACCTTATGGGCCGGGAAATATGACCCCTATTTTTATGGCAGAAAACCTCAATGACATGGGTTATGCCAAGGGAGTAGGCGAAAATGAAAAGCATCTCAAACTTTCAGTCACCCAAAATGAAAGCCGCCCTATCGGATGCATTGGGTTCAATCTAGGCGATAAGCTTTCAATGGTTAAAAACGGTAAGGCTTTCAACGCGGTTTTTTCATTGGATGAGAACGAGTGGCAGGGCCAAGTGAGCATACAGCTTAAGTTGAGGGATTTAAGGGAGGCGTGAAAACTATCGATACCAATTGCAAGTAGTTATAACTTTGTCAACAAATCAGCCAAAGCGTTTTTCGAATGGATCCCTATGCGGCTTTACGGTATAAAGAATTCAATATTTTTTTAGGGGTCAGGTTTGCGATGGTCTTTGCATGGTCGATGCAATTCATCGTAATCGAATGGCAGGTGTATTCTTTGACCAAAGACCCTTTGTCATTGGGAATCATAGGTTTGATGGAGGTAATTCCTGCTGTTTCGACGGCATTGTTCGCGGGTCATTTTGTGGACCAAAAGGAAAAGCGGAACCTTTTGGTCAAATGCCTTATCGGATTTTCGGCAGTCAGCCTCGGGCTTTTTGTGCTAAGTGTGCCTTCATTTATTGAACACACTTCTTCAAACACCATTCTCTACGGTATTTATTTTCTCGTTTTTTGCGGGGGTATTGTCAGGGCTTTTCTTGGCCCCACGATTTTCTCGTTGATTGCGCTTATCGTGCCCAAAAAGATTTATCCAAATGCGGCAACATGGAGTAGTACCACATGGCAACTGGCTTCAGTTTTGGGTCCGGCTTTGGCGGGATTTTCAATCGGGTGGATCGGGGTACATTGGTCGATGTGCCTGATTTTCGCATTCTCTATCATGGCACTTATCGGGTTGCTGCAGATTTCACGCAAACCCATTTTGAACCCCAAAATCGGGGAACCAATGGTTCAGAGCCTAAAAGAAGGTTTGCGTTTTGTTTTCGGTACCAAGGCTATTTTCGGGGCCTTGACCCTTGATATGATCGCCGTGCTTTTTGGTGGGGCGGTGGCCCTGTTGCCCATCTACGCCCAAGATATTCTGCACGTAGGGGCCGAAGGTTTCGGGGTTTTAAGGGCCGCTCCGGCGATCGGTGCCTTGTTGATGATGCTTGGGTCGACAAGATTTCCCTTGCACAGGCGAGCGGGCAAAAAGTTATTGTTGGCCGTTTTCGGCTTTGGTATCTGTATCATCGTTTTTGGCTTGTCTACCTGGTTCTGGTTATCGGTGGCGGCACTTTTCTTAAGTGGCGCCCTGGATGGAATTTCAATGGTCATTCGGCAAACCATTCTTCAATTGAAGACCCCTGATCATATGAGAGGTAGGGTGGCCTCGGTAAATTCAATGTTCGTCGGATCGAGCAATGAGCTGGGCGCTTTTGAAAGCGGGGCCACGGCAAAATTGATGGGAACCGTTACCGCTGTGGTCTTTGGCGGATGTATGACGTTGTTGACCGTTAGTCTCACCGCTTTCATTTCACCTGCTTTTAGAAAACTTGATCTGCAAAAAGATGTAGAAGAACATGAAGCGGTCAATTGACCATGTATTTTTTTAAATGCAGACTTTTTCCATCGAAAACCGCATAAGTATAATAAGATATCCAATCGCCGAGGTTGATATATTTCGATTTTTCGTTCAAATCGATTTCCAGCGGCAAGTGGCGATGGCCAAAGACGAAATAATCATAATGCTCGGTTTCCAATTTGCGCTTCGCATATTGTACGAGCCATTCATTTTCCTCCCCAAGGAATTTGACATCCTCATCACCCGAGATCATCTTGTTTTTGACAGAGAAATACTGTGCCAGTCGAACGCCCCAATCGGGGTGTAGCCAGCGGTATAGCCATTTTGCCAACGGATTCGTAAATACTTTTTTCATGCGCTTGTATCCTTTGTCACCGGGCCCCAAGCCATCGCCGTGACCGATAAAGAAAGAAGTATCGATGAACGTGAATTGTTGTGGATGGTGAAAAACGGGAATGTTGAGTTCTTCTTCGAAATAGCCGTTCATCCAAAGGTCGTGGTTGCCTACAAAATAGTATATCGGAATACCAGAATCGGATATTTCGGCCAGTTTTCCCAAGGTTCTTGTAAAACCCTTGGGTACAACGGTTTTATATTCCATCCAAAAATCAAAAAGATCACCGAGCAAAAAAATGGCGGCGGCGTCATGCTTAATTTCGTCCAACCAGGCAACGAATTTTTTTTCGCGCGGCCTGCTCGCTTCCATGGTCGGGGCACCCAAGTGATTGTCGCTGGCGAAATAGACTTTCTTTCCTTCAGGAATATCGATGGTCTTCATGTAGATGTAAAGATAGCGAAAACCGCGTTTTAGTTATCTGTGGCATGCCACTCGGCAAAAGCCGTTTCGGTTTCCCTAAGCTTCAATGAATGCAATTGTATGTTTTCGGGCAGCCTCGATTTTATTTTTTCCGCGAAATCGATGACCATATTCTCACTGGTAGGTTGATAGTCGGCCATGATCACTTTGTGCCCGCGATCCATCAATTCTTTTGCCAGCTCGACATGGGGCGTATTTTTATTGAAGACCGTAGCATGGTCAAATGGATCGACGACTTCTTCCTTTACAATTTTCTTCAGGTCGCCAAAGTCGATGACCATACCCAGCTTGACGTGCGAAATATCCGTAATCGGATTTCCAATGACCGTCACGGAAAGCTTATAACTGTGGCCATGTACATTTCTACATTTACCATCATAGCCATATAACGCGTGGCCGGTTTCAAACGTAAACTGTTTTGTGATACGGATCTTACCCATTGATTCTTTTAATCTAGGGGCAAAGGTAGGAATTCTAAACTACTGGTTAACGTCTAAACTTTCTTCTGGTCCGTACGCGATTGACAAAATAAATCAAGATGACCACAAAGGCTAGAATTGGAAAGATCAGGTCTCCGTTCAAAAAATCAAGAACTTTCATAAGAAATAGATTTAAACACCAAACGCCCCCCTATTAAAATTATTATTTTTTAAACTGTGAGAGTGCATTCTTGGTAAATTCCGAAAGTACCAACTCACCGGTCATAGCCGCCCTTTCATATAACAGCACGTCCCAATGTTCGGTTCCTTCCCATAGGATTTTTTTCAATGTTATCAGTGCTTTCGGATTATAGGTGGCCAGTTTTTGGGTGAAAAAATCCAGTTCTTTGTCCAAATCCTGGATTTTATCAAAAACTTGCGAATAGAGTCCTTTTTCCTTGGCCCAGTAGGCATTTTTCCAATCGGTAGGCGACAGTGCCAGTTCAGAGAGGCCGCTTTTACCTATTTTTCGCTCAACCGCCGGTGCAATGACCAACGGGGCAATACCGATTTTAAGCTCTGAAAGTCTAATGGCCGCTTCAACCGAGGCAAAAGCATAATCGCAGGCCGAAACCAGACCTACTCCTCCGCCGACCGCTTTCCCTTGAACCCTTCCGATGATCGGTTTTGTACATGCTCGCATGGCATTGATTACATTGGCGAAGCCACTAAAGAAAAGTTTGCCTTCCTCTAAATTGGAAACAGCCATTAATTCATCGAAAGAAGCACCGGCACAGAAAGCCCGATCGCCTTCCGACCTTAGAACGATGACCGAAACGGCATCATCGTTCGAGAGCTTTTTTAATTCATCGGTAAGCCTGTCCAAAAGCTCGGTTACGAACGAATTGCTCGCCGGATGGCCGAATTCGACCGTGGCTACCTTGTTCACGATCTTGGTATATAGACTTCCGTTAGTGCGATTGGTGTTCATAGCGACAAATTATTGTTTATTTGATTTCTGGTCAAAGATTTTCAATTAGGTTGTAAAAGTAACATTTTATTGGTGTTCCTCTTCTTGGGAGGGATTAGGGGAGGCCAATAATGGCCGAAACTTTCTTCTGAACTTCCATACAAGGGCCCCGCCGCGAATGGCCATCCAAAAAGAAAGAGCTATCCAGATGCCGTAGAGCCCCCATCCCATATATTTTCCCAAAAAAAGTATAGGCACAAAGCCTAAAAAGGTAGCAGACAATAAAACGTTTCTCAAATATTTCATTTCCCCAAGACCTTTGAACAATCCATCAAAAACAAAGGCGACCGCATTCATGGGCAATCCTATAACAACAATAAAAAATACGGAATAGAATGTTTCAAGAACAATAGTTTCGTTTGAAAATAGCCTGCCTATCGGTCTATAGGAAACAAAACTGAAAATGACCAACACCAAACTGATCATAAGGCCATACCCGATAATTTTTTTGGCCAATTTCCACAGGCCATCGTAATCTCTTGCCCCCAAAAGCCGTCCGCCCATGATGTTGCCGGCAGCGCCATAGCCATCGATAAAGAATGCTGCGAACAGCCATAGGTTGATCGCAATGGTATGGGCACCTATATATTTTTCACCTAATAAAGTGGCTTCTCGAACCGCCAGGATCAGTGCCGTATTCAAGGCCAAGGCGCGAACAAACAGGTTAAGGCTCATGACTGCCAACCTACCCAATTCTGAATGGACCGGAAAACGCAGCCTTAAACTGATATCGGTTTTGGACATAAGCAATATAACGGCCATGACCGCCATGATTGCCTGTGAAATCAAACTGGCCCAGGCAGCACCTTCAAGGTACATGGGGTCTATTATTCCATTGACTCCATAGACCAGAACAAAGTCAAGAATCACATTAAGAACGGCCCCGACAATGGCTATTGCCATTGGCCAATATGTATTTTGCAACCCGCGAAAAATTCCCATTACGGCAAACACAAAAAGTGTCAACGGAAACCCCCAGACCCTAATGTTGTAATAGGCGATACAATAATCCAATATTTTACCTGAGGCACCCATCAATTCGAAGATTTCCTTCACGATAAAAATCGTGGACGACAGAACAACGATGCTAAGGCCGATATTCAAGAAAATTGCCTGGGCTGGAAGTGATTTTACTTCTTTCAATCGACCGGCCCCAAAATATTGCGAGATAATCGCCGAGATGGCACTACGGGTCTGACCCAAGATCCAGATCAGCATTGATAAAAAAGAGCCTACAATACCCGCCGCTGCAAGTGACTCCATACCGTCAACAGGAATATTGCCTACGATTGCCGTATCGGTAATCGACAATAACGGTTCTGCAATACCAGCAATGGTCGCCGGAACGGCTAGTTTGTTGATGGTCTTAAAGTTGATCGCGGTTGTCAAAAAACGGACTGATTATAGTACAAGTTCGTAGCAATGAAACGGATGCTTGCTTTGCTTGGGAAAATAGATATCGGCCAATTTGCGATAGCCCCGGCGCTCATAGAATCTTTGATTGTGCTCGTTCTGACTGAAAGTATCGAGCCGTATGGAGACATAACCCCTTTCTCGGGCATGTCGCTCGGCAAAATCCATTAATTTTTTTGCATAGCCTTTTCCTTGTTTGCTAGGATGTACCGCCAATCTATGGATGTAGATATTGTTTTCGTTAGGTGTCAGCCATTGAATCGGTTCGTATTCGGCATCCATAAAGGTAGAAATCACGATTGTGCCAATTATTTTTCCGTTGATGCCTATCACGAAAAGTTCATCTCGGTTTAAATCGTTTTCAAATGCGGTTCGAGTGGGGTAGTGTTCGTTCCATTGTAGAATTCCATTTTGGGCCATATGTTCGGCACAAGCCTTTGTAATGGTAAGAATGTCGGTAATTTCCGATATCTTTGCACGTCGAATCATGAATCCGTTTCAATTTAATTGTAAATTTAGAGTATATAATATAATTTCTCTGATATGAAAAATATATTAGTACCCATAGGTACCTCTCCAGATAGTCATAACACCTTGCAATATGCACTGGATTTCGCCGCGGAGTTTTCAGCGCAGGTATACGTGATGGAAGTGTTTTCGGCATCGGTCGGGGCGGGGCGAAGCTTGAAGACCACCGAAGAGGCCATTACGGTAAGCAGTAAGGAGCGCATTAAAGAAATAATCGATAAGGTCGATACCAAAGGCACACATATTAAAGTGGCTACCTACAACGGCGATCTGATCGATGGACTAAAAGAAATCGATCGTGAATTGGGCATCGACCTAATCATTATAGCTGCCCGTAGCAACGATATCACTGAAGAACTTTATTTGGGCGCTACTTCGGGCAAGATCATTAAAAGAACCGATATACCTACTTTGATCGTTCCAAGAGGTACTTCGTTAATGCCCTTGAAAACAATTCTGACCGCATTCAAATCGGGGGTCCTTAAAAAGAAACGTATTCTTGACCCTCTTGTGGCCATCAAGCAGAAGTTTGGTGCCAAGGTCAATTTGTTATTAGTGAAGACACCGGGTTACACAAAAGATGATTTAAAGGTCAATACGGCCTTGATGGACATTAGTTCGCAAATGACCGTGACCGAGGCTCCTACCACATATTTGGGTGTTTTGGAACATTTTCAAACGCAGCATCCTGATTTGTTATGTGTTTTCAGAAGAAAGAGAGGGTTCTTTAAGACTCTTTGGGAAAAGAACACGATACCCAAATCCGAGTTTGCCTCCAAGGTTCCGGTATTGGTGCTAAGTGTCAAGAAAGATTGATTTCATTTTGATACTTTCTTAAAAAGTATTTCCTTTGAACCTCTCAAAGTCGGGGGATTAGCTCAGCTGGCTAGAGCGCTTGCATGGCATGCAAGAGGTCACCGGTTCGACTCCGGTATTCTCCACATTATAAAATCTCAACATATTGTTTAACAATTCGTTGAGATTTTTTGTTTTTAAGAAAACAATAACGAAAGTAATAGCCTGATATGGCAATGGAATGCTAATTTGTAAAAAAGAACTGATGCAAGATTTAAGACAAAAAGTAGCGTACATTACCGGAGGCTCAAAGGGAATCGGATTTGGGGTGGCACAAAAACTTATAGCGTCCGGAATGAAGGTGGCGATTAGTGGGCGTACGTTGAAAACGGTAGCGCGTGCCGCCGATTATCTTGGTGACGCGAATACCGTACTCGCATTGAAGTCTGACGTAGCCAATATAGATGATGAAAAAACCGCAGTAAATCAGATTATCGATAAATGGGGTCAACTCGATGTGGTCTTGGCCAATGCCGGGGTTGGACATTTTGCCCCGATCGACCAAATGTCGGATGCCCATTGGCATCAAATGATCGACACCAATCTTACGGGGGTATATAATACTTTAAAAGCCTCGGTGGAGGCCCTCAAAGAATCGAAAGGTTATTATATCACCTTGGCCAGTTTGGCAGGCACCAATTTTTTTGCCTCGGGTGCGGGGTACAATGCGACCAAATTCGGTGTTGTCGGTTTTACCCAAGCGGCAATGTTGGACCTTCGCAAATATGACATCAAGGTGTCAACGATAATGCCTGGTTCCGTCGCCACTTATTTTAATGATAATGAACCTTCTGAAAAGGATGCCTGGAAAATACAGCCAGAGGATATCGGAGATCTGGTGCTCGATTTATTGAAAATGCACCCCAGAACATTGCCTAGTAAAATCGAGGTGCGTCCTACACGTCCTGATAAGAAATAAATTATACCTCTTTTTCGATAAAAGGGGTGTCGATGTCACAGATTTCAAGAATCAATTGCTCCAATTGGTCTTTAAATAGCCTCAAAACTTCTTGATCCACCAATTGATTTTTGCCATTGGCCCCATTCATTTCTTTCAGGGTGAATTTCTGTAGGCCGCCATTCAGGTTCTTGAAGGTAATGATTCCGGCTTCCAGTTCAGGTGTTCGTTGCATTTCTTGATACATCAATGCGTAACATAGGAGTTGAAAGGCCTTGCTATAATCATAGTTCAGGCGAATATCGTCCCAATTTGAAATGGTGACGTTTTTCGGTTCTACCTTGCCGGTTTTGTAGTCTATTATACGAAGAATGCCGTCTTTTTCATCAATACGGTCGATCTTCCCTTTCAAATAAATAGGAAAATCGATTTTCGGAAGTTTAACCTCGATCTTCATTTTTTTCTCCAATCCCAATATTTTGATTTTATGTTTTTGGGCTTCTTCGATTTCGAGGGCGATGAATTTTTGCAAATACTTGACGATTACATGATAGGCAATCAGGTTTTTCCCTTGGGTGATGTCTTCGTTACCGTAGCTCTTTGTGAAATGATGGGCGACCAGTTTTTCTATATTTGGCTTTAAGGCGGTCAGATCCTTCGGGGTCAGATATTTTCCTAGCAGCGGTTCATAAAGATTTTCCAGAGTGTCGTGAACTATTGTGCCAAAAGTATTGTTCGCCACTGTTTCCTCAACTTCTAACCTATCTTCTATACCCAAAAGACTTTGTTTGTAAAAATCAATCGGATTTCGGATATAGTTACTTAAGGACGAGGGAGAGAAACCCCTTGCAGTATGATCTCTGATCAAATGCAATAAATCTGGGCCTTTAGTAATGATTTCTGGTTCTTTGGTTATCACGGTAGTTTCTGGAGATGCTATGGTCAATTCAATATCATCTGCATTTTGGCCATCGGTTAGTAACTGGGTAATCAATCTGCTTTTTTCGCCACCCTCCAGCGTGTCAGGTTCAGTATTGTAGAGAATATATATGTTTTTGGCTCTCTGTAACAGCCTATAAAAGTGATAAGTGTAGATTGCATCCTTTTCCTTGTAGGTGGGCATTCCGAAATAGGTTTTCAAATCGAAAGGGATAAAAGAGTTGTTCGACTTTCCAGAAGGAAGTATTCCCTCGTTCACCGAGGTTAGGATTACAGTTTCAAAATCAAGATTTCTGCTTTCGAGCATTCCCATAATCTGCAGACCTTTTAACGGGTCACCTTGAAAATCCAAAGTTTCGGAGGATAATAGTTCTTTAAAGAGACTGTGCAGCGATTTCATGTCATTGACGAACCCGTAAGCATATATCAAGTTCAAAAGTTCATTGAACAAGGTGTGAAAACGATAAAGATATTCTAATGCCAAAGTATCTGTTTGACCTTCAATTTTGAAGCGCAATGCCTGAATCAGGTCTAGACATTTTCTCAAAAAAACCTCTGCAGTGACCAAACCATCACTAAAAATAAGAGTAATACCAGGGTCATTTTTAGAGATTGCCCTCAGCTTTTCCAAGGTCAAAAACGTAATGTTTTTTGTCCT
The DNA here is from genome assembly GCF_042611095.1 of Meishania litoralis. NCBI lineage: Bacteria > Pseudomonadati > Bacteroidota > Flavobacteriia > Flavobacteriales > Flavobacteriaceae > Meishania > Meishania litoralis. The sequence goes on from NZ_JBHFPV010000001.1 coordinate 1,557,947, forward strand.
TATTTCATTGAGGATTTTTTGTGAAGTGCCTTTTAGTAAAATACCTATGAACGGATGGTTCAGGAATGATGTGACATCTTTATGGTGCCAACCGTTTGGATGGGGTTTAAGGTACAAATCAAAAAATTTGTTGAACATTGCGGCTATAATTGTTCCCTGTAAAGGATAGCCCATTGTAATATTCACCTCTTCTATCTCTTTGGGGATAGCGTTCAAAATGGGGTTCAGAAGAGATTCATCACCGAGAACCAGTGCTGTGTTCAGAAGTGTATCGGGATGTTTTCTTCCGATATCTTTGACGAGATGGCCTAGGTATTTTGCTTGTGAGATACTCTTGGGGACACCAATAATTTGAATTTTTTTTGGTTCACCAAAATGGTTACTTAAACCTTGAAGTTCGTTGTTTTCGAAGTAGGGCCAAGTTTTTCGATATTTACGAATAAAATAACCTGCGGCATGAATGGGATCATCTAGGAAAGAATTATCAATATCCCAAAAAATTTCGGCCCTTAGAGATCCTAACATGCTTTGAACGATTTGACTTTCAGCCCTGTTTAGTGCATTAAAGCCAATGAAAATGTGATGTGCCGTGAATTTTTCTTTGTAGATTTTCAAACGGTCACAGGCATGACGATAGACCAACCCTTGATAGGCAATACCCTTTTGGATTAGGTTCGCGGTAAATTCATGATATACTTTTTCGGCGCTTTTCCAAAAATGAAGATATTCCTTCATCATTTTTGTCTTTTCTGCCTGCAACGACCAATGGTTTATTTCTTGAATGGCCGCTAAATTGCCAAATATTTCCTTCGTATCGACAAGGTGTCGATCAATCTCATTAAAATCTTGCAATAGCGTTTGTCCCCACTTTGAAAAGTCATAAAAACTATCTTTTTCACCACTAACATTTTTTAAATAGACATGGTATAATTCAAATAGTAATAGTGAATTTGAGGCGTAGGTAAGCCCTGAAATGTTTTCGATTAACTCCTCAATGCTGTATATTTTGGGAGCGAAAATTGTTCGATTTATTTTCTGGGCAATTGAATTTCTAAGGAAGGTTCCTGCACGTTTACTGGGAAGTACGAAAACAAATCCTTCAATAGAGTTATGCTTTTCGAGTACTTTTTCAACAACTTCGTCTATAAAACTTCGCATGGCCAAATTTACATATTATGAAGGCGAAGCATCAAGCGAAGCCATAAAAAAAGCTCCGCATGTGCGGAGCTTTAAATGTTATTCAAAACTTTAGAACTATTTTACTTTTGCAAGTTGATTTCAGTTCGTCGGTTTTGAGCTCTACCTGATCTAGTGTTATTGGATGCAATTGGCTTAGACTCACCATATCCAATAGCAGTCAACCTATCAGCGGCAATACCCTCTGCAATTAAGAAATCTCGAACCGAATTGGCACGCTTTTCAGACAATGCCTGATTGGTTTTCTCTCCACCAACGCTGTCTGTATGCCCTTCGACGGTAAACTTGGCATTAGGATATTCTCCAAGGATTCTGATGATATCAACAAATACAGAAGTTGATTCAGGCTTCAATGTAGCCTTGCCTGTATCGAACAAGATTGTTTTGGCGTAATCGTTCAATTGTTTCTGAACTTCTTCTGTTACTTCAGGACAACCTTGATTAGCAACGGTACCGGCAACATCTGGGCAAGCATCATCTTTATCCAATACGCTGTCACCATCCTTGTCTGGCCATGGGCATCCTTTATTTTCAGAAGGGCCTGCTTCGTTTGGACACTCGTCATCTTTATCGGCAACACCGTCACCATCGGCATCAGGACATCCGCCCAAAGCGGCAAGACCTGCTTCGTTAGGACAAGCATCATCCTTATCTGCAACACCATCTCCATCGGCATCAGGACAACCGTTCATCTCTTTTGAACCAGCCTCGTTAGGACAGCTATCTTTGCTGTCTTCGATACCGTCACCATCAGCATCAGGACATCCGTTGAATGCCTCAAGACCAGCTACCTCTGGGCAAGCGTCATCCTTGTCATAGACTCCGTCACCATCGCTATCTGTTCCACCGAATTTAACAGCGAGACCGGCCATGTGCTGCCAGTGCTTTACCAAGTAATCTTCGAAAGCATGCTTATAGCTTGTTTGAAGTGTAAGGCCAAGGTTTTCGGTAAACCAGAAGTTGATACCAACACCTGCGTTTACTGTACCGGCTCCAATCTCATCAACCCAAGTATATCCACCACCTACTTCAACGAATGGATCGATTGTGGCCTCACTTAGAAAATTATATTTAATTGTACCATCTAATGCATAGTGAGAAAGATCATCAACGCTAACATCACCTAATTTGCTGATCTTGTTCAACGAACCTCTAGCGCCGATCGCGAAACCACCACCTACTGATTTTGATACTCCAACGTAAGAAATAGATGGAAGAATGTTCCAGTGATCATTTACGTTAAAGAACTCATTACCGAAAGAACTCCCGTCTCCGGTAGGATACGTATCGATAGCATTGGCCCCAAAACTAACTTGCCAAGGGTTATTCTCGTCTTGCGCTTGAATGTTATTGGCACCTAGTATGAGAAGGGCAACAACCAATAATTTGCTAAGATGTTTCATGTTCAATATTTTAAGTTTAAGTGTTTATTAGCTGCAAATGTAAGTTGTTAAATATTATTAACAAAAACAATTTTCTATTTTTTTTAACGCATTTCATAGAACAAATAGGACTTTTAAACGATTTTTAACTCCTTTCCTACTTCAATAAATGCCCGAATAGCCTTATCAAGATGTTCGATTTTATGGGCAGCGGATAACTGAACCCGAATTCTGGCCTTACCTTTTGGTACTACCGGATAGAAAAATCCGATTACATATATGCCTTTTTTCAAAAGCTCATCAGCCATTTTCTGCGAAAGTTTGGCGTCGTAGAGCATTACCGGAACAATTGCCGAATCACCATCTATTATATCGAAACCGGCCTGTTTCATACCTTTTTTAAAGTATTCGGTGTTTTTTTGAAGTCTGTCGCGAAGTGTGGTATCGTTTTCAAGCATTTCGAAGACCTTGATCGATGCCCCCACTATAGCTGGGGCCAGTGAATTCGAAAAGAGATAGGGCCTAGATCGCTGTCTCAAGATTTCAATGATTTCCTTTTTGCCGGTAGTATAGCCCCCCATAGCACCGCCCAGGGCCTTGCCCAAGGTGCCGGTAATGATATCGATACGGCCAATAACATTCTTTTGCTCCAAAGTACCACGACCTTTTTCGCCGATAAATCCGGCAGCATGGCATTCATCTATCATGACCAGGGCATCATATTTGTCGGCCAAATCACATATTTTATCAAGTGGGGCCACGAGACCATCCATTGAAAAAACACCATCGGTAACAATGATCTTAAAACGTGCATTGTCTGATTGCGCTTGTACCAATTGCTTTTCAAGCTCTGCCATATCGCTATTGGCATATCGGTATCGTTTGGCTTTACACAAACGCACACCATCGATTATGGAGGCATGGTTGAGCGAATCTGAAATTATGGCATCTTCTGCTGAAAACAAAGGTTCGAATACACCACCATTGGCATCAAAGGCGGCGGCATACAATATGGTATCTTCAGTTCCATAAAATGCTGCAATTTGCTGCTCCAATTGCTTGTGGATGTCTTGGGTTCCGCAGATGAACCGAACTGAAGACATGCCAAAACCATGGGTGTCCATGGTGTCTTTTGCCGCCTGTATGACTTCAGGATGCGAGGATAATCCCAAATAATTGTTGGCGCAGAAATTAATGACTTCTTCACCCGTTGATATCTTGATCACCGCATCTTGGGGCGTAGTGATGATTCGTTCTGATTTGTAAAGTCCATCGTTCTTGATGTTCGACAATTCTTTTTCTAAATGTTCCTTGATTTTTCCGTACATATTTCTAATGGTTCTAAATGAATTCAGGGTTTATTGTTTCGTCAATATAGACAATGATTTTATTTTCTACTTCGTATCCCATATCTTCAAGCGTATCGGCATAATCATAAAGCTGCTCGCGATACCTCGGACTTTTTCTCCCTGTCTTGTAGTCGATCAGGGTGGTTTTCTTTCCCTTGATTACGATTCTATCGGGTCTAAGTAAGCGGCCTTCTTTGGTCAGAATATCGGTTTCGTTAAGTACCTTCAAATCTTCATCAAAGAATCTTGACAGTAATGGATGGTCTAAAATTTGATTGATTTTTATCGTAATATCATCGATTTCATCGACCGGAATATCACCATCTTGTCTTAAACGCTTAATTGCCGACGGGACATCGCCCCGGCTTTCTATCAAACCCATTATGTTATGAATGAGGTTGCCGTGTATTCTGGCATTTTGAATTTCCGTATCCCAGAGCATTCTCGATTTTGCCAGAATACGAAAACCTTCCCGCTCTTTGTACGAATATTGATATGGGACATTTTTTGACATTTTTTGCAACTCTTTAGCACCTTTGTCATCCAATCTTCCGAACGTATAGCAGGTCTTATCCGTGTTCCAAAGCCCCTTTTCCTTTAAATAGCGAACAAACAGTCCCGAATAATATTCCGCTTTGGGTTCTCCGTCCTTGGTCAGATCCATTTCCGTAATTACGAACAATGCCTTGACCGCCCTTGTAAGGGCTACATAAAGAACGTTGAAGGCATCGAGCTCCATCTGATACAGCTCCTCTTTGAATAGCGATTCAAAATTTTCTCCATATTCGATGACCTCTTTCTTTTCGTTGACCAATAGCTCGTCAAAGCCGCAATAGTTGGCAGGATCCACGGGGACCCACAATTTCTTATCCTTTGTTCTTTTATAAATATGCGAATTTGCAAATGGGTAGATAACAATATCAAATTCGAGCCCTTTGGCTTTGTGTATTGACATAATCTGAACGGCACCTGTATTTTCTGGCGTGTTTATACAGGCTTGATCCTTTTTCTTTTCCCAAAAGGAGAGAAAAGACGATGCTTCGACACCTTCTTTTCGTTCCTGCTCAAAAACCAGATCCATTAAGTGGGTGATATAAGCATCAGAATTCTCTATTAGGTCAAATCGACTTATGGCATACTCCAGACCGTCATATACCGATTCTTGGCGCATTCTGCCAAAATCGAAATCATATTCGTTTTTAAGTAAAATAGGTATTGATTTCAAGTTACGATGAATGAAGCCGTGCTTGTCTTCTTTGTGCCTTGCGAGATACGATAGGAGGCCATAGCCGGTCTGCAGGTCGGTTGGGTCGACACAATAGCGAAGTATATCGATCAAAAATCGAACTTTGGGGCTACTTGCTATCAACAAGGTTTCTGATGAGACAACATTGATTTGATTGTCGGTCAAAAACTCGGCCAACAACATTCCATGGTTATTGTCACGAACAAGTACCGTAATATCATTTGCGACGTAACCTTTTTTTAGCACATCTTGAATGGTACTCAAAACCGTTGAGCAATACGTTTCGTCTTTTGCTTTTGTCTCATCGGGAACGATAAATTCGATGTGAACCGCCCCTCCCGTTTTATGAGCGGGTACTTGTTTCGATCCGTTCGAAAAGAGGTTGCTATGGCCGGTATTTTGTAAAAACCCGGAAGCAATCGAAAAGAAATCATTGTTAAATTCCACGATTTCTTGGCAGCTACGGTAATTCTTGGGAAGATTTTTAATTTGTGGAGACGATACGAACGGATTAGAAGTTTTGTTCACCATATCAAGAAATTGCTCGACCTGCCCACCCCTCCATCGATAGATGGCCTGCTTACCGTCTCCGACCAAGAAAAGTGAGCCTACCTTGCCGTCGCTACCTTGGCCTTCGAGCGCATTGCCGACCAATGGAATTAGGTTTTTCCATTGCATGAGCGATGTATCCTGAAATTCGTCGATGAAATAATGACGATATTTTTCGCCCAACCGCTCATAAATGAATGGTGCGGGCTGGTCTTTTATTTCTTTCGAGACAATAGTGTTGAATTCTGATATTGATAGTTGATTACGCTCGTTGAGAATAAGCCCGACTTCATGTTGAATCTCATTTAATACCGTTAGCGGAACGATATTGCCATAGGCGTTTATAAGAAAGGAACGTAAGTTATAACTCTTTTCAATGTTGTTGAATATTATGATGAAATCAGGATGAAGCGTATCGAGAACCGTCTTTGTTTCTTGTGGGCATGACTTGTTATAAAGTGGTTTCGAATCAAAATTTCTTTTCCAACCGGCATTAAAGTCGATTTTGAAGTCACGAGCTTGAATCTTTACCATGAATTTTGGAAAATAACTGGAACTGAAGTCGCTAAATTCCAATCCTTTTTTGTCGATTAGATCCAGGGCGTTGGTAGCATAGAAAAGCAATTCGTCTTCCAAGGAAACGATACCATTTCGAATATGCTTTTTCAGGGCCAAAAAATCATCGATGGTCTTGTTCTCGAGTTTTTTAACATGTGCTGCATGATTCTCGTTGAAGAGAAGTTTGCCTATTTGGTTCAGGTCATAGGCTATATCCCAACTTTTGTTGTCATCTATTTTTTCGAGGGAAAAATCGATTAGAACCTTTGTCAGTTTTTTATCCGCACCGGCCCGGTCCAAAAGTCTTGAAACAGCTTCGTCAAGCAGCATATCGGTGTCGAGGATTACCTCAAAGTTTTGAGAAAGTCGAAGATCGCGTGCAAACGTGCGTATAAGCCTGTGCGTGAATTTATCGATTGTTGATATATCGAAAAAGGAATAGTTATGGAGTATTTCCTTTAATATGCGCCTTGATTTGTTTTGTAAAAGAGCAGGCTCTAAATCAAGATCGGCACAAATTTCATCGAACATTGTCTTTGATCTCTTCGGTATTGTAGCCTGGCCAAAATTATATAAGCTGCTCAAGATCCGATGCTTCATTTCGTTGACGGCCTTGTTGGTAAAGGTGATGGCCAAAATTTTACGATAACCCCTGTCGGTCGACAGAACGATTTTAAGATACTCCTTGGCCAAGGTGTAGGTCTTACCAGATCCGGCGGATGCGCTATAAATTTTGAAAGGTGCTTCTTGCACGTTCTTTTTCCTGCAAATTACGCAATCTATCATGGTTCTTAACAAATAATTAGAGCGTTATCTGTGTTAAAATCCGTAAATTTGAAGTTCTTAAGTATTAATCTAAAAAACACTATAAAATGGCTTTTGAACTACCGAAATTACCTTATGCCTATGATGCTCTGGAGCCCCATATTGATGCCAGGACCATGGAAATACATCATACCAAACATCACAATGGCTATACAACAAAACTGAATGGCGCTATCGAAGGCACCGATTTGGAAAGGAAATCAATTGAAGATATTCTAGAAAACCTTGATATGTCGAACGGTGCGGTTCGCAACAATGGCGGTGGGTTTTTTAATCATTCCCTGTTTTGGAACATTATGTCGCCTGACGGTGGCGGAAAACCTACTGGAGAGTTGGCGGATGCGATTGATGGGGCTTTCGGGTCTTTTGACGCATTCAAGGAGAAATTCAGTGGAGCTGCCGGCGCAAGATTCGGATCAGGTTGGGCATGGCTATGCGTACATGAAGGAGGTAAGGTAGAAGTCTGTTCGACACCGAACCAAGATAACCCATTGATGCCCGATACAGGTTGTGGCGGGTATCCGATCTTGGGGCTGGATGTATGGGAACATGCTTATTACTTGAACTATCAGAACCGCCGCCCTGACTATATCAATGCTTTTTTCAACGTAATCGATTGGAACAAGGTTTCCGACCTCTACGCTGCGAATAAATAATGTGTCGATGGATCGATGTGCATAAAAAAACTCCCCTTTTTGGGGAGTTTTTTTATGCATATATGGAATAGAAAAGGGCGGAGAAGTCTCCACCCTTTTCGTCCCAAATCTTACCATAAACTTAACCTACTTATGCTATGGCAAGACTAAATTACTGGTATTGCGGGAAATAAAAAAGAAAATTTAAGAAATTTTAAGGGTTTCCGAGAATGGGTAAACGGGTAAGAGAAAAGGAAAAATTGGTACAACGCTGTAAATTACTTGGCTTCTGGTAATAAAAAAGGCGGAGCAATGCTCCACCTTTTTTCCCCAAATCTTACCATGAACTTAACCTACTTATGCTATGGTCCTCCAAAAATAGACCTTGGTAGTACAGGATTAAAATGTTTTAGACGAAAATCCATATCCCTAGTTAAAGTGTTTAAAAAGAACAATTGTCTTATAAATGAATAGGAAAAGGAATACAATTTACAGCGAATATGAATATTACTTCTCAGAAGTACTATAAAGTTGTACTGACCCCTGTTATTTAATGGCATTAAATATTTCCATATTAGACCAAGCCATGTCAAGACCGGTAGATATATGATGAGTATTTGGTTTGGGTAAGGTAAACGGAAACCTAGTTTAAGGGTTAAAATTTGAATCGGTTTATTAACGAAAGCCTTGCATCAGTTCTGCAAAGGGTATTCAAAATAAAAGGCGGAGCATTGCTCCGCCTTTTCCCCAAATCTTACCATGAACTTAACCTACTTATGCTATGGTCTTCCAAAAGTAAGTCATTGATCTGGACAGTCGAAAATTTCTTGATGAATTTCAAATAAGTCGGTTAAAAGGTCTTATTTTGAAAAAAGAACGAGTCGGCGAAGGTAAATGTTCTCTTATTGGTCTATGAATTTTTGGATTGTTTTGAAATAAAAAAGGTGGAGAAGTCTCCACCTTTTTTGCCCCAAATCTTACCATGAACTTAACCTACTTATGCTATGGCGATTCTAAAATAGGTGGTCAATTGCCAAACAGACTACATTGCCGATAAAAAGCGATATTTATCGATGAAATGCATGTTTTCTGTGTATTTCATCGATTTTTGAATCAATAGGCCCTTTCGTTTTTTCCTTCAAAAAAGTTGATAAATGCCTTGTTTACTACCCGATTTCCACCGGGAGTGGGGTAGTCTCCCGTAAAGTACCAATCACCCAGATTTTTAGGGCATGCCTGATGCAGGTTTTCAATAGTCTGATATATGATTTGAACTTCTGCCTTGATATCATGCGGACTTAAGAGCTCTCCGATTTTCTGCGATATTTCTTCAGGTGTGAAAGGAGCATAGAACTCCTTGACATAATTGACTACATCTTTGTCTTTTGTATTTAACTGACTAAGGCATTTTTCATAAATATCATCGACGATATTCATGGTCAACCGTTCTTGGTGCAGGGCAAGGGCCGCCCTAAAGGCAATAAAATCTTCCAATTTGGCCATATCGATGCCGTAACAGTCAGGATATCTGATTTGCGGCGCGGAAGATACAACGACTATTTTTCTTGGTGAGAGCCGATCTAGAATACGCAATATGCTTTTCTTCAATGTTGTGCCCCGAACAATACTATCATCGATGATAACAAGATTATCACCTTCTTTTACCGAACCATATGAAATGTCGTAGACATGGGCGACCAAATCGTCCCTACTGCTGTCTTGAGTGATGAATGTCCTTAATTTGGCATCTTTGATAGCGACTTTTTCTATTCTGGGCCGAATTTCTAGTATTTCATGAAGTTCCTTGCTGGTAATATTGGCTCCGAGGGCCAAAATCTGCTTCTCCTTTTTTTTGTTCAAATAGTTCTGGGCTTCTTTGACCATGCCGTAAAACGAGGTTTCAGCGGTATTAGGAATATAGGAGAATACGGTATTCTTGATATCATGATCGATCGATTCCAATATTTGCGGAAAAATCAAGCGACCTAGCATTTTTCGTTCTTGATAGATTTCTTTGTCACTTCCCCTAGAAAAGTAGATCCGTTCAAAAGAACAGGCTTTTCGCTCCTTGGGCTCCAAAATTTCCTCTAAGAAAACGTCACCGTTCTTTTTGACGATAATGGCATGGCCTGGATCCAACTCTTCGACATCTTCGTACTTCACATTGAATACGGTCTGTATAGCTGGTCTTTCCGAAGCCACGACTACAACTTCGTCATCCTTATAATAATAAGCGGGCCTGATGCCAGAAGGATCTCTCAAGACGAAGGCATCCCCATGGCCTAACAGTCCGGCCATGGCATAACCACCATCAAAATTCTTGACCGCCCTTTTCAGAATTTTGGAAACTTTAAGACGTTCGGCTATCAAAGGGGACGCCTCTTGTTTGGTGTACCCCTCTTTTTTTATTTTTTTATAGAGCTTGGCCACTGCATCATCTAGAAAGTGGCCGATTTTTTCCATGACCGTTACCGTGTCGACCATGTCTTTCGGGTGTTGCCCCAACTGTACCAAATTTTCGAAAAGCTCGTGTACATTGGTCATATTGAAGTTTCCGGCAACGATAAGGTTTCGGTGCATCCAATTATTTTGGCGAAGAAAGGGGTGTACGCTTTCCATATTGTTCTTGCCAAAAGTACCATAACGCACATGGCCTAACAATACTTCGCCTATGTAGGGAATATGCTTTTTTTGAAGTGCAACATTTTCCGCATATTCGGGATTTGCGGCCAAAGTTGTGTTGATGCGCTCATTGATTTGGGCAAAAATATCCTGAATGGGCTGTTGCTCTATCGAACGAACCCGGCTCATAAAACGTTCTCCGGGAGCCATATCCAATTTGATGCTTGCAAAGCCCGCACCATCTTGGCCTCGGTTGTGCTGCTTTTCCATCATCAAATACATTTTATTGACCCCATAGAACGCGGTGCCGTATTTTTTTTTGTAGTACTCCAATGGTTTCAACAAACGGATTACCGATATTCCGCATTCATGTTTAATGGCATCACTCATTATATAAAGTTATTAAAAAAGCCCCGTCATACAGGGCATATTTAACTTATTTTAATTCAATGTCAAATTGTGTCAAGGTCTTGAATTGATGCAGCCTTTTATTGACCTCATCCCTTTCAAGATCTTGCATGCGTTCGGTGCCAAATCGTTCCACGCTGAACGATGCGAGGTTCGAACCGTGTATCACCCCGTTCTTTAAACTGTTGAAAGAAGTATTGCCCGTGGCTGCGATATAGCCTGCGAAGCCTCCCGCAAAAGTGTCGCCGGCACCGGTAGGGTCGAAGACTTCTTCCAAGGGCAGGGCGGGAGCAAAAAAGACCTTTTCTTCATGAAACAAAAGTGCGCCATGCTCGCCTTTTTTGATGACTACAAATTTGGGGCCCATATCTTGAATTTTTTCCGCGGCCTTTACCAATGAATACTCATTGGTCAATTGGCGCGCTTCCTCATCATTGATCGTAATCACGTCGATGTACTTGATTACGTCTTTCAATTCAGGCAGGGCATTATCCATCCAAAAGTTCATGGTGTCAAGAATAATGAGTTTTGGCCGCTTTTCCATCTGATCGATGACGCTCATTTGGGTGCTCGGGTGCAGGTTGCCGAGCATAACTACGTCGGCATCTTTGAAATGGTCGGGAACCACGGGATTGAAATCCGCCAAAGTATTCAGTTCGGTTACCAAGGTGTCCCTAGAATTGAGATCATTATGATACTTGCCCTTCCAATAAAAGGTCTTGCCACCTTTGACTATTTCGAGTCCTGACAGATCAATACCCTTATTTGCTAGAAGGTCTAGGTACTCTTGTTCCATGTCTTCCCCTACAATCGAAATGATCGCCGAATCGACATCGAACTGTGAGGCCGCCAAACCGATAAAGGTCGCCGCACCTCCTAAGATTTTGCCAGTTTTCCCAAAAGGGGTCTCTATTTCGTCAAATGCAACGGTACCTACAATGAGGAGCTTACCCATAAGCTTTAAAATTAAGCTGCAAATATAAGGTTTTGGTTCGCCAATTACGAGTGCCCGGCAAATCAAGTTATCAAAAATTGTTCAAGGGTTGATTTCGTCGCCCAACGGGCTGCAGGCCCATTATTTTCTACCAAAATCAGCAGGTATTTCGCCCCATGCCTTGGTCTCCCATTTAACGATCGGTGTACGGTAATCGTTTTGGTTCAACCAATTAATCGCACGGCGTATCAAATCGAAAAGCTTTTTGTTCTTTGCGGTTTCCTTTAGTTTGGTATTACAGCTTTTCTTGCGGACCCAGCTCATCGCGGTTCTCGAATCTGTATAGATGATCCGGTCGCTTTTACGTTCTTTCAAAAAGGCAAGTCCGTGTACGATGGCCAAAAATTCTCCGATGTTGTTGGTGCCCTCGGGAAAAGGGCCTTGTTTAAAAAGGTTTTTGCCTGTTTTTGTATCCACGCCCTGATACTCCATTACCCCTGGGTTTCCACTTGATGCCGCATCTACCGATATGGAGTGGTAATTCGGACTTCCAATTTTAAGCAGTTGTTCCGAGGTCAGTGATGGTTCTCCTTTTTTCTTTCCTTTATACTCCTCATAATTGCCATTATAGGCTTTTTTGGCCGCTTCAAAAGTCGGGAACGACTTGTATTGTGCGCCTTTATAACCTGTTATTGCCGCTTTACAATCTTCCCAGGTTGTATAGATACCTGGACGTTTGCCTTTCCAGACCGTATAAAACTTTTCTTTTTTTGCCATTAGATGTTCAGCAATTTCGAAATGGCTTTCGGAAAGTGCTCATACTCGAGCTCATGTACTTTTTCTGCAATGGCATCGACCGAATCGTTGGGGTGCACCTTTGTCTTTTCTTGAAGGATGATGGCACCTTCATCATAATTTTCGTTCACATAGTGAATGGTTATACCCGTCTCGATTTCACCGTTGTGCTTGACCGCTTGGTGTACATGGCTTCCGTACATTCCCTTACCGCCATATTTGGGCAAAAGTGCCGGATGTATATTTATGATTTTCATGGGAAAATGGTCGATGATCTTTTTGGGCATCTTCCAAAGAAAGCCTGCCAGTACTATTAGGTCGGGATTTAACGATTTCAAGATACCCAATACACAATCGGTACTATAGAACGCAGTTTTATTAAAATACAAACAACTGATATTAAGATAATTGCATCTATCCACTACTTTGGCATCCCTTTTGTTTGTCAATACCCCGGCAACGGTAACATTACGATTGTCTTGAAAGTGGCGCACAATGTTTTCGACATTGGATCCAGAACCGGAAGCGAAAAGTACGATATGCTTCATCTGAAAAAAAATTAATGCCCATGGGCGGTCGGATGTGATTTTTAGAACTTTTTCGAGATCGAGTTTTTGATTAAGCGTTTCCCTTGAAAAGTACAGCCATTACCGAAGATTGATTATTTGGGGCTAAAATACCATGTTTGTATTTAAATTTCTTAAATTACCTGACATTTTAGGTACAAATGGGATTATTAAACCAAAGTTTTTTATTTTTGCCAACAATTTAAATTTTTAAAACCAATATTATTATGTCAGACATTGCATCAAGAGTAAAGGCTATCATTGTTGATAAACTGGGAGTTGATGAGAACGAGGTGGTATCAGAGGCTAGCTTTACCAACGACTTAGGGGCAGATTCATTGGATACTGTTGAGTTGATTATGGAATTCGAGAAAGAGTTCGATATTCAGATTCCTGACGATCAAGCTGAGAACATCGCAACGGTTGGCCAAGCCATAAGTTATATAGAGGAAGCGAAGTAATTTCAATGCTTTTTTGAACAAGTTTCAAAATTATCCATGTGGTGTACCAAACTGCATGGATAATTTTTTTTAATTTACCTTTGACTTATTGGACCAAAAATTAAACTCAATGCAGTTAAAACGAGTTGTGATTACGGGGTTGGGAGCTTTGACCCCGATCGGTAACAATATTCAGGAATATTGGAATGGATTGGTCAACGGAAAGAGCGGTTCTGCTCCGATTACCTATTACGATACCGAAAAGTTCAAGGTTAAGTTCGCCTGTGAATTAAAGAATTATAGCACAGAGGATTATTTTGATCGAAAGGAAGGCCGAAAGCTGGATCGTTTCGCGCAGTATGCACTTATTTCTTCAGATGAGGCGATTGCTGACGCAAAACTTGATTTGGATGCCGTCGACAAGTTCAGGGTAGGGGTTATCTGGGGCGCCGGTATTGGTGGCCTTCAAACTTTTCAAGATGAGGTCATGAACTTTGCCCAAGGAGATGGCACCCCCCGGTTCAATCCCTTTTTCATCCCCAAGATGATAGCCGATATCGCCCCGGGCAATATTTCGATCAAACATGGTTTCATGGGCCCCAACTATACTACGGTATCGGCCTGTGCTTCATCGGCGAATGCCATGATAGATGCCTTGAACTATATTCGATTGGGAACCTGCGATGTTATTGTTACCGGAGGAAGTGAGGCGGCGGTCACCATTGCAGGCATGGGCGGTTTTGGCGCCATGCACGCCTTATCGACCAGAAATGATAGTCCTGAGACCGCTTCTAGGCCATTTGACGCGACAAGAGATGGTTTCGTTCTGGGCGAAGGGGCGGGAGCCCTGGTCTTGGAGGAATATGAACATGCCAAGGCGCGAGGCGCAAAAATATATGCCGAAGTTGTTGGCGGGGGTCTGTCAAGCGACGCCTATCATATGACGGCCCCGCACCCCGATGGTATAGGGGTAGTTCGCGTAATGCAAAATTGTTTGAAAGATGCCGGTCTTAAGCCCGAAGATATCGATGCCATTAACACGCATGGTACATCTACCCCATTGGGCGATGTGGCCGAACTAAAGGCGATTTCCGAGGTTTTCGGCGATCACGCGCCCAGCATCAATATCAATTCCACGAAATCGATGACCGGCCACCTTTTGGGTGCAGCCGGAGCAATTGAGGCGATTGCGTCGGTACTGGCCATGGAGCATGGTATTGTTCCGCCAACGATTAACCATACCACTGTGGACGAGAATATTGACCCGAAATTGAACCTAACATTGAACAAGCCCCAAAAACGGGACGTCAATGTAGCCTTGAGCAATACCTTTGGTTTTGGGGGCCATAACGCTTGTGTGGTTTTCAAGAAAATCGACTAGTCCGTAAAATGAATTTCCCATCCAATTTATTTAATTCCCATTCAAAAGAGGATGGGGATTTTTTTTTGGGAATCACAAAAATATTGGGCTTCAAACCCAAAAAAACAGAAATTTATAGAAAAGCTTTCTTGCACCGATCTGCCAATAAGAAAGACAAAGACGGCAATCCGGTGAATTATGAACGGCTTGAGTTTTTGGGAGATTCAATGTTGGGCACCATCATTTCAAGGTATATTTTTAACGAAGTTCCCTTGGGTGATGAAGGATATCTAACCAAGATGCGGTCGAAGATCGTAAGTAGGGAACACTTGAACGAACTTGGAAAAGATTTGAACCTGATAAGATTTGTTGAAAGTAGAATTCCCAAAACCCATTTTGGGGAAAATATTCATGGCAATGTATTCGAGGCATTGGTAGGGGCCATATATTTGGATCGGGGCTATAAATATTGCGAAAAGTTCATACAGAAACGCGTAATCGAACCCTATGTTGATATTGAGCAATTAGAGGGTAAGGTCATTAGCTATAAGAGCTTGGTCATCGAATGGTGCCAAAAACAAAAAAAGACCTTTGATTTCAATGTTTATGAAGATACCGGCAATGATGTTCTGAAACATTTTGCGGTAAAACTCTCCATCGACGGCAACGTGGTCTCAAAAGCCAGAGCAACATCAAAAAAAAAGGCCGAAGAAAGGGCCTCGAAGCGGGCCTATTTTGCCCTTCAGGAAAAAATGAAAAGACCATCTCGATAGTATAACGACAAGTTGAACACGACTTTGACTCCTTAATTGCCCCGAAAGCTCTCAACGAAATAGGGTTTATTGGTTATAAAAACTATCTTTACACTTATGTTTTTTTACAACTATGGCAGCAATTCACAAGATCGGCGAAGACTTTTTCGAAGATTCTTTTTCATTGATAGCTTTGCACACTAGCTTGGAAGACTATGCCTTGGGATATGCCCTTAACAAAAGTTTGAAGGTCAATTTTAGGAGGACCAGAAAGGATTTTGAAATAAAACCATCCGTTTCGTTTCATATTTTTGAGTGGAGAGACGAAGTAAACGACAGCCATTGGTCTTTGATTGCCAATAATAGCGTTAAACTGGTGTATACCTCAGGAAGGGATCTTTTTGGAGATGAGCCCACGTTTGCCAAGAACTATTTGTTGCCAGAGTATAAAGAGGTCGATTTTTTTATTAAGATCGAACAGGATTATTTGGACGGAACCCATTTAATCGTAAAACAGTTATTGGGCATGCCCGAAATATTGACGGCATACAGAATAGATGTGGAAAACCTGAAATCAAAGAACAACCTAATTTTTTAATGAATGCCAAGTAAAAAGAAAACAAAGATAGTGGCCACTTTAGGGCCGGCGACGAGCAAAAGGGAGGTGTTGAAAGATATGATCGATGCCGGGGTGGATGTATTCCGTATAAATTTTTCTCATGCCAACTATGATGACGTAAAAGAACGGATCAATATTATCCGTGAATTGAACGAAGAGTTGGAAACCAATATTTCGATTTTGGCCGATCTTCAGGGGCCAAAGCTACGTGTGGGTGTCATGGCCGGTGAAGTCGTTGTCAGCCCCGGTGATGAGATTACCTTTGTTACGGGAAAGCCTTTTGAGGGAAATTCTGAAAAGGTTTACATGAACTATACCGCCTTTCCGAAGGATGTCAAGGCAGGAGAGCGCATATTATTGGATGATGGCAAATTGATTTTCGAGGTAGTCGAAACGAACGGAGAGAACGAAGTACGGGCCAAAGTAGTACAAGGTGGGCCGCTCAAGTCAAAAAAAGGGGTCAATCTGCCAAACACCAATATCTCATTGCCCGCACTGACCGAGAAAGACATAAAAGATGCCATTTTTGCCATCTCCCAAAATGTGGATTGGATCGCCCTTTCCTTTGTTCGTTTCAGCCAAGACTTGATCGATCTACAGAATATTATCAAAGAGCATTCGGAACATAAGATTCCGATTATTGCAAAAATCGAAAAACCTGAGGCCGTAGAAAACATAGACAAGATCGTGGCCTACTGCGATGGCCTTATGGTAGCACGCGGAGATCTTGGGGTCGAAGTGCCGGCACAAGAGGTGCCTTTGATCCAGAAACAGTTGGTCTTACGTGCTAAAAAAGCGCGAATTCCCGTAATAATCGCCACCCAGATGATGGAGACCATGATCACGAGCCTGACCCCGACAAGAGCCGAGGTGAACGATGTGGCCAATTCCGTGATGGACGGGGCCGATGCGGTAATGCTTTCAGGCGAGACTTCGGTTGGAAATTATCCGGTACAGGTAATTCAAAAAATGTCAAGTATTCTGCAAAGCGTAGAAGGCTCTGAACTGATACATGTACCGCATGACCCACCACATATACGTACCAAAAGATATATTACGAAATCGGTCTGCTATCATGCCGCTATAATGGCCAACGAAATCAAGGCCAAGGCAATATCTACCTTGACCAACAGTGGCTACACGGCATTTCAAATATCGGCGTGGCGGCCTAGTGCCCATATTTTGGTATTTACCTCAAATAGAAGGATCCTGACCCAACTGAACCTATTATGGGGCGTAAAAGCCTTTTATTATGATCGATTTGTCTCAACCGATGAAACCATTGAAGACGTCAATTCCATAGCATGTAAAAAAGGTTTTTTGGACGTCGGTGACATGCTAATCAGTTTGGCGGCCATGCCCATTAAGGACAAAGGTATGGTCAATACGTTACGGGTTACCGAAATCGAGACCTGTGCGTTTTAGAAATCAAACTTCAACTGCACCGAAACCGAATCTTCCCTAGATTCGGTTTTTTTATTATCGGTATTTAGGTTGGCCAATGAAATACCCAACAAGCGGACGGAATTTTGAAGTACTTCTTGATAGAGCAGTTCTTTTGCGGTTTCCAGTATAAGTGCCTTATCGGAAACAAAATAGGGCAGGGTCTTGCTCCTTGTATTCAAGGTAAAATCGCTATACTTTATTTTTAGGGTTATGGTCTTGCCGGCGATTTTTGATTTGTTCAGGCGGCGTTCTAGTTCCTCTGCGATATGCTCCAATCGCTCCAGCATGAATATTTCACTGCTTAGGTTTTTTTTGAATGTGCGTTCGGCACCGACCGATTTCGGAATGCGATGGGGCTTGACCTCGCTATTGTGGATTCCGCGAACCACATGGTAATAGTAGGCACCATTCTTGCCGAAATGCTCTTCAAGAAACTCCAATGGTTTCTCTTTAAGGTTTTTGCCCGTAAAAATGCCCAGCTTGTACATTTTTTGGGCGGTGACCTTTCCGACCCCATAGAACTTGCGAATTTCGAGATCCTCTAAAAACCGTGACACCTCTTCGGGGTTTACGGTCTTCTGTCCATTCGGTTTGTTATAGTCACTAGCGACCTTGGCGATGAATTTATTTATTGAAATTCCCGCGGAGGCGGCCAAGCCCACTTCGTCAAAAATTCGCTGTCGAATTTCTTGGGCGATCAAGGTTGCCGAAGGATTTCCCTTCTTGTTGACCGTAACATCCAAATAGGCCTCGTCCAAAGAAAGGGGTTCTACCAGGTCGGTATAATCGAAAAATATGCTCCTGATTTTTTTAGAGATTTCAGAATACCTCGCGTACCGGGGTTTCACGAAGATAAGATGCGGACAGTTCTTTTTGGCCAAATAGCCGCTCATTGCGCTTCGCACACCATATTTTCGGGCTTCATAATTTGCCGCAGAGACAACACCTCTGTTTTCGCTTCCGCCTACAGCTACAGGTTTTCCCTTTAGTTCAGGATTATCCAACTCCTCTACAGAGGCGTAGAAGGCATCCATATCGACATGGATGATTTTTCGTAAGGGAAAATCTCTTTCCATATCGTAAATTTATGATAACTTCGATAATAGGTTATGATTGAAATCGAACGGAAGTTTTTGGTAAAATCGGATGCTTTTAAAGAAAGGGCGGCATCGATGGAAAAGATCTCACAGGGATTTCTCAACACCCACCCTTCACGCACCGTTCGGGTTAGGATCAATGGCGATTTTGGCTTTTTAACGGTAAAGGGAGCCTCGAACGGGTCGGGCACTTCGCGTTTTGAATGGGAAACGGAGATCAGCATAGAAGAGGCAAGGGACCTTTTGAAAATTTGTGAAGAAGGATTGATCGAGAAAACCAGATTTAAAATTCCTGTGGGCACCCATATTTTTGATGTAGATGAATTTCATGGTGCAAATCAGGGCCTGACCGTGGCGGAGATAGAATTGCAAGAAGAAAATGAACCCTTTGAAAAACCCGATTGGTTGGGTAAAGAAGTAACCGGCGACATCAAATATTATAATTCACAACTAAGTAAAAACCCATATGCACAATGGAAAAACTGCCCAGATTAATACTGTCGGCGATTTTTTTGATCGCATTTTCATGTAAAGAGGATAATAATGCAAAGGTTGCCGCCCCAACTGACAATAAAGTCGTCGAGAAGAAAATATCGACCAAAAAGCTTAAGGAAGAATTGACCTCTAAAGGATTCGAGATCTTCGATTACATTGACCAAGAAACCAAAGACACCGTACTAATGCAGCAGTACTTCATCGCGTTTTTAAAACGAGGGCCGAATCGTTCGCAGAACAAGCAAGAGACCGATAGCCTACAGAACCTGCATTTGGCTCATTTGGGCCGCATGTACGAACATGGATTCGCCGATATTTCGGGCCCCTTCGGTGATGATGGCGATATTCGGGGCATTACGATCTATAATGTGCCTACCCAAAAAATGGCTGACAGTCTTGCCAATATGGATCCCATGGTAAAAGCAGGGAGATTAGAGATCGAGATTCATCCGTGGTGGGCAGCAAAAGGCTTTCCCTTGCGCTGATTAATATGCCCAAACACCGTCTTGTTCCAATACAGGAATGTTTACCGATCGTGCATCGCTAATGCTGTTTGCTTTAAAAACACATTTGCGTTCGTAAAGTTTACCGTCGGCAAAAAAGGTAATAAAGAACTCGTTTTCCAATGCCAAAAGGTTTTCGGGCAACAATTCTATTTTTTGAAAAGAACGAGCAGGCATAATCTCGATACTTCGCCGTATGGTCGAAGTCTTTGCAGCATCGCCATACCCTTTTGACACGACAATAACGGTTTCGATATAAGTGTGACGTGCATTGATTACGTAAACATACCAGTTTTCGGCTAGTAATTCCCCGTTCGACTCTTTCACGGCGGCCACAAAAACATTTTCATCTACGGGAATCTCAATATCTTTTTTCATGGATCGGGATACAAAAAGACTTGCCTTTTTTAGAGGGCATTTTTAAATTGTTCCAAGAATCGCACGTCGTTTTCACTCAGTAATCGAATGTCGGATATTTGATACAACAAAAGGGCAATTCGATCTATTCCCATACCAAAGGCAAAACCTGAATACTCCTCGGGGTCGATACCACAATTGGTCAATACGTTCGGATCGACCATGCCGCACCCCATGATTTCTAACCAGCCCGTACCTTTGGTCATACGGTAGTCGGTCTCCGTTTCAAGCCCCCAATAGACATCAACTTCTGCACTGGGTTCCGTAAACGGGAAATAAGAAGGCCTAAGACGAATTTTTGACTTTCCGAAAAGTTCGGTGGTAAAAAACTGCAAGGTCTGCTTAAGATCCGCAAAAGAAACGTCCTTATCGATATAAAGACCTTCTACCTGATGGAAAAAACAATGCGAACGCGCTGAAATGGCCTCGTTGCGATATACCCTTCCGGGGGAAATAGTGCGAATCGGAGGTTTGTGGTTCTCCATATATCTGACCTGTACCGATGAGGTATGGGTACGTAACAGAATATCGGGATCTGTCTGAATGAAAAAAGTATCCTGCATGTCTCTTGCAGGATGATGCTCCGGAAGGTTGAGTGCGGTAAAATTGTGCCAGTCGTCCTCGATTTCAGGGCCTTCGGAAACGTTGAAGCCGATTCTCGAAAAAATCTCGATAATCTGGTTCTTTACAATTGAAATAGGATGTCTTGAACCAAGTTCGATGGGTTCGCCCGGTCGTGTCAGATCACCATAGATACCGCTTTCATCAGTTTTGTTTTCCAGTATACTTCTGAGGGTATTTACTTTGTCGGTCGCGACTTGTTTGAGCTCATTTATGGTTTGGCCGAATTCTTTTTTCTGATCGTTGGGCACATTCTTGAATTCTTTGAAAAATTCGTTCAAAAGCCCCTTTTTGCCCAAATATTTTATTCTGAAATTCTCAACCGCTTCCTTCGAATCAGCCTTGAATTTTTCCACTTCTGCAATATGCTCTTTAATCGTATCAATCATAACGCTCGGCTAGGTCGACAAATTTATCGATTTTATGCCATTTGGTCTGCAAATATTATGAAAGTCTTTAATCCTCTTTTGAGGGGTACACATCTTTTACATTGGCCTTTATCCATTCAAGGCACTCTTCGAACGTATCGAATATATTGTCTTCTGGAATAAGATCAGGAATGACATCAACCCTCTCCATCATATATCTGGGCTGTCGAAGTACGTCAACGAATAGAACGGTTATGCCCGATTTTCTCAAATCGATGAGAATGTCTTCCAAGGTATATAGGCCTGACTGGTCCATGTACTGCATGCGATCCATTCGAATAATTACCGTAGAGGCCGTTTTCGGAATCTGCTGTGCCAAGGCCTGAAATTCACTTGTAGAACCAAAAAACAGGGGTCCTTTGAGATGTTTGATAAAAACTTCTTCCTTAAGGTTACTCGGAAAACCGACTTCATCTGCCCAACCTACTTCTTTTTCGAGCGCCTTGATGTCGGATCTTTCCGCGGTTAGGTCCCCCATCTTTTTCATGAACATTAACGATGCGATTACTAAACCTATTCCTACGGCATAGACAAGATTCCATACAGATGAAAGTACTAGCACTACAAGCATAATAAGTACTTCGGAACTTAATTTCAAAGGCCCTAATTTTATGTCTTTCGGCAAGCTAGGGATGGCCTTAAGGCCTTTATAGTCCATTACCCCGATACCGACCGTAATCAAAATACCGGCAAGTACCGCAGCGGGGATTTGAGATGCGACCGGTGCAAGAGCCATCATAATGATCAACAGCATGATACCGGCGATCATACCTGATAATTTGGTCTTGCCCCCGGCGTTGATGTTGACTACCGTACGAATGGTCGCGCCGGCGCCAGGGATACCGCCAAATATGGCGGCGATACTATTGCCAATTCCCTGCCCGACCAATTCTTTGTTCGGTTTGTGCTTGGTTTTGGTCATATTGTCGGCTACTACAGAGGTCAGCAGGGAATCGATTGCCCCTAAGAGGGCCAAAGTCAGCGCGGTAAAAATATAAGGCGATACCGAACTTATTTCAAATTGGGTAAAAATATTGAGATTGGGTACGGGAAATCCTCCCGGAATTTTGTCGATCGGCCGATAATCCAACCCAAGACCATAGGCAACTCCCGAGACAACGATAAGTGCAACGAGTGCACTTGGTATTACGGTCGTTATTCGTTTGAAGCCATAAATGATAATGATCGTTGCAAGGGCCAGGGCGAACTCTAACCAGTTGATGTTCTTCAATGCCCTGGGTAGAACCTTAAAGGCACCGATGACACCCGATGCCTCGCTCTTTGCCAAAGTACGGGCTTCTTTAAGAATGTCGGCATTGGTGATTTCTTTGGCCCTTTTAATGGTTTCCTCGAAATCTTCCAGGACCAAGATACCCTCACCTGCTTCTTCCTTTAAAATATTATCGAGAATGATTTCTTCTGCATGGGGTTTGAAATTCTCAACAAATTCGACGTCTTCCTTAGGATAATATCCTATGGTCGGCAAGATCTGTGTTATCAAGATGATTATTCCAATGGCAGTCATAAACCCCGATACTACTGGATAAGGTATATACCTGATGTATTTGCCGATTCCTATGATGCCTAGCCCTATTTGCATCAGTCCTGCCAGTAGAAAGACAATAAGAATGGCAGGTAGGGCCTTTTCGAGACTACCGTCGTGAATCGCCACTATACCGGCAATTACCACCATACTGACGGCCGTCATTGGTGCCGTGGGGCCAGAAATCTGAGTATTCGTGCCCCCGAAAAGGGCTGCAAAAAAACTGATAAAGATTGCCCCGTAAAGTCCGGCGCTAGGCCCCATTCCTGAACTTACCCCAAATGCCAAGGCTAAGGGAAGGGCTACGATGCCCGCTGTAATACCTCCAAATAGGTCTCCCCTGAGGTTGGTAAAGAGGTTCTTCATAAACTAATGGAATATCACTGTTAACTTTGAATATATATTTTTTTAAAAGAAAAACCTATATGAACCAATACTCGTTTTGTAAATAGTGCTCAATCGAGGTGATAAATCTCCATAATATCCTTTAGATAGCCTTCAAAATCGATTTTGAGATCGATCAGCTTACCTGAATGTATATCGAAGACCCAACCATGAACCCTTAAGCCTCTGTCACGATACGCTTTCTGTACTGTTGCTGTCTTTATTAGATTTACACATTGTTCCTTAACGTTCAATTCAACAAGACGGTCGTATTTTTTCGTTTCGTCTTCAATGGCGTTTAGCTCTTTTCTATGGATGCGATATACATCGCGAATGTTTCGCAACCAAGGATTGAGGACCCCTAGATCCGCCGACTGCATTGCTGCCTTTATTCCTCCACAGCCATAGTGGCCACAGACTACGATATGGTTAACGCGCAGATGGTCGACCGCATAGTTTACCACCGACATCACGTTCAGGTCGATACTTATGACCATATTTGCGATATTTCTGTGCACAAACACCTCACCGGGCCGTGCGCCCATAAGTTCTTCGGCCGTAACCCTACTGTCTGAACAGCCGACGTATAGCAATTCTGGGTTTTGGCCTTTGGCGAGCGACTTAAAATAGTCGGGGTCGATGACAAGTCTCTCGGCAATCCAGTGGTTATTGTTCTTGAATACGGTATCTAGGTTCATGGGCCCTTCAGCAAAATAACGGTTTATTTAGTCGAAAGATAGACTAAATAAGTCAAAGTCCATAACTGGTATGGACTTTGACTGCAGTACTGTTTCCGATATACTTTTGCGCGAATATTATTCATAGAATTCTACAGCCCCGGTCGCGATATCGTACATGCCACCAATAATCTTGATTTCTCCGTTCTTCTCCATTTCGGCAAGTACACTGCTGCGTTTGCGAATATTGCCTATGGTAAGTTGGACGTTCTTGGCCGAGACCTTATCAACGAATTCAAGATTGCCCGAGTTTCTTTGATTCTCGTCACGCGGTTCTTTAACTTCGGCCACAGCAGGTTCGATTTTATTGATCAACGCGGTCAAATTGCCCAATCTGGCGTGGTCACAGGCTCCTTTGATGGCTCCACAGCTAGTATGCCCCAAGACAACTATCAATTTTGTGCCTGCTAATTTACATGCGAACTCCATACTTCCCAAGATGTCTTCGTTGACAAAGTTTCCTGCAATACGAATACTGAAAATATCGCCCAAACCTTGATCGAACACAAGTTCGGCGGAAACCCGTGAATCGATACAGCTTAAAATAGTAGCAAACGGAAACTGTCCTTCACTGGTGTCATTGACTTGTTCTAAAAGGTTTCTGTTGGCCTTAAGGTTATTTTGAAACCTTTGGTTACCCTCCTTTAAAAATAGCAGGGATTTATCTGGGGTCATAGTGGCCTGTGTTTCTTTTGTGTGTGCTTTCATAATTTCTTTTATAGTTTCTTATTGATGATTTGTAGTTTTATATTCTTGTTTTCCGCTGACCAAAAGGGTTACATCCAACTTTTTAATAATGGCAGCTATATCGGGTGTCATTTGGTTTTGCAGCTCGTTCGCGCCTTTCTCGGTTCTATCGACCGACAATATGTTTATATTGTTTTTTGATAAGTATTTTGAAAGGTTCTTTATTGCTCCATCATTATGTTCAAATACATATTCTATAGTTCTCTTATTTTTAGATTTCGGGTCATACTTTGTCGATTCCGAATTTTTGATGATTTTGAATGACTTCAACGGTGTTTGAGCATGTTCCATTATATCTTTGGCAAATTCAAAATTCATATCGGGTTCTGAATTGTTATAAGTGCCGAATGCTATTTTCTGGTTTGGAACGGGCCCCGCTTTATCTGATGTAATCATTACCACACCACTGTGTTTGTTCAAAACAAATTCGGTAATGCTATCGCCCAATACTTTGAAAGAGTTGGATTTTGGCTTACCTAAGACTATGATATCAGGTCTATTTTTTTCAATATAGACACTGATTTCATTTTTAACGTGACCGAAGGTAAATGAATAGTCTATGTCAATTCCAAATTCTTCCGAAATTGACATGGTTAGATTTTTCATTTGTCTATCAACCTTGGTATGTTCGTCATTAATGGTGCGCATTGCCGATAATTGATTATCGCGATTTATAACATCCGAGGGTTTTTTTACATGGAATACCGCTATATCGCCACCTATCATTTTGGCAAGGGCTACCGTACTTTTGATCGTCGCACTTGAAGATTTGTTCAAATCTGATAGTACGGCTATGGAGTATTTTTTGCTTGGTGCCATAATTTTTGCTTTTAAGCGGATTTTGGCCGCAATTTGAAGAACTCGATGAAACTTGGCGGATTTTCGACCATACCTCGTTCAGAAATCAAGTGTATATCGATGTTCCTTTCTTGGGCTTTGAACGCAAAATCGTCGAGAATCTCGATGATGTCGTTATCGAGGTATCTTGTTTTTCGCACATCCAGCTCCAAATAGGTGTCTCTTGGCAAGCTGTCCAGCTCTTTCAAAATGGCTCCTTTGTTAAAGAAAGTAACCTCTTCGGCAAGCGTCATTTTTATTTTGTGCTTTCCGTTACTCTTGTCCTCAATGTGTAGAAAATGTGAGTTTTGATAGCTTTTTATTAATATGACCACGATGCCCACTAAAAGTCCGAGGGCGATACCGACCAGAAGATCGGTAAAGATGATGCCCAAGACGGTCACTATAAATGGAACAAACTGTTTCCAACCCAAATCGTACATGGTCTTGAACAATGCTGGCTTTGCCAACTTGTATCCTACTATGAAGAGTACCGCCGCCAAAACAGAAAGAGGAATCATATTCAGCAGTCTAGGAATCAAAATAACGGAAATCAACAAAAAGAAGCCATGAATGATTGCCGAAAGTTTGGTTCTACCTCCTGATTGAATATTGGCCGAACTGCGAACGATCACTTGGGTAATTGGAAGCCCTCCGATAAGGCCTGAGATAATATTGCCAGTACCTTGCGCGAGAAGCTCACGATTGGTAGGGGTTACCCTTTTATGGGGATCGAGCTTATCTGTAGCTTCGACACATAGCAAAGTTTCAAGGCTTGCGACCAAGGCGATGGTAAATGCAGTGACCCATATTTGTGGATTACCAATTGCCCCAAAATTGGGGAAGCTGAATTGCGCTAGAAAAGAAGATGCGTCTTCTGGAACGGGCACACTTACCAGATGATCTGTCGAAATGCCCCAAAGATCACTGCCCTTCGTCAAGTTATAAAAAATGATGCCAATGACAACGGCTACCAAGGGCCCTTGGACCAGTTGAAAGAACTTTCCTTTTTTCGAGAGTACAGAGCTCCACAAAATTAGAATTCCTAGACCGATCAAAGCGATTAAGGTCGCACCCGGGCTAATGTTGTTAAACGTTTGTAAGATTTCAGAGAACGTGTTTTCACCGTCTACCTGAAAAAAGGCAAAATCGCCTTCGGGATCTGCATCATACCCAAAGAAATGTGGAATTTGCTTTAAAATAATGATAATTCCGATACCGGTCAACATCCCTTTGATTACCGAGGAAGGAAAATAATATCCGATAATCCCGGCCTTTAAAAATCCGAAAACCAATTGGATAACCCCGCCTAAAACCACGGCAAGTAAAAAATTTTCCCAGCTTCCCAGAGTGCCGATGGCAACCAGAACAATCGCAGCTAAACCGGCTGCCGGGCCGCTTACTCCTATGTGAGAACCACTTAAGGCCCCTACTACTATTCCACCTACAATACCGGCAATCAATCCTGAAAATAAGGGTGCCCCGCTGGCCAATGCTATTCCAAGGCATAATGGCAGGGCAATGAAAAATACAACGACACTTGCGGGAAGGTCGCTTTTTAAATGTTTAAACATAAATATTGATATTACGTCTTCCCATAAATCAAAATGGAAGACTGGTTAGTCACTTGAATAAAGAAATGTTGAAAAGACTAACCGATATGTTTAGGAGGAGGAGGGACTATTTCCAAGGTGTAATCGAAATAACCGGTGATATGATAATAACCCATATCTGTTTTCATCGACAGGCCCAACAGAGAAAAATCATAGGAAGCACTGCCCACAAATTTTTCTTCACTATCGGCCTTTTTGCCCGTTTCTTGTTGCTCTTCTTCATTAAGGTTCGATACTACTATAGGGTTATCGACATCGTACAGCGTAATTAAGCTAGGAGCGACAATTGCGAACGCCCATAATATAAGAAGAGTTAAACGAGCAATTTTTTTCATAATCCGCCGTAAACTGCAAATATAACAGGTCTTAAGCTGATTTTCTGTTAATTAAAGTTTAAAAATCCTTTAACACTTTGATACTTTCCATTGGCAACCAACCAGTTTTCCCATCAGCGATTTGTACTTTTTTAAAGTCGTTGAGTTCCTCGAGTATGTTTACTTTCGCCCCTTCGTGCAATTTGAATATTTCTTGGCTCCTATCGTTCGGCTCAGAGCGCACGACAATCTCTTCTGAAAACACGATGGCAGGCTGGTCCGCTTTGAATTCGTCGTATTGGATATACGCAAAAAGTGTTGAAATGATCGAAATCACCAACGCGACGATACTTGAAATAAAAGCTATGCGCTTTCGCGATGAATACCTGAAAAAATAGAAGGCTATATAGAACATGACGAATAAGATCATAAAGGCCACCGCCATTTTCGCCCATTGATCGAAGGACAGGAACCCGGTTAGGTCCTTCTTGATTTTTGTCAGACCCGCTTCGGGAATCTTGTCTATGGCATCCAACGTCATGTTTTGGGCATAGGTCAAATTGTTCTTTGTTTCTGAATCGTTAGGTCTTAAGAGCAATGCTTTTTCGTAATAGTAGATGCTCGGTGCAATCTGGTTCAATTTGTAATAGCAATTACCCAGATTAAAATACAGTTCGGCCGAATGATGGCCGTTTTCCAAAATCTTCAAATAATTTTCAGCGGCTTTTTCATAATCACCTTCATTATAGGCCTTCGTTGCCCCATCAAAAAGGTTTATATCTTGAGCGGAAACCGACAAACCAACTACCAACAGAAAAAACAACGTCAACTTTTTCATAATTGCTTGTCAATTTGGGAAATTACTTCACTTGCCTTGTTGTAATCTTGCTGCATTTGCACATCTGAAAACGGACTATAGCGGGCCATTTCGCAATTTTTGAGCAACCCTATAAAACCCTCGTTCGTGGCATCGTCGACTTGCTTTTGGGCAAGTAGCGATGCAATTTTATCCTTGCTGAACTCGCTGGTCTCGATTTTTAGCTTGGCCTTGAGATAGTTGTGCAGCCCTTTTTCGAGCGCAACATAGAATGCATCTTTATTGCCCAGCGCCTTTTTGGCGGTCGACAGATATTTTCTTGCCAACCGATTGGCCTTTTTTATTTTATTTCCGGCGACATCATCGGCTATGGCCTTTCGCTTTTTTCTGAACAATATCGCAATCGGAATCAATAATAACGGTAGTGACATCCACAAAAAGAAACGGGTCGAACCGAAAAAATAATCGGTTCCAATAGCGGATAGGTTCGGTTTGAGTTTGATGAAGTTGAACAGGTTACCCGTTACCTCGACAGACTGTCTGTTACCAGAAGATGGTATCGAACCACTACTGGCAGTATTGTTCGGGCCTTGTATGACATCGATTACGATTTCTTTCGAATTGATCGTATTGTATTTTTCGGTCTTGGGGTCGAAGTAGCTGAACGAAATGCTTGGTACGGGATACTTGCCCTTAAAAGACGGAACTATAGTGTAATTATCGCTTACCTTACCCTGTGAACCGGACAATGTTGTTCGAACGTTTTCTTCAAATTCGGGCTCATAGACCTCTAAGGAACTGGGAAGGTTGAGTTCAGGAAGTTTGAACAACTTCAAATTGCCTTTACCGCTCACTTGAACCCTGGCCTGCAATGATTCGGTCGCATTCAAATTGGTCTTACTGGTAGTTACCGAAAAGTCAAAACTACCTACAGCACCGCTGAAGTCTGCAGGTCTTCCAGCGGTTGGCAGCGACTTTACATCAATGGTACGCTTGCCGGCGGAAACAATTTTATTGGTCTGGGTAAAGATCCGCTGCCCGAAGAAATCACGTTTATTGGTCGGCACATCTATACTTACCTCAAGTGAAAGCGGTTCAATTTCAAGTTTGCCCGATTTCTGTGGATATAATACTATTCTTTTTAAAACTACATAACGATAGGGCTTGCCTTTATAGGAGCCATTCTCTGCGGTCGGTCTAGAAACCGGAATGTCATGGCTCCAGAAGTTATTGTATTTTGGGTTGTCCAACGGATGATAGTTCGATACGCTAATATTCGGACTGACATATAATTTATAGACTACACTGATAGCCTCGTTAAGATAAGGATTCGTTTTTGAGACTTCGGCCACGAGATGCAGACTTTCATCGGCCACATCGTCGACGGTTTTTTCAGAACTGGGCTTGTCTACCGCAGGGCCGATCGTTATTTTCTTGGCCGTCGATTTATAAATTTTACCGCCGATTTCAATAGTCGCCTGTTTGATGGTCGCCGTGCCTTGTACCGTAGGCTGCAAAAAATAAGTAAGCGACTTTGAATAGCTTCGAACCCCATTGATCCAGCTCGAACTGATTTGGGTAGATGGCCCCATTAATACCCTAAAACCCTCAAAGTCTGGTGGTGTAAAATTATCGCCGTCTTTGTTCATGACGAACTCGACACGAAGACGCTCGTTGATGCCCAATTTGTCTTTACTTACCTGTACCTCAAAAGTAACCGCATCTTCTTCTTGTGCCCACAACCCGCAGGTCATGAACACGATTGAAAATAGAACAATACATCGTTTGACGAACATCTTATCTACCAGTCTTTTTCATTTTTTGCCTTTACACCCTGTATTTTTTGGGCGTCGATTTTCTCCTGCACTTTTTTCTCTTCGTTCTGCATGGCATCCAAGAGGTTTTGGATCTGCTGTTTACTCAATTGGTTGGGGCGGGGCTGTTGTTCTTGTTGTTGGTCTTCGGGCTTGTCACCTTGATCGGGCTGTTTTTTCTGCTCTTCTTTTTCATCGCCTTCACCCTCTTTGTTCTCATCTTTCTCTTCGTCGCCTTGATCGCCCTTATCACCCTCGTCTTTTTGGTCTTCCTTATTGTCTCCTTCTTTTTGATCTTCGTTCTGATCCTGCTTGTCTTTTTGGTCTTGGTTGTCTTTGTTATCGTCGTTGTTTTGGTCGTTTTTCTGCTCTTCTTGTTCCTTTTTTAGCATTTCTTTGGCCAAAGCAAGGTTATATCGGGTCTCATCATCGGTAGGATTGTTTCGAAGGGCTTCTTTATAGGCCTCTAACGCCTTTTCATATTCTTTTCGTTTCATGAAGACATTGCCCATGTTATGATAGGACTGATGTTTGGCATCTTTGCCCTCGGCCAACTCACCGGCCTGTTTGTAACGCCCGAAGGCCTCGGCGTACGCCTCGTTGTTGTAATAGGCATTACCCAGGTTATAAGGAGCCGCATGGTTTTCATCACTTTTGGCAATCGCCTTTCGATAATCGACTTCGGCCTCGATGAAATTATTTTCCGAAAGCTCTTTGTTGCCTTCCCAAGTAAGGTTTGTCGATTCGCGCAGTGCCGTTTTTCTTTCTTTTTCATCTTCTTGCGCAATCGAGAAGTATCCCGCCAAGAAGGCAACACATAGTACCAAGCGTTTCATATCAGACTTCTTTTTCGTTGAACAAATTCAATTTACGCAGCCATTTGGTCTTCCTGTCCAAAATAAAAATATCCAAAAATAGGAATAATAGCCCTGCTCCTAAAAACCATTGGAATTGGTCTTTGTATTCAGCGAATTGTTTGGCCTCGAATTCCTTTTTATCCATCTGGTTCAACTGTTCTTTTATGAACTCGACCGCCTCTTCCGTATTGGTTCCGTCTATGTATTCGCCGTTTCCGTCATCTGCGATATCCTCGAGAACGGCTTCGTTGAGTTTTGTTATCACGACCTCGCCCTGTGCATCTTTCTTCAAGCTCTCGACGACCCCGTTGCGCTTAATTGGAATAGGGGCGCCTTTTGCTTTTCCAACTCCAATGGTATATACTATAATTCCGTGCTCTATGGCCCGTTCGACCGCATCAAGGGTAGACCCTTCTGAGTGATCTTCGCCATCAGAAACGATAAAGAGTACGCGATTCGTTTGCTCCTCGTCATCATAATAGGTAGTGGCCAAATCAATGGCCGCATCTATGGCCGTACCTTGTGAAGTCAACATGTCGGTATTCATGTTTTGTAGGAACATTTTGGCAGCTCCGTAATCGGTGGTTATGGGTAATTGCGGAAAAGCCTGCCCGGCATAGGCGATAATTCCGATCCTGTCGCTGGCCAGTTGGTTGATGATCTCGGAAACCAGTCGCTTGGCCTTTTCCAGACGGTTCGGGGCAATGTCTTCGGCCAACATACTTTTTGAAACATCCACTGCGAAAACAATATCGACGCCTTCGCGTTTTATGGTTTCCAACTTCGTGCCTATCTTGGGATTGACCAGCCCTAATGTCAAGAATGAAATTCCGAAAAGAAAAAACAACAGTTTTAATGTCGATTTGTAGTCCGATTTATCGGGGGTCAATCTTTTGAGCAATGATAAATCGGCAAATGTTTTCTGTGTTCGCTTTTTCCAGATATGCAGTATTACGAACAGTACAATAACCACGGGAACGATGGCCAATAAATAAAAATATATTTTTTCGTCTAACTGGATCATGTCTAAATAAAACTTCTGAACAAGGTATTGCGCAACAGCCACTCCAACATTAGCAGAGCTCCTGCCAAAAGAACCCAAGGCCTGAATTTTTCTTCGTATTTGTAATACTTGAACTCTTCTATTTCGGTTTTTTCAAGTTTGTTGATCTCATCATATATGGCTTCAAGTTTTTCATTGTCGGTCGCCCTGAAGTATTTGCCGCCAGATACCTTGGCGATTTCTTTTAACAGTTCTTCGTCAATCTCGACCTGTCGCATACCGTATCGGTAGGAGCCATCGGCATTGTAAGCTATGGGAGAGAGCGCATTGCCGTTCGTGCCCAATCCTATGGTATAGGTCTTGATATCGAATTCTACTGCAAGGTCGGCCGCGGTTCGAGGTTCAATGAAACCCGAATTATTGACCCCATCGGTGAGCAAAATGATAATCTTGCTGATCGCCTTACTTTCCTTCAGTCGATTGACCGAGGTGGCCAACCCCATACCGATGGCGGTTCCGTCGTTCAACTGGCCATAGGTGATTTCTCTAAGGGCGCTTAATACAATCGATTTGTCGCTGGTGATCGGGGTCTTGGTAAAAGCCTCTCCCGCATAGACGACCAACCCGATACGATCGTTCGGTCGTTCTTTGATAAAGTCCGAAGCTACCTCTTTCAAAGCTGCGAGCCGGTTCGGTTTTAAATCACGTGCCAACATGCTCGATGATACATCAATGGCCATAACGATATCGATGCCCTTGGTCGTTTTGGTACGGGTGGATATATCTTCGGTCTGTGGCCTTGCCATAGCGACGATGATCGACGCCAGTGCCAGCAATCTGAACAAAAAGAGCAATGGTTTTAACTTGGGAAGTATACCATTGTTCTTAAAACCTTTTATGGTGGAAATTTTTAGCGATGCCGCCTGTTCCTTGCGTTTGAAAAAATACCAAAGCACGGCCAATGGAAGCAGTAAAAGCAACCAGAAAAATTCAGGATTCGCAAATTCGATACCTTCCAACATCTACGTTTCAGTTTTTACTTCTACCGTTTGCAAAATACGATCAACTATTTTTTGGGCGTAGGGGTCATCCGATAGCCAAGTAATCATTACCTGTTGCTGAAAGCCTTTACCTCCAAAAAGCAGAATGCTATACTCGCCCTGGGCCGTTTCGTTCGATTCGACAATCGGAAACTTTCCGCTACCATATATTTTGATTCCCTTTACCCCGGTTACGGTGGTGAATTCTTCTTGTTTGGTAATGATGTTCTTCACCCCTCTTTTTTCAAGACTACTCAAAAGGGTCTCTATGGTCTTTTCGAAATCGGGATCTTCTTCGACATTCGCCAAAGAGAGTGATGTTGTGCTAATGGCAATCGCATCGTTCGGACTTTGATAGGCAAATACCTGAAGTCCTTGTGTGGCCGCTTGTTGCTCCGGGGGCAGCTTTACTTTTTGGCGCACCAGCACTTCGGGAGTTTCAAGACTGATCGGCGGAAAGCCATAAGAGCTGGCGATCCAGTCTTGATCCAATAATATTTTGGTCTTTTGACGGGTTACCGTATCCCAAACATTTCTTGGCCCATAATATCCTGCCACAGATGCCAAGGCAATAAGAATAAGCCCCGCCGCAATTCCTGAAGCCAACACCCATTTCTTTCGCTGTTCTTTTCTTGCCAATTCCTCGCGATACTCCTCTTGCTCCAAAAGTTCTTCCTCAGTGGGTTCGGGCAATGCTTCGTGGGTCTTTATGACGATTTGCTCGATCGACTTTCTGTGCTCCTCGGCAAGCGAGGTTTCAGGTCTTGATTTGGCAAATTTTACAAGGTCTGCAGTTTGCAGAATACGTTTGAACTGTAGCAATGTATCGTTGTCGATTTTCAGCTCGCCGGCATCTTTTAGCATCTCGAGCTTACCAATGAGTTCATCGGTCGTACTTTCAAGTGCGGTGACATGCACATCTTCCTCTAGGTATGAGCGTACGATATTTGTCAGCTCGGTGTAATATTGTTTATACTCGTCTTGTATCAGGTACTTTGAATTCTCGAGCTTTTTCAATTCGATCAAGGCCCTGTCATAAGGAGGCAATAAAGCCACTTTTTCTTCTTCGGTCAATGGTTTTTTTCTGAATACGAACCAATAGAGCAAACCGCCCAAAATGAGCAGTCCTACTAGAACGGCTATCAGGATTTTCCACAACCCGGAATTACTTTTTTCGACCACCATCAATTCCTTGATGTCGTACATTTTTTGATTTATGGTATCGACCGCGACATTGGCTACATCGACCTGTAACGAATCGGTGAAATACCCTTTGCCGTTGATTTCGATACGTTGGGCCGGAAGCTTGTACGAGCCCGAATCGAACTGTGTCAGGGCATAGATCTTCTGGAGGGTCAACCGGTCTTTTTTACGGGTAGTGTCAGTGGCATAGGCCTCGACGGTTTCCAAAGGCGAAAAAGTTTGCCCATCCGGAAAAATGACCTGATCGGTAGAGTCGGTTTCCACGGTGACGGTGAACTTGATCTGTTCTCCGATCTTAATAAATGTGGTATCGACTTCTGAACGTATTTTTGGAGGAGTTTGAGAAAATCCTTGAAGAGACAACATGAAGAAAGTATACAGAACGGTGGATCGCAAACATAGCGACGACAACTTCGTATTTTGTATTTTATGCTTCATACTTCCGATCATCCTCTTCGCTTGAAATAGCCCAATAATTTCTTCACATAACTTTCATCGACACGACAACTCAAAGTTCCACACCCCGATTTGGAAAAAATATCCTTAAAATAATCGACACGTTCTTTATGGAACTTGCCATAGGCCATACGCACACTTTTTGATTGTGTATTGACCAATTGTACAGTACCCGTTTCGGCGTCTTCCACCTGCACCATCCCTAGATTCGGAATTGTTTCTTCACGTTCGTCATAGACCCGAATACCTGTTAGGTCGTGCTTGTTGCCTGCAATTTTCAAGGTTTTTTCATAATCATCGGCTATAAAGTCAGATAATATGAAAACAATGGCCTTTTTCTTCATTACGCTGCTCAAGAACCTTAAGGCTTCGCTGATATCGGTCTTGTTGCTTTTAGGCTTGAATTCCAACAATTCCCTAATGATACGAAGTACATGGCTTTTCCCCTTTTTTGGAGGAATAAAAAGTTCGACCTCATCTGAGAAAAGAATCAAGCCTGCCTTATCATTGTTCTGCATGGCCGAAAAGGCCAAGGTGGCCGAAATCTCGGTAATGACCTCTTTTTTGAATTGATTGGCGGTTCCGAAAAGTTCTGAACCGCTGACATCTACCATAAGCATCATGGTCAGCTCGCGCTCCTCCTCGAAAACTTTTACGAAGGGCTCATTATATCGGGCGGTCACGTTCCAATCGATACTGCGTACGTCATCACCGAACTGATATTGACGAACTTCACTGAAAGTCATGCCACGGCCCTTGAAGGTGGAGTGATATTCGCCACCGAAAATATGATCTGACAGACGGCGCGTCTTGATCTCGATCTTTCGTACTTTCTTAAGAAGTTCTTTGGTATCCATCTTTTTTTGTAAACAGTATTCGGCATCGGCCGATAGTTTCAATCACCGAATTTTGAAGAAATACTGCAAACGCTTTAAGGTACTTCGACCTCGTTTACGATCTTGTTGATGATTTCCTCTGAAGTTATATTCTCGGCCTCGGCCTCATAGGTGATCCCTATTCTGTGCCGTAGCACATCGTGTACCACGCCCCTCACATCTTCTGGAACTACATAGCCCCTGCGCTTTATGAAGGCATAACATTTTGCTGCGACGCCCAAATTGATGCTTCCCCTTGGCGATGCACCAAAACTGATCAATGCCTTTAAATTTTCAAGATTGTATTTTTCAGGGTACCGCGTGGCGAAAATAAGATCGAGAATGTATTTTTCTATTTTTTCGTCCATGTAAACCTCTCTGACCGCCTTTTGCGCACTTAGAATCTGTTTGGTGGTGATAACCGGTTTTACCTCGTCATATTTATCCAACAGGTTTTGGCGCATGATCAATTGCTCCTCGTTCATCTTGGGATAGTCGATTACGGTCTTTAACATGAATCGATCTACTTGTGCCTCAGGTAGCGGGTAAGTACCTTCTTGCTCCACGGGGTTTTGCGTTGCCATGACCAGGAATGGTTTGTCGAGGGTAAAGGTCTCATCCCCAATGGTCACCTGTTTTTCTTGCATGGCCTCAAGCAATGCTGACTGCACTTTTGCCGGCGCCCGGTTGATTTCATCGGCGAGTACAAAATTGGCAAAAATCGGTCCCTTCTTAATTGAGAAATCGTTGACTTTCATGTTGTAGATCATCGTTCCCACAACATCTGCAGGTAAAAGGTCGGGAGTAAACTGAATTCTGCTGAAACTTCCCTTAACGGCTTTTGCCAATGTGTTGATGGCTAGGGTCTTAGCCAGACCGGGCACGCCTTCCAAAAGAATGTGGCCCTGCCCTAGAAGGCCAATGAGCAACCGTTCGACCATATGTTTTTGGCCTACGATCATTTTGTTCATTTCCAACATCAGCAAATCGATAAAAGCACTTTCTTGCGCTATCTTATCGTTTACC
Organism: Meishania litoralis; assembly: GCF_042611095.1. Classification (NCBI taxonomy): domain Bacteria; kingdom Pseudomonadati; phylum Bacteroidota; class Flavobacteriia; order Flavobacteriales; family Flavobacteriaceae; genus Meishania; species Meishania litoralis. The sequence continues at coordinate 1,594,457 of NZ_JBHFPV010000001.1, forward strand.
GCACTAATATCTACAGTGGTATTTTCTTCCATATGCTACTTTACAATTTTGGTTTTGATTGGTTGCGTTGTCATCAGCGGTGCAAATTGTTAAATTATTCACTGGGTTGCTGTTAACGATTGGTTAAATAATAGGTTCAAGCCCTTATTTTTATGAAGTTTTTAAGGGATTTCTTTTTAATTTCACAGGCCTATGGGAAACATGGATTCTTTTTCTAAAATTATTGCCGGCACCATGACCTGGGGAAGATGGGGAAGGCAGCTTTCGAAGATAGAAAAAATAGAATTGATGAACCATTGTATTGGCGAGGGCATAACCACATTTGACCATGCCGATATCTATGGGGGCTACACCAACGAAGCCGATTTTGGAGAAGCCCTTGCCGACAGTCGAATAGCTAGAGAGAATATTCAGCTCATTAGTAAATGCGGTATTCAATATGTCTGTGAGGCACGTGACAACACAATAAAACACTATGATTATTCAAAAGACTATATTGTTTGGTCGGCGGAACAGTCACTTCGAAACCTTCAAACGGATTATCTTGACCTCTTTTTATTACATCGCCCGAGCCCTTTGATGCATCCCGAAGATATTGCCGAAGCGATATCTCGATTAAAAAAAGCCGGTAAGATAAAAGCGTTTGGCGTATCGAATTTTGCGCCGTCGCAAATCGCAATGCTCGAAACAATGATTGCCGTAGAAGGCAATCAAGTGGAATTCTCATTGACAGCGGATAAGGTTATGTACGATGGCACTTTTGACGATGTTATTGCCAATAAGAGAATGGCGATGGCCTGGAGTCCTTTGGGAGGTTACTTCAAAGAGGAAACCGAAAACATAAAAAGAATCAAGGAGGTTATGACGAACATGACCGAAAGGTATTCGGCGACCGAGGGCCAATTGTTACTGGCCTGGATTTTAATGCATCCGGCCCAAGTATACCCGGTGGTAGGTACGACGAACAAAAACCGTTTGAGTGCCGCCGTCGGTGCTATGAAAATAGCGTTGCAATTAGAAGATTGGTTTACCCTATTGGAAGCCAATCAAGGGCATAAAGTCCCATAAGAAATGAAAATCATGAACAAAACAGCATTGATTACCGGGGCAACGAGTGGTATAGGAAAGGCCACTGCGGAACTGTTTGCCGAAAATGGCATCAGATTGGTCTTGTGCGGTAGGCGCCAAGATCGTCTGAACGATCTCAAAACGGATTTAGAAGTCAAGACCAAGGTACATCTGTTAAACTTTGATGTTAGAAATCGGGAGGATGTGTTTGAACGTATAAATTCATTACCCGATGATTTTTCGAAAATCGATATTCTTATAAACAATGCCGGCAATGCCCATGGCCTGGATCCCATAGAATCTGGAAGCCTTGACGATTGGGATGCCATGATGGATATCAATGTAAAAGGACTGCTCTATGTCTCTAAAGCCGTCATACCACAAATGGTCAAGAGAAAATCGGGCCACATTATCAATATAGGGTCGATTGCGGGCAAAGAAGTTTACCCCAAGGGCAATGTATATTGTGCCAGTAAATATGCCGTCGATGCCATCAATCAGGGTATGCGGATCGACCTGAACCAATATGGTATAAGGGTAGGGGCCGTGAATCCAGGTGCGGTCGAGACCGAATTCAGCAATGTTCGTTTTAAAGGAGATGATGAACGGGCCGATATGGTCTATAATGGATTTGAACCTTTGCACCCCGAAGACATAGCTGATATTATCCATTTTGTGGTTACACGGCCATACCATGTGAATATTGCCGATCTTTTGGTAATGCCAACAGCTCAGGCAAGTGGCACCATTGTAAATAAAAGATAATTGCGAGTTACGGGTGGCAAGTTCTAAGGCTTGTCTAAATACAACATTTAAATGGCTAAAATTCAAGAGTTTGAAGATTTGGAAATATGGCAGAAAGCTAGAGACCTATGCAATGAGGTTTGGGAATTGATCGAAACGACCTCACTCGCTACGGACTATAAGCTGAGGAATCAAATGAACAGTTCTTCAGGTTCCGTCATGGATAATATTGCAGAGGGATTCGAACGTAACGGAAATCGGGAATTTGTCCAATTTCTTAGTATAGCAAAAGCTTCTTGTGGAGAATTACGCTCGCAATTATATCGATGCTTTGATAGAAATCACATTAAAGAAGAGGTATTTGAATTACTAACAGATCAAGCCAAAGTCGAAAGTAGAAAAATAGGGGCTTTTAAGGGCTACCTAAAAAAATCAGAAAGAAAAGGGTCTAAATTCGATTGATTTTTATTTTTTACCCGAAACCCGAAACCCGAAACCCGAAACCCGAAACCCGAAACCCGAAACCCGAAACCCGAAACCCGAAACCCGAAACCCATTGATCAATAAACGCCTTCTTGTAAAAAATCTCCTGGCCCACAACGATGAAAACAGCTTTTACGATAAAAAACGATTCATCGATATCGGTCAAAAAGAAGGTAAGGGAAAGTTTCTAAAACATGTTTGCGCTCTGGCCAATAGCAACCCAAAAAACAATTCTTTTATTGTAATTGGGGTGGAAGACGAGGATAATAAAATTGTCGGTGTCGATTTCTTTGATGACAGCAAAATACAAAACCTTGTCAACGCCTATTTGAATAACCCCCCTTTGATCTCATATGAGAACATACCCTTTCCCCATCTTCCCGAAGGTAAGGTAGTGGGCCTGGTGACCATAAAGTCGAGTGGAAAAGTGTGCTCGTTACGAAAGAACATCTGGAAATATTACGGCGGGGCTGTTTTTTTTAGGGAGGGAAGCATCAGTCTGTCAAAAGCCTATGACATCGAGTTGAAAAACATCAATTCAGAAACGGTCAGTACCATCGAGCAACACGCCAAGAACAATATCGAACTTACCCTCGATGGGGTAATCGACTTTATTAACAACCGCCATCCGGATTTAGAGAGCAGTTATAAGGTATTTAAAGAACAGTTCGTCGTATGTTGGGCGGGAAACAAAAAAAAAGTCAATGACAAGACCTATTATTCAAGGGTCGATATCGAACTGATCAATGAGCAGGTCAAACTGTTCTATTCGACACTTGACGAGATTACGATAACCTATGACGAGCATTCCTTTACCACCATTGAATATTTACAATTGGGCTTGGGCAAGAAACAAAAGTACTATCCCTTGGAAAAAGTTACTATTGCCTTTGAGAATAATGGCACCTATCAAATACAGAGCGAATTGATTTTTGAGGCGCCCCAGTTTGAAAAGAAAACCTTGCACCACATTTACAACGCCAACAATGTCTTGCTACAGAAACTGGAGCAAAAATTAATACTTAAAGCTACCGAGATCGAAGACCTGATCCAACTGCCCGACACTTACCTAATCTGCTATCTCAACGGATTCGAAGAGGCCCGGGACCATATGGAGAAAGCGCGTCCCTTACTCAAGGACTATGACGCAAAAATCTACGCTTCGTTAAAAGAGTCGTTGCGCATCCTGAGAAAGGTAAGATATAATTGATTCTGAAATGGATACGATTTATTTTGTCTGTTTCACTATCCAATCTGAAATGACTTTCAATGCCGAAGGGGCGAAAGTTTGTTCGATTATGCCATACTCGCTAGGTAAACCCGTTTCGCTTTCTTGAAACAAATGGTTCAGACCTGGCAGTTCAAGAAAGGTGCCTTCTTGATTACCACCTTTCAAAAGGGCTTGCTCAAGCAGGGGCAGATTTGCTTTTGGAGGTACCTGAAGATCTTTTCCCCCATTCAATGCCAGCACGGCACACGATACTTTTTCTAGAACAGGGACCGGATCGTGTTTTACGAACCCGACCAACCAAGGCGTGGCAATAACGTTTATCTGTGTTTCAATGAAGTTTTCCACACTTGTTCCTCCCGGCACGATGTTCTTGGCTTCGTTCTTAAAGGCTTGGGTCATATACTGGTTTAAATCGTTTTTCAAAGTTTCGATATCGTCAGATTCCAAGACCATTTTGAAAACTTTGGTGTTGAATTCTTTCGTGATCTGTATGTCTTCTTCTGAGGCACCCGATGCCCTTGCAATCAACTCTTGCTGCAACACAATCAACTTATCTCCACGAAGACCGGGGCCGGCCAATAGTATTATGTAAGCGATGTCTTTTGATTTTGCGGCGACCATTGGGGCGATAAAACCTCCTTCGCTATGGCCTATAAGCCCTATTTTTGAAGAATCGATTTCTTTTCTCGTTTTTAGATAGGCCACGGCACTTTGCACATCAGTGGCAAAATCGGCAGAAGTGGAACTACCAAATTCCCCGTTCGATTTACCGAAACCACGGTCGTCGTAGCGCAACACGGCAATACCATTTCGGGTCAGGTGGTCGGCAAGGACCAAAAAAGGTTTATGGCCCATGAGTTCTTCATTTCGGTCCTGGGGGCCGCTCCCTGTAATCAGCACCACGGCAGGGAATTTGCCTGCTTTTTCAGGTAGTGTTAAGGTGCCGGCAAGGGAAATATCGGCATCTTCATTTATGAAAGTTACCTCCTCGATGTAATAGGGAAAAGGCTCCTTTGGTTCCTGTGGTCGTTTGGCAACGGGTTTTTCCATATCCTCCCTTGTCAATTTCAAGGGGAGTTGCATTCCGCCCTGGGAAAAAGTTCCTTCCAGGGCATCGTCGATAAGTTTCCCTTTAAAGGTTAATCCAAGATTGGGCGCGGTAATGGTCAAAAGGGAATCCTCGAATTGTGTTTCCGAGACCGGAATTCCGTTTGCGCCTTGATCGGGGCTGTCCATTGTCGAACGGAGACCGTTTTCAGTTTCCTCGATGTGGAAGACAATCCGCAGTTGGAATTCTTTTAGGTAACCATGCCAGTCTCCGGTGATGTCTTGGCCCGAAACGGTTAATAGCATTAAGAGGGCCGCTACCAAGGTCATGTTTTTTTTCATTTCTTTTGATTATATGTTTATTCCTCCATCACTTTGATAAGTTCGTCAATTTTTTGCAGTCTTGGCCTATAAATTTTTTTAAGGATGTAAAGGGTGTAAATGAAAGCAGCGATATGTCCTACAGCTCCAATTAATACCATTTTAATAAATAAACTGCCATCGACGATTTGATCTAAATAGAATCCGGTAATGAAAAGAAAATAGCCGGGCATGGAAATTAAAGCGTACCCTGAAACGAGGGTTTTGGTTATTTTAATTAGGGTTTTGAGATAATGTCTATTTTGCTTCAAGTATTCGAGATAGTTTGCTGCTGTTTCCTTAGGCTTCCCCTTTTTTAATTTTCTCAGTTTTGTCAGATGCCATACCGCCAGAATAGCGATGAAAAATGATGCAATTTTGGCCAGTACAGGGGGCACGAAATATATATAAAGCAGAAATACTAGAAATACTGTGATTGCTGCTATTTGGCCAATTAAGATATCGTATTTTGTAAAACGATGAATTCGTTTCAAACTCGAATCCATATCGAGCATCAACCTTGACTTCTCAAATTTTATCCGTTCCACCTCGGGAGAGGATTGCCAGATTTTTATGAGCTCATCTTCCATCATGGTATCTTGTTTAAACAGTTCAACAATTTTGTTTTGATACGTTTTACCTTAACGGCAATATTGTTTTCGGTCAAGCCTGTAATGTTTGAAATTTCTTTGTAGGGCAGTTCTTCAAGATACAATGTGATGACCGCTTTGTCGGCTTCGTTCAGCTGTTTGATGCACTTTCGCAATTGCACGAGTTTTTCTTTTTTTACATTTTGCCCCTCTTCGCCAACATCTCCCTTATATATGTTAATGGTGTGGCCGTCAATGCGCAGCACTTTCCTCTGCTTCCTGATTTCCTTGGTCTTGAGGCGAAGGCAAACGTTCAACGTGATTCTATACATCCACGTACCGATGTTCGAATTCTCCTTGAAAGACGGCATTGCCTTCCAGATATTGATTAAAACCTCTTGAAAAAGATCTTTGGTATCATCCTCATCCTTGGCATAGACCGAGCATATACGCAATAGCATATGTTGATGCTCATCTAAAGCATTCAGAAAAATGTTTTCTAGGTCTTTGCCCATAGTATTGGCTGGTCTCTATTAACTTAGTTACATTGACCTCAGAAAAATGACAAAGTATTTCGAACTTTTTGGGATAAGTATTTGAATCAATCAAAAATTTCCTTGTAGTTGGGTAACGAAGGTATGGCCCCAAATCCGGTCGTGGTAATCGCGCCGGCTTTGTTGGCGATTTTTACGAAATCAATCATTTGATCAAGATTCTTGACAATATCGTGCGGATTCTCCAAAGTGGAAACCTGCCGTAATAGACATCCTATGAAAGCATCACCCGCCCCAGTGGTATCAACGGGTCGTACATCGATACTACCGATGGTCTGTTTTGAGGAGACGGTACTAAGCAACGTGCCTTCTCCGCCCAAAGTAATCGTAATTACTTGCACGCCCATTTCATGAAAATAGTCGCAGCAATCTTCAAGATTAGATTTTCCGGAAATCAATTGGGCCTCCTCGGAACTGAACTTGCACAGATTCGATTTTTCAATAAAAGGAATACATTTTTCGATAAACGTTGTCTCATTGCCTTTCCATAGATCGATCCGAAAATTGGGATCAAAACTTATAAAAGCGTTCTGTGCGATCGCATCGTCAAAATAACGACGGTACGTTTCCTCCAAGCTCCCTCCGAGCATTGCTGTGGCCGCCCCAAAATGGACAAGATTATTCTTATAAAGACTGCCGATTTTCGAATCGTAATCAAGTTCTTGGTCGGCACCCTGGCTGAACACAAAGTCGCGTTCCCCGTCCTCGGCCAAAGAAACGAACGCGAGTGTTGTAAAGGTCTCCGTTCGCTGGGCGAAAGAAATGTTGACACCGTTGTCTTTTAAGACATCCAATAAAAATGTACCGAAAGGGTCTTTACCGACCGTGCCGATAAATGAACTGTTGCCACCCAGTTTCGCGATGGCGCAGGCAACATTGGCAGGGGCACCACCGGCCTTTTTAGTAAAGTCGATTGCCTTTGAAAGGTTTGAGCCCTGTTTTTCTGCAACGAAATCGATCAAAAGTTCGCCAATACAATAAACGGTTTTCATAATAGGCTGCTTGTCATCACCTAATGTAGTTACAATATAAGCTTGAAACAAAAGTTTGAGCGTTCACTTTTAAAAAAGTGGAGTATGCAGTGGGTTTCACTTTGCCCATCATTTGAGAAATCAGTATCTTCTTCGAAAATTTAAACACTGCTGAAAATGGATTTATTTAACGAGATAAAGAAGAAACTGAGCCATGAGTTTATCGATATTATCGAGTGGCTCGACAACACCGATGATACCATTGTACACCGCTTTGAACGTTATCAGAACGAAATCAAGAACAATGCAAAGCTCATCGTCAGGGAAGGCCAGACGGCGGTATTTGTAAACGAAGGGCAATTGGCCGATGTCTTCAAACCGGGCACCTATACCCTGAACACAAAAAACCTGCCCATACTTACGACCCTCAAGGGATGGAAATACGGGTTCGATAGTCCGTTCAAGGCCGAAGTCTATTTTGTCAATACCCGCTTGTTTACCGATGAGAAATGGGGAACTAAAAATCCGTTTATGTTGAGTGATGAACGTTTCGGGCTGGTCGAGATCAGGGCCTTTGGAACCTATAGTTTCCGAATAAACGACCCCGGAAAGTTTGTAGTCGATGTGGTAGGTACCGATGGACATTTTACAAATTATGAGGTCAACGAGCATTTAAAAAGCCTCATCGTTACAAGATTTACCGATACCATCGGACAGGCCAATCTGCCGATCGAACTTTACGCTGCCAATACGACCGAACTTTCAGAGACTTGCCAAGAGGTCATGCAACCTGAGTTTGGAAGGGTCGGTATCGAATTGGAGAGATTCTATATCGAGAACGTTTCGATGCCCGAGGAACTCAAAAAAGAGATTTTCGAATACAGCCGATTGGATAAATTGGATATGACCAAACTGGCCCAGTTCAAGGCGGCCAAGGCTATGGAAGAAGCGGCCAAGAACGAAGGCGGTACGGCCGGCGCAGGCATGGGTATGGGCATGGGCTTTGTTCTCGCACAACAGATGGGCAATATGATGAACCCGCAAGCGGCACAACCTTTCGGCGGGCAAACTTCGGGTGCGACGGCACCCCCGCCAATACCGGCACAGGTCATGTACCACTACGCGGTAAATGGACAGCAGATGGGCCCGGTACCTTTTGAAAAGTTACAAGAACTGTTCGCCGCACGTACCATCAACAAAGATTCCTTGATCTGGAAGCAAGGGATGCAAAACTGGACTGCGTTAAAGGATGTAGACGAGCTTAAACCTTTTCTGGGAAGCAATACACCACCACCGTTGCCAACATCGTAAGGTACAATTTCATCATGTTGTGTATTTCCATTTCTATGGTAACGACAGGTATTATTCATGGAAGAAACCCAAAAATCGGAACATAAAAAATCTTGTGCCAATTGTGGTGCCGAGATGAAGTTCAAACCGGGCTCGCATCAACTTAAATGTGAGTATTGCGGCTATGAGGAATTTATCGAGCAGGCCAAAAGTAGTTTTGAGGAATTGGAACTGCAACACTACTTAAAGGCGGTCGGTCAAAATGCCTATACCGAGACCATTGATCTATTGCATTGCAAAAACTGTGGGGCCAATCAACATGTCGAGGAAAATTATAAATCGTTGGCGTGTGTATATTGTGGGGAGCCACTGATCCGTGAGGATGTCGAAAAAGAAGGATGGATAATTCCGCAGGCCGTACTGCCTTTTCAATTGGATGCCCAAAAAGCACGTTCTATTTTTAAAAACTGGGTCAATGGCCTATGGTTCGCACCTAACAAATTAAAGCGTGCAGCTTTGGATCCCGAAGGATTGCACGGACTTTACATGCCTTATTGGACTTTTGACGCCAATCTATATGCGGCCTATCAAGGTCAACGTGGCGATTATTACTATGAAACACAACAAATAAGAACCAAGAACGGTACTCAGACAAGACAGGTCAGAAAAACACGTTGGTCCCACGCCTCTGGATCGGTAAAAGGGTTTATCGATGATATACTTATTAATGCATCGGAAAAAAAGAGAAGGGAAATCCCCCATAATATTTCACATTGGAATGTTAAGGAATTGGTTCCCTTCAATTCGAAATATTTATCCGGTTTCGTTACTGAAAAATATACGGTCTCATTGAAAGAAGGCCACCATCGATCTTTCCAAGAGGCCAAAGAGATCGCCCATAACTGGATATGTAGAGATATCGGTGGGGATACCCAGCGTATACTCAACGCCGACATCAAACTTTCCGATGAGACGTTCAAGCATATTTTGCTTCCTGTCTACATCAGCTCTTATCGTTATAATGGAAGGGAGTACAACTTCTATATCAATGGTCAAACGGGCGCACTGACCGGAAAAAGACCTTATTCGTTTTGGAAAATATTCTTTTTGGTTCTTTTTATTCTTATTATCATCGCGGTAATTACGACTTTTGCAAAGTGATGCGGACATTGGTTATAGGGGACATACATTCGGGAGTAAAGGCTTTGCGCCAGTTGATGGAGCGTGCCAAGGTAACAACTTCCGACAGATTGATTTTTTTAGGTGATTATGTCGATGGCTGGAGCGATGCCGTTGAGACGGTCAATTATTTGATAGAGCTTGATGAAACCCATAGCTGCGTTTTTTTGAGGGGCAACCATGATGAACTATGCGTTAAATGGCTTGCCGATGACGAATACAACCCTGTATGGTTGCAGCATGGTGGTGAGGCCACGTTAAATTCTTACGCAAAAGCCGATGATGATGTAAAAGACATACATCTAATGTTCTACAAAAATCTTACCAACTACTATCTAGATGGTAAAAATCGCCTTTTCCTTCATGCCGGTTTCACGAACCTGAAAGGTGTTGAGCATGAATATTTACCCCATGTGTTTTATTGGGATAGAACATTATGGGAACTTGCGCAGTCTTTACACAGAGACATGGGCAAAGGTGACATGCACTATCCTAAACGATTGTCACTTTATGAGGAAATTTACATAGGCCATACACCGATCTCCAAAGTGGATATAGCCATGCCCAAAAAAGCTGCAAATGTTTGGAATATGGACACCGGAGCCGCATTCAAGGGGCCACTTTCCATCATGGATGTCGACACCAAAGAAGTATGGCAAAGCGACCCTGTACATATGTTGTATCCTGGCGAAAAAGGTCGAAATTAAAGTTTTGCCACATTTATGCCGAAAAGCTAGTATTATTGACGAAATTTACAAAAAACCTATTATGCCAGAGAAGAATATTCGATTAGAGGTAATGCAGGCTATAGAGCCTCAAGTAGAGGGGTTTATGGATTCTTTTCTCATTCCGATCGAAGATATCTGGCAACCTTCCGATTTTTTGCCAGACTCTGAAAGCGAAGATTTTTTGAATGATATTGAAACCCTAAGGGGCGAATCAAGGGAACTGGGTTATGATTTTTGGGTTACCATGGTGGCCGATACCATTACCGAGGAAGCTTTACCGACCTATGAATCTTGGCTTATGGATGTCGAAGGGATAAACCAACATGAGAATAAAGGCCATGGTTGGTCCAAGTGGGTCAGGGCATGGACCGCAGAAGAAAATCGCCATGGCGATGTTTTGAACAAATACCTATACCTTTCGGGTAGGGTCAATATGAGGGAAGTTGAGATTACTACCCAGCATTTATTGACCGACGGCTTCGATATCGGAACCGATAGAGATCCTTACAAAAACTTCGTTTATACTTCGTTTCAAGAATTGGCGACCAATATATCGCACAAAAGGGTCGGTCAAATGGCCAAGAAAAAAGGAAATGCCCTGTTAGGAAAAATGTGCACGATCATAGCAGGAGATGAGATGCGGCATCACTTGGCCTATCGCCAATTCGTGAAGACCATATTCGGAGAGGATCCATCGGGCATGATGCTGGCCTTTGCCGATATGATGAAGAAGAAAATCGTTATGCCCGCCCATTTTTTAAGGGAATCGGGGGGAACGGTCGGTACCGCTTTTGAAAATTTCTCGAACTGTGCACAGCGCTTAGGGGTCTATACGGCCCAAGATTACGTAGAGATATTGAGAAAGCTCAATTCTTTTTGGGAAATTGACGTAGTTAGGGATCTTTCTGACGAGGCTGAAAAAGCAAGGGATTACTTGGTTAAATTGCCCGAAAGATTGGAGCGTATTGCCGAACGTATGAAATTTCCTGAGGACCAATATCGCTTCAAGTGGGTAGAGGCCAATGGAATGATTTAATTCAAACCGAAAAAAAACTCCGAACACCAAAATATAACATTTTGGTATTCGGAGTTTTTGGTACCTGACCAAAAGGTAAACTGCCCGCTTTCTTATTTAGAGCTTACCATGGTCGTGTTCATCTTGCCATTTGGCCAATTCGGCCCATTTGCCCTCGTAGCACATTTTGGCCTGCATAGGCCATGAAGCGGGATCATGAACCTTGTAGCGTTCGCCACCGCCATCAAGAATTTCTTGACAGCGCGCTACCGCAGTATCAGAAAGTGCTTTCCAGGTTTTGATACCCCCGTCATGGAACATTTGTTCGATTTTAGGTCCGATACCTTCAACGACTTTGAGGTCGTCTTGCTTGATTTTTTTGCCCATGGCCGCTTCTGCAGCGACCGCATTAAAAGGTATGGCAGCAACTATAGGCGCGGCTGCTTTTGCTGAAAGTTTGCCATTGCAAGCATCGAGATCGGCCTGTAGTTTGGCATTCTTATCCTGTAAGAGTTTCAGGTCTGCTGAATTGTCAATCGTAGTACTTGACCCTTTGCCCCAATAATAACCTATTATCGCACTTATTAAGCCTGTCAATAAAGGAATCAACCAGCACCAAATATTTGAAAAATCCATATTCTTTAATTTTTATAGTTAATAGTTTAGTTTAATGTTACGACCGTTCTTCTATTTTTAGCCCGGCCCTCTTCGGTGGCATTGCTCTCAATAGGTTGTGTTTGACCCTTGGAGGTTGCATTGATCTTTACCTCTGCAATGCCATTTCCCATAAGGTAATTTTTAGCGAAATCGGCCCTGTTTTGACCAAGTTTCATATTATCGGCCGCATTGCCCGTATTATCGGTATGTCCGACGATACTAGCCGTTGCGCCTTCAACCTTGTCAAGGTATCTTGAAATATCGGCAACTTTTTGGCGCTGCTCGGCACTGAGGTTTATTGAGGCCTCTGCGGTATCAAAGTAAAGCACCAATGGATCGAACTTTATTTTTTCATAGAGTACCTTAAGTTCATCGGCAGTATCGGCCGATTCACCGGTAATGCCATAGGTTACAGGTCCTAATAATACATTTCCATCGGGAACCATTTCATCCATTAATTTCCCAAAAGTGTTGATACGCGTCGATGAAATTCCACTGTCGACCAAATGGTTCTTTACGGCGTTGGCCCTTGCCAAGCCTAAATTTGGATAGGCAGAATCGTTTACTTCATCACTTGTGTAATATCCCGTGATATTGATGACCTTTCCGGTATTATCGGCCAAAAAGGTTTTAAGGCCATCGACGCAATTGGTCACCGTTTGGGCCAATGGCTTGATAATCGTTGATGACGACACATTAAAGTTGTAATTGTCGTTTACATCGCAGGAATAATCACCATCGGAAAAGGCAAAAGGATACGATGTGGGATCGGGGGGCGCAGGCACTACGGCCTCTTCGACGGGTTCTTCCGTAACCGCCTGTAATCCGCAGGAACTACAAAGGTTCATGTACGCAAAAACCCCTAGAGCAATAGTCAGTATAATACCGATTATACTAGTTGTTGATTTTGACATTGTTTATAATGATTTAGTGTTTGTTATAGCAATGTATTAAAAAAAGCTTAAAAAATGTTAAAAAGGGATTACTAAATAGCAAAGAACAATCTCGATTTCAACAACTAATAAAATGATTCCTAGTTTCTTAAGCCAAAAGGTTAAGATCAGGTTTAAAAGTTAAGGCTGAAAAACGATAGTACCTACAAAATAAAATATACCGATTATACATAGAAACGTATCATGTACACATGTTTTTATCGTATAGGTACATCATCGCTTTTTAGGGCCCCTATTCTTTTTTATTTTAGATGGAGCATTTAGAGAACCAAATTGAAATGAAGTCGAAATTCAAAAGATTGTTGAACTTTTGCTGTATGGTAATCGTTCTAGGGACCCAAGAACTTCTTCATGGAAGCTGGAGAGTTCATGATGCAAATCATGATCAGGGTTAAATCGGAGAAACAAGACTGAGCTTTAAGTTGTTCAAAGCTAAGGGTATATAATATTTAGTTGAGTTAGTTAGTTTAGTGTTAAGAAAACCACCGTATTTTTGACCTTGTCTCTCGGGGGAACGGACAAGTAGTTGAAAAGACGGTGGTTTTTTGTTTTATCACAAATCGAATTTAATGCCTTGTGCCAAGGGTAATTCTGCGGTATAATTGATTGTATTCGTTTGTCTTCGCATATAGATTTTCCAAGCGTCAGAACCAGATTCGCGGCCGCCGCCTGTTTCTTTTTCACCACCAAATGCGCCTCCGATCTCGGCACCCGAAGTACCTATGTTAACATTGGCGATACCACAGTCGCTACCGCTGGACGATAAGAACTGTTCTGCATCTCGAAGGTTATTGGTCATAATTGCAGAAGATAGGCCCTGGACCACCCCATTTTGTATTTCGATGGCGTTTTCGACAGAACCCGAATATTTCAAGAGATAAAGTACGGGGGCGAAAGTTTCATGCTGTACGATTTCAAAATCGGGTCGTGCCTCTGCGATGGCGGGCTTCACATAACAACCGCTCTCATAGCCTTCTCCCTCCAAGACTCCTCCTTCGACAATGAGGTTGCCTCCTTCTGAAACAACTTTCTGCAATGCCGAATTGTATAACTTGACGGCGTCGGTATCGATCAACGGCCCCACATGATTACTTTCGTCCAAGGGGTTTCCTATGCGTAATTGTTTATACGCATCGATAAGGGCATCTCTTACCTGATCATAAACCGACTCATGTATAATGAGCCTTCTGGTCGAGGTGCAACGTTGACCGGCCGTTCCCACGGCCCCGAAAACCGCTCCGATTACCGTCATTTTGATATCGGCTTCCGGCGTGACGATAATGGCGTTGTTTCCTCCAAGTTCGAGTAGCGATTTGCCCAACCTTGCGGCAACGGCCTGGGCAACGATCTTGCCCATTCGAATGGATCCGGTGGCCGATACCAAAGGAATTCGATTGTCATGGGTCATCATTTCACCAACTTTGTAATCCCCATTGATCAAACATGAAATTCCCTCAGGTAGGCCATTGGCCTTAAAGACCTCCGCAGCGATATTTTGACAAGCGATGCCACATAATGGTGTCTTTTCGGAAGGCTTCCAAACACATACGTCACCGCAGACCCACGCCAAGGCCGTATTCCATGACCATACGGCAACCGGGAAGTTGAACGCCGAGATTATGCCGACAACCCCCAACGGATGGTATTGTTCGTACATACGGTGACCTGGTCTCTCGGAATGCATGGTAAGTCCGTGGAGCTGTCTTGAAAGGCCAACGGCAAAATCGCAGATATCGATCATCTCTTGCACTTCGCCCAATCCTTCTTGGTAGCTTTTTCCCATTTCATACGAGACCAATTTTCCCAAAGGTTCTTTTAGCTTACGAAGTTTCTCGCCGAATTGACGCACAATTTCACCGCGTTGCGGGGCGGGTTTCTTTCGCCATATTTTGAATGCCTCAACCGCCCTTGTCATTACCTTTTCATAATCGTCTTTAGAAGTGGTTTTGACCTTTGCAATGAGGGCCCCATCAACTGGAGACCGTGATTCGATAATCGTACCGGATGAAAAATTGTCCGAACCTGTTGAGGTTCCTTCATTGATTTCCTTGACTCCTAATGATTTCAAGGTCTTTTCCATATCAAATTCAGTGGTGATTTTGGACATTTTATAACTTTTTGAAAATAGATTGTTAGATTTTGGGCAAAGCTACAAAAAGTAAGTCTTATATAGAGGGTATAGACTACCGTATCAAAATGAGCAATATCGCTATTAGGGCAGGTAGGGCCTGAACGAAGAATATCTTTTTTTCAGCGGTCAAGGCGCCATAGATTCCGGCAATTGCGATACATCCCAAAAAGAACAGTGCAACGTTGTACTTCCATATGGCGTTTTGAATAAAGAAGGTCCAAAGTAGTCCAGCGGCCAAAAAACCATTATATAATCCTTGATTGGCGGCCAAGGGTTTGGTAGGCTCAAACAGTTCGGGCGATAATTTTTTGAATATTTTACGTCCCTTGGTCGTCCATGCGAACATTTCGAACCAAAGAAAATAAATATGCAGTATGGCTATGACCCCGATAAGAATATAGATGGCAATTTGCATGTTTAATCTTCTCTAGCGATGAATCTTTCGTCCACGGGCATAACGGTGCCACAATTGTCGCATGTTCGCAGTTCTTTCGAACTGTAAAAATGTTTAAAATGCTCCAGAAAATCTTTTTCGATATCGTTTAGGGTAAAATAGGCCTCATATAACTTATGGTTGCAATTGTCGCAGAACCAAAGTAGACCATCATCGACATTCATATCTGCCCGTTTTCGTTCTATTACCAGGCCGATGCTTCCTTCATGGCGTACTGGCGAATGGGGTATTTTGGCAGGGTGCAGGTACATATCGCCGGGCCCAAGTTTTAATGTTTTCTTTTGGCGATTATCCTGAATATGTACTTCGATATTCCCCTCTAATTGATAAAAAAGCTCTTCGGTTTCATTGTAGTGATAGTCTTTTCGGGCATTTGGACCCGCCACCACCATTACGATATAGTCACCCGCATCTTTATATAGATTCTTGTTTCCTACAGGCGGTTTTAAGGTGTCCCTGTTTTCCTCGATCCATTTATTGAGGTTAAAAGGAGGCTTTATAGACATATGTCAAGAATTGATAATTGTTGGCTGTTTGCTCGCTAAGACGGCGAACGACCACTAATTGATTCTCCCAAATTTAGTAAAAGAAAACGGTTTTGTTCTTTCTAGCGAAAGAACAATTGTGTGTAGTAATAGGTTCCGTCGGCGTCTTTTTTCACACTCACCGCGGTGTGGGTAAAATCACCCTCCATTGTTTTTTTATGGTTTGAACTTTCAAGCCACCCTTGAAATGCAGCAGCAGCGGTCGGATAATCTTTGGCCACATTTTCGGCCACAAATTCAGCACTTACCTCAGAGGCTATATTCGAGGCCCTTGCGCTGAAATTATCGTGGCTGATGCCACCTCTGGCAATCATGTAGTCATTATGTGTATTTGCGTACTCATGGGCTACGGCACTGTACTCCAAATAAGAATAGCCTAGCGCAATTCTATGGTCATTGACGATTCCGAGCAATTCTTGCTCCAAAGCCACGTCATTTTCCGCTTTCGGTATTTCTGTACTTTCGTAAGGTTCTGTGCTACAAGATACTAACGCCAATACAAAACATACCAAGTAGGCATATTTCAACTTCAATTTCATACAATGTTCTAAATTGTAAGTAGGCGTTCTAGAAGTAGGTCGTGAAGAGTGGGGTATCGTTTCCGATAACCGGAAACTTGTCGAAGGGGTTCGACCTTGTAATGATACGATAAATGATGTTACGATATTCGAAAAAAACTTTTTTTTCGATGAAATGCATATGTTCGTAAGCCAAATCCCACAATTTCCGGATAACTTATTTTTTGGAGGCAGGTAATAAAAAAACAGGGAAGTTCGTTTTGATTAAAGACGGGGCTTTGCACATCATTTTCATGGATGGCGGTGAACAATTTTGTTTAAAACCTAGTTATTTTTGAACAAAATATGAGCTGATGAAATCTAAGATCCTTTTCAGTTTTTCCCTAATCATGGTTTTGGTCGCTGGATGTACTTCCAAAAAGGAAGATTCAAGCGAAGAATTCGATGACCTAAATAAGTTTGAAGCGTATATTTCCGAGGTCTCGCATGGTATTATCTCGGCAACGAGCGACATTCGTGTGGTATTCGATCAACCCATCGATTCATGGAACAATGGGGATGAACTTGATAAAGATCTTCTTCGCATTTCCCCGAATGTGAAAGGGAAGGTCGTGGCCCTTGATGACCGTACCATAGCATTCATTCCTGAAAATGCTCTTAAACAAGATACCGAATACCGATTCATTTTAGACTTAAGAGCCATCTTAAACCATATAACCAAAGAATTGGGCACTTTGACTTTCGGGGTAAGGACATTGAAACAACAGTTCACCGTGTATACAGATCCTTTACGATCGTATACCAAGGAAAGACAGTTTTTACAAGGGCAATTACGGAGTGCCGATGTGCTAAGTTTAGAGCAGGCAAGACAATTGATTCAAGTCAGTCACAAGGGTAAAACGATTGCGGTAAAATTTGATGCGGGAGTCGAAGAAGGAACTCAATTTCAGTTCAAGATAGATAGTATTCAACGCTATGAAGAAGATTCCGAATTGGAAATTTCTTGGAATGGGGAAAAATTCGATATCGATAGCGGGGGCAAGAGCAATGTGAGAATACCTGGAAAGAACAATTTTACCGTCTTGGATGCCATTGTCGTAACGGGCGAGCCCCAATCGGTTATGGTCAACTTTTCCGATCCCATAAAAAAAGACCAAAATTTTAAGGGATTGGTAGTCTTGAAGGGTGATAATAGTCCCAAATATTCGGTAGATGGCAATACCTTGAGAGTCTATCCGTCGATAGAACTCAAGGGAACCGTCGATTTAGAAGTTTTCGAGGGAATCGAAAGTGCCGATGGCTACAAACTAAGATCAAAATTCGAAGAGCGGGTGGCCTTTGAACAAATGAAGCCACAAGTTCGCTTACTTTCCAACGGAACGATTTTACCTTCATCGAGTAACCTAAAAATTGATTTTGAGACTGTAAACTTAAAAGCTATCGATGTTTCGGTGCTGAAGATTTATGAAAATAACATAATGCAATTTCTTCAAGGGAATAACCTGGACGGTAGTTACAATTTACGTTCGGTGGCGCGCCCTATCGCCACTAAGAAAATAACGCTTCAGAACAATTTTGGCAATACAAATGGCAAATGGGCGGCCCATGCAGTAGACCTAAAAGCTTTGATTTCTCCCGAAGTCGGGGCCATTTATCGTGTAGAGTTCAATTTTAAGCCTGCCTACAGCTCGTACCCCTGCGAGGGAAATAATTTTGAACCCGAGAACGAAAACAGTGAAAACTTCGATGAGGCCCAAGAAGATAGTTCATGGGATGGTATCGATAATTACTATGACGACTATTACTACGATTACAATTGGAACGAGCGTGAAAACCCCTGTGATAAATCTTATTATTATGATAAAAAGGTAGGTATCAATGTCTTGGCCTCCGATATAGGCGTAACTGTTAAAAAAGGGGCCAACAAAAGCTATTTTGTGGCCATAAACGATATTCTGAACACGCAACCAGTTGCCGGGGCAAAGGTGACGTTTTACAGTTTTCAGCAACAAGCGATTGGCAGTATGGTTACAGGTGTCGATGGCACTGGGATTTATACCTCCGAAAAATTGGCCTATTTCGCGATTGCCGAAAACAAGGGCCAAAAGACCTATGTTAAATTGAACGATGGCAATGCGTTATCAGTGAGTAAGTTCAAGGTCTCGGGAACGGAACTTCAAAGGGGAATCAAAGGGTTCATTTTTGCCGAACGGGGCGTTTGGCGGCCTGGCGATAAGATTTTCCTCTCCTTTATGCTGAACGACAATGCGAACAAACTGCCCGAAAACCATCCGGTAAAATTAGAACTGTTCGACCCCTATAATAAAGTGGTACATCACGAGATTAAGACAACCGGCCTAGATAATTTCTACCGGTTCGATGTCAAGACCGATGCGAACGCGCCCACAGGAAATTGGCTGGCCAAGGTGTCGGTCGGCGGTGCATTCTTTACAAAATCACTTAAGATCGAGACCATTAAACCGAACCGTCTAAAAATCAAGACCGATTTTGAACATGAAGTACTCTCAGGAGGTAATCCTATACGTGGCGATTTGGAGGTAAAATGGCTGCATGGTGCGATAGCCAAGAATCTAAAAGTCGACATTACGGCAAAATTCAGTACAACGGCCACAAAATTCGACAAGTTTCCTGGATATATTTTTGATGATCCCACACGAAGTTTTTCCGTGGAAGACCAGATCGTGTTCGACGGAAAAATCGATGGACAGGGTAAGGCCGGTTTCTCCATGAATCCACAATTGGATAGCAAAGCACCTGGTATGTTGAGCACGGCCTTTATCACTAAAGTCTATGAAAACGGGGGAGATTTTAGTACCGATGTCTTCACGAAGCCCTATTCGCCATACACGACCTATATCGGACTGAACGTTCCGAAAGGCGACAAGACCCGTGAGATGCTTCTGACCGATACCCCCCATAAGTTTGAAGTGGTCTCGGTCGATGAAAACGGAAATCCCAAGGCGGTAAAAGACCTAAAAGTGACGGTTCACAAGGTAAATTGGCGTTGGTGGTGGGATACTTCCGCCGATAACTTCAGCAATTTCAGCAATAGCAGTTATCATGAAAAGGTTTTTGAGGAAACTGTGAGCACGAATTCCTCCGGGAAGGGCAGTTTCGATTTCGAATTGAAATATCCGCAATGGGGGCGTTATCTAGTACGCGTCGAAGACGAAAATGGCGGCCACGCTACGGGAAAAACCATCTATATCGATTGGCCAGGTTGGGCGGGCAGGTCACAAAAGAACGACCCGTCCGCAGCCACCATGTTGGTGTTTTCCACGGATAAGGAAAAGTATAATGTTGGCGAAACGGCCACGGTAACTTTTCCCAGCTCTGAAGGCGGTCGTGCTTTGGTCACCGCCGAAAATGGCACCGAGGTACTGAAAAACCTTTGGGTAGAGACCACTAAAGTCGAAACAAAGTTCGAGTTGCCGATGACCGAACTGTACACACCTAATGTTTATATCCATATTTCGTTGCTGCAACCACATGCGACCACTTTGAACGATAACCCGATCCGGTTGTATGGTGTCGTGCCGATTTCGGTTGAAGATCCGGCGACCAAGATCGAACCACAGATTACCATGCCAGAGGAACTTCGTCCTGAAGAGAACATTACCGTAAAAGTGAGCGAAAAGAACAAGAAGGCTATGACCTACAGCATTGCCATTGTTGATGAAGGCCTATTGGATTTGACGCGATTCAAAACCCCGGATCCGTGGGATGGGTTTTATGCCCATGAAGCTTTGGGAGTCAAAACCTGGGATGTGTACGATGACGTCATCGGCGCCTTCGGCGGGCGTATCGACCAAGTTTTTGCGATAGGTGGCGATGGCCAACTGGCAGGAGCCAAGAACAAGAAGGCCAATCGTTTCGATCCCATGGTGGTATACTTGGGTCCCTTCAGCTTAAAGAAGGGCGAGTCAAAGTCCCACCAGATCAAGATTCCAAAATATATCGGTTCGGCACGTACCATGGTAGTTGCCGGCAATGCCGAAAACGAAGCCTATGGCATGGCAGAAAAAACCGTTTACGTGCGCAAACCATTGATGGTATTGGCCTCGTTGCCAAGAAAGATAACCGCTGGGGAACGTGTGACGTTGCCCGTCACCATTTTTGCCATGGAAAAGAAGGTGAAAAATGTGACCGTCAAGCTTAGGGAGAACGAATCCTTTAAAATTGTGGGCGAACCCGTCCAAAGTGTAACATTTTCTGAACCCGATGAAAAAATGGTCTATTTCGATCTAGATGTAGTCGATTTCACCGGTATCGGAAAGATAGTTGTAGAGGCTTCCGGAAATGGCGAGACCGCCTCGTTCGAAATACCTATAGATGTGGTCAATCCGAATCCGATGACGACTACCGTCCACGATTTGGTTTTGGATGCAAAAGGAAGCCAGATTATCGACCTGGAAACCTTCGGGGTTTCCGGAAGCAATTCGGCCCAGGTGGAATTTTCCACTTTGCCCCCGATGAACTTCAATGGGCGCATGCAGTACTTGATCCGGTATCCACACGGTTGCGTAGAACAGATTACTTCCGGGGCCTTCCCCCAACTTTATCTGACCGCTATTTTTGATGTGGACTCGAACCAAAAAAAACAGATACAAGACAATATTGAAAGTGCCATTAAACGTTTGGGAGGTCTTCAACGGCCCGATGGGGGTTTCTCATATTGGCCCGGACAGAATTTTGCCAATGATTGGGGTACGACCTATGCCGGCCATTTTATGTTGGAAGCAGAGAAAAAAGGCTATGTCTTGCCGATCGGTTTTACATCGAGTTGGGTGAAATACCAACAAAATAGTTCAAGGCAATGGCGAGTTGGCGCAAACAATTCCGATTTGGCACAGGCGTATCGCCTGTACACCTTGGCCCTTTCGGGCAATGCCGATGTCGCAAGTATGAACCGTTTACGTGAAACCACTAACCTTTCCAATGAGGCCAAATATCGCCTCGCCGTCACTTATGGGCTCATAGGCCAGGTGAACGTTGCCAATCAATTGTTGGGCAATGCCACCTTGGATTTTGAAAATGATAAGCACGATTACCATACCTATGGTTCTTCAGATCGAAACCGGGCCATGGCCCTGGAAACTTTGGTCTTTTTAGACGATAAATCAAAAGCCCAACAAATGGCAAAAACCGTGGCTCGACGACTAAGCGAAAACCGCTGGATGAGTACCCAAAGCACTTCATACAGTTTGTTGGCGATGGCAAAGTTTGCCGAAATGGTCGGCGGAAAGGGCATCAAGGCCAATTTGACGGTAAATGGAAAGTCGAAAAACATAAGTACTCCAAAAACCTTGGCATCGCACAGGGTTGCGATAAAAAAAGGAAACAATAGTTTTATATTGAAAAATGTTGGAGACAACATGCTTTATGTCAACATTATGAACAATGGAATTCTGCCCGTAGGCGAGGAAAAAACAATCGAGCGAAATCTAAAGGCCAGTATGGTATTTAAGGGGCGTGATGGTTCAAGAATGAATGTTGCCCAGATGCCCCAGGGCACCGATTTTGTGGCCGAAGTCACTTTGGCCAACACAACTTCGAATGCCATTGATGATATGGCCCTTACCGAAATTTTTCCCAGCGGTTGGGAAATCGTCAACACCCGGTTTACCGATTTCGGCGAGTTCGCCGATAACCAAGTGACCCATACCGATATTCGCGATGACCGTGTCAACTTCTATTTCGATATGAAAAAGAACGAGACAAAGACGTTTCGGGTATTGTTGAACGCCTCGTATTTGGGCAGGTATTATTTGCCGGGGGTCCAGGCTGAAGCGATGTACGATAACGATTATGCCGTTCGTACCGATGGGCAGTGGGTCGAAGTGGTTCAGTAGAAGTTGTAAGTACAGGGTTAGAGGTGCGAAGTAATAATGTAATGGGATAAGCGTTATGGGCGGGTGGTGCCAATAAGTATATGAGAAACGACGATTGCAAACGGGCAGTTACAAAACAAAACTATTCCGTTTCCCTTTTAACCTCTCCCTTCAAAACCGCGTCGAAAACAAAGGCCCCTATTTCTTTGACCGGTTCGTACAGCACCGAATTTTGGAGCGATTCGTCTTTCACAAGACCGGCGGTTTGGTTGACCCTTTCAAAAAATATCAGGATCGCCCCAACGATTACGGCCACTTTTAGAGCCCCGAACAATGCCCCTGCAATCTTATTGAGCAGGCCCAGCATGGCAAAATCGGCAATTTTGGTCAAGAACTTTCCCAAAAGGTGTACCACTAAGACGATGATGATAAAAGTGATGATAAAAGCGGCTATGTTGATATAACGTTCATCCCAATCCATATTTTGCGAAAGATAATCGCCGGCGTAATACGAAAAATGTATGGCCCCGTAGATGCCTGCAATTAAGGCGATAATCGAGGCTATTTCAACAAAAAGCCCATTCTTGAGCCCTTTGTAGAGGCCGTAAAGCAATAGTAATCCTAAAATGATATCCAAGAAGCTCATAAAGCAAATATAGAACTTTGATTTGTACCTTTGAACCTAGGTCGGGTCAAGTACCCTCGAGACCTATTTTAACGGAAGAGAATCAATAATGTCAAGAGACCTACAATTAAAAGAGCGCTGGGAAATATTGGTCGAAAAGCTCTCCGGCCAATTTTCCGATGGTGACCCTTTGGAACTTGATGCCATAATCTATCTGGTCGGGGTGCAAGAGCTTGGCCAGTACCACAGAAAATACAAAAAGGACGACAAACTCGATTTGATGCACATTGCCATTTGCCGTTTGTTGGAACCCTATGGGTATTATGAGTTCGATTTTTTTGATGAAGAGGGCTGGCCGCATTACGTGATCAAGGAGAAATTGCCTCCGCTAAAATCGGGTGAGCAATCCATTTTGATGAAAGAGGCCATTGTAGGTTACTTCCTTGAAAGAGAGTATATCATATGAACAAGCCCTACTATGCGGTAATCTTTACTTCTACCCGGACGGAAGAAGACCAGGGATATTCTGAAATGGCCGTAAAAATGGAAAATTTGGCCAAACGGCAGCCCGGTTATTTGGGGTTTGAGAGTGCTCGTGAAGAAATAGGAATCTCGATAAGTTATTGGGAAAGTTTGGAGGCCATCGCAAGTTGGAAGGCCGACACCGACCATTTTTTTGCGCAACAAAAAGGAATCAAGGACTGGTATTCGTGGTACAAAGTCAGGATTTGTTTGGTCGAACGGGAGTACGATTTCACCAAATTGCCTTCAGAAGAAGGAGCATGAGAAATCCCCTCTCAAGAGGGGATAACAAGATTTAGACTTTGAAGCCGTTGAAGAATCTTTTTGGAAGACGAGAATCGTCACCCTCCTTCGGAGGGGCTACGGGAGGATTTCTCAAAAAACACCCGAAAAAATGGGCATTTCTTGCGATTCTACTAATCGCTTACTATATCTGCCTCCCAAAAAATCTTTTCGAGTCTCCTACCGCAACGGTCGTGGAGAGCAAACAAGGCACATTGCTCGGGGCGATGATCGCCGATGATGGGCAATGGCGGTTTCCAGAAATCGATAGTATCCCGCCAAAGTTCAAGGCTTGTTTACTTCAGTTCGAGGATGCCCATTTTTATCGGCACCCCGGGTTTAACCCTATTTCAATGTTCAAGGCAATGGTCGAGAATCTTTCGACCGGGAAAACCGTTAGGGGGGGAAGTACGTTGACACAGCAGGTCGTTCGCCTTTCCCGAAACGGAAAAAGACGCTCTTATTGGGAAAAGTTTATAGAACTAATACTGGCCACTCGATTGGAATTCCGCCATTCGAAGGAAGATATTCTAGAACTATACGCCAGCCACGCCCCCTTTGGAGGTAATGTCGTGGGTCTCGATGGCGCCGCTTGGCGTTATTTTGGCCGGCCACCCTATCAACTTTCGTGGGCAGAATCGGCCACGCTTGCCGTTTTGCCTAATGCCCCGAGTTTGATCTATCCCGGAAAAAACCAAGAACGGTTGTTGGCAAAAAGAAACCGTTTGTTGAAAAAACTGTGGAATGAAGAAGTTATCGACAGTACCACATACGAACTTGCGTTGTTGGAAGAACTTCCAAAAAAACCGTATCCGTTGCCCAATACAGCCCCTCATTTGGTACAGTACTTGACTAAAAGTAAGAAGGGAAAACGAATTGCGACGACGCTTGATGACGACCTGCAACGAAATGTCAATTTCATCTTACAGAAGCATTATCAAGACCTTCGCCAGAACCAGGTACATAATGCGGCCGTATTGGTATTGGATGTACCTACCAGAAAGGTATTGAGCTATGTCGGTAACACCATGACCACGAAAGAACATCAGAAAGATGTCGATATGGTACAGGCGAACCGAAGTACGGGCAGTGTGATCAAACCCTTATTGTATGCGGCGATGCTGGATGCTGGTGAATTATTGCCCGATATGCTAGTGCCCGATGTGCCGACCCAGATTGCGGGCTATACACCGGAAAATTTCAATCAGGAGTATAGTGGTGCCGTAAAGGCCAAACAAGCACTCGCCCGTTCTTTGAATATTCCCGCCGTTCGGTTGTTGCAAGAATACGGGCTCGAAAAGTTCAGGGACCAATTGGATGGATTTGGACTAAAGGGAATCGACAAACGTGCTGATCATTACGGGCTCACCTTGATCTTGGGAGGGGCCGAAACCAATCTTTGGGACCTTTGCAAGACCTACGCGAACCTCGCCTCTACGGTAAACCATTTTAACGGTACTTCGAGCGAATATTTTGAAAATGAATTCACCGATTTGGTTTTGGAAAGAGACCGTACGGTCGATTTCGGCAAAAAATCAGTTGAAAAAAACTTGTTCGATGCAGGCAGTATTTATCTCACTTTCGAGGCTATGAAAGAGGTAAACCGACCCGAGGGCGATGAATCATGGCAGTTCTTCGACAGTAGCAAGGATATTGCCTGGAAAACAGGCACTAGTTTTGGTAATAAGGATGCCTGGGCCATTGGCGTAACAAAAGACCACGTGGTCGGTATCTGGGTAGGCAATGCCGACGGCGAGGGAAGGCCAGACATGACGGGAGTGACGAGTGCCGCACCGATATTGTTCGATGTTTTCGACGTGCTTCAGAGAAGTAAATGGTTCGAAAAGCCACTGGATGAGTTTGTGAAAATAGAAGTCTGTGTCGAGAGCGGTTATTTGGCCACGGCCATTTGTCCCAAGAAAACCATATCGATCCCCAAAAAGCAAAACTTCGTTAAGGCGTGTAACTATCATAAGACGATTCATTTGGATGCCAATAGGCAGTTTCGCGTCAATTCCTCTTGCACTGATTTGTCTACTGCAAGTTCTGAATCGTGGTTTGTACTGCCTATTTTGATGGAATTTTATTTTAAGCGAGCACATCCAACGTATAAGACCTTGCCCCCTTTTCGTCAAGATTGTCAGGCCGACAATGTGTCCCCTATGGAATTTATCTATCCGAAGGATGGAAGCCGCATTACCCTCCCCAAAAATTTTGAAGGAAAAACCAATGAACTAATACTGAAGCTTGCGCACGCCGAACCAGATACCGAAGTGTATTGGTATTTGGGCGGTACTTTTCTACAACAGACCCGGAATTTCCATGAGATCGGACTGTTACTTTCCTTGGGCGAACACAAAATTACGGCCTTGGATGCCCTCGGCAACGAAGTTGCCATTACGATTACGATAGAGTGATTTCATGCCTTTGAATTGGAAAGTTTAAACCCTATATTTAGGGCTACACAATATTTTCTGTTATGGCAAAAAAGTACATTATTGCGCTAGATCAAGGAACGACCAGCTCACGTGCCCTACTCGTCGATGAATCGGGTAAAATTCAAGGAATGGTACAAAAAGAATTCAAACAGATTTTCCCTAAATCGGGCTGGGTCGAACACGACCCCTTGGAGATTTTGGAATCACAATTAGGGGTTATGGCCGATTTGATGGCGAATAAAGGTATAGCTGCTTCCGACGTAAAAGCCATAGGTATCACCAACCAACGGGAAACAACCGTCGTTTGGGACAAAAATACCGGAAAACCGGTGTACAATGCCATTGTTTGGCAAGATAAGCGCACCGCCGATATTTGTGAACATCTTAAAAATTCAGGTCTTACCGAACATGTACGCAAGACAACCGGCCTTGTGATCGATTCATATTTCTCTGGAACCAAAGTGAAATGGATCCTTGACAATGTCAAAGGGGCAAGGGTGAAAGCTGAAAACGGGGATCTGCTAATGGGCACTATGGATACTTGGTTGGTCTGGAACATGACCCGGAAAAAAAACCATGTCACCGATTATACGAATGCTTCCCGGACGATGATCTATGATATCGTCAATTTAAAGTGGGACGACAAAATGCTCAAGGCCCTTGGTATTCCTAAGCAAATGTTGCCCGACGTAAAGCCTTCGGCATACCATTTCGGCGATTATGAACACGATGGAACAAAAATTCCGATTGCCGGAATCGCCGGTGACCAACAGGCCGCACTTTTTGGCCAGGCCTGTTTCAAAAAAGGAACCGCCAAAAATACGTATGGTACGGGTTGTTTTATGCTGATGAATACGGGTGAAAAACCCCAGTTTTCAAAAAATGGGTTGTTGACCACTATTGCCTATGGACTCGATGGCAAAGTCAACTATGCTTTCGAAGGAAGTATTTTCATTGCGGGCGCGGCCATTCAATGGTTACGTGACGGATTGGGGTTGATAAAAGATGCGAAAGAAACAGAGGCATTGGCAGAATCTGTTGGCGAAGATAGTTCGGTATATGTAGTGCCTGCCTTTGCAGGGCTGGGGGCACCTTATTGGGATATGTACGCCCGTGGGGCCATTTTCGGGCTTACACGCGATACGGGGAAGGCCCACTTGGCAAAAGCGACATTGGAATCTTTGGCCTACCAGACCAAAGACATTTTGAAGGCCATGGAAGACGATTCAGGAATACAGCTAGAAAACTTGCGTGTCGATGGTGGGGCTTGTGCCAATAATTACCTTATGCAGTTTCAGGCCGATATCTTGGATACCGAAGTCCATCGACCAGAGGTCATCGAATCAACCGCGATGGGTGCCGCTTTCTTGGCAGGCATTCAAGTTGGTCTTTGGTCGCGGGCCGATATCGATCAAAACCGCCCTATGAACCGTATTTTTAAACCGACCTTTGACCGTGTCAAGCGCAAACGACTCTACGATAAATGGCAAAAAGCCGTCGAACGTACCAAATGTTGGGAAGAACGGTAAGAAGCCAATTTTGTCATTCCGAATGTAATGGGGAATTTATTTCTCCTTTAACTTTAGGATTATTTCTACGTCGGATTGACAAAAAATGACTGATAAGTATGAAGAACATCCCTTTTTCAAATCTAAATCGTAATAAAACAATCCAACAACTCGCCAAGGAAACGTTTGACCTGGTTGTCATCGGGGGTGGTATTACAGGAGCAGGTATCGCTTTGGACGCCGCTTCCCGTGGACTCAAAACCGCCTTGGTAGAAAAGGGCGATTTCGCTTCGGGCACGAGCAGCAAATCGACGAAACTGATTCATGGCGGGTTGCGCTATCTCAAACAATTTGATTTTTGGTTGGTCAAAGAAGTAGGCTCCGAAAGGGCCATCGTGCATAATCTGGCACCGCATCTCGTTATTCCGGAAAAAATGCTGTTGCCCTTGATCGAGAATGGTTCCTACGGAAAATGGCTGACTTCCATCGGTCTGAAGGTCTATGATATTTTGGCACAGGTAACAGGCGACGACAAGCGCCAGATGCTGGAAAAAAAGGAGGCTTTAAAGCTTGAACCTTTACTGCCCAAGAAAATATTGAAGGGTGCTGGCCATTATGCCGAGTATCGTACCGACGACGCAAGGTTGACCATTGAAAATATCAAGACAAGTTTGCAGTTTGGTGCCAAGGCACTGAACTACGCCGAGGTTACCGATTTTTTGTATATGGATGAAAAAGTCGCCGGAATCAAGGTCAAAGATATTCTTTCAGATAAGGAATTCGAGGTTAAATCTAAATACGTTATCAATGCAGCGGGGCCCTGGGTGGACGAACTGCGCGGACTCAATAACTCAAAAAAAGGAAAGCAATTGCATTTGACCAAAGGAGTGCATTTGGTTTTTCCGCGTGAAAAATTGCCTGTACAACAATCGGTGTATTTCGATATTCCCGATGGGCGGATGATGTTCGCAATTCCCCGTGGCAAAGTGACCTATGTTGGCACTACCGATACCAATTTTAACAAAGACAAGGACAATGTCGGTATCGACTTGGCCGATGCCATCTACCTGATTTCTGCGGTCAACAATATGTTCCCCAAGATTAATCTGGAGATGGAGGATATTATTTCCTCTTGGGCCGGATTGCGCCCCCTGATCCATGAAGAAGGTAAATCGGCCTCCGAGCTATCGCGAAAAGATGAAATTTTTACTTCCGATACCGGACTTATCAGTATCGCTGGCGGAAAATTGACCGGATACCGTAAAATGGCCGAGCGTACCGTGAACCGTATCGCCAAAAAAATGGAGGAAGAACATGACACTAAATTAAAGGCGTGCTTTACCGATAAAATTCCGCTTTGCGGTAATGACGGCTTCAAGAAGTTCAAGCACGTCAAAAAATATATTGCCGAGGTTTTTGAAAGGATCAAAGTTGATGGATTTACCGAATACGATGCCTGGTTCTTGGTCACGAATTATGGCAAACAGACCGAAACCATCTTAGAAACGTATACTTCCCTAAAGGATAAAGACAACTACGTACGTATGGCAAAGGCCGAACTGCATTTCGGTGTCGATTATGAAATGATCCTGACCCCGATGGACTTTTTTATCCGAAGAACGGGAAGGCTCTATTTTGACATCGATAGTGTCCGTAATCTTATGGAACCTATTTTAGAAGAATTCAAAACGATTTTCAAAACCGATGGCCAACAGATTTCCGATTGGCGTGAAACCCTGCAGGCGCAAATAGAGGAACATTCCAATTTTTCATTGGACCGGGTCTGAGAGGTTTTTGGAATTGTAAAAGAGGCTCGTTTTATAAAATGATTTCTCTGGCTTCCTCCAATGTCGGAATGAAAAAGTAAGTTTTTACCAGCATTAATGAAAGTCCCCCCTTTGGGGGTTAGGGGGCCTTAGTCAAGCTTTTCCGTCAACTCCGCAAAAACCTTTTTGGGGTTCTTCCCTTCATACAGCACTTGGTAGACTGCATCGATAATGGGCGTTTTGGCCTTCTTTTTGAATTTTGATTGTAGCTTGTAGGCACTTTTGGAGGCATAATATCCCTCGGCGACCATTTTCATTTCCATCTGGGCACTTTTAACGGTATAGCCCTTGCCGATCATATTGCCGAACATCCGGTTGCGGCTAAAAGTGGAATACCCCGTGACCAACAAGTCGCCCAGATAGGCCGAGTCATTGATGTTACGGTCGATTTTATAGATACGTTTCGTAAAGCGTTTCATCTCGCGAATGGCATTGCTCATCAAGACACTTTGAAAATTATCGCCATAACCCAATCCGTGGGCGATACCCGCTGCAATGGCATAGATGTTCTTGAGCATGGCGGCATATTCGGTGCCGATAATGTCTTTGGTCACCTTGGTCTTGATATAGTCGCTGCCAAGATTTTTGGCCACGAACTTTGCTTTTTCGGTATCGGCACAGGCAATGGTCAGGTACGAAAGGCGTTCCATGGCCACTTCTTCGGCATGGCACGGCCCGGTAATGACACCGATATTCTCGAACGGAATACCGTATTTCTCATGAAAATGTTCTCCCACGATCAACCCCGATTCGGGAACGATGCCTTTTATGGCCGAGAAAACGATTTTATCCTTTAGGGGAACGGTCAATTTTTCGAGTTCATCCCCAAGAAATGCCGAGGGGATGGCAAATATCAGAATATCGGCATGGCCAACGGCCCCATTGATATCGTCCGTCAAATTAAGCCTGTCGGTATCGAAGGTAACCGAAGTCAAGTAATTCGGGTTGTGCTTCTGTATTTTGATGAATCCCACGGCATCTGAATTCCGCATATACCAACCTACTTCGTCTTGGTTTTCGAGCAACATTTTTACGATGGCCGTGGCCCAACTTCCTCCTCCTAAAACGGCAAAATTTAGTTTTTTATCCATAGAAAATAATCGTGCGTTCAAAAGTAATTAAAAAAGAAGTTAACACCTTAAATATTGAATATCAGATAATTAACAATAACGGCACAATCCTTGTTTTAGATGAGTTGAATTTTAATGCCAGAACCCATGAAAACAAAACTACGATTAGCGCTTATCCTTATAGGAACCCTGATGGCCTCGTGTTATACAGAGACGATAATCCAGGATGATTTTATCGAAGAATCGGCCTTTAATACCGATCAAGTATTACGGTCGTACGATTTATGGTATGTCGATATCAATGCTACGCAAGGTAACGGCGAGGTGCCTTTTTTGCAACGTGCCTTTACGGTGTCTTTTGTGAACGGAACATTCTATGCCAATAACAATATTGCAGGTATCGGCAAGACAGGAAACGGATTCGGAATCGATGCCGGATATTACAGTACACTTCGCGGAACGGTAGAAATCGACCATGATATCGATGGGGCATGGCTTTTGGATGTATATGCGGTCAACAGCAATACCATTGAGCTGTATGACCCAAGGTCGGATACTTCATATTATTTGAACGGTTATGATATTGACAGTTTCGACTACGATTTTGTCTTTTACGACAATATCAATTATTTATTGCAGGAATATGATGTCTGGGAAAAAACATATACCAGTGAAACGGGCAGTTTGAACGATTTTGACGATGAGAATTTTCTGCAATTTTTACCTTCTTTCTTTAGGTCATCGATTGATGCGCCCGGAACGGCCATAAGTAAATTACAATGGGATTTTGAAGGGGATTATCAGGTCTATGACGTAGAAAACGATGAAACGCTCAAAACTTTAACACTCGCTTATGATACCATGGGCAATGATTACTTTGAACTCTACGTTATTAATGATAGTACGATCGAGCTGTACCACCCGAATAGTGAAACGGTATATGAATTTGTTGGAAGGGGATATCAGCAGTACTTGAAATCGGGTAAGGGCCCAAAGGTTAAGAAAAGACAAAAAACTTCGAATCCTGTAATGAAAGTAAAAAGATTACGACAGTTATAGGAAAGAAGCAATAAAGATTTTTTGGTTGGTTATTTAGTTAGAAATCGCCCTGGGTGTTGTGCTCGGGGCGATTTTTTTGTTGAAAAGAATCCCCCGATGTTCTATGTCAGGGTTTCCGTTGAGATTGTCGAGGCTGTCTAAAAAGTATGGCAAATGTCAAACTGAGCCTGTCGAAGTTTCTATTCAATTGGTTTTTAATGCCGTTTTCGACAAGCTCAAACTGACAATAGAATATTCCTGAACTTTTTAGACAGCCTCCTAAATATCGGAATTGCTGTTTTTGGTTTAGCTCGCAACAGGCCTGACTAGTGAAGGACTCAAGCCCGATAAAACCTCAAACCGATTTCATTCTTTTTTTGAACTCTGAAGGGTTTTCATCGGTAATCTTCTTAAAAGTCCGATTGAAATAGGAAAGACTTTCAAAACCACATTCATAACAGGTTTCGCTAATATTTTTTCCCGTTAATAACAATCGTTTTGCTTGACTTATACGATACTGGTTCAGAAAACCAATGAAAGTATTGCCCGTCGCTTTCTTGAAATACCTACAAAAAGCGGGCTTCGTCAAATTGCACGATCGTGCCACCTCTTCGACCGTAATCTTGTTCTGGTAACCTTCATCGACAAGCGCATAGATTTCGCGAATACGTTGCTGTTCTTTTTTGCTATAGGTATTGACAAAAGGTTTTTGGTGCAATAATTCGAAACTGCCGCTCTGCGATAATATTTTGAGAATGTTAATGACCGCCATAAAAAAATCGAACGATCCCATTCGGTATAGTTCTTTCATTAGTTTGCCTACTTCTGTCTTTGTCTTTCCTGAAAACGCCAATCCGTATCTTGACAATTCCAAAAGGCGATTTAAAGATTGCAATTCCGGAAATTCGGCAATGAACATTTCTTTAAAGGTTGGTTTGATGTGCAGCACTTCCTTTCTATAGGAGGAGGTGACTCCGTGATCAAAGTTCAAATGGGGAATATTAGATCCGATCAAGACCAGGTCACTATCGGTATATTGTGATATATGGTCGCCGACATGGCGGGTCGCGCTCGCCCCCTCGATATAGACCAATTCAAACTCCGGATGAAAATGCCAGTAAAAAAGATGGTTCAGCTTGGGATCGTGCAAAAGTCGAAACGGACTTTTAGAATCGGGACTAATACTTTCCAGTTCAACTTTCATACTCATAAAATAGACAAAATTGCCTATAAAATTGAATTTTTAGTTAAAAAATATCAATATAATTCAAATCATGGTCAATATCAAGGTGGAAATTATATAAGTATTAGGGTAGTTTTACATCATAGAAATTAAAAGGAAAGTATCATGCAACAGACAAATTCAAAGATCGAAATGGCCAACAAGGCCCATGAAGAAATTCCCGGAAATCCTTCGACGGCCACAAGTAGTAAAATAAAATTAAGCGACCGTTCCAACGGAAAACCATTAAGGGTCTTGAGCGAATCGGACTGGGATTTTTGGATCCATAACGGTTATATCGTTATCAAAAATGCAGTATCTAAGGAGCAAGCTCGAACTACGGCCGATTTTATCTGGGAGTTTGATGAAAAAGACCCGAATGATCCTGAAACATGGAATGCCCCGCCGCGCGCCGAAATGAAGATGAAAGAATTGACGGGTACGGGCATGGTCGAGGTATATAACCACCAACATTTATGGAACAACCGCCAGACCCAAAAAGTCTACGATGCTTTCGTGGACGTCTGGGGAACTGAAAAACTTTGGGTGACCATTGACCGGGCGAACTTAAATTTTCCATTGCCTCCTGGAGTCGATAAAAAAGGATTTATCCATTGGGATTACGACCCTGAAACAAGGCCGCAGAACGTTCAGGGGGTTTTGGCCCTTGCCGACCAGACCGATGAGAACATGGGCGGGTTTCAATGTATTCCGTGGTTGTATCGCAATTATGACACGTGGAAGTTGACCCAGCCCGAAGACCGTGATCATTTTCAACCTGATATTTCAGGATTGGAAGATAAAATCGTGAAAGTAAAAATGGAAGCCGGGGACCTGCTCATATTCAACAGTACGCAACCACATGGCATACGCCCGAACAAATCGAAGGATAAAGTGAGGATTGCGCAATATATTTCAATGATGCCCGCCGAGGAAGATAATGAGCCAATGCGCGATTGGCGTATCAACTCATGGAAGCATCGAATCGCGCCCGAAGGGTATGCCTTTCCGGGCGACCCCAGAAATTGGGAGCAGACCAAATACGAAACCGCCGAATTATCTTCCCTTGGGGAAAAGTTATTGGGGCTAAAGAGTTGGTAAATTGTCAAATCCTTAATTCTTCAAGCCTTTAGGGGCATACGGATAATAAACCGTATTTTTGCCCGCTTAAAATCTTGACGGTTTGAAGAAGTATCTCAATTTATTCGATTTTAAGCAAAAGGTAGATTACAAGACCGAAATTCTTTCGGGCCTCACCGTGGCCTTGGCATTGGTGCCCGAGGCCATTGCATTCGCTCTGATACCTGGGTTTTCTCCATTAACAGGATTGTACGCCGCGTTCATTCTTTGTCTGGTCTCCTCGATTTTGGGCGGTCGCCCAGGTATGATATCGGGTGCCACGGGGGCAGTGGCCGTTATTTTCGTAGGATTGATCTTGGAACTGAAACGCAACTTTCCAGCAATCGAACCCGAAACCATACTCCATTATGTATTTGCCACCGTAATCATAGCAGGGGTGCTACAGATTTTGGCCGGACTTTTACGTTTGGGCAAGTTCATACGTTTGGTACCCCATCCGGTGATGTTCGGTTTCGTGAACGGACTGGCCATCATTATTTTTATGGCGCAGTTTCCGAATTTCTATGAAAAGGGAACGGATAATCTTTTAAGCGGAACACCACTCTTTGTTATGTTGGGCTTGACCCTTTTGACCATGTTGATCATTTGGGGCTTTCCGAAGTTGACAAAGGCTGTTCCATCGTCACTTTTGGCCATTCTCGTGGTCTCGGCGATCGTTATCGGTTTTGGTATCGATACCCTGACCGTGGCCGACACCATGCGCGAGGGCGAGAGTATCAAAGGAGGTTTTCCGCCGCTTTCCATTCCACAGATTCCGTTTACGTTTGAAACCTTTAAGATTATTTTTCCTTATGCCGCAATAGTGGCGGGAGTGGGTTTGATCGAAAGTCTTTTGACCTTGAATATCATTGATGAAATTACGGAAACCCGTGGTAGTGGTAACAAGGAATGTGTGGCCCAGGGAACGGCAAATATCTTTTCGGGATTTCTATCGGGCATGGGCGGATGCGCTATGATCGGGCAAAGTTTGATCAATACATCTTCGGGTGCTCGTGCACGATTATCAGGAATAACAGCGGCCATAATGCTGCTCGTGTTTATCATGTTCGGTTCAAGTTTGATCGAACGATTGCCCATGGCCGCATTGGTCGGCCTGATGTTCATGGTTGCCATCGGCACCTTCGAATGGGCCAGTTTCAAGACTTTTGGTAAAATGCCGAAATCAGATGTGATCGTAATGGTTTTGGTGACTTTGATAACGGCAATTACCCATAATCTGGCCGTGGCGGTATTATTGGGCGTGATAATTTCCGCTTTGGCCTATTCATGGGAGAATGCCAAACGTATTCGCGCCAGAAAGTACATTGACGAACACGGAATCAAACACTACGAAATATATGGCCCGCTTTTCTTTGGATCGACAACATTGTTCGCTGAAAAATTCGACGTCCAGAATGACCCTGAAGAAGTCATAATCGATTTTAAGGAAAGCCGGGTGGCCGATATGTCGGGTATTGAAGCCTTGAACAAAATCACTGAGCGCTATCGAAAGGCGGGAAAACAATTGCATTTACGGCACTTGAGCAAAGACTGCATACAACTCTTAGGAAATGCGGATGATATAATCGATGTGAACGTTTTGGAAGATCCTACCTATAAAGTAGTGGTCGATAGGGTGAGAAAGGATGGGGATACCGAACTTAAACGACCATTTAATATTTGGGAGTTGTAGTCGATTACAATACTACTTCTTTTTATCGGTACTATTATAACCTCCGGCCCATCCGATCCAATACATCAACGAAATTTGCTTTTGAAGTCTTTGGACCTTTTTCTTCAGGGTTGACGGCTCATTAATATTTATCGGTGCATCGTTCATAACAATCGATTTAATCAGTGCTCTTTGTTATAAAGACGAAGGTGATCGGAAATTGACGACTTTTTTTTGTTAAAATTTTAAATAGTGGCTTTTCAAACGAAATAAAAAAATATATTAAAACCGGCATTTTTAATTCAAAATTTGCATATTTGCAAATAAACAATCGATATTGATATGTTTGATAATGTGGACTGGAACGAACAATCCAAAAGATTATTGAAATCAGAATTGGTCAAGAGAGGAATCTCACATGAAGAATTAGCCTTTCTATTAAACGAATTGGGAGCTAGGGAGACCAAGGCTAGTATTGATAGTAAAATAAGCAGGGGTACATTTAGTGCCGCCTTTTTACTCCAATGTTTAAATGCTTTGGAGTGCGAAGTTTTTGATCCAATTATTAAAGAACAAAACATTTTGAAAGAATCTAGGGCAAAATATAACTTATCAAAAGGTTTGGAAAAAACGCGCAAATAATATGAAGTATTACGATAAAAAAACGGGCACCAATTATATCGAATTTCAAGATTCTAATTCTGCAAATAAAGAATTGCCAGTAATTAGTCTATTTACCGGGGCTGGCGGGTTGGATATTGGCCTTGAAAATGCTGGCTTTCAAACCGCTATATGCGTTGAACTTGATGCAGATTGTAGAGAGACCCTGAGGCATAACCGTCCTGAGTGGAAACTTTTTGAAAAAGGCTTGAAAATAGAATCAGGCAAGATTCAGACCAGAATTTCTGGAGATATTAGAGATATTGGTATTGGGGAACTTTTGGAAGAAGCTAATTTAAAAAAAGGAGATGCTACATTAGTTGTTGGAGGTGCGCCTTGTCAGCCTTTTAGTAATATTGGTAAAAAGCTAGGAAGAAAAGACGAAAGGAATGGAGACCTTTTCTTGGAGTTTGTAAGAACTGTTAAAGAAGCCAATCCTGAGGGATTTATTTTTGAGAATGTCGTTGGTATCACTCAACAAAAACATTCAGATGTAATTAGTTATATGGTGGATAAATTTAAAGGTCTTGGGTATGGATTGTCTCATACGATTCTTAATGCGGCAAACTATGGTGTCCCACAAAGAAGAGAAAGGTTCTTTTTAATAGGAATCAAAGGTGTAAAACACCCCGCATTTCCACTTCCCACCCATTTCAAAGACCAAAAGCAATATGAAGGTTTCATGAGAAGTATCGATGGAAAGATAGAAAATAAATTTAACAAGTGGATTTCGGTCAAAGAAGCGTTTGATGAGATTCCTGAAAATCATTCTTTGCGAAATGATTATGTGCTTATGAATATTTCGGACAAAGTTGTGAATAGAATGAAGTATATCAAACAGGGGAAGAATTTTAAAGCAGTACCCCCGAATTTATTGCCTAATTGCTGGAAAAATGGAAAACATCAAGGGAATGATACCTTTGGAAGGTTAGTTGAAGATTTGCCATCTGTAACTATTAGGACAGCAGCATACAATCCTTCAAAAGGAATGTACATTCATCCAAATGAAAATAGAGGTTTAAGTACCGTGGAGATGGCTAAGCTCCAATCATTTCCGTACAATTGGGAATTTAAAGTAAAGAATAGAGACAAAGTGACACTGGTAAGCGGTGGAAAGCAGATAGGTAATGCAGTGCCACCAGGTTTAGCGGAAGCCTTGGGAAAAGCGATGCTTCTTCAGTTAAAATCTATTAGGTCAAAATTTGCCGAAAAACTTCATCAGCACGCTGAAGCGAATTGACTTCAAAAACATCATCTACTGCCGCTTGGGGCAAACTTGACACAGTGGTTATGGAATGTGTTGCCACTGTTCTCAAAGCATTTCTATCGGAATTACCTACTCTAGTGGCTATCGCATAGTACTTTAGGCCTGGTGGATTTATTACCCATTTTCTAGTTTGAAGATGTATATAAATGGCCTTCATCAGGCTTCCTTCGTGGGCAATTTGCAATCTTCTATCAGGTCTAAAAGACGTTTTTACCGAGATATATCCCAATATTTCATCAAATTCACATCTTCCAATAAAATCAGAATACTTTGAATTCAAATCAATGATTGAATCCGTATCGAATTGATTTAGTGGTTGTGGATTAACAATAAATTCATTTGCCACCTCTCTTTCGATTATGACGAAGTCAGGGTTGGAAGTAATTAATTGCACTTGTGCAACATCTTGAACTTTTGTTCTTAGATCTTCGATAAGATGGGCCAATTCTTGATTGTATAAGTGACCAACGTCAAACTGGCTAATATTTGGCAATAATATCGCCAAATTGGCATTTGGTCTATTAACAAAGGTATTCCATGCCGAAATAGCTAAAAACCACTCATACCAATCTCCATGTGCATTACTTAGTGCTTCTCGGGTTATTGCCTCATCCACCTGCCTAATTTGTTCATCCATATTCTCAAGTAAACCTGAAATTGGCAAGTTTGCTTCAGGCAACACACCTCCAGTTAAATGGACAAATGCCTCATCTTTTATAATTTGAGATCTTCCGTTCGGTAGGGTTCTAATCAAGATTCTTCCTTTGGGTTATTCACAATAAATGGGAGAAGTAAAAAATGCCATTATCCTGATGAAAGCCCTCCAGGAAAAGGCATTTTTTTATCGTTTTGAAGTATGCTACAATGTCCTCAAATACTCTGCAACCGCCCGGGCATCTTCTTCATTTAGGTTTTGATTGAGCATGATGGCATTGTTGTACTCCTTAAGCAATGCTTTTGCAATGGGATCTTCCTTGAGCATGCCATCAGGGTTCAATATCATGTTCATGACCCATTCAGGGCTCCTTCTTTCATACACCCCTTTTAAAGCAGGTCCGATCATACGCTGTTCGGCCATATGACAGGCGGTACAGATAGAATTGAATTTTGCCTCACCGGCAGCCGCCATTTCAGTATCGATATCGGCACCGAATTCCAAAGATTTGATAGGGCCAACCCCTTTGTTGTCAAGGTCAACGGGTACGCCTTGATCGGCCTCGGTGGTTTCAGCCTTTTTTTCGGTTTTGGCGCGGTTCATTTCAAAACCATCATTCTTTTCTTCCTTTTTGTCTTTTCCGCCACAGCTGATCATAAGACCCCCAAGAGCCACGGCTACGAGTACTTTTTTCATCTAAGCAAATTTATGTGCCGAATCCCTTCAGCATCGGTTTAATGCCACTAATATAAGCAATAGCGAAACTTAATCCGCTTCGTTGAAGAAATTAATCGCTCTTTTTTCGGAATAGGTTACATTACCTTTTCCATAAAACCCCACATGACCGCCATGTTTGGGAGTCTCCAAAAATAAATTCGGATTTTCGCCAGCCTCTTTGTACGGATAACATTCCGGTCCGAAAAACGAATCGTTTTGCGCATTGATAATCAGCGAAGGAATTTTTATGTTAGGAAGAAATTGAAGGCAACTGCACTTTTTATAATAGTCCAGG
The DNA here is from genome assembly GCF_042611095.1 of Meishania litoralis. Taxonomy (NCBI): domain Bacteria; kingdom Pseudomonadati; phylum Bacteroidota; class Flavobacteriia; order Flavobacteriales; family Flavobacteriaceae; genus Meishania; species Meishania litoralis. Next base: position 1,633,743 of record NZ_JBHFPV010000001.1, read on the forward strand.
GCATTTTTGAAACCGTGGGCTCGGCTGGTATAAATGTCGTCAAAGTCTTTGAGCGTTTTGATGTTTTTGATATCGGCCATTGATATTTGATTCGGGAACAAAGGCAACTTCAATTTGAGCTTTTCGAGTAGGTGTTTTCTAAAGCGTTGGGAATAAGGGGCATTTTTCAATTTCAATAATTCTTTTAACGAGCTGTGCAGGTCACATGGCACTGATATACCCACAACGCCCTTCAAAGCTTTGGAAATTTCCCTGCCCTCACCCAAATATTTCATGGCCATATTGCCCCCGAGGCTAAATCCTTTTAAATAGATTTTATCATATTCCTTGTTCGCAAGTAAGTGCTTTATTACCGCATCGAGATCCTCTGTTGCGCCCGAATGGTACGAGCGAAAAAGGCGATTTGTCTCGCCGCTGCACCCCCTGAAGTTTACGGCACATGCATCATAACCTGAAGCGTTAAAAGCTTTTGCCGCCCCGGTAATGTATGGCCGTTGCCCATGACCTTCAAGCCCATGAAGAAGAATTACGACTTTTTTTTTGGGGGTCTTTGAAAAACTCCAATCGAGATCCAAAAAATCGTCGTCCTGCAGGTCTATTCGCTCTCGTTTTTGCTCAAAATCGTGAATTTTTCGCCATAAACCGTTATAAATCGTTGAAAAGTGGCCGTTTTTGAACAAAAAAGGCGGATTATAGTCAGAAGGGATTTTGGGCATTTTAATAGTTCGTAAAATAAAAAATGACCTATTTCGGATAGATTTCCAAAATTTTCGACTGTTCTTCGATAGCAAACTTGAATTCAGATTTTAGCTTATCGATCAAAGCGGTAACCGGAAGCGTTTCATCTATCATCGCGGATCCCTGGCCGGCGGACCAGATGGTTTTCCAAGCTTTGGCCTCGGTATCGAGTTCTTTGCCGAAATCGATTTTGGTGTCTTTTTTTAAATCCTCTTCCGTAAGCCCGGCCGCTTTGAGACTGTCCGCCAAAAAATTGGCATGCACTCCAGAAATCGCTGCGGTATATACTATGTCGTTGGCTCCCGCATCAATGATCATTTTCTTGTAATCCTCTGGTGCTTCGGCCTCATCGGTATTGATAAAGCGCGTACCCATGTACGCAAGGTCGGCCCCCATTTGTAGGGCAGAGGCAATATCACGGCCGTTGCTTATGCACCCTGAAAGAATGATAGTCTTATCAAAGAATTTCTTGATTTCGGCAACTAGGGTCATTGGGTTGGTCGTGCCGGCATGGCCTCCGGCACCGGCGGCTACAAGAATCAACCCATCGACGCCCGCTTCCTGTGCTTTTTCGGCATGGCGTTTTTTGATGATATCGTGAAAAACGAGTCCGCCATAACTATGAATGGCATTGACGACCATCGAGACTGCACCTAGAGAGGTGATAACGATTGGTACCTCATGTTTGATACATAGTTTTACATCGGCCTCCAACCTCGGGTTCGTAGGGTGTACGATAAGGTTCACACCGAACGGGGCAGGTTTCTTACCGGTTTCCTCTTCAAATTTTAGAAGTTCCGATTTTATTTCAACGAGCCATTCTTCAAAACCTTCACTGGTTCTTTGATTCAACGCAGGAAAAGTTCCTACTATTCCGTTTTTACAACACTCGATGACCAATTTCGGTCCCGAGATCAAGAACATGGGAGCTGCGATGGTAGGCAATGAAAGATCTGCGATAAATGAAGGTTTTTGGCTCATTTTGTTTTTCTAGATGGATTAAAAATAGTCATTAATTCTTTAGTGGCAATTGCCACATTTTTTCAAAACTATGGTATTTTTGCCATTCTTATGCATGCATAATAAAATAATTTGGTGCCTATGTTCATTAAAGAGTTCGAAGTTCGTTGGAGCGATGTTGATGCCAACAGACATTTGGCCAATAGTGCCTATATCAATTTTATGAGCCATACGCGAATGGCATTTCTTTGGGAGTTGGGCTTTGACCAAAAAATATTGGCCGAGAACCGGATCGGCCCAGTCGTTTTTTACGAGCATATGTACTATTTCAAGGAAGTCTTTCCAGGTCGTCCCATACGGGTCTCGCTTGAAATAGCCGGTATGAGCGAAGATGGCAAATTCTTTGAATTTCATCACAATTTTTATGACAGTGATGGAAAGAATGTGGCCCATTGTGAAATGATGGGGGCATGGATCAGTCTAAAAACAAGAGGTCTTGTGGGCCTGCCCGACGATTTAATGACGATTTTCAATACGGTCGAACGGTCAGAAGGTTTTCGGGTTTTGACCAAAGAAGATACAAGAAGGTTTGCTAAGACCCCGAAAGATTTGGACTAGCCTTTCGACTGGCCAAATATACCCCCAATAAGACCAGACAGGCGGCCAAGATCTTAAGAATCGTAAGATTGTCTTTTCCTACGGCGGTTGCATACAATATTCCTATCAAGGGCTGTATATAGACAAAGGCACTTAGCGTGGAAGCCTTTAATTGGGTCAACGCAAAAATATTGAACAGGTAGGTGCAAAAAGTGGTTCCTACGACTACAAATAAGATGCTCCAAACAGCATCTATTGGAAGATTGGCAAAGTCGATTTCTGTAAATTCCCGATATCCGAAGGGCAGACAAAGGATTATTCCCAAGGTAAAAAGCCACTTCATAAAGGTAAACGGATGGTATTTGGCCAGCAAGGGTTTTACCGTTATCAGATAGGATCCGTAAAAAACGGAATTCATCAAAATGAAAAAATTGCCCAAGGGAATATTGGGGGCGTCTTGCCGAATTTCGGATCCGAAAAGTATCAACCCCAAGGCCCCTATAAGTCCGATGGCAATTCCGAAAATTTTACGTTGCGAAATCCTTTCCTTGATCAAGATCGCCGAAAGGATCAAAACGATAATCGGGGTCGTGGTTACCAGAACCGAGCTGTTGATCGGGGTAGAAAGCGACAGCCCCTTGAAGAAGACCAACATGTTGATCCCCATGCCCAAAACGGCGCATACCAAAAGGCGCAGATAGTCTCTTTTCTCAATTTTCTCCTTGGGGCCGAAAATGGAGACTATCCAAAAAAGCAAAGCCGCACCTGCAACACGAAAAATAATAAAGGCGAAAGGTTGCACATGATCGGGCATCACGCTTTTGGCGATGGTATGGTTCAATGCATAGATAGTGGTCGCCCCTATGGCGGCTAATATGGCAAGTGTTCTTTTGCTCAAGGATGGATGGCCACTTTGGCGGCCTCGACCACCTTTTTACTGTTGCCCGCAAAGATCTGCCCGTCCACGATTATTACAGGTCGTTTCAAAAAAGTATAATGATCGAGTATCAAATCTTTGTAATCGGTATCTGAAAGTTTTTTTTCATGAAGCCCCCGTTGACGAAAAAGCATGGCCCTTCTGCTGAACAGGGCTTCATAGCTTCCGGCCAATTCTTTCATTTCTTCGACCTGTTCGATGGTCATTGCATCGGTTTTGATATCCTGTAAAATGAACCCATCGAGTGGTTCCAATTCTTTGATGATACGCTGGCAGGTAGAACAAGTGCCGAGGTGATATATTTTTTTCATAGGGTTGATCTTTATAGGGCTAGGTCAACGGCTAGCCTCACATGAATTTTTGTGGTATCAAAGGTAGGAATATCCACATCGTTGGGCGAAACCAAAAGCGGCAGCTCGGTGCAACCTAATATAACCCCTTCAACACCTTGAAGTTCAAGGGTCTTTATTATCCGGATCAAATGTTTTTTCGAAGCTTCGGTAAATTTTCCCCTGACCAGTTCTTGGTAAATAATATCATGTACGAGCTGTCTATCTTGATTGGAAGGTATTGCGACTTCCAAATTATACTTTTTCGATAGTATTTCTGTATAGAAATCCTTTTCCATGGTAAATTTTGTACCAAGCAACGCTACCTTTTTTAACCCTTGATTTTGAATTTCGACCCCAGTGGCATCGGCGATATGTAAAAAAGGGATGGCTATCGAATCAACGATTCTGGAACTTACCAAATGAATGGTGTTGGTACACAATAAGACCATATCGGCCCCCGCCTTTTCCAATTTTATGGCATGGTTGGCCATTATATCGCCAATTTTGTTCCAGTTGCCTTCAAAGGTCAATTTTTCGATTTCGGCAAAGTCTACCGAAGTCATGATACTTTTTGCGGAATGGGAACCCCCTAAAAGCTCTTTTACGAGCTGATTCGAATATTCGTAGTACACTTTGGTGGACTCCCAGCTCATACCACCTATAAAACCTATTGTTTTCATAAACATTTGTTTTGTTTCGATTAGCGTTAAGACGGTAATCTTGTTTTTAATATTACTTGATTTTGGACATTTGTTCGGCACCTTCGATTTTTATCGAGGTCAATATCCTATAAAAGAATTCCTTTAAAGCGCATTTTGTGGATTGTTTCTGAACAAAACAATTTTCTGTATTGTATACAAGATTGTTTTCCATGATTATTGTATTTATATATCGCTAATTGTCGATTTGTTAGGATTAAAAAAAAACTATAAAACTGATTTTAAGGATTTGATATAGGCATCGATGACTTTTTCATTGCGTTTATAATAGGTCCATTTTCCATGTCTTGTAGGAATAATCAATTCTGCGTTTTGCATAGAAGCGAGGTATGTAGATATTGTGGATTGTGAAAGTCCGGTTTTGTCATGAATATACCCGACACAGACCCCATCATCGAAATGATCGATATCTTGGTGCGGTGGAAAATTTTTTTCGGGTTCCTTCAACCATTTTAAAATGTTGACCCTGGTCTGGTTAGATAATACCTTACTGATTTCGACGATATCCATGAAGCAAATGTAGAAAAATATATTTACATATCGCTAATTATAGATATGTTTATTTTCCATATCGCTTAAAAGTGAAGAGGCAGGGATGAAAAATTGCCAAAAAAAACTTCAAGAACCCGAATTTTAGTATAGTAAAATACGATAAATCTATTTCACGGCCTGATTTTAAAGGCCAAATATTCCTCTAATTCCTTGAAAGGGATCGTAAGTTCAATAGGCCCATCGGCATAAGACGCCACCTCATACTGATTGTAAAGAAGTTCTAGGCCGTTCTCGCTAAAGCCAATATTTTCAGGAAGATAGAAAACGTCGTTTTCGAACATAAGTCCGGTACTGTTTATCGGCCCGTCTTCTGGAATATCCTCTTGCACCCTGAATTTTTTTTCGGCAAACTTTTCAAATTCGGGCATACTATTGAAAAGTTGCCAATTTTCAAGTTCGCTGCCTTTTTTCTTGTCGAAGTTCAGAAAACGAATGGAATTATACCCGTGTGCCCCGCCAGTGAATATGTAGGAATCGAGATATACCGTTAGGATATCTTGGTCTTCATAGGCCACTTTTCCGTTTACTTTGGCTTCCCAAGGGGTATCCTCATCAGGATAGCGCTCTTTTAATTCGGCATTTCCAGCTACAAACGAATCAATCGCATCTTCAATAGTGGCCGCCTCAATTTCCTCATCAAAGGTCAATAGGAAAATAATCTCTTCTTGAAGTGCTGTTTCCACAGTCGTTCCTATTTTCGATTTATCCAAAATTTTAGGTATTTCGATGTCTACCTTAGGGCAATCGGGACAGATTTTATTAGTAATGTGCAAGGGTTCTATGGTCAATCGTTCGTCGTTTTTACAGCACAAGAATAACAGAAGGCAGAACAAGTAGGTGAATTTAAATTTCATGGGGCGAAATTTTTGTTTTTTACAAAAGTACAACTCCATTGTATTCTCGAAAAGATAACGATACATTTGTGCGAATAACAAGATATTTATGAGCGATAACAATTTAAGATTCAACAGCAAGACGATACATGGAGGCCAAGAACCTGATAAGGCGTATGGCGCCGTGATGCCCCCGATCTACCAAACATCTACCTATGCCCAAAGCACACCGGGCGGCCATAAGGGTTTTGAATATTCAAGAAGTGCGAACCCCACTAGAACCGCACTCGAGAATTCGTTGGCCAGTATTGAAAGTGGTAATTTCGGATTGGCATTTGCAAGTGGGTTGGCTGCCATGGATGCCGTTATCAAATTATTGAATCCTGGAGATGAAGTTATTTCTACAAACGATCTCTATGGAGGTAGTTATCGCCTGTTCAAGAAAGTTTTCGAGAAATTCGGAATTACCTTTCACTTTGTCGGGATGCATGATTCGCACAAAATTGAGGCCCATATCAACGAAAACACCAAATTGATATGGTTGGAGACGCCGACCAACCCTATGATGAACGTTATTGATATAGAAAAGGTTTCGGTACTGGCCAAAAAGCATAATATTCTTTTGGCAGTGGACAATACTTTCGCAACCCCCTATTTGCAGCGCCCTTTAGAATTGGGGGCCGATATCGTCATGCATTCGGCCACCAAATATCTCGGTGGCCACAGTGATGTGGTAGTGGGGGCCTTGGTCGTCAAAGAAAAAGAGTTGGCCGAGCGGCTCTATTTTATACAAAATGCCAGCGGTGCCGTTTGTGGCCCAATGGACAGTTTTTTGGTGCTTCGTGGAATCAAGACACTGCACGTACGTATGCAGCGCCATTGTGAGAACGGAAGAGCGGTCGCTCAGTATTTGGCCAAGCATCCTAAAATCAAAAAGGTCTATTGGCCTGGTTTTGAAAATCATCCGAACCATGAGGTCGCCAAGAGGCAAATGCGTGATTTCGGCGGTATGATTTCATTTGTACCCAAGGGAGCGGGTTATGAAGATGCAGTGAAGATTGTCGAAAACCTTCGGGTTTTCACTTTGGCCGAATCATTAGGGGGTGTTGAAAGTTTGGCAGGGCACCCCGCAAGTATGACCCATGCCAGCATTCCGAAAGAAGAGCGTGAAAAAAGTGGGGTGGTAGACTCCCTTATTCGATTAAGCGTCGGTATCGAAGATGTCAACGATTTGATTGCCGACCTTGAACAAGCCATCGGCCAATGAATTTTACGACATTTTAAAAAAAAGGACTATTAAATTATAAGAATAACATAATTTTGCTGTTATATTTTAAATTCAATAAAAATGCCCTTTTTGAAGGGCTAGACATTAACTTATTCATTTAGAGTTTATGGATGCAAAAATGCAAGCAAAAATTGATGGATTTATGGATGAGGTCAAGACCAGAAATGGTCATGAACCAGAATTCATTCAAGCGGTTCAGGAAGTCGCAGAAACAGTAATACCCTATATCGCCAGGAAAAAAATATATAGCGGAAAAAATATCCTGTTGCGTATGGTTGAGCCAGAACGGTTGATCTCGTTTCGGGTATCTTGGGTTGACGATCAAGGTGAAATACATGTAAACCGAGGGTACCGTGTTCAGATGAATTCGGCCATTGGGCCCTATAAAGGCGGACTACGTTTTCATCCGTCCGTCAATGCCAGTATTCTTAAGTTCCTCGCCTTTGAACAGGTTTTTAAAAACAGTTTGACCACACTACCGATGGGAGGTGGAAAAGGCGGTTCAGATTTTGACCCTAAAGGAAAATCGGACGATGAAGTCATGCGTTTTTGCCATGCCTTTATGACCGAATTGGCCCGGCATATTGGCCCGAATACCGATGTACCGGCCGGGGATATTGGGGTTGGTGCCCGTGAAATAGGTTTTCTGTTCGGTATGTACAAGAAAATGCGAAATGAATTTACCGGGGTGTTGACCGGAAAAGGACTTTCTTGGGGGGGCTCTAAGATCAGGCCCGAAGCTACCGGTTACGGAACGGTGTATTTTGCGCAAAGTATGTTAAAGACGCGTGGTGAGGACTTTAAAGATAAGACCGTGGTGATTTCCGGTTCGGGCAATGTTGCCCAGTTCGCGGCGGAAAAGGTAATCCAGTTGGGTGGAAAAGTGGTGACGCTTTCTGATTCAGGCGGATATATCTATGATGAGGAAGGCATCGATACAAAGAAACTTGCCTACGTCATGGACCTTAAAAATAACAAGCGGGGAAGAATCTCGGAATATGCCAAAAAATACAAATCTGCCAAATTTGTTAGTGGTAAGACGCCCTGGGAGATAAAATGTGATATCGCCCTGCCTTGCGCCACACAGAACGAATTAGACGCCAAAAGTGCGAAAGCATTGATTAAGAACAATTGTATATGCGTGGCAGAGGGGGCCAATATGCCTTCTACACCTGATGCTATTCACGCGTTCCACGAGGCAAGAATTTTGTTTGCCCCTGGCAAGGCATCCAATGCGGGCGGTGTGGCCACCTCAGGATTGGAAATGTCACAGAATTCATTACGGATCAGCTGGACCCGTGAAGAGGTAGATGAAAGGTTGAAAGGCATTATGTCAGATATTCATGATTCCTGCATCGAGTATGGCAAAGAAAAGGACGGTTATTGCAATTACGTAAAAGGCGCGAATATCGCCGGATTCGTAAAAGTGGCCGATGCCATGTTGGCCCAGGGAGTAATCTAGAAACCTTTAAGAGGCACAAAGTAAAGTATGGATTTCTTACCCGTCAGGTTTTAAAACCTGACGGGTTTTTTATTTGTCCCGCTCCTTCTATTAAGTACCTTTCAGGCTATCTTTGCCATCATAAACTCGAATAAATGCAGGTATCCACCAAAGGCATTGTACTCTCGTCTTTAAAGTATGGCGACAGCAGTTTGATCGTTAAGATCTATACAGCGTCAAATGGTCTTAGGTCATACCTCATCAAAGGTATATTGAACTCCAAAAAAGGAAAATTGAAAGTTGCCTACTTTCAGCCTTTGACCCAGTTGGAAATCGTTGCCTTTCATAAAAACAAGGGGGCACTGGAAAGTATTCGTGAAGCCAGGGTATTCTATCATTACGCAACGCTTCATACCGATATAGCCAAGAACGCAATGACTCTTTTTTTGGCGGAGATGTTAGTTGGCAGTGTTCATGAAGAAGAGGCGAATACTGAAATGTATCGCTTTATAGAAACTTCTCTACAATGGCTTGATGTACATGACGATATTTCAAATTTTCACATCTCTTTTTTACTCAGATTGACAAAATATTTAGGGTTTTACCCTGATTTGGGAGAGGTAGAGGCTAATGCTTTTGATCTCGCCGAGGGCATATTTACCGATAGACCGTCGTTGAATCCAATGGTGACCGGGGAAAATTTAAAGTATTTTAAAAGGTTTTTGGGCATAAATTTTGATGGAGTTCAGAAGATAAAGATGAGCAGAGAGAAGCGATATGACTTGTTGAAATCGCTTGTTCTCTATTTTGAACTACATTTGCAAGGATTTCGAAAACCCCGCTCCCTTGCCATTTTAAATGAAGTTTTTAGCTAAATGGGCCGCCTGATTTTCTTCTTTTTCTCTTTCGTTTTTAGCGCTTCCGTGGCACAAGAAGTCGTTGTTTTAGATGCAGAATCCCATGAGCCCATTGTCAATGTGGTGATTTATAATCTTGATCGATCCAAGACGGCACTTTCAGATGTTAATGGCAAATGTAACCTAAGTATTTTCGAAAAAAACGAACGCATAACCTTCAAACATTTGAGCTATGAAATCTACAGGAGCTCAAAATCACAGATCGAAAGACGCCGCAATCACATATTTCTTACCATGAAAGCCGAACAATTGGATGAGGTAGTAATGTCGGTCTCAAAATGGGAACAACAAAAAAAAGATATTCCGAATAAGGTTGCTGTTATAGATGCAAGAAGCATAGCATTTGGTAATCCCCAGACTTCGGCCGACTTACTTCAGAACAGTGGCAAGGTATTCGTTCAAAAAAGCCAACTAGGTGGTGGAAGCCCCATGATCAGAGGCTTTGCCACGAATAGATTACTGCTTTCGGTTGATGGGGTGCGCATGAACAATGCCATTTTCAGGGGAGGCAATATTCAAAATGTCATTTCAATAGATCCATATAGCATTAAGAATACCGAGATTATTTTTGGCCCTGGGTCGGTTATCTACGGAAGTGATGCTATAGGCGGTGTTATGAACTTTTACACGAAAGGGGCATTCTTATCACAGGGTGATAGTCTGACCTATGCCGGCAATGCCAATTATAGGTTCGCATCGGCCAATACCGAAAACACCTTCCATTTTGACTTTAATCTGGGCAAAAAAAAATGGGCGCTGTTGACAAGTGTCTCTTATAATGATTTTGGCGATTTAATAATGGGTTCGCATGGCCCCGACTCGTATTTAAGGCCGATGTACGTCATCAGGGAAGATGGTATGGATAGGCTGATAGAAAATCCGAATCCCAGAAAACAGGTAACCTCAGGATATAATCAGATCAATGTGCTGCAAAAGGCCCGTTATCGACCAAATCATATGTGGGATTTCTCTCTTGGCACGTATTTTTCGCAAACTTCAGACTATGACCGTTACGACAGGCTGGTAAGGCCCGGTCGAGATGGTTATGGCTTGCGTTCTGCCGAATGGTACTACGGCCCTCAAAAGTGGTTTATGGGCAATCTTCAGGTCAACAAAAAAGGCAATGGCAATTTTTATGACGCCTTCAAGGTAACGACTGCCTATCAGCTTTTTGAGGAAAGTAGAAATGATAGGGCATTTCAAGATGTTGAGCTTTTTTCAACGAAAGAAAAAGTAAGTTCGATTACGACCAACTTAGATTTTGAGAATAAGAGGATCGGTAAATTACGCTTGTACTACGGTGGCGAATATCTTTTCAACAAGGTGCGCTCAAATGGCAGTGTGGCGAATATCGAAACGAACGAGGTGTCGAATGCCCCAAGTAGATACCCAGATGGGTCTACCTGGCAGACATTCGCGGCTTATACCAATGCTGAATACAAGGCAAGCCCCAATTTCACATTGCTATCAGGGCTAAGATATAGTCATGTCTGGATCGATGCCGTTTTTGACAAGAGTTTTTATCCTTTTCCCTTTGACGATGCCGATTTGAGCACCGGCGCCTTAACAGGAAGTTTAGGGTTTAGCTGGTTTCCAAAGGCGGATTTGCAATTAACTTGGAACGCATCGACGGGTTTTAGAGCTCCCAACATAGACGATGTTGGTAAAATATTCGATTCGGAGCCTGGATCTGTGGTCGTGCCAAACCCTGAATTGGAGTCAGAATATGCCTATAATACCGAAATAGGTATCCAAAAGAATTTTAAGGATAAAGTGATGTTCAAAGGTGCCGCCTTCTACACTTATTTGGTAGACGCCCTAGTACGGCGGGATTTCCAATATAATGGACAAACACAGATAGATTATAAAGGTGAATTGAGCAATGTACAGGCAATTCAGAATGCCGCGAAAGCCTATGTCTATGGTTTTGAGTTCGGTCTTGAGGCATTTTTGAGCGAAAACCTGTCACTGGCATCCAATCTGACCTTGACAAAAGGCATAGAAGAAGATAGCGATGGTACCGATACCCCGGGCCGTCATGTTGCACCTACCTTCGGGGATTTCCATATTGTCTGGAAGAACCAAAAGTTGCACATGGATCTTTTCTTCAACTATAACGGTGAAATATCCCATGATGACCTGGCCCTATCGGAAAGAAGCAAAACCTATATCTATGACGCAGATACCAACGGAAATCCGTATTCGCCATCTTGGTATACTCTGAACCTTCGTTCAAAATATACCATTTCAAATGCCTTAAAGGCTTCGTTGAGTTTTGAGAACCTGACCGATCAGAGGTATCGTACGTATTCATCGGGTATCGTTGCACCGGGCCTAAATGCTATCTTCGGAATCGATTATACCTTTTGAAACATTGTTGCTCAAAAATCGGATACAAAAAAACCCGACGGAATCGTCGGGTTTTTCCGTTCTGATGTACTAAATATCGTTAGTTGTCATCAACGGCATCTTCTACCTCGTCGGCAACTTTTTTGATACCTTCCTTTACATCGCTGGCAGCGTCCTCAGCTGCATCTTTAACGTCCTCGCCAGCTTCTTTTATCGTATCCATGGCATCTTCGCTGGCATCTTTGATGTCTTCGCCAACCTCTTCGGTAGCATCCATAACATCTTCACCCGCTTCCTCAAGGGCCTCGCCGGCTTCTTCCATACCATCTTTTGCTTTGTCGGCAGTTTCTCTGCACGAAACAAAAGATAGACTAAGGGCTAGCATTAGAATTGATCCAAAAAGTACTTTTTTCATTTTGTTTTGTTTTAGTGTTTAATTCATTTGATGATATGATATACGTAATGGATCGGTTTTTGGATTTCAATTTTTAACATTTTCGTGCGATCGGGCAGTTATCTGTATTCATTTGCCGTGAAACCATATAAAGTCGAACTAAATTTATAATTTTGCACCCTCAATTTGTAGTAGAAAACTATGAAGTTCACCGGTTATAGCGGACTTGATCTTCCGAAAATCGCAGAGGAAATTTTGCGCTATTGGAAGGAAAACCAAGTTTTTGAAAAAAGTGTCTCCTCAAGAGAAGGTTGCCCTAGCTATGTTTTTTACGAGGGCCCTCCTTCGGCAAATGGTATGCCGGGCATTCACCATGTTATGGCCAGGACCATAAAAGATATCTTTCCAAGGTACAAGACCATGAAGGGATTTCAAGTCAAGAGAAAGGCAGGATGGGACACGCATGGACTTCCTATTGAACTTGGTGTCGAAAAAGAACTGGGCATTACCAAAGAAGATATCGGAAAGAAAATATCGGTAGAAGAATACAACGAGGCCTGTAAAAAGGCGGTTATGCGCTATACCGATGTTTGGAACGAGATGACCGAACGCATCGGGTATTGGGTAGATATGGATGATCCGTATATTACCTATAGGTCAAAATATATGGAAACGGTCTGGTGGTTGCTGAAGCAGATCTACGACAAGGGCCTAATATATAAAGGGTACACGATTCAGCCCTATTCGCCAAAGGCGGGAACCGGATTGAGCTCACATGAGTTGAACCAGCCCGGCACCTACCAAGATGTGACGGATACTACCGTAGTGGCACAGTTTAAGGCTGTTGAAAATACACTGCCGACATTTCTTCAAGATGAAGGCACCATTTATTTTTTGGCTTGGACGACGACCCCTTGGACCTTGCCGTCGAATACAGCATTGACAGTTGGCCCTAAAATTGATTACGTGCTCGTCGAGACTTATAATCAATACACTTTTGAGCCGATGAACGTGATTTTGGCCAAAAACCTTATAGGCAAGCAGTTTTCTGGAAAGTTTGTACAGGTCGAAACCAAGCCTGAATTATTGGGCTATGTTTCCGGGGATAAAAAGATCCCTTTTTATGTGGTCAAGGAATTCAAGGGCAACGATTTGGTCGGTATCCGGTACGAACAATTGTTAGATTATACCCTGCCCTATCAAGATGCCGAAAATGCCTTTCGTGTTATTTCAGGAGACTTCGTAACCACCGAAGATGGCACCGGAATCGTGCATACCGCACCGACATTTGGTGCCGATGATATGTTCGTGGCCCAAAAGGCGGATCCGCCCGTACCGCCCATGTTGGTATTGGATGAAAACAACAACCCTGTACCCCTGGTAGATTTGCAAGGCAGGTTTCGACCCGAGATGAACGAATTGGCGGGCAAGTATGTCAAAAACGAATACTACGACGACGATAAAGCTCCCGAACGATCCGTAGATGTTGAAATTGCTATTCGCCTGAAGGAAGAGAACAAGGCGTTCAAGGTCGAAAAATATGTGCATAGTTACCCCAATTGTTGGCGTACGGATAAACCGATCTTGTATTATCCTTTGGATTCTTGGTTCATTAGCATTACCGATGTAAAGGATAGTATGTTCAGTTTGAACCAAACCATCAATTGGAAACCAAAAGCTACGGGCGAAGGACGGTTTGGTAATTGGCTGGCCAATGCAAATGATTGGAACCTATCAAGGTCCCGTTATTGGGGAATACCACTTCCCATTTGGAGAACTGACGACGGTAAGGAAGAAATAATGATAGGCTCGGTAGCCGAACTCAAATCTGAAATGTCCAAGGCATTGGAGGCCGGAGTTCTCGAAAAAGACATTTTCGAAGATTTTATAGTCGGTGACATGTCCGAAGAAAATTATGGGAAGATCGACCTGCACAAAAATGTTGTGGACCGTATTACCTTGGTTTCCGCTTCCGGAAAAAAGATGAAGCGCGAAAGCGACCTGATCGATGTTTGGTTCGATAGTGGTTCCATGCCCTATGCCCAATGGCACTATCCTTTCGAGAATCAAGAATTGATCGATGAGGGAAAAGCGTTTCCGGCCGATTTCATTGCTGAGGGAGTGGATCAAACTAGGGGATGGTTCTATACCTTACATGCAATTGCAACCATGGTTTTTGATTCCGTTGCCTATAAAAACGTCGTCTCCAACGGTTTGGTCCTGGACAGGGAAGGCAAGAAAATGTCTAAAAGATTGGGCAATGCCATCGACCCGTTCGAGACCATGAACGATCACGGGCCCGATGCGACACGTTGGTACATGATCTCAAATGCCAATCCGTGGGACAACCTGAAATTTGATCTTGACGGTATCGTCGAAGTGAAACGAAAGTTCTTCGGCACACTGTATAATACCTATTCCTTTTTTGCGCTTTATGCGAATATTGACGGGTTTGACTACTCCGAGACCGATATCGCTTTGGGTGAAAGGGCGGAGATAGACCAGTGGATTCTTTCCGAACTCCATTCCCTGATACAAATTGTGGATGATGCCTACAGCGATTATGAACCGACCAAGGCGGCGAGGGCCATATCCGATTTTGTTCAAGAAAATTTGAGCAATTGGTATGTGCGTTTGAGCCGAAGACGTTTTTGGAAGGGTGATTACCAAAAGGATAAAATATCGGCCTACCAAACACTTTACACGTGCTTGGAGACCGTAGCCAAGTTATCTGCGCCGATTGCCCCATTCTATATGGACCGATTGTACCGCGACCTTACCACCACCACCAAAAGGGAAGTTTTCGAAAGCGTACACTTGTCAGACTTCCCTGAGTATGATTCATCTTATGTAAACAAAGAATTGGAAAGCAAAATGCAAAAGGCACAGACCATATCTTCATTGGTGCTTTCAATTCGTCAGAAAGAGCGGATCAAGGTGCGCCAGCCGTTGCAAAAAATCATGATTCCGGTTTTGGGCAAAAAAGAAAGGAATGAAATCGATGCCGTGGCCGATCTGATAAAGTCGGAAGTGAACGTTAAGGAAATCGAGCTTCTTGATGATGCTTCCGGAATTTTGGTCAAACAGATCAAACCAAATTTCAAAACCTTGGGGCCAAAATATGGAAAGGACATGAAGATGATCGCCCAAGCGGTTGCCCGATTGAATCAGAATGATATCCAAAAAATCGAACAAGAAGGCGAAATATCGCTTGAAATTGAAAATAAAATCATTATTTTACAGTTACAGGATGTAGAGATAGCCTCTCAAGACATTGAAGGCTGGCTGGTGGCCAGCTCCGGGGCTTTGACCGTGGCCTTGGATGTTACGATCAATGATGCGCTTAAAAATGAAGGTATCGCAAGAGAGCTTGTCAATCGAATTCAAAATATGCGAAAAGATTCTGGTTTTGATGTGACCGATAGAATAGATATCAAAATCTTAAAAGACGGGTTGGTCGAAAAAGCGGTCGAGAGCAACCTGAATTACATTAAGAACGAAACGTTGACCGCTGAACTTGATTTAGAGGAAATATTGGAAGATGGCACCGAGGTGGCATTCGATGAAGTGAACACTAAATTGTTTATTGAAAAACACTAGACATGGCTACAGATTTAAAAGTTAGGTATTCAGACAAGGATTTGGAAGAGTTCAAAGTACTTATAGAAGAAAAAATAGAAAAGGCGAAAAGCCATTTAGAACTTTTGAAAAGTTCGTATATGAACGATGGCAATAATGGAACCGACGATACCTCGCCGACTTTCAAGGCGTTTGAGGAAGGTTCTGAAACCATGAGCAAAGAAGCCAATACACAATTGGCGATACGTCAAGAAAAATTTATCCGCGATTTGAAAAATGCGCTTTTGCGAATTGAGAACAAAACATACGGCATTTGTCGAGTGACCGGTAAGTTGATCAATAAGGAGCGACTGAAATTGGTGCCCCATGCGACATTGAGCATCGAGGCTAAAAATATGCAGAAATAAAAAAAGTCCGCCAGTGGCGGACTTTTCTTTTTACAAAAGAACGCAAATGAGAACTGTGCTACTTTTCGTTGCGCTTATATCCTTCCAAATTAATTATGCTCAAAAAGTCGTCAAGAAATCAATTGTGGACCCCGACACTTCGTTGATCCAAATTGACGCCACAAACTGCTTTCAAATAAACCTTTCGACGGTCGACACAGATGAGGTAGTTATTGAAGCTACAATAGATGGCGAGTACCGAACAGATTTGTTATTGAGTGTTCAGAAAAAAGGGGGTACGTTAGAAATAGGAACCGGGTTTCAGCCCAATTTTAAGAACCCCAACGATAAATTAAGCGCGCATAAAGTGGTTTCTATCGCTCTTGATATAAAATTGCCCTTTGATCAAACGGTCCAGGTATTTGGAACCAATAGCAATGTCGATGTGGTCGGGGCATACAAAAACCTTAAGGTTACTTTAGATGATGGGCATTGTCATTTATATGATATTATGACGGCCGCTGAGATCCAAACAGCAAGCGGTACTATCGTGGTTCAAAGCTCCAGTGGTTTTTTTGAAGCAACCAGCAAATATGGAACAATAAAAAAAGAAAATATACCCAAGGGTGAAAATCGGTTCATTCTAACATCCACGACAGGCGATATTGAAATAAGAAAAACCGATTAATATCGCTATTTTTGCCCTTCATATTTTGAATCGATGAACCTAAGAAAGTCTCTATTACTTATTGTTGCAATTTTAGTAATAGACCAGATCAGCAAAATTTATATCAAGACCAATTTCGTACTGGGTGAATCGGTAGAGGTTTTCAATTGGTTCAAAATATTGTTTATTGAGAACGAAGGTGCGGCCTGGGGCGCAAAACTAAGTGACATTCTGCCCATTTCAGAAAGTTCGGGCAAACTCTTCCTTACAATTTTCCGCCTTTTTGCGATTGTTGGTATCGGGTACTGGCTTAACGACGTGATAAGAAAAAAAGCCACTAATACGCTGATCATAGCTGTTTCATTGATTTTTGCCGGTGCACTTGGCAATATCATCGATTCAATATTCTATGGGGTGATCTTTGACGATAGCAACAATCATGTGGCTACTTTGTTTTCGGATGAACCTTATGGCGGAATTTTTTATGGAAAGGTGGTCGACATGCTCTATTTTCCGCTGGTAGATACAACTTGGCCCGAATGGGTGCCTTATTTTGGCGGAAGCAACTTTCGTTTTTTTGAGCCTGTCTTTAACATTGCCGACACTTCTATCAGTACCGGGGTCGGTATTTTATTGGTCTTCAACAAGCGGGCTTTTGGCCATACCGGCGATGGCGAACCTATTGACCAAAAACC
Organism: Meishania litoralis; assembly: GCF_042611095.1. Lineage (NCBI taxonomy): Bacteria > Pseudomonadati > Bacteroidota > Flavobacteriia > Flavobacteriales > Flavobacteriaceae > Meishania > Meishania litoralis. The sequence continues at coordinate 1,651,127 of NZ_JBHFPV010000001.1, forward strand.
GCAAGGTCATTCAGAAGAATCATCTGAAAAATTATAGATCCGCTTTGGAGTGACGCAATAGTCCAATCGAACATCATGGCGATTGGTTTCAATGGTCTCTTCCTCGGCTTCGAATAACGATAACCCCACTTTTAAGACTTCAGGGCGACATGAGTTCAAGAACCTATCGTAGAACCCTTTTCCGTAGCCTACACGATTTCCTTTTTTGTCGAAGGCCAAAAGGGGTAGTATTACCACATCTATTTTTTTTGGTGTGATCGCTATTCCATCGACCGGCTCTGGTATCCCCCAATCATTTTCTTTTATTTTAGTGGCATCGGTCAAAAGAAAGTGCCTTAAATTACCATTAGAGCCAACTTTCGGAAGAACTATGTTCTTGTCTTTTCCTTGAAGGATCGACAAGATAAAAGTCGTATCAATTTCCTTCTTTTTAGAGATGGGTAGAAATAGATGGTAATAGTCAAAGGACCAAATGGGGAGTTCGAGAAGCTTATTGGCGATGCTTAAACTGAAATTAAGAAGTTCTTGTGGTGCTAGGCTATTACGAAGTTGCGAATACCGAATACGTAAATCTCTTTTCAACATTAGGGTTGATACAATTATTACGATTATCGTATCGCACAAAACTACTCTTTTGCCGCTACGGCATAATATACTTTAAAGAATAACATTAGCATTAGATATAGGCCGAGGGTTATGATGTAGTTGTCCATAGGGGAAAATGATTTTGATGTGCTAAATGTAAATAAAAAAACCTTTCAAAATCCTATTAAATGTAACTTTTTATCGATGAAATGCATCTTTTTTTATAAAAAGTTGACTTTGATATAAGGCGATATTGCTATTTTTAAATAGTAATATGTTGATACACAAATACTTAATGTTAAAATATGCAAAACAATGTAAAATTGGCCAGAATTGAAGAGAACCAGACTCTTGCCAAAACAAATTCTATTAGCTAGCACTAGAAGGTTTTCGTTAAAAAAGGTAAAAACGAGACACGGTTTTCTAAAAACATAGTAATTTAACCTATCTAATAATTTAGTCCGAATCCGAGCGAGTTCATGTCCCAAATTCCCTTAAAAATACAATTGAGTACGTTGCCCAAGACCCCAGGGGTGTACCAATTCTTTGATGTTAACGAAAAGCTGATTTACGTTGGCAAGGCCAAAAACCTAAAAAAAAGGGTCTCTTCATATTTTACTAAAAACCATGAATATGGCAAGACAAGGGTGCTGGTAAAAAAAATTGTCGGGATCAAGCACATCGTTGTTCCTTCGGAATCCGATGCGCTTTTGTTGGAAAACATACTGATTAAGAAGCATCGGCCTAGATATAACGTTTTGCTTAAAGACGATAAGTCATACCCTTTTCTCTGTATAAAGAATGAACGATTTCCGAGAATCTTTCCGACTAGAAAACTTGTAAAGGACGGGTCTGAATACTTTGGCCCATATACAAGCATGAGGACCGTGAGAACCTTGTTGGATCTTATAAAAAGTGTATATCCTTTAAGAACCTGTAATTACCATTTATCCCAAGATAAAATTGAGTCGGGCAAGTATAAGGTATGTTTGGAGTACCATTTGGGAAACTGTATGGGCCCATGTGAGGGGCGACAATACGAAGAGGATTATGACCGCCAAATTGAAGATATTCGGCAGATTATCAAAGGTAATTTTAAATCGTCATTGAATTATTTCAAAAAACAAATGAAAGTTTTGGCCGACGAAATGAAATTCGAGGCGGCGCAGCGCATTAAGGAGAAAATAGACGTACTTGAAAACTATCAGGTAAAATCGACAATAGTGAACCCTAAAATAAGTAATGTCGATGTCTTCACCATTGTTTCAGACGAGGCCTTGGCGTATATAAACTTTTTACAGCTATCACATGGTTCGATCGTAAGGTCGCATACAATGGAAATTAAAAAAAAACTGAACGAGAGCGACCAAGATTTGTTGCAGCTTGCCATTGTAGAAATACGCGAACGATTCAATTCAGAATCTAAAGAGCTCTATTTGCCTTTTGAAGTCATAGTACCGCAGGGCCTTAAGGTGACGACCCCAAAATTGGGCGACAAGAAGAAAATTTTGGAACTATCGGAACGTAATGCAAGATTCTACAGGCAAGAACGGTTTAATCAGATCAAGATCATTGACCCTGATAGGCACACAGACCGTATCATGGCACAGATGCAAAAAGACCTGCGATTGAAGAGCGAACCGCGTCATATCGAATGTTTCGACAACAGTAACATTCAGGGCACGAATCCGGTGGCGGCATGTGTGGTTTTTAAAGATGGCAGACCATCTAAAAAAGAATATCGCCATTACAACATCAAAACTGTGGACGGACCCGATGATTTCGCCTCAATGGAAGAGGTGGTTTTCAGGCGTTACAAGCGTCTGCTTGCAGAAAATGAACCGCTGCCACAATTAATTGTAATTGATGGAGGAAAAGGCCAGTTATCATCAGCTTTGAAAAGTTTGGACAAGTTGGATTTACGGGGTAAGATAGCCATCGTGGGGATTGCCAAAAAATTGGAGGAAATCTATTTTCCGGGAGATTCCATTCCACTTTATTTGAACAAGAAATCCGAATCCCTAAAAATAATACAACAATTGCGCAATGAAGCGCATAGATTCGGAATAACCTTCCACAGAAATAAACGAAGCAAAGGGGCGATTAAATCTGAACTGCTTGATATCGATGGTATCGGTCATAAAACGGCCGAAGAACTATTGAAGAGTTTTAAATCGGTCAAGCGTGTGAAAGAGGCGCCTATGGAGAAGTTGGCCGAAAAAGTAGGCTTGGCCAAGGCAAGATTGATTTATGAAACATTCAATTAGAATTAGCAAAGTATGCCTGCGATGATTAGACAAAGTATATTATTCCTGTTTCTTACGGCTACCCTTCTGTTGACCCCACAAGAGGGAAAGCAAGGTGAGGATCTTAAGGTCGGCCTTGTTCTAAGTGGGGGTGGCGCAAAGGGTTTGGCCCATATAGGAGCTTTGAAGGTAATCGAAGAGGCCGGTGTTAAGATAGACTACATCGCAGGCACCAGTATGGGGGCAATTGTTGGGGGGTTGTACGCTTCGGGCTATACAGCGCAACAATTGGATTCAATCTTCAGAAATACCGATTTTGTCACTTTGATAGAAGATAACCTACCTCGGGGGGCGAAATCGTTCTATGAAAAAGAAGCTTCAGAAAAATACGCGCTCACACTGCCCTTTAACAATTTCAAGGTCTCGTTTCCGCCGGCGTATTCTGGCGGCCAGAATATTTACAACGAATTGGTAAGGGTGCTCTATCATGTAAAGGACGTCAGTGATTTCAGCAAATTATCCATTCCCTTTTTGTGTATCGCCACCGATGTCGAGACCGGTGAAGAGGTAATATTAGATCGGGGGTATTTACCAGAGGCCATTATGGCGAGCGGTACTTTGCCTTCACTTTTTGAACCTGCCACAATGGGAGACAGAGTGTTGATCGACGGGGGTGTGGTCAATAATTATCCGGTTGAAGAGGTCAAAAAAATGGGGGCGGACATAATAATAGGGGTTGATGTACAACATGGCCTCAGAGATCGCGAGGCGTTACTTTCGGCAACGGAAATCTTGTTGCAGATCAACAATTATCGTACGGCATTGGATATGGTGGAAAAATCAAAACTTACCGATATCTATATCAAACCTGAAATGGGTGATTATTCTGTAATCGATTTTAATGCCGCGACAAAAATTGTAGAAAGTGGAGAAGTTGCCGCAAGGCAGAATTATAACGCTCTTGAAAGGATCAGCGAACAACAGCGTCATGATCGCGCCTTGATAAAATATGTTGATGTCAAGGATACTATCATAGTAAAGCAACTTATTTTAAAAGGTAACGAAAACTATACACGCGGGTACGTAAAGGGCAAACTTCGCTTCGAACTTGACAAGAAGATCACTTTTGAAAAACTACAACAAGGTATTAGTAACCTTTCGGCAACCGATAACTTTAAAACCATACGATATGAGCTTTTGTCGAACGATGATGGCGTGGATCTGATACTTGACCTCAACGAAAACCCGAACAATACCTACATTCGAATCGGTGCCCACTATGATGATTTGTACAAGACTGCGGCATTGCTGAACGTGACCTACAAGAAGTTGTTGACGAAAGATGATGTGGCTTCGCTAGATTTTGTCATTGGTGATAATCTTAGGTACGATTTTCAGTATTTCGTCGATAAGGGAGCCTATTGGAGTTTTGGCATAAACTCGAGGTTCAACGCATTTAAACAAGATATTGATTTTGACCTTATCAAAACGAACTTTGATGTACAGAACGATGTAGGGGTAAACAATATTAGATTGGACGTAACCGATATCACGAATCAATTATACCTTCAGACTTCTTTGAAAGAAGAGTTGGCCTTTCGAATAGGGGCCGAACACAAGTTTATCAAATATGGCACCAATACCTTTGGAGAATCATTCGGAAATGAAGTCGCATCTTCACTGAGTTTGTCGTCCAATAGAACTACCTTCGAAAGAAGTAGTTTCTACAGTACCTTTGGTCAGCTCATTCTTGATAGCTACGATGACAAATACTTCCCGTCGAGGGGATTGTATTTTAATGGTGATTTCCACTTCTACCTGTTTTCCTCTGATTACAATGATAATTTTAAGGAGTATTCGATCGCAAAGGCGAGAATGGGAGGGGCTTTCCCGTTAATGAAGAACGTTTCCCTGAATTTAGAGACCGAAGGCGGGTTTAAGTTGGGAACCTCCGGGGTGACCACCTTTGATTTCGTTTTGGGAGGTTACGGTACCGACCTTACCAATAATTTTGTCCCCTTCTATGGATATGACTTCCTGAGCCTTCCCGGTAATTCCTATGTTAAGGCCTATGGCAGGCTTGATATTGAGTTTGCGGCAAAAAACCATTTGCTGTTCGCCGCCAATTTTGCCAATGTTGACGACGACATCTTTAGAACTGCCGAATGGTTTACGCTACCAGATTATTCAGGATATGGTATCGGATATGGATGGGAATCATTTTTGGGTCCCGTTCAGGTAATTTATTCGTGGTCACCAGAAGTTTCTGAAGGTAATTTTTTCTTTAGTATAGGATATTGGTTTTAATGCTTCAAAAGGAAATTTTGCTTCTTTTTTCCGATATTTGTAACAACTTATATTTGAACATGCTACAGCAACGCATCGATATAACTTCCCACCTCAGGGCCATGTGGTAATTTTTCGATTTACTTATCGAAAAGGTTTTATTTTATTCACTTCTTATAACAAAAATGATGGCAGCGGAAATTAAAAATTTAAAAGATTTAAAGAACACGGAGTATTCCCTAAAAAAACTATTCAAAGAAGCTGAGGATTTTCTGCCTCTATTGGGTACCGATTATGTTGAATTATATGTTGGCAATGCGAAGCAGGCGGCACATTTTTATAAAACGGCCCTTGGGTTTCAGTCGGAAGCTTATGCGGGACTGGAAACGGGTCTGAAAGACAGGGTCTCGTATGTTTTAAGGCAAGACAAAATAAGGTTGGTACTTACCACTCCTTTGCAAAAAGGAGGAGAGATAAACAGACATATAGATGAACATGGCGACGGCGTCAAAGTTGTTGCCCTGTGGGTAGAAGATGCGACCAAAGCATTTGAAGAGACGGTAAAAAGGGGTGCAAAACCTTATATGGAACCAACCCGTGAAGAAGACGAAAACGGCTATGTGGTACGCTCGGGAATATATACCTATGGTGAAACCGTTCATATTTTCGTCGAAAGGAACAATTATACCGGTGTGTTCATGCCCGGATATCGTAAATGGGAATCACATTACAATCCTGAACCCGTTGGGCTTAAGTTCATAGACCATATTGTCGGTAATGTCGGCTGGAACGAAATGAACACTTGGTGTAAATTCTATGGTGAGATTATGGGCTTTGCGCAGATCGTGTCTTTTGTCGATGACGACATTGCAACCGATTATACGGCATTGATGAGCAAGGTCATGAGCAATGGAAACGGGCGGATTAAATTCCCTATCAACGAACCCGCGAAAGGTAAGAAGAAATCACAGATCGAGGAATATCTTGATTTCTATAACGGCCCTGGCGTACAGCATTTGGCCTTGGCCACCAATGATATCGTAAGTACGGTATCGGCAATGCGTGAACGGGGCATTGAGTTTTTGTACGTCCCAGAAACCTACTACGATGACTTGCTTGAGCGAGTAGGAGATATCGATGAAGATGTAGAAACATTAAAGAAGCATGGTATTTTGATCGACCGCGATGAAGAAGGGTATCTTTTGCAACTGTTTACGAAAACCATAGTGGATCGTCCGACACTATTTATTGAAATCATACAGCGAAAAGGGGCCAGATCGTTCGGTGTCGGAAATTTTAAGGCACTTTTTGAGGCCATCGAGCGAGAGCAGGCCGCTCGAGGTACATTATAGGGTATTCATATGCTTAAACATACTAAAACTTTGATTTGAATTATAAAGTAGTGTTAAGGTTATAGTTAAAGTAAGTTAAAACCTATTTATACCCTGAATTAGTTAGTAAATTTGTGCCAGTAAGGGGTGGTTCCCTTACAACTTTAAGTATTGGTTTTTCATAATTTAAAGTTTGGTTGGTTATTTAGGAAAAGCCCAGTTTCAAAACTGGGCTTTTTTTGTAAGCCGACTACAATACTTTGGAATAAATTTTGTTTAAGTAATTGTAACTAATGCTAAGTTTTACGACTCATTGCGTAATTTTAGTGCAATTCTCTGAGCGATGAAGAAATTCTTACTTCTTGTTTTTTTGTCCTATGGGTTTTTTACAAGTGCCCAAGACAACGGTCATGGCTTGGCGATGAATTCCAAAAAAGATCACTTCAGTACGTCATATAGAAAGACCTCAAAAAAAAAGGAATCGGCTTTCAAGCCTGGCGAATGGCTCAAATTTCGAATGCATTATGGCTGGCTGAACGCAAGCATAGCCACCTTACAGGTTAAATCGGCCGAGATCGAAGGCGTTTCCGCCTACCACGTTGTGGGCAAGGGTAAAACAACGGGCCTGGCAAGTGTATTCTTCAAGGTCGATGATACATATGAGAGCTATTTTGACAAGAAAGATGGTCGCCCGTACCGATTTATACGTAAAATTGATGAAGGAGGTTACACTAAAGATGTTGAAATCAATTTTGACCACAAAAAGGCAACGGCAGAGCTAAACGACAAGAAAAACAAAAAGAAGATAACCTTTACGCTTCAAGATAGCGTTCAAGATCTACTTTCTGCCTTTTATTACCTTCGAAACAATTTCGAGTTGGAAGACCTCGTTCAAGGCGAATCGATCAAATTGAACATGCTGTATGATGACGATGGCATATTTCCGTTCAAACTCAAATATTTGGGCAAAGAGGTATTGAGAACGAAATTCGGTAAGGTAGAATGTTTGAAGTTTAGGCCTTATGTACAATCGGGCCGGGTTTTTAAAGAACAGGAAAGTCTTTCACTTTGGGTGTCAAATGATAAGAACAAAATACCAGTGCGTATCAAGGCCGATTTGGCGGTAGGTTCGATCAAGGCAGATTTAGATGGGTACAATGGTCTCAAACATCAGTTTAAGATAATAATGGATTGATATAAGACCTTAATTGCTAAATTTGTCTTCTAATCGAATAGGAATATTACTAGAATGCACAAAGAAGAGCAAATTGCTGCCCAGATATCCAAACTTGAAGAAAAATACAAGGATTCAGGCCAAGATTTAAGCTCTTACTTGGACGGACTGCTATATCAACGTTATCTTACTTATTGGGATTATATTCATCTCGATACCCTTTTGAGTCTTCAGATTCCACGTACGCACTTTCCCGATGAGGAAATCTTCATCATGTACCATCAGATTACCGAATTGTACTTCAAGCTGATATTGCACGAACAAAAGCAGATCGTTGATGACAAATCTCAAAACATAGATTTCTTTACCGAAAAGACAAGAAGAATAAACAGCTATTATCAAGCCCTGATATCTTCGTTCAGTATTATGATAAAGGGTATGGAGCGAGAACAGTTTCTACAATATCGAATGGCCCTCTTACCGGCAAGCGGGTTTCAATCAGCTCAGTACCGAATGATCGAGATTTATGCCACGCCCATGGAGAATTTGGTCCATCATACTGAACGTGACCGTTTTTCCAGTGAAGATAGTATTGAAGAGCTTTATGAGCACATCTATTGGAAAAAAGGGGCGACCGATGTAGTGACGGGAGAAAAAACATTGACTTTAAAACAGTTTGAATATCGATATACACCGCGATTGATCAGAATAGCCAAACAAGTTCAAAACAGCACCATATACCATAAATACTTACAGTTGTCCGATAATAAAAGGCATAATAAAGACCTGATCGAAGCGTTAAAGACATTGGATTTAAACGCTAATGTAAACTGGCCGTTGATGCACATGGGTTCGGCCCATAGATATTTGGGAAAGGAAAAAGGCCAAATTGATGCCACGGGAGGAACAAATTGGAAGGATTATCTTCCCCCAAGTTTTCAAAAAGTCGTGTTTTTTCCGGAGATATATACAAAACAAGAGTTAAATGATTGGGGTAAACAATGGGTAGAGCATATCTTTAATCCCGAAAAACAAAAAAAATAAAAATGCATAAATTCTGGGGCATCTTACTTTTGATGATATTCTTCGTTTCGTGCAAAGAAGGCCGGCAGAGAGTTTTGCAAGAGCAAGAAGACAAAATTGAAGAGGTCATATCTTTGGCCGAATCGGTAACCAAAAAGCAGTTCGGGTTCGACTTCAGCCACTTCATAGTCCAAAAAGATACCGTAAGACGCGGCGATAGTTTTGGCGAACTGATGATCGAGAATAAAGTAGATTACCCAAAGATCGCCAAAATCTCGCAAGAGTTCAGAGATACTTTCGATGTTCGAAAAATAAGGGTCGGCAAACCCTATTTGATTTTGAAGTCAAAAGATACTTCTGAGGTGGCCCAGGTTTTTATCTATGAAAACGATCCTGTCAATTATACGGTGGTAGACTTTAGAGACAGCGTAACGGCATATAAAAAGAAAAAGAAGGTCAAATATGTTGAACGCGAAGCTTCAGGTATTATTGAGACCTCACTTTACGATGCCATTATGGATCAAGGTATAGATTATATGGTCACACATAATTTGGCGAGTGTTTACGCTTGGACCGTCGATTTTTCGATGCTGCAAAAGGGAGACAAGTTTAAAGTGATTTACAAGGAAAAGTATATAAACGATTCTATCTATGCCGGATCAGAACCTATAGAAGCTGCGTATTTCGAACATAAGGGCAAGCCGATCTATGCATTTGCCTATGAAAATGGTTCCCTTAAAAGTATCATTGACTATTTTGATGACGAGGCCAATAATCTTAGAAGAACATTTTTAAGAATGCCTGTAGAATATGGCAGATTATCTTCAAGATATAATCTTAAAAGAAGAATACGCTATTATGGCTACAAAGTCAGACCCCACAAGGGTACTGACTACGCTGCCCCGATAGGCACACCTATTATGGCCACTGCCGACGGGGTCGTAACAGAATCGACCCGAAGGGGAGGCAACGGCAAGTACGTCAAGATTCGCCACAATGCGACCTATTCTACCCAATATCTGCACATGAAAAAACAAAAGGTAAAACGGGGCGAATTTGTTCGTCAAGGCGATGTAATTGGCTGGATCGGGATGACTGGTAATACCGGAGGCCCCCATGTTTGTTACCGTTTTTGGAAGAACGGCCGTCAAGTAGATCCCTTAAGGGAAGAACTCCCGAAGGCCGAACCATTGGCCGAGACATTACAGCCAGAATATTTTGAATATATAAATCCCATTAAGGATCAATTGGATTGTATGGTCTTTCCCGAAACAGGGGTCGACCAAGAAGATTTGGCAAGTTTGGAGTAATCGATTTTTGCCAAGTATTCTACTTCGCTTAAAATTCTCGGTTTTATATTTATTTTTGCGGTCTATTGCATTACTGCTTTGCGAATATTGTTGTAACTATTAAACCGCCCAATAATGTCCTTATCGAATATTGATCCTACTACCACCGAAGCCTGGAAGAAATTAGCTGCACATTTTGAACAAACTGATGAAATCCACCTAAAAGAACTTTTTGCATCCAATAAGAATAGGGCGAAAGAGTTCAGTTTGAAATGGGAGGACTTTTTTGTCGATTTTTCAAAAAATAGAATTACCGGTGAAACATTGCAGTTGTTGTTGCAACTGGCCGATGAAACAGATCTGAAAACCAACATCAAAAAATACTTCAACGGCGATGCCATCAACCGAACCGAAGATAGGGCCGTACTCCATACCGCATTGAGGGCCGAAGAATCCGACAATGTCTTTGTTGATGGAGAAAATATTATGCCCGAAGTATACCGGGTAAAAGAGCGGATGAAAGCGTTTTCAAATGCTGTGATATCAAGAGATAGAAAGGGATATACAGGAAAGGCCTTTACAGACGTGGTGAATATTGGTATTGGTGGCTCAGATCTCGGACCAGCCATGGTCACTGAAGCACTGAGGTTTTATAAGAACCATCTGAATGTTCATTTTGTCAGTAATGTCGATGGCGATCATGTACATGGTATTTTGAGGGAATTGAACCCCGAAACAACACTATTTGTTATTGTTTCAAAGACGTTTACAACCCAAGAAACCTTGAGTAATGCGGTTACGGCTAAGAATTGGTTTCTGAACAACGCGACCCAAAAAGATATCGCCAAGCACTTTGCGGCCGTTTCTACCAATACCAAAAAAATAGCTGAATTTGGAATAGCCGACGATAACGTTTTCCCTATGTGGGATTGGGTCGGGGGGCGTTTTTCTCTGTGGAGTGCGGTAGGTCTGTCAATTGCCCTGGCCGTGGGGTTTGAAAATTTTGAGGCACTGCTTTCCGGTGCCCGTAAAATGGACAAGCATTTCAAAACGGCCGAATTTGATAAGAACATACCAGTTATTTTGGCCCTATTGAGTGTTTGGCACAACAACTTTTATGGAGCTGAAACTGAGGCGATTATTCCATATTCACAGTATTTAAGTCGTTTTTCGGCCTATTTGCAGCAAGGTATAATGGAGAGCAATGGAAAAAGTATTGATCGCAACGGCAACCGGGTCGATTATCAGACAGGTACCATTATTTGGGGCGAGCCGGGCACAAATTCACAGCACGCATTCTTTCAATTGATCCATCAGGGCACCAAATTGATCCCTGCTGATTTTATCGGTTTTAAGCAATCGTTGTATGGTGATGTCGACCACCATAATAAACTAATGGCCAATTTTTTTGCTCAGACCGAGGCGTTGATGAACGGTAAGACGACCGAAGATGTGCGATCAGAACTTAAAGAAAAGAACCTAAGTGTTGATAAAATGAAAGAACTGGTGCCCTACAAAGTTTTTGAGGGTAATAAGACCACCAACACCATATTGATCGATAAACTTACCCCCGAAAGTCTGGGTAGTCTTATTGCATTATACGAACATAAGATCTTTGTGCAAGGTGCTATATGGAACATCTATAGTTATGATCAATGGGGCGTTGAATTGGGCAAACAACTGGCGGGTACCATATTGAGCGATTTGCAGAACCATGATATTGCCGATCACGATCCCTCGACAATGCAGTTAGTGCAACATTTTAAGAATTGATCTGCCACTTATTCAATTCTTTCGTAGGGGCCATAATCTTGTGATGCCTTTAGGGGCTATTTGTGCTAATTTTATGTTAAATTTGCGGCGACGTTATTTAACGTTTGCTTAATCCATAAGCGCAAAAAATGAGACATTTTTGCACGACACTCAAAAACTAATTAAACACTTTACGAGATGAAAAGAATTTATTTGGCCATGGTGGCATTTTTAATGGTCGCCATCGCGTTTTCACAAGGTACCGTTTCGGGTACTGTTATAGATGGAGATACCAATAGCCCATTGCCTGGGGCCAATGTTGTTGTAAGCGGAACTTCTAATGGTGTATCTACCGATTTTGATGGAAACTTTTCGATAGAAGTATCTGAAGACTCCGGTACTTTGACAATTTCTTATATCGGTTTTGTTACCAAAACGGTGAATTTTGACTCAGCGGGTAACTTAGGCGCAATTAATTTGGAAGTTGATGCCGAAGAGTTGGAGGGCGTTGTGGTAACTGGTATTATGGATGTAGCGAAGGACCGGGAAACACCGGTCGCTGTTTCTACCATCAGAGCTGCCGAAATCCAAGAAAAATTGGGTTCTCAGGAACTCCCTGAAATTCTTAAATCTACACCTTCTATTTATGCCACCAAAACAGGTGGAGGTTTCGGCGATGGTCGAATTAATGTCAGAGGCTTCGATTCTAGAAATACCGCGATAATGGTCAACGGTATTCCCGTAAATGATATGGAAAATGGTATTGTATATTGGAGTAACTGGGCAGGTTTGAGCGACGTTACTACGGCCATGCAGGTACAAAGAGGTTTGGGATCTTCCAAACTTGCCATCTCATCGGTGGGCGGTACCATCAATGTGATAACCAAATCAACCGAAAAGGAACAGGGTGGAACCGTAACGGCAGGCTTTGGTAATGACGGCTACTTAAAAACCACCTTAGCGTATAATACTGGTAAATCAGAAAGTGGTTTCGCGGCTTCGCTGTTGTTTGGAAGAACCGCAGGAGATGGTTATGTCAACGGAACCGAATTTGAAGGTTATAACTACTTTATTGGATTGGGTTATGAAATCAACGACCAACATAACCTTCAATTTGTTTTGACAGGAGCGCCTCAGGTCCATAACCAAAGGACATCAAGTTTTTTCAACGTGGCCACTTTGGCAGATCACCTAGAATATGGCACCAAGTACAACTACAACGACGGTACTTTAAATGGAGAAGAGTTTGGTTGGAGAAGAAATTTTTATCATAAACCATTGACTTCATTGACCTGGGAGTGGAAAACAAGTGATAAGTCTACCCTTTCTACTTCGGCATATGCTTCTTTTGGTCGAGGCGGAGGAACCGGTGATATTGGCGTTGGCCCAGGATTTGGATTTGCAAGTTCAAGCAGGTATAGAATTCCAGCAACGGGGCAGGTCGACTACGATTTGATTTCAAGGTTTAATGGTGGAGAGGCCGTTACGTTTTACGATGGCAACGAATATCAGCTTACTCCTAATGCCAATGGGGAATTCATTACCTCAAGTTTTGGCGATGGTCTGGCAAGAAGGGCCTCGATGAACTCACATAACTGGTTTGGGTTGATTGCTAATTACAATACGCAAATCAATGATTACTGGAGCTGGGACATAGGTGTTGATTTACGAAGCTACAAAGGCATACATTATAGAAGACTTGATAATTTATTGGGTGCGGATGGTTATTTTGACGACGATGACATTAATAATCCTGATCACACCATACGGGCAGATGGTGTTGTCGATTCTGATTTTGGATCTATTATCAATGTTTTCAAAAGTATTGACGATGAAGAAAAAATAGACTATTATAACGATGGCCTGGTTAGGTGGTATGGTGCTTTTGGCCAATTGGAATATACCGATGGTGTTGTATCTGCTTTTGTTCAAGGTGGGATTTCGCAACAAGGCTTCAAGAGAATCGACTATTTTACGTATTTGGATTCCGACCCTCAACAAGAGACCGATTGGGAAAATATTTTGGGAGGAAATATCAAAGGAGGCTTGAATTATAATATTAATCAAGCGAACAATGTTTTCTTCAATGCAGGGTATTATTCGAAACAGCCACTTTTTGATGCCGTGTATTTAGATTTCGTAAACGAACTAAATCCAGAATTGACCAATGAAAAAGTGCTCGGGCTCGAATTGGGTTATGGGCTAAATCTTGGGGACTTCAGAACTAAGATCAATCTATACAGAACTTCATGGAAAGACCGATTCGTAAGGGTCGGAATTGAAACTCCGGCAGGCGATGAAGGTAATGCGAACATCAATGGGGTTGAGCAAATTCATCAGGGTGTTGAAATAGAAGCTGATTATAGGGCTTCTAATGTTGTTCAGTTTAGGGGTATGATTTCCTTGGGAGATTGGGAATATAGCGGCAATGCCAACGGACGAGCATTGGATGATGATAGAAATGTTATAGACCCGAACGTTACATTATACCTAGACGGCGTTAAAGTAGGTGATGCCGCGCAGTTTACTACAAATCTTGAAATGATCGTCAGGCCGATCGAGAACCTTAAATTAAGTGCTAATTTATACAACGCTTCTCGTCTATATGCCTTTTTGAACGCCGAAGACTTCGATTCACCAGATAATGATGGATCATTGAGATTGCCAAGTTATACACTCTTTGATTTTGGGGCTTATTATAAGTTCAATTTCGGCAGCAACACTATTGGTATTGCGGCCAACCTGAACAATGCTTTTGATACTGAGTACATTGCCGAGTCATTGACCAACACTTTTGATGGTGGCAATGGTAGATATAATGGCATCGACACAAGTAACAAGGTATTCTTTGGTTTTGGAAGAACTTTCAATATCAGTGCTAGATATAGTTTTTAACAAAACGTGGCATTATATCATTTTAAAACCCTGATGCGCGCATCAGGGTTTTTTATGCCCAAAATTCACTATTTTTAGAAGCTAAAACCAACGTTATGTTCGAAATCATCCAGACACTTCATTCCTATTTGGCCTACGTCGCTTTGGCCGTTCTATTCTTTGCCGTTGCCAACGCCATAATGGGCTTGATCGGCAATAAAATGTTTACGATGGGCAAAGACTTACGCTTGAGCTTGTTTGCGCTTATCTTGTGCCATATTCAGTTGGTCGTAGGGCTGATACTCTATTTTGTTTCTGCAAATGGTTTTAGCGCGATCCAAGAATTTGGTATGGGCGGTTTGACCTCGGCGTCACGCTTATTGGCCGTAGAACATCCTTTTATAAATATTTTGGCCTTGATTTTGATTACTGTTGGATGGTCGCGCCACAAGAAATTCATGGAAGGAAATAAGAAATTTAAAAGCATTGCCCTATTCTATGGTTTGGGATTGATACTGATCGTAAGTAGGATTCCTTGGGCGCAATGGTTCGACTAGAAGCTGTATTGTGCATAATGAAAATTGCGATTTACCGCTCATTCGGTACAGACATTAGATAGAAAAATAAATAATCAATAGCATATGAAAAAATTAGTACTGATCATAACATTACTTTTCGCGGCAATAGTAATCGCACAAGAAAAAGAATTATTTAATGGCAAGAGTTTGGATGGTTGGACCATCTATGGCACCGAAAAGTGGTATGTCGAAGATGGACTTTTGGTTTGTGAAAGCGGTCCCGATAAGGGCTATGGCTATTTGGGCACGAACGAACATTATAAAAACTTTGAATTGACGTTGGATTTCAAACAAGAGGCCAACGGTAACAGTGGGGTTTTTATCCGTTCAACAGTCGATGGAACAAAAGTCAGCGGCTGGCAGGTCGAGGTAGCGCCCCCGGGCCATGATACGGGCGGCGTTTATGAGTCTTATGGTCGCGGTTGGTTGATCAAGCCGGATCCCGAAAAAGACAAAGCCTTAAAAATGGGCGAATGGAATACGATGAAAATACGTGTTGATGGTGATACGGTAACGTCTTGGCTCAACGGCACCCAAATGATTACCCTGACCGACGAAAAAATTGGCCAGGGAGAAGGTGGCATTGCCCTTCAAATACACGACGGTGGAGGGATCAAGGTAAGATGGAGGAATATCAAGATCATCGAACTATAACTTTTTGCTTTCACTATCCTCCTTCGATTGGGTCGGAGGAGGCCTTTATCAAAAAAATATAGACCGGAAAATGGTCTGAATACCCCCCTGAATAATTTCCTCCTGCATAGGTTCGAAATGGATAGCCTTTGTATTGGCCTTTTTTTGTAATTAAATACGAGGGATTATGGATTCCTGCTTTCCAAAAACGGTATTCGTTTTCTGATTCCAATAAGTTGGCCGTGAAATATATTTGATCGAACAAGTTCCATTTATCCCGATAGGCCAACGAACCAAATCCTTTGCGGTGCATTTTTTCCATGGGGTTGAAGAGATCCGATGCTTCAAGGTTGTTGGTTTTTCCTTTTGTCCGCAATATTTTTTTCAGACTATGGTCCTTTGGTCCGTCGTTAAGATCGCCCATGCTTATGATTTTTATCGATTCGTCAATTCGACGAAGCGAGTCTATAATATGTTTGTTCAATTGGGCCGCGGCGATCCTATCGGGCCTACTTCTGGCCTCACCACCACTTCTTGACGGCCAATGGTTCACAATAAAATGAATGTTCTCATCATCAAGCAGGCCGCCGACCACTAGCTGATCTCGAGTATAGTTTCTTTCATTCTCATCATCGATCAAAAGTAGACGATGACTTGCAAAAGAAATCGGTATAAAAGCCGCCTTCTTATAGATAAGTGCGACATCGATTCCTCTTTCGTCGGGCGAATCAAAATGAACGATCCCGTAATTATTTGATAGCAAATTAGGGTGTTCGACTAAATCTTCCACTACCTTTTTGTTTTCCACTTCACATATTCCTACGATATCAGGGGAACTCTCAGTTATGTCAGAGCCGATTTCAGAAATCACATTTGAAATGGCTTCCACTTTTTTGGCATAACGTTCGTGAGTCCAATGATCCTTTCCTTCAGGCGTACGGTCATCATCAAAAATCAAAGTGTCGTTTTCTGTGTCAAAAAGGTTCTCGACATTGTAAAAAGCAATGGTGCGCACTTTATATGGTTTTCCATCTTGGGTAAAGACCGACAGTGAAAAAAGAAAAAATAGAATCGTAAGCTTGGTTTTCATCCTGTCACCTCTGTAAGGTTAAGATTCCAATTAACGAAAAAACGGGCGATTTTGATTGATTTTTCTTCGATTTCGGTCACTTTATCGATATATTGTAATTGATTCACACTAACCAAACCCTAGCCAAATGCGAATTGCATTCGTAGTATTGCTGGCCTTTGCGCTGCCTTTTTTTGTACATGCCCAGAATAAAATTATGTTATCGGGCTTGGTGGTTGACGAATCCACAAAGTCACCCATTGAGAAGGTCTCGGTCAGCTTGATGGGGGCGGAAACGGAGACATATACCGATATTGCTGGGCGCTTTACCATGGTAAGTTCGTTGCAAGGAGAATATATACTTTATGTATTTTATAATGGGTTCATACCAAAGCGGATTCCGATAAACCTCGAAAATCACCCGTTGGATTTAGGGATTATTTATCTTGAAAGGGATATTACCTTAGAGAAGACCGATAATCTGATTACATTGACCGATTCGGAACTATCGGATGATGAAATTACCTCAAATTCTTCCGGACTGCTACAAGCGACACGAGATGTTTTTTTGACTAGGGCGGCATTTGATTTTGGCCAGGCCTTCTTTCGCGTTCGGGGTTATGATTCGCGAAATGGGGTAGTTTCGATTAATGGAATTCCTATGAACAAGTTGTTCGACGGTCGCCCGCAATGGAACAATTGGGGAGGCCTAAACGATGTTGTGCGCAATCAACAGTTCACCAATAGTCTGGAAGCTTCGGACTTTATCTTTGGCGGAATCTTGGGCAATACCAATATCGATACACGCCCCTCAAAGTTGCGTTCCGGTACAAGGTTGTCCGCTTCGGCTTCTAACCGGACGTATGCAGGTCGTCTGATGGCGACCCATAATTCCGGGCTAAATGAAAACGGATTGGCCTATTCCATTTCGGGATCTAGAAGATGGGCCAAACAAGGGTATATCGATGGCACGCTGTACGACGCTTTCTCTTTTTTCGGGGCGATCCAATACCAGCCAAGTGAAAAACACACATTAGCACTTACCGGAATTTTTGCCAGTAACCGCCGCGGGCGTTCATCGGCGATTACCGAAGAGGTTTTTGAATTGGCGGGAAACAAGTACAATCCGTATTGGGGCTCTCAAAACGGAAAAACCAGAAACTCGCGAGAGCGTAAAATAGAAGAACCGCTGCTGATGCTCAATCATTTCTATGAATCTGATATGTTCAGTTTGACAAGTGGAATAGCTTATCAATTCGGCATCAGCGCAAGGAGCAGATTGGGCTATTATAACGCCCCTAATCCTGACCCGACCTACTATAGGTACCTGCCCAGTTTTTATTTCAATAGCCCCATTGGGGCCAACTTTATAAGTGCGAATTCGGCAAAAGAAGGCTTTTTGGAAAACCCTCAGACAGACTGGGCAAAGATTTATGCGGCCAATTCTCAGGGAAAAGCCGCATATGTACTTTACGATGACGTCTCTAGTAATCGGCAGTTGATTTTAAGTTCGACGGCAAATCTAACTATCAATGAAAATCTGCAAACCGATTTCGGAATTACATTTCGGCAACTAAGCTCGGATAATTATGCCCAAATCTTTGATTTGTTAGGAGCTGATCTCCATGAAGATATCGACCCATTTTCCAATACCTTGAACGACATAAATGGGAATACTGGAAAAGGTGAGCACGATATTTTTAATTACAATTACAGAATAAATGCAACGCAGTGGAATGTTTTTGCCCAGTTGCGATACAACAGGAACAAATGGAACGCCTTTCTTTCCGGAGGTTTGATGGGAACCGATTACCAAAGAAACGGTCTTTTCGAAAACCAACGATTTCCAAACAGTTCGTTTGGCCGTAGTGAAATGGTGAATTTTTCCAATTTGGGTGTTAAGGGAGGCTTTGCCTATAAGCTTACGGGGAGACACTGGCTGACGGCACATGGAGCAATATTATATCGACCACCCACCTTGCAAAACACATTCGTGAACCCAAGGGAGAACAATCAGGTAGTACCTAACCTAAAAAGTGAAATGGTTTCTACAATTGATTTGAACTACGACATGCGTTTGCCCAAATTGACCGGGAGGGCCACTGCATATTACACCCGGTTTCAGAACACGACCGATATCAATTTCTTTTTTGTCGATGCGGGCGTGGGTTCTGATTTTGTACAGGAAGTTTTGACCGATCTCGACAAGTTACATATGGGTCTGGAATTAGGTCTGGAATACCAACTATCCGCTTCTGTAAAGTTTACTACGGTGGCGGCGTTCGGTAAGTATGTTTACGCAAGCGACCCTTCGGTTTCCATCAATTTTGATACCGCGGGGGCTGAAGAAGACCTAATCGACACTGAGGGCAGTATTGATTTGGGGGTTGCCAAAATAAAGGATTATAAACTGGCGCAAGGCCCACAAAAAGCAATTGCGTTCGGCTTGGAATACCGTGACCCTAAATATTGGTGGGTGGGTGCAACAGCCAACTATTTGGCAAATAATTACGTCAACATCTCAACGATTACAAGAACCCCCAGTTTTTATCTAAACCCGGATACGGGCCTACCGTTTGCCGATGCGACACCGGAAAATGTAGGCAGACTTTTAGAACAAAAACCTTTGGAGAATTTTTACCTTCTTAATTTGGTTGGCGGCAAATCTTGGCTTAAAAAAGGAAAATATGTCAGCATTTTTGCCAGTATCAACAATCTTTTCGATACCGTTTTTCGAACAGGCGGTTACGAGCAGAGTAGAAATGGAAATTTTGGTCAATTGCAACAAGACAATTTGAGCGGGTCGCCGTCTTTTGCAGCGAAATATTGGTACGGCTATGGCCGTACTTATTTTTTGAACATGGTATTTAGTTTCTAAAAACCTGTCAAGTATAAAAGAAGATGAATGATTGTTTATCCATAAAAAACAAATTGATGCCCTTAATGGCAATCTGGGTATTAATGGGCTGTGTCAAAAACCGAAACTTTGAAAACCCTGAAGAGATATGTGCTTCGAATTTGGCCGCCAATGTAACTTATGCCCAAGTCAAGGAGCTATATGTTGACAAAACCTTGCAGATCCAACACGATTTGATAATTGAGGGTTATATAATCTCTTCTGATAGATCGGGCAATTTTTTCAGTGTTTTGCACTTTCAAGATAGTCCGGTCGATCCGACTGAGGGTTTTCAGATTGAGATCGATGTTCGCGATTCGCATTTGTTCTATCCTGTGGGAAGCAAGGTTTATATAAAATTAAAGGGGCTATATCTTGGAAAGTCCAAGGATGTTTTTAAGATAGGGGGTGTCTTTTCATCTTTTGGGAATGAATCGGTTGGGCGATTGCCGGCGGCCGTTGCCGATGATCATATTTTAATGTCATGTAGTGAAAACTCGGCAATTCAACCGACACTAGTGTCATTGGATAATTTGCATGAAGACTTGACCAATACCTTGGTACAGTTCAATTCAGTGGAATTTAGCGAAGAAGATACTGGTGAGGTATTCGCCGTTAAAACTGAAGAAACCGAACGAACTTTAGTGGACTGTTACGACAACAGAATTATTTTATTGAACAGTGGGTATTCAGATTTTCGATCGGAGGTTTTGCCCGATGGAAATGGTACGATCACGGGAGTGTTATTAAGGGAAAACGACAATTTCAAACTTGTTGTTCGAGACCTCGAAGATCTTGATTTTACAGAAGATCGATGTCCAGATTTGCAAGACGAATTTACATCCTCACGAATCTTTATTTCTGAATTGGCTGACCCCGACAATAATCCAGGAGCGCGATTTGTCGAACTCTATAATTCAGATTCGGCACCTTTAAGCCTCAAAGGATGGCGTTTGAACCGCTATACGAATAGTAACACCGATATAAGTTCGACGGTTGAACTTTCGGGTTTGACAATTGCCGGCGAAAGCACTTTTGTAATTGCGCCAAATGCTGAGGAATTTGAAATGATCTATGGCTTTCCACCAGATATTGGCGTGGGGGTCAATAGTCCGGCCGATTCCAACGGAGACGATAATCTGGAGCTTGTTGACCCATTCGGAAAAGTCATTGATATATTCGGTGTAGTTGGCGAAGACGGTTCGGGTACAAATCATGAGTTTGAAGATGGCCGGGCACTGCGCAATTCAAATATTACGGAAGGTAAATCTTACTATGACTTTAGTGAATGGACGATTTTCAATGATTCGGGCGATGAAGGAACAATCAACCAACCGCAAGTCGCCCCTGATGACTACACGCCGGGAATCAAAGATTAAAGTCAATGAACAGGTAGGCTGTAAACATTCATTCAATAAAGTTCAGCAGATTTTTCAGGCAATCTGTCCACCAGTAGATAGGCTAAATTTTGCGAGATTTAACTTGAAAATGTTAAGAAAAAAGACGCCTATAACCATAAACAAAACCTATTATTTAATAATGTATTAATATTAAAAATTTATGCTATTCATCGGTTTTTTTGTACTTTTAAAGAACAGAATCTAACCGCTTATTGCGATACTGCAAGGCCTAAAAACAACACGATATGAGTAAAGAAAATCAGAACACATCTTCAGATAAAAATGCCTGGGATGTCAATGAGTCAAGTGCAAAATGCCCTTTTTTGAACGGAGAATTAAATGAAGCCGCCGGCGGAGGTACTTCGAACACCGACTGGTGGCCGAATAGACTGAACCTTAATATCTTACGACAACACTCTTCCTTAGCAGACCCGATGGACGAAAACTTCGACTACGCCAAGGAATTCAAGTCGTTGGATCTGGATGCCGTTAAGCGGGACCTTTACGATCTGATGACCGACAGCCAAGATTGGTGGCCTGCAGATTTTGGGCACTACGGCCCGTTGTTCATCCGAATGGCCTGGCATGCCGCGGGCACTTACCGCATTGCCGATGGCCGTGGTGGTGGGGGCACGGGTTCACAACGTTTTGCCCCCTTGAACAGTTGGCCCGACAATGCTAATCTTGACAAGGCCCGGTTTTTATTGTGGCCGATTAAAAAGAAATACGGAAAAAAAATATCTTGGGCCGATTTATTGATTTTGGCCGGTAATTGTGCCCATGAATCAATGGGGCTAAAAATGTTCGGTTTTGCTGGTGGTCGCGAAGATATTTGGCAACCCGAGGAGGATATATACTGGGGTTCGGAAGGTGAATGGTTAGGCAATAAGGAACGATATTCTAAAGAACGTGAGCTGGAAAATCCGCTAGGTGCCGCCCATATGGGATTGATCTACGTAAATCCCGAAGGCCCAAACGGTAATCCGGATCCCGTTGCCGCAGCCCATGACATTCGCGAGACCTTTGGCCGAATGGCGATGAACGATTACGAAACCGTCGCGCTAATCGCAGGGGGTCATACTTTTGGCAAGACCCACGGTGCCGCGTCGGGTTCTGAATATGTCGAGGCCGAACCCGAAGGTGCCTCGATAGAAATGATGGGTATGGGCTGGAAGAACAATTTTGGTACCGGAAATGGTTCAGATACGATTACAAGCGGGCTCGAAGGGGCTTGGACCAGTACACCGACCCAATGGAGCAATAGATTTTTTGAGAACCTTTTCGGCTATGAATGGGAGCTGACCAAAAGTCCGGCCGGGGCCCATCAGTGGAGGCCTAAGAACGGTGGCGGCGCAGATACCATACCTGATGCGCATAACCCTGAAAAGAAGCATGCACCATTTATGCTTACCACAGATCTTTCATTGCGAATGGATCCGGCATATGAAAAAATATCAAGACACTTTTATGAAAACCCAGATGAGTTTGCCGAGGCCTATTCTCGTGCATGGTTCAAATTGACACATAGGGATATGGGGCCGATCGCACGCTATTTAGGGCCAGAAGTGCCTCAAGAAGAATTGATTTGGCAAGACCCTATACCAGCTGTAGAACACGGGTTGATCAACGACGCCGACATAGCCGAATTGAAGAAAAGAATTCTTGCTTCCGGTCTTTCGGTATCGCAACTTGTGGCAACGGCTTGGGCCTCTGCTTCAACATTCAGAGGATCTGATAAGAGAGGTGGGGCCAATGGAGCGCGTATACGTCTCGCACCTCAAAAGAATTGGGAAGTCAATAATCCTGCTCAGTTGGACAAAGTGTTGAAGACCTATGAAGCCATTCGAAAAGAGTTCAACGAAGGTCAAGCGAACAAAAAGGTTTCAATTGCAGATTTGATCGTTCTTGGCGGAAGTGCCGGTATCGAAGAGGCCGCCAAAAATGCCGGACACGATATTACGGTGCCCTTTACACCCGGTAGGGCCGACGCATCTCAAGAACAGACCGATATCGAATCTTTTGATGCATTGGAGCCAAGGGCCGATGGATTCCGTAACTATGTGAAAGGAAAACCTGCTACTCCTGCCGAGAAAATGTTGATCGATAGAGCACAATTGTTGACCTTGACCGTGCCTGAAATGACGGTGCTGATAGGGGGGTTGCGCGTTCTCGATGTGAACCATAATCAATCACAACATGGGGTCTTTACCGATCGTACGGGGTCTTTGACCAACGATTTCTTTGTCAACTTGCTTGATTTCAATGTAAAATGGGAAGCCTCTTCAGAGTCGGAAGAAATTTTTGCAGGTCGTAGTCGGGCAACCGGAGACGTGAAATGGGCAGGTACGCGTGTCGACCTAATTTTTGGCTCGAACTCTGAACTACGGGCAATCTCAGAGGTTTATGCCTGTGATGATTCTCAAGAACGGTTCGTAAAGGACTTCGTAGCCGCTTGGACGAAAGTTATGGATCTAGATCGATTTGATTTGGCTTAATGGTTTCGATCAGGCTGAAGTAATAGCTTCAAACTGTAAAAAAAAGTTTCACTTTAAAGACCGTCATATCCTTAATCTGATGTGGCGGTTTTTTTATACATTTATGATAATGACAGCGGCAATGAACGAAACATTCTTTAATGAGATACGACAGGGCAACTTAAAGGAGGCAAGGTCCATGCTGCTCAAGAACCCATTGTTGCTAGACAGTAAGGATCAGAGGGGGTCGACCCCGTTGATATTGGCAACGTATTACGATGAGCAAGATATTGTCGATCTGTTGCTAGAGCAGGGCGCCAAGGTAGATATCAAAGATGCTTCCGGAAATACGGCATTGATGGGAGTGTGTTTCAAGGGATATACCGATATCGCGAAAAAGCTAATAGAAAATGGGGCCAATGTAAACGAGCGAAATGCTATGGGATCGACCTGTCTTATTTATTCCGTGACCTTTAATCGACCTGATATCGTCAAGTTGCTCCTTGAAAATGGAGCCGACACCACTGCAAGAGATCCCAGGGGAAATACCGCCCTAGATCATGCCAAGATTCAAGGTGTTCCAGAATTGATCTCCATACTTGAAAGTAAAAATTAGATGGCAAAAGACTTGAAAATCGCTTTGGTACAGACCTCTTTGGCATGGGAGGATCCTGAAAGGAACAGGAATCGATTTTCTAAAAAGTTAAAAGAAATATCTGAGGATGTAGACTTGGTAATCCTACCCGAAATGTTCACCACCGGATTCACAATGAATCCCAGAAATATTCATATTTCTGAAGGGCAAAAGACATTGGACTGGATGAAGGCCGAGTGTGCCAAGAAAGAAATAGCACTGGTAGGAAGCCTTCCATTTTATGAAAACGACCGCTATACGAACCGACTTTTTTTTGTGCACCCCGACGGCACCTTCGACTATTACGATAAACGCCATACCTTCACACTGGCAGGTGAAAATGAGGTCTATGGTTCAGGGGCGGTAAAATTGATCGTCGATTATAAAGGATTCAAGATTTGCCCTATGATCTGCTATGATCTGCGTTTTCCGGTATGGTCAAGAAACACCGAAGATTATGATGTTTTGATCTATGTGGCCAATTGGCCCAAACCAAGGGTAAATGCTTGGGATGCCCTTCTAAAGGCAAGGGCTATAGAGAATATGGCATATTGTATAGGTGTGAACCGAATTGGAACAGATGGGTTAAATCATGAATACAGTGGTAATTCAGCGACATATGATACCTTGGGCGATTTAATGGTCCATTCACAAGACGACGAAACTCTTTCTGTCGTTCTGAGCAAAGAACATATTGTTTCCAATAGGGGCAAACTTAAGTTTTTGGAAGACCGCGACAAGTTTACTCTATTAGGGTAAAAGTTACCGGAAACTCCCAGTTGGGCCGCATATCGATTACATCAGGGTAATAACTTACGCGCTCAGGTTGAATCTTTTTGAGATAATTTCCGGTATCCCATTTTTCGTTGGCATTGGTATCAAAGATTACCCGAATTTGATATTTGCCCGGTTCAAGGGCATCAAATGCAAATTCTTGCGGTTCGGCGGCAAAACTTTCTCTGATCGTCGTTCCCTTTTCATCGGTCAATTGAACGATGATAGGATACGTTATTGCGCCGTTTAATGTCAATTGAAGATTGCCGTAATCGGCAAGGCTCTTTGTTGAAAGGCTATAGCTCAATGTATCGTTGGTTTTGGAAAAAAAATCGGTAATCGCGTCTGGCAAGATCTGCATTTTATATATTTCATTGGGCGCCCGGGGAAAATCCACCATAACTTGATTTTCGACGCTGTCAAGGAAGATTTTGAAATTGACCGGTACGGAGTCTTTGTTCATTAAACTAAATTTTGACGTATCAATGGCCGCAATTGGGGTAGTCGCTTCAATATTGAACGGGTCATAAAAATTCAATGAACCTTGTTGGGTTGGTTTTAACCTAAGTGAGTCGAGTCCTACCTTGCGACTCTTCACGGTAAAAGTGTCGATTATTTTCTCACGTTCATTGATTACCGTAAATACTATCGAATCGGTTTCAAACGGTGTAAACCAATAATTTAGCGTGTCTTGGTCGCGCTCTTTTCTGACGGTGCTGCGAATCGTATCGGGCAATCGGGTCAAAGGTTCGATCTCAATATGCTTACCGTCGCCGTAATACCCGAAAACAATCTTGTTTTTGGCGGCAAATGAGGGAACACTTATCTTGTAATCTGGTATTTCCTTAAACAGGGTCAACAGATAGGTCGAATCGGTCGGAAGTGAAATGGTATCTGGAATGAAAGCGATCTTATCCGCATTTTGGTCAAAAATATTGTTCTTCGCCTCATCTTTAACGGCGAACATGGCATAACGGCCTTCTTTAAGGTTTCGCAAAGTGAATATTACAGTGCTGTCTAGCGTGTTGGTAATATAATTCGGAGGTTTTTGGTATAAGGTCGAATCGGTATAAGAACTGTCTATTTCATAGAGCATCACACTTATGAACTCGTCTGCCTTTTTGTTAAAGGCATCTTTTACGACTCCTGAAACTGTCAAAGAGTCGATATAATCCCCGGTTGAAAAAACATAGGTTAAAAAGCTTGCGGGATTACCTTCGTTATTGTCCACAATACTTTGCCCGAAATTGAATGTATAGGTCGTATTGGGCTTTAGGGTATCCTTGATCTTGATTTCAACGAATTTGCTCGTGCCGCCCTGTGGTGATATTTCAGGAGTGTATTGTAACGGCGGCGAAACGATAAGCTGATCTTGAATATCTACAAGTTTGATATACTCATCGAAGTATAGGCGTATTCTTTGGGCCTTGAAATTTGTGGTCATATTCTCTGGCTCGGTTCGTTCCAATTGTGGAGGGTCAACATCTTTGGGGCCTCCGGTCGGCGTGCCCCTACGGCCACATTGGTACAGGGCAAGTACGATGAAGAGTATAAAAAGTGAGGAAAAAATACGTCGCAACATCGAGAATCTATCTTATGGACAAAGTAACGATATATTTGTAAAACAGTTCGGGCAATAAAAATCAAAAACGTTAAAAATAGGGTTAAAGTGGAAGCTTGGGGGGTGTAGAATCCTACTTTTTGGTTAAGGGAACAACAGCCATACTGGCCACATAGAGCGTTAGACCATCGACCTGTTTCAAGGTTTCCCCGCAAATTTCAATCGTTGCACCCGTAGTAATTACATCATCGACCAATAAAACCTTTTTGTTTTTTAACAAGTAAGCGTCGGTGAGTTTGTATAATCCAGTGTCATCGGACCACCGCCCTAATCGGCCCTTTTTGGTCTGTGTTTTTGTATTGGCGGTCTTGATTAGAATGTTTTCCAGATATTCTGCATTTAAATGGTGGGCCAAACGCTGACCGAACTTGGTGACCTGATTATACCCTCTTTTTCTAAGTTTTTTTGGGTGTAGGGGGACCGGAATCACATACTCTATTTTTTCGAGACCCAAATCCTCCATTAAAACTTGGCCATACCAATCACCTAAAAACTTACCTATTTCTTCTTGGTTTTTATATTTTAAGTGATGTATGAGGGTTTTGACAAGGCAATTTTCAGTAAAAAACAGGAAAGAGCTTGCCTTTTTTATGTTAATTCGTCCATAAAAAGTACGGTCTACCGCATTTTCTTCGTTAAAGTTATAATCGGTGAGTGGCAAATCATTCCGACAAACGGTACAGATGAGGTACTCTCCTCTATTTAAATGCACATTACATCCAAAACATACACGGGGCAGTAGGACGGTGTTTATATCAATTAGTATATTTGAAAGTTTAGAGAGCATCGAATCTTGTGCAATATTAACCTACTAAAGCCCACTTGTTCCAATGGATGGTCAAGATAACAAATTCAACTACAAAATAATTCTTGCGGCTCTCGTGGCTGTAATAATCGGTATTTTGATCGCCTTTTATTATAGCTATGCCCAAAGCACTACCCAAATCAGCTTTTTAGAGCAAGAAAAGGAATTATTGGTCAAAGATCTTACCCTAATGCGAGGAGAGCTTGATAGGCTCGAGGTGCGCAACGAAGTAAGTGAAATCGATCTTCAAACCTCAAAGAACAGAGTTCAGCAATTATTGGATTCAGTCGGAAAATTGAATTTCACTATTGAGAAATTAAGGGAGTTCAAAGGAGAACTGAGAAGGCTTGAAGCCATAAACGATAGTTTAAAGCTCAAGAACAATTTCTTGAAATACAATAATATCGTATTGACCGAAAAGTATGAAGAAGCGAGAAAGAGAGCCGAAGAACTGCGACTTAAAAACGAAAGTATCGCCGAGAATGAGGCGGCCCAGCGAGAGCTGCGTAAAGAACTGGACAATGAGTTGAAGACAAAGACTTATTTAGAACTGAACGCACCATTGGCCAATGGCATGAGGCTTCGAAGCGGTAAACCGATTATTACGAACAAAGCGTCGAGTATCGAAAAATTGAGAGGTTGTGTCACCATTGTCGCCGATCCTTCCATAGCGAACGAACAACGCATAATCTATTTACAATTCTTAGATCCCGAAAAGCGTATAATAGAAGACAATGCCAATACCATATCGGTTAGCGGCAATATCTATAGCAAGCGGGTCGAAATTATTACGACGGGTGACGACATCGAAGTATGTGATTTTATTACCATACCCGAAGGATCCTTGAAGTCGGGCAACTACACTTTGAACATCTTTGAAAACGAGCGATTGCTTTCCTCGACCGGATTTGATCTAAAATAAATTAAAGATTTTTTGGAGTAATATTCTATTTTTGCCGAATGGCAAAACAAGAGGATGATTTCAAGAAGGTAATTTCGCATGCCAAGGAGTACGGTTATGTATTTCAGTCAAGTGAGATTTACGATGGCCTTAGTGCCGTATATGACTACGGACAGAACGGCGCAGAGCTTAAAAAGAACATTCGCGAATATTGGTGGCGGGCCATGGTGCAGCTCAATGATAATATTGTCGGTATCGATGCCGCCATATTTATGCATCCGACCACTTGGAAAGCCTCAGGTCATGTCGATGCCTTTAACGACCCCTTGATAGACAACAAAGATTCTAAAAAAAGGTATCGCGCCGATGTTCTGGTCGAAGACCATGTGGCCAAGATCGAGGCGAAAATAGAAAAAGAAGTAGCCAAGGCCGCAAAACGCTTTGGCGAAGCTTTTGACAAAGACCAGTTTCTTGAAACGAACCAGCGCGTGTTGGAATATCGGGAAGAAGGCCGAACTATTCTTAAAAGATTGGGAAGGTCATTGGAAAAAGAAGACCTCGCCGATGTCAAAAAACTGATAGAAGAACTACAAATTGCATGTCCTATGTCGGGATCCCGTAACTGGACCGACGTCAAGCAATTTAATCTAATGTTCGGCACAAAACTGGGTGCCTCGGCCGAGAACGCGACCGATTTGTTTTTACGCCCTGAAACGGCCCAAGGTATTTTTGTCAATTTTCTAAACGTGCAAAAGACCGGGCGCTTGAAAATTCCTTTTGGCATTGCACAGATCGGCAAGGCCTTTCGAAATGAGATCGTTGCGCGTCAATTCATCTTTCGTATGCGTGAATTCGAGCAGATGGAAATGCAGTTCTTCATTCAACCGGGCACTCAAAAAGAATGGTACGAAAAATGGAAAGAAACTCGTATGAAATGGCACTTGTCGTTGGGAATGGGTGAAGAAAATTACCGTTTTCACGACCACGAGAAGCTCGCGCACTATGCCGATGCCGCCGCTGACATTGAATTCCGATTTCCTTTTGGGTTCAAAGAGTTGGAGGGAATACACTCGCGTACCGACTTCGATTTGGGCAACCACGAAAAATATTCAGGGAAGAAACTCCAATATTTTGACCATGAAACCAATAAGAACTATGTTCCTTATGTCGTTGAAACCTCTATCGGACTTGACCGGATGTTCTTGGCCGTCTTTTCAAATGCGTTACAGGAAGAAGAGTTGGAAAATGGTACTTTCAGAACGGTTTTGAAGCTTCCGCCAGTTTTGGCCCCCACAAAAGCGGCGGTACTTCCGTTGGTCAAAAAGGACGGGCTACCTGAAGTTGCAAAAGAAATTATCGATGACCTGAAATGGGACTTCAATGTGCTCTATGACGAAAAGGATGCCGTCGGGCGCCGCTATAGAAGACAAGATGCCAACGGAACGCCGTTTTGTATCACCGTTGACCACCAGACCCTGGAAGATCAAACGGTTACCATTCGTCATAGGGACTCCATGGAGCAGGAACGGGTGGCTATTTCCGAATTGAACGGAATCATACACGAAGCTGTCGATATGAAGGAATGGCTAAAAAAGATTTAGTCTAAAAGATCCTTAAAACCGAAGGACCCAATTACTGCCCAATACCCAAATACTCCATTACGGCTTGATTCCCCAGCAAACGATCGGTAGGTTTGGAGGAATGGAACACTTTTAATTCTTCTTCGGATAAAAGGGTGACAAAATCTTCGTTATACCCATCATCATAAGGCGTTTGAAAATTCAATTGAAGGTGATGTCCCAAGAAATTATAGGCGGCTGCTCTTTTAGAAAACCCATAATCGTGCCTCTCCAAAGGCAAATGCACATTTTCCACCCTATTTTCACCATTGTAAAGGGCATACACTTTTTGAATATAGGGGTATTCTATGCGGGGTACATTTCTTGTCCAATCATCGCCATCGGATATCAGTAGCAAAGGCCGTGGTGCAAATAGGGCGGCGATTTCGGCATTGTTCGTCTGATGGTCGGTACTTTTGTGTATGGGCATTCCACTTTCACAAATACATCCTCCGAAAAAATGGGCGGAGACTTGCACAACGGGAGCCGACACTCGAATACGGTCGTCTATGGCCGATAGCATAAAGGTCTGCGTACCGCCCCCAGACTCACCTGTCATGCCGATGCGTTGCGGGTCGACATCGGGCCTTGACAATAAATACTCCAAAACACGTTTGCTGTTAAAAGTTTGAAGCAAAAGGGCAATTGGCATTTTGTGATCTACCTGATCATTCTCCCCATAACCTATCATATCATACGTAAAAACGATGGCCCCCATTCTTGCCAGCACTGCACTTCTTGTTTGTGCCGATTTTGAAAAGCGTGGATTTTGTCCGTGGCCGTGGGCATTCAGTATGGCGGCATATTTTTCACTTTCCGTGGTTGGTCTGTACAGGTTGCCCGTAATATAAAAACCGGGAAAGCTCTCAATGGCGATATTCTCGACAATATAGCCGTCCATATTACGGGTATTGTTGATGATCGTATTAAAATTTCCTTTGATATCGGGCATCTTTTCAAGTTGCATGCCCTCGATAATTCCTTTTTTTATTCTTTGGGCCCGTTTTTCCCATGAAGCCCTGTCATTCCATTCCTTTTCGAATTGTTTCATGGCGACGACCGCTTCATCTTCCGTCCAATAAGCTCCTTGACAGAGCATCGAATCTTGTGAACGCCCATAGAAGCAACAAAAAATGAATAAAATTACAAGCGTAAATTGTTTCATGACCTCATGTTTTCCTGGTGATATGACAAAACCCTTTTAAATATAAAGCATTCCTGCATGATTTTGTTTGAGCGGGATCCCTAATTTCAAACTCCTATATTGTGATTCGAGAGATTCCTCGAATAGAAATTGTGGTTCGGTACTAGCGAAGTCCTTTAAATTAGTTACTGAAGGAGGTGATTTTTCTCATTTTTCTTCAAAAAGTAACCAAACATTAGGATCTAGAATTACATCGGTCGGTTTTGAATCGACCTTGATTTCATAGGTTTTTGATGCCCCGTTTACCTCGACCAGCTCTATTTTCATTGCTTCTCCATTTTGGATTCCGATTTCCAATGGAAAGTCAAAAATATGGTGGCCTTGAACCTGGTCGATAGTAATCACTAATTTCCCTTTTCGATAGTTCCAGTTCCATTTTAGTACAGGATGCCCCTTGGTAAATATCCATTGGCTAAAGAAATTGGCAAGATTCTTGCCTGATACCGATTCCATTACCGCCTGAAAATCTTTGGTAAGTGCATTTGAATTTTCGTAGGTCTCATAATATGTTCTGATTCCTTTCCAGAAAATATCATCTCCCAATTGATGACGTAACATGTTGAGTACCCAGCCGCCTTTTTGGTACGTATTAGTACTTAAGACTTTCAAAGGGTCTATTATCGAGTTATCGACAACCGGGGCAGGGTTCTTCGCATAATATTCGATGGTTTGTTTTCTATCCAATACCAATTCTTCCTTCCTTTTTTCATCACCATATGTGTTTTCCAAATAAAGAATGGAAAAGTAGGTCGCAAAGCCTTCACTTAGCCAAACATGGTTCCAATTGGCCTCGGAAGCAGAGTTTCCGAACCATTGATGTGCAATTTCATGGGCGATTAGACCTTCGACCTCGTTCTTTCCTGTAACGGAGTTTTCGAAGTAAGAAATCGTGCCGGCATTTTCCAATCCGCCCCATTGTGTCTTTGCCTGCATATTGGCAAGCTTGGCATAGGCATATGGCCCGATATGGTCTACAAAATAGTCCATGACGTCGGTCGAAACGGCATAATCGGAAAAACCATCAAGTCGATTTTCAGGATATACCCAAGCTGTAACGGGAATATCACCGACCATACCCAATAATTTGCTGGCGAATTTTGTCACACCGATAGTGACCACCTTCATGGCTACCGGTGCCGGTTCTCTGTATGTTGTCAGCTTGAAACCATTGTTGAGGTTACTTTCCTCAATTTTCTCGCCAGTGGCCACGACGTCGTAATGATCAGGTGCCGTAATCCTAAACTCTACCGCCGCTTTATCGTAAGGATGATCGACACAGGGAAGCCAGTGCCTGGCCAAATTGGGCCAATTGTCCCCGAAAAACGAACGTTGCCCAAATTTTGTCGTGTCGATAACCAAGCCCCTTTCTGGAACGCCGTGATAACGAATACTGAATGTTTTGGTTTTTGGGCCATTGAATTTGGGCCGTATTATGATTTTATCGTTAGCGTAACGGTATTCGGTGATGGTGCTGTCTTCAAGAACCTCTATCACTTCCATACCATGTTCTCCTGATTTACCGATAAGATCGAGACTAAAATGCTCGACTTTATCCTTGAAATCGACGGTGATCAAGGCCTCGCCTTCAATTTCATTGTCTTCATCGTTTAAATGGAGATTGAAAACGTAATTTCGGACATCGATTGATAGATTTTTGGGATAGCTATCCTGGGCATGGCTCGAAGTGACCAGCATACCTGCCATCATAAAAAGGAATAGGATTTTTTTCAACATCGATTAAACGGTTTAGTTGGGCCAATATGATTATTGCTGGGCCGTATTTTATCTTTAAAAGTAGTGAGATTGTTGCAATATTGAATGGTCTTGAATCATTAAACGTTCAAGTTACAGCCGATAACCCAAACGCAAACTGCCATAATAATTACGGGCATCTCCCGGATAGAAATAGCGTGGTTCGCTGCCGCCAAAACCCTGGGTATTGATCAATACCGATTGCGCATACACCTTGTCAAATAGATTGTTGATGCCAAAGTCGATTCCCAAGGTAAAATGTTCGGATAGATTTTTTAGATACCCCATTCTTGAATTGAATACGGTAAAAGGGTCGCTGTATAGGTCAGAGGCGTTGGTCAAGGGAATTTCACTTACATGTTGATGCGAGATATTCCAATAGAAGTTGTCGAAGAAGCGCGATTGAATGCCCGCGGTTCGCCTTTGTTCGGGCACACCGGTCAACGGATTTCCAGAAAAATCTTCACCGTCATCGATGAAATCGACAAAACTGTGGTCGGTTAGGGTGAAGTTTACAAATGGTGATAACTGTACTTTCGAGGAAATTTTCCAATTATACGACATGGCTATTTCAAGTCCACGGTGACGTGTTTTTCCCGCATTCTTTCCTACAAGGCGGTCTTCGGTAACGCGTTCGCCGACCAATAGGTTTTTAATGTTCATTTGGTACACCGCAAGGTTCAAATGAAACCGACGATTATCCAAAAAAAGAGTGGTTCCCAATTCGTAGTTCATACCTGTTTCTTGTGCGATATCAGGATTTACAACTCCTTCTGGTGTCAAGGTTTCCTCCAAAGTCGGATTCGAAAATCCACGACTGATGTTCGCATATACCCGATGGTTTTCTGAAATGGTATAGTCGAGGTTCAGGCTCGGCAAAGCAATGGCCTTGAAATTTCGGTCGGCACTTTTGTTTGCCGTACCGGTATTGAAGCGGTCTCGATAATCGTAATCGGTCTTGTTGATATTAAGTCCGAACAGTGCCGAAAACTTTTGTGTAAAAGGAAGTAATAACGTTGTAAAAGCGTTCCATTGGCTTCTAAATTCTTTATTGCGCGCAAATTGAGCGCCTTTCAAACTTCCATTGCCATTGTTTTCTTCATAAAGGTTTTCGAACTCGTCCCAATCATATTCATCTTTGTAGAGTTCACCTCCGAAGGTATAATTTGCCTTATTGCCAATGAAGTGAAAATCTCCTGAAAACCGGGTTCGAAAGCCAAAGCCTTGGGTAATTTCGTCCAAGATGCCAAAGGGCCGCGCCTCGTCCTTATCCAGATAACTGTAGAAAACACTGGTCGAATTTTCAAAGTTTTCAGTGAGCCGGTACGAATGGTTAAGGCCCACCAAAGTATAATCGTTGGTTTCGAAACCTTGGGAAGCCCGCCAAGTAAACGTTGCTTGCCGTGGGTCTTCGGCAAACGCGGTCGCTCCCAATGAACTTGGTATCTGAGCCGTATAACCGATGTGGTTTACGAGTAGGCTTATTCTGTTTTTGGCATTGTATCGGTATGAAGTGTTCAATAGAATTCCGTCGCGTTCAAAATTACTGTTCTCGCGATAACCATCGGTTTTCAAATGCCCATATTGTAGTCCGACCCTCAGCTTACCGTCGTTATGGTTAAAAGAGAGGCTGTTTTTCAAAAGACCGAACGACCCGACCGTAAAATTGTTCGAAAAGTTGGTAGACCTGCCCAGGGCTTCCTTTGGATTTAAAACGATCGCCCCGCCCAAATTGGTGCCAAAAGTAGTGCCCTTGGGGCCTTTAATAACCTCGATTTGGCTTAGGTTCTCGAGGTCGAAGGCCTCAATGGTCGAAAAGCCCGAGCCATCGGTTACCGGAATATCGGCATAATACATTCGTAATTTATCGGTGCCGAAAAGTGTTCGGGCACCGATACCGCGTATCGTGATGCGGTTGGTGTTCAAAGCCCCTGAAAAAACGTACACTCCGGGAATTTGGTTCATGGCATTGACCATCGAAACCGGACTGTAGTTCTGAAATATCTTTGCCGAAATGACTTCGGAAGGAACGATGCCCACGGCATTTTTTTTCTTTAGGGCATCTAAGAGAATGACTTCGTCCAGCTGAGTGATACTATCATTGTCAACGGGGTCTTGTGCTCGGACAACCATAGCACATAAAAGAAAAATCAAAAAAACGGGCCTTATGTTCATTCAATGGGCAATAAGGCACTAAAATACTGCTTAAAACCGAAACCCTAATGATAGACCGGCCCGATACATGAAAGAATCTTGAAATTCGTGGGGATTAATGTTCCGGCCTAGTCCCACATTGATCTCCGCGGTCAGTTTTTCGCCGAACGTAGACCACTTTCTTCCCAGACCGAGACCAACGGCGGTTGTACCATAATCATAGTTCCTTCGACCTAAATTGTCTTCGATATCAATGTCACCCGTATAGTATAGTCCGAAGGCCTCGGCAAAAATCCCGCTCTTCGGTCGATAGCCGAAATAGGCCCTAAGGTTTGGCCCAATACCGAAATTACCGCTCCGACCAAGGCCATCACCATTGAAGAATACTGTTCCACCTATACTGGTATCCGGTGTGAAATAGAACTCATAGGAACTTTCAATGGCCGTGGTCGCCAAAAAGCGCCCCATGTTGAACCGAATTTCATGGTTGTTGTAAAAGGGCCTATATTTTTGGGCCTGTACAAAACCACCCGACAATATCAATATAAATAGCAACTTTTTCATTCTCACCTGTTTTCATTCGGTAGGGGAAAATCAAATGTCGTTCCAAACTTTTTTTGGGTAATGAAACAATCCCTATTTTCGGCCTAAATTGATTTCCGATGAAAATTATCTCCTATAATGTCAATGGTATTCGGGCCGCTTTGAACAAAGGTTTTCTCGAATGGTTAAAAACTGTCGATCCTGATGTGGTCTGCCTTCAAGAGATCAAAGCCATGAAAGTACAATTGGATCTTGCTGTTTTTGAAGAAGCGGGATATTCATATAACTACTGGTTCAGTGCCCAAAAGAAGGGGTATAGCGGTGTCGCGATTCTTTCAAAAACAAAACCCGACCATGTCGAGGTCGGAACCGGGGTCGATTACATGGATTTCGAAGGAAGGAACCTACGTGCCGATTTTGGGGATCTTTCCGTTATGAGCATGTACTTGCCCTCGGGAACCAATCTGGCCCGATTGGAACATAAACTCACTTATATGGCCGACTTTCAAAAATATGCGGATGAACTTCGAAAGACCCATCCGAACCTGATCGTTTTGGGCGATTATAACATTTGTCATAGGGCTATCGACATTCACGATCCGGTACGCAATAAAAATGTTTCGGGATTTTTACCCGTCGAGCGGGAATGGATCGGCAACTTCATAAAAAACGGATTTATTGACAGCTTCCGGTATTTTAATGATAGACCTGACAATTATACCTGGTGGAGCTATCGGGCCAATGCGCGAAACAACAACAAAGGGTGGCGTCTTGATTACGGTATGGTTTCAGAATCACTTGAAGATAGGTTGAAGCGCTCGGTTATCTTATCCGAGGCAAAACATAGTGATCATTGCCCGATTTTGGTCGAGGTGGAAAATTAAATTTTCATCGCCAAAACGCACTCTCGATATATTTGTAAATTTACGCCTGAAAAAGGTTTTCTTTTAATATGGAATATACCAATCTACCCCGTACCGATATTGAAGTAAGTAAAATCTGTTTGGGCACCATGACCTGGGGCAAACAGAATACCGAGGCAGAAGGGCACGAACAGATGGACTATGCCTTGGACCAAGGTGTCAATTTTTTCGATACGGCGGAATTATATCCGATACCTGCGCATCCGGACCGTCATTCGCTGACCGAGAAGATCATTGGTAATTGGTTCAAAAAAACAGGGAACCGCGACAAGGTGGTTT
The DNA here is from genome assembly GCF_042611095.1 of Meishania litoralis. Classification (NCBI taxonomy): domain Bacteria; kingdom Pseudomonadati; phylum Bacteroidota; class Flavobacteriia; order Flavobacteriales; family Flavobacteriaceae; genus Meishania; species Meishania litoralis. The sequence continues at coordinate 1,687,946 of NZ_JBHFPV010000001.1, forward strand.
TGGCCTCGAAAATTGTTGGCAAATCGAGCTTCGCCAAATTCATACGGGCAACAGGAATTAATAGGGAATCGATTGTCGATGCAGTAGATGCTAGTTTAGAGCGTTTGCAGACCGATTATATCGATCTTTATCAATTACATTGGCCCGATCGTAACACCAATTTCTTCGGAAAACGGGGTTACGAGCATGATATTTCTGACCATTGGCAAGATAATATTCACCAGATATTGGAAACACTTCGTGATTTGGTACAAGAGGGCAAGATTCGCCATGTCGGTCTGTCGAACGAAACGCCATGGGGCGTGATGCGCTATTTGGAAGAAAGCAAGGTACACGCGAGTTTGCCGAGAATGATAACGATACAGAATCCTTATAGTCTATTGAACCGACTATTCGAAGTTGGTAATGCCGAGGTTTCGCATCGCGAAAAGATAGGTTTATTGGCCTACTCGCCATTGGGCTTTGGAACGCTTACCGGAAAATATTTAGGAGGAATGCAACCTGCAACTTCACGTATAACCCTGTTTCCGCAGTACGATCGATACAGTAGCAAAACGGCCATAAGGGCGACCGAAAAATACCATAAATTGGCACAGGACAACGATATATCAATGGCACAAATGGCTTTGGCGTTTGTGAACAGCCGACCTTTTGTGACCAGTAATATCATCGGCGCGACCAGTATGCGGCAGTTGAAAGAGAATATTGCCAGTATCGATGTAAAACTCAGTGATGAAGTATTGCAAGGTATCGAGGCCATTCATAATGAAATTCCGAATCCTGCACCTTAATATCGAACTATGCCTTTTTTAAAAGTTGGTTTTTGGCAATTGGCCCTTATCATAGCCGTGATCATCGTCATTATGGTCATTGCTCGGATTATGAGGGATAAGCGTTAACCGAACAATCCGCTGACCACGTCTTCGATTTTGGAGACCAGATGTACCTCTATTTTCGTGTTTTTGAGTCCGATTTTGTTGCGTTTGGAGACATAGATTGAATCAAAACCCAGTTTCTCGGCTTCCAGAATACGTTGTTCCACCCGTTGTACAGGCCTAATTTCTCCCGCCAGTCCCACTTCCGCGGCAAAACAGACTCCTTTTTCAATGGGAATATCGGCGTTGCTTGAAAGTATAGCGGCGATTACGGCCAAATCGATGGCCGGGTCATCTACCGAAATACCACCGGTAATGTTCAAAAAAACATCTTTCGCCCCGAGTTTGAACCCTGCACGTTTTTCGAGAACCGCCAAGAGCATATTAAGGCGTTTGGCATTGTAGCCCGTCGCCGAACGCTGCGGGGTTCCGTAAACCGCCGTGCTGACCAAGGCCTGTATTTCGATCAATAAGGGCCGCATACCCTCGACGGTCGATGCGATGGCCGTTCCGCTGAGCCTGTCATCGTTCTTGGAAATCAATATCTCGGAAGGATTGTTGACCTCACGAAGTCCGTTGCCCTGCATTTCGTAAATACCCAGTTCGGCGGTCGAACCAAATCGGTTTTTCAGGGCACGAAGAATACGGTACACGTAATTTCGATCCCCTTCGAATTGCAATACCGTGTCCACCATGTGCTCCAAGATCTTTGGTCCGGCAATGGAACCATCTTTGGTGATATGGCCGATAAGGATAACGGGTGTGTTGGTTTCTTTGGCAAATTTTATCAGCTCTGAGGTGCACTCCCGTATTTGTGAAATACTTCCGGCGGCCGATTCGATATAATCGGAATGCAAGGTCTGTATGGAATCGATGACCACGATATCGGGTTCGATTGCCTCGATTTGTTGAAAAATGTTTTGGGTCTTGGTTTCCGTAAGGATAAAACAACTCTCACTGTTCGGATGGATCCGGTCGGCCCGCATCTTGATTTGTTTTTGGCTTTCCTCGCCCGAGACATAAAGGGTTTTGTACGGAAGTTTTAAGGCGATCTGTAATAGCAGGGTGCTTTTGCCAATACCTGGCTCGCCCCCAATAAGCACTAACGACCCGGGAACGAGGCCACCGCCCAAAACCCGATTGAACTCAAGGTCGTGTACGTTCAGGCGCAGTTCTTTTTCGGTACTGATTTCTTGAATGCGAAGGGGCTTGGCAATTTTTTTTGAAGTATTGGAAACGGTCTTCCAGCCGGATTTATCTTCCTTTTGAACGACTTCTTCGACTACCGTGTTCCATTCCTTACAGGCCGAACATTGCCCGACCCATTTGGCGTATTGGGTACCGCAGTTTTGACAGAAAAAAGCTGTTTTGGTCTTGGCCATTCCTAGTTGTTTAGGTCGGCCTTAAAGGTACTAAGAAGTTTGAAAGTCGAAAGGTTTATTAGAACCCAAAATCCGCCTTCAAGGCATCGATTTTTTCCAAGGCCATTTCTTTGGTCAGAAAGTCGATCTCGTCCATTCCGAAGGATTTTTCGAAAGTTTTCAAAGCTTTTTTTGGTTCGCCGATCTGCTCGTAGTATTCGCCTTCGAAATAAAAACCCATCATCGTACCGGGAAACTCCCTCTTACAAAGATCTGATAAGAGTTTCAGCGATTCGGTATCCTCTTTTTTGCGAATACCGGCGTAGATGGCCATAACATCATTTAGATCGACGCTTTTCTGAAAACCGAACAAGTCATCAATGCTTTTGTATTTGTTTTCCAAATAGGCAAAAACGGGTTCTTCGGAAGTCAGGATCTGAGTCTTGTATTCTTTCGGACTGATGGGCTTGAACATTCCGAAGATATTGTCGAAAGCTTTTCCCATGCCATACGTGGCTATCGAGATATGGTCGGCCGAAGGGTATTCGTCAAAATAATAGTGCAATGATTCTTTACCAATGGCCTTTATGGCTTTGTCCATGGCCATTATTTTGGGTGTATTTGAGGTTTGCTCGCCTTCTAGAATGACCTGATAGAAGATTTTTTTATCGAACGTGCCCAAACGTTCGGGTACACGAACTTCCATCTCAGGGGCCAAATCGGGCGAAATGCTTACATAGGCATTGAAAAGCGAGTTATCCTTAAAAAGCCAATAGTTTATAAAGTTTGCCGTGATATCATAGCCGACGATCATCTTGAAGGGCGCAGTACTGTAGTTCAGATCTAAATAGGGAATAATCTCCATGCCCAAGAATTCAAAGAACTGTTTTCCTTTTTCCGAGGGCAGTCCATTTTCTTCGTTCCATGCGCAGTCGTTCAACCGAATGCTGTTCTTGCTTTGATGTACGCCTACTACAATGCTTTGTGGCATGCCATGAAACCGGCTGTAGAATTTTGAGGTCGCGACTACTTGATCGAAAAGGTAATCACCATCGAGCACTACGATTAGCGGATATTTCTTTTCCTTATCATAATCTTCCGGAAAGTAATAACTTACATCCCGGCGTTCTTGTAGTTTAAAAGATTCAAAGATTTCTGTGGTGACCTGGGCGTTCAGCCCGAAGCAAAAAAACAATGCTAGGAGCGCAATAAGACGTTGCATGGTGTATGATTTGGCGATAAGATTATCTGTTTCTGTTCAATAACGGTAATAACAGAAAGGATATTGCACCGAAAACAACGATCATCAAGGTTTGCGAAATCCACATGATCCACCCGAAGGCATCGCCCGACACGGCACTGATGCCAAAAATGGCCAAGGCCTTGCTCACTGCGATGGGGTAAAGACCGATTCCGCCATTGGTCGTCGCCATGGCAAAGGATCCGGCTACAAAGGCGACCATCAACTCATTGAGCGAAAGGCCGATGGTTTCGGGAACCGTGAATTTGATAACCCACATCATACTGATATAACAGGCCCAGATAAAGAATGTATGGAAGATGAAGGCCCATTTATGTTTCATTTTAAAGATGCTGAAAACACCTTCGAGCAGTCCCTTTACGAAGCCTTTGATTTTTTTTGCGAACGTATTTTTGGACTTCTTAATAAAAAGGAAGAAAATACCCATTCCCAAAATTCCCATACCGCCAAGCAAGAGCAGTCCCTTGTAGTCAAATCCGCGGTTTTCGAAGAATTCAAGAATGATATCGGTCTGAAGCAGCAAAGTAATCGCAACGACGGCCAGCAAAACGATGACATCGACCACTCTTTCAGTGACGATGGTGCCAAAGCCTTTTTCGAAAGGAACATTTTCGTAGGTTCTCAATGCGGTGGCCCTCAAAATTTCCCCTGTTCTCGGAATACCCAGGTTCGCAAAATAGGCCATAAGTATGATAAAGATATTATTAATAAGCTTTGGCCTATGGCCGAGAGGCTCCAAAAGGTAGTTCCAACGAATGGCCCTTGAAATATGTGATAAAATACCCAACAAAACAGAAATGCCGACCCAAAACAGGTCGGCTTCCCTGATATAATGAATAATCTGCTGCCTGTCAGCAGGAGATGTCTTGTAGTAGGAATACCAAACCAGAAATACCCCAAAGACTATGGGCAGTATGGTTTTAAGGCTTTTTTTTATTTTGTTGCCCAAAATTAATCCAAAAGATTGTTCTCTTCATTAGGGAATACCAAAGCGGGATTGAATTTTTTGGCTTCCTCGATATCCATTCTTGCGTAGCAGATCAGTATCAGCACATCGCCTACCGCAACTTTTCTTGCCGCAGCTCCGTTCAGGGTGAGCTCTCCACTGCCCCTAGGTCCGGGAATGGCATAGGTCTCCAAGCGCTCGCCATTGTTATTGTTGACGATCTGGACCTTTTCACCTTGAATGATATTGGCGGCATCCATTAAATCCTCATCAATGGTAATACTGCCTATATAGTTAAGATCGGCACCGGTTACCTTTACGCGATGGATCTTTGATTTTACAACTTCGATTTGCATGGGGCAAAGTTAATTAATTTAGGGCGATGTTGTCTATTAACCGCACGTCGCCGGCGTAAACGGCTACAAAAGCCCTGTATTTTGTTTGATTACTTTTTCTTTTGACGGGGGTCAAGGTTTCGGCATTGGCAATTTGAATGTATTCCAACTTTAAATGCCTATGGCCCATGAATTGCTTTTTTACCCAATCAGTAACACTTTTAGCACTTTCCGTGCCAAAACGCTTTTTGGCGGCCTTGAGGGTCTTATAGATGAACGCTGCCTCTTTTCTAAGACTTTTCGACAGTCGTTCGTTTCGTGAACTCATTGCCAATCCGTTGGGTTCCCTGACAATGGGACAGCCGATTATCTCAACGGGGATTTTCTTGGTCTTTGCCAACTTTTTGATAATCTGTAATTGTTGAAAGTCTTTTTCCCCGAAATAGGCCCTGTCTGGTTCGACCATTCGCAATAGGGTTTCAACGATGGTGCCCACACCGTCAAAATGGCCTTCACGAAAGGCACCCTCCATGACTTTTTCAAGTCCGTTCAAATCATATTTTTTCGACCTGATATCGGTTGTATAGATTTCCTCTGTAGATGGTGCGAAAACAATGATGTCTTCAGAGGCTTTTTTAAGTAGAGAGATATCAGCTTCCAAGGTTTTTGGATATTTTTCCAGGTCCTCAGCGTTATTGAATTGTGTCGGGTTCACAAAAATGGTGACGACGACCGCATCGTTTTGTCTCAAAGCTCTTTCCACTAGAGACAGATGCCCTTGGTGCAACGCGCCCATGGTGGGCACAAGGCCCAAACCTTTATCCCCACGTAAGTTAGTGATGGCCCCCTTTAGCTCTTTTTGGGTCTTTAATACCTGCATTTATTTCTGGTAAAGCCAGCAAACTTACTATAATTACGGCTAATCTGCATAATTTTTGTAATTTTGCATCTCCGTTTGCTCGGTCATTAAAATAGAGTTTTATTAAATGGGCCATTGTGCTATCGGATGTCCAATCTGAAGGTCTCATGGCAAATTACATCTGACCTCTAAGAAATAAATAAACAGCAACAGATGAATGGTAAAAAGATATTGTTCGTATCTTCAGAATTAGTACCCTATCTACCCGAAAACGAAGTTTCCCTTATGTCATATGAGACCCCTAGAATGGTCAACAGCAATGGTGGCCAGATTAGGATTTTCATGCCTAGATACGGAAATATCAACGAGCGTAGGCATCAGCTCCATGAGGTAATACGTTTGTCGGGTATGAATTTGGTCATTAACGACATGGACATGCCTTTGATCATAAAGGTGGCTTCGATACCACGAGAGCGAATTCAGGTATATTTTATTGACAATGACGAGTATTTCAAAAGAAAGGCCACCTTTGCCGATGTCGACGGAAATCTTTTTGACGATAACGACCAACGTGCTATATTCTTTGCAAAAGGAGTGGTCGAAACGGTCAAGAAGCTCAATTGGACCCCGGATATCATCCATGTACACGGATGGATGGCGTCATTATTGCCGTTATATCTGAAAAAGTACTATTCCGATGAACCGTTGTTCGCCGATAGTAAGATTGTAACCTCGGTGTATGGAAAAGCCTTCGACGGTGAACTTGATAGTGGTATGATCGAAAAGATAGCCTTTGATGGCATAGCCAAAGAAAGTGTGGCCGCCTTGGCCCGGCCCAACTATAATAATTTGTTAAAAGTGGCCGTAGATTATTCCGATGCGGTTATTTTAGCCGCGGAAGAAATTCCCGATGATTTGCAACAACACATTTCCAACCTTGAAAAACCTGTGTTACCGTATGTTTCTTTGCAAGAATTCGAAGAAGCCTATGCTAATTTTTATAACACTCAAGTTTTAAAATAATCTGAATGAACTTTTCGAGTAGATTCAAATTTTCTGCCGTTGCAGGGATTTTAACGATTTTGGTATGTATTTCATGCGAAAAAGACCCTACAACGATCGGTGCCAGTGTCATTGGCGGCGAACCTTTTGCCACGGGCCAGCAATCGTTCGATGTATTCGCCTATAACAAAAAAATAGAAGCCGTTCGAACCAATAGATTGCCCATGTACCAATTGGGGGTTTTCAACGACCCTATCTATGGCAAGACCGAAGCCCGCATTACTTCGCAGTTATTATTGGCGACACCAAACCCCACCTTTGGTACCTACTCGCAGGCGGTAGAAGATGTTGCCGAAAGCGATGAAAGTGTCACCACCGTGCAAGAAAATGAAACGGTGACCAGTGTTTATTTGCACATACCCTATTTGACAAGTGATGTGAGCCAGCGCGACAGTGATAATGACGGGGTTGATGATGTTTTGGAGAAAAAACCGGAGGATGTTAATGATCCCAACAGTGACTGGGATGGTGACACGGTTACCGATATTCAAGAAAAAACTGCAGGAACGGATCCGTTTAACGTTGATACGGATGGGGATGGTGAAAATGATGCTGAAGACTTGGATACGATTAAAAATAGATTTCCCAAAAGGTTCGACCTTGATAGTATCTATGGTGTAGATCTTTCCGATGAGGAAGCGATGAAAATAAATCCATTTAAGGTCAAAGTAGAGCGATCGACATACTTTTTGAGAGACTTGGATCCCACTACCAATTTTGAGGAAGCCCAGGAATATTTTTCGAACCAGTCTTTTTCCCCAAGTTTTGCCTCTGACGTGCTCAATGAAGGAGATGGGGAAGTAATAGTAAGCAATGAGGAAATAGTTACCTATAAAGATGATGATCCTGATACCGAGGTCGATGAAAAAGGCGAGGTAAAAGACCGTTTTGCACCGGGCATCTATATTCCGCTCGATCCAGAATATTTTGAGGAAAATATCATTGATAAAGAAGGGAGCAGTGAATTGTTGAGTCAAGCGAATTTTAGCGATTATTTCAGGGGTGTTCATTTGTCACTTGAAGCTTCAAGTGATATCATGGTTTTGTTTGATTTGACACAGGCCACTATCATGATCGATTATACCTATGATAGCGTAAATTCGGAAGGCGAGGCACCTAGTAATCCAAAGGAAGGCAGATTTACACTTTCATTATTGCGTGTTCAGAACGGGGCCTATATGGGCAATGCCGTGAATACCTTCGTGAACGATGACATTCCTTCCGAAATATCCGATAAAATGGATACCCATGAAAATGCTTCCCAAATATACCTTAAGGGAGGCCCTGGATCCTACGCCGAAATCAAACTTTTTGGTGAAAACGATGTACAGGCCCAAGAAGTGATCGATCAGATCAAAAGCAACAATTGGGTTATCAACGAGGCCAATTTGGTGTTTTATGTGGACCGGTCTAGTTTGCCCGAAGGTGCGATCGAACCGTTGCGGCTATATCTATACAATGCCGACACCAACGAGTTTTTGTTCGATACGACGACCGATCCTGCGGGTGAAACACCGTTATCCTCCTATCTGCAATATGACGGTCTGCTAGAAAAGGAATCGGGAAAAGGTATTAAATATAAGGTAAGAATCACTAAATATATCAATGACATAATCTTGCGCGATGCCGAAAATGCTACCCTTGGGCTGGCACTTACGCCCAACATTAATCTAATAGGTACGGCAACCGCTATGTTGGCCGATCCTGAAGATAATGAAAAGGAGATTCCCGTTGCATCGACTTTGACCCCATTGAGTACAGTTTTATGGGGTAGCGAAGTTGCCCCGATAGATCAAGACAAGAAGTTGAAACTTGAAATTTCTTATACCAAGGCCAATTAGGTTTGATATTCACACGATAAAAGGGTCTATCCACACAACTTTGTTCGTATATATAACAACTATTTGCGTATTTGGATACCAGTCGTAGAAATTCTACGTTGTATATCCGATGATTTGGACATATTGATCCATTAGCGTTTAAATTTGAATGTAGTTAGCAATACGTCTAACCTTAAAAGATTCGAAAAATTATGTGTGGAATAGTTGGTTATATCGGGCATCGAGATGCCTATCCAATAATAATTAAAGGGTTACAACGTCTTGAGTATAGAGGTTACGATAGTGCAGGGGTAGCCTTATACGACGGTGAGCATATTAATTTGGCCAAGACTAAGGGAAAAGTCGAAGATTTGCGCCAAAAGTCTGAAAAAAATATTTCCCTTAAAGGAAATTTAGGCATTGGCCACACGCGATGGGCGACCCATGGTATTCCCAACGATGTAAATTCGCACCCCCATTATTCCAATTCGGGAGAACTTGTAATTATCCATAACGGTATTATTGAAAACTACGAATCGATTAAACAAGAGCTGACCAAAAGGGGCTATTATTTTGAATCGGATACCGATACCGAAGTCTTGGTAAACCTTATAGAAGAAATTAAGAAGACCGAGGATGTAAAACTGGGCCATGCCGTTCAAATTGCCCTGAACCAAGTGGTCGGAGCTTATGCCATAGCTGTTTTTGACAAGAACAAGCCCGATGAAATCGTAGTCGCGAAGTTGGGCAGCCCTTTGGCCATCGGAATCGGGGAAAATGAGTTCTTCATTGCTTCCGACGCATCACCTTTTATCGAATATACCAACAATGCGGTATATCTCGAGGACGAAGAAATGGCGATAGTGCGACTTGGCAAGGAAATCAAATTGCGAAAGATCAAAAATGACGCCATCGCCTATCCAAATATTCTAGAACTTAAGATGAATCTAGAAGAAATTGAAAAAGGAGGGTACGATCACTTTATGCTCAAGGAGATCTATGAGCAGCCCAGGGCAATATTGGATACCTATCGAGGTCGATTGTTGGCCGACCAGGGAATCATCCGAATGGCGGGAATCGATCAGCATTTAGAAAAATTCTTAAATGCGAATAGAATAATTATAGTTGCCTGTGGCACGTCTTGGCATGCCGGCCTCGTTGCCGAGTATATTTTTGAAGATCTGGCACGCGTACCTGTTGAGGTCGAGTATGCTTCGGAGTTCAGATATCGTAATCCGGTGATAACCGATAAGGATGTTCTCATTGCCATTTCGCAATCCGGGGAGACGGCCGATACACTGGCGGCGATAAAATTGGCCAAGGAAAAAGGTGCATTCGTTTTCGGCGTGTGCAATGTTGTAGGTTCGTCCATTGCTCGAGAGACCCATGCAGGGGCCTATACCCATGCAGGGCCCGAGATTGGCGTAGCTTCCACCAAGGCATTTACAACCCAAATTACGGTTCTTACCTTGGTCGCCTTAAAATTGGCCAAAGAGAAAGGCGCAATTTCTGAATCGAAGTTCCACGAATTCTTAATAGAGCTAGAGGGCATTCCTGCGAAAGTGGAGCGTGCTTTGTTGACCAATCCTTTGGTAGAAATTATTTCAGAGGTCTATAAAGATTCCACCAATTGCCTCTATCTCGGGCGGGGGTATAACTTTCCCGTAGCTTTGGAAGGGGCGTTAAAGCTAAAAGAGATCAGTTACATACACGCCGAAGGCTATCCTGCGGCTGAAATGAAACACGGTCCCATTGCCTTGATCGATGAACAAATGCCCGTGTTCGTTATTGCGACGAAAATGGGGCATTATGAAAAAGTGGTCAGTAATATTCAAGAGATAAAATCACGTAAGGGAAAAATTATTGCAATCGTTAACGAAGGTGACGAACAGGTGGCAGAACTGGCCGACCATGTGATAGAAATACCTGAAACCATCGAGAGCCTGACCCCTTTGTTGACCACCATTCCGTTACAACTGCTTTCGTATCACATTGCGGTAATGCGAAATTGCAATGTCGATCAACCACGAAATTTGGCAAAATCGGTAACTGTCGAGTAAAGAATAATTTAATTCATGTAAGAAGCCCGTGAAATTCCGTTTTCATGGGTTTTTTTATGGAATCGAGAATTATGACCCATACTTTTTCTTAAAAATATACTATGCATGCATAATTTTTTCTGTTTTATGATTTTTGAACTGAAAAAATAGGTATCTTGCCGGTCACTTAGTAACTAATTTAACTCAAACATAACATGCGAACAGTATTTTCGATTCCTCTGCTGTTGCTAGGGGTATTTGCATTTGCACAAACGACCGTGACAGGGTCTGTTGTCGACCAGAACAACGAAGCGGTGCCCGGCGCGAACATCGTTATCGAAGGAAAAGCAATCGGTACGGTTTCCGATTTTGATGGGAATTTTGTTCTCGAAACTTCTGAAAATCCGCCCTTTACTTTAAAAATAACCAGTATAGGCTATTCTGATGCCTCAGAGGAAATTACTTCGAACAATCTATCGGTGACCATCGTGTTATCCGAAGTGGACACTTTTTTGGATGAAGTTGTAATCTCGGCGTCCAGAACTCCCGAAAGAATCTTTGAATCACCGGTTACTGTGGAAAGAATGGACATCAAGACGATAAAAAACACTTCGTCACCCTCATTTTATGATGGTTTGGAAAACTTGAAGGGGGTCGACCTCAATACCAACAGTATTACCTTTAAATCGGTCAACACAAGGGGTTTCGCCACTTTTGCCAACACCCGCTTCATGCAATTGGTAGATGGTATGGACAATTCCTCTCCGGCACTGAACTTTAATTTGGGAAATCTTTTGGGTATGTCTGAGCTAGACGTAAATACCATTGAGCTGCTTCCGGGAGCATCCTCGGCGTTATACGGGGCCAATGCCTTTAATGGTATCATGTTCATGACAAGTAAAAATCCTTTTGACCATCAGGGTATAAGCTTTTATGGTAAGTCGGGGCTTACCTCGAGTTCCAATGCCGGTGATAACGAGTATCACGATTTCGGAATTAGGGCCGCCCATGCTTTTAGCGATTATGTCGCCGGAAAGGCATCGGTTTCTTATTTGACGGGAACGGAGTGGTATTCTACCGACTATACAGATTACGGCGTGCCGGGAAGAACCCGCACGGATCCTGCTTATAACGGGTTGAATATCTACGGTGATGAGGTGGCTACAACGTTAGATTTTGATGAATTGGCCGCCGGAGCACTGCCCGTTCCAATAGCAACGAATTTTGGTAGTGCCAGGGTATCTAGAACGGGATATGAGGAGGTTGACCTTATGGATTATGACGGCAACAGTCTCAAAGCAGATTTTGCGCTACACATAAAACCTTGGGCCAATGATTTTGAAGTTGTGCTCAACTCGAAGGTGGGCCGTGGAAATACCATTTACCAAGGGGCTAACCGTTATGCCATAAGAGATTTCTTTATGCAGCAACATAAGCTCGAAGTAAGAAACGATAACTTTTTTGTTCGCGGCTACGTCACTTCTGAAAAAGCTGGTAACTCCTACGATACACGTTTTGCGGCTATTAACGTAAACAGGCAGTGGAAAGGGGATCAGGCATGGTTTACCGACTATGTGGGTGGATTTGTCGGATATTTGGCCGGTCAAGGAATTTTTTCGCCGACCGACGAACAAAAGACGGCGGCCCATGCCTTTGCACGAACGGCTGCCGATGCAGGTAGGTATGCGCCCGGATCGGCGCAGTTTCAAAGCGCGTTGAATTCCGTAATCTCCAATGGTGATTTGGAAAGTGGGGCAAAGTTCATCGATAACTCTAAAATTTACCATGTAAACGGTAATTATAACCTTAGCCATTTGACCAATAATTTTGCCGATATCATGGTCGGGGGATCATGGAGACAATATTCCTTGAATTCCGGGGGCACTATTTATACCGATAATGACGGCCCTATCAATTATCAAGAATATGGTGCTTATATGCAACTGCAAAAGAAATGGGTAGAAGATAGATTAAAGTTTACCGGTTCTATCAGGTATGATAAATCGGAATTTTTCGACGGATTCTTTTCCCCAAGACTTTCGTTGGTATATGCCGTCGATGATGAAAAGCGACATAATATTAGGGGGTCTTTTCAAACAGGTTTTAGAAACCCGACCACTCAAGATCTGTTTATAGGATTAAATGCCGGTGCGGCGATATTGGTCGGTTCGGCACCTGATAACCTTGGGCGATACACTACTCCTAATATTCCGTTAAGCACACAGGGTCAAGCTTTTACAGGAAGACAAAGTGTGCAGGTATCGGGCGGAGAAGCCTATAATAACGCATTTTCACTGACTTCAGTACAACAAGGAGCTCCAGAGGCTATAAATATAGATTTGGTCAAACCTGAAAAAATTACGGCCTATGAGATAGGGTATCGGGGCAGAATTGGAAAATTCAGCGTTGATTTGAACGGATATTATAATATGTATGAAGATTTTATCTCCAACAAAACCGTAATCGTTCCTTTATATGGTCAGGCCGGGGACAATGCAGCTTCGCTTTTGGCCTTGCAGAACGAAGACTTTTTGCCTTTTCAGACCTATACGAATTCCTTGGCCGATATTAGCTCTTATGGGGCCGGTCTGGGCTTAAGTACAAACTTGGGCGGATTCGATATGGGGGTCAATTATACCTATGCTAAAATGGATTTTGATAGGGCTTCAGAGCCTGGGTTTGAGCCTAGCTTCAATACACCGGAACATAAGGTAAAGGCGTCTTTTGGCAACGCCGCACTTTTCAAAAATTTTGGGTTTAATGTAAATTGGAGATGGAATGATTGGTACTTATGGGAGGCTTCTTTTGCCGATGGATACATACCGTCGAGAAACCTCGTGGATGCACAGATCAATTATAGTGTGCCGAGCATTAAATCTGTATTCAAATTAGGGGGGTCGAATATCTTCGGCGAAGAATATGTTAGTGCTCCTGGTACCGGAACCATTGGGTCTATTTATTACCTCTCATGGATCATTAATAACTAAAAAATTGAAGAAAATGAAAACTAGATCATTATATATTTCATTTATTATTGCGGCTCTTGCAATAGGATGTAGTTCCAATGACGATAATGTATTGGCCATACCCTATATTGAGGAGAACGCCCCTGTTGTTGGGCCAACGCCTACATTTTCAAGTGGCAGTGCCGATTTTTCATCATTTGTAGCGGTCGGCAATTCGTTGACTGCCGGGTATTCTGATGGCGCATTGTTCGCGAAAGGGCAGGCCGTATCATTTTCTAATATTATGGCGCAACAGTTTTCTTTGGCAGGGGGAGGCGAGTTTACACAGCCTTTGATGAACGACGATGTTGGCGGCCTACTTTTGGGCGGACAGCAAATTGCCGGTCCCAGACGAATTTTTGACATATCAAATCAGGTGCCTGTTTTTGCAAGTGGTTCGCCATCAACCGATATTATGAATATAAGTACAGGGCCATATAATAATATGGGCGTACCGGGTGCAAAGAGTTTTCACCTATTGGCTCCGGGGTACGGTAGTCTCTCAAATTTCCCTGTGGCGGCCAATCCATATTTTGTTCGCATGGCTTCTTCACCCGATGCGACCGTAATTGGTGATGCCATGGCCAAGGGTCCTACATTTTTCTCTTTGTGGATTGGCAACAATGACGTTTTGGGATACGCCACTAGCGGAGGTGACGGCAGCGACCCAATAACAGACAAGGCTACTTTTGATTTTGCCATGACCACTTTGGTCCAGACGATAACCTCGGGAGGCGCCAAGGGAATTATTGCGAATATTCCGAATGTAACCGATGCTCCATATTTTACAACGGTGCCCTATGCGCCTTTGGATCCTACCAATCCTGATTTTGGCCCTCAAATACCAACGTTAAATGGAATATTCGGTCAGTTGAACCAAGTATATGCCTTTCTTGGTATGCCCGAAAGATCGATTACTTTTTCACAAACGGCGGCAAGTGCAGTTGTAATACATGACGAGTCCCTAGTTGACGTCTCCGCCCAGATCGAGGCGGTTTTGAATCAAAGCCCGGAGTTCCCGCTATTTGTACAGCAATTCGGTTTGCCGGCACAAGCCGCACCGATAGTGGCCAATCTTTTGGGAACAGTTTATGGCCAGACCCGGCAGGCCAGTGAAAACGACTTATTGGTATTGACAAGCAGTAACGTTATCGGCACGGTCAATACCGATGTGATGGCCTTTTTGCAGACACAGGGTTTGACGCCAGAATTGGCCGGTCAGTTTGCAGTTGAGGGTATAACATTGCCTTTGGAAGATAAGTGGGTCTTATTGCCCAGTGAACAAGAAGAAATAGCTGCCGCGACCAATGAGTTTAATGCCACGATAGCTGATTTGGCCGGCCAAAATGATTTGGCATTCTTCGATGTGAACACTTTTTTTAACGAAGTGGCCAGTACAGGTTTTCAGGCGGGCAGTGCATTTATGACTGCTGATTATGTTACCGGAGGAACTTTTTCGTTGGACGGTATCCATCCGTCTCCAAGGGGTAATGCCGTTATTGCCAATCAAATGATCGGTTTGATCAACGCAAAGTACGGGTCGACCATCCCTTCGGTAAACCCTGTGGACTACACAGGATTGTATATCGATTAAATAGTACTGACAAAACTATTCTTATTGTTTAAAACGCCTTCGAATCGAAGGCGTTTCTTTATGCGTAAAAAAGAAACGAAATCAGTTTTTAATCAAAAGGTAAAACTATATCTTTGCAGCCTGAAAAACATAGGTAATTTGTAGTTGTTTTTCAGTACAAGGAAATGCTAATTACTAAACAAGTACGTAATGTCAAAAGTCACAGGCAAAGTTGCACAGATCATAGGCCCGGTAGTCGATGTCGAGTTCGAGTCTGGCGATGACCTTCCAAAGATTTACGATTCATTGGAAATAGTCAACAAGGATGGTTCAAAATTGGTTCTTGAAGTACAATCGCATACTGGCGAGAATACAGTTAGGACCATTTCAATGGATTCTACCGATGGGTTGAGTCGAGGAACCAAGGTTCTTGCAACAGGGGCCGCTATTCAAATGCCGATCGGCGATGATGTATACGGGCGTCTTTTTAACGTGATAGGTGATGCCATAGATGGTTTGGGCGATTTGCCAAAGACAGGTAAAGACGGACTTCCCATACACAGGGAGGCACCAAAATTCGAAGATCTTTCGACATCTACCGAAGTGTTGTTCACGGGAATCAAGGTCATAGATTTGATTGAACCGTATGCCAAGGGAGGTAAGATTGGTTTGTTCGGTGGTGCGGGAGTTGGTAAAACGGTATTGATCCAAGAATTGATCAACAACATTGCCAAAGGCCATGGCGGACTTTCGGTTTTTGCAGGAGTAGGGGAGCGCACCCGTGAAGGAAACGACCTTTTGCGCGAGATGTTGGAGTCAGGTATTATAAAGTATGGAGATGATTTCTTGCACTCAATGGAAGAAGGCGGATGGGATTTGACCAAAGTCGATAAGAAAGCAATGAAAGAGTCAAAGGCTACTTTCGTTTTCGGTCAGATGAACGAACCTCCTGGAGCACGTGCGCGTGTGGCATTATCAGGTTTGACTATAGCCGAATACTTTCGTGACGGGGCAGGAGAAGGTCAAGGTAAAGACGTACTTTTCTTCGTAGACAATATTTTCCGTTTTACCCAAGCTGGATCCGAGGTATCCGCACTTTTAGGGCGTATGCCTTCAGCGGTGGGGTACCAACCTACTTTGGCTACCGAAATGGGGGCCATGCAAGAGCGCATTACCTCGACAAAAAGAGGTTCGATTACATCGGTTCAAGCGGTTTACGTACCTGCGGATGACTTGACGGATCCTGCACCGGCAACAACTTTTGCCCACTTGGATGCAACTACCGTACTTTCAAGAAAGATAGCCGAGTTGGGTATTTATCCAGCGGTAGATCCTTTGGATTCTACGTCGCGCATTCTGACCCCGGAAATTTTAGGAAAAGATCATTACGACTGTGCCCAACGCGTAAAAGAGTTGTTGCAACGTTATAAAGAACTACAGGATATCATTGCCATATTGGGAATGGAAGAACTTTCTGAAGAAGATAAATTGGCGGTAGGCCGGGCAAGGCGTGTACAGCGTTTCTTATCGCAGCCTTTCCATGTTGCGGAACAATTTACGGGTATTCCTGGTGTATTGGTAGATATCAAGGAGACCATTAAAGGGTTTAACATGATTATGGATGGCGAACTCGATCGTTTGCCCGAATCGGCCTTTAACTTAAAGGGAACGATCGAAGAGGCGATAGAGGCCGGAGAGAAAATGCTTGCAGAAGCCTAAACAGTTAAAAGTTCTAAGTTAAAAGTCTCTGACTTCTAACTTCTGACTTCTGACTTCTAACACAAAAATATGTATTTAGAAATCGTTTCCCCGGAAGCTACATTGTTCTCAGGTGAAGTGACATCGGTCACTGTACCGGGCATCAACGGAGAGTTTCAAATGTTGAACAACCACGCCCCCATTGTTTCGTTATTGCAGGCCGGGGATGTGAAGGTCGATGGAGATGTTTCCATTGATGAAGAACATGAAAACAAGTTTTCAAAAGACGATAAGGGAAGAACGGTCTTGGCTATTTCGAGCGGTACGGTCGAAATGAAGGACAATAAAGTCATTGTTCTGGCAGATTAAAAGCCTCCCCCTAACCCCTCCAAAGGAGGGAAAATATGAAGTAACGACCCAATTCGAATGAATTGGGTTTTTTTGTCCCCATGAGGGGATGGACAAAACATTGTTTTGGCTGGGGTGTGGTTGTTTTTTTGAATTTTCTTTGATTGTTTTTTCTAGCTTTTGGTGTTTGCTATCTAGTGCAGAACTATAATCAACTCCTAAAACATCAACTCTCAAACTCCAACAAATCTCCCGGTTGACAATCCAATTCCTTGCAGATTGCTTCGAGCGTAGAAAACCGAATTGCCTTCGCCTTTCCTGATTTTAATATGGAAAGGTTGGCCTCTGTAATTCCTATGGCTTCGGCGAGTTGCTTGCTTTTCATTTTCCGTTTGGCCAACATCACATCCAAGTTTACTATGATTGCCATATTATATCGTTAAATCGTTTTCGGTTTGAACTTTTAGCCCTCTTTTGAAGATTGCCGCAACATAAAGTAAGAACACGCCAAAAATTAAACTAAGGATCAAATTATGGACACCATCCATCACAGAAATCTTAAGAATCGCAGTGCGTATAAGTACATATAGAATTGGAAAAACGAGCAAATTGATAATTGCAAGTATTCTTAAATCTCTAATTGCATTAGAATTAAAAAGCACCTCAGATTTGAAGGCTTTCAGAATCATGGATATACTGTAGAGAAATGCACCAATGTAAACCAAAATGAGAGTGATACTCGTTATGATTGACGTATTATAATCGCCTTTGATGTCAAAGTAGGGGAACAGTGGAAAAGGCATGTCAAACCGACCATCTTTTAGTTCATAATTGCCAAAAACAAACGAAAGTAAAATAAAAAGTGCCAAAACTATGGAGCCAATGGCCCCAAAACGGAAAACATAGTACAAATAACTTGATACTGATTTTGGTCCGAACACTTTCATAGTTATACTTTTAGATGGTTAAGTCGTTTTCTTTCTTAAATAAACTTCCTTTTTTGATGAGCTCCGCCAACATCAGGATAATTACACCAAATAAACATAGGGGAATCCATTGATATAAGGATTTAAAGATAATACCGATACCAATCCAAATTCTACCGGAGAGATTTTCCTTTACAAACGTTTTTGTGTCTATTGAGGATAAAAATTCTAGAAAAATTTCAAGCATAAAAAATAGGAAAGAAATAGCGAGTATTACCTTTCCTGTTGAAAATAATAGTATCAGATTTCGATTTGAGAATAAATCCTCGTCTTTTAAAAAAGGTAATTGCTTGGATAATTTGATCAGGTAATAAAGTAAATAGATTAAAACAAAACTAACCAGCATGCATATGAAGATAAACCAGGAATCAGATAAATTTTGGCCTAAATCGATTGATAGAAGAAATTTTTTACCAATATTATTAAAAACAAGATACTTAGTGATTTTAACCAATAGGGCTAAAAAGTGAATACTTATTATGAAAAGTAGACCAAAAACCAGCCATTTTAAGAGAACATATATTTTTTCCATTTAATTATTGAAAAACAATAATAAAATATTGTAAAAAGAGATTTTTACCTCCAATCCCAATAGACTAATTCCCAAGAAATACCTTCGGATACTTGGGTTTGCAGAATCTCAAAGCCTACACTCAAATGGGCGTTCAGGGAACGTTGGTTGCTTGTAGCCACTTCGGTAAGAAGGCCGTCGTATTCTTTTTCAAGCGCTTTGCGGTAATAGGTATACATGCCCCTAAAAACACCTTGGGCCCTAAATTCCTTGGCAACACAGATTTGTCCCATGGCCAGATACTTTTTTCCCGGCAGGATAATATCCGCCGTTTCGAACATCGGGGCAAGTAGCGGAATATCGGTGCAAAATTTTCGTGTCATGCACAAGGCATAACCTATGACTTCATCATTGACTTTTGCTATGATATGTGGACAATCCGCATTCATACGCTTTAACAAATCATAAGTATGGATGACGGTTACAAAGCCCTCCTTTAGTTTTTCTTCATCGGTTAGTGAACCCAAGGCATTTTTTTGTTGCAGTAGTAATATGTCTTGCAGATCCTCGTCCGCAGTGGCGCGACAGTAGTGTATGTCCATCTATTTCAGCTTTAACCACTCCTTTCTAACGTTGCGTTGCTTTTTGGTAAGTGTTTCATTTTTCTTGGCAACTATCGTGTACATGGTACTTGGTCGTAAGGTCACATACGTACTTTTTAGAAGGCCGAATCGCTTAAAATCAACCTTGAGAACTTCGCCTGGTTTGAACTTTGATATAAAGGCATCGAACTCGATGCCGTCAGGGAAATTTTCACCATTGATGTTGGTCAATATATCCCCTTTATCCAAACCTGCTTCGTAGGCAGGGCTTCCCATTTTCGGATTGCCTTTTATTTCACCATGGCCATCGCCATCGAGCTCTGCATCGACTCCGAAATAAGGCACTTCAGAATGCTGTTTTAGTACAACACCCACTGATTCGAAAAGCGACTTATAATCGGGCATTTGACTATCGTAAATAAATGAATTGAAGAATCGGTCACCAAAAGGTTTTCCGGCATATTCATTCAGGGTTTGATGAAGATTTTCAATGGTATAGGGAATTTCCTTTTTTCCGTACTTCTGCCATATCAGTTTCATGTAATCGTCGAGGTTCAGTCCATTTTGACGCAATGATAGATCAAGGGCCAGGCCCAGCACGCTTCCGTAAGAATAATAAGAAATAAAGGTATTGTCCCGGTTAACGGGATCGACCGATGTGGCCGCATCTACAAAAGGAGCCTGGTAACTCATCTCGATGGGGTTGAAAAACTGTCGTGCCGGGGAATTCCATACATAATTGAAGGTGCCGGCCAGCCCATCGACATAACTTTCGGGAGTCATTAGTCGGGCCCGGCATAAGATCAATCCGGTATAATAGCTTGTAAATCCTTCGGCGAACCACAAGGCCCCGCTCATATTGGCTTTCGAAAAATCAAAAGGTTCAAGGGTTTTTGGGCGGATTCTTTCAACGTTCCAGGCATGAAAGAACTCGTGTGAAACGGTACCGATGTTTCCATCCATTCCGCCATCGGCCAAACTTCGAGTGCTTGTAAGAACGGTAGAATTTCTATGTTCCATTCCATCGCCCGAGGCATTGGGAATATAACAGGCCAAAAAGGTGTACCTGTCATAATCGAAATCAGGAAGTTCGCCGTAAACCTCTTTTTCGGCAAACACCGTTTTCTTTACTTTTTCAAAATAAGCATCTGCTTCTTCATTGGTGCCATTATGGTGAAGTGCCAACTGAATCGTCTGGCCATCCACTTCAAATTCCCGTAGCGTGAAATCACTGATTTCGGTCGGACTGTCCATAAAATATTGAAGGTGGGGTGCCGAATAGGTCGTGCCCGAGACCAAGGGAAGTTGGGTGGCGACTTTCCAATTTAGGTCTTCGCGCAATCGAAACATGACTTCTATTTTTCGATCTTCCAAACTTTCGGCATACATGAATGTTGCCGGCATATTCAGATGGGCGTGTGTCTCGTCGATTTGGGAGTATGTGCCATCGCCGCGATTGGCAAAAAGCGTATAGTTGATTTTGATCGTTCCGTCATGGTCGGATAATTTCCAGGAATAGGGATCGTGGCGTGTTATTTTCAATGGATTGCCCATTCCATCGGTTGCTTTAAATGCATAGACGTTCTTGGCAAATTCATGGATCGCATATCGTCCGGGCGATGAACGTGCCATGCGCACCGTAAGCGTATCTGAACTTACGTTAGGGAAGGTTGCCCTGATTTTAGCTTCGTGATGAATGGCGTTCTCAAATGAGATTTCATAGGCATTGGTTTGTGAAATACCCAATGAAGTAATCAACATTAACGGGAATAAAAAGAATTTGGCCTTCATTACTTGAATTGTATTATACAAACGAATATACTATTTAAATGAAGGAAATACTACATTTGCGGTATGGTCGATTTTCCCGAAAAACTCCGAAAAAAACTTTTAAAAAGAGAGACGGAAGGTGCTTTGCGCTCACTTGCCGGAAACGATAACAAAGTTGATTTTTCCTCCAATGACTATCTGGGTTTTGCAAGAAATGAAGCACTTTTCGCCAAGACCTTTCAATTGCTGTTAAAAGAAGGAATATCTCAAAATGGTTCAACAGGGTCAAGGTTGTTGTCGGGCAATCATCGGTTGTACGGTAGGCTAGAAAAAGATTTGGCCCAATTTCATAAAGCCGAAAGTGCCTTGGTGTTCAATTCGGGCTATGATGCAAATATTGGCTTTTTCAGTACAGTACCTAAGCGAGAAGATGTGGTTTTCTATGACGAACTTGTTCATGCCAGTATTCGCGATGGCATTAAATTGGGAAATGCGAAGAGTTATAAATTTGACCATAATAGCATTGATGATTTGATTTCTTGTGTTGAAAGGAACCGAAGCATCAAAGAGACCTCAGGCGAAGTCTATATTGTTACCGAATCGGTTTTTTCAATGGATGGCGATTCGCCTGATTTAAGTGCTTTGGTCAACCTATGCGCAAACAATAATTATCATCTGATCGTCGATGAAGCCCACGCGACAGGGGTGATGGGCAATAAAGGGGCCGGTCTGGTCCAACATTTGAACTTGCATGGTGAGGTCTTTGCCAGAATCGCAACTTTTGGGAAGGCCTTGGGAAGTCACGGCGCGGCTATTTTGGGAAGTGTAGAACTCATTGATTATCTGGTCAATTTCTCAAGAAGTTTTATCTATACTACTGGGCTTACCCCCCATACCTTGGCAACAATTGTTTCGGCCTATCAATTTTTGGATTCAGCTGAAGAAGAGCAACAAAGACTTCTAGAGAACATTAGTTATTTCAAACAAAAGCTAAAGACTTTGGAGCTTGACCCATTTTTTGTTCCGAGCGATTCGCCCATTCAATCGTGTGTGATACCCGGAAATGAAAAGGTAAGGTGCGTTTCGAGGAAACTTGGTGACGAGGGGTTTGATATCAAGGCGATTCTCGCGCCAACAGTGCCCGAGGGTCAAGAACGATTACGATTTTGTTTGCATAGCTTCAATACGGAAGGAGAAATTACTTGGGTACTTCAACTTTTAAAAAAGTATCTTTAAATTGGATGGAAACTACTTTTTATACCTTGGGAAGTTTTGAATTTCCCGCCGATGTGCAAATCATAAAGGGAAAATTGGAGTCTGAGGGGATACCGGTATTCCTTAGGGACGAGAACACGTTGAATTCCGACCCATTGATAAGCTCCGCCATTGGGGGCGTGAAATTACAAGTGTATTCAAGTGACAAAGACAGGGCTGTTGAAATATATAATGAGATCAGGGCCTATGCAGTTGACGATGATGGAAATCCGATCATTTGCCCGAATTGCAGGGCATCAAAATCTGAAGTATATTATAACGGGAAGGGAATTTTCTATAGACTTTTCCCTTTTTTTGAAAGTAGAAAGTACAGGTGCCTGAAATGTGGAATTATTACTAAAAGAAAGCATAGCGGTTGATCTAATTGAAAAGTTTTTATTTGATTTATTTAGAACAAAGTAAAAATCTTCAAATAGATGAGGTGGGCCATATTCCCGCTGTGGGTGAGTAGTAACCGAGATTCTTATTGGCGAATTGCAACTATCTGCCATTTGGCTGGCCTGACCTATTAAGAACAATAAAAATAAACAGATGAAACGATTTTTTGTAACGGGTATATCGACTGAGGTGGGTAAAACGGTCACGGCCGCTATAATTGCCGAGGCTTTGGAGGCCGATTATTGGAAACCGATACAGGCCGGAGATTTAGATAAATCGGATAGCCATACAGTGAAGAAGTTGGTTTCAAGTAAAAAAACCGTAATACACAAAAGTAGCTATGAACTAAAAAGCGCAATGAGTCCGCATGCGGCTGCCAAAATCGACAATATAACCATAGAACTTGATAAGTTGCGGGAACCCGAGACCGAGAACCATTTGGTCATCGAAGGTTCGGGGGGATTGCTCGTACCTCTCAACGACCATGATACGATTATGGATATCATCATGCCCAATTACAAGGTAATAGTGGTTTCAAGACACTATTTAGGCAGTATCAACCATACGCTTTTGACCATCGAATCTTTACAACAGCGCGGGTACGAGATTGCTATACTCTTCAATGGAAAAGAGAATGTCATGACCGAAAGTATAATCACCAAGAAGGCCGGAGCACCTGTTTTGGGGCGCATTGACGAAGAGACAAAAATCGATAAAGAAGTGGTAAAGAAATATGCGAATGTATTTAGACCCGTATTGCTCTCACTCTAAGCGTTGGCGAATTTCGGCGCCCTCAACCTCTGCCAAAATATTATAATTTTTCTCTAGATAAGCATCGATATATTGATTTTCGTCCTCAAGTTTTTTATCGAAAATCAATCTGTTCTTTCGGGTAACCACAATTTTTGGCCGGATTTTCTCCATGATATATTCAAGTTCTTCGACTCCCGTGGCCCTGGGATTATCAATATAAGGAAAAAGCTCACTTCTACAAATATTACTCGGATGGGTGGCTGCCATTGTGGGCGGCTTTGTTCCCAACGACCAATATCCAATATGAAATTCAAAAAACAGTACATTTTTTGTTTCCAGATTTTTTGATTTGAGATATTGGGGAACCGCAATTCCTTCCCCATTGAAGAAAGTGCCATTGTTAATTCTATTTTGGAGAATATTGGTGTATTCGAGATAGCTCTCCATCGGAAGCAGTACCAATAAACAGAAAACATAGGGTCTATAATCGTATTTTTGAAGAATCTTGATTCGACTTCCTATTAAGGCCACCAGAATGACCAAAATAGGATATAATTGTATTAGGTAATGACTGTTGATACGCCCTGCTTTGTAAAACGAGAACAACACACCCAATATGGCGACCAGCAAAATTTGGACATTTTTATTCTTGATGTTCAAATAATTCTTCTTCCAGGCTAGAAAAACAAGACTTGCCAAGATCAAAAAAGTAGGGGCCAAAGATAAGAATGAGCTTCTTCGTGCACCGGCATATTCCAAAGCGGCCAGAACGACCGATTTCCACCAAATATCCGCTCGACCCAAAAGATGGTAAGGGAGAACGGTCAGAATAATAACACCTATGATTCCCACTCCAAATGACAAAAGATTCAATAATGCACTTGTAAAATGTTTTTTTGCGTAGCATGAATAAACCAGATAAAGGCCGACCAAAAATACGGCGTAGGCAATATTCAATTTGGTCATAATGGCCAGGCCCATTAGCAATCCCGAAAAAAGAAAATAGGGGAATTTGGCCGATTTAATCAAAAGATAGAGTGCCGGTATGAAAAATACCATGCAGATATGTTCAGACATGACCCCTTGAATACTTCCGAACAAGCTTTGTAGTAGTACACACATTATTCCGGCCCAAAACCCTATTTTTTTTGAACCGATCCTTCGACCGATCTTATAGGAGAAGAATGCCGTGACGGCCACGATTAGCGCACCGATAAGCCGAATTGCGACGAAACTCTTGCCAAATAGGTAAATAATGCCCGCGAAGACAAGAAAGGTAATAGGAGGTTTTAAATCCCATAACTCGGTGTAAGGCAAATGGCCATCGACCCACGATTGCCCCATTAAGATAAAGGTACTTTCGTCGCGATCAATGTAGTCGCGAAAAAAAAATGGCAACCGGATGAATATCGAAACCAGGGCAAAAATTGAAAATACCGCCCAGTTCGTAAGTCTAGAATAGTTGGGGATGAGTGAATTTATAAGCCTTTTCAGCATAGGTAGTTTTGGGATGATTTTCCCATCTTTGCAAGATAGTCGATTCCAATAAATTTTGGAACCGATTTTTAAATCGAAGCGCTTGGAAAATCTTTCGGCAAGAGATCAAAAACATTTGTGGCACCCTTTAACGCAGCATAAGCTACATCCTAAAACGTTGGGAATAGTTAAGGCCCAAGGGGCTTTGTTGTTCGATGAGAACGGCAACGAATATATCGATGGTATTGCCTCATGGTACACGTGCATGTACGGGCATTGCAACGTGTATATTTTAAGTAAGGTTTCCGCCCAGATGAAGCAATTGGATCAGGTGGTCTTTAGTGGGTTCACCCATGAGCCTGCCGTCAACTTATCGGAAGAGCTTGTCAAAATATTACCCGGCAACCAACAAAAGCTATTTTTCTCCGACAATGGCTCCACGGCTACCGAAGTGGGCATTAAAATGGCCTTGCAATACCATTTCAACCGCGGTGAAAAAAGAAACGTTATGCTCGCGCTCGAAGATGGATTCCATGGAGATACTTTTGGCGCCATGTCGGTTTCGGGCCTCTCGGTTTATAACGGCCCGTTCGAAGAACATTTTATTCAAGTGGAACGATTTCCCGCTCCGACCAAGGATAATATCGATGACATTCTTGCACATTTGAATATGTTAATGGAGCAAAAGAATATTGCAGGATTCATCTACGAACCATTGGTGCAAGGTGCGGCGGCAATGAAAATGCATGATGCGGAAGCCTTGAACAAAGTTCTAAAGTTGCTTCAATACAATGATGTCGTTACCATTGCCGATGAGGTCATGACAGGTTTTGGCAAGACCGGCAACTATTTTGCATCCGACTATGTCGAAACCAAACCAGATGTCGTTTGCCTATCAAAAGCCCTGACCGCCGGGTTGGTACCTATGGCCATTACCACTTGTACCCAAAAAATCTACAGTGCATTTTATAGTGATGAACTAAAAAAAGGACTGTTTCACGGGCATACTTATACCGCCAACCCTTTGGCCTGTACAGCGGCATTGGCCGGATTGGAATTATTGAGATCCGAAGAAATGCAAAAAAATATCCATCGGATAATGGAATCACATCAACAATTCGATTTGCAAATAAAAGACAGCCCCAAAATAGCCAGAACGCGTCAATGCGGTGTTATTTATGCCCTTGACCTGAACCTGAAAATTGAACGTTATGGAAACCTGAGGGACAAACTGTTTCGGCATTTTATGGACAATGGGGTTTTTTTAAGGCCGCTGGGCAATACCATCTACGTTTTGCCGCCGTATATTATTACTGATGAACAGCTTCAAAAAGTGTATGGTACAATTAAAAGTGCTTTGGAGATAATTTAACCAAAATTCTATTTTGACCAAACC
Organism: Meishania litoralis; assembly: GCF_042611095.1. Lineage (NCBI taxonomy): Bacteria > Pseudomonadati > Bacteroidota > Flavobacteriia > Flavobacteriales > Flavobacteriaceae > Meishania > Meishania litoralis. The sequence continues at coordinate 1,714,275 of NZ_JBHFPV010000001.1, forward strand.
GATTTCCATTACCGCTATAGCATCGATTTCCCCTTTGGGAACTACTTTAGATGAAGCATGGTCGGGATACCAAACCCCGGAACCATTTTTTGGCCAAAAAATATTTAACGGCCGTTTAGAATGGGTAGCCCCTTTATCGAAAAATACTAGGGAGGCCGTAATCAAGCTCAGAAAATCTGACACCAGATACAAGAATCTTGATGATTCGGTATTATTTGCGGTCTTGGCTTCCAGAAATGCCCTTGATATGGTGGAATGGGGGGGTAGCGATTATTTCGGCATCAATATCGGTTCTTCGCGCGGGGCGACTTCGCTTTTTGAAAAATACCACGAAGAATTTATACAAAAGAAAAAGTCTTCGACCTTATCATCACCGACCACGACTTTGGGAAATATCTCATCTTGGGTCGCACACGACCTTCGCTCAAAAGGCCCTGAAATATCACATTCGATTACCTGTTCCACTTCGTTACACTCCCTTTTGAACGGAGTCGCCTGGATCAGAAGTGGTATGGCCGACAAATTTATTGTTGGTGGCAGTGAGGCTCCCCTAACGCCATTTACCATTGCGCAAATGAAAGCGCTGAAGATATATTCTCATGAAAATCATGGTTTTCCGTGTAAGTCTTTGGATCTTGAAAAGAAACGGAACAGCATGGTCTTGGGCGAAGGGGCATCGGTCGCATGTCTTGAAATGGGAGTTTCAGATAACACCTTGGCCATAATCGAGGGCATGGGTTATGCGACCGAGGTTTTGCATAACAACACTTCGATTTCGACAGAGGCCGATTGTTTTCAGCAATCTATGAAAATGGCCTTGGGTAAAATAAAGCCTGAAAAAGTAGATGTTATCGTTACACATACTCCCGGGACGGTAAATGGTGACATGGCTGAATTTAGAGCTATCGACAAAGTTTTCGGAAAAAAGATGCCGGCTTTGACCACAAATAAATGGAAAATCGGACATACTTTCGGGGCTTCGGGTATGTTGAGTGTTGAATTTGCTATATTAATGATGAAGTTTCAAAAATTCATAGGCATTCCTTTTTTGAAGTATGGCAGGCACCCCGACGAGATAAAAAAAGTCATGGTGAACGCCGTAGGGTTCGGGGGCAATGCGGTGAGTGTTCTTTTAAAGGTCCCATCCTGAAATTTCATAATCAGGTCATGAAGTAAAATTTAGATCACCTATTTTTGAACAAGCATTAATCCTATCTTATGAGCAAAACAAGACACGATTGGACCAAGGAGGAAATTCTGGCTATCTACAACAAGCCATTAATGGAGCTGCTGTACGAGGCAGCTACAGTGCATAGAAAATGCCACGACCCCAATACGGTTCAAGTGTCCACATTGCTCTCTATTAAAACAGGAGGTTGCCCCGAAGATTGTGGTTACTGTCCGCAAGCGGCTAGGTACCATACCGATATCGAGACCAATGACCTGATGACGGTTTCACATGTAAAGGCGCAGGCACTGCGCGCCAAGGCTTCTGGTAGTTCCAGGGTATGTATGGGAGCGGCATGGCGTAATGTAAAGGACGGGCCTGAATTCGACCAAGTGCTTGAAATGGTGAGGACCATCAATAAATTGGATATGGAGGTCTGTTGTACCTTGGGCATGCTTACCGAAAATCAGGCCAAAAGATTGGCCGAGGCCGGTTTATATGCCTATAACCACAACTTGGATACTTCAGAGGACTATTATAAAGATGTAATCTCTACACGCGCTTTTGAGGACCGTTTGAAAACTATTGACAATGTACGTAAGAGTAATGTTACCGTTTGTAGCGGCGGTATCATTGGAATGGGGGAAAAATTGGAAGATAGGGCAGGAATGTTGGTCGCACTGAGTTCCTTAAATCCGCAGCCAGAGTCCGTTCCCATTAATGCCTTGGTAGCCGTGGAAGGCACACCTATGGAGAATATAGAACCGATTTCAATCTGGGAAATGATCCGTATGGTTGCCACGACCAGAATCGTAATGCCCGAAACCCAAGTTAGGCTTTCCGCGGGGCGCACCCAAATGAGCAGGGAAGGGCAGGCCATGTGTTTCTTTGCCGGGGCCAATTCCATTTTTGCAGGTGATAAACTCCTTACCACCCCAAACCCCGATGTGAACGACGATATGGAGATGTTTAAACTATTGGGTCTGAACCCACAGAAGCCATTTACCAAGATTTCCCAACCTAAAACCGTCGAAGCCCAAGATTCGGAGTTAAAACCGTTGGGCGAAAAGCCGAAATGGTCAAGACCGGCGCATAGTATCGCGCGCAATGAAATGGCAAAAACTACGATCAAGACGAGGGAATAGTACTACATTAGGGTAATTTTAAGAATAAATTTTCGTAAGGTTATTTAAATTTGAGGTCGAAAAATAACCCCGTTGCCGTTGAGACTTCAAGATATTCCACGTGTACCCATGATTTCCAAAAAGGACTTTATGGAACATTATTTCAGGCCGCAAAAGCCTGTAGTAATTGAACGCACCATCGAAGATTGGCCAGCTTTTCAAAAATGGAACCTTGACTATATGAAGCAGGTCGGAGGTGAAAAAATCGTACCACTTTATGATGATAGACCGGTTCACCATGAAGATGGCTTTAATGAGCCCCATGCCCGAATGAAGATGTCAGATTATATCGACTTGTTAAAGTCTGAACCTACCAAATACCGTATTTTTCTCTGGAATATTTTAAAGGAAGTACCTGAACTTCAAGATGACTTTACGTTTCCTGATTTTGGCCTTCGCTTGATGAAGAAGCTGCCGATGTTGTTTTTCGGGGGGAGAAACTCATATACCTTCATGCACTACGATATCGATTTGGCGAATATTTTTCATTTTCATTTCGAGGGAATAAAGGAGTGTATCTTGTTTTCACCGTCGCAAACCAAATACCTATACAAGGTGCCACATTCGTTGATTACCCATGAAAGTATCGATTTTTCGAATCCCGATTATGAAAAATGGCCGGCATTACAAAGGGCTTCAGGTTACAGAACACAACTGAAACATGGTGAGATGCTATATATGCCAGAAGGGTACTGGCACTACATGAAATACTTGACCCCTGGGTTTTCGATGAGCCTGCGCGCCATTGCACGAAATCCCAAAAATTTGGGCACGGCCTTTTATAATGTATTGGTCATGCGCCACTATGATGGACTGATGCGAAAATTAAAAGGGCAAAAATGGATCGATCAAAAGAACAAGAAAGCCATTCAGGTCACGAATGAAAATTTTGAAACTTTTAGGTCGGGCACGATCAAAATCTAAGAATTATTTGGTAAGCTCGTTTATTTTGGCGTACACCAAATCGCTTTCCCAACCACGATAGAAAAGATAGTCGGCCAATTTCTTTTTTCTTTTAAGAAGATCGTTACTAGCCAGCGACTCCCACTTTTTTTCAGCTAAAAGGTGAAACGATTTGAGGTAAGCATCCTCATGAATTTCCTCAAGTGCCGATGCTATATTATATTTTGAAATTTTGCGCTGCTCAAGTTCATTGATTATACGATTTCGCCCCCATTTTTTGATACTGAACTTACCATGGACAAAGGTTTTGGCAAAACGTTCTTCGTTCAGGTAGTCGTTGTTGATGAGGTGCACTACAATTTGGTCGATTTCATCATTTCGAATTCCAAGTTCCCATAGTTTGTTCCTTACTTCTATGTGGCAACGTTCTTGATAGGCGCAATAGCGTTCCAGTTTTTTGAGGGCTTCCTTAAACGTAAATTTAGAGTGTCGGGCCATAAGATCAAAGAGGGTTCTTAGTCAATCGTGTAAAACATTTTCAACCGAATTTTGCGATTAGATAAGCAACTATTACCGTTGCCACTGTGAATGCGGATAAAATCGCAATGAATAAGAGCACCTTTAATATAGATTGGCCGAGCGATAGCCTATAGAGCTTTCCATAGGCATAAGTATAGAACACAAGGAGTAACAAAGAATTTAGGCCATATAATAAGGGATGGGTCACAAGACTGATTAAGAACAATATTGAAATCGAAATAAAACTGAGCCCTTGAATGAAACTATTGATTACTATATGTTCTCCGTAGTTATAGGGCCTACGATAAATAATGAATGCCAAAAAAGAATAAATCGGCAATAATAGTACAACAAGAATGTTGAAGTATTTGAGCATGAACCTTGTTTGCTTTTCGCTTGATTCGAGCTGTTCAGCCTGAAATTCCCCAGATGCGTACGGACCTCCCAATTTTTCTGCCATCCATTCCATTTGTGCTTTTTGGGCCCCTTTGTTGGCCTCGATAAACTGTTCGTCAAAAAAGTTAAAGGTAAGTATGGCAACAGTCATACCTATTACCAAAAAGGTAAAAGGGTTTACATATTTTTTTCGGGTTCCTTCTAAATACTCCTTAAAAAGAAGGCCGGGTTCGGTTATCAAAGTTCTTATGGTAAAGAAATACTTAGTGTCCCATCCGAAGACATTTTGGACTATATCTGAAAGCAACCCTATTGCCGTTATTCGCTTTTTTACCACTTTGGCCCCACATTCATCACAAAAGTTGGAGGTTTCAGAAAGTTCAGATTTGCAGTTTTTGCAGGTCATTTTAAGGTCGGTCGTATTAGGTTCAAACTTCTCGCTCAAAATAAAGATAATAGTACATGGCATATCCAAATTTCGATGCGTCGGTCGAGGTCAATGTCCAGCCCTCTTTGCTATTTTTATCCAAAAGCTCTTGGATTTTTTCGGTAGAGTCTTTTAATATGTGATTGGTGTCTAGGGTAAGTTTTGAATATAGAAGAAACGATTCTACTTTGTATTTTTTCATGAAGTACGGCTTTAAAATGGTAAAATACAAAAACCTTTTGAGCGCTTGGGTTATGAAGGGCCTAAAAACAAAAAAAGCGACCTCCTGTAGCAGAAGGTCGCTTTGATATCTTAATAAATGGTTTTGCCGTCTTTGTTCTTAAAACGGTATTCGAGATACGTATAGGCATCCCTAGGTTGTATTTTGATCCATCGTTTGTGCTCCAAGAACCACTTGGTGCGAATCGACGGGAAACCTTTGGTCAGATAGGCCGCAATAAAAGGGTGCAAGTTTAGGGTGATACTGTTATCTTTTGCAGGGCCTTTCAATAGCTTCTCCAAATCATTGTTGATTCTTTCAATCAACGAAATCGGGGCTTCCACCTCTTGGCCATTGATGCCATTGGGGTTCACCTCGGTTGTTTTGATATTCATTTCGGGCCTTACCCGTTGTCTGGTAATCTGTATAAGTCCGAATTTGCTCGGTGGCAATATCTTATGCTTTGCACGATCATCTTTCATTTCATCGCGAAGATGTTCGAACAACTTTTTTCTGTGCGGTGCCTTTACCATATCTATGAAATCGACCACAATGATGCCTCCCATATCGCGAAGACGTAATTGTCTTGCTATTTCGGAAGCTGCCAAGAGATTGACCTCCAAAGCAGTATCTTCTTGGTTTTTAGCCTTGTTCGAACGGTTACCGCTGTTTACATCGATAACGTGCAAGGCTTCGGTATGTTCGATGATAAGATAGGCGCCTTTGCTCATCGAAGCGGTACGCCCGAATGATGTTTTTATCTGGCGATCGATCCCGAATTTTTCAAAGATCGGTACCGATGATCTATACAGTTTGACCATGGACTCTTTGCCCGGCGCAATTTCTTGCACATAGTCTTGAATTTGGGTACAAAGCGTTTCGTCATCAACGTGGATTCCTGTAAAGGAGTCGTTGAAAACATCCCTAAGTATACTTGAGGCCCTGTTGAGTTCGACAAGTACTTTTGAAGGTGTTGGTGCCTTGTACAATTTTTTGCACATTGCCGACCATTTGGCCAACAAGTTTTCTAGATCTTTGTCAAGTTCCGCGACTTTTTTGCCCTCTGCAACTGTCCTGATAATAACCCCGAACCCTGCGGGCTTAATGCTCTTGACGAGCCTTTTGAGCCTATCTTTCTCTTTATTGCTCCCTATTTTTTGGGAGACCGAAACACGGTCAGAGAAAGGTACCATGACCAAATATCGTCCGGCTAACGAAAGCTCTGAACTTATTCTTGGCCCCTTGGTAGATATGGGTTCTTTGACAATCTGGACCAACAATGATTGATTGGCCTTAATGACATCGGTTATCACACCGTGTTTGTCAATATCTTTGTCAAACGGAAAGTTTTTTAACGAGTAGTCTCTCAACTTTCCCGAACTCACTTGTTTTATGAATTTAAGCATTGAAGAGAGCTGCGGGCCGAGGTCATGGTAATGCAAAAAAGCATCTTTTTCATAACCAACGTTCACGAAGGCGGCGTTCAGTCCCGTAACGGGTTTACGAACTTTCGCCAAAAATATATCGCCGACAGAAAAGTCGTTATTGTCTTCTTCTTTGTGCAATTCAGTGAGTTTTCCATCCTTTAACAGTGCAAAATCCACGGCATCGGAACTAGATCTTACGATTAATTCTCTATTCACCTGAATGTATTTGTATCTGTCCGTCTTTTGACGGATCAAATAGATTAAACAATGGTTGAAACAGGTTTGTGAACCTGCCGAAATCCACTACGGAATTTCTATGTCAATGAACGTATTAAAGTGAAAAAATAGTTTTGAACTACTTTTTCTTGTGGCGGTTAGCTCTTCTGCGCTTTTTGCGCTTATGGGTAGCTACCTTATGTCTTTTTCTTTTTTTACCACTCGGCATAAAGTCTTTCTTTAACGATTACTATAATTTATTTTACCTGTACATTGCTCTTAACACCTTCTACAAAAACCTTTGCCGGTTTAAAAGCGGGAATATTGTGTGCCGGAATCTTAATGGTAGTATTCTTAGAAATATTCCTTCCGGTCTTTTCGGCCCTGGTCTTAATGATAAAACTTCCAAAACCACGAAGATATACATTGTCACCGCCCTCAAGAGAGGTCTTTACTTCTTCCATAAAGGATTCAACCGTAGCCTGTACATCTCCTTTTTCTATTCCCAGTTTATCTGAGATCTTAGATACAATTTCCGCTTTCGTCATCTTGAATAATTAGATTTTCTGTGTGTTTTTTAGGGATGCAAATATATAAATTTAATTCAATCTTTTTCCGTAAAGGACTAATTTTAAGACGAATTCAACTTTTAATACTTTACTTTCGCACTTCACTGATCTTGCCAATGTCGTTTTCACGTAAAATCTTACTTTGGTATTATAAGTACAAAAGGGACTTGCCTTGGCGAGGCACGAAAGACGCTTATAAAATTTGGCTTTCCGAGATAATATTGCAACAGACCCGGGTTGTTCAGGGAGTCCCTTATTATTACAGGTTCATTGAGAAATTTCCTTCGATTTTTGATCTGGCAGAAGCCTCGGAGGAAGAAGTTTTGAAAATGTGGCAGGGCCTGGGGTATTATTCGCGGGCTCGAAACCTACATGCCACGGCCAAAATCATCGCTCAAGATTATGGTGGCATTTTTCCAAAAACTTATAAAGAACTATTAAGATTGAAGGGTGTGGGCGATTATACGGCAAGTGCCATAGCCTCAATATGTTTTGATGAACCGCGACCCGTGGTGGATGGAAATGTATTTAGGGTTCTGGCGAGGTATTTTGGGGTTGACCTTGCAATCAACAGTACTGAAGGCATCAAATATTTTAAGCAACTTGCCACAGAGATTATGGCCGTCGACGACATTAGGGATTATAATCAGGGGATCATGGAATTCGGGGCCATTCAGTGCGTTCCTAAAAATCCTGATTGCATGCATTGCCCCCTTAATGATGGTTGTAAGGCATTTCAAGAACAAAGGGTGGCCATACTGCCGGTCAAAAAGGGTAAGACCAAGGTACGAAAGCGATTTTTTAATTATTTGGTTCCGATCAGTCCTAATGGAAAAACCATTTTGAGGCAGCGAAGGGATAAGGGCATTTGGCGGCATCTCTGGGAATTTCCACTATTTGAATCCGGCTCGGTAATCGACACCCAAAAAGTTGAGATCCATGCAGCCGACATCGTTTCGGTTAAAGGAAATATTAACGTACGTAAATATAATGACGGCCCAATAGTTCATAAATTGTCACATCAACATTTATATACGACCTTTTGGATTATGGAGATAAGCGATGAATTTGACGATGGAATCGATTTTGTCGAAATCGAAAAATATCCCGTTCCTGTTTTGATAGCCGATTTCTTGAATACGTTCAAAAATTCGTATTTTTAACGGCTAGAAATTATTGTTATGAGCGGAACATTGAACAAGGTTATGTTGATAGGGCATTTAGGAGATGAGGTAAAAATGCACTATTTCGAAGGAGGAGGGTCGATTGGGCGATTTCCGATTGCCACCAACGAAACATACACCAACAGACAGACCGGTGAAAAGGTCACCAATACCGAGTGGCACAATATAGTGGTTCGCAACAAGGCCGCTGAAATTTGTGAAAAATACCTTAGTAAGGGAGATAAGATCTATGTTGAGGGTCGATTAAAGAACCGCCAATGGCAAGGTGAAGACGGCAATACCCGATACACTACCGAAGTGCATGTTCAAGATTTTACCTTTCTTTCCACCAAAAAGGAAAGTATGGCGAACGCACAAGGGGGGTCAATGCCCCAGAACCAAAATACTTCGGCCGCCCAAGTAGGGCAAAAGGCCCAAGAAACCTCTGCGTTGTTAGAACCTGAACACGAAGACGACCTGCCGTTCTAGTCAAATAAAAACCGTAACCTTTGGATTCTGACCCCGTTAGTTTGCTCCTCAATTTTATTGCGTTCGACGGTGCCATCGCACTTAAAGTTGTTGTACTATTTTTATTACTTGTGTGTTCTGCATTGATTTCAGGTGCCGAAGTGGCCTTTTTCGGACTTTCTGCCACCGAAATCAACGAGATTGCCGAGTCAAAGACCTCAAGGGGTTCGATAATAGTCAAGCTCTTGGAACGGCCCAAGAAATTACTGGCGACCATTTTAATAGCCAACAATGCTATAAATATTGGCATCGTACTGTTGTTCAGCGTAATCGGCGACACACTTTTTTCGGGTATCGATTATCGGCTTTTCGGCTTTGTTTCGATACGATTTCTTCTAGAAGTGATAGTTGCCACTTTTTTGATATTGATGTTCGGTGAAATACTGCCGAAGGTTTACGCGAACAGAAATCAAGTAGCTTTTGCCCACTTTATGGCCTATCCGATGAAAGTTCTTGATTTTCTATTTTCACCATTGAGCCTGCCCATGCGTTCTGGTACAATTTTTATGTTCGATAAATTGGGAAAGGAAAAATCGAACCTTAGCGTAGATCATCTTTCTCAGGCCTTGGAGTTGACTTCCGATGGTGATACTACAAAGCAGGAACAAAAGATTTTGGAAGGTATCGTTTCTTTCGGAAATACCGACACCAAACAAGTAATGAGGCCACGTATCGATATGTTCGCCCTTGATGAGGACATGAAATTTCCCGAGGTATTGCTTGAGATCAAGAAGAATGGTTATTCAAGGATCCCCGTTTTTTCGAAGAATATGGACAATGTGAGCGGGGTGCTTTATGTGAAAGACCTTTTGCCCTATATTGATAGAAAGACCTTCAACTGGATGTCACTTATACGTGAACCTTATTTTGTGCCCGAAAACAAAAAGCTTGACGACCTCTTGTTGGAGTTTCAGGACAAGAAAAACCATTTGGCCATCGTCGTAGATGAGTATGGTGGCACCTCTGGCCTTGTGACATTGAACGATATCATAGAGGAAATCGTAGGTGATATCAGCGATGAATTTGACGATGAAGACCTAGTTTACTCGAAGCTTGACGATTTCAACTATGTTTTCGAAGGAAAAACGACGTTAAAGGATTTCTATCGCGTCGCTAAGATCGAGGATGAAGAGCCGTTCGAAGTAAAAAAAGGGGAGTCGGAAACGATTGCCGGTTTTGTTTTGGAAATTTCGGGAGGCTTCCCCAAAAAAGGAGATAAGGTCGCATTCGACCAGTACCAATTTTTAATCGAGAGTATCGATAAAAAAAGAATAAAACAAATTAAAGTAACCCTGCCCCATGTATAATAGATTAACCGTTGGTTTGTTGATAGGTGTGTTCGTTTTTATGGGCTGTAAAGACGAGCTTCTTCCCAAGCCGAAGGCAATGTTGCGACTAGAGTATCCGCAACCGAAAATGGGCGAGCTGCAGACCGACCACTTTCGGTTCCGGTACAATGAAATGGCGCATCTTAAAAACCGGACGAGCAGTTCCATGGAACTTGACTATCCGCTGATGAAAGGCTCGATCTTCATCAATTATAAAAGGGTCGATGACAACCTTGAAAAGTTGCTCTCGGATGCTCAAAAACTTTCTTACGAACATTCTATAAAGGCTGACGGCATATCGGAACAACCTTTCATTAATGTCGAAGACGAAGTATATGGCATGTTCTATAAGGTCACCGGTGATGCCGCCTCACAGGCTCAGTTCTATGTCACCGATAGTACCGAACATTTTGTGACCGGCTCGTTGTATTTTTATGCAAGACCGAACTACGATTCCATTTATCCCGCGGCCGAGTACCTTCAAAATGATATCCGCAAGATTATGGAAAGTCTAAGCTGGAAGAAGTAGCTTACGATTATTTGAGAAGATTTTCGGCTTTTTCAAGACTTGAATTGATTGCATCGGCCACTTCCTTGATTTTCTTTTCCTCGGCGTCAAGCAATTTTTGTTTTTCTTCAGAAAGTGCCTTGCCCTTATGTATTTCTTCATAGTGGAATTTATTTCCGAAGTCCTTCATCCAATCCATCATGGCTTTGTGCGCCGTTTGTAGATCTTCGCGCGCCTCCCTATATTTCAGACCCATTTCAGTACTGTCTTCTTTTGAACTGAGTTCGCTTACCAATTTGCCAAAACGACTCATTTTGGGCATGACCTCGTCATGAATGGCTATGATTTCTTTCAATTGAGTGTTTGACAATGTCTCGGCCTTTTTTTCTTCGTCTTTACAAGATGAGATTATCAGTACAAAGGCCAATAGGCAAATTATAAATATGCTTTTTTGCATCATTATCCAGGAATATGACATTTGGAATTAAGAACAATTAGTATGCGAAGGTTGTACATTACAAAGATAAAAAATGCACTTAAGAACTAGAAGTTAAAATCATGTCGAATGCCATTCGGAGTGTATTTTAGGCATTTCAGGATACCTTGGTGATATTCAATCCGAACCTTTTAATGTTCCTTGCGAACTATTATCACATGGGTTCATTATTTTTTTTGGACTTTCTCTTAGCTGAGATGCTACCTATTTGTAATACTCTTGGTTTTTGCTTAATTTGAAGGGATGAAAGAGTTTGCATTGCCCATACGGTTCGGAATTGCCACTAGCGGCTGTCTTATAGCCTACTTCTTGATTCTTTCTCTTTTTGATGCCCACACCAACGTTTTTTATAGTCTGTTCAATGCGGTCATAACCGGATTTGGAATTTATGAAGCGATAAAAATTCTCAAGGGGAAGGATGAAAAGGGTTTTAATTATGGAAAAGGATTTGTTACCGGCATGGTGACAGGTGGGGTGGCCACTTTTATTTTTACGCTTTTCTTTGCCTTATATTCCACCGAACTCAACGTTGGGTTTCTTGAGAAACTTTCGGCACAGTGGGCAAATGACTATCAAAGTTTTGAGGCCATTGTTTTCGCTACCGTTTTTATAATGGGTTTTGCCACCACCTTGGTCTTGACGCTCACCTTTATGCAGCTTTTCAAGAAGAGCAATAATCTTCGTAATAAATAGGTCTAAAAACTCTAGAAATCGCTTGTGCATTAAGCATTAAGCAGTATATTTGCATCCGCTTATTGAAAAAATAGGTAATAAATTAAATAAATATACACGCTATGTATGCAATTGTAGAGATGGCAGGGCAGCAATTCAAAGTTGCGAAAGACCAAAAAGTGTATGTTCATCGCTTACAGACAGAAGAGGGTAAAAAGGTAACTTTTGACAATGTACTTCTTTTGGACGACGGCAAGAACATTACGGTTGGCGCCCCGGCCATAGACGGAGCCGCAGTAGAGGCCAAAGTCATCAAGCACCTTAGGGGTGACAAAGTAATCGTCTTCAAAAAGAAAAGACGTAAAGGTTACAAGGTAAAAAATGGGCACCGTCAATCGTTGACTGAAATCGTTGTTGAGAGCATTATTGCCAAAGGGGCTAAAAAAGCAGCTCCTAAAGAAGAGGCAAAGCCTACCGAAAAGGTAGCGGCCCCAGAAGCAAAGGCAGAACCAAAGAAGGCAGCTCCGAAAAAGACGGAAACAAAGGCAGAACCAAAAAAAGCAGCGCCTAAAAAGGCGACTGTCAAAGCTGATGACCTCAAAAAAATTGAAGGAATCGGACCTAAAATTGCAGAAACCTTGATTGCTGCCGGTATTGCGACTTTTGCCGATTTATCAAAGACAAATCCGGCCGAAATTTCTGAAATCATTGCCGATGTGCGTGGAAACCATGTTACCGATACATGGCCAAAGCAAGCAAAACTTGCAGCTGACGGTAAGTGGGACGAGCTTAAAAAATGGCAAGACGAATTAGACGGGGGTAAAGCATAAGTAAATTTAATAATCAGTCCCTGAAACGGTTCGGGGTTAAACAGATATATCATGGCACACAAAAAAGGTGTAGGTAGTTCTAAGAACGGAAGGGAATCAGAATCGAAACGACTCGGCGTTAAGATTTTTGGTGGACAAAAAGCCGTTGCGGGAAATATCATCGTGAGACAACGAGGAACAAAACACAATCCGGGTGAGAATGTATATGCTAGCAAAGACCATACATTGCACGCAAGTGTTGACGGACTTGTAAAATTCGAAAAGAAGGCCGGTGGAAAATCTTATGTTTCCGTTGAGCCGTTCGAGGCTTAAAAAAATACCGTTTAGTAAAAAAGCCCTTTCAATATTGAAAGGGCTTTTTTATTTTGACAAATATACTTTCTCGATCCAAATATCGTTAGATTTACGTAGATATCTTGTATGCCATGCTTTTGCCATTCTTATGGTATATGCTTAAAAATTAACGTTTTATCAAAAAGAAATGATGAAATACACCCCACTATTTCTCATCGTATTCTTTTTTGGTTGCGCCAATGATGCCGACCTGCTTGATGATGCGGTTTATATTCAAGAAGTTGTCGAAGTCGAAGTTCGTGAACCGAAGGGTGGAGAAGGTACGCCCGAAAGTGAAGTCTCGATTCTTTCCCGTAAATTAATTGAAATAGACCAAGAATTGGCATCCCTTTTTTGTCATGGAGATCAAAAAACCATCAATTTTGGGCAAGGATCGTATTTGGTCTTTGAAACAAGTATGAACAATTTTGAAAGATTGTCGTTCAATGAATTACAGAATTATGGTAATAGGGCCATGGAAAATCTAGATAATAATGGTTTGGATAGACCTATAATTTATCGTAATTATTTAATGGATGGTCTTGTTTCTTTAGACAACACATCGGACTTTATCACCAACCTTTTTGCTGATTTCAACGTCATAAGACAGACTGGTTTAAAAACCATAGTACGATTTTCATATACTATGTCACCCAGTAATGAGAATTCGGCTAAGCCTTTTGAATATGTACTTGAAAAAGGAGCGCTTGAACATATTATAGGCCTATCTTCTACATTAAAGAATAACGCCGACGTTATCTCTTGTTTTCAGATTGTATTTGTTGGGGACTAATCGTTCAAGAATTAGCGAAACCGACATAAACGTAAAAAACCTTGCATTGAAGATGCAAGGTTTTTGTTTTTTGAATCACCTCCGTTATGAAGGCATACCTGATTATTAGTATCTATAATACTCCGGCTTATAAGGCCCTTCGACCGTTACCCCTATATATTCGGCTTGATCTTGACGCAATTCGGTCAATTCGGCGCCCAATCGTGACAAGTGTAGTTTGGCAACTTTTTCATCTAAATGCTTAGGTAGCATATATACATCGTTGTCATAATTGGCACTGTTCTTCCAAAGTTCGATTTGAGCCAAAGTCTGGTTGGTGAACGAGTTGCTCATTACAAAACTTGGATGACCGGTGGCACAACCTAAATTGACCAGCCTACCTTCGGCCAGAACGATAATGTCTTTACCGTCAAGGGTATACTTATCGACCTGAGGTTTGATCTCATCTTTGGTATCGCCATAATTTTTGTTCAACCAGGCCATATCGATTTCATTGTCGAAATGACCGATGTTGCAGACGATGGCCTTATCTTTCATGGCCTTGAAATGTTCGGCCCTAATAATGTCTTTGTTCCCGGTAGTGGTAATTACTACATCGGCATTGCCTACGACAGTTTCAAGTTTTTTGACCTCGAACCCGTCCATACAGGCTTGTAGGGCACAGATTGGATCTATCTCGGTAACGGTGACAATGGCACCGGCTCCTTTAAAGGAAGCCGCCGAACCTTTGCCGACATCACCGTAGCCGGCTACTACGACTCTCTTGCCTGCCAACATGGTATCGGTTGCACGTCGAATAGCATCGACGGCACTTTCGCGGCACCCATACTTATTGTCGAATTTTGATTTCGTGACCGAATCGTTCACGTTTATCGCTGGCATAGGAAGCGTTCCTTTTTTAACGCGTTCGTACAAACGGTGAACACCCGTGGTAGTTTCTTCAGACAGTCCTTTAATGGCCGCTGCCAATTCAGGGTATTCATCCAAAACCATATTGGTCAGATCACCACCATCGTCCAAGATCATGTTCAAAGGCTCTCTTTCTTCACCAAAGAACAAAGTTTGCTCGATACACCAGTTGAATTCTTCCTCGGTCATCCCTTTCCAAGCATAAACCGGAATACCTGCAGCGGCTATGGCTGCAGCGGCATGGTCCTGGGTCGAAAATATGTTGCATGAACTCCAGGTGACCTCTGCCCCCAAAGCCACCAAAGTTTCTATAAGAACAGCTGTCTGAATGGTCATATGCAGACATCCCGCTATTCGCGCGCCTTTCAAAGGTTGTTCATTTTTGTACTCTTCACGAAGCGACATTAACCCTGGCATTTCGGCCTCGGCCAATTCGATTTCCTTTCTTCCCCAGTCGGCAAGCGAGATATCTCTTACTTTATAAGGTATGTAAGTAGCGGTTTTGGTGCTCATAGTCCTTTTTTATTTTTACTTTCGTTCAGTGACGGTTTTTCCGTCAATTGCGATGGCAAAGTTACGAATATCCTAAATAATGCAATGCCACTTTATAAAACTATAACGGTCGATTCATCGATTTTAGTTCACATTTGGAAGATCGAGGAATCAGAATCTCAACTTTCGGAAGGAATCAGGCTTACGGATAATAGTCAACGGCGTATGCTCGGCATGAAATCGGAACTCCATCGAAAAGGTTTTTTGAGCATTCGGCATTTAATGGCCAAGCAAGGCTATGAAGATGACGATATGTACTACGACGCCGCTGGAAAACCCCACTTAAAAGATGGTAAACATATTTCGATCACCCATTCGAACCATTTTACGGGCATAATAGTAAGTGGAGATAGGGAAGTCGGTATCGATATCGAGAAACAGCGCGATAAGATTTTGCGCATTGCCCATAAATTTACCCCGATTGAAGAATACCGTACTATCGCCAATAACGATGCTCTTGTAAGGAAGTTGACCGTTGTTTGGGGATGTAAGGAATCACTGTACAAGATTTACGCCCAAGAGGGGCTGAGTTTTTTGCACCATATCAATATTGCCGATTTTTCGATTGCGGATCTTAAGACAACGGGAGAGATTTTATACCAAGGAAAGATATCACATTACGATATTTCTTTTTTTGAATTTGAAGGATTTACAATGGTATATGCGCTTGGAAGTTGATAAGTTTGTGGTATGTCTTCGGAGGTTGCATAGGCCAAACCGAAAATAAAACCGCAAGCAATGAAAATCTCAGTTGAGCTCACCTTTTCGCCTTTACAGGACGACTTTGAGCAACACATCATCAATTTTATCAAAAACCTACGAACGTCCGGACTTACCGTTTTGGAAAATCCGTTGAGTACCCAGGTGTATGGCGAATATGACGAGGTGATGCAGGTGTTGAATGCCGAGATCAAGATTGCCTTTGAATTGATGGACAAGGGATTGCTATATATGAAAATCGTAAAATCGGACCGAAGCGGCTATGAACCAAATTTTTGATTTTTTTCTCAGCTCGTACCAAGGAAAGGAAACACATATTATTGTTCTAGAAGCAATTGTTTTGGTAGCCGGTATTTTGAGTGTTTGGTATGCCAAAAAGGAGAACATCCTTGTTTATCCGACCGGCTTGGTGGCCACCGTCATTACCGTATATCTTTTTTTAAAAGACGGCCTTTTAGGTGATATGATGATGAATTTCTATTGGTCGGCAATGAGCATTTATGGGTGGTGGAACTGGTCTAGAAAAAAAGATGATAAAAAAGTGGTGCAAATTTCACGAACGACAACCAAGGAAAAATTGATAGGCGTTGCCTTGTTTTTTGCGACCATGGCCATCAACTATTCGGTATATAGGGCGTTCGATTACGAAATCGAATCTTCCAATTATATCGATATTTTCACATCAGGACTATTCTTTACCGCGATGTGGTATATGGCCCTTAAAAAACTGGAAAATTGGACCCTTTGGATTATTGCCGATTTGATTACGGTGCCCCTTTATGCATATCGCGGTTGGGGCATGCTCTCCTTTCAATATGTTATATTTACCGTTTTGGCGATTCAAGCCTATATCGAATGGAAAAAAAGTTTAGACAACAGCCCGCACATATCGTAAGAGTAGTGCTTTTTGGCCCCGAATCAACGGGTAAGACCACCCTATCGGAGCAGTTGGCTCGACATTACAATACGGTTTGGGTGCCTGAATATGCACGGGAATATTTACAGAATAAATGGAACAATGAACGCAAGACCTGTGAACCACATGATCTGCTTCCCATTGCCGAAGGCCAGATACGATTGGAGAATGATTTGGCCAAAAAAGCAACAAAAGTTCTTATTTGCGATACGGATCTTTTAGAGACCAAGGTATATTCCGAAGCCTATTATGTCGGGCATTGCGACCCGATTTTAGAAAAGTATGCCCTTGAAAACCAATACGATCTTTATTTTCTGACGTATATCGATGTGCCTTGGGAGCTTGACGACCTTCGAGACAAACCATTGGAGCGTGAGCGAATGTTCCAATATTTTAGAGACACTTTAGAAAAATACAATCGTAAATTCATTATTTTAAAAGGAGATAAGAAAACTCGTCTGGCGACCGCAGTCGCCCATATCGATAAATTACTTGACAAATGAGCCATATTTCCAATCAAGACCAGCCACAGTTAGATCAAAAGGGAATCACAAAAGACAAAGTACTCGATCAGATCGAGACTTTTAAAGAAGGCATTCCTTTTGTCAAATTGGAAAAGGCGGCGGTCATCGGTGGAGGAATTTCAAAATTTTCCGAGCTGGAAGAAAAGGAGCTTGTCGCAAAATTTGAAAGAGACCGAAAGAAACTTACACTTCTGAAATTTGTGCCGGCCTCGGGGGCAGCGTCCCGAATGTTCAAGTCCCTATTCAATTTTTTGGATACTTATAATCCTGGAAAAGAAACCCTTGAAAGCTACCTTCAGAGAACCAATGATGGTGATATCAAGGTTTTTTCACAAGGCCTGACCGATTTTCCCTTCCATAAATTGGTGCAATCCAGAATTGTGGGGCAGTCCACTTCAAAAGACGATGAAATCTACCTTTTCGTAAAGGAACTATTGTCCGAAGACAGACTTAACTATGGCTTTTACCCCAAGGGACTCTTGCCTTTCCATAATTACGGTGAATTTGTTGCGACCCCTTTTGAAGAGCATTTTATGGAAGCCGCACTGTACAGTAGAACAGATGATACGGCCAATCTTCATTTTACGATTTCCGAACAACATGGCTTAATGTTCAACAAGGAATTCTCGAATATAAAAGAAAGGGTTTCGGGCAAAACGAATACATCTTTCAATGTAGGCTATTCTTATCAAAAGTCCTCTACCGATACCATAGCTGTCGATATGAAAAATAGACCGTTTAGAAATGATGATGGGTCGCTTCTCTTTAGACCAGGCGGACATGGAGCATTGATCGAAAACCTCAATGAGCAAGATGCCGATATCGTTTTCATCAAGAATATAGACAATGTAGTAGTACAAAAAGATATAGAAAAAGTCGCTGATAGTAAAAAGGTATTGGCCGGTCTACTTTTGAAAATTCAAGAAAAGGCTTTTGAATATGCCGAACTTTTAGATACGGGTGAAGTTTCCGAAGGCATGATGGCCGAAATCAAAGGCTTCCTTGAAAGAAATTTGAACTCAAGATTTTTGCATAAATACTACGGTTTCAATCAAGAAGAACAGATTGCGGTTTTGAAAGACAAGATCAACCGCCCGATCCGCGTCTGTGGCATGGTCAAAAACGAGGGCGAGCCCGGGGGAGGGCCTTTTTGGATATTAGATGCATATGGTCATAGCTCTTTACAGATTATCGAGTCAGCCCAAATCGATATGAACAATATGGATCAAGTTCATATACTGAAAAATTCAACGCACTTCAATCCTGTTGATCTGGTCTGTGGTATAAAGAACTACAAGGGCGAAAAATATGACCTCAGGCAATTTGTCGATTATAAACAGGGCTTTATAACCGAAAAGACCAAAGATGGCAAGGCCCTAAAAGCACTCGAACTACCTGGGCTATGGAATGGGGCAATGGCTTTTTGGAATACTGTTTTCGTTGAGGTACCCTTGGTAACCTTCAATCCGGTGAAGACGGTCAACGACCTTTTGAAGATATCACATCGGGCAAGCTAGATCTTTGGGCTATCGAATTTTTAAAAGTGTGTATGTTTTACACACTTTTTTCATTTTTTACACAACGGTACACATTACATAAATATTTTTATACACACTTAAACAACACATATTCAGCATATTATGATTTATTTAAAGATCGATAATCTGTTGGCACTATTTTCCCGTATATGAGGATGATTATCAAAACAAATAATTAATATTTTAAAAGAACACAAAATGAAAAAAGTAATGTTAGTTGCAGTTATGGCCTTAGGATCAATGACCGTATTTGCACAAGAAGAAGTACAGGCCGTAGCCGCTGAAGCTACTGAAACAGCTGTCGAAGCTACCGAAGAGGTCGCTACAGAGGCCGTTGAAGAATCAGTTGAGGTTACTGAAGAAGTTGCCGTTGAAGCCACTGAAGAGGCAGTTGAAGCTACTGAAGAAGTTGCTGTTGAGGCCACTGAAGAGGCAGTTGAAGCTACTGAAGAAGTTGCTGTTGAGGCTACTGAAGAAGTTGCCGAGGCACAAGATGACTTTGCTGAAGTTGCAATTGAAGAATTACCAGAAGCCATCACTACTGCTCTAGAAGCAGCTCATCCTGGGGCTACAATCTCTAAAGCCTACATGAACGAAGCTTCACAATACAAGTTGGAAGTTGCCAAAGAAGACGGTTCTGCAGTTGAGTTGTATGCAGACGCAGAAGGTAACTGGATTGAAATGTAAGCCACTGAGCTTAGTTTAAGAAAATCAATCAGTTCTTAATTAGCATTTAGTCTCGACTTCCCCCGGAGTCGAGACTTTTTTTTGCGCAATAACCATCAACGTATTCAATCGAAAAGAATTCCCACATACTTCTGTGTCAGGGTTTCCGATGAAATGTCATTCCCGCAACAGCGGGAATCTAAATAACAGAAATTCGATTTTTGGCCTTCAGGTCAAAATAAAACCAGCGAAACTTGCCTGCCGGTAGGCACCTGCACAGATCTGCTTTGAGGATCGATGGTTTCAAGAAATTCTTTGTTCGTTAAAGGCACTGACTTTTTTTTCTAAGTGCCATGTCAATTTGTATAGAATCTACACAAAGTTCTAGATCTACTACCCAGAATTATACACTTCCTATTTAAATATTTAGAACATAAGTCACTAACATACAATAAGTTAGTTATAAAAAATATCTTTGGTACTATTTTTTCAATGTACGTAATGAGTTTAATAGTTAATAAATATATATCATGAAAAAATTAGTTTTTGTACTGGCGCTATCACTTGGAAGTCTAACCGCGTTCGCTCAGGATACCGAAGAAGTTCAAGCTGAAGCGACCGAGGTTGTAACGGCTCAAGATGATTTCTCTGAAATCGCTGCCGAAGAATTGCCAGAAGCTGTGACCGCCGCTGTCTCAAAGAATTATCCGACAGCCAAAATCGATAAGGCTTATGTAAACGAAGAAAAACAATACAAGTTGGAAGTATCTCTTGAAGACGGTACTTCAGGTACCTTGTATGCTGACGAGAACGGAAACTGGATTGAAATGTAATAACTTGAGTTATTTGTTTTGTATCAAGTTGGTTTGGTCAGAAAGGGGTTGCAATCGCAACCCCTTTCTATTTTAAATTGTTTTGGGCGCATATTGTTTTGTGGCCCGAAGACGGTGCTTTCTAGCGGGCCTATTTTATGAAAATTTTGGGTGGCAAATAGCTTTCTTATGGTATTTTTACGTACATACCTTTAGAGACCTAATTTTATGCCAAACATCTTGATCATCGAAGACGATACGGCCTTTTGTCAAATGCTTCAAAGGTTCTTGACCAAAAAGGGATACGTCGTAGAAACAAGTTTTGCAGCCCCCGATGCCAAGACCAAGTTCAATAGCACTACATATGACCTTGTTCTTACCGATTTACGCTTGCCCGATTATGACGGCATCCAATTGCTCGAAGAGATAAAGAAGAGCAATCCGAAAACCCCTGTTATTGTAATGACGGGCTATGCTGAGGTGGGTTCGGCGGTAAGTGCCATGAAAAAAGGTGCATATGACTATATAGCGAAACCTTTCACTCCCGATGACATCGTGGCCGTAATCGAAAAGGCTCTTAAAGCGCGACCCGATTTAGCTCCATCGGCATCCCAAAAGATTATTCCTAGAAATGACAATAACGTCAGTGAAAATAATGCGCATAAGATTGTTCTAGGCGTAAGTGAAGCCTCAAAGAAACTTGAGGAATACATAAAATTGGTAGCGCCGACCGATATGTCGGTATTGATTACGGGCGAAAGTGGTACGGGTAAAGAAGTCACCGCTAAGGCCATTCACGATAACAGCAGCCGTAGCAGTTTCAATTTTATTGCGGTCGATTGCGGCGCTATTCCCAAAGAATTGGCGGCCAGCGAGTTCTTTGGCCATATCAAGGGAAGTTTTACCGGAGCCGTAGAGGATAAGGTGGGCAATTTCGAGGCGGCCAATGGCGGTACTCTTTTTTTGGATGAGGTAGGTAACTTATCCTATGAAAATCAGATACAATTATTGAGGGCACTTCAGGAACGTAAAATAAAAAAAGTAGGAAGTACCAAGGAAGTCAATGTAGATGTCCGGATTGTTACCGCTACCAATGAAGATTTGACGGAAGCGGTGGAAAAAGGTACTTTTCGGGAAGATCTCTACCATCGCTTGAACGAGTTTTCAATCCATATTCCCTCGCTTGAAGAGCGCTTTGAGGACCTAATGCTTTTTGCGGACCATTTTTTGTCAAAATCCAATAGTAATCTGAACAAAAATGTGCACGGATTTTCAAACGAAGTTTGGGATGTTTTTCGACAATACCACTGGCCCGGAAATTTGCGCGAACTACAGAACGTTATAAAACGAGCGGTACTGTTGACGACGGGTGACGAAGTTGAAATATCGGCCTTGCCAAAAGAAATTTTGCAGGCCAATGGCAAAAAGAATGTACCTGGTACTATTTCCAAATCTGAATTTGAGAAAGACCAGATTATCAAAGCACTTCAAAAGACCAACTACAATAAATCGAAGGCGGCCAAGCTATTACAGGTAACCCGTAAGACACTTTACAACCGAATCAATCATTATAACTTAGACTTGTAGCCAAATATTCGTTCAATTCGTCGGTCAGGTTCGTTACTCCACTTTTCACTTTTTGCAGGGCATCGAGCAGTTGCCCCCGATTCATGATTTTCCAATTGGCGAGTTCCAATTTTTCCAAGGTTGGCACGGTCGAATCGACTTTCAGCTGTCTGAACATGGGCAACATTCGATGCGCGACTTGATTGATTTTCGCGTAATCGATGACCGTTACGGCCTCTGAAAGCTGTTGAATATTGATTTCGGTATCGCGAAGAAAAGTTTGTAGAACTTCACAAACGGCATTATCGTTATCACCTAAAAACGAATTGATTATTTCAAGATTGAAATGGGTTGTCGATTCCTGCTCTTTTTTAATAGCAGGTTTTTCCGATATCTTTTCCGTTTTGATGCCGAGCATGTTGAGCATACCGATCAACTCGCCTTTTGAAAAGGGTTTTTGAAGTACCTGGGCAAATCCTAATGCCGTATACGCCTCGACTTCAAGATCACGTCGTCCGGTCATGGCGATAATGGGTTGCCCTTGGTAATGGTCGTATTTACCCGATTTTAATCTTTTCAGTACCTCGAATCCTGTAACCTGGGGCATTTGTATATCGGTCAAGACCAGGTCATAGGCCAAATACGAATCTTGTTTGATGGCCAAAAAATTGGAGAATGTATGTACGGTAATACCCATACTTTCGGCTAGTTCGCGTAGCATGCCCAAAAGGGCGCCATCATCATCGATAACCAGCATTTTCAACTTCGGAACCAAAAAGGCCGTGTCTTGTCGAACGGTTACGCCCTTGTTCGTCACTTCCAATGGAACCTGCAGCGTAAAGGTACTCCCTATACCTTCTTCACTTTTCAGTTTTAGCGAACCGTTGAGCAATTCGGCCAATTTTTTGGAAATGGTCAACCCCAGTCCGTACCCTCCGAATCTTTTTTCCGTCGAGTGGTCGGCCTGTGTAAATTCCTTGAAGATCAAGTGCTGTTTTTCGTTGGGAATACCGATTCCCGTATCGATTACGTCAATTTGCAGCAAAGTATTTTTTGATGAACGATTCTGCGCTATCGCTTTGATAGTAATGGAGCCTTCTTCGGTAAACTTAAAGGCGTTTCCAAGAAGATTGTTCAAAATTTGGCGAATGCGAAAAGGGTCGCCCAAAAGGGGCTTTTCGAGCTGCCCGTCGATTTCCAATGTTAGTTTTAGGTTTTTGTTGCGGTACAATGCCTCAACGTTCTCGGCGGTCTCCCGTATTAGATTGGCAGCGACAAAAGGCACTTTTTCGATATTCAGTTTACCCGCTTCCAGCTTCGAGAAATCCAAAAGGTCATTGACCAGATTACCGACGTATTCTGAAGCTGATTTTATATTTTTGAGGTAACGGGCCTGTTTGTCCGTAATGCCTGTATTCTCCATCAATTCGGTATAGCCCGATATGGTATTCAAAGGTGTTCTAAGGTCGTGGCTTACGGTAGAAATGAGTTGTTCCCTACTTTTTAGTAGTGATTCCGAAAATTTCTTTTCTTTTTCAAGTTTTTGCCGATACAGTTGTACTTTCCAAAAATCGCGGTTGATCAAAAAGGTAAAAATACCGACGATTATGAACCCTAAGAGTGCCGTAATGCCCGCCAGCCGTATGCTACGGCGCATCGTCGCTTGCCGCTTTTGGCCGACTTCATAGGTATTGGCCAAAATTTCCTGTTCTAAGGCCGCAATGATATTTTGAAGTTGTCTTGAAAGTTCCAGATCGTTTCTGTTGACCTCGAGCTCTTTCTGTGCCAAAGATTGCTGTGATTGGAAATCTTTGAGCTTCGCTCTTTCCAACATGACCCGAGAAGCCGATAAAATAGAATCGGCATATTCAGCATCGGCAGTTCCATCTTGATTTTTCGGAACATTTTGGCTCAAAAGCTTGGCATATTCCGTCAGCACTTTTTGTTCGTTCGGAGACAATTTATCGTAATCGGCCACCATATTTTCGGCCGAAAACCTTCCAAATGATTCTTTAATCTTATCGAATTCCTTCAAGGCCTTGTCCAAAGAATTATTGTTGGTCCTTTGTTTTTTCAATTGGCGGAGTTCATTGTTGTTCGCGACTTTCTGTCCCAATAAGACTTGAAGACTGTCCAAAAGTTCTTTCTGTTGTGCCGCCTGGGTCAATAATTTCAAAGAATCTATCGAGGTTTTTATCGAATCTATCTTTTGTGCATAGGAAAGAAAATTGTTGTCAGCGGTACTGTTCAAGGCCAATTTTGAAAGACTTTCAGCTTCGTACAATTCTGTGACCAGAGCCCCGGTCTTGAGAAGCTTGACATCGGTATCTTCGCCTGAACCGGTGGCTATATAGTCTTGTATCTCAATGTAGATGAAGTAACCCGAAGTCAAGGCCAGAGCCAATAATACGAGGTAACTCAACATTATCTTTAAGGTAAACCGATTTTTGGATTTTTCGTTCATATCGCTGCCCTCCACAAAACTTGTTATAGATACGCAAAATCAGGAGATTTTGTTTACAACCAACCGTTAAAAATTTATCTGAAAAGCTATGAAAAATATAATTACGGACTTACATTTGCACCATCTCAAAGGGGTGCTTGTACAATCAGGCTGAGATTATACCCAATGAACCTGGGCGGGTAATGCCGCCAAGGGATGGCGAAAGCCACTATTTGGAATTTCTTCGTCCTTAGCTGGGCAAAAATCATTTTTAACTTGGAATAATGGCCCCTTTTATTCGTAACAAATGTATTACGAATGAAACCGCTCTATTCGATTATCAATTTTAGGACAGCTCTTTTATCGAGCGGTTCGATGCGACTGCTTAATAAGGGGAAAACGCCCCGTATTAAAATTGTTTTTATCACTCTGGGCCTTGTCGGCCTGACCATGGGCCTGCATTCCCAAGAACAAAAAGAAGATTCCCTCAACGGTAAAAAAATTGTACTTGACGAAGTCTTCGTGTCGGCGGTAAGGGCCACCAATGAATCACCGGTAACCTATTCTAACTTAAAAAAGGAGGAAATCGCACCGCGCAATCTCGGACAGGATATACCCA
The DNA here is from genome assembly GCF_042611095.1 of Meishania litoralis. Classification (NCBI taxonomy): domain Bacteria; kingdom Pseudomonadati; phylum Bacteroidota; class Flavobacteriia; order Flavobacteriales; family Flavobacteriaceae; genus Meishania; species Meishania litoralis. The sequence continues at coordinate 1,739,220 of NZ_JBHFPV010000001.1, forward strand.
TACTTATCAATTTTTTGCCTTCGGTGGTCACGACCTCCGATGCTGGTGCTGGCGTGGGCTATACGGGCATTCGCGTTCGTGGAAGTGATGCGACACGGGTCAATGTTACCATTAACGGTATTCCTTACAACGATTCAGAGTCACATGGCACATTTTGGGTGAACATGCCCGATTTCGCCTCTTCGACAGAGAGTTTGCAACTGCAGCGCGGCGTAGGTACATCGACCAATGGGGCTGGAGCCTTTGGGGCCAGCTTGAACCTCTTGACCGATGCGGTTTCCGAAGAAGCGTACGGGCGAATATCCTCTTCTTATGGCAGCTTCAATACGTTTCGGAACAACATAAAATTCAGTACCGGATTGTTGAACGACCATTTCGAGATAGCGGGCCGTCTGTCAAGAATAACCTCAGATGGTTATATTGACAGGGCTTCCTCAGAATTGGATTCCTATTTTTTGCAAGGGGCCTTCAAGGATGAGAATACGCTCGTAAAGGTATTATTGTTTGGAGGACATGAGATTACTTACCAGGCTTGGTACGGTACTCCATTGGCTAGGATAAACAATGACCTTGAAGGTGTGGAAAAATTTATTTCGGATAACGGACTTTCAGAAGCGGAGGCCGAAAACCTGAGAAATTCCGACCGACGGTATAATTATTACACGTATGAGAATGAAGAGGATAACTATAAGCAGAACCATGCCCAATTGCTTTGGAACCAAGAAATTTCGGATGCCTGGAATACCAATTTGGCCTTTCACTATACACGGGGGCGGGGTTATTTTGAGCAGTTCAGACAAGATGATGATTTTTCCACCTACGGATTCGAACCTTTGACGGTAAACGGAGAAGAAGTGAATACTACCGACCTGATCCGTCGCCGGTGGTTGGACAATCATTTTTATGGCGCTGTTGTTTCAGCTAAATACGATCATAGAAACCTGAACCTTATTATCGGAGGCGGATGGAACAAATACGATGGAGACCATTATGGCGAAATTATTTGGGCACGTTATGCTGGCAACAGTGAAATTAGGGACCGTTATTACGATGACGGCTCCGCAAAGACCGATTTTAACGGGTTTACAAAAGCAAATTACAAATTGAGCCAGAACTGGAATATATTCGGGGACCTGCAATATCGAAGAGTAGCATACCAGGCCAATGGGGAAGAGACGGGAATCGTGGCCGACACCTTTGGTTTTTTTAATCCGAAGGTCGGGATCCTATATGATTTCAATAAGAACAACAATTTCTATTTTTCTTTTGCCGTTGCGAATCGTGAGCCGAATAGGAACGACTATGAAAACGGAAATCCCAAACCTGAAAGATTGCATGATTATGAATTGGGTTGGCGCTATGTTACCCCTAAAACTCAGTTAAGTACCAATGCCTATTTCATGAACTACAAAGACCAGCTGGTGCTAACGGGCGAACTTAATGATGTGGGCGCGCCACTGCGCGCCAATGTAGGTGACAGTTATCGCTTGGGCCTTGAAATGGATGCGAACATAGCGTTCGGCGATAATTTTCAATGGAGCCCGAATATTTCATTGAGCACCAATAAGAACAGGGATTTTGTATTTCAACGTGACGGTCAGATTCAAAACTTGGGAAACACCAATATCAGCTTTTCGCCCAACCTTATCGTCGGAAATCGCTTGACATTTAGACCTTCTGAAAACCTTCAGGTCTCTACATTGACCAAGTATGTGGGCAAACAGTATATGGGGAACATAGATTCTGAGGTCTCTATATTGGATGCTTATTTTCAGACCGATTTGAACGTACAATACGAAATAACGACCAAGTCATTTGTAAAAAGTATTGTCTTATCAGGGCTGGTCAACAATATTTTCAATACTTTATATCAGTCAAATGGGTATTTCTATACCTATGATGATACTTGGTCGAATACTGATACGATTACCACTATTGAAGGTGCGGGCTATTACCCCCAAGCCGGAATTAACTTTTTGATCGGTGCCACCGTGAATTTTTAGGCAAAGTGGCAGAACGCCCTCCTGTTAGTTCGAGATGATAATGATGTTGCCACTGGCAGAAGCGCGGTATTCAAGCATGTCGTAATAGCGTTTGCCATCATCGGGGCGATTCAAGAACTGTCCCGTAAAAAGGCTATACTCGAAATCATCACAGGAGCACACCACATTTTGGCCGTCAATGGTCATTGTAGAACAATCGCTGGGGGCATGATTGGGGCAGCTTGCCTCGAAGACCCTGAACTGGTCAAAGCCCGTATTCATTACGAACGCGCCTCGGGTACCAACGGTCTGATTATCGATATAAACGGGATTGCCGGTATTGGTCAACGGACTGTATAAGGGTAGGTTCGTATTGATGTCGAACCGAAAACCGATTTCCTGTAAATACGGATTTCGGTTGGTGCCATCCTTACTACATGACAATACCAACAATACTAAAATTAAACACCAAATACGGTTCATAGTTAAAAATACCGTTAGGGAAATCGCATACAAATTTGGGTAAAAAATATGTATCTTTGCGTTAAATCCTCTCTAAAAAATCGGGGCTAGCCTTGATTGCCATAGAGGATTTTGTTATTATATAAACGAGTAAGTTATGGGTAACGTATCATATTATACCGCCGAAGGTTTGAAAAAGCTCAAAGACGAGCTAAATCATTTGCGTGACGTGGAAAGACCAAAAGCTTCGCAGGCCATAGCAGAGGCACGCGATAAGGGCGATCTTTCCGAAAATGCGGAATACGATGCTGCCAAAGAGGCACAAGGGCTATTGGAAATGAAGATTTCGAAAATGGAAGAAGTCTTGGCCAATGCCCGATTGATAGATGAATCACAGCTTGACACATCAAAGGTACTGGTGCTTTCAACAGTAAAGTTAAAGAACCAGAACAACGGTATGGAGATGAAATATACATTGGTCGCCGAAAGCGAGGCCGATTTGAAAGCAGGTAAGATTTCGGTCAGTTCGCCGATCGGTAAAGGTTTATTGGGCAAGAAGGTTGGTGAGGTGGCCGAGATTACTGTTCCGAACGGTACCTTGAAATTCGAGATTTTAGAGATAACCCGCGAATAAACGAGTATTCAAAATGCCTTCAATATTCACAAAAATCATCAAAGGCGAGATTCCATGCTATAAAGTAGCGGAAAATGATGATTTCTTCGCATTTCTTGATATCAATCCGAATGCCAAGGGACATACCCTTTGTATTCCCAAAAAAGAGGTGGACAAACTCATGGATCTTGACGAAGCGACCTATATGGGCCTAATGGCTTTTTCAAGAAAAGTGGGCAAGGCCATTGAACAGGCCTTGGATTGCAAAAGGGTCGGAATGACCGTTATCGGGCTTGAAGTGCCCCATGTGCATGTACACTTGATACCGCTCAACAACATGCAAGATGCTACCTTTCAGAAAAAGGTTTCATTGACCAAGGAGGAGTTTGAGAACATTGCGAACGCCATTCGTTCTAAAATTGAATGAGCCCCTGTAGGTACAGATAGACCGCTGCAGCTATAAGAACTATCGATAACAAAATAATGATGTAGAACAATCGGGTAAACCGAATGGAAGCTTTTTCGGGCTCGACCATTTTTTGGTAATATTCGAAAATACGTTCTATATCATCGGTCCATTTCACCGGATAAATATTCGAGCCACATTTGTTGCAAGTTACCTTGTTCGTGATTTCGCCAGTTGTACGATGAAAAAGCTTGCCGTATAGATGTTTTTGGTAGAATGTCAATTTTAAGTCTTGATTGAAACATTCCGGACAGTTGTTTGTCAGGTCGGCTTCTTTAATGACTTCCAATTTTTCCCTTGCCATTATTTAGGTATTTGTTTTAACGAAATCTGCATGATCGTACCTGCCTTACTTGACGAATGTACTTTAATTTTTCCTTTATGGTATTCCTCGATGATTCTTTTAACAAGCGAAAGCCCTAAGCCCCAGCCCCTTTTTTTCGAGGTTACACCCGGATTAAAAATGGTCTGATGGTCACTTTTTGGAATGCCATGCCCAGTGTCGGTAATCTGTATGTTCACATATTTGCCATCGGGAATGATCTCGATGTGAATACTGCCCTTTCCCTTCATCGCATCGATACCGTTTTTGACCAAATTTTCGATGGTCCAATGATAAAGGGCCGGGTTGAGCATGACTTTCATGTTTTCCACCTTTGATACGAACGAAAAATCGATAAGCTTTGAACTGCGCAATTTAAGATAATCGTAGGCGTCCTTTGTCTGGGCAACGATATCGTGCTCGTCCAACTTGGGCAATGATCCGATTTTGGAAAAGCGCTCGGTAATGGTTTCAAGCCGATTGATATCCTTTTCAATTTCACGGGTAATGTCAGGGTTGATATTTTCGGTTTTCAGTATTTCGTTCCAGCCAAGCAATGATGATAAAGGGGTACCGATCTGGTGAGCCGTTTCCTTGGCCATGCCCGCCCAAAGTTTGTTCTGTTCCGAGGCCTTGTTGGTCTTGAAAAAGAAGAAAATGACCGCTCCGAACAAGAAAATTATTAGCAGCAGCGCCAGGGGATAATATTTAAGTTTGTTGAGTACTTCTGAATTCCCGTAATATAAGGTGGCCAGTTCTTCCCCTAGGTGGTCGATGACAATGGGTTGGTTCTCACTTTTGAACTTGGCGATCGTATTTTTAATGAAGACTGTATCCGTCGCTTTTTCAACGGGCATGTTATGAATTTTGGTCGAACCGTCTTTATTGACCAAGATCATGGGCGTCGAGATATTGTTTTGAAAAACTTTCAAAGGAAGGTCGCCGGGATCGGCATCTAAAGGGGCCGAAAGCAATTCGGAGTGGGCCGTGGCCCAGATTTCCATTTTATGGCGCTCCTCTTCCTTGAATTTTTTGAAAAAACTGTTCGTATTCCAAAGAATCAAACTGACGATAACAAACGATGCTATCAACAAAATGATATTCGAAGTCTTGTTTTTCGGATTGAATTGCATCCAAGTATTTTCTTGCTTTAAAGATAACGTAAATAGATAGAAATTGGTGTCTGGACCATTTCAGGCACTTTTCCGGTAATGGGCAATTGGCTATCTTTACCATGTTATGAAAACAATGGTTTCCATCAGTCCGAATGAACTTTCAACGGGCCAGTTACATGCCTATCTTTTGGGTGCCGTAGGCCCAAGGCCCATCGCATTTGCGAGTACGGTAGATGAAAAAGGCAGGCCTAACCTTTCGCCTTTTAGTTTTTTCAATGTTTTTAGTGCGAATCCGCCAATATTGATTTTCTCGCCAGCAAGAAGGGTACGTGACAACACGACCAAACATACTCTGGAGAATGCATTGAAAACCCAAGAAGTAGTGATAAATGTTGTGAATTACGATATTGTTCAGCAAATGTCATTGGCGAGTACCGAGTATGGCGAAGGTATCAATGAGTTCAAAAAAGCGGGACTGGCCATGTTACGATCCGATTTGGTACAACCTTATCGGGTCGCCGAATCCCCGGTGCAGTTTGAATGTAAGGTTACAAAGGTTGAAGCTTTGGGAAAAGAGGGAGGTGCCGGAAACCTGATTTTTTCCGAAGTATTGAAAATACACATTCATTCATCGATTCTGGATAAAAATGGAAACATAGACCAACATAAAATCGACCAGGTGGCCCGTATGGGAGGCAATTGGTATTGTCGTGCCACGGCCGGTATGTTCGAAGTGCCAAAACCATTGACCACTTTGGGAATCGGGGTGGATCAAATTCCTGAACAGATTCGATTGAGCAAGGTGTTGACCGGTAACGATCTAGGTATGTTGGGGAATATAGAAGAGATGCCGTCTGAAAAGGAAGTGGAAGAATTTATTGACGACAATAATGATTTGGCCAAGATTGTTGCAAGTGGCGATCGATTAAAAATAGAGCGAAGGGCACAGAAGTTTTTGGAAGAAGGAAATGTTTTATCGGCTTGGAAACTATTACTTTCGAAATGAAACGGATTCAACTTTTCGAATTTGAGGATTTTTCATGGTTTCCGTATTGGTTGCGTACATGCATGACCAATCTATTGATGGTATTGCACCGCATGATGGGTATCAGTGAGGTCTTGGCCGATTTGATTACAGATTCGCTTAAGAGGCAAGATTTGAATCAAATCGTTGATTTGGGTTCCGGTTCGGGCGGGGCCATGCCCGAGGTATTGCAGTTGGTGCGCAAAACGCCGCGATTCGAGCATGTTGAATTGATTTTGACAGATCTATATCCGAACCCCGAAATCGTTAAAAAATATGAGCATGGTGATATGCACGGGGTCACGTACCGAAGCAAACCTGTTGATGCAACGAATATTTCCAAGGCACCTCAAGGTCTCAAGACCATGATCAATAGTTTTCATCATATGCCGCCAGAGGCGGCCCGAAAAATATTGCAATCTTGTCAAGAGAACCGACAACCGCTTTTGGTCTATGAATTGGCGGAGAACAAAATGCCTTTGTTGCTATGGTGGCTTTTGCTTCCGATATCGCTTTTGATCTTAATGGTCATGGTGCTGTTTATGACACCTTTTGTCAAGCCGATGACCTGGCAGCAGTTGGTATTTACCTATTTGATTCCAATCATACCCATTTGTTATGCTTGGGACGGACAGGCTTCTTTGCCGCGAATGTACGCCTTCAAAGACATCGACATACTTCTTGAAGGATTGCATTCTGATACCTATACCTGGGAAAAAGGTTATGCCTATAAGAAGAATAACAAGAAAACGGGAACTTATTTGATCGGCTTGCCAATCGGTTAGTTAATCTTGATAACTTCTTGGATCTATATTAGGACGATAAAGGTCTTACCCCTACTTTTAAAGACTTTATTTGTAAACATATAATTCGTAATCATGGAAGTACAAGGAAAAATAAAATTGATCGGTGAGACACAAACTTTTGGCAATAACGGTTTTAGAAAGCGGGAAGTTGTCGTTACCACCGAAGAACAATATCCACAACATTTAATGATCGAGTTTGTTCAAGATAAGACCGAGCTTTTGAACAATTATAACGTAGGGCAGCCCGTTAAGATCAGCATCAATTTAAGAGGTCGTGAATGGACGAATCCGCAGGGCGAGGTAAAATATTTCAATTCGATCCAGGGTTGGCGTATCGAAAGCCTACAATCTGAAGCAGCGAACAACGAAATGCCCCCGGTCGCCCCGATCGAGGCATTTGAACCGGTCGATACATTAAATGAAGAAGAGCACGATGACCTGCCTTTCTAATTAAGAATAGTTAACGCAATGGTGCTCCGATAAGGTCGAACGCATAGCCGGGGCCCTTGCACAAAATGAAGGTTTGACCCAATGGGCCTAAATGAAATGAACTGTTCGTTTAGGCTTTTTTGTTACTTTAAGGGTATGGATTTTACCAAGGCCATAGAGCGTATTTTCAAGAAATATCTGCCGTCCCCTTTTACTTTGGCGGTACTTTTAACGCTATTGACCATACTATTGGCGCTGCTATTGATCAAGAATACCGAAAAGTCATGGCATTTGACAACGGTTCTTTCGTATTGGGAAGACGGAATCTGGAATAATGGACTTTTGGTGTTTGCCTACCAAATGATGCTGATTCTAGTTTTAGGACACGTTTTGGTGCTTAGCAAACCAATGGGAAAACTTATATTGCGTTTAACCGGCCTGGTGAAAGATTCGGCAGGCGCCGCTGTTTTGGTCGCACTTTCGACCATGTTGGTTTCTTTTTTTAATTGGGGTTTGGGCCTTATTTTCGGTGCGATCTTGGCCCGCAAGGTTGGCGAACATGCCCACAAAAACAATATTCCTGTTAATTATCCGCTTATAGGGGCCGCTGGCTATGTTGGTCTGATGGTCTGGCATGGCGGCATCAGTGGTTCGGCCCCTTTGAAGGTGTCTGAAGCCGGACATTTGCACTCATTGATGAAAGGCGTTTCGAAGTCCCACATGGTTTTAGAATTGCCCGACTTCATATCGACTTCCGAGACAATTTTTAGTCCAATGAACATCGTCGTATTCATCGTATTGTTGATTTCGATTTCCATTTTGGCTTATCGTTTGGGAAAAAAGGCGAAACCTACGAATTGGGACAGTGGCGAGTATAACTTTTCAACACCCGGCGTAGATAGTGGGTCAAGGGAGACCCCTGCGGCTCCAGAACATGATTTTGGGGAGTCCCTCGATCGTTCGGGATTCTTTGCCATGGGTTTCGGTATTTTGATTTTGGCAACTTTTCTGGTTCAATACTCCGAGATGATGGGCCAACTTAACATAACGCCGAACATGCTCAATTTTTTTATGCTCGGACTGGCTTTGCTGATGCATGGTAGCTTCAAGAATTTCTTAAAAGCGGTAGAAATGGCCATTGGTGATGTTTCGGGCATTTTGATTCAATTTCCGTTGTATTTTGGCATTATGGGGATTATGGCCGGTAGCGGTATGATCGATTCTATTTCCGATTTTTTTGTTTCCATTTCAAATCGGACCACCTTACCGATTTTTACTTTTTTTAGTGCGGGCATGGTAAATATTTTTGTTCCTAGCGGTGGTGGTCAATGGGCGGTACAGGGCCCTATGATCATCGAGTCCGCATTAAAGCTTGATATTCCATTGTCAAAGGCCGTTATGGCGCTCGCCTATGGTGATCAGGTTACCAACATGCTTCAACCCTTTTGGGCGTTGCCATTATTGGGAATTACAAAGTTGAAAGCCAAGGAAATATTGCCTTATACCATCTTGTTTATGCTTGTTGGGGGATCTATCTATCTTTTAGGGCTATTCATCTTTTGATACCTTTTCACTATTTTTAAAAAAAGAGGGCGCCATGGAAAAGAGCGGACATTTCAGGCCTTTGTACTTTATATCCGATGAGCTATATTTTCCGCCGGTCGAAAATGCCAATATTGATGGACTTTTGGCCGTTGGCGGGGACCTCTCGCCTGAACGCCTCATATTGGCCTATAAAAGTGGAATATTTCCTTGGTTCAATGAGAATTCAGTGATTTTATGGTGGTGCCCAGACCCGAGAATGGTACTTTATCCAAAGAAGATCAAGATTTCAAAAAGTATGCGAAAGGTTATGGGTTCGAATCTTTTCAGATTGACAAAAGACACCTGTTTTGAAACCGTCATCGAAAATTGTGCAAAGATTCCCCGTTTGGGCCAGGAAGGTACTTGGATTACCCCCCAGATGAAAAACGCCTATTTAGCGCTGCATAAAACAGGAATTGCACATTCGTATGAAGTCTGGAAGGAAAACAAGTTGGTAGGCGGACTTTATGGAATCGATTTGGGTCACGTCTTCTGTGGTGAGAGCATGTTCAGTTTGACCAGCAATGCCTCAAAATTTGCCCTTATCAAATTGGCGCAAGAACTTGACTCAAAAAATTATGCCCTGATCGATTGCCAAGTCTATACCGAACACTTGGCAAGTCTTGGTGCTGAAGAAATAAGTAGAAGTTCTTTTCTGAGGCAGCTGAAGTGTATTGACCAATAGCTTGTTAAATTGATGCGGTCGCACTTTCCATTTTCTCGTTTAAAAGGCCTATGAATTCTTCGGGACTTTTCAAGACAACGATTTGATCTGATTCTTCTAAATTCTTTAAAAGCTTCGCTGAACCGGCCATGGCAATGGGAGATGTGGTTGAGGCCAGTAGCGAATTGATCAGGGTTTTGGTCTTTAGCGGCCTCGATATGGTAAGTAAGGTCATCATCAATTGGGGTTTGACCAACTGCACAACGGATCTGAGGTCTTCTTGGGGCACATTCTGTCCGAGATAGAAAGTTTTCCAACCCATTTCTTTCGCAAGATAATAGGCTAGCAAGAGGCCTATCTCATGAGTTTCTTCCTCCATTAAAAAAAGCACGATTTTGGGCGCGTCATCCTTAGGATGTGGAATGGCCTCAATGGCTGATAGAATCTTTTGTTTGATAAGATTGGAAATAAAGTGCTCTTGGGCGGGCAAAGCTTTATTGGTCCCCCAAAGAACACCAACATGATTCAGAAAAGGATAAACAAGATTCGTTATCGTCTTCATTAGGCCCGAACGCATAATATGCCTCCCCAAGATTTCAGAGAACCTGACCTCGTTCATTTCAAGCATACATAAAACCAAAGCGTTAATATCGTCTTTCGGAGATGCCTTCAAGAGTATTTCTGATACCTTATTATTGAGTTCTTTTTGAGACATTTTATCGATGTGCGATATTCTATGGCCATTACGCAATAAAATACCAATGTTCAAAAGCATTCGAAGTTGATCGTCGGTATAGTACCTTATATTGGTATCGGTGCGTTTTGGTTCTAAAAAATTGTAACGGGTCTCCCACTTTCTCAAAGTATGCGCCTTGAAGTCGGTCAGGGAAACGATATCGGACATGGAATAAGTAGACATGTAGAACTTTTAGGTCTTCAAATATAGACAAGATATTTCGTAAACACACGATATGGACGGTAATAATCCATTGAATTCAAGAATTTTGTCTAATATTTAACAAAAAAAGTTTGACAATCTTATTTTTCATTTGTATTCTTGTCTAACTTTAACCATAAAATATTAGACATGAAAAAGAGAATTCACTATTTGTTTATGGTCGTGGGAGTTTCACTATTGGCTTTTGCCTGTAGTGATAACTCCGATGACGACCAGTTGATGGAAACTTCACAAACCATTGTTGAAGTGGCACAAGACACCGATGTCCTAACTTCTTTAGTCGGCGCACTCGCCAAAGCTGATGAGGCAGACGACTCTGATTTAATCGGAACATTGAGCGGAAATGGGCCTTTTACAGTTTTTGCCCCCACTAATGAAGCATTCACCAATCTTCTGAACGCCTTGGACGATTATGGATCATTGGAAGATTTCGATACCGATGAAGACCGAATGATATTGGCCTCAATCTTAAAGTATCATGTTATAGCCGGAGTTGGCGCAAAATCAACCGACCTTTCTGATGGGCAGCAGCTCAGTACTGTGTTACAAGAAAATCTAAGCGTACGACTTGACAATGGCGTTTTCATATCAGATGCCACCGAAACTGATGCCGCTGTTGTCGTTGCCGATGTAATGGCCAGTAACGGAGTGGTACATTTAATAGATAAGGTTCTAGTACCGCAGGTGGTTCTCGATCAAATAAACGATTCGGAAACCGTTACTTCGACTTTGACCGATTTGGTAGTGGAAACTGAGGCCCTATCGGTTTTAGAGGCTGCGGTTATTAAAGCCGATTTGGCCGAAACACTTAGCTCTGATGGGCCTTTTACCGTATTTGCCCCGACGAATGACGCTTTTATTGCTTTATTGGACGCTCTTGGCGAAGATTATAATAGCTTGGATGATTTCGATACTGAAGATGAAATGGCATTGTTGAAAGATATATTATTATATCATGTTATTGTAGGAGCCTCTGTACTTTCGACCGATTTGGCAGAGGGCGATGTCGATACGGCGCTCGCAAATAATTCAATTGCGGTGATCGCTTCGGGTGAAACATTCGTTATCGGAGACGCTTCTGATGTGAACGCCAATATTACCGGTGTTGATATTATGGCGTCAAATGGAGTTGCGCACACTATCGATAAGGTGTTGCTTCCGCAATCGGCCATTGATTTCATAGCATCGATGAACGCAAAGAATATAGTGGAACTCGCCATTGATACAGAAGATTTGAGCGCTTTGGTGGCTGCATTGCAGCAAGCCGATGCCGGCTTGGTCGAGTTATTGTCAGGTGAGGGGCCCTTCACCGTTTTTGCCCCCACGAACCAGGCATTTGAGAATTTGCTGCATGAATTAGGAGATGATTATAATAGCTTGGAAGATTTTGACACCGAGGAAGAAAAGGCTACACTGGCGAACATCTTGACCTATCATGTTGTCTCTGGTGCGGCGGTTTATTCTAATGCGCTGAGTGATGGACAGGTTGTGACCATGGCCCAAGAGAATGAGACTACCATTCTGATCAATGGTTCGGACATTGATGTTCAAGACGGTCAACACAATACATCTCGGGTCTTGGTAGCCGATCAAGAGGCAAGAAATGGGGTGGTTCATATTGTTGATCGCGTTTTATTGCCCCCAAGTCACTGATGCGAAAATAATGTTGGTTTAGTTGGTTGTTCAGGGCATCGATGTCACGGTCTTAAGTGATTTCGATGCCTTTTATGGTAGAGATAATTCGCTTAAATTGAGATCGGCACCTAAGATTGAATATGATACTTAATCGAAATCGAAATTGAAGAAGAAGAAAATCGTCGTCATCGGTTCGGGATTTTCATCATTGTCGGCAAGTTGTTATTTGGCAAAGGCCGGTTATGATGTTCTAATACTCGAAAAGAACTATGAAATAGGGGGTAGGGCGCGTCAACTTAAAAAGAATGGCTTTGTCTTTGATATCGGCCCCACTTTCTATTGGATGCCCGATGTTTTTGAAAGTTTTTTCGGTGATTTTAAGAAATCCCCTGAACAGTTCTATAATCTGATAAAGCTGAATCCGGCTTATCGGGTATATTTCGGTCAAGGTGATGCTATCAGTATCGCCGATAATTTGGGTGAAATAAAAGGAACATTCGAGGGTATCGAAGAGGGTAGTGCCCGAAAACTGGAAAAATTCATCTCGTTGGCCAAGAAAAACTACGACTTGGCCATCAAGCAGCTGGTTTATAAACCGGGAGAAAATGTTTTCGAAATTATCAATATGCAGACGATCTTAAGGATTAGCGATTTTTTTCGATCGACCAAGCGGCAAATTGGGCGCTATGTCAAGAATAAGAAATTACGGTCCATTCTAGAGTTTCCAGTACTTTTTTTAGGCGCAAAACCAAGTAATACGCCTTCCTTCTATAACTTCATGAATTACGCTGATTTTGGCCTTGGCACATGGCATCCGATGGGCGGTATGTACAAAGTTGTTGAGGCGATGACCTCATTGGCTTTGCAGCTGGGTGTTGAAATAAGAACCAATGACCCCGTGCAAGGTTTTGAAATTGAGGGTGACCAGGTAAAAAGGGTGAAAACGACCAAAGAGTCGTATGACTGTGATATTGTACTCAGTGGTGCCGATTACCATCATACCGAGGCTTTATTGCCTTTGGAATTCAGGCAGTATCCTGAGTCTTTTTGGCAGAAAAAGATTTTTGCTCCCTCGGCACTTTTATTCTATGTAGCGTTTGACAAAAAAATAAAAAATGTTTCGCACCACACACTGTTTTTCGATACTGATTTTGAAGCACATGCAAAGACCATTTATGACACCAATGAATGGGCCGAAAAACCACTGTTTTATGGTAGTTTTCCAAGCATAACCGATAATACTACTGCCCCCGAAGGCAAGGAGGCGGGTATATTTTTGATTCCGATAGCTTCTGATTTAAAAGACACTCCCGATATCAGGGAGCAATATTTTGATCAGATAATTCGACGTTTGGAGTATCTCACAGATCAAAAAGTGGCCGAACATATAATATTTAAAGAATCATATTGTGTCAACGATTTCAAGGCCGATTATAATTCATATAAAGGTAATGCCTATGGCTTGGCAAATACACTCCGTCAGACGCACATTCTGAGACCGAAAATGAAAAGCAAAAAGCTTAAAAACCTATATTTCACAGGTCAGCTGACCGTACCTGGCCCAGGGGTTCCGCCATCACTGATTTCGGGAAAAATTGTAAGTGACCTAATCTCAAAGTACCATTAAAGATGAAGTATTTATTTGACAGCTCGAGCTTTGATTGTAGTAAGTTGGTCACTAAGTCGTACAGTACTTCATTTTCGATGGGCATAAAGCTTTTCTCGCCTACGATTCGCCCTGCTATTTATGCCATATACGGTTTCGTGAGGTATGCAGATGAAATCGTCGATTCTTTTCACGATTATGATCAAGAAGAGCTTTTCAATGAATTCGAACAGGAATATTACAAGTCCGTTGAACGACGTATTAGCTTAAACCCGATTTTGAACGCCTTTCAAGAGATTGTCCATAAATACGGACTTCAACGGTATGTAGAGGATTTCATGGATCGCATGCGAATGGATCTTGACAAAAAAGATTACACCTCAAGAAAGGAGTACGAAAATTATATATATGGCTCAGCCGATGTGGTCGGCCTTATGTGCCTTCGTGTTTTTGTGAACAACGATGAAGAGAAATTTCTGAAATTGAAGGACTATGCAATGCATTTGGGTTCGGCTTTTCAAAAGGTCAATTTTTTAAGAGATTTAAAACAAGATAGTGAGGAACTTGGGCGATCTTATTTTCCTCAACTGAAAGATGGCAAATTGAACGAAAAGGCGAAGGATAAGATAATCGCGGAAATTGAAGGTGATTTCAAAGAGGCCTATAAGGGTATTGTTCTTCTTCCCTTGGAAGGAAAACTTGGTGTTTACCTGGCATATCTTTATTATCAGCGTTTGTTAAAAAAGTTGAAGAATACAGATTGTGAAAAAATCATGAACGAAAGAGTTCGCATTTCGAACCCTTTGAAATTACTGTTGCTGACAAAGGCCGTCATAAGATTTAGGTTCAACTATATTTAACAACTTGGTTTCGGTACATTATATTTATTTTTATCATTAATGAGATTTATTGGCCAATGACGATCTTACTATACATAGTGGTTACTTTGATTTCATTCTTGCTTATGGAAGTTGTGACTTGGTTGACCCATAAGTTTGTAATGCATGGGTTTTTGTGGGTACTTCATGAAGATCACCATCAACCCAGATATCAGGGTGTTTTTGAAAAGAACGATACTTTTTTTGTAATAGGGGCCATACCTAGTATTTTGCTTTTTTATTTTGGCACTTTCCCCAGTTTGAATTATTTGTTCTTTATCGGCCTTGGGATTTTTCTATATGGAGCCTGCTACTTCCTTGTACATGATGTAATCATTCATCGAAGGTTCAAATGGTTCGATAATGTGAAGAATCCATATTTTAAGGCACTTCGCAAAGCCCACAAGGTGCATCATAAACATCTTGGCAAAGAAGATGGGGAGTGTTTCGGTATGCTCTATGTGCCCATGAAGTACTTTAAACAGTATATTAAATAATGCAGTCGTACACCTATTTGTTGATAGACATCGGGTGTATTCTCGTTCCCTTCGCGGCCAGTTTTTATCCCAAACATAGATTTTTCAACGATTGGAAGCCATTTTTCATTGCCAACGGCATAGTGGGCCTTTTCTTTTTGCTTTGGGACGCTTACTTTACATCAAAGGGCATTTGGGGTTTTAATGCCGACTACCTCACAGGGCTTTATATCTTTAATCTGCCGCTTGAAGAGGTTCTATTTTTTGTCTGCATTCCTTATGCCTGCGTGTTCACCTATTTTGCCTTAAAGTATTTGGCAGAAAAAAACCCGTTGGGCCGATATCAAAGAATCCTGACAATTATATTGATTTTCGTGCTTTTAGGCCTGGGAGTGCTTTATTCTGATAGATGGTACACAGGTATGACCTTTCTTTTGACCGCTACATACCTTATTTTCAGATTGATAAGAAGGACAAACCTTGCTTATCATTATCTCGCTTATTTTCTTATCCTTCCTTTTTTCTTTATTAGCAACGGTATTCTTACCGGAAGCCTTTTAGATGCCCCTATAGTATGGTACAACGATGAAGAGATTATTGGAATACGATTGTTTACAATTCCCGTTGAAGATACAATTTATGGACTGCTGTTGATTGTATTGAACATTGACCTGTACGAATTTTTGAGAAAGAGATTTTTACTGCAGCAATCTTAGGGCCTCTCTTTTACTTAAGGGTTCCAAAGGTGTTTTGGTCGCGAAGTCGCTTACCCAAGCCGGGTTTGTGCGACTATAGTCGCGTAGGGCCCAACCAATGGCCTTATTGATAAAAAATTCCTTTGAACCCAAAAGCGAATTTATTACGCGGGCAAGAAGTTCGGTATCCATGTTATCTTTGCTCAACAACTGAAAAATTAGGCAAGAGCGTTGCAGCCAGATATTGTTCGAAGCAAGCCATTTTTCAATATAAGGGTCTCGCTGTTCGGGAAATTTCTTGAAATATTCCGAGATGAGTTTTGGTGCTATGAAATCGACGGTATCCCACCAAGAATTGGTCGTTACCATAAACTCAAAAAGCTGTATGTCTCTTTTCTCGAACTGTTTGACGTACTTCTGCGCCAATTCTTGTGCAAAATAATGGTACTCACGTTGGGGTCTGTTCCAAAGCAGCCTTATCAAGCCATCAAGATTTTCTTTGACAGGCAAGTATTCTTTGGCTAGAAACGGTTTTTGAATCGATCTTCGAATAGGGGTCTTTATGCCATAGAACAAGAATTGGTCTCGCAAATAGGCCTTTTGTTCGGCGGCGATCTTCGAATCTGAATGGGCTTCGAACTCAACTCTGAGAACTTTGATATAATCGTTCATTTATAATTATAATTGGTTCGTTGAAAATCACAAATTAAGCACTAATCTGGTAGTTGTTTAGAGAATGTTCTAGGATTTGAAATATCCTGTAAAGTCATCTTGGCAGTGAACGTTACTACATGTTAAATCAATGAGTAATGCGAATAGATTTCTAATACAATATATGGTCATAGTTCGGCGGAAGCGACTTTCGTATTTTTTCAAAATTACCATCGGCATCGAACAATATCTCGAATTGCTCATAATTTTTGTCGTTTTTTCCCGCGACCATCAATTCATATTTAATGCTGGGCAGCATCAGATTTTGAAATGCATTTTTTAAGGTGGTCTCGTTATCATTCTCCAACAATGGATATTGCTATTGCAATTTTAGAATGCGATATTTTGAGAAGGTTTTTCCAAGGTACGCGTTTAATTTGGCGAGCACATCATTAGGGATGTCTACCAGTTTTATTTCGATTTCGACATCTTCAAAGACACCGTTTTCATCAAATTCAATGCTATATTTTAGGCGGTCTTTTTGGAATTTGGCCTCGTAGCTGACTTTGGCACTATCAATTTCCCTATAATAGCGTATGCGTTTCGCTTGCTCCAAATCGCTAGAAATAAAATCGAGCGCCACCTGTGGAAATTGTGATTTTTTGATACGATGTTCACGTTCGTACTTATTTTGGGAAAAAGCATAGGATGCACTCAATAGAAAGAAAATCAAAAAAGCGGGAAAAATTTTAGCTTTCATAATTTTAGATAAGGTATAACGTCAGGAATTTTGCGCATACTGGGCAAACCTATTTTTTAAATCTCGTTGTAACGAAAACAATTGATTTCGTGGTCGTTGACCATACCGGTAGCCTGCATGTGGGCGTAAACTACCGTACTGCCGACAAATTTAAAGCCCCTTTTCTTTAAGTCTTTACTAATTGTGTCTGAAAGTAGGGTGTTGGCTGGAGCTTCCCTATAGCTCTTCAGTTTATTCTTGATAGGCTTGCCATCGACAAATCCCCAAATATAATTACTGAAACTTCCGAATTCTTCTTGCACCTTTAGAAATGCCCGGGCATTTGTTACCGTTGCATTGATTTTCAGCTTATTCCTAATAATGCCCGTATCTTGTAAAAGTGAATCCTTTTTGGCTTGATCGTACTCGGCAATTTTATTGTAGTCAAAATAATCGAAGGCCTTTCTGAAATTTTCGCGTTTTCGTAGAACGGTAATCCAGCTAAGTCCTGCTTGAAAAGTTTCGAGAATCAAAAACTCAAAAAGGGTTGAATCGTCTTTGACGGGTACGCCCCATTCTTTGTCATGATAGGCCTCATAAAGGTCATCGCCCAAACACCAGCCACATCTGTTTTTTTCCATCGGTATAAAGATAGCAAATAGACAAAACGCACCCCATGTTGGGGCGCGTTACTTTGTTAAATAAGGGTTTATTGATAATAATGGTTAGGGTATTTAATTTCTGGAATTCTCGGTATTGAAAGCTACCCCTTCATTCTTAACTCCCCATTTTGTAGTGCTTTGGATATTTCGGCCTTTACAGTTGGATAGAACCTGAAAAAATTATGTCCGTCTTTTCGCCTCAGTGTGGCATTTAGGTTGCCGTCTTTGTCCGTTTCTATTTGGGCAACGATCAATTTTTTTCCGACAAGCTCATTGAAATTTGCTATTGCACCGCGTTTGATAATGAAATTTTTTCTTGGGAAATGAATATAGCGATAGTTCGATCCGGCAGTTTGAGCGAGTACTACAATATCGCCCTCCGAGATCGTACCCTCCTTGTCCTGCGCCTTTAAGATTGCTCCAAAACTTAAAAATAAAGTCAATACTAATGCTGCTCGTCTCATAATGTTGTGTATTAGGGTTAATGTCATCTTCTTTATTCTATAATTCTATAATCCGAAATTGATAATCTATCATCTTATATGGTGCAAATTGTATCCGTTTTATGGAATTCTCAATAAAAATGATTTGAAATGCGAATATAGCATTTTGATTATTTAAGAAAGTAATACTATTGTTAATTAGTTGTTAAACTATTAATTAATGATAGTATTACTATTATATTTGTTCCAATCTTACAAGAGAAGGCAAGCTATGGCCAAGAATTTGTTTCTTGAATTATTGGTAAAAGTTTGAACGACTTTCTTGTCTAAACAACCGCAAAAACATGGATCAATTATTGCAATCGGTAACTATTCGTATCAATGATAAACTATACGTCAAAGACCCTGAATCATCGGAGTTGGGAAAACGAATCGTAACAGAAAGCATAGCTATGATCGTCGACATAGGCTTCGAGTCTTTCACTTTTAGAAAATTGGGTATAAAAATCGGCTCTAACGAAAGCTCGGTTTATCGCTATTTTGAGAATAAGCACAAATTGTTGCTGTACCTGACCTCATGGTATTGGGGTTGGTTGGAGTATCAACTGGTTTTCGCTACCAATAGCATAGCCGACCCATCTGAGAGGCTGAAAAGGGCTATCCAGGTGGTAACTAGAACAATCGAAGAAGATTCGGCATTTTCACATATCAATGAGATATTGCTCAACAAAATTGTAATCAACGAGTATTCAAAATCATATTTGACCAAAGAAGTCGATGCCGAGAACAAGGATGGATATTTCGTAATCTACAAAAGATTGGTCAATAGAATAAGTGCTATGATCAAGGCCGTTAACAACGAATACGAATACCCCTTAAGCTTGGCAAGTACGGTTTTGGAAGGTTCATTGCACCAGCATTTTTTAAAAGACCATTTTACCTCGCTGACCGATTGTCGTGAAAACGTCGATCCGACCGAATATTTTATACAACTAGTCTTCAATACCTTAACGCTCGACAACAATGGCTAAAACCGTTATGACCGCTTGGCAACGGTTGATGGGACTACTGAAATTGGATAAAAGGGATGTATTGCAAACCTTTTACTACGCAATCTTTGCAGGCCTTGTCAATTTATCTTTGCCACTGGGCATCCAGGCTATAATCAATTTGATACAGGGCGCTGAAATCAGTACCTCATGGATCATATTGGTGGTTCTTGTAACCGGAGGTGTGGCCTTTGGGGGAATACTTCAATTGATGCAGATCCGCATCATTGAAAATTTGCAACAGAAGATTTTTACACGGGCCTCTTTCGAGTTTACCTATCGTTTCCCAAAAATTAAGATGAGCGAGCTACGAAATTACTATCCTCCTGAGCTCGCCAATCGTTTTTTTGACATCCTTACCGTGCAAAAGGGCCTGGCAAAGATATTGGTCGATATTCCCGCAGGGGTGCTACAGATAATATTTGGACTTTTGCTACTCTCATTTTATCATCCCTTCTTCATTGTTTACGGTATATTATTGCTGCTGCTCATATATGTTGTTTTCAGGTTCACTGCCCAAAAAGGAATGGAGACCAGTCTTGCAGAGTCGAAGAGCAAATACAAGGTAGCCCATTGGATACAAGAAGTGGCCCGTTCATTGGTCAGTTTTAAACTTTCAGGAAGAACCAGCCTTGCGGTCAATAAAAATGATACCTTGGTTACCGAGTATTTAGAGGCCCGTGAGAGCCATTTCCGTATTCTTGTGCTCCAGTTTATTCAAATGATCGGATTCAAAGTGCTTGTCACTGCCGGACTCTTGGTCATTGGTGGACTTCTCGTCTTGAACCAGGAAATGAATATCGGGCAGTTCGTGGCAGCCGAGATTATTATTCTTCTGGTAATTACTTCGGTGGAAAAGCTGATTCGTGGTTTGGAAACCTTCTACGACTTGCTGACTTCATTGGAAAAGCTGGGTCAAGTTGTTGACAAAGACCTTGAAAATCAGGAAGGGGAAAAACCCCTTACCGAAACGACCGATATTACCATTGAGTTGGATGGTGTCTCATTGAGCGAATTAGGCAACGGCACGAAAAAATTGGATGACGTGTCTTTGAAAGTCCATCCGAAAAGTTCGACTTTGATTACGGGGCCCAACGGTTCGGGAAAAACGACTTTGCTTCGCATGATAGCGGGTATTATAGAGCCCGAAGAAGGCAACATCTATGTGAACGATATTTCCTTGAAAGGAATAAATGCCAATCATTACCGATCGTTTTTGGGCCAATCCCTGACCGAGGAATCCCCTTTTGAAGGTACGATTTTGGAGAATATCACTTTTGGCGATGAAGCCATTTCGCAAAAGGACCTTTATTGGGCCATAGAGCATGCCGGGTTGTTGCCTTTTGTAAAGCAACAGCCCAAGGGACTTAATACGATCATATATCCCGAAGGAAAGCAAATACCGTACACGATATCGAAAAAGATAGTCTTGGCGCGCAGTATTGTGCGCAAACCTAAATTATTGATTTTGAACGACGCCCTAAATCAATTTGATGAGGTAGAAGCGACCCGTATAATGAATTTCCTGACCGATTCTGACAAACCTTGGTCTTTGGTAGTGGTGAGCCATAACGAAAAATGGGCGGGTCTTTGCGATCGGGTCATAACGATGGAACAAGGTAAGATTGTTTCTGAAAAGTAGAAGATAATGCTGAATATTTCCAATAATCCGCTGAATAAAACGGTCCACCTGACGGGTTTCAAATCCACGAGTAAGGTGTTTCACCAACGGCACTATAAGCATTTTAATCGATTTTTATTGGCCTCCGCCCTTTTTGGGTTCGTTGCTTTATTTTTGCCGTGGACCCAAAACATCAGGGCAAAAGGCTATTTGACGACATTAAAGCCCGACCAAAGGCCTCAGACCATTCAATCGCCAATACCGGGGCGTATTGAAAAATGGTATGTTCAAGAAGGTGATTTTGTACAAAAGGGAGATACGATACTTTTCATTTCAGAGATAAAGAACGAGTACTTTGACCCTAAATTGGTAGAGCGTACCGGGCAGCAGATAAAGGCCAAATCAATGTCGGTCGAATCGTATGAAGGTAAGGTCAAGGTTCTGAACAATCAAATAAACGCTTTGGTAAATGAGCGCAGATTGAAACTCGAGCAAGCAAAGAACAAGCTGAAGCAATCGAGGTTAAAGGTACAAAGCGATAGCATTGATTTAGAGGCCGCCAAGACAAATATCTTAATCGCCGAACGACAGTTCGACCGCACCGAGCAACTGCAAGAAGAAGGGCTCAAGGCAATGACCGATGTCGAGGAAAAACGACTGAAATTACAAGAGGCCCAAGCGAAACTGGTTTCACAAGAAAACAAATTACTTACGGCTAGAAACGAGGTGCTCAATGCAGAAATGGAGATCAATCGTGTACAAGCGGAATATACCGATAAGATTTCCAAGGCCCAAAGCGACATGTATACCGCCCGATCGAACCAGTTCGATTCGGAGGCGCAGGTAACAAAATTGGAGAACGAGTATGCCAATTATTCAATGCGCAATGACCTCTATTACATACGCTCACCTCAGACGGGGTATATCAACAAGGCACTTCAGGGAGGAATTGGCGAGACGTTCAAAGAAGGAGATCGTTTAGTAGGTATAATGCCCGCGGATTACGATATGGCGGTCGAGACCTTTATCGAGCCTTTAGATTTGCCCTTGGTGCACGTAGGCGAGAAAGTGCGTATACAATTTGATGGTTGGCCCGCTATTGTTTTTTCCGGATGGCCAAACGTTTCATACGGAACTTATGGGGGCAAAGTGGTGGCCGTTGAGACGTTTATCAGCGATAATGGCAAATACCGTGTTCTTTTGGCGCCGGATCCAGACGACCATCCATGGCCAAAAGATATACGGGTGGGATCTGGCGCCAACACTATTGCCCTGTTGGAAGATGTACCCATTTGGTATGAGATATGGAGACAGTTGAACGGCTTTCCGCCCAACTATTATCAGCCTGAAAAAAACATGGCCAAATCGAATAAAAAATGATGAAAAAATTTGTTTTTCATTTGATATTGGGGTTCCTTAGCTTTGGTTCTATTTCTGCCCAAGATACTTTGGTATTAAAGTTCGATGAATACTTGGGGTATGTCAAAAAGTTTCATCCGATTGCCAAGCAGGCCCAATTGACATTGGGTATTGGCCAAGCCAACCTTATGAAGGCCCGTGGCGGTTTCGACCCTAAAGTAGAGATTGATTATGATCGAAAAGAGTTCAAGGGCACCGAATACTATGATCGTCTAAATGCCACTTTCAAGATTCCGACGTGGTACGGCATCGAGCTTAAAGGAAATTTCCAGCAGAACGAAGGTGATTTTTTAAATCCGGTGGAGACTGTGCCGTCAGAAGGACTTTACAGCGCGGGAGTTTCGGTTTCACTTGGTCGCGATTCATGGATAAATGGTCGCATGGCCACCCTAAAACAGGCCAAACTTTTTCGAGAGCGAACAAAGGCTGATTTTGACCAGCTCGTAAACCAAATCCTCTTTGATGCTTCCTTGGCTTATTTTGACTGGTTGCGCGCATATAAAGAAACTGAAGTCTATTCTAATTTTCTTGAAAATGCCAAAGTGAGGTTCAGGGGCACCAAGCAAAGGGCCGAAACAGGCGATATAGCGGCAATAGATACTGTCGAAGCAAAAATAGCCGTGCAAAACAGGGCCTTGAGCTTAGAACAGGCCAAGGTGCAATTGAGGAATAAATCCCTTGAACTTTCCAATTATTTGTGGGTGGGTGATAATATTCCAGTAGAGCTTCGGGCCGATGTCGTGCCCGATATCGATCTCGAAGGCACAATAGATACCACACTGGAAATACTTGGCAAACCTCTGGATAGTTTTGGCATCGAGGATCATCCAAAGATCAAATCATTGGGCTATAAAATAGATGGTTTACGCGTTGAAAAGAAGTTGAAGGAAAACCGTTTATTGCCTCGGATCGATCTTGAATACAATTTTCTGACCGAAACTCCAGAATTATTGAATTCTTTTGCTGCCGAACAATATAAGGGAGGTTTTGTTTTTCAAGTACCCCTCTTCTTGAGAAAGGAAAGGGGAGATCTTAAGTTGGCCAAGTTCAAGCTTCGTGATGCACAATTTGAATTTGATAATGCCGAGATCGAAATAAAGAATAAGGTATTGGCCATTTACTATGAACTGAATTCCTTTCAAGTGCAGAATGCATTGATAGATGATATTGTTGCCGATTACGAGACATTGTTAGCCGCAGAAGAACGAAAATTCAGTTTTGGGGAAAGCTCGCTGTTTTTGATCAACTCGCGCGAGAGCAAGTTGATCGATGCCAGATTAAAACAGGTCGAGGTCGAGAACAAATATTACCTGTCGAAGGCAAAATTATTCCAAAGCCTTTCAATAAACCCTAAAAACCTATAACTGTAAGTTTTTAAATGTTATGTCTACTAATATTGGTTTAAACCCAATTCTAGTACGATCACGTGTCCTTGCTCGGCTTGAAAAAATAAAATTTGAACTATGTCAGAACAATATGTTCACCTTAAGAGTACCCAAAAATTGATCGAAGAGGCTCTTCTGAGGGCCATTAAATATGATGAATACCGTAAAATGGTTTCGCAAATGGCACAAGACGGAAGATCAACGGGACCAAAACAAACCGAGGCATTGGCGAATTATACCATTCTCAATGATAGACGAATGAAGCGCTTTGATAAGACATTCAAAATAAAACCTGAATATGCCGAAAAAATAAAAGGTCATAAACGCAAGGTCATTTGGTTGGTGTTGACCGAGAGCTGGTGTGGCGATGCCGCACCGAGTTTACCCGTTATGAACAAAATGGCCGAACTGAACCCCAATATCGACTTTAAAGTTGCATTACGTGATGAGAACATTGAGTTGATGGATCGTTTTAGGTATAACGAAACATTGTCGATCCCGAAATTGATCATGACGGATAAAACCACTGGAGAAATATTGGGAGACTGGGGCCCCAGGCCAAGTACGGCTACAAAAATGGCGGAAAAAAATAAAAAGGAGCATGGTAAACTCACTGCTGAGTTCAAAGAAGGGCTACAGGTCTGGTACAACAAGGATAAGGGTCAAAATATTCTTGATGATTTAATAGGCCTTCTCTTGAAATAGATAGGTGATCGTTCCTTTTTGGTCAGCTCTATCAGATGACGAACTGAATTTGGCCTTCAGGGCGTACATGATGGCATTATCTACCAAACAGCCGTTTGAAGTACCCGAACTCTTGGCATTGAAATCGGCGTCAGTGACATTTCCATTGCTATCGACCGTAATGTTGATCACGACTTTACCTCCTTCGATACAAGTGTATATTGGTGGAGGCAATCTTCGACTGCTTCTGTCGACCAACGAATAGGAAATCGAAGTTTTTCTTTTAGCTAGGTTGTTGGTATACTCTTCTTTTTGGGCTTCCTTTTCACCCAACATCTGTTTTTTCTCTTCCCTTTTTTTGGCTAGTTCCTTGACCCGCTCGGCATATTCAGAATCGGAAAGCAGATCTGAAGGGTCATCACTCTCTGCCGCGGCCGCTTTTTCTTCCATCAGTTCTTCCAAGGTTTTCAACGGCTCGGGATTGCCTATGCTTGGTTTTGCCGTTTCATTGAAGGCCATGTGGCTCTTGATGGGGTCGGCGTTCTGAAGTTCTTCGCGAAGTTTTTCCTCCTCTTTAATAAGTTCTTCAAGGTCTTCCTGCTCCAATACCATTTCGACCACATATTCATCTTCTTCCTGCTGTTGCCCCAAGTGTATGTTGTAGAGGGCCAATACCATAATGGCCAGCGAAAATGTGGTGATCAAGAACGATAAATGTTTTCGGTTCAGGTTCATAGTGCAATAACCCCAATTTCTAAAAATTATTTGAATTATTCGTTGAACGGAATAAAACGCCCCGGTTATTGTTGTGAATCGTTGGTTTTATCGAGTAATCGATTCGCGAACTTATTAGGGTCTTGGGCCTTATCTACGTTAAAATCACCTATTTTGGTTCTTCTAAGGCACGATAAATAGCCCCCGCATTCCAAAGATAGCCCCAAATCATGTGCCAAAGACCTGATATAAGTGCCTTTACTGCACACCACCCTGAATTGCACTTCGGGCATGGTGATTTTGGTGATTTCGAATGTCGAAATGGTTACTTTTCTTTTTTTTATTTCGACTTCCTTCCCTTCCCGGGCATATTCATAAAGGCGTTTCCCATCTTTCTTAAGGGCCGAGAATATGGGTGGCGTCTGTTCGATTTCGCCAACGAATCCACTTGCTTTTTCATGGATAAGTTCCTCTGCAATATGATCTGTAGAAAAGGTTTTGTCCACCTCGGTCTCCATATCGTATGAAGGGGTGGTCGCCCCTAGGGTAATGGTGCCCGTATATTCTTTGGCCTGCCCTTGAAGCTCGTTGATCTTTTTGGTGAATTTGCCCGTACAGATCAAAAGAAGTCCAGTTGCAAGGGGATCCAACGTACCTGCATGGCCGATTTTTATTTTCTTGAGATCGAATTTTTTACGAATGGCCCATTTGATTTTGTTGACCGCCTGAAAAGACGACCACCCTAAGGGCTTGTCAATGAGTAATAGTTGTCCGTTCAGGAAGTCCTCTTCGGTTCTAGAATCCATTTTACTTTTGTTCTAAGGCCAAAATCGAATGGGTCGATGAAGGTTCGTCTAACCCCAAAAACTAAAGGCGATGGCGATCAAACCCACAATGACGCAGTACATCGCAAAATAGGTCAATTTACTTTTTTTGACCAATTGGATCATCCAGGTACAGGCGGCAAGACCAGCGATAAACGCTGCAACGAATCCAGCTCCCATGGCAACATTGTTCTCGCCGTGAAAGCTCAGTTCGCCGCTCATGATATCTTTTGCGATCTTTCCAAAAATCAAAGGAACGACCATCAAGAACGAAAATCTGGCGGCCTTGGTCTTATCAACGCCGAGCAAGACCGAGGTCGAAATCGTGGCCCCACTCCGCGAAATGCCCGGAAGCATGGCTATGGCCTGTGAAACCCCCACTATAAGGGCATTTGAATAACTTACCTTTTTATCGGTGTCTTTCGCCTTGTCGGCGAAAAAAAGCAGTATCGCTGTCACGATCAACATGAATCCTACAAAACGTATGTTTCCTCCAAAAAAGGCTTCCAATTGTTCCTCAAAAAATAAACCCACGAGAACCGCGGGGATCATCGATATGATAATTTTTAGTGAAAATCGGGCCTCTTCGTTCCATTCAAAACTGAGGAGCCCACGAATGATTTCCCAAACATCCTTCCGAAACACGACAAGGGTACTCAATGCTGTCGCGAAATGAAGCACTACAGTGAACAATAGACTTTCTTCGGGAACAGAGCTATCACCAAGAATTGCTTTGCCCAATTCTAAATGACCACTTGAAGAAACCGGAAGAAATTCGGTCAGCCCCTGAATAATGCCCAGGATAATGGCGTCTAGAGTATCCAAAATCAGTCTTTGTTCTTATGCGGATTCAACAAAATGGCATAGACTTCGATACCGAGACCAATCAATACCAAGGTCGGCGCCAAACGAATTCTTCGAAAACTGTAGATATCCTCATTGAAGACATTAGGGTCATCGCTACCGCCGCCGCTCATCAAAATGAAGCCTAGAACAATAAAGGCGATTCCGATGAACATGAACATATAGTTCTTTTTCTGGAAGATGAATTCTTGCTTAGATGCCTCTATCGTTCGTTGTTTTTGTTTTTTGCCCATGGTGCAAAGTTAACGAAGTTGCGTAAAAAAGTTTAAAAGTTTATCGTTTTTGTGCGTCGTGTTTGCAATTGAACTTGATTTTTAATAGTACAGTTCGTCCGTTCTCAGATTTAAAAAACGTTGTGTCGCAAAAAACGTACTGATGAACGAAATCAGCACGCCGAGAACAAATACGGCAACGAACAAAATGATCAACATCGATGTATCTTTAAAAAGGTTCAATTCGGGAAAAGAACCGTTTATATAATAAAGCACACCGGCCAATGCCAATAATGCCAAGAGACTGCCCAGCATGCCCAATTTGATGTTCGTCCAGATAAAGGGCCTGCGAATAAAGGTCTTTGTCGCACCTACCATTTGCATGGTCTTGATGATAAAACGTTTTGAATAAATCGACAGGCGGATCGAACTATTGATCAACAAGACGGCGATAAAGGTGAAAATGGCGCTGGCGATCAAGATCCAGAAGCTTATCTTTTTGACGTTTTCACTCAACAGCCCCACCAAGGGTTTGTCGTAACTCACTTCATCGACATAATTCTTTTTGGATAGTTCGGCCGCGATTTCCTCGATTTTTTCAAGCGATACGAAATCGGCCTTCAATTGCACATCGATTGAATTTTTCAACGGATTATAGCCTAGAAATTCTATAAAATTCTCCCCGATCTCCTTGCTATGTTGTTCGGCGGCTTCCTCCTTTGAGACATATGTGGCAGCCTTGGTATATTCGGCCATGGCCAGACTCTTTTGCAACTGGTCGATCTCGACTTCCTTGGCCGAATCTTTAAGAAAAAGTGAGATGGTAATCTGTTCCTTGAAATGGTCGGCCATCTTTTTGGTGTTCAAGACCAGAAGACCCAAGATTCCCAATAAAAAAAGTACCAATCCGATACTCAATACCACCGAGAAATACGAAGATATCAGTTTGCGCTTTTGATAACTTTCGAAAGATTTGCTCATATCTGGGGAATGAAAGTGTAAAAGTAGGAAAGTAATTTGATTAAACTTATTTTTGTGCATTAGGTAATGAAAGGATCACGAAGGATGCTCGCACACGGGATTCCGGATGTGGTCATTTGTTTTTATGGAAGTAAGATGAACTACAATTTCAACGAAATTGAGGCCAAATGGCAAAAATATTGGGCCGAACACCAAACCTTTAAGGCCGAGAACAACTCGGGGAAGGAAAAATTCTACGTGCTCGATATGTTTCCGTACCCCTCTGGGGCAGGACTTCACGTAGGCCACCCATTGGGTTATATCGCAAGCGATATTTATGCCCGCTATAAAAGGCACAAGGGGTTTAATGTGTTGCACCCGCAAGGATACGACTCCTTCGGATTGCCCGCTGAACAGTATGCGATTCAAACGGGCCAACACCCGGCGATTACTACGGAAGAAAATATCAAAACCTATAGAAGGCAGTTAGACCAACTCGGATTTTCCTTTGATTGGAGCCGTGAAGTACGTACCTCGGATCCAAAATATTACAAATGGACACAATGGATCTTTATTCAACTGTTCAATTCGTGGTATAACAAAGACACGGACAAGGCAGAAGACATAGAAACCTTGATGTCAAGATTTGCTGCGGAAGGAAATACCAAGGTCAATGCCGCCTGTGATGAAGATGTTTCCCAGTTTTCGGCAGATGACTGGAATTCTTTTTCAAGCAAGGAGCAACAAGAAATCTTGCTCAAATACCGATTGACCTATTTGGCCGATACCGAAGTGAATTGGGTTCCGGCCTTGGGTACGGTTCTTGCCAACGACGAAATCGTAAACGGGGTTTCCGAACGTGGCGGACACCCCGTTGTACGCAAGAAAATGACGCAGTGGAGCATGCGCATCACGGCCTATGCCCAACGCTTGCTCGACGGATTGAACACCATAGATTGGCCACAGCCTTTAAAGGATTCGCAGACGAATTGGATCGGTAGGAGCGAAGGGGCAAGTGTTAATTTTAAGGTCCTCCCCCTAGCCCCCTCCGAGGGAGGGGGAATTACTCCGCGGTATATTACTGCAGATTCGGATTTATATCCTGTTTTATTGGAACGGGCTAAAGAGATGCGTAAAAATCCAACTGCCGCTGAAGATAAACTATGGCAGGCCCTAAGAAGAAAAAATCTTGATGTCCGATTTAGGCGACAGCATCCCATTTACAGATTCATTGTCGATTTTGTTTGCCTCGAGAAAGGCCTGATAATAGAAGTTGATGGGAAAATACACGAGTATCAATTAGACAACGATGCCCAGCGCACCCTTGAGTTGGAGCAAAAAAAAGGATATACGGTTATACGATTCGACAATGACGAGGTACTAAATGATTTGGAAAGAGTGGTTTCAGAAATTGAAGATGTGTTGAACTCCCTCCCCTTGGGGGAGGGTTGGGGAGGGGATTTTGAAATCGAAGTTTTCACCACCCGCCCAGATACCATTTTCGGGGCCTCTTTCATGACGCTTGCACCTGAACATGAACTGGTGCCAAAAATCACCACCCCTGAACAAAAAGCCGAGGTCGAGGCCTATATCGAAGCCACCGCAAAACGTTCTGAGCGGGATCGTATGGCCGATGTTAAAACGGTTTCCGGTACGTTTACGGGTGCGTATGCCGAACATCCGTTTACCAAAGAACCGGTTCCTATTTGGATCGGCGACTATGTCTTGGCAGGCTACGGTACGGGAGCGGTGATGTCCGTTCCATGCGGTGATCAGCGCGATTATGATTTTGCCAAACATTTCGGTATTCCGATTCCGAATATTTTCGAGGGCATCGATATTTCTGAGGAAGCTTTTGCCGATAAGGAAAAGACCATTATCGCCAATTCCGATTTTCTAAACGGACTTTCCTATAAAGAAGCTGTTAAGAAAGTGATCGCCGAATTGGAAAAAATCGGTCAGGGCAAGGGCAAGGTGAATTACCGATTGCGTGATGCCGTTTTTAGTAGACAGCGGTATTGGGGCGAACCCTTTCCGGTGTATTATGATGAAGAAGGTATGCCGCAAATGTTGGATGAAAAATTTCTGCCGCTAGAACTGCCCGAAGTCGATAAATACTTACCGACGGAAACCGGCGACCCGCCGTTGGGCAATGCCAAAAAGTGGCATTGGCTGCAATATGGCGGTGATGGAAAAGTGGTGTCAAAGGAGGAATTTGAAAATTCATCTCCTGAAGGAAGGTTGGGCGGACCTTTGGAGTTGAACACCATGCCCGGATGGGCCGGCAGTTCGCAATACTTCAACCGCTATATGGATCCGCACAACGATAAGGAAATCTTCTCGCGGGAAGCCATCGACTATTGGCAAGATGTTGACCTGTATATCGGCGGTAGCGAACATGCCACAGGGCATTTATTGTACAGCCGTTTTTGGCAAAAGTTTATGTTCGATAAAGGCCTCGTGCCCAAAGCCGAGTTTGCCAAAAAACTGATCAATCAAGGAATGATTACGGGGACGAGTGCCTTTGTTTATAGAATGCAACAAGACACAATGCTTAAGGATGGCATAGATGTTCTAAAAGCTTTGGATATAAAAAGGAAAGAATATTTTTTGTCGAAAAGTCTAAATGACGATTATATCGGCGGAGTATATAATCCGATTTTGGAAAAGGTAAAATCTCAAATTATAGAAGATTATAAAAAAGTGGGTGTTGAAGCCCAATGGTTCGAAGAAGTGCACCCCACATCCAACCCAATTCACGCCGATGTATCATTCGTTAATGCATCAGATGAATTAGATATCGAAGCTTTCAAAAATTGGAGACCTGAATATAAAGACGCTATATTTATTTTAGAAAACGGCGAATTGTACGATTCTAACTCCCTCCCCTTGGGGGAGGGCCGGGGAGGGGTCTTCAGAGTCTCCCGCGAAATCGAAAAAATGTCCAAATCCAAATACAATGTCGTCAATCCCGATGATATTTGTGAGGAGTACGGGGCCGACAGCCTTCGCATGTACGAAATGTTCCTCGGTCCATTGGAGCAATCAAAACCTTGGAACACGGCCGGTATCACGGGGGTACATTCTTTTTTGAAAAAATTATGGAGATTATACCACTCCGGTCCGAACGGAGAATTCCACGTAACGGACTCTCCCCCTTCGGGGGAGCCGGAGGGGGCCAAAACATTGCACAAAACCATCAAAAAAGTTGAGGACGACATCGAAAACTTCAGTTTTAACACCTCGGTCTCCACTTTTATGATCTGTGTCAACGAATTGACCGCACAGAAGTGTCATAGCCGTGAAATTTTGGAACCATTGGCGATTTTGGTGTCGCCCTATGCTCCGCATATCGCAGAAGAACTTTGGGGGAAATTGGGCCATGGGGAGTCAATAGCCTTCGCGCCTTTTCCGAAATTTGAGGAGAAATATTTGGTGGAAAGTACAAAGGAGTACCCGATTTCCTTTAATGGCAAGATGCGTTTCACGATGGAACTTCCGTTAGACTTGAGCAAAGAAGAAATCGAGGCCGCGGTCATGGCGAATGAAAAAACGCAACAACAATTACAGGGCCGAACGCCCAAGAAAGTGATCGTCGTGCCCGGAAAGATCGTTAACATTGTGGGATAATCTCCTTTACTTTAAGAAGAGTGAAGAGATAAGGGGCCACGGCAACAACATGAGCGTCACTTTGAACCCTTATGTTTCGAAACGGGCAAGCAATAAATGAAAACCAATAAACCGACCATGGGCAACATTGAAATATTAGGTTTGGTGGCCGCTGCGATCACCACCTCGGGATTTGTTCCGCAAGTCTACAAAATCTGGAAAGAAAAATCCACCCACGATATTTCCTTGAACATGTACCTGCTCTTAACCTTGGGGTTGACGCTATGGCTTATCTATGGAATCAATATCGAAAGTTGGCCCGTAATTTTGGCCAATGGCATAACCTTGATACTTGTATTGGGTATTGTGGCACTAAAGATCAAATACAAGTAAACGACATTTTGTCGCCCTCCAGTATTTGGCGAGGTTTTTGTTTTAATGGTATGGATTCCGAACCTAAAAAAAAGGAATCTTTATTATATTTAATAAAATTTAAATCGAACATACTATGGGAATGGGATATTGGATATTAATCGGGGGTATTGGCTTGATCAGTATGCTGGTAAGCGGCAGACTGAAAAGCAAGTTTGCCCAGTACTCGAAAGTGCACCTTCAAAATGGAATGAGCGGTGCTGAGGTCGCTGAAAAAATGTTGGCCGATCACGGCATTCGTGATGTCAAGGTTGTTTCTACTCCGGGCATGCTTTCAGATCATTACAACCCGAAGAACAAGACCGTAAATCTAAGTGAAGGGGTCTATAATCAACGCAATGCGGCGGCGGCGGCGGTCGCTGCGCATGAATGTGGGCATGCCGTGCAACATGCACAGGCCTATGAATGGTTGACCATGCGCTCGAAATTGGTTCCGGTGGTCAGTGTGACATCGGGCATGTCGATGTGGGTGGTTTTCGGCGGATTGATGCTGGGTGCCGCCGCCGGGGTAGGTCTTGGTTACTGGATCGCAGTTGTCGGATTGGGCATGATGGCTCTCGCCACCCTGTTCAGTTTTGTTACCCTGCCGGTGGAATATGATGCGAGCAATCGCGCCCTGGCATGGTTGAAAGCGAAGAACATCGTTACCCAACAAGAATACAAAGGTTCCGAGGATGCCTTGAAATGGGCGGCCCGCACCTATTTGGTCGCTGCCATTGGTTCGTTGGCGACCCTGATTTATTTTGGACTTCAGGTATTCGGAGGAAGGGATTAAGAGCAAAGCTCGGTAAATTCAAAAGATAGTAACCCGTAAGGCTCAAACAAGGTTTTGCGGGTTTTATACATTAAATCGTAATCTGCCGGTCGATTTGCTGCGCCAGCGAAATGAAAGTCTCGGTTCTCGATACCCCTTCGATTTGTTGTATTTCTTTATTGAGTACCTGCATCAGATGTTCGTTGTCACGACAGAGCACCTTTATCAAGATCGACCAGTTTCCCGTAGTATAATGGCATTCCAAAACTTCGGGAATCTTTTCAAGTTGCTTTACCGCAATGGGGTTGCTCATGGCCTTATCCAAATAAATGCCGATATACGCCATCGTGGTATAGCCCATAATCTTTGGGTTGATAATGAACTTAGACCCTGCCAGCAGACCCGAAGCTTCTAGTTTTCGAAGGCGTTGATGAATGGCCGCGCCTGAAATACCAATGTTCCGGGCGATTTCAAGTACCGGTTTGCGGGCATCATCCATCAAAAATCTTAGAATCTTTTTGTCGATACCGTCAATTTTTACTTTTTCGTTATCTGATTTCATGATTATGGTTTCATTCTATCGGTTAAAATAATCAATTATCAGACAAACCTATTTTGATTTAGGGCAAATAGCGATTTTTGATAAGCTATTTATCGGAAATGGAATCAGGATTATACCCCAAGTAGGGTACGTTATATTCTTTAAAGACTACACCGTAGGCTTCCAACTCCTTAAGGATGGGTTCGTAGATTTCCTTGGAAATAGGGATTTGCACACCTGGGCGGGTTATTTTTTTGTTCAATATGAGCAGGGTGGCAATGGCGACCGGTAGTCCGACGGTCTTGGCCATCGCCGTATGGGACCGGTCTTCTCCGATGACCGCCATATTGGCGTCTATTTGATAATTGCGGCCATTGAGTTGGTATCCGAATTTGTGGTACATCACGATCATGTCTTTGTCGTCATTGTCGAGAGTCCAACTATCTTCGAGCACATATTGTAACATTTGCGCGGGGGTCGCTTTCTTTAACGGTATTGTTTTCTTGGCATCAAAAAGATTGAGTTCGAGCAATTTTTCCCACCTGATATCATCTTGGTCGATTTTCAGATAGTGACGGGTCTTCAATTCTACCGAATCTGTTGGCGAATAAGGCAAAAAAAGGTTCACGAATTCACGGTACGACATCCCTTCGGAATTTTCGATGACATAGCTGTCATCGGTCATGCCCAGCTGTACGAACATGTTCCAGGCTTTTGAAAAACCGACACGGCGCATGGTGCCCCTGTAAAGGGTCAAGACATCCTGCAGGCCGTAGGCCTCGCGATAATCAAGAGAATCACGATTGGCATATCCTTCGAAACGACCGTATCCTTCAATGTCAAAAAACTCGGTACGGCGAAAAAGCCTATGGTAAGGAATGTATTTGTAGGTACCCTCTTGAAGAAACTTTGCCGCCCCGCCCTGCCCCGCGAGTACCACGTTGCGCGGATTCCATGTGAACTTATAGTTCCAAAGATTGTTGTCAGATTCGGGAGCTACCAGTCCGCCGGTAAAAGATTCGAACAAGAGCATTTTGCCGCCTTTGGCACGAATTCGGTCGATGACCTGCATGGCGCTCATATGGTCGATACCGGGATCTAGCCCGATCTCGTTCATGAAAATCAATCCTTTTGCTTGGGCATGCGCATTTAATTCCTTGATCTCTTTACTTACATAAGAGGCCGTCACAAGATGCTTTTCCAAGGCAATGCAGTCCTTGGCAACCTCAATATGAAACCTTGCCGGAAGCATTGAAACCACGATGTCAGCAATTTGTATGTTTTTTTTACGGTCTTCTTCATTGAAAATATCCAACTTGAGAACGGTACATGCCGAATGTTCTTGAATATGCATCGGTATCGTACTGGGGTCGATATCGCCAATGGTCAGATGCAGATTTTCGTTCCCGGCTTTTTCTATAAAATAATCGAGCAGGTACGAAGTGGATTTTCCAGCGCCTAATACAAGTATTTTCCGCATTATTGCTTATTGGTTAACTTTGATATAACGAAGGGCTAAGGTATCAAATTGTTACATTTATAAAAAAAAGAACTTTTCAAGTTATGAACAAAACAATATTTTTGACCGCCGTCATTATGGGCGTTTTGGCAATAGGATTGGGTGCTTTCGGTGCCCATGGGCTTGAAAAATTGGTCGATGCCGATTCCGTAGCGACATTCGAGACCGGAGTAATGTATCAGATGTACCATGCCCTTTTCTTGCTGATCCTGGCCGGTTTTGTAAAAATATCAGAAAGAAGTAAAAAGTTGGTGTTCTACCTAATAATGACAGGTGTATTGTTCTTTTCTTTTTCGATTTATCTATTGGCGACCAACAGTCTCACCACTTTTGATTTCAAGACGATAGGTTTCATTACCCCGATCGGTGGATTACTGCTCATTTTGGGTTGGATTGTCTTGGGCTATCGTGGTTTCCGGAATTTCAACTAATAAATTCGCAAAGTTATAGACCATAAATTTATTTTATGATAATTTTGCGTACTTAAAAACCCATCTGAATGAATATATCGGAAAATTCTGCCTCAACCATTTCTCTGAAAGAATATGGAATCGAACACGATAATGTACATTATCAATTATCCCCAAGAAAGTTGCATGATATAACCTTGGAAAAAGCAATGGGAAATGAGGCTTCTTCAGGAGCTTTGGCGATAAATACCGGTGAGTTTACCGGAAGATCGCCGATGGACCGATTCATCGTAAAAGATGGAGTTACTACAGATGAGGTTTGGTGGGGCGACATCAATATACCTTTTGAACCCGAAAAATTCGATCGGCTCTATGATAAGGTCATCGCGTATCTGAACGATAAAGAGTTGTTCGTTCGCGATTGTTATGCGTGTGCTGACCATAATTACCGTATGGATATTCGTGTTATCAACGAATACCCCTGGTCGAACCAATTCGCCTATAATATGTTCATCAGGCCCACCCTCGAAGAGTTAAAACATTTTGAACCTGAGTGGACGGTCATCAATGCTCCCGGTTTTAAGGCCGATGCTTCGGTCGATGGCACGAGACAGCACAATTTCGCCATTTTGAATTTTACGCGAAAGATTGCCCTGATAGGTGGTACGGGCTATACCGGAGAAATCAAAAAAGGTATTTTTTCCGCCTTGAATTTTATACTTCCCGTTCAAAAGAACACCCTGCCCATGCATTGTTCCGCCAATGTTGGAACAAATGGTGATACGGCCATTTTTTTCGGACTTTCTGGAACAGGTAAAACCACTTTGTCGACCGATGCCAACCGTAAGTTGATCGGCGATGACGAGCACGGTTGGAACAATGAAAATGCCGTTTTCAATTTTGAGGGGGGTTGTTATGCCAAGGTCATCAATCTATCCGAAGAAAATGAGCCTGAAATTTTCGGGGCGATAAAAAAGGGGGCAATACTCGAAAATGTCATAATGGATGAGGCCGGGAATGTCGATTTTGCCGATACCTCGATTACTCAGAATACAAGGGTGAGTTACCCTATTTATCATATACCTAATGTTCAAAGGCCTTCCATTGGTAAGAACCCAAAGAACATTTTCTTTTTGACGGCCGATGCCTTTGGGGTATTGCCCCCGATTTCTAAGTTGACACCGAGCCAAGCGGCCTATCATTTCATTTCGGGGTATACAGCGAAAGTTGCCGGAACGGAAGCGGGAGTTGTAGAGCCCGTACCCTCGTTTTCGGCGTGTTTTGGAGCACCCTTTATGCCATTGCATCCGGCGAAATATGCCGAAATGTTAAGTAAGAAAATGACGAACGCAGGGGTAAACGTGTGGCTGGTGAACACAGGTTGGACTGGCGGACCCTACGGAGTGGGTACAAGGATGAAATTGAAATATACGCGGGCCATGATCAACGCGGTCCTTAATGGTGATCTAGGGTTATATTCTTACGATGCATACCACATTCATTCGGTTTTCGGGGTAGCGCAGCCAAGGGAATGCCCTGGCGTACCAACCGACGTACTTAGCCCGAGAACAACATGGAACGATGATGAGGCTTACTATAGAACCGCCTTTAAATTGTCAAATGCCTTTCGGGAGAATTTCAAGAAATTCGAGGCCTTTGCCAGCGAGGAAATCAGAAGGGGAGGCCCTCAAAGATATGCCTACTAAAAACTAGGCTGACCAAAAGGTGGCTGCAAATGTCTTATTGACCTTGTCGGAATAATTTAAATTGTTGAAAATCAAAAACGGTTTCGACAGGCTAAACAAGAATACTTATTTCTTATTCGCTTCAGTGATATATTTTTGAAGCGCCATGGTCATCGAGGGTGTTTCAGGTGTCGGGGCCTTGATATCGATACGTAGGCCGGCGTCGGTGGCCGCATTTACCGTAGAGTTTCCGAATACTGCGATTCGCGTATCGTTTTGTTCAAAATCAGGAAAGTTCTTCAATAAAGATTCGATTCCTGATGGACTAAAGAAAACCAGTACATCGTAATATACATCACGAAGATCAGATAAGTCACTGATCACGGTCTTGTAAAAGATTCCCCTTGTCCAATCGATTCCGATTTTGTCCAATGTTTCTGGCACTATGCTTTTTAGGGAGTCTGAAGAGGGTAAAAGAAATTTTTCGTCTTTGTATTTCTTAAAGAGTGCGGCCAAATCGGCAAAATTCATCTTGCCTACATATATTTTTCGTTTGCGGTAGACTACATATTTCTGAAGGTAGTACGCAACCGCCTCAGATTGGCAAAAGTATTTCATCGAGTCGGGCACCTTGAAGCGCATTTCTTCGGCTATTCTAAAGTAATGGTCAACCGCATTTCTACTGGTAAGTATGACGGCGGTGTAATTCTTAAGGTCTATTTTTTGCTGACGAACCGATTTGGCATCGACCCCCTCAACGTGTATAAAAGGGCGGAAATCTACCTTGACCTTGGCCTTATCGATTAGTTTCGAATAAGGGGAGTTCTCCATCTTCGGTTCCGGTTGAGATACCAAAATCGTTTTTACTTTCATACACCTTGTATTATTTAAGATAGCTTCCTAGAATGATCAGTGGCGCAATTTCAAGAGCGCAAAGGTACAAAATAAAATAGAAAAAGTTATTTGAGATCAATTTTTGATGATTCCTCAGTAGGGTGATCCAGCCGATTCCATTAACAAAAAAAATAAGCGCCAAAGCTACATAAATCACAAGTTTTGAGTCTTTTAACAAGTAGGCAAGTATAACGTTTGCCAAGAACATAATGAAGCCGCTGTGATTTAGGTAAGAGCTTTTCTTGAAAATGATCTCACTTATGGCCCTGTTCGTCCCAAAAATAAATCCGTTGGCAAATTGAAGTAAGACCTTGACCCCGATGAAGCCGATCATACCTGCCAAAATCATTAAAAAAACTGCGGCATCGATCTGTTGTGATGGTTCAGAGAAGGCTTTCCATATAAAAAAAACAAAAAGTGAAAAATTAATGATCAAAAAGATACTGAAGAAAATGTGGAACCAATTGACCAACTTCTCTTTTTTGTTGTACATGAAGATATACTTGTTGTTAAAGGGCAGAATCGCGAAGTTCAAGAAACGATTGTAAAAAATACCCTTTGCTATTACGACGAACAAGAGACTGCCAAAAATCAGTATGGTAATCCAATCGATGTTTTCGGTAGTTCTTATTATTGGTTCCATTGTTCTATCTTGATGTTGGTTCCATTAAGTCCGTATGGAAGGTCGTTCTCCGAGATGCCTAATCTAAAATATTTGGGGTCTTCCATATCAGTTCTTGGAAGACTAAACGTAAAATTCGTTGTATCATTGGCTTTTAAGACCGAAATTTTTTGTTCGGGCTTTAAGTCATTGATGGGTTGCGTATCCCTGACTTCTTTGTAGGCATTAAGATAGGCCACGCCGAATTTCAATTTATCAAGCGCAATGTCGATAGTATAAGGATTATAGACTTTTAGGCTCAAGTTATTATTAATAAGGTCGTCAAGTTCCGATTCGTCGACGATGCATTCTAATTTTCTGTACGACGCGAAATCATCGATAAACTTTGCATAGAATATGTCGCCATTGGTTCTTTTATATGAAATATCCCGCTCGGGAATATAAGGGGAGATGTACAGTACTTTTTTGTGTTGCACCCTAAATTCAGAGCTATCGATAGAATACTGATTTTTGCGATAGTTCATATTGTTCAGTGAATAGGATGGGTGACCCGAGTAGAACTCGTACATCGGTGCGAAGCGATATGAATTTTCAAACACGACCGGATTGTCATTCGCGATCGCCACCACTTTTTTTACCCAATCTTTATTGCCATGGGTTTCATAATAAATAGGAAATAACGGCTCATAGATCAACCCGATCCGTAAGATGGCAATGACGATAATATTCACAAGACCCATTCTAAAAACCCATTTTCGGGTCTGTTCATCCTTCAGCAAATAGTTAAATGTCAAAATTGCCAAGGGAATTGAGATAACTATAATCCATTGTGTTTGTACCCTGCGGTTGAAGCTCGAAATAAAAAAGAAAACAATAAATCCGTAGGTCAAATAAAGAAGGGCCTTTGTAAAGAGGTCCGAGGCCTTTGTCCTTAAAAGTGACCTATAGATCCAAGGGAAGGTAAGACCGAAGATCGCCACAAGGTTCAAAAAGAACCCCAAGGTATATTTATTGAAATTGTAGGCGGCATTAGGTCTATCGAAAAGATGGTATTTGACCGACACAAAATCGTTTTCGTACAACCAGATAAAATGTGGCAAATAACTAAGTAGGGCTACAATTACGGCCATCCAGGCATATTTGTTGGTCAACAATTTCAAGTTTGAAAGCAACACAAAAACAATGACCAATACCGCGTGGTATTTGCTATACATCAATGCCGACATGGTTAGGCCCAAAACTAGGGCCTTTACAAAGGTGTTCTTATCAAGAAAGTTCTTGTAAGCCAATAGAAAAAGGGCCGTAAAGAACAATAGGGGTGTGTCTGGCAATGTCAAGAAGCCATAGGCGTTCAATAATGTCATGGATAAGGCCAGCACAAAAAAATCAATGATATGACCTTTCTTTTTTTCGTCATCGATCATTGCCCAGATGACAATCAGCGTTCCGATCGATAACAGGCAACTTACAAAGCGTACGCCCAGTTCACCATCGAAAAAGAAGCTACTCAATTTGATCATTAAGGCGACCATTGGAGGGTGGTCGAAATAACCCCAAGACATTTCTTGGGCATAAAACCAATAATAGGCCTCATCAAAAATAAGTTCGGTGAAATGGGCTTGAAGAAGATTGATAATGAATATACCACAAATAAAAAATAAAAAAAGTCTGGGGCGGTTTTGTGGCATTCGGTTCGATATCTATGTTAAAGAAATGGTACGATTTACCAAACTTCTATTATTTCATTAAGCTAGATAAGCACCCAAAATTACGAATTATAAGGATTATGCAACCTTTTAAAAAAATGATAAATGGCGAAATGTCGGTTATGTTGCGCTTTTAAAATACTATTTTTGCCCGTATACCGTGAAGTCAATGTCTGAACGACTAGTTATTATTCCCACCTATAACGAGATCGAAAACATCGAGGCCATTATTCAGGCGGTGTTCGACCTTTCGACCGATTTCGACGTTTTGATTGTAGACGATAACTCGCCAGACGGTACTTCGGCAGCGGTAATCGGGTTGCAAAAGAAGTATTCCCAAAGACTTTTTCTCGAGACCCGGCAAGGAAAGTCAGGCCTTGGAACAGCGTATATCCACGGCTTTAAGTGGGCCATTGCCCGTAAGTATGACTATATCTTTGAGATGGATGCCGACTTTTCACATGACCCGACAGATTTGCCACGTTTGTACAGGGCATGTCTCAACGGGGCCGATGTTGCGATTGGTTCCCGTTATAAGAAGGGGGTCAATGTCGTTGATTGGCCTTTATATCGTATCTTATTGTCTTATGGCGCTTCTTTTTATGTGAAGATGATAACCGGTATGCGCGTACACGATCCAACGGCCGGCTTTGTGTGTTACAAACGTCATGTGCTTGAAAATATAAAGCTAGATTCCATTAGGTTCATAGGCTATGCTTTTCAGATTGAAATGAAGTTCAGGGCGTATCTGTTGGGGTATAAAATCGAGGAGATATCCATTATTTTCAAGGATCGTATCAAGGGGAAATCAAAAATGAGTTCTTCAATAGTGAATGAAGCTATTATTGGTGTCTTGAAAATGAAAATACGAAGCATGTTCACGAAAGAGAGGTTTTAGCAATGGATAGAATATTGATAAAAAACGCACGAATTGTCAACGAGAACAGGGTTTTCGAGAGCGATGTGTTGTTGCAGGACAAAATTATTTCAAGAATAGATCGTGACATCAGCGACGACAAGGCAGAGCATATTGATTTAAAAGGAAACCTTTTGATTCCGGGAATTATAGATGATCAAGTGCATTTCAGGGAACCCGGACTTACCCATAAAGGTAATATTGCCTCCGAGAGCAGGGCGGCCATAGCCGGTGGGATCACATCGTTTATGGAGCAGCCGAACACTGTTCCGCAGACCATTACCATAGAAAAGTTGGAAGAAAAGTTCGCTTTGGCCAACACATCTTCTTATGCCAATTATTCATTTTTGTTCGGGGGTACGAACGACAATCTTGAAGAAATAAAACGCTTGGACAAAAAGGCCTGTTCGGGTATAAAACTGTTTTTAGGATCCTCGACGGGCAATATGTTGGTCGACGACGAGGCCGTTATCGAAAAGATTTTCTTGAATACCGAAATGGTGATTTCCGCCCATTGTGAAGACGAGGAAACCATTAGAAATAACTTGGCACTATACAAGGCGCGTTACGGAGATGACATTCCGGTGAAATACCATCCGCTGATACGAAGTGAAGAGGCTTGTTATCTTTCTTCTTCAAAAGCGATTGCACTGGCAAAAAAGACAGGTGCGAGATTTCACGTCTTTCACGTCTCAACAGGCAAGGAAACCGATTTGTTCAGAAATGACATTCCTTTGGAACAGAAGAAGATTACCGCCGAGGTGTGTATTCACCATTTGTGGTTTTCAGAGGAAGATTATGATACCAAAGGAACCCTGATCAAGTGGAATCCGGCCGTGAAAACCGCCCAAGATCGCTCACAATTGTGGGAAGCACTTCTAGACGACCGTATCGACGTGATTGCGACCGATCATGCACCCCATACCCTTAACGAAAAGAACAATGTCTATACAAAGGCACCCTCAGGAGGTCCTTTGGTGCAACATGCCTTGGTGGCGATGCTCGATAAGTATCATGAAGGGGTACTTTCATTGGAAAAGATAGTCGAAAAAATGTGCCATAACCCGGCAATACTCTTCGAGGTTGAAAAACGCGGGTTCATCAGGGAGGGGTATTTTGCCGATTTGGTGGCCGCTGACCTATCAAGTAATTGGAGTGTTGCCAAGGAAAATATTGCCTATAAGTGTGGATGGTCACCTTTTGAAGGGCATTCTTTTAAATCTAAAGTATCACATACTTTTGTAAATGGGCATTTGGCCTACAAAAATGGCGATATTTCTTCGAAGAGAAATGCCATGCGCCTAACTTTTGACAGATGAGTGTAAAGAAAGGTTTATTCATAACCGTAGTTTTGACAATATGCGCTTGCGGAGAGAAACTCATGGAAAAACCCGAGGGTCTCATTCCCAAGGAAAAAATGGTGGCAGTATTGGCCGACATGGCCATTGTCAATTCGGCCAAGGGTACCAATATCGGTTTTTTTAGGGATTATGATATTGAACCTACCATGTTCGTTTTTGAAAAGCATGGTATCGATAGTGTTCTGTTCGTGACAAGTGATAGATACTATGCCTCATTGCCCGTTGAGTATGAGGCGATTTATACCGAAGTGGAACTGTTGTTGACCAATTGGGAAAATGAGCTCAAAGAGACAAAGAAACTGGGTGATAGTCTTCGAAGAATTGAATTGGAGTCAAAGCAAAAACTAAAGGATTCGACGCTGCAAAAAGTCAACGATTCTCTTCCTTGAATTTTGCACAGCAAAACTCTATAACGGGTTCCAAAGGCTCGAACTCAAAATCCAAACTTTTTTTTATTTTTTCGTTGGTATAATCGTCACGTTGATACAATGATTTGATCGAGTTTTTTGTGATCCGCCTTTCGCGAGAGGTAAGAAGATTGGCCAGATAATCGAAATATCTTCCGATTTGCAATTGCCAGTGCTTCAGTTCTTTATGCGGAGGCCGCTTGCCCAAATTTTTACAGATCAAGGTCAGTATTGTTTTAAAGCTAATGTTATTCGCCACTACAATGTATCGTTCGTTCTGTATTTTAGAGTCAGTCAAGCGTATCATAAGTTCCACAACATCGTTGATGCTCACAAAACCTGTTCCGCCTGGCGGATAATATGGATAACCTTTATTGGCCGTCGTAAAAAATTCTCCGCTCCCATGGTTCCAAAAACCCGGGCCAAGAATTACACCGGGGTTTACGATTACCACAGGTAGCCCCTCTTGAGCGCCACGCCAAACTTCCATTTCGGCGTCATATTTTGTAAGGGCATAGACGTTGACGTTCCTTTCGACCCAATCGTTTTCCTCAGAAGCGGGTTGGTTGTCGGTGCTCTTGCCAATGGCCCCGATTGTACTGACGTAGCATAGTTTTTTTATTTTTTCCGACAGACAAAGATTGACGATATTGGCCGTGCCCTCGGTATTTATTTTTTGGAGTACGGGGTATTTTTTTGGATCAAAAGATATCAAGGCAGCGGTGTGGTACACCTGATCAATGTTTTCAAAAGCTGCTTCTAGGGCCGTAATGTCGCTCAAATCCGCGCTGACCCAATGAATCTTTTCGAACAAATCGAATGCATTATCGGCATAGTACGAAAATATTTTACGAACACGGTTTAAATCACTATTGTCACGATGGATCGCACGTACTGAGACCCCTTTTTGAAGTAGCCGAAGTAGAAGATGTGAACCTACCAAACCCGTTCCGCCAGTGACCAAGACCATGCTGTAAATTTAGCGATTCGCAACGGATTTAATCCATGCGGCCCCAAATCAAAACATGCAAATTACTTTATATTTGCAGCTATCGAACTTTTTTAAAGAAAAAATGGCCTTGAACTTTGTCGAAGAATTAAGATGGCGTGGAATGTTGCACGATGTCATGCCCGGTACCGAAGAACATCTGATGAACGAAATGCAGTCGGCCTATGTTGGCATTGACCCGACCGCCGACTCGTTACATATTGGGCATCTGGTGGGTGTAATGATGTTGCGCCATTTTCAGTTGGCAGGCCACAAGCCATACGCTTTGGTTGGTGGGGCAACGGGAATGATAGGTGATCCTTCGGGCAAATCCTCGGAGCGTAATCTTTTGGACGAAACAACATTGAAACATAACCAGGAAGCCCTAAAAGACCAGCTTTCTAGATTTCTTGATTTTGAAAGCGATATGGATAATGCCGCCGTTCTCGTCAATAATTATGATTGGATGAAAGATTTTTCATTCCTTGATTTTATCCGTGATGTGGGCAAACATATCACGGTCAACTATATGATGGCGAAAGATTCGGTAAAAAAGCGATTGACGTCCGACGCAAAGGAAGGCATGTCATTTACCGAATTTACCTATCAACTGGTGCAGGGGTACGATTTTTTACATTTGTACCAAAACTATGGTTGCACCCTACAAATGGGGGGGAGCGATCAGTGGGGAAACATTACTACCGGAACCGAACTTATTCGAAGAATAGGTGGCGGAAAGGGTTACGCCATGACCTGTCCGTTGATTACCAAGGCCGACGGCACAAAATTCGGGAAAACCGAAGGCGGCAATATCTG
Source organism: Meishania litoralis (assembly GCF_042611095.1). Classification (NCBI taxonomy): domain Bacteria; kingdom Pseudomonadati; phylum Bacteroidota; class Flavobacteriia; order Flavobacteriales; family Flavobacteriaceae; genus Meishania; species Meishania litoralis. Next base: position 1,783,822 of record NZ_JBHFPV010000001.1, read on the forward strand.
GTTGGATGCCAAAAGGACCTCTCCCTATAGATTCTATCAATATTGGCTGAATACCTCAGATGAGGATGCTGCAAAGTATATCAAGATCTTTACCTTCTTATCAAAACAGGAAATCGAGAACCTGATAGAAGAGCATCGAGAAGCGCCACATATGCGAGCACTTCAAAAACGATTGGCCGTGGAGATAACGGTAATGGTCCACTCGCAGGAAGATTTGGACAATGCCCTGATGGCCAGCGATATACTTTTTGGTAAATCGACTTCAAATGATCTGAAAAAATTGGACGAGAAAACATTTCTCGATGTGTTCGAAGGTGTTCCCCAAGCTGAGATATCTAAAACCGATTTTCAGAACGGGATCGATATGATCGCTGCCCTTTCGGCCAAGACGGGTTTTTTGGCATCGAACGGTGAAGCAAGAAGGGAACTCAAGCAAAATTCCATTTCGGTCAATAAAGAGAAGGTAAAAGAGGACTATACAATTACCGATGCTGATTTGATAAATGATAAGTATATACTCTTACAACGGGGCAAGAAAAATTATTTCGTTCTCTTGGTTAACTAGTGATAAAAGTTTATGGAGGTTTATAGGCCAAATGTCGTGGCGGAGCTCGAAACATTTTATGGCGATCTTCTAACGAATTTTGGAAGTTATTCTACGATCAAAGACCATCTCGCCGATTTGTCGGCAAGGATGTGGGAAGGGATTCAGGACGGAAATAATGCGGTTTTCAAAGAAATAAGCAATTACCACTGGTCGCACTTAGGAAAAAGCACTGAAAACCTGATTGTCTTGAATCTCGATGAAAATGACTGTAAAAAAACGATTGCCAATGAGTACGGGTTTCGGCGATGGACCGAAGTAGAGCATGTGAACAGACCTTATAACATAGCTTTCGAAAACACGGTCAATGCCATGCTGGAAGGTGATTTTTCAACATTGAAGAGCAACATTTCCAAAACAAAAGAGCTTGTCAATACAAAATCGCTTTATGGGCATCGGGCAACACTTTTGCATTATGCCGCGACGAACGGGGTCGAAATTTGGAGACAAAAAGTGCCGATGAACCTTCCGGAAATTGTGCGTTATTTGATAGAAAATGGAGCCAATAAAAAGGCCAAAATGAAAGTCTATGGAGGCGAGTACACGGCCGCTGAATTGCTGCCTTCAAGTGCGCATCCTTACGATGCCGGGCTTATGAACGAGTTAAAGACGGCATTTGATCATTGATCAAAGTGCCATCAAATTGCACCCTCGAATGTCGGAATGATCAAATCTTCCCAATACCTCAAAACTACCATCTTCATGAACTTTACCAAGATCTTGGGTTGCAATAAATGAACATGAATTGAGATTGGCCAGGTCGGTTATGTTGATTCCCCCGGTTTTGCCGGTAATCGGATCGGCAAGGGGGTCTTCGGTATCGCGAACCTGGATCTTCATCCATGGGGGTGTCCAAAAAACCCCATTTCCTTTCGAATAGGCCTGAGAAAGTAGTTCGGTCATTCCGTATTCAGAATGTATGGCATCAACGCCGAAGCCTTTTTTGAGCAAAGTGTGCAGTTCTTCACGGATCAATTCTTTACGACGGCCCTTCATACCACCGGTTTCCATGATAATGGTATTCTTTAACCTGAAATCATGTTTTTCGATCAAATCCAGAAGTGCGAAAGTGACACCGACCAACAAAATTTTGTTTCCTTTGGCATCCAAGATCCGCAATTTATCGGCTAAACCGGGTAGGTCGTTTAAATAAAAGCCACTTTCAGGATTTTTACTTTTCTTGATCAAGTCATCCATCATATAGATCAATGAGGAGCCTCTGCGGTCAAGGTATGATGGTAAAAGGGCCAAAATGCAGAACTCTGAAACCGCGCCATAAAATATCTCGAAGCTCTTAAGATAGCTCGTCTCGTACAATTTGAGGTCGTTCACATAATGTTTACTCGTTTGGTTACCTGTCGTACCGCTACTTGTAAACATAATTTCATGGTCGACATTGTCGACAATGACTTTTTTTGATTTGAAAAATTCAATCGGTAAAAAAGGGATATCTGCAAAATGCCTGACGTTATCCGTATTTTTGTTTAAATACCTGCAGAACTCGCGATATACTGGGTTTGTCTCAATTTGAAATCGAAAAATGGAAAGTGCCTCGGTTTCAAACTCGCTTTGTGTTTTTATCGAGAAGATTTTATGAGCTTCCATCAGACCCAAAGTTAGTCATTGCCAACGTGATGAAAAAAGCCTTTTCTGTTGGTGGTAAGGAAGAATTCGGATTTTATAATAGCAGACTTATTTTACGACCAATTTTCGTGTAACCGTTTTTTTACGCTGCACCACGCGAACGACATATACGCCCGGTACCAATCTTGAAATGTTCAAGGTATTGCCATCTACTCTTTCGGTCAAGACAACCTCACCGAAAACATCATAAACTGCTATGTCTTTGGGGCCTATTTCATGGCCGATCATATAGACTTGATCATCATAGACGGGATTCGGGTACAATTTGAACGCCAATGTCTCTTCAGATTGTCGCTTCTGAAAATCAAGGGGTTCTTGTGCGGATAGCGCGTAGGTAAGCACTAAAAATAGTGCGGTGTAGAGTATTCGCATAGGTATTGATTTGGGATCAACAGGTTAAAGATAGTTAAAGGCTATACCAGCAACGATAAAATGTTGTGAAATTCGACTAAATGTATGTAAACGGAAAATCGAATGACCGTTCATCGATATTTGGAGCGAGTCATCGAGGTACGACTGCCAATGCCAAAAACAAAATGAGTAAATAGTTACTTGATTATTAACTTTCTAGTGGCAACCTTATCCTTTTCGAAAACCCGTAATACATAAACACCGGCATCGAGATCCGAAACATTGAGTTCAGAACCTAAAATAGTTGTCTGAAGTACTTGTGTGCCCAAAACATCGAAGATAAAGACCTTCTTGGGTGCATCTGCCCTTGTTTGAATATAAACCTTACCTGTAGTAACAGGATTTGGATAAAGCTTGAACCCGTCAATATCACCGTTGGGCTTTGAATCTTGTCCATAGCCTATGGTAACGAAAAGCAAGAAAATTAGAAGGTAAAAGTGCTTCATACAGTAGGTTGAGCAAAAAATATACCACAAATATAATAATTCTACATCCTGATTGGCTTCGCTATCAAAGTAATATGGCAATTATTCGATGAAATGCACAACTTTTTCAGTCGTCTTATCATTATTCATAAAAAAAAGACATCCTGCAAAGTATGATCGCTTCTATTTGGTAAACCAGTACGAACTACTTAGACAGGATAATGTTATGTAATTGTTATCATATTAAATCAACGTTAAGTGCGTTCTGTCTAATAGTATTATCTTTAAATTTGAAGGTTGATCAACTATAATTAGCCATGAAAAAGAGTGATATTCGAATACTTTTGGTAGATGATGAACCTGACATTTTAGAAATAGTCAAGTACAATTTGTCTTCTGAAGGGTACGAGGTTTTTACCGCGAAGAACGGAGTCGAAGGTGTCGCCAAGGCCAAAAAGAAAAAGCCCCATCTGATTATTTTAGATGTTATGATGCCCGAGATGGATGGTATTGAGGCCTGTGAGATAATACGAGGCACGACCGGTCTTGAAAATACCATTATTACCTTTCTTACCGCACGGGGAGAAGACTACTCCCAAGTGGCTGGTTTTGATGCCGGAGCGGATGACTATATTACCAAGCCCATTAAACCTAAGGTTTTGATAAGTAAGGTAAAGGCACTATTAAGAAGGTTGAAGGAGAATACGGTGCAACACGAAGATATTGTCAAAGTAGGCAACATTGTTATTAACCGTGAAGAATACAAAATAGTGAATAACGGCCAAGAAATGGTGCTTCCTAGAAAAGAATTTGAGCTTTTGGCCTTATTGACCTCAAAACCGAGCAAAGTCTTTAAAAGAGAGGTAATTCTTGATCGGGTATGGGGCAACGAGGTGGTCGTCGGAGGCCGAACCATAGATGTGCATATTCGAAAATTGCGTGAAAAGATCGGCGACGAGCACTTTAAGACTGTCAAGGGGGTGGGTTATAAATTTGTTTTATGATGCTTTCAATTTTTTGAATTGAACCCTAAATCATTACGCCTATGTCTGGATACCGTTTTTTAAGGGTGGCCATGAACCCTGTTCCCTTTCTTTAGTGGCCAAAAAATCAAAATGATTAACTTTCGCCAAAATGCGGTTAAGTTAAGATAAGCCAATGCCTTCGCGCCATAAAAAATCATATCGATTCGCTTTTCGCTCTGCGATTTTTATAACCCTGATTCTTTCGCTTTTAGTGTTTGCCGTAGCTTACCATATGGGCAATATCGATACGTATTGGATTGCGATAGTGCTGTTCGCCGTTGCAGTTTTCATAGTGTCCTTTATTGTTTTGCAGATTAGGGTAGAGAAGTTTATTTATAAAAGGATTAAAAAAATATATGATGACGTAACCCTTCTTGAATCCACTTCGCTGACATCGGGCCCGATTACTACCGATATGAAGACCCTTACCGAGGAAATAGAAAAATTTGCGAAAGACAAAAAGATAGAAATAGATACACTCAAGATCCGCGAAGAATATCGAAAAGATTTTCTTGGCAATGTTTCCCATGAACTGAAGACCCCGCTTTTTACCGTTCAAGGATATATAGAAACACTCTTGAACGGAGCAATGGAAGACAAGGCCATTCGAAAAAAATATTTGCAGAGGGCGGCCAAGGGGGTAGATCGGTTAATTTATATTATCAAGGATCTAGATTTGATAACAAAACTTGAAGTTGGCGACCTGAATCTCGAAAAAGAAAATTTCGATATCGTTGAATTGATAGAAAATGTCTTTGACCTATTAGAGATGAAGGCCTCGAAGAAGAAGATATCGCTCACTTTTGATATGGCCTATCCGAACCCTATATATGTCAGGGCAGATAAGGAAAAAATACAGCAAGTGTTGACTAACCTTATCGTAAACTCCATAAAATATGGGCATAAAAATGGTACAACCGAGGTAAGTGTCGAAAATTTGATACATAACAAAGTGATCGTCAGGGTTACCGACAATGGTGAGGGCATTCCTGAACAACATATTCCGCGACTTTTCGAACGGTTCTACAGGGTCGACAAAAGTGGTAGTAGAAGTGAGGGCGGGTCTGGTCTGGGCCTGGCCATTGTAAAGCACATTATTGAAAGACATAATGAAAAAATCTATGTTGAAAGTGAACTGGGCATAGGGTCTGAATTTTCTTTTACAATGGAGAAATCAAAAAACAGGTAGAACTGAACAAGGCCGCCCGCAAACAAGATTTCCTTAGCTTTGTACCAAAATTTTTTTGTGGGAAGCAAGAACAAGCTAAAACGGTTCAAAGAGAACGAATCTTTTCAAAATGTTATACAGCCCAGACGGTCAGATATCGAATCTGGTGCGTCGGGCCTGAAGGGAAATTGGGCAAAGTATTTTAAGAACGATAAGCCTATCGTTCTTGAATTGGGCTGTGGCAAAGGCGAATACACCATCGGATTGGCAAGATCAAACCCTTACAGAAATTATATTGGGGTCGATATTAAGGGGGCACGGCTATGGCGGGGCGCGAAAACTGCGCATGAAGAAAAACTTGCCAATGTTGCCTTTCTTCGAACGCAGATAGAACTGATCGACCAACTTTTCGATAAAAATGAGGTTTCTGAAATCTGGATAACCTTTCCCGACCCCCAGATCAAATACAAGAGAACCAAACATCGAATGACCAATGCCGGTTTTTTGGAAAAATACCGAAAAATCTTAAAACCCAACGGACTCATACATCTGAAGACCGATAGTGAATTCATGCACGGATATACTTTGGGATTACTCCATGGGCTTGGACTCGAAGTGGTCTATGCGAATCATGACGTCTACAAAAATGAAGGAAGCCCCAAAGAAGTGCTCGACATACAGACATTCTACGAAAAACAGTATCTTGAAAAGGGAAAACCCATTACATACATCCAATTCAGGATTAACTGATATATGGAACATTTATTGATCCTATTCTTTGCCACTTTTTCGGCGGCCTTTATGGCTACGGTCCCACCGGGGTTGTTGAACATGAACGCGGCCAAGATCAGTGTGGATAAAGGAAAACTGAACGGTGTCGTTTTCAGTCTTGGGGTTTCGTCGATGATCATGATCCAATCGACCATAGCGGTCTACATCTCAAAATTCTTGTACAAAAATCCGGAGGTAATCGATTGGCTGTTGAAGATTGCTCTGGGCGTGTTCGCTTTCTTTGCGATATACTTTTTTGTGGCCGCGAAAAAGAACAGGGTCAAATCGCCCAAAAAAGTAGCGGTAAGCAAAAGGAACAGTTTTTACAAAGGGTTTCTGTTGGCGGCGGTAAACTTATTGACAATTCCTTATTACAGTGGGTTGAACGCCATGTGGAACGCTTCCGGGTGGATTAAGTTCGAGGCCACCGATATTCTTACCTTTATTCTGGCGGCTGGCCTGGGAACCTTTTCGGTGCTTTATCTTTACGTGTTTTATTTCAATAAATTGGAAACCAAAACGAATCGTTTTTCAAAGAACAGTAATTATATTTTAAGTGCTTTGATGGTGCTGCTGCTTGTCATTACCATTATTCGAATATTTTACAAATGAAAAACACCGATAACAAAAACTTTTTTGAAAAAGTATACAATGTGGCAAAATTGATTCCCTATGGTCGGGTTACTTCGTACGGGGCCATCGCCAAATATTTGGGAACCGCCCGAAGCGCCAGAATGGTGGGTTGGGCAATGAACGGTGCCGGTAATATGGAAGAGATACCTGCCCATCGTGTTGTCAATAGAGTTGGCCTTTTGACGGGCAAACACCATTTTGACGGTTCTAATTTGATGCAACAATTATTGGAGAGTGAGGGTTTAAAGGTCGTTGACAATCAAATAGTCGATTTTGAAAAATACTTTTGGGATCCCTTTAAAGAGCTTGGCTAAAATCGATTTTAAACTTTTAAAACCTGCGGGGTTCTTTTATTCAAAACTAAGAGTGAAAACAGTATACTCATTTGAGCTTACCTGTATTGTGCCTCCGTGCAAATGCATGATCTGCTTTGAAAGACTTAGGCCGATTCCCGTGCCTGTGTCCTTGGTGGTAAAAAAAGGAACGAAGATTTCTTCGATTACATCCGCCGGTATTCCGGGGCCATTGTCGATAACTTGAATGTATTTTGTGCCGTTTGCAGTGCTTCCAGCTGCCATTTTGATCTTTCCATTTTCTTGACCCTGTAAAGATTGCAGCGCATTTTTGCAGAGGTTGATCAATATCTGTGAAACCTGTTTCTCGTCCAAATAGAGTTCAAGTTCCTCGGGATCCGATACTACTGAGAATTCAACATGTTGCTGGTCATTTTCTTGGCTCATCAGCACCTTCACCTTTTCTAATAACCGTTGGGCGTTGATAAGGCTTTTATCGGGTTTGGGCAAACTTAAGAAGCTCCTGTACGACTGTACGAAATCCATGAGATTTCCCCCTTGTTCTTTTATAACTTCTAGTCCTTTGACCGTATTTGAAATGTGATTTTCGTTAAAATCCTTTAATGGTACAAGCCCCTGATTGGTCTTGTAATATTTAAGTATGGATTCTGAAATCGAGGTTATCGGGGTAATCGTATTCATAATTTCATGGGTGAGAACACGGATCAGTTTTACCCATGAATCGGTTTCCTTTTCGTCAAGTTCTTTGTGTATATCTTGCACAACGACCAATAATAGTTCCCTTCCTTCTGAAGAGATCGAAGTCGATTTGAGCGCCAATTGTTTTTTTTCCCTTTCATTGATGAGCTGTACCAATTTTCGTTCGAATGGTTTTAGCTCTTCGAAAAGTTCATACAGTTTTTGGTCAACTTGAGAAAGTTGTTTGATATGGTTCAGAGGGGTATAGTCAAATAGTTTTTCAATGGTGGGGTTGGCAAAGAGAATATGGCCTTTCTCGTTTATCGTTAAAATACCGATATCGGCCTGTTTTATTATTTCTTGATAATATTGTTCTTGGGCTTGTTTTTTTAAATGGATTTCCTGTATCATCTCATTGAGCATATTGAGACTGTGATTGAGCTCTTCCAGAGATTTTACCGTGAGTTTTTCAGGAAATCGTAAGGTAAAATCCTCGTTTTTTATGGCATCGAAAAAATAGGCGATCTTTCGATTGGTCTGATTTACATAATGGATCAACAAAGAAGTCAAGAGGATCAATACGAACAAGGCCAGCCCGGCAAGTATATATTGTTCTCTAAAAAAGAAATAGCCTACGCCAAGTGCCGCCAGTGCAATGAATATGATGCGAAATACAAGTTGTAGATAAATATGTCTACTTACCATATTTTTAAAGTTCTACCTAAAAGAATGTTTTTATGAATTTTGGTTTTTGAAAGGGGGCCAAATAAAGAAAATACTTTTTTGAACATTCGACTATTTCCCCTTTTTTTTGATTTTATTGTATAAGGTCTGCCTTGAAATACCTAGCTGTTCCGCTGCGGCACTATAGTTTCCGTCATTTTGGTCAAGGGCGTTCGAGATCATCTGCGCTTCCATTTCTTCCAAGGTTATCATATTTTTTTCCGCCGATGGCATGTATTTAGTGTTCAACATAAAGTCGGTCGATTTCAGAACGTTCCCCTCAGAAAGAATTACCGCTCTTTCAATAGTATGTAGGAGCTCACGAACGTTTCCCGGCCACTGATAGGCCATTAGTTTTTCTTGTGCGGCCTGATTGATTTTTAGTCCTGGTTTACCGTATTTGTGGCTAAACTTGTTCAAATAGAAATCGGCCAAAACGAGAATATCGTTTTCTCTTTCCCGTAATGGGGGTACCTCTACCGAAATGGTATTGATACGGTACAAGAGATCTTCCCTAAAAAGTCCGTCAGTAACCATTTTATCCAAATTTTCGTTGGTAGCGCAGATCAAACGAATATCGACCGGAATCGACTTGTTCGAACCTACCCGTACTACGGCCTTGTTCTGTATGGCCGATAATAGCTTGGCCTGTGTTTGTAGTGATAGATTGCCAATTTCATCTAAAAACAAGGTGCCGCCGTTGGCCGCTTCGAATTTGCCGGCCCTATCTTCTTTGGCATCTGTAAATGCCCCTTTTAAATGACCGAACAATTCGCTCTCGAAAAGATTCTCAGAGATCGAGCCCATATCAACGGCAATAAACACTTCGTTCTTTCGAACTGAGAGCCCGTGCAATTCTCTTGCGATCAGTTCTTTTCCCGTTCCGTTTTCACCCGTGACCAATACGTTGACATCGGTTTTGGCCACTTTGCCTACCAATTTGAGCACGGCATCGAGTGCTTTTGAATTTCCTATGATATGGTTTTTGCCCTGATTGATTACCTGCTTTAGGTTATTTTCTTTTTGTTTAAGGGTGTTTATTTCTTTGCGCGATTTACGTAGTTCATAGGCCGATTTCACGGTCGCCAATAATTTGTCATTGTTCCATGGTTTCAGCACAAAATCGGCCGCCCCTTCTTTCAAGGCCTTTACGGCAAGATCTACCGCTCCATACGCGGTCATCATGACTACAGAGGTTTGAGGAGACTTTTTTTGGATTTCCCTCAGCCAAAAAAGGCCTTCGTTACCTGTATTGACACCTGCAGAAAAGTTCATGTCAAGCATTACGATATCGAAATCGACCAAATTGGGAAAAGAAGTGATTTGGTTCGGATTGAATATTGTCTTGACCGTTTTGTATTCGAATTGTAATAAGATTTCCAAAGCACTAAGTACACTCTTATTATCATCTATGACAAGAATTTTTGCATCTACCATACCAGCGTATTGTTGTCTATAGCTTCACCAAAAAACATTCCATTCGACTCCAGATTTTTTTGATTGAATGTCAATGGCCCAATTCGTGGGGTTTTAAAAGCTTTTAAAGCTACGATTTGAAAATGACAAAATTTTGAAAGTGTCAATATTTTTGACAGCGTGTGTATAACTATTTTACAGTATATTCTTTATTGTTTATTGCTTATTTATATAAAAAACTGATAATCAGATATATGCATTTATGGCACAAGACTGGTTATGTATGTGGCATACTATTTAGAATATGAACTTTAAATCTTCATTACGGCTTTTTTTATTTCTCTTGATAGGGGCAAGCACCTTTGCTCAAGAGAAGTGGACTTTAGATGAGTGCGTGGCCTACGCACTTGGGCATAATTTGCAACTAAATGATTTGAGATATAGTGCAGATTCGAGCAAAGAAACTTACAAACAGTCAATACGAAATCTACTGCCGGGTGTAGAGGCCTCATCAAGTTATACGATTAATTACGGAAGAAGTACAGACCCCTTTACCAATGATGTCGTTACGACCGACTTCTTTTCGAACAATTATTCATTGAACTCCTCTATCGATTTGTTCCAGGGTTTTCAAAAGATAAATTCGATAAAGGCCTCCAAATTTTTGTATAAAGCGGCCCAGAACGAGACCTTGCACGAAAAGTATCTTTTGGCGTTTCGTGTTATGCAGGCTTTTTATGATATCGAGTTTTATAAAGGATTGGTCGCCATTTCAAGGGAGCAGCTCAATGTCTCACAGACGAACTACGACTTGGTCGATAAGCAAATCGAACTAGGGCTCAAGGCCGGAGCCGATTTATTCGAAGCAGAATCATTGTTGTTGACCGATAAATTGAATGTTACGCAGAGCGAGAACCAGTTGATGGCGGCAAAATTACAGCTCATTCAAGAAATGAACCTGGAGAATACGAGCGATATCGATATTCAAACACGTATCGATTCGAAATTGACCGAAGAAGCTGCTCCAGAAATACATTCCGATTCGATCTATTCTACCGCAAGGGAGTTTATTCCACTGATAAAGGCCCATGAATTGCGCGCACGGGCCGCCAAGAAACAAGTAGCAATAGCCCGGGGAAGGCTTTATCCATCACTTTCACTTTTTGCGGGAATAGGAACGGGCTATTTTGAAACCACCCGTGACTCTTTGGCCAATACCCTGCCCTTTCGCGAGCAGTTCAGAGACAATACGTCACGTTATGTCGGGGTCAATTTGAACATACCCATAAGCTATGGTTGGTCTTTGCGAAGTCGTGTAAAACAGGCAAAAATAGAACGCTCAAGGGCCGAAAACAATTTGAAGATTCAAGAGCAAGAGCTTTTTCAGACAATCGAACAGTTGGTGCAAGCCTACAATGCACTTGGGGTTGAGTATAATCAGAGCACAAAAAAAATGGAATCGCAGCGTATGGCTTTTTCCATTGCCCAAAAACGATATGAAAAGGGAATGATCAATGCCATAGAATTGTTCACGGCAAAGAATCTTTTTGCAAGTGCCCAAAACGAGAATTTACAGGTAAGGTTAAGATTGGAGATCAACAAAAGCACCTTGGATTTTTACAGCGGCCTTCCGGTATTTAATATAAACTAGACAGAATAGAATGATTGCCGCTTTCGCGGAAATGACAACAAAAGAATTAAAAATGGACATACAATTAGAAAAGAAAAAAGGTTTAAGGCCCAAGCATTACGGTTACATTGCTCTCGGCCTATTGTTGCTGTTCTTGGCATATCAATTACTTTTCGTGACTTCGGTTTCCACTTTTCGAACAGAAAAGGATAAGCTATCCATAGCACAGGTCACACAGGGCAAGTTTGACGATTATATTACCATCAATGGCAATGTTGCGCCTATTGCAACGATATATATGGATGCCTACGAAGGCGGTAGGGTGAGCGAGAAATTGATCGAAGAGGGGGCCACCGTAAAAAAGGGAGATATTATTTTGAAGCTTGAAAACATGAATTTGTACGAGCAGATCTTGGCCAGCGAAAGTAATCTTGCCCTAAAGCAAAATGACCTCCGTTCGACAAAATTGACGTTCGATCAGCGTCAAGTAGAGGGTAGAAAGTCTTTGGCGACCGCTAGTACCGACTTGCAGCGTTTGAAACGAAATTTCGAACAGAATCAGGCGCTTTATGACGATGAACTTATTTCAAAAGAAGAATACCTGAAATCAAAAGAAGATTATGAGCTTTCCCAAAAGCAATATGATATCATAAAACTGCAAACGGAAAACGATGACGAGCTTCGCAAGACCTCGTTGACGGGCTTGGATGCCGACCTTGCCCGCATGCAGAAAACCTTGGGCATGGTTTACCAACGCCTCGATCATTTGAACGTTAGGGCGCCGGCTGATGGTCAATTGGGCTTCTTGGACGCCGAAATAGGCCAAAGTATTTCCCAGGGTGAACGCATAGGTCAGATCAATGTGCTCACCGACTATAAGATAGAAGCAAGTATCGACGAACATTATATCGATCGGGTACAGCGTGATCTAACGGCCGTACTTGAGCGTAACGGAAATGAATTTCCATTGCGCTTACGTAAGGTTTATCCTGAGGTAAGAAACGGAAAGTTCAAGGTCGATTTGGTCTTTACCGAAGAGAAACCAGAGACCATTCGTACAGGTCAGAGCTATAACATCAAATTACAACTGGGCGAATCGAGCGAAGCCCTTTTATTGCCAAAAGGTAGTTTCTTTCAGAGTACTGGCGGCCAATGGATTTTCGTAGTTGGTCCCGATGGGAGTGAGGCGTTAAGGAGAAATATCCGGATAGGAAAGCAGAACTCCAGATATTATGAGGTACTAGAGGGACTGCAAGCGGGCGAAAATGTGATAACCAGTAATTACGATAGCTTCGGCGAGTCAGAGAAAATAGTGTTAAAATAGAATATAACTGTCACCAAAACAGAATAGTGCAGTCTTTAATTATAACATGTTAAAAACAATCAAGAAATGATACATATCCAAAATTTGAAAAAAAGTTTTAGAACGGAGGAGGTCGAGACCTTGGCATTGAACAATGTCAACCTAAAGGTCGAGGACGGAGAATTTGCCGCCATTATGGGCCCTTCGGGTTGTGGTAAATCTACCCTTCTCAACATCATCGGTATGCTCGATAATCCGACCGAGGGCAGCTACAAGTTTGCGGGCCATGAGGTCGGAGGGCTAAAAGAACGCCAGCGCACAGAGTTGCGTAAGGGAAACTTAGGTTTCGTCTTTCAAAGTTTTAACCTCATCGATGAACTTACCGTTTTTGAAAATGTCGAGCTTCCGTTGATCTATCTCAAGGAAAGTAAAAGCAGCCGTCGTGAAAAAGTCATGAAGGTTTTGGAACGGATGAAGATTGCGCATCGCGAAAAACATTTTCCCCACCAACTTTCCGGAGGTCAGCAACAGCGTGTAGCGATTGCCAGGGCGGTGGTTACCAATCCGAAACTGATCCTTGCCGATGAGCCGACAGGTAATCTGGACTCGAAAAACGGAATCGAGGTCATGAACCTGTTGACCGAATTGAACCAAGAAGGTACCACCATAGTAATGGTAACGCACTCTGATCGTGATTCACACTATGCGCATAGGGTCATCAACCTGTTCGATGGTCAGATAGTAACGGAAAGCCAGAATAGGGCTGTTGGGGCAATGATGTAACAACATCGGGTTTATTCATCAATCATCAATCATCAAAAAGCGGGGACCATGTTTAAAAACTATATTAAAATCGCTTGGCGAAGTCTCAAAAAACAGCCTTTTTTTACCTCCCTAAATATCTTCGGCCTAGCCATTGGTATTGCCGGGGGTTTGCTTATTTCATTGTATATCTATGATGAGCTGAGTTATGACACCATGTTCGCCGATGCAGATAGAATATATAGAGTGAACGCCGATATCAAGTTCGGAGGTCCGGCCCGTGATTTTGCGGTTCAGTCCGCACCGATGGCCGCTACCTTAAAAAATGACTACCCCGAGGTAGAATTGGCGACCCGTTTCAGAACGACGGGCAGCATGTTGATCAAAGAAAGTGGTACCGAGACCAATGTAAAAGAAGAACAGACAACTTATGTAGATGCGACGTTTTTTGAAATGTTCGGAGTTTCCCTTTTAATAGGTGATACGGCGACGGCACTCAAAGAACCCAATACGCTGATCCTTACCAAGACCGCTGCCGAAAAACATTTTAACGTGAACGAGGCATTGGGCCAGCACTTGGTGTTGAATAATGGTGATACTTATACGGTTACCGGGGTAATCGAAGATTTGCCTCGAAACTCTTTTCTTAGGGATCATAGTGTCTTTATGGCGATGGAAGGTTATGAAGATTCGCGTAATACCGAATGGGGCAGCCATAATTACCAAACCTATGTCAAGCTGATACCCGGTGCCGATGCCAAAGGTTTTGAAACTTCCCTCAAAAACATATTGAAGGATTATGTAATGCCTTGGGCGCAGCAAATCTATCCTGGCGTTTCCCTTGAACAATTTGAGCAATCGGGCAATTATATCAGATATAGTATTATTGGTTTGACCGACATTCATTTGCATTCCGACCGTGTAGCTGAGATCAGCCCCAACAATAGAATCGAGAACATTTACATTTTATCGTTCATTGCCGTATTTCTCATCGTTTTGGCTAGTGTGAACTTTATGAACTTATCGACCGCGCATTCATTAAAACGGGCCAAAGAGGTCGGTATTCGTAAGACCTTAGGCTCTGGGAGAGCCGCCCTTGTTCGTCAATTTTTGATCGAATCGACGTTGATTGTACTTTTCTCGCTAATAATGGCACTGATACTCTCGGCTTTGGCTTTGCCCCTCTTTAACTCCCTGTCCGGTAAGGAAATTTCACTTCCTTTGTTAAATCCTGTTTTTTGGTTGGTTCTATTGGCTGCCACCGCGATATTGGCCCTTTTGTCAGGCAGTTACCCATCTTTGTTTATGTCGCGTTTCATTCCCGTGAAAGTACTCAAGGGAAGTGGCGAGAACAGTTTGGGGGGCAGTAAGATCCGCAATGCTCTGGTCATTTTTCAATTTGCCATATCCGTTTTTCTTATAGTGGCGACCCTTGTGGTCTACCAGCAATTGCGGTTCATACAGAACAAGGAACTTGGTTTTAATAAAGATCAAGTTTTGGTGGTGAACGATGTATTTGCGATCGGGCAACGCGCAAACTCCCTAAAGGATCAGGTCCAAGGTTTAGGATTTGTCGAAAGTGCCACGTTGAGCAGCTACCTTCCGACCCCATCGAGTCGAAGCGACAGCTCCTTTTTTAAGGAAGGATCCACCGAGCAGGAAAATGCCATTAATATGCAGGCTTGGGGCGTTGACCATGAGTATATGTCCACATTGGGACTCAAGATTGTCGCAGGTCGTAATTTTGACCGTCAGTTCGGCACGGACTCCTTGGGTATAATCGTCAATGAATCGGCTTTGAACATTTTGGGGTTGCAACCTGAGGAGGCCTTGGGATTAAGGCTTTCGCGAGACCTTGGTCAAGAGAATCCTGAGTTTTATAAAGTCATAGGTGTGGTCGAAAATTTTCACTTCGATTCGATGCGTAGTGATATTGGTGCACTCAGCCTTACTTTGGCCGACAATGGTGGAAGCATGGCCGTCAAGCTTAAGGCCGGCGATTTTTCGAATGTCGTGGCTCAGGTCGAAGCCGTCTGGAATAAAGTGGCCCCGGACCAACCTTTCAACTATTATTTTATGGATGAATCGTTCAATACCACCTACGAAGCCGAACAACGTTTAGGTCGAATCTTTATGATTTTTTCCATACTCTCGATCATCATTGCCTGTCTCGGTCTTTTCGGGTTGGCCGCCTTCAACGCCGAAAAACGTACCAAGGAAATCGGGGTACGCAAGGTGCTTGGCGCCAGTGTCGGGCAGGTCGCCTACCAGCTTACCGTCGACTTTTTAAAACTAGTTGGTATCGGAATACTTATTTCACTGCCGATTGGGTGGTTTGCCATGAACAAATGGCTCGAAGACTTTTCGTACCGTATTGAAATAGGTGCATGGGTATTTGTTTTGGCCGCTTTATTGGCCATCGCAGTTTCCATAATAACGGTAAGCTATCAGAGCATAAAGGCAGCGATCGTAAACCCTGTAAAAAGTTTACGTACCGAGTGAAACACTTTCTAAATTAATGAGTCTTTTTATATAACGAACCTAATACATCAATCATAAATCGAACGGTCATGTTTAAGAACTATTTGAAAATCGCTTGGCGAAACCTAATAAAGAGTAAGGGCTATTCGGCCATCAATATTGGCGGGCTGGCCCTTGGTATGGCCGTGACCCTTTTAATAGGCCTTTGGGTGGTCGACGAGCTTTCGTATAATAGCTATTTCAAGCACAAGGATAAAATAGCCCAGGTCTATCAATCGCAGACCTTTAATGGAAATACCGGCACAGGCCCGGCAATACCAAGACCTTTGGAGAAAGCCTTGCGTGATGGCTATGGTGACAACTTCAAACACCTTATCATGGCATCATGGACGAACGACCTGTATCTAAAATACAATGAGACCAATCTCTCTAGATCGGGTAATTATATGCAACGCGAGGGTCCCGAACTTTTGGAGCTGGAAATTATCAAGGGCGAAAAAGACGGCTTGCGCGAAGTGAATTCGATCATGCTTTCCAAATCGACTGCCGATGCCCTTTTTGGAGGTGATGACCCTATAGGCAAAACCGTTAGGGTGAGCAACGAACATGACCTGATGGTTACCGCGGTCTATGAAGACATTCCCGTGAACAATACGTTCAACGACACCGATTACATTATTCCTTGGGAACAGTATCTGGCCTCACGGGAATGGGTAAGAAATGCAGAGGATCAGTGGGGCAACAACTCGTTCCAGATATTCGTCAAACTGGCCGACAACGCGAATATGGAAACGGTCAGTCAGAAGATTCGCAATGTCAAAAAAGATTTGAACGAAGATACGGCCGAGTTCAATCCGCAGATATTTCTTTTTCCGATGAACGAGTGGTACCTGCACGGTAATTTTGAAAACGGCAAACAGGTCGGTGGAAGGATCAAATACGTATGGCTCTTCGGTATCATTGGGGCTTTCGTGCTCCTCTTGGCATGTATCAATTTCATGAATCTGAGTACGGCCAGATCTGAAAAGAGGGCCAAAGAAGTAGGTATTCGAAAATCCATAGGATCTCAAAGAAGACAATTGATCAATCAATTTTTGAGCGAATCGTTCTTGGTCGTGGTATTTGCCTTTATAATTGCCTCCTTAATCGTGCTGTTATCGTTGAACGGCTTCAACGAATTGTCGAGAAAGGAAATTTCATTTCCGTGGAATAGCGGTATCTTTTGGCTAAGTTCCTTGATTTTCATTCTTATTACCGCACTGGTGGCCGGTAGCTATCCGGCATTATACTTATCCTCGTTTCGACCTGTGGATGTTTTGAAAGGAACCTTCAAAGCGGGCAAATATGCGGGGCTTCCGAGAAAAATATTAGTGGTATTGCAGTTTACGGTTTCCGTGGCCTTTATCATCGGCACCGTCATCGTGATGCAACAGATAAACCATGCCAAGAACCGTCCGGTCGGATATGATAAGGAAGGCCTGATCCAAGTGCCGACATTCAGTCAAGATTTTACGGGCAAATACGATTTGATGCGCAGCGAGTTCTTGAATTCGAACGCGGTGGTCGAAATGTCTTCATCCAGTAGTCCGACCACCCGAATTTGGTCAAATCGGGGCGGATTTACCTGGGAGGGGAAACCGGAAGGCTTTCAGGAAGACCTGGCATGGACAGAGGTATCGGCGGAATATGCCAAATCATTGAATCTAAAAATTGTTGAGGGAAGGGATTTTTCAAGGGATTTCGCATCCGATTCCCTGGCCGTTCTTATCAACCAAACGGCCAAAAAGTATCTCGGCATGGAAAATCCGATCGGCAAACTTTTGAAAGACGACGACGAAGAAGACCCCAATCCTCCTTTAAAAATCATTGGCGTCGTAGAAGACATGATCACGCAGTCGCCCTACGAGCCTGTAAAACAGGGGGTCTATGTTTTCGACAGGTTCGACAACTCAAGTTATTATAACCTTAGGCTGAACCCCAACCAAAGTGCAAGTCAGAATATTGCGATAGTGGAAAGGGTTTTCAAAGAACACTTTCCTGATATTCCTTTCAACTATGATTTTGTCGATAGCGAGTATGGCGAAAAATTCGCCGCCGAAGAACGTATCGGGACCCTATCGGGGATTTTCACTGCCCTTGCCATTTTGATCAGCTGCCTCGGGTTATTCGGTCTTACGTCTTTCGTGGCCGAGCAACGCACTAAGGAAATCGGGGTCAGAAAAGTATTGGGAGCTACTACTTTCAACGTCTGGAACATGCTCTCCAAAGACTTTTTGAAGTTGGTCATTATCTCTTGTTTTATTGCCATTCCGATTTCCTACTACATCATGAACGGTTGGTTGCAAGACTATCCATATCGGGTGATTATGGAATGGTGGATTTTTGTTCTTGCCGTTGTCGGGGCATTGGCAATAACCATCTTGACGGTCAGTTTTCAAGCCATCAAGGCCGCGAACGCCAACCCTGTTAACAGTTTGCGAACGGAGTAGGCCCCCTCTGTCCTGTGGACATCTCCCCCGAAGGGGGAGAAAAAAAGGAATTAAAAAAGTGAAATATGAGATGTTAGAAGTGAGATATGGGATTAGAAATTGTCATTTCGAACTGAGCGAACTGAGCGTTAGAAATCTAAAACATGCCGAGATTCCCTTTCTACCTCAGGCAGGCTCGTCGTTGTGCTCCGACGGAATGACAAGGATAAATGTTTTGGATTTGCGCCAAAAACCACCAACCACCAAGCATTTACTACCGTGTCAATATATTGTACAGAAGGTGTAAAATAATTTTACGATCAAAGCCTTGTTTTTTAACATTATATTTTATAAACAATTGATTATTAAAAGTTTAAGAATGTGGCACGAATATCGTTCTAGTCATTCAAAACCTATCGGCAATGTTCAAGAACTACCTAATTATTGCTTGGAGAAATGTTCTAAAGAATAAGGGATTATTCTCTATCAATCTTGTCGGACTTGCTTTGGGCATTGCTTCTTGTCTGATTATGATGCTCTTCGTAGTCGATGAACTTAGCTACGATAGCTACAATAAGAAGGCCGATCAAATAGTCACGGTAGTCTTTAGGGCAAAGGTAAGCGGTGAGGAAATAAAGGAAAGCTCGATAATGGCACCCGTAGGTGAGACCTTGAAAAAAGAGTTTCCGGAAATATTGGATGCCACTCGGATAAGAAACTACCACACCCCAAAGATTATTGTTGACAATCAATCCTTTCGCAAGGACAAATTCGCGTTTGTCGATGCAAATTTTTTCGATGTTTTTACCCTTCCTATTATCGAAGGCGACGATCAAAATCCGCTAAAAGAACCCAACACGGCCGTAATTACAAAAGCAGAGGCCAAGAAGCTTTTTGGTGCTTCAAGCGCGATTGGCAAATCCTTCCGTCTAGACGGAAAAGAACAACCCTTTCGGGTAACAGGAATAATTGAGGAGGTACCGAGAAACTCGCATTTTCATTTTGACATTTTTGCCTCGATGGAAGGTCTTGAAGAGGCCAAGAGCAACTCTTGGTTCGAAGGAAGTTTCTATACCTACCTTCTGCTGAGAAAAGATACCGATTATAGGAATCTGGAAACTAAGTTTCCCCACATCATAGAGAAGTATATGGGTGCCAATATGCAGCATGTAATGGGCATGCCCTATGAAGAGTTCATGAAGGAAAATCAATTGGGTTTCAAAATATTTCCGCTTACCGATATTCACCTACGTGCCGACAATGCCGTTAATGACCAATTGGAGCAAGGGGGTGACATTAAATACGTCTATATTTTTAGCGCGATCGCTCTTTTCATGCTGTTGATTGCCTGTATCAATTTTATGAACCTATCAACGGCAACGGCCTCAAAAAGAGCCAAGGAAGTGGGTATACGAAAGGTCTTGGGATCTAATAAAAATCAATTGTTGTATCAATTTTTGTCTGAGTCCTTTATCGCCACATTGTTCGCGATGTTCTTGGCGGCCATTTTGGTGATAATATCGTTACCCTACTACAACGAACTTTCGGGCAAGGAACTTGAGGTCGATTACCTTGGCCGCCCCTTTGTCTTGATATCTCTTTTTCTCTTGACACTTTTGGTCAGCCTATTGGCGGGCAGTTATCCGGCCCTCTTTTTATCATCCTTTAAGCCAATGACCGCTCTTAAGAATAAATTCTTGACAGGTAATCAAAACAATGGTGTACGAAGTGGTTTGGTCGTATTTCAGTTTGTCATTTCTGCCGGATTGATTTTGGCGACCCTCGTCGTAAACCAACAAATGCAATACATTCAAGATAAGGACATAGGCTATGAAAGAGATCAGCTGCTTGTTATTCGCGAAGCACATCTCTTGGGTAAGGATCAAGAGGTTTTCAAGAACGAGATGCTGAAAAACCCTAAGGTGGCATCTATTTCTCAATCGGCCTTTGCACCGGCAGGCGATTCAGACGATAGCCAGACCATGATCTCCAATGATGGCCAATTTGTCAGAAGAATGCCCGTGTACAATATTGATGAGCATTATATATCGACAATGGGCATGGAGCTTGTGGCAGGGAGAAATTTTTCGAGGGAATTCGGGGCCGATTCGACCAATGTGATCATTAACGAAACCGCTGCGAAAATCTTGGGCCTTGGTAACGAACCATTGGGTAAAAGAATAACAGAAGGCAATAATACTGACCGGACCGTAATCGGAGTGGTCAAAGACTTTCACTTTAAGTCATTGCACCAGCCCATTGATCCCTTATTCATGTTGTACGCACCTTATGGCGGGCTTATAATCAAGGCCAAATCTGCCGATATTTCTGAGTTGATTAAAGACGCCAATGCATTGTGGAACAGTTTCGGTACCGATGAGGTCTTTGGATACTCGTTGATGGACGAGTCTTATAAACAGACCTATGTTGTAGAGCGAAAAATGGGTATAGTTTTGAACATCTTTGCCATGCTGACCATTCTGGTCGCTTGTTTAGGGTTGTTCGGACTGGTCACCTACACTTCAGAGCAACGATTTAAAGAAATCGGTATCAGAAAAGTTTTGGGCTCATCGGTATTTGAGATTGTGGCCATGCTTTCGAGAGATTTTATAAAGCTGGTTATGATTTCCTTCTTCATTGCCTTTCCCCTGGGATATTATTTAATGGACAAATGGCTCGAAGGTTTTGCCTACCGCATAGAGATAAGAGGATGGATTTTTGCCTTAACGGCATTGGCGACATTATTGGTTGCTTTTGGAACCATCGGATGGAAAAGCTTTCGTGCGGCGACCATGAACCCGGTCGAGGCGCTGAAAGAAGAATAAACGAAAAAACGGATGATAATCATGATAAAAAATCACTTAAAAATTGCCTGGAGAAGCTTAAAGGCGAACAGGCTGTTGTCACTCATCAATATTTTTGGGCTTTCAATTGGATTGACAATCGCCATTGTACTTTTTCTTTTCATCACTTATGAACGCAGTTATGACAAAATGTATGCGAGTGCCGAAAGCATATACAGGGTTTTGGTCAATACCGATGAAAGTTATGACAATCAAGTGCTGACAACCGCTCCTGCTGCATTGTCCCCAGCGCTAAAGAGCGATGTGCCTGACATTGAATATGCGGCCAGAATGCTCAAACATGGTTTTGGCGAGACAGCTTTTATAAAGGTGGATGAAGATAATTTCTTGGAAAAAGAACTTTACTGGTGCGATCCTGAATTGTTCGAGATTTTCGATATCCAATTTGTAAAGGGGAATCCGGCCGATGCGATTCGAAGACCGAATACCGTGGTGCTCTCCGAAAGTACTGCCGAAAAATATTTTGGAGCGGCCGATCCGATGGGCAAGACCATAACCGTTGATAATGACCAACAGTTGGAAGTTACGGGTATTTATGAGGATTTTCCAGCGAACAGCACCATGCATTGTAATGCCATTGCGTCGTTCAGCTCGACTTTTGCCGCGAAAAACCCGAGTTGGGGCAACTCCAGTTTTGAGACTTACATAAAGCTAAAGGAAAATGTCTCGCAAGAAACAACCGAAATACAGTTGCAATCGGTACTCGATAAAAATGTGGACGCCGAAGGGCAATGGTTCACTTTTTCATTGCAACCCTTAAAGAAAATCCATCTCTATTCGGCTGATTTTGTCAATAGCTATTCTTCGCGCATCGGTGATATCGAAGAAATCAAAAATCTTTCTTTTTTGGCGCTGTTGATACTATTGATCGCCTGTGTCAATTATATGAACCTGATGACGGCTAAGTCTGAAAAACGTTCCAAAGATGTCGGTATCAATAAGACCCTTGGTGCGTCGTCGAAGAATTTGACGTTTCGATTTTATGCCGAGACCGGATTGATAACATTTATTTCACTGGCGATAGGTATCGTGTTATCGATGGTGGCCATCCCATTTTTTAACAAGGTGACAGGGCAAAACCTAAATTCATCATTACTGTTCAGTGCTGAACTTCTGATTCCGCTTGCCGTCTTTTGGATCTTTACGACTTTGGTAGCGGGTTCTTACCCAGCCTTTTACCTTTCAAGGTTTTCGCCGAAAGCAGCCTTGGCTTCTTCGTTAAAAACAGGCGGTAAGGTGATTAATATCAGAAAAGGACTGGTCGTTTTACAATTTGCGGCTTCTGTAATATTGATCGTGGCCGTTGTGGTCATTTACCAACAGCTGCAGTTCATTCAAAACCAAAAATTGGGATACGACCCTGAGAATACGGTCGCTATTTCAACCATGGGAATTAGCGGAAATGAAAAGAAAGATGCCTTGGTGCAAGAACTAAAATCGTTGGTCAACGTATCTGAAGTGGCCATGGCACAGGGTTTTCCAGGGATTTCCGTAAGCGGTAGAATGGTTTTTAAGAACGAAAATGATGAAGGGGGTATGCAGATACGTACCAATCGTGCCGATGCTGAAGTACTCGATTTACTTCAGTTGAACTTACTTGCCGGAAAGACGCTTCCAAAAGTAAAACAAGAAGGCGACACTTTGGTCAATGTGGTACTCAATAAAAAGGCGATAGATTATTTGGGCTACAGTCCCGAGGAGGCTATCGGAAAAAAGGCTTTGATAGGTGGTTTTGGTAACAATGCCTACATAGCGGGTGTTGTCGACGACTTTAATTTTGAGTCGTTGCACAGGCCCATAGGCGGTTATGCCTTTCACAATGCGAAAACCGAATCAAAATCGTTTGCTTTGGTCCGTTTCAATAACGCTTCATTACCCGATATGATGCAACGACTCGAAACCGTCTTTACGAATGTCGTGCCCGATAGTGCCTTTGAATATGTCTTTTTAGATAAGAACTTAGAACAATTGTATGCCCAAGAACGCAAAACCGCCCTTATAGGGGTGATCTTCTGTGGGCTGGCCATTTTGGTCGCCTGTTTGGGTCTTTTTGGCCTTGCCGCATTTACCGCCGAACGGCGAAAAAAGGAAATCGGGGTGCGCAAGGTTCTCGGGGCAACGGTGCTGGGTATTACGCAGATGCTTTCCAAAGACTTTGTCAAACTCGTGCTATTGGCGTTGGTAATTGCTTTCCCGATCGCATTTTGGTTGATGAACGATTGGTTGCAAGATTTTGCCTACCGAATTGAAATCGGTTGGGAGGTTTTCATCTTGGCAGGAATAGCGGCTTTGGCCATTGCTCTATTGACAGTTAGCTTTCAGGCCGTTAAGGCTGCATTGGCCAACCCTGTAAAAAGTTTGAGAACGGAGTAGGCCCCCTCTGTCCTGTGGACATCTCCCCCGAAGGGGGAGAAAAGAAAGGAATTAGAAAAATTGAATGTGGGGTTTGAGAAATAAAAAGTTAAATATAAAGGGGAAATAAATAAAAGAATGGTGAGCCCCGACAGGTTTAAAAAACCTGTCGGGGCTGAAGAAAAAACAAGAAAAATAAAACAACCACGCCGTTCGCTCCCCTCCGCCTGTGCTGAGCGCAGTCGAAGTATTGGAGGGGCTGGGGGAGGCCGACAAACAAAAAACAATGTTCAAAAACTACGTAAAAATCGCATGGAGAAGTCTAAAAAAGCAACTCTTTTTTACGTTTCTCAACACTTTCGGACTTGCCGTCGGTATGGCAGGAGGTTTGTTGATTTCATTATATATCCATGACGAACTGAGCTTTGACAAAATGTTCGCCGATGCAAATCGCATTTATCGAATTGATACGGATGTCAGGTTTGGTGGTACCGAAGGTCGATCGGCTGAGTCGGCTGCGCCTATGGCTGCTACAATGTTGCGCGATTTTTCCCAGATTGAGACAACGGTCAGGTTTCGAAATCAAGGAAGCATGCTTATACGCAAAAATGGTACCGAGACCAATACAAAAGAATCGAATGTCACTTTTGTTGACTCTACTTTTTTTAGCATGTTCGGTATCGATTTGCTGGTCGGCGACACAAAAACGGCCTTGACCCAACCGAATACCTTGGTCATGACGAAAAGTGCGGCAGAAAAACATTTTGGGATAAAAAATGCCGTTGGTCAAAGACTGCTTTTGAACAATACAGATCTTTATGAGGTTACCGGGGTTGTCGAAGACCTGCCCCAAAATTCTTTTCTCAGGGAACATTCTGTTTTTATGGCTATGGCCGGTTATGCAGATTCGCGAGAGAACAATTGGGGTAGCACCAATTACTTCACTTTCATTAAATTGATACCAAGTGCGAATATTGCCGATTTGAAAAGTCCCCTGCAGGCAATGTTTGGTAGATATTTGATACCATGGGTGCAAAACATTTATCCGGGCATGACTGAAGAATCCTTCAAGGCGGCAGGCAACTATATTCGATACCATACCATGCCCTTGACAGATATTCATCTCTATTCCAACAAAGACACCGAGCTAAGTGCGAATAGCAGTATTCAAAATGTATACATTCTTTCTTTTATAGGGTTGTTCCTGATTGTCTTGGCCAGCGTGAATTTTATGAACCTTTCGACCGCCCACTCCCTGAAAAGGGCCAAAGAGGTTGGGGTACGTAAAACTTTGGGTTCCAATAAGCGGGATTTGGTACGGCAATTTTTGACCGAATCTGGCGTGATTTCCTTCATATCGCTTCTCTTGGCACTGATCGTTACCGTTGTTGCCCTTCCTTTTTTCAATGAACTTTCGGGCAAATCGGTTTCCTTCCCTTATGCAAGTCCGGTTTTTTGGTTGATTTTGATCGGAGCTACTCTTCTGTTAGGGCTATTTTCGGGAAGTTACCCTGCTTTTTTCATGTCACGTTTCATGCCCGTTACGGTACTCAAAGGAGCGGGGCAAAGTAAAACGGGCGGGGGCAAGATTCGCAATTCCCTAGTGGTCTTCCAATTTGCGATTTCCGTTTTTTTAATCGTAAGTACGTTGGTCGTTTTTCAGCAATTGAAATATATTCAGGGCAAAGACCTTGGCTTTGCCAAAGATCAGGTACTCATGATAAACGATGCCTATGCCGCTGGAAACCAAGTACAAGCCCTCAAGGAAGAAATCGGTCAATTGGGGCAAGTACAAAGCATTACTTTGAGTGGATATTTACCTACCCCTTCGGGGCGGGGAAACTCTTCATTTTTTAGGGAAGGAGCCACCGACCAGGAAAATGCGATTTTGATGCAAAATTGGGTAGTTGATCACGATTATTTGCCTACCCTAAATATGCGGCTTGTCGCTGGACGAGATTTTGATGGTAAAATTACCACAGATTCGACGGCGGTAATAATAAATGAAGCCACCGTTGAAATAATGGGCATGGAACCTGAAGAAGCACTTGGTGTTCGTATTTCAGAAGACCTAGGTGAGGAAAATCCGCAGTTTTATGAAATAATAGGGGTGGTCAAAAACTTCCACTTTGAATCGATGCGAGAAAATATCGGGGCCTTGGGTCTTTTTATTGGAAATTCGACAAGTACCATGTCAGTTAGGTTAAGCGCGGGCAATTTCTCAAATGTCATTGCCCGTATCGAAACCATATGGAACAATATAGCCCCGGGCCAACCTTTCAGCTATCGCTTTATGGACGAAGCGTTCAATTCAACCTATGAGGCCGAACAAAAGCTGGGCAGGATTTTTATGGTCTTTACGGCGCTTTCCATTTTGATAGCATGTTTGGGACTCTTTGGTTTGGCAGCCTTCAATGCCCAAAAACGCACCAAGGAAATCGGTATTCGAAAGGTTTTAGGGGCCAGTGTCGGGCAAATAACCTTTCGTCTGACCACCGACTTTCTAAAAATGGTCGGATTGGCCATTTGTATTTCCTTGCCCTTGGGGTGGTTCGCTATGAACAAATGGCTCGAAGATTTCTCGTACCGAATCGACATCCCTTGGTGGGTTTTCGTGCTGGCTGCCGTACTGGCAATCGGTGTTGCCATATTGACGGTGAGCTATCAAAGTATCAAAGCGGCCGTGGTTAACCCGGTAAAAAGTTTACGAACAGAGTAAAGGTCGGATGAGAGATTTATGAAGCTGAATATGCGTTAAAATTGTCATTTCGACCTTAGGGAGAAATCTATCATATCAGATGTGGGGGTAAAATAGTAAACAGTGGATGTAGTCTGAAGGTAAAGAAACGATTAACGTAAGACCGACGACTATAAACTAATAACGATAAATGACAGAACATGTTTAAAAATTATTTGAAAATCGCTTGGAGAAATATAAAGCGGAACAAGCTACATTCTTTTATTCACATTTCAGGGTTGGCAGTCGCCTTTTCAATCTGTATCCTTTTATTTTTGGTTGCCTATTTCCATTTGAACTTTGACTCCTTTCATGAGAATGAGAGCCTATTGTTCAGAACCTCGCGCTTTGAGAAAAATGAACAAGGCCCCCAAATTAGTTCTCAAATGCCATTGCCTTTGGCGGGGGCTTTAGAGGCAGAGATTCCCGATATCGAAACTGCCATAATAATCAACAATGGTAAGCCGGAAAATATTTCGTACGGTAATAAGAATTTGGAGCGATTAGTGGCCAGGACCAATCCTGATTTTTTTGAGGTATTTAGTTTTCCGATTATAAAAGGAAACAAAGAGACCGCACTTTCCGACATTCACAATATCGTCTTGAGCGAGAGTATGGCCCACAACATCTTTGGAAATACAGACCCGATTGGAAAAGAATTGAAAATAGGGAAATCGGGGGAAGAACAAATCTATTCGGTATCCGCGGTAGTGAAAGATGCCCCAAAAAATAGCAGTATTCGTTTCGATGCCGTAGCCCGAATCGAATCGCTCAGCGGTTACCAAGGTTATAAAAATAACTGGGCGTCGAATGCATCGAACATATTTGTAAAGATCGCCAAGAACAGCAACCCCGCGACTGTTGAAAATAAATTGGTCCCGTTTGTGGAAAAATATTATGCTGAGCAACTGCAACAACTGAAATCGCACAATTCTGGGGTGGTGGATACCCGTGAGCTGCTGAGTATTAACCTAACCAATATCGAAGACATGCACTTCTCGGGTGAAAAGAGTGCTCCAAAAAAGCTGGTATACGCTATCATGGCCTTAGGGGCTTTTATCCTATTGATCGCCTGCTTCAATTTTGTAAATCTGAACATGGCACAATCTTTTCAGAGAAGCCGTGAGTTGGGAGTAAGAAAAACAATGGGTGCCTTTAAGGGGCAACTATTTCTCCAATTATGGGGCGAAGCTTTCATGATGTACTTTTTTGGGTTTATACTCGGCTTGGGTATTGCGTATCAACTTTTGCCGACTTTTAGCACCCAGTTTGGAGGCGGACTTGATATTGCCATTTTGTTTGAGCCTGTTTTTCTGGCCATATTATTTGGGGTTTTTGTAATCGTCACATTGCTAGCAGGGGGGTATCCTGCGATAAAAATGGCCAATTTCAGGTTGGTCCAGATTTTGAAGGGAAATGTATCCACTAAAAAACCAGGAGCGTTAAGAAATTCATTGTTGATCGGTCAATTCGCGATTTCAAGTCTTCTGATTTGCATAAGCTGGATAGCTGGCCAACAACTTGATTTTTTACGTCAAATACCTATTGGGTTTGAAAAGGAACAGGTACTAAGTATTCCAGTAGGATATCAGGAAGATGGGCGAAAGGTATTGGCACGGATGCGTAACGAACTTGCCAGTGAACCGAACGTTGTATCGGTTACGGGTGCCGGAGGTAATATGGGTCGGGGAAGAGACAGAATGACTTCAACATCAATTGTTGGAATTGACTATAATCAACGGCAGATTTCGGCTTATAGTCTCTTGGCTGATTTCGATTATCTAAAAACATTAGAAATTCCCATTATACAGGGCAGGGATTTTGACCCGAGTTTTACAACCGATGCCGAAAGCGCCGTGGTGGTTACTGAAAGCTTTGTAAAGGCAATGGGAGAGTCTGATCCAATAGGCAAGTATCTCGACGGTGAGGAAGGTAGTCAGATTATTGGCGTTGTGCCTGACTTTAATGCCTACGCCCCTTCAGAGAAATCATTGCCCATAATCATTCATTTGTCCAACGATGAAGCAATCAATTACATCTTTTTAAAAGTCGGTTCAGATAATCCGCAAAGAACTATGGAACGGCTTAAATCGACTTGGGAAAAAGTTGCTCCAAAATCAATGTTCAACGCTTCTTTTTTAGATGAGAACATTCAAGCTTGGTATGAAATTGAAAGTACGATGACGACAATTTTTGGAATTGCCTCAGGAATTGCCATCTTTCTTTCTTGTCTTGGACTTTTCGCCATTTCAATGCTGGTCATTGAATTGCGTACAAAGGAAATCGGTATTCGAAAAGTAGTGGGCGCATCGATAAACGAAATCGTATCGATGATATCGTACCACTTTTTGAAATTAATAGCTATCAGTCTTTTTATAGCAATGCCATTGGCATGGTTTGCAATGGAGAATTGGATGCAGAACTATGAGCATCGAATAGAGATTGGTATTTTCACCTTTATTGGAATTGGTTTGCTCGTAATTATGATTGCCCTGGTTACGGTAAGCTTCCATTCGATCAAAGCCGCCCTTGCCAACCCGGTAAAAAGTTTACGAACAGAGTAAAGATTTGATTAGAGATTTATGAAGCTGGATATGAGTTAAAATTGTCATTTCGACCTTAGGGAGAAATCAATCAAATCAGCTGTAAGGGCCAAAATAGTAAACAGTGGATGTAGTCTTTAGGTAAAGAAACGATAAACAAAAGAATATGCTAAAAAACTATCTAAAAATCGGTTGGCGTAATTTAATGAAGGACAAAACCTTTACGCTATTGAACGTAATTGGTCTTTCCATCGCATTTGGTGCGGCTATTTTATTGGCGATGTCCGCCTTTTTTGATATGTCGTACGATAAGTTTCACGCTAATGGCGACCAAATTTATCAGGTATATGACGTTGCGCAGACGCCAAGAGGACAGGAAGCCGGTACCAGTCAACCCGAACCTTTCGCCGAAGCCCTTAGAACCGAAGTGCCCGGTGTCGAGAAAATTACCCGGTACCTTCAAGACGGTGGTTTGGTCATTTATGGCGAAAAAGAGATCGATCTCAACACGGTTTGGGTCGATGCCGATTTTTTTTCCATGTTTACTTTTCCGGTATTAAAGGGGAACGAGCACGATCCGTTGCAAGATCAGGCATCGGTCGTGATTACCGAAAGTGCGGCCAACAAGTTGTTCGGTAACGAAGAGGCGATAGGGCAGACCATCAATATAATGATCAACGGAAAGGAAGAACCTTTTACCGTAGGGTCGGTCGTCGGTAACGTTCCGCCACAAAGTTCATTGGAATTCGAAGTGGCCGTTCGTTTTGAAAAAAATGCAGAATATGCGGATACGAAAGGAGTATGGGATTCACAATACCACGGGGTTTACGTTCAATTGCCTTCAGGGGTTTCTGCCGAACGCTTCGAAAAGAACGCCCGTTCCTTTACCGAACTGCATTACAAAGAATCCATGGAGGCAGCCAAACGCGATGGCGCAATGCCTGATGCTGATGGGCTTTATCGACAGTTGAAACTATTGCCGCTTAAAGACCTACATTTTACAGGTTACAGAAAAGGCTATGCAGAAGTGAGCCGATCGGTGCCCTATCTTATTTTGGGCGTAGCTTTTCTTATTTTGTTCATTGCCTGTGTCAACTTCGTCAACATGAGTATTGCGAAAAGTGCACAGCGCTTGCGTGAGATAGGTATGCGAAAAACATTGGGCGCCCAAAAAGGACAACTGTTCTTCCAATTTTGGAGCGAAAGCCTATTTGTTTTCCTGTCCTCTATGGGTATTGGGGTTTTGTTGAGTATTCTCTTGATCGATGATTTTAAAAGTATGTTCCGAACAAGAATTTCTTTGGACATGCTTGCCGAACCATGGGCCGTGTTCATGCTTTTGGCCACGATTTTGACGATTACTTTGACGGCAGGGGGGTATCCTGCACTATTGTTCAGCCGCTTGGGCACCATTCAATCGTTAAAGGGAAAGTTGGAAGCATCGGGCAATAATCTTGTTCGAAACGCGCTTATGGTCGTTCAATTTGGTATTGCCATTTTGTTGATAAGCGGTACCTTGGTGTTGTGGGGTCAGGTGCAGTTTATGCGGAACAAGGATTTGGGTTACAATAAAGAGCAGGTGATTTCCTTCCCGTTGAACGGAAAAAAGAATGGGCACGAGGTCTTAAGGCTGTTAAAGGATGAGTTGAACGGTAATCCGGATATTTTGGAGGTATCGGCGTCCGACAACAATCTTGGCAGAGGAAAAGACGGAAGTCAATGGTCGAGTGCGATCGGCTTTGAGCATAAGGGAAGAAACATAAGGACCAATGCTCTTACCGTTGATTATAATTATATAAGCACTCTGGGGCTGCAAATGGCACAAGGACGGGATTTTAAATCTGAGGCCGACAGTCTCGGTGTGTTGATCAACGAGGCTATGGCGCGTCAGTTGGAAGAAAAAGACCCTCTGTCGGCTCGGCTCGAAGTTGGCAGTGAAACGGGCCTCGCCATATTGGGAGTGGTCAAGGACTATAATTTTCAAGGTCTTGATCGCGCCATTGAACCGATTACTTTTTTTATGGGCGAAGATATGGAGTTAAGGTATGCTTACGTAAAAGTTGCGCCGGAAAATATGGCCAGTTCTTTTGATGCAATAGAACAAACCTGGAAAAAATTGGAACCCAATGCCGAGTTTTTAGGATCGTTTTTGGACGAAAATGTGGATCGGACTTTTCAAAGGGAAAAAACCATGGCCACTATGATTACAAGCGGATCGATTATTGCCATTGCATTGAGCTGTATCGGGCTGTTCGCCATGTCGTTGTTGATCGTTGCGCAGCGCACCAAAGAGATAGGTGTCAGAAAAGTATTGGGCGCAAGCGTTGCTTCGATTACGGTATTGCTCACCAAGGATTTTTTGAAATTGGTGCTGATCGCATTTTTGATCGCTTCGCCAATCGCTTGGTGGTTCTCTGATCAATGGTTACAGAACTATACCTATAAAATAGACCTAGGGGTATGGTTCTTTGTTGCGGCAGGTCTGTTGGCAATGGTCATAGCCCTATTGACCGTCGGTACCAGAACGGTTAGCGCGGCTGCCCAAAATCCCGTAAAAAGCCTTAGGACAGAATAACTTTTTACAGACTATACATCTTACGTCTAATATCTAAAAACTAAATAAAGCCATGCTATTACAATTGAACAATATTTTTAAATGGGTACAACAGGGCGGACAGCGCGTCTTTCTTTTAAAAGACATCAATCTTGAGGTCGAAGAAGGTGAGTTCATTTCTGTGATGGGTCCTTCAGGTTCTGGAAAATCGACATTGCTGAACGTTATCGGAATGCTCGACACCTTTGATGAGGGAGAATACAATTTTCTGGACGAACCGGTACATCAGCTCAAGGAAAAACACCGTTCAAACTTGTATAAACAATACATCGGTTTTGTGTTCCAGGCCTATCATCTGATCGATGAGCTTACCGTATATGAGAATCTAGAGATGCCCTTGCTCTATAAAAAGATTTCAGGTTCCGAACGAAAGGCAATGGTGGCCGATATGCTCGATCGCTTCAATATTGTGGGCAAGAAAGATTTGTTCCCGACACAATTGAGTGGCGGTCAACAGCAATTGGTCGGTGTAGCTCGCGCACTTATCACCAAACCTAAGCTTATTCTTGCCGATGAACCGACAGGAAATCTTAACTCTAAGCAAGGCGAAGATATCATGGAACTGTTTAAGCAGCTAAATGATGAAGGGGTGACGATTATTCAAGTAACCCATTCAGAAAAGAATGCCGAGTACGGTAAGCGCATTATCAATTTGCTGGATGGGCGGATGGTTTAAAGTATTACGGTCTGTGGTAGACAAGCCCCATATTGTACAATATGGGGCTTTTTTTATAGATCCCTTTTATATGGGTAGGTTACTTTTCAATGTCTACCCTTTACCTTCTCGACGTTATACGCTATCTTTGTTGTTTAGAATGATTTTATATAATGAAGTTAGATAAGAATGATGTTTTAAGGGCTCTGGAAAACATCACCGTTCCCGGTGAGGGCAAAAATATGGTAGAGAGTGGGGCGGTAAAGAACGTGCAGATTTTTGGTGATGAGGTAGAGGTAGATATCACGATCAAAAACCCTAGCCTTCAGGCCCGTAAAAAGACCGAGGTAGAAATTTTGAAGGTCATCCACAGAGAGGTTTACGAAAAGGCAAAAATCAAAGTCAACATCAAGGTCGATGTTCCCGAAAGGCCCAAAACGAACGAAATAAAAGGGAAACCGATTCCCGGTATTCAGAATATCATTGCGGTGGCCTCGGGAAAAGGAGGTGTGGGCAAATCTACCGTTACGGCAAACTTGGCCGTTACCTTGGCCAAAATGGGGTTTAAAGTCGGACTTTTGGATGCCGACATCTACGGGCCATCCATGCCCATTATGTTCGACGTGGCCCATGAAAAACCTTTGGCCGTCAATATCGATGGCAAATCTAAAATGAAGCCTGTCGAAAGCTATGGTGTGAAGTTATTGTCCATCGGATTTTTCACCCAGCCCAATCAGGCCGTTATTTGGCGTGGCCCAATGGCCTCAAAGGCGTTGAACCAAATGATCTTTGATGCCCATTGGGGCGAAATCGACTTTATGCTATTGGATCTTCCCCCGGGAACAGGTGACATCCATCTGAGTATTATGCAGGCCATGCCCGTCACCGGTGCCGTTATTGTCAGCACGCCACAAGAAGTGGCACTCGCCGATGCGAGAAAAGGCGTGGCAATGTTCAAACAAGATTCCATCAACGTGCCGGTTTTGGGCATTGTGGAGAATATGGCCTATTTTACCCCTGAAGAACTTCCCAACAACAAATATTATATCTTTGGAAAAGAAGGTGCCAAAAACTTGGCCGAAGATTTGAAAGTGCCGTTTTTAGGCGAAATTCCCTTGGTGCAGAGCATTCGCGAAGCCGGTGATGTAGGTAGACCGGCGGCTTTGCAAACTGCGACGACCATAGAGGAGGCCTTCGAGGCATTGACCAAGAACGTGGTGCAAGAGGTCGTCGATAGAAATGAAAACCTCCCTCCCACGGAAGCGATAAAAATAACAACAATGGCGGGTTGTTCCGCAGTCAAGAAAAAGTAATATGACACCTGAGGAATTAAAGTTGAATGTTGAAAAGGCCTTGGAAGAGATCAGGCCGTTTTTACAAAGCGATGGAGGTGACATTTCGCTGGTGTCCATCGATAACGAAAATTCGGTAAAAGTAAAGTTGGAAGGTGCTTGTGTGGGTTGTACCGTGAACCAGATGACCCTCAAAAGTGGTGTCGAGATGACTATAAAAAAGTATGCACCACAAATCGAGGAGGTTATAAACATTGCCTAATACCCTGACAAATATCATTTATTTTGACTTTTGTACGAGATAGCTTTGCCATGACCTTAAACGAGATTTTTTAATGATCAAGACAGATATATTGATAATTGGAGCTGGCCCAACGGGCCTTTTTGCAGTTTTTGAGGCGGGTCTTTTACAATTGAAATGCCATTTGATCGATGCGCTTCCCCAGGCTGGCGGACAATGCTCCGAAATTTACCCGAAGAAACCCATTTATGATATTCCCGGTTTCCCGGAGGTATTGGCAGGCGAACTTGTAGATAATCTGATGGAACAGATCAGACCTTTTCAACCCGGGTTCACCTTGGGCGAACGGGCCGAGACCATCGAAAAACTTGATGATGGCACCTTTATCGTTACAACCAACAAGGGTACGAAACATAGTGCCCCGATTGTGGCCATCGCAGGTGGATTGGGGAGTTTTGAACCGCGCAAACCATTATTGGAGAATCTATCGAAATATGAGGATAACGGTATTGCATATATTATTAAAGATCCCGAAATCTATCGAAATAAAAGAGTTGTGATTGCCGGCGGCGGTGATTCAGCCTTGGACTGGAGTATCTTTTTGACCGATGTAGCCTCGGAGGTTACTTTAGTACACCGCCGAAATGAATTTCGAGGTGCCTTGGATTCCGTTGAAAAAGTACAGCACTTAAAGAATGAAGGTAAAATCAATTTGATTACTCCTGCCGAAATCGTCGGTTTAAAAGGAGATGAAAAATTGGAAGCGGTAACGATTCGAAAATCGACAGACCCGCAACAGGATTTTGACTTGAACGTCGATAACTTTATCCCTTTGTTCGGACTTTCACCAAAACTCGGACCTATTGCCGACTGGGGGCTGGAAATCGAAAAGAACGCGATTAAGGTCGATAATACGCTTGACTACCAGACCAATATTCCAGGGGTTTATGCCATTGGCGATGTCAATACCTATCCTGGGAAATTGAAATTGATTTTGTGCGGATTTCATGAGGCCACACTAATGTGCCAAAGTGCCTATCAGCGAATTTTCCCCGATAAGAAATATGTAATGAAGTATACTACCGTAGGAGGTGTTACCGGGTTCGACGGCTCTAAAAAAGAAGCACCCAAAGCGGTAGTAAAAGCAATTGATTAAAAGGGTTAGGAGCTAGGAGATAGGGCTTGGCAAAGTTTATGGCTGTAAAAAGATTTGAAGATTTAATTGTTTGGCAAAATTCTCAGGACTTTGCGGTATCTATTTATAAAGATTTTTCAACCTTAAAGGACTATTTTTTTAAAGACCAAATTACGCGTGCGTCGGTTTCAATTTCAAATAATATAGCCGAAGGTTTTGATAGAAGAACAAATCCGGATTTTATAAGATTCTTGTATATAGCTATTGCTTCGAATAGTGAGGTGAGATCAATGTTATATTTGTCAGAAAGATTAGAATACTTGCCAAAGGATAGAACAGAGGAACTAATGGATAAGTCAAATGAAATTTCCAAAATGCTTTATGGCCTAATTCAGTCAATGAATTGATACCGGTTTACTAATAACTAACTCCTAATTCCTATTTTAATGGATATTAAAATAAATATAACCGACCGTGATGGCGTAACCCATGAAGTTGATGCACCGACCGATATGAACATGAACCTGATGGAGGTGGTACGCTCTTACGAACTGGCCCCCGAAGGTACGATCGGGGTTTGCGGGGGCATGGCCATGTGCGCCTCCTGCCAGTGCTACGTTAAATCAGATCATGAACTTCCTGAAAAATCGGACGATGAAGAGGCCATGTTGGCCGAAGCCTTTTATGTTGAGGACAATTCGAGATTGGGTTGTCAGATTCGAATTACCGAAGATCTCGACGGCTTGGAAGTCGAATTGGCACCGGAATCTTAACTAATCTTGCCTTGTCATTAAGTTTTGTGAATTATTTCAACCTGTTTTGAAATCTTTTTTGCTTTACTAGGTCTCAGTTGAATTCGATTTTCTTCATCATGTATTTCAGAATGATACGGATTATCTTCAACTGGAAGATATTTTACTTTTGTAGGAACACTTCGCACATTCAAAGTTTGAATTTTGGCAACTGTAAAAAAGTCCTTTTTAACGAAAATTGAATTGGCAACATCGTTATGATTTCTGAAATTGCATCGGTCGACGGAGCAACCTTGAGAGTCTTTAAATGCGGAGGAGGAAATACGATTTTCCCTATTATTCCAATTTATTTTTAAAACGCCTCGGAAAAGAAATTCCTCATCAGATATTATTTCGTTTAGTTCAGAAACTTCTGAAGAAGGCATTTATTTCGGAATTTATACTATTAATCGGAATGTTTTTTTCAATTTCATATCCCTCAATTTCTCCATAATATTCTGCGTGGTCATGGAAGATTTCTACTTCCAAAAAATTCTCTCCCTTTGAAAATTCAAATTGAATGGAGTTTCGTCCTGTTGGGAATATTTCAGGTTGATATGATGTGTCTTTTATTATTTCTTTTATTGAATCTAAAAAATTCTCTTCAAAACCAAGTCCCCCATATCCATTCCAATTATCTGGTAAATTTTTGAAATTTTCAAGCTTTTTCAAATTTTCAACTAACTTGTTAATTGAATATCCTTTTGAATCTGCCGGAGCAATTACACTGGAATCGCTGCCTTCGACTTTATGTATTGTGATTAGTGGCCTTTCCCATTTATCAATAATTTCTGTGGTAGATGTTTCGTTGAAAGAAATTAAGGAAACAGCTGTAAAGAAACCAAGGCTTGTAGAATTAGGGTTTAGCATCATCTTTAACATTGTTTAGTATACCTTCTTCAATTTTATCAATGTGATTTCCTAGCCATTGATATATAGATTTGGCAGTTGAGTAATCAACAATAATTCCAGTTTTGATGTATCGAATAAAACTAGTATTCAAATCTTTGGGTTCTGCTTCATCTTTGATTTCCCTTGTTAAAAGCCCATCCTCGTCTACCTCATAAGTTTGGGAATATGGTATCGCATGTCTTTCCATAAAAAAATTAATTGCGATTTCCCCTTTAGGAGTTACGCCACCATGCGCTCCATTAACATATTCAGGATTATATTCTTCTGCAAATTTGTATTTGCATTTAATTTTTGGCCTAGACATCTTTTTTGTTTGTGCCAAAGTTAAAACATAAAAGAATAAAACCATTTTATATGTTAATTATTATTAAATCCTTGCCTGGTAGGTAAACAGGTTATAATATCGCCCTTCTTTGGTAATCAATTCATCGTGCGTACCTTGTTCGGCGATGCGTCCGTTTTCAATGACCAATATTTGATCGGCCTTGCGGATCGTGCTCAGTCTATGGGCGATGACGAAAGTGGTTCTACCCTTGGTCAGTTCGGCCAGACTTTTTTGGATCAAGGCCTCACTTTCGGTGTCGAGGTTTGAGGTAGCTTCGTCAAGGATCAATATTCTCGGATCGGCCAAAACGGCCCTCGCAATTGCTATACGTTGGCGTTGACCACCTGATAATTTAACGCCCCTTTCTCCGATTACCGTGTCAAGGCCTTCATCGAACCGGTCTGTAAATTCATCTACATAGGCCGCACGTACCGCTTCGTACAACTCTTGTTCAGAGGCGTCGGGTCTGGGGAAAAGTATATTTTCGCGAATTGTACCTTCAAAAAGAAAATCGTCCTGTAAGACAACTCCCAAAAATTGGCGAAAACTGGTCAAATCTATTTTAGACAAATCTTTGCCATCGATGGTGATTTTTCCCGAATCCGGATTTAAAAAACTGGCGGCCAAACCCGCAATGGTCGATTTTCCCGAACCAGAACTGCCAACAAGTGCTATAACATCGCCCGATTTCGCTTCGAAACTGATATTGTGCAATACTTCCTTATCTTCTTCATAGGCGAACGACACATTGACGAACTTCATGTTGCCTTGGATCTCAGAAAGTTGAACGGTGCGTTCTTTTTCGTCGGCTTCACTGATTTTGTTCATCAACTCCTCGGTACGGTCCAGACCGGCCAAAGCTTCTGTCAACTGGCTGCCTATGTTGCTCATCTGCACGATGGGGGCCACCATCAGGGCCAACAAGAAGGTAAATTTGAAATATTCACCTTCCGAAATCGTTCCTTCGATCATTAGGTGTCCGCCATAGCCCATCATTATTACCGTTGTGGCCAATCCTAAAAGAAACGTTGACGAACTGGTCATCACCGCCGTAGCAGTTAGGCTTTTCTTCACATTCTTGTAAAGTCTTTCCACCCCTTCCTCAAAAACTTTGGCTTCCTGTTCTTCGGCATTAAAACCCTTGATGACCCGAATACCCCCAAGGGTTTCCGTCAAGCGCCCCTTGACCTCGGCATTTATCTTTCCCCTTTCCCTAAAAACGGGCCGAATTATTTTAAATGCTTTCAGGGCTATTACCGCGAAAAGTATAAGGGGTATAAACGTTAATAAGGTTAGGCCAATATTTACTTGTAACAAAAGTATTAGGGACACAACCGCCGTAATTGTTCCTCCGACCAATTGAACCAATCCTGTTCCAATAAGGTTGCGCACCCCTTCCACATCGCTCATAATTCTTGATACCAAGGCCCCTGATTTTGTATTGTCAAAGAAGCGGATAGGGAGCGCCAACACCTTTTTTTGTACTTGTGCCCTTAACTCAGATATCATGAACTGCGCCTGTATACTTAGTACTTTGGTCAGTAAAAAGGACATTGTTGCCTGAACGAGAAAAGCAAAAGCAACCCCAATAACGAGAATTTTCAAATTATTGTAGTCTTTGTTTGGAACAATATCATCTAAAAAATACTCGAGAGAAATCGGGGCCACAAAACTTGCCGCCTTGCTGATCACAATTAACAACAATCCTAAAAAGACCAGTTTTCTTCGGGGCCATATAATGGTCTTGAATGCCGTAATGATGCTGACTTTATTTTCTGCCATAGCTATTCTTAAGTAGAACTGGCAATTTAGTTTAAATCTATAGAAACGTGAAAGTGGGATTCTTTTAAATCGATAAAAGCTGATGCAATTTGTGTAATTTTAAAAATAAAACAGCACCATGATCAAAATTTTGTTTCATGCGGCCATTTTCTTTTTGCTTGTATCCTGCGGTACCGAGGTAAAAAAGGAACTGGAAATTGATAAATGGCAGGCCCAAGCGGCCAATGTTGAAATTATAAGGGACGATTTCGGTGTGCCCCATATTTATGGGAAAACCGATGCTGATGCTGTTTTCGGGCTACTGTATGCCCAATGTGAAGACGACTTCAACCGGGTGGAGCAAAATTATATATGGGCGACAGGCCGTTTGGCCGAAGTGGAAGGGGAAGAGGCTATTTACAGCGATTTAAGGGCAAAACTTTTTATGACCGAAGAAGAAGCGAAGGCCAATTATGAAAAAAGCCCGGAGTGGTTAAAGAAGCTTTGTGATGCCTTTGCCGATGGCATCAATTATTATTTGCATACCCATCCGGACGTGAAACCGAAACTATTGACCCATTTCGAGCCATGGATGCCGTTGTATTTTAGCGAAGGTTCTATCGGGGGCGATATCGAACGGATTTCCACGGAAAAAATAAAAGTTTTTTATGAGATCGGCATGGAAATTCCCGAAGCTGAGGAACTCCAAATCCAAAAACAGGAAGAAATGGCCGAACCGCAAGGCTCGAACGGAATCGCCATTTCGGGAAAATTGACCGAATCGGGCAATCCGTTGTTGTTGATCAATCCGCATACTTCATTTTATTTCAGGGGAGAGGTGCATGTCGTATCCGAAGAAGGTTTGAATGCCTATGGCGCGGTAACTTGGGGGCAGTTTTTTGTCTACCAAGGGTTTAACGAAAAAACAGGTTGGATGCACACCTCTACCTATACCGATGTCATGGACGAATTCAAGGAGAACATTCTGAACATCGACGATAAATTACTGTATCAATATGGTGAGGAAATGCGGCCTGTCAAGACTTCTGAAATCAGCTTAAAATACAAAGAAGGTAATGTTTTGAGGGAAAAATCGTTTCCCGCTTATCGCACCCATCACGGCCCGATTACACATCAAGTCGATGGTCGA
The DNA here is from genome assembly GCF_042611095.1 of Meishania litoralis. Taxonomy (NCBI): domain Bacteria; kingdom Pseudomonadati; phylum Bacteroidota; class Flavobacteriia; order Flavobacteriales; family Flavobacteriaceae; genus Meishania; species Meishania litoralis. The sequence continues at coordinate 1,823,650 of NZ_JBHFPV010000001.1, forward strand.
TGGACGGCCTCTGCCATGATGTGGGAGCCGGTAAAGGCTTTGGAGCAATCCTTTGTACGCACCAAGCAAGATGGTTATAGAGGTTTCCGTGAGATGATGGATATCCGCACGAATTCTTCGAACAATACCGTCTATGCCGATGCCGAAGGAAATATTGCCTATTTCCATGGCAATTTTATCCCAAAGCGCGATACTATCTTTGATTATTCGAAACCTGTCGATGGAAGTAATCCGAAAACCGATTGGCAAGGCCTCCATACGGTCGATGAGAATATTCTGCTATTGAATCCTGAAAACGGTTGGTTACAAAACTGTAATTCTACGCCGTTTACGGCGGCCTTGGAGTTTAGTCCTAAGAAAGAGAATTATCCGAATTATATGTCATTGGACCGTGAAAACTTCAGGGGTATTCACGCCATTGATTTGTTAAAGGATAAAGTCGGATTTACCATCGATGGACTTATCGAATTGGCCCACGACCCTTATCTGCCAGCCTTCGATGCGTTGATTCCAGGTTTGGTCCGAGCATATCATTGGAGGCACAACAAAAACCCCAAGTTGAGCGAAGCAATCGATATTTTGGCCGAATGGGATTTTAAAACATCAAAAGAATCAGTGGCCATGACCTTGGCCCATTTCTATGGAACGAAGTACTACCAAGAGGGCAAATATAAAGAGGAAATGACGCCTATGGAGCGTGTCAAATTTTGGGGAAGCACCTCGCCCAATGATGAAAAATTAAGAATCTTTGAAGCGGTCATCGATCAATTGACGAAAGATTTTGGCACTTGGAAAATGCCCTGGGGCGAAGTCAATCGTTACCAACGTTTGAACGGTGATATACGTCAAGCCTTCGATGACACAAAACCAAGTATTCCTATAGGTTTTGCTTCGGGTCACTGGGGCGCTTTGGCCGCTTATGGCGCCCGATACGATAATGGCACGAAAAAAATATATGGCACGCGGGGCAATAGTTTTGCGGCTGTGGTCGAGTTCGGCGATAAGGTCAAAGCGAAAAGTATCTTGGCCGGTGGACAAAGCGGCGACCCGAATTCACCTCATTTTGAAGACCAGATACAGCGTTATGCCGATGTGGAATGGAAAGAAGTGGGTTATTATAAGGAAGATGTTTTGAAAAGGGCAACGAAAAAATATCGGCCCGGGGAGGGTAATTAATCAATTCGCAAATTTGACGGTTGCAAAGCGGTTATTCTTTGGTAATGATCAAAGTCGCCTTGAAACCTTCCGACAACAACCATTTGTTCGAATAGATAACCTGCCCCTGATCATCGTAAACATCGACTTGGGCCGTATTGGGTGAAGAAGACCCTTCATTGAGTGCCACGAAATCCAGCTTGTTGAACCCCGGTTTTAAATCGACGTTAATGCCTTTAAAGGCTCCCGTCAAAAGAAGATTGGGTTCTACCATAACATCGTTGACATAAATCTTTACGCGATCGCCATCGACATATTCGTGGTCGCGACATACGATGCCCACAAATTTGCCATTGCTCTTGACATCGCCCATATACATATCGCCAAAGCGTTCCTTACTACCGCCCTCCTTTTCGGGACCTCTTACTTTGGGATCAATCTTCATTCCGGTTCCGGCTTGAACGAGTTCCCTGTCGGGAAGCATTTTAATGGGCTTTTTCGGATTCAAATCCAAATTGACCTCGGGTTTCTTGTCAAGAACCGATGGGATCTTTAAGGCAGTACCCTTGTCGGCTTTTCCATCTTCGTCCAACTTATTGGCCGCTTCGATCTTCAATGGCCTTTGGGTAGGCAAATCGGTTTGCCCAAATCCATTTATTGAAAGCAGCATGAAGATAAGTACCGATAACAGATAATTTCTAGACATGGCATCCGAAAAATTATGGAATAAAGATAGCAATTACCTTGCCACAGGGACTTAAAGACCTGTTAAATTCGATGTTATGTCCGTTGAACGGAAATACTTTCGCGAACGGTTTTTGCTATCAATCGATGGCCTTCGGTATTTGGATGTATCGGATCTTCATCATAGCAGTTTGCCCTCTTTTCATATAAAGGGGTGCGGATATCTATTTTTGCCATACAGGATGGATGGTCGATATTCATTACGATACGCTTGAATTCTTGCAAAACCTCCTTGTCATACTCAGGATATGGATTTAAATAACCATATGGCTGGGAATCGTTTTCAGGACTTGCTTTTTGAACAATGTCAAGGGCCAAGGGAGGAGGGGTCAAAAGAATCGCTTTGATCTGGCGTTGTTTTATCTTTTCAAGAAACGTATAGACCCCGATTTTAAAACTGTCAAAAAGCTCTTGCGAGGGTTTGCCATAGATACCGCAGTTGATACCGTAGCAAAAAGTGGCGAAATCGATAGGTTCTTTGTCCAGTTCGGCATCGAGTCTTTCAAAAAGGTAAGGTCTTGGGCCGGGATGGATTTCTTCGGTCAGGCCGGTAACCGTTTCACTGCTTTTGCCATAGTTCAGGAAGCGCAGCTTTAAGTCGGGATATAGACTGTCATACTCGGTCTGGAGCATTTGCACGTACCCATTGCCCATTGCCGTAATACTGTCACCAAAGCATCCGATGACCTGATTTTTTTGAAGTTTTACTTTTTGTTCTCGAATACAGCCCGAGGCCATAATGCCAAGTGTAGCCATTGCCGACCGCGCTATGAATCTCCGTCTGTTCATTTCCAAACCTTTTGTAGAAAGCGAATAAAATTCATGTGCATGATATTCGCGATATCTTTGTTCGAGTATCCACGTTTCGACAAAAGAACTGGGATTTTTTGTAAGTCCGCAATGGTTTCCAAATCCGTCGGGCATTGTTCCTTACCGAACCCTCCATCAAGATCTGTTCCTATCCCCACATGGTTTGCGTTACCTGCCAATTGGCAAATATGGTCGATATTATCGAGCATCTGAGATAAGGAAACGTTCATGCCGTCGGGGGTCGATTGCCCCCTTACCCAATTCGGAACCATCATCCAGGCGTCCAAGGCCACCCCGATGACGGCGCCCCTACTGATCAGTTCCTTAATCTGTTCATCTGAGAATTGCCGATTGTGATCGACCAAGGCCCTACAATTGTTATGGCTTGCCCAAACCGGACCCTGATAACAATCCATGGTTTGCCAAAAACTTTCATCACATAGATGTGTTGCATCCAAAATAAGGTTCAGGCGTTCGATTTCCTTTAGCAACGCTTTGCCCTTTATACCGATACCACCCGACGAATCGGTACCGAAAGCGTATGTTCCCGGACCGTAATGGGCCGGTCCGATGGCCCGAAGACCTTGCCCGTATGATGTCTGTAAATGATCTATGGTAACAATGGAATCGGCCCCTTCGAGGCTTAAGATGTACCCTATCGGTTTTTTTTCGACATTTTTTTTCCAAAGTTCCAAATGGGCTTCAAGGTCATTTTTGTTTTTGATCTGTACCATTTCACCGATGGCTTCCATCGATCGGTACCAGGCCAATTGCCCTTGTGTCTGTGCCCAGGCCTGTTGGGGCGAATTCCATCCCGGTAGGGGATTGTCCCTATGCACGTAACGTGCAATCTGGGTAGCGATACAAAGGCCGATATTGCCCTTGCGCATGGCATCAAGCGAGACGGTATTTTTACCGCGATCAGGCTTGTCGGCCATGCCGGCTTCGCTTTTGCGTATCTCATCGACCGTCCATGTAAGGTCTCGGTTCCATTCCATGGCGTTCATCGCCAGATCGAGATGTGCATCGAATATGAACATCAGATGGTTATGCTTTGGTTACGGGCGGCCACTTTCCAAACGGTAGTGATCCGTCCTTTTTCGACTACCTGCAAGTTTTCGTATTTGGCCACTGTAGGGCAAATATGTACCGGGATGGCGTAAACAACATCGCCGATAGTATATGAATCATTGTTTTTACATTCGAGCACAAAATGCTCCTCGCTTTGCCCGACCTGTTTGCAATCGTCACCAAGATTTAGAAATCGAACCCTTGGAAAAGGCATTTCAGAGGCCATCGATTTGTGCCCAAGGTCAAGACAGATGGTTTTGTTATCAGGTTTGCTGATGACCCTTGTCATAAGCACTGCAGCAGGAATGAAATCCATTTCAGGGAACAGTTGGGCGTATCCCCCATCCCATAGCACAGTTGTCCCGGGACTTGCATCAACTCCCTCGCGTTCAGCGTGAAAGGGGAAGGATGGCGAGCCGCCGGCAACGACATCTTTGACCATGATACCATTGGCTTCGATTTTATTCTTTAGGCCCAATACAATCTTGAATGCCGAATCACAGGCTCGTTTTCTTTCCTTCGGATCCGCATTGCGGAGGTGCCCGTCGTAGACATGTAATCCTTCAGGTTCGATTTCAGGAATTTTGCTCATGATACTGTATAACCGAACTGCTTCTTCTCCTGGAAGAATGCCCGTTCTGTTCATACCATTATTGATGTCCATCCAAAGCGAAACTTGCATTTCTTTTTCTTTTGCCATTTGGGCAAACCTGTCGATAATCGTTTCATTGTCGACCAATGCGGAAAATTTAGACTCGGGAAAGGTCTTCATCAGTTTGAAAAAACGTTCCATATTGGCCCCTACGGGCTGCATGGCCAATAAAATGTCCGGGGCTTTGCACAGGGCCAATAGTTCGGCTTCGGCGATTGTGGCACACTTGAACTTTTCGATACCGGCATCAAGTTGCATTTTTATGATCTCGGCATTTTTATGCGTCTTGATATGCGGGCGTAATCGTGAAGTTCCGCCGGCCATTGAAATCATTGTATTAATGTTTTTGGCTATTCTATCAGGATATACCAATAAAGAAGGCGTGATTACCTCAGAAGTATCATCTAAATTGTACCAATCGCTGTTTTTCACTATCCTTTTTTTAATACAGTTCGAACATGGCCTCGATTTCCACGGCGATTCCTCCTGGTAACATCATACCTACGGCACTTCGCACCCCGACCCCATTATCGGATCCAAAAACATCGGCCATCAATTCGCTAAACCCATTGATGACCAGCGGGTGGTCGCCAAATTCGGGAGTACAATTGACCATGCCCAAAGTCTTAACGATGCGCTTTATCCGATCAACGTCACCGAAATGAGTGGTTATAGTCGACAGCATGGTGAGCCCTACCTGACGGGCGGCACGTTTTCCACCATCGAGATCGAGTGTGTCTCCGACCCGACCTTTGAATAAAGTACCATCGGTGTTCACAGGCCCTTGACCCGAAACGTACAAAAAATTATCGATGACCAAAACGGGTTTGTAAAGCCCTGCCGGGGGCGGTGCAGGGGGCAAAGTAAGCCCTAAGGCCTTGATTCTTTCAGAAGGTTTGTTGTCGCTCATAAGAAAAAAATTAAATGAATATATCTAAGACCAGTACACCGATAAGACCCATTACACCCACGGTTGTCTCCATCACCGTCCAGGTTTTCAGTGTATCTTTTATCGAGAGGTTGAAATACTCTTTGTACAACCAGAAGCCGCCATCGTTTACATGGGAGAACATCAAACTACCGGACCCAATGGCCAAGACCATCAACTCGGCGTTTATTCCGGTATTGGCCACCAAGGGAAGGGCGATTCCCGCTGCGGTCAAACCGGCCACGGTGGCAGATCCTACGCAGACCCTGATTACCGTTGCGATCAACCATGCCAAAACCAAAGGTGAAATTGTGGAACCTTTGAGCATCTCACCAATGTAATCGCTAACGCCGCTGTCGATCAAGATTTGTTTCAATGCCCCGGCCCCGGCAATGATCAACAATACCATCGTGATACCTGAAACGGCATTGGCGACCGTATCCATTACCTCGACCATCGTTCTACCCCTGCGAAGTCCTAAAGTGTATATTGCGACCAGCACCGATAACAGCATGGCCATTACCGGATCGCCCAAAATAGCCGTCGTTTTTCTGAGAATATTCCCTTCGGGAAGAATCAATGCCATTATCGATGCGAGCCCGATCAGTATGACCGGCAACAAAGCGGTCAGAATACTTGTTGCCGTACCGGGCATTTCTTCATCGGTCAAAACCTTTGGATTCAAAAAAGCCTTTAACGGAGTGGCCTTAATATTTTTAATGGTCCGCGAAAACAATGGTCCGGCGACAACGATGGCCGGAATGGCGATAACAATTCCGTAAAGCAAGGTTTTACCGATATCGGCCCCGAACATTACGGCTATTCCCGTTGGGGCAGGGTGTGGTGGCAAGTAACCATGTGTCACCGACAAAGAGGCCAGCATGGGTAGTCCAACATAGATCAAGGGAAGCCCTGTAGTCGCTGCTATTGTAAAGACCAAAGGAACAAGGATGACGAATCCTACGGTATAGAACATGGGAATGCCAACGATAAATCCGGTAAGAACGACCGCCCATTGCACGTTTTTCTTTCCGAATTTGTTCACTAGCTGCATGGTGATACGTTGGGCAGCACCACTATCGGCCACTAATTTTCCGAGCATGGCACCCAATCCGAGTATAAGAATCAGATACCCCAAAGTGCTTCCAATACCCGTTTGAATGGCCTGGATAGTCGCCAGAAAATCCATTCCTTCGGCAATACCCACTAAAATTGATACAATAATAAAAGATAAAAAGGCATTTAACTTGAATCGAACTATAAGAATGAAAAGAAGTACGATTCCGGCAATTACGATGGCCAAGGGCATAGCGAATACTTTAAATCAAGTAATCAAATATACCATTTTGCCCATATAACGGAATCTATTCCATAAAAAAAGGAGGAGTTCAAAAGCTCCTCCTTTTTTCAGGACTTTAATCGTTTGTTTCGGGGGACAGAAATTTGTAGAGCAGTCCGGCGAGTATTGCGCCTATAATCGGTGCCACAATAAACAGCCATAATTGCCCCAAAGCCCAATCACCTACAAAAAGGGCTTGACTGATGCTTCGTGCCGGGTTGACCGAGGTGTTCGTAACGGGAATACTTATCAGATGAATAAGTGTCAAACACAACCCTATTGCCAATCCTGCAAAACCAGCGGGAGCCTTGGTGTAGGTGGATCCCAAAATCACAAAAAGGAATATTAAAGTCATGACAATTTCGGTTACCAAAGCCGAGGTCATTCCATAACCTCCAGGGGAATGCTCCCCATATCCATTTGCGGCAAAACTGCCGATGCCTTCGTACCCCATCTGTCCCGTAACGATTATGTACAATATTGCCGCCCCGACAATGGCCCCGGTAATCTGGGCAATGATATAGGGTATCAGGTCTTTTCCATCGAAACGGCCACCGATCCAAAGACCGATCGAAACCGCAGGGTTCAAATGACAACCAGAAATATGGCCAATGGCATAGACCATCGTCACCACGGTAAGGCCAAAGGCAAGCGCGACGCCAACAAAACCGATTCCCACATCTGGAAATCCTGCCGCAAGGACTGCACTGCCACATCCTCCAAGAACCAACCAAAGGGTTCCGATAAATTCAGCGATTAGTTTTTTCATCGTAAAAAAGTTTTAGTTAATGTTTCAAATTTTAGTGTCGTTCAATTTAGTTAAAAAAATCTTAATTATACGGATAAAGTTCTTTCGCACATAGAATTAATAAATTGATAATTAGAGAAATGTGACTTTTTCTTTTTTTATCTTGTTAGTTAAAATAAGACGGAAATGAAAAAAAGGGATTTTCTTAAACGTTTGGGACAAGCGGCTGTCGTTTCTCCTTTTCTGCCGATGGACCTTCATGCTCAAAATAGTGTGAATACCAAACCCTATCCGATAGGCAATGACGAAGCATTTTGGCAAAGGATACGCGAAGATTACATACTGAAGCCCGATTATATCAACTTGGAGAACGGTTATTATAATTTTGTGCCCCAGCCCACTTTGAACAGATTTATCGAATATGTGAAAATGGTAAATTATGAGGCTTCATACTATATGCGTACGGTACAGTGGGACAATAAAAGAAGTGTGGCCGATCGTTTGGCACAACTTGTCAATTGCAATCCCGAAGAATTGGTAATTACGCGAAATACCACTGAGTCATTGGACTTGATTTCAGGAGGTTTTCCATGGAAAAAGGGCGATGAGGCCATTTTTGCGGAGCAGGATTATGGTGCCATGCAAGATCATTTCAAGTTGATGGCCGAGAAGTATGGGATCGTGAACAAGATTATTTCGGTTCCCAACCATCCGAAATCGGATGAGGAGATCGTTGCACTATATAAAGAACAGATAACTTCGAAGACCAAGCTTATCATGGTCTGTCACATGATCAATATTACCGGACATATTCTTCCCATCCGGAAAATCTGCGATATGGCACACGGTTATGGAGTAGAAGTGATGGTCGATGGCGCCCATTGTGTAGGGCATTTCGATGTTGATATAAAGGCACTTGATTGCGACTACTATGGTTCAAGTTTGCATAAATGGCTGAGTACACCTTTGGGTGCAGGGCTTTTATTTGTAAAAAAGGAAAAGATTTCAAAATTATGGCCGCTGTTGGCCGAGCATGGCCGTAAACCCGATGATATTAGTCGGTTGAACCATACCGGCACCCATCCGGTGCATACGGATCTGGCCATCAATGATGCCATTGATTATCTTGAACTGATAGGAATGGAACGAAAGGAAAAACGGCTTCGCTTCATTCAGCGCTACTGGAGCGATCAACTTCGTGATGTAGAGCATATAGTTATCAATACGCCGATCGATGAACACCGAAGTTGCGGTATCGCCAATGTCGGTATTTCACACCTGAAACCAGCGGATTTGGCCAAAACATTGATGGAAGAATTCAAGATTTTTACCGTTGCCATAGATGGGGCCAATGTGCACGGTTGCCGAATAACGCCCAATGTCTATACCAGTACCAAAGAATTGGATGCCTTCGTAGCGGCAATGAAGGCGTTGGCTGCAAGGACTTAGAAACAGCAATTGCCGGTCGTCTTAAGAACTGTTCAACTCGAAGTGATTATTGAACCATATTACCTCAGGGATAGGTCATCGGCAATCTCATCGGGCGTTTTAAGATGCGGTCTTGTCTTTCTTTTTTCCATCGATGCCAACCGACTTTCATCAAACTTGGCCTTATCTTCGGTGTAGCGTACCCGCCAGATCTTTCCCTGCTTTGATTCGGAGATATATAAAGAGCCGTCAGGTCCTTCAGCTAGCCCCATGGGCCTATATTTGGCATCCTGCATTATGTTCAAGGTATCCTTACCCGTAAAACCATCGGCAAAAACTTCCCATTCGCCAGTTGGTTTTCCGTCATTAAATGGTACAAAAGCGACAATATACCCCGCTTGCGGATAAGGAGCACGGTTCGTGGATCCATGGAAGGCGATAAAGGCACCTTTTTTATATCGTTCGGGAAATTGGTCACCCTTATAAAACAACAAATCGTTGGGGGCCCAGTGCGCGGGTAGACCCATGAGCGGGTCTTTATATTCCTTTGCCTCTTTCTTTCCGTCACCGCCATATTCGGGGGCGAGCATTTTTTTCTTTTTGAAATGATCGTAATAGGTATAGGGCCACCCAAAGTCATCGCCTTTTTCGATTTTCATAAACTCTTCGGCGGGCAAAACGGCCTGTTCCCATTTGCTATAAAAATGCGGTGCATGGTTGTGCAGATAGTCGCGCCCATGTTGTACGGCATACAAACTATTGTCTTCATCGTTCCACGAAATACCGACAACACTGCGTATACCTGTAGCGAACATTTCTCCATCCGCTTGAAACTGCCCTAGTTTGTTCTCATCGAATTTCCAAATACTTCCTAGTTCGCTGCGAAGCGGACATGGATGCATGCCTTTCACATTACCGGGTTGTGAATTTTGGTCTTCACAGGCATTCGTCGGGGCACTGAAGGTAACGTACATGTTGCCCTTATTATCGAAGGCCAGACATTTGGCGTTATGCCATCTTTTTGGAAATTGATCTGTAACGATAATTTCAGGAATTCCTTTGGGTACGAGCTGGCCCGGGGTAAGCTCTTGCCGATATACGACCTGCTCGGAACTAAAATAAAGATAGCCGTTATGAATACGCATTTCGGTGCCGAAATTGCCGTCGTTCGGATAATCGCCCCAACGTTCAAAAATATCGGCACGCCCGTCTCCTGTAGTATCTCGAAGTGCCATATTGCCATTTCTGCCCGTTTCGGTACGTAGCTTGACATAAATATCGCCATTGTCCCTAATGGCCAAATGTCGCGCCGCGCCGATACTATCGGCGACCACTATGGCTTCAAACCCATCTGGAAAGTAAAGCCCCCCATTGACTTCTTCGGCATTGCTAGCCGTATTCTTTTTATTGTCGATTTCATTTTTCGCTGGTAAATCGGTTTGGGCATTCTTTTCCTGATTTTTACAGTTGATCAAAAAAAAGCCTATAAAACCGATTAAAAATATTCTTGATCGCATGAATTCAATTTTGATATCCCTTAAATCAGTCGTAAATATAAACTTCTAGCGGCATTACCTATCCGTTTGGCTAAAGAATATCCGTTCATTTCAATTTCCATGGCCGTCTGAACGCGATTCCGCTTTTGGATCATTACAATGATTTGCCGTTTTGATTTTTGCAGGTTTTCATTCGTAGGGAACAAAAAAGATGTTGGCTACCTGATAAATATCATAGGACGGATTTTTAAAACAGCTTATTTTCAATGTTTTAACCTTACGTCATGGAAATCAAAAAAAACCCGAAAGCCGATTTGAACAAGGATAGCGGCCTGTTTTTTGTCATAGGCCTGACCTTGGTTTTATTCATAACCTGGATGGCCTTGGAGCATAAGACCTACCCAAAGGAAAATTTGGCCGTGGCCGCGATGAACGTATCCGATGAATTGAAAGAGGAAGTTCCAATAACCGAAACGATAAAGACCCCGCCACCGCCACCGCCCCCTTCCGCCCCTGAAGTGATTGAAATCGTGGAAGATGCCGCCGAAATAGAGGAGACTATCATCGAGAGTACCGAAATTAGCCAAGAAACCGTGATAAAGGATGTTGTTGAAGTCGATGATGTTGCCGTCGAAGAAGTTGAAGAAGAAATTTCGGTACCTTTTGCGGTAATAGAGAACGTACCCATTTATCCGGGTTGCGAGGGTGCGAAAAATAATGATGAACGAAAAGCATGTTTTCAGCAAAAAATGCAGCAACATATCGTAAAAGAGTTCCATTATCCCGACTTGGCCGTTGAACTGAACATACAAGGCAAGGTCTATGTGCAGTTCGCCATAGACTCCAAAGGAAAAATAACGGATATCAGAACACGGGGCCCCGATAAGAATTTGGAGCGAGAGGCCGCCCGTATCATAGCCCTTTTGCCGCAAATGACGCCGGGTACTCAGAGAGGTATGGCGGTAAAGGTGCCTTACAGTATACCCGTCAGTTTTAAATTGGAGTAGCTAAGCTAGATTTGTTGTCGAGTTTTGCAACTAGGATAGAAAAAGAGTAGATGGCTCATTGCGCATTCCTATAATCATCAAGCTTTTGAGGCCCTTCCAATAAAATACGGACTACCCGAAGAATGCCATCATCGGTAGTGGCGATCTGCCACTTGATCAGCGAAATTTTTCCGTTTTCTATTTCGATGCCCGTAATACTTCTTGGGTGTACACAACTTCCGTCGTTAAAAAAGGGAATATCGCCGGGTTCGGGAAATCGCGGTCGGTGCGTATGGCCGACTATGGTTATCAGAAGGTTGTTGCGCAGGATCCATTTCTTGATGCGTTTTTCCAATTTTATAAGCTCCTTGTAATTTTTCGCCGGGCTGGTTGGATCGGCAATGCCCCATACTTGAAGCGGTTTCCATAGCACACGCACTAAAAATCGGCTCCATCGCCAAAAAGTGTAGTTCCACCAATCCGCTTGGTGGCCATGGGCCATAAAAATTTCTTGTTGTGTTTCGGTATGCCGTAATATTAAAGCTTCACTATAAGTTATCCCTTTGAAAAGTTCTTTGTCCTTGTCCTCGATCGGTTCATAATAGCTTGAAAGATGTTTTTTTACATAATCGGGGTCTTTGTAGACCATGTCGTGATTGCCCCACACCATATGTAATCTATCTCGGTGATGAAATAGCCTTAGAAGTTCGTAAACGTTTTTATGAGCCTCAAAAATGGATTCGAAGTTCAGATTCTCCCAAAGCTCATCACCATCACCAAGTTCGCAATAGTTGAATCCTTCATTGAAATAATACTTTAGCGCATGATAATAAATGTTGCGATTGTTCGCAAAATCATCCGCGAAGCTGTTATCGCCACGATGGCAGTCACTAAAGAGTATGAATTTTGAAGTATCATCAAAGGGTACAATTTTGGCATTTTGATACGCTCGGGTCAGTCTAAAGTTCGATGACATTGTATTAATTTAATGAAAGCAGGTAACGATTATGTAGCATTATTTCAAAAACACATTGTACAACTTCAATATTCATTGGCCATTTCATTTAATGAATAGTGCACTGCTGAACCATTGAATGGCGCAAGTTGACAGTGTTTAACATAAAGATATCCATTCTTTTGTAAATTTATCGTTGTTTTCAAGACTAAAGAGGTATGGGGTTCAATAACATTGGGGAGTCGCCGTTGACGCAGTATATCAGTTTCAACAAATTGTTGGAACAATATGATGCCATGGCCGAAGGCGATGACGAATTCTTGGCCAAAAAAGCCAAGGCCATTTTAAAGGCCCAAGAACCTTATCCAGAATTAAGAAGTGGTTTTCAAGACGTTTCGTTATTGAAAGAACACGAAGACCTCATACGTTTGATCCTTCAGGATACGTTTCCCGAGGTATTGACCAACAACGAAATAAAAACGGCTTCCCTTCCGTTTAACAATGTTGTTTTTAACGCTACGAAACGTTTTCAAAAAATAGTTAAGGACGCCGGCAATAATTTCGTGCCCCGCATGCGTGAATTGCCCGAGCATGAAATGTACATTGCCGTATGTACCGTTATCCTGAATTTTCATTATGGGTTCAACCTCGATTTTAAGAGACCTTTTTTTTACGACATACCTGATTCAAAGGGTATAATCAGGCATTATCGCATTCTATACAATGCCGATTTTATGGAAATAATACCAACGGATAAAGCCAAGAAATTATCTCAGGATGACATCGACGAGTTATTGGACAATTACGGCAATATCGAACTTTGGAAAGAAAAAATACCGCCCCAAAGCTTTATTTCAAAAGGGTTCATTATTTCAAGCATGTTCGATGTCACGGTCGAACATTCCATTTCAGAGATCAAATCAAGTCTTATAGCCAGTAACAAACGACAGAGTGCCGGCTTTATGGAGCATTTAGGAGAGACTTTTAGGTCATTCTTCAACATTCAAGACATAAATGCCGGTTTCGTTGTCTACCATGCGGCCAACAATCAATTCGAAAGGGTGCATGGCCATGGTATCAAAAGTGTTCTCTTAGGAAAAGAAGATCAGGTTTCTTGTGGTAAGATTCTCTGCCGCTCCTCATATAAGGCCCTTCTTAAAGATAACAAGTACTTCGCGATTTCAGACGTCGAAAAGTATTATAGAGCCTCAAAGGGCGGACAGCCTTATAAAAACTTAAAAGAAGAAGGCGTCAAAAGCGCGATATTCGCCCCGATAGCTACCGAGGGCGACTTATTGGGTGTTCTTGAGCTGACATCTCCGAACAAGAATGAGCTTAATAGCGTGAATGCCCAGAAGCTGGACCATATCATGCCCTTTATCGTTACTGCAGTTTTGCGTTCCAAGACTGAAGAAGAAAATCTAATCGATGCGGTAATCCAAAATGAATGTACTTCGGTACATTCTTCCGTTTATTGGCGTTTTCAAGAAGAGGCCAAACATTTTATCCGTAATAATTTGGAAGGTAGACATTCTACATTCAGAGAAGTTGTTTTCAAGAATGTCACCCCCCTATATGGCCAAATAGACATTAAAAACTCTTCAGATGCCAGAAATAAGGCTATTCAGCGTGATTTGATGATTCAACTTTCAATGATCAAAAGTGTTTTGTTGAAAGCATTTCAGACCAAAAGTTTGCCTGTTTATGAAGAATTGATATTTAGGATCAACGATCACATAAATGATATAAAAGAAGCTTTACATACCAATAGTGAACAATCTATTTTTCAATTTATCAAAGATGAAATCACTCCAATTTTTGAGCATCTAAAAAAATCCGATGAAGAATTGAAAAGTGCCATAGTCGACTATGAATCTCAAATCGATATGACCACTGATTCCTATTATGACCATCGTCGCAATTATGACGAAAGTGTTATGGAGATAAACGAGAAACTTACTTCGTTGATCGACAAAAGACAAGAGGAGGCCCAAGATATGTTTCCCCATTATTTTGAACGTTATAAAACCGATGGGGTCGAGCATAATATGTACATAGGCGCTTCGATCGTCAGTGATGACAGTTTCGATCCAATTTATATCAATAACCTTAGACTTTGGCAATTACAGATCATGTGTGAGATGGAGAACGTTCATTATGGCCTTAAACAAGAATTGCCTGTACCGTTAAATGTTTCTTCGTTGATTTTGGTTTATAACACTTCGTTGGCCATACGTTTTCGTATGGACGAAAAGAGGTTTGATGTTGATGGCACCTATAACGCCAGATATGAAATCATCAAGAAAAGAATCGATAAATCTTTTATAAAAGGTACTACCGAAAGGCTTACGCAACCAGGAAAAATGGTCGTGGTCTACTCTCAAAAAAGCGATGAACTTGAGTATTTGAGATATATCAAGTTTTTGAAATCCAAAGGTTGTTTTTCGGGAAAAGTCGAAATAGTGGAGCTGGATGGTCTGCAGGGTGTTTCAGGTCTAAAGGCCATTCGTGCGGATATTTTGTATACCACAAGAAATACAGCAAAGGAAAAGACTTTTACATATGACGACCTCATGGAAGAACTTAAGGCTTAAGTCGGTAGATCTATGATTCTATCCGGGCCATAATATTTAAGGGCTACGAAAAAAGCGATGGTCGATAGTATGATGCCTATCATGAAAATGGTATACGTCCAACGCAGCAACTTATATTTTTTGTCCAATACCACGCCCAAAAAATAAAGGTCTTTTGTCAAGCTATTGTAAACGTAGGCTTGATCTTTGATCAATTCTTGTATGGCCCATTCATAGTCGGGCAATTTCATTTTGTGGAAATTACCGAAGAAAAGTAGATTCACTTTTTTATCCTTGACGTCGGCCTTGGTAAATTCTCCACTGGTAACATTGGGTCTTGTGGCCAATACCGACATTACCATTGAAACTATACTGAAGAGCACAAAAATACCCGTAGGATAGATAAGGTAATCGTTTGTAGGATTATCTAATTTCGGAATCAAGTTGGTCAACAACAAAGAAATGATAATGGCATTTACCGAAAGTAAAATATTGGCCTTTGTGTCGGCAATATCACTTAATTTCAAATGGTTGCGCATAGTGACCCGGAACATGGTCTGGATACCGCGCTCCGGACTTTGATTTTTGAGCTTGACCTTCAGTTCTTCCTTGCTTCTTGTCTTTCTTTGCTTTTTAAGGTTTTTGACAAGCTTTTTAAGATTTTTGTCCTTTCCCTTTTGCCAGTTTTTGATTGCATAATCGGTATAGAAACGATGTTGTGTTTGAAACATCTTGATGTTGGCCTTTCGCCATTCCTTTGATGAATAGTTTGCAATACCCAAGAGGGTTAGCTCTTGGCGCAACATTTCCGAAGTATCCGCATAACTGGTTTGGGCAAAATGCGAAGAGTCCGCATCGCGCAGAATCTCTTCCATGATATTCTGAGGCTTATGGTCTTGTCTGGTGGCCATAATAAGATCACAAACGCCTTGTATCGATTTTTCTTCGAATTTCTCGTTTTCCAGAAACTTTCTTGCTATGGCACAGCTTGAGATCTCATGGTCTTCGCTGCCTTGGGTATACCCCGTATCATGAAACCATGCGGCCAAAGTGATTAGATCATTTTCTTTGGGTTTTAGGTTATGTTCGTCAAGTAATTCTTTAGTACTTTTAACGACTCTTTGGGTATGCCTTAAATTATGGTAGAGATAGTTATTGCCTAGATCATTGGAGAGCATTTTGGTGACAAAATCTTCGGTCTTTAAAACGAGGTCTGACATTAGTATTTTATTACAATCCCAAATTACAAAATTTTAATTTTGAAAATTATCGGTATTCCTAAACATTTTGCATTTATCGCCTTATCGCTCTTTCTCACGGGTTGCGCAACGTATCATTCTAAATACGCAGATGATTCGGGCCGTAAAGATATTCTCGTCAACAAGAAAGTTTCGCATACCTTTTATTTGATCGGCGATGCCGGGCTTTCGCCAATGGGAGATATGAATAACGCACTCAAATTGTTCAAGAATAGACTCGATAGGGCCGATAAGAACAGTACGGCGATTTTTCTTGGTGATAACATTTATCCTGCAGGACTACCAGACCCAAAAGATTCTACAATAGCTTATATAGAGGCCAAGAACCATCTTGATGCGCAAATAAACACTTTGAATGATTTCAAAGGGCATCCCTTTTTTATACCTGGCAATCATGATTGGTATACCGAGGGTCTTGTAGGTCTGGAGCGTGAACAAAAATACATTCAAAAGGCCTTGAACAATAAAAAAGCCTTTTTTCCTGAGAACGGTTGCCCGATCGAGACGATTGATGTCAATGACAAGGTAGCTATCATAGTACTCGACACCGAATGGTATCTGACCAACTGGAATAAAAGGCCCGACATCAATGACAAATGTGAAATTAAAAGTAGAGAGAAATTCTTTGAGGAAATTGAAAGTGAGATTAAAAAGAATGCCGATAAAACTACAATTTTGGCAATGCACCATCCTATGTTCTCTTACGGGCCGCATGGGGGGCAATACTCCCTCAAGCGGCATTTATATCCAAAAGGGAAATTTGGGCCACTTCCAGTTCTGGGCACTTTTATCAATGTGTTGCGCCGTACCGCCGGAGCCTCGATAGCAGATGAACAGAACAAAAGATATAGAGAACTTAAAAAACGGCTCGTTACACTGGCACAATATTCCGATAAGGTTATTATGGTTTCAGGGCATGAGCATACCTTGCAATACATTGTTGAAAAAAGTACCTACCAAATCGTTAGCGGTTCTGGGGCAAAAAAAGGTACTGCCCGACTTTTGAACGGCAGTAAGTTCGTTACTGGAAGAATGGGTTATGCCGTTCTTCATGTTTATGAAGACGGGTCTTCTACAGTGCGTTTCTATGGGGTGGGAGATAATGGCGAAGAAGAATTTTTATATGCGTCCAATGTGTTGGCTCCTACAAGGGTAATAAACGAGAACAGGTATGCCGAAGATTTTCCAATGGAAGCGACCGCAGCCGTTTATACTCCCGAAGAAATAGATAAAAACAAATTTTTTAAAAGCTTATGGGGTGAACGCTATCGAAAATATTATGGTACCCCGGTAACTGTGCCAACAGTGAATCTCGACACGCTTTTTGGTGGGCTGGCACCTGTTAGAAAAGGTGGTGGACATCAGTCAAAATCACTTCGATTAAGGCACAAAGATGGCAAGGAATATGTAATGCGGGCCATTCGAAAAGTTTCTGAATTATACTTACAGTCGATGGTTTTTCCCGACCAGTATTTGATGGACGAACTTCAAGACAGTTATCTGCAAACGTTCTTGCTTGATTTTTATACGGGGGCGCATCCATATGCTCCTTTTGCCATGGGCAGACTTTCTGATGCCGCGGGTATCTATCACACCAACCCTGTTTTATACTACGTACCTAAACAACCGGCGTTAGAAGATTTTAATAACGACTTTGGTGACGAGCTCTATATGATAGAGGAGCATACAGGCGACGGTCACGGTAATCTGGCCAGTTTTGGTTACAGCGATAAATTGATAAGTACCGATGATATGCTCGATAGACTTAGAGATGATGAAAAGTATGAGGTAGATTCGAAAATGTACCTTCGTGCGCGTTTATTCGATATGGTCGTTGGTGATTGGGATCGTCACGTAGACCAATGGCGATGGGCCGAATTCAAGAAAAAGAATTCCAATAAGAGAATCTATCGGCCTGTTCCTAGAGATCGCGACCAAGCATTTTCGAACATGGGCGATGGGTTTGTTATGGCCTTGGCGACCCGCATGATACCGGGGTTGCGTTTGATGGAAGGTTTTAATGATAACATCCGAAGTGTGGAAGGCTTCAATTCCTCGCCGAAGACCTATGTTCTCGATGTGGCCTTGTTGAATGCAACGAAACGGGAGGATTGGTCGAAAGAAGCAAAATTCCTTCGAGAAAGTTTGACCCGTGATGTTATCGATGAGGCCTTTGAGAGTTTTCCCAAAGAAGTTCGCGACAAAACGGTCGATGAAATAAAAAGAGTACTATTATCCAGATTGGCAAGTATCGAAAGTACGGCACTTGAATATTACGGCATAATCAAAAAATATGCGGTAGTTTCAGGAACCGATAAAGACGACTGGTTCGAAATTGAAAACAAAGATGGTGCAGTTGAGGTAAGTGGCTACCGTATTATTGATGGTGAGCGAAAAAAAAGGTTCTTCAATGGAGAATTCAGAGAAGATGAAACCAAGGAGATCTGGGTATATGGGTTAGATGACGATGACCGTTTTGTGGTATCGGGCAAAAAGGATAATCGCATAAAGGTTCGACTAATTGGCGGACAGAACAATGATATTTATGAGGTAAGTGGAAGGGGTAACACTTTTGTCTATGATTATAAATCGAAAAAGAATACCTTAAAGAATGTTGTGGGTGCAAAGGTCAGGCTTACAGATAATTACGACGTAAATACATATCGGCCTACACGATTTAGAAGCAGTGCCAATCAAATTCTTCCGAAGATTGGCTTTAATCCTGATGACGGATTTAACTTCGGCGTTGCAAATACTTATACTTTTAATGGGTTTCGACAAAATCCGTTCACGCAGCGGCATAGCCTCGATGCATCTTATTATTTTGCCACCAGTGGATTTGATTTGCAATATTCCGGGGAGTTCGCCAACATTACTGATAAAGCTAATTTTCAACTTGAAGCGAAGTTTACAAGTCCGAATTATGCCATCAACTTCTTCGGTTTGGGGAATGATTCCGAGAACCCTGAAGATGAGCTCGAAATGGATTATAATAGGGTACGATTTCAGACGATCAGATTTTCTCCATCTTTGGTATGGAGGGGTCAATTGGAAAGCAAGGTTAGGGCAGGCATTTCTTATGAGGCGATTACCGTAGAGGAGACCGCAAACCGGTTCATAAATACGTTCTATGTGGCCAACAATGAAGATAGTAGCAAAAGTTTTTTAGGGATAGATGGGCAATATTCCTATTCAAATACCGATAATACTGCCTTTCCGACAATGGGCATGGCCACTTCGTTACATATCGGGTATAAGACGGCGATAGGTAACGGTGGAAGTTTTGGATATATCATACCTAGCCTGTCTTTTGAATACAAGTTGGTACCCAATGGCAAACTTGTATTGGCAACAAAATGGAAGGCCCATTTCAATATCGGCAATGGGTACGAATTTTATCAGGCTGCAAGTATTGGGGGGGTAGACGGACTTCGCGGATTTCGAAATCAACGATTTACAGGTAAAAAATCGTACTATCAGAATACCGATATTAGGTGGAGCATGGGTAAGGGAAGAACAGGTATTTTGCCAATATCATATGGTCTCTATGGAGGATTCGATTATGGCCGCGTTTGGTTGGCAGATGACTTTTCAAAAGTCTGGCATACCTCATATGGTGGCGGTTTTTTCTTGAATACTGCTGATATAATCACGGCTAGAATAGCACTTTTCAACAGTATTGACGGAATTAGGTTTTCTTTCGGTCTAGGCTTTGGGTTTTAGCAAAACCCAAAACAAGTTGGTCATGGCCGAATTACCTCTTGAAGTTGTACGAATATAGATTTCTCCCAAGCTTATGTTGCTCCTCATCTGAAAGAAATAAAGAGGTATTGTCCTTAAAGCAAACTGATTCAAGCTGCGTACGCACGTCCAGATCGATTTCCCTCGATTTGACCTTTGTAAAATCATCAGTGGCAAGATCAAAGTTCGAAAGTGACCATAGTTTGCCATACCCTAGCAAGACGATATCTTTGCCATTTGGCGAAATGTCGGCCGAAGTAACTTGACAGGTATCCCAATCGCCGCATGTTTTTATCCTTCCCAACAACTTTGCCTTATAATCGCCAGGTCTATCAGGTACCTTGTATATCATTGCCTCACCCGTAAACGGATTGGCACGATTTTTTGTTATGATATATAAATGCGAACCGTGATGAAAGAACGCTTCCGCATCAAAGAGTTTTCTGTGCCGTCCGGGGGGGAAACCTTCTTGCTCGGGATAATTGAATTTTATTTGTTGGGCCCTTATTTTTTTTCCGCTTTTCGAATTAGGGTTCGGTAGTTTATAAATGACCAGATTTTTTCTGTCATTATCGTTGTTGCCGAAGTCGCCGATATATAGATTGCCCTTTTTGTCGGTGGTCAAATCTTCCCAGTCATGGTTCTTGGCGTTCTTGACTTCAAGTTCTTTCATTATGTTTCCCTTGAAATCGACGTTGTAAATAATATCCTTGTTGCCGTTGTCTTCGACCAACCATAACGACCCCGATTCTGGATAATAGGCGATGCCGGAGTTTTCTTTCAGCGCATTGGGTAGTCTGGCAATGAAATCTAACTTACCGAAATTACCGCAACCCGAGGCTATATAAAAAAGAAGGAAAAACCATGAAGTTTTGAACATAGGTTATGGGTTGGAGGCCATATGCGAATCTCTGGTCATCTTCAAGTTGTCGATAACAAATTTGCCGAGATCTCTACCTTGTTTTACCCCTACCTCAATGGCCATTCGGTAGTGTATGCCACCATACATTCTACTGATGGCCGCCTCGTCTGCTGCTTCCCTAAAAGAATTGAAGCTGCGTACTGGTAAGCCATAAGCTACCTCGGTATCGTCGTCGAAATAAAAATTATCGCCGAAAATATCGGTCAATGCGGTTGCGGCGGCACCCGAAACAACAGAGTGGCCGCTCGTGTACTCGGGAAATGGAGGAGTTTGAAGTACAGGTTGCCAATTCTCGTCGATATGTTGATTGATCAACGTTTCGGGCCGGATCAAATTGCTTCGGTATTTTTCGTCCCAACAGCTAATGAAGGCATCGGCAATGGCGATTGACGTTTTTGTATAGGCATATACGGTTTTGGCGAAATCGCTATTGGTCTTTCTGCTAGCGATTTTTGCGATACCGATCCAATGTGCACCGGGGCTGATTTTTTTTGTGGCGAACATCAGATGCCCCCGGGTTACCGAAACATATGGATTGCAGTCCCAGAACTGCGCTATTTGTATTTCTTCAGAGTCGTCACCTTCTTTCTCGATCTTTTTGCCGACATCGTACACTTCTTTTAGTTCTTTATAGAACGCCGATTCTTTTTCGAGGGAAAATGGGTAGGGGGGAGCTGGCTTGAACTGGTTTGCCGAGTCGATAACGAATGGCCGTATCTTGTTCCAATGGGGTTCAATGGCCTCGATATAGGCAGGTGGTGTAGGTTGCCACCTAGTAGGGTCGTCGGTATCGACCGTGAACTTGGGCATGGTACGGGTCTGGGGGTAATTGTCCTTGTTCATCCATGCTCCGACAAAATCGGCGACCTGCAATCCATAGTCTTTTGAATCGTTGAAGAGTTCAGGGTTTTTTCCTTGCCATATTCCATAAAGACTGTCCCTAAAAGTTTCCAAGCGTTTTTCTGAGAAAATCAGTCTCTTGCTAAGTTCTAAATGCGCGACCATTGCGGCAACATCATAATTGACGGTCTTCGTGGAATCGGGTTTCGGTATGGCGCCCAATTGCCCTACTTGGCCTTCCAAAGAAAGGTATTCATCGTTGTTCAGGGCCATGATTTCATAGGCGGCGATATTAGGGTAGGCAAAAATGCGACTGGCCACTGGAGGAGAAAAAATATCGTGGATCATGATTTCCACAACTTTATCGACGGATCTATGCAACTGTTCAGGGGTAACTTCTATCGCCTCGGTCTTAGTTTCTGTCGCACAGGAACCTATGAGGATTGATACAGATGCTAGGATAAAAATCTTTTTCATGGCCTTTTAATTTATACCTTTTAAATGAAGCTCGGGCATAATTTCCGCGCCTACAAATTTACGTCTATTTTCTGCCTTTTTCAAGGGCTTCGCCGCTATAATCATGAACCGGTATTTTTCATCGGTTACGATATTGAATTATCGATGCCGATTCTTTTCTGTTTTTTTAGTACAATTTCCTTAATTTATATGTTAGAAAAATGGCATTAAATCTTAATATTCATAAATAATCCGATATATTTATTGGCCAATAACCAAACCTCAATAACTATGTTGGGAATCCTTTCTTTTGTAGGCTTTACCTTGATGGTAGCCATAATTTCTTATTTCGCTACCAGAAAAACCGATGAAAACTCTTCTGATGGGTATTTTTTAGGGGGAAGAAGCCTGACTGCCGGTGTTATTGCCGGATCACTATTATTGACCAATCTTTCGACTGAACAAATTGTAGGGCTTAACGGAAGTGCATACAAGGATGGACTTTCTGTAATGGCTTGGGAAACTCTGGCGGCAATAACCATGGTGGTCACCGCCATATTTTTGTTGCCCAGGTATCTAAAAGGAGGATTGACCACGGTACCCCAATTTTTGGCGGGTAGGTTTGATATTACTACAAAAACCATTACTTCGGGCTTGTTTCTGACAGGATATGTGGTGGTGCTACTGCCCGTAATCCTGTTTTCCGGAGCCAAAGCGATCAGTGGCATGTTCGATGTTCCGAATCTTTTGGGCGTTTCCGAGAGCTCCGCATTGGTCATTTGTGTCTGGGGAATTGGAATTATTGGTTCCATATATGCCGTTTTTGGCGGATTGAAGGCCGTGGCGGTTTCCGATTCCATTAATGCCATAGGTCTATTGATCGGAGGGGTATTGATACCTGTATTTGGTTTAATGGCCATCGGTGACGGAAGCGTTATAGGTGGTTTGGACACTTTAATAGCGGCAAATCCAGAGCGTTTTGACTCGACGGGCGAATACTGGCAAGAAGTGCCTTTTGCCACAATTTTTACCGGTATGATGCTCGTACAGCTTTTTTATTGGGGAACAAATCAACAGATTATACAGCGGGCCCTGGGGGCAAAGAACCTTGCCGAAGGTCAAAAAGGATTGTTGCTGGCCTCGTTCATTAAAATACTTGGGCCACTTATTTTGGTGCTTCCCGGTATGATCGCCTATCATTATTTCAGTGGTAGTATCGATTCTAATTCGGCCTATGGCGAACTCGTAAGGGAAGTATTGCCAAAGCCTTTGGTAGGCTTTTTTGCGGCCGTGCTTTTCGGGGCAATTTTGAGCTCGTTCAATAGTGTGTTGAACAGTTCGGTCACCCTTTTTGGTCTTGATATATACAAACAGCACATTAATAAGGACGCTTCCGAAAGAACCGTTGTCAAATATGGGAAAATATTTGGGGTTTGCCTGGCACTTGCGGCCATGTTCATTGCTCCCGTGATTGACAGCGCAGGAAGTATTTTTGATTATTTACAGGAAGTCAACGGAATTTATAATATTCCCATATTGACCATTATAGTGGTGGGATACTTGACCAAAAGAGTGCCAGCCATCGCCGCAAAAATTGCCATATTCTTAGGTTCGGGACTCTATATTTTGAGCCAGTTCTTTATCGGTCCCAATAGAGTGGAAAAAGCATTGCAGGCAGCCAGGGAGTCCGGAATTACCGATGAGACGGCTTTACGAATGGTAGAGGCAGAGGCCTATCCCCATTTTCTTCATGTAATGGCCATTCTCTTTTTGTTGAATGTCGCTATAATGCTTATTATCGGCAAGATTCGACCGAGGGAAACCCCTTATGTACAAGAATATACCAAACAGGTCTCCATAGAGCCTTATAAATATACCAAGCAGGTCGGTATCGTGGTCTGTCTGATCGTAGTGGCTATTTATATTTACTTTGCGAAGTGATTATTTGTCATTCCGAGGAACGAGGAATCTAACTTGGGACTCCTTCGTTCCTTGCAGTGACATTTTTTAGATATACTGGTTCACAATATTCTCGAACAATTCTTGTTTACCACTTTGCAGTTCAAGTTCTCCATTATCCTTGGCGATTTCGTAAAGATCTTTAAAATCGAGCTTCCCATTTTCGAAATCCTTTCCTTTTCCCGAATCGAACGAACTATAGCGTTTTTTGCGCAGTTCCGTATATTGAGAGGATGAAATAATCTTGTCGGCCGTAATCAGTGCCCTGGCGAACGTATCGGCCCCGCCGATATGGGCATGGAAGACATCTTCCATGTCAGTGGAATTCCTTCTGATTTTCGCGTCGAAATTCACACCGCCGCCTTGCAGCCCTCCACTTTGTAAGAAGACCAACATGGCCTCGGTCAATTCAGTGATATTGTTCGGAAATTGATCGGTATCCCATCCATTTTGATAGTCTCCACGGTTGGCATCGACACTGCCCAACATACCATGAACGGCCGCCATTTCGAGTTCATGTTGGAAAGTATGGCTGGCCAATGTGGCATGGTTGACCTCGATGTTCAGTTTAAAATCGTCTTGCAGGCCATGTTGGTGCAAAAACCCGACCACTGTGGCCGCATCGAAATCATATTGGTGTTTCATGGGTTCCATTGGCTTTGGTTCTATGAAGAAAGTGCCTTTAAAACCCTGACTGCGCGCATAGTCCCTCGCCATTCCCAAAAACCTTCCCATATGGTCCAATTCACGTTTCATATCGGTGTTCAACAATGACATATAACCTTCGCGTCCGCCCCAGAAAACATAATTTTCGCCGCCAAGTGCTATGGTGGCGTCCAAGGCCAGTTTTATTTGTCCGCCGGCACGGGCCAATACATTAAAATCAGGATTGGTAGAAGCTCCGTTCATATATCGGGGATTTGAAAAGCAATTGGCCGTGCCCCACAAAAGCTTAACGCCTGATTCTGCCTTTTTACCCTTGATATAATCGACGATAGCGGCCAATCTTTTTTCCGATTCAGTAAAAGTTGAAGCCTCCTGAACCAAATCGAAATCATGGAAACAGAAATAATCGAATCCCATTTTCGTGATGAACTCGAACGCGGCATCGGCTTTTTGCTTTGCGGCATCAAGTGCATCCGAAGGCTGGTCCCACGGAAAATTTTGGGTTCCTGGTCCGAATGGGTCGGCACCTTGTCCGCAGAAGGTATGCCAGTAGGCTATCGCGAACTTAAAATGTTCGCGCATGGTCTTTCCGGCCACAATTTGGTCGGGATTATAATATTTAAAAGCCAAAGGGTTATCGGACTCCCTGCCTTCAAACTTTATCTCGCCGATTCCCTTAAAATATTCTTTGTTTCCTAATAATGCCATGTTAGTCGTTTTTTGTTCTTAAAAGTTGTTCCAGTTCGTTTTTCCATTTTTCATAGGCCGATTTATAGGCCTGTATATCTTTCGAAGGCGCGAAGCCCATTACATAATCATTGTCGATTATCTGCTTTCCGAATGTGTCAAAATCACCTTTATGGAGTACACAGGCCCTTGCCGCGCCAATGGCCCCCGTAGTATTGTAAATTTCGATTTCCTGTCCGATAAGGGTTGCGATGGTATCCGAAAATATATCCGATCGGAAAAGATTATCGTTGCCTGCCCGTATGACCTGCGGTTTGATCCCATCGGTTTTCATGATTTCCATGCCATAGACAAACGAGAAAGCGATTCCTTCCAAAGCCGCCCGACATAGATGCGCCTTATCATGGTTGTTCAAATTGATATTGGCCATTCGTGTACCGATGGTTTTGTTGTTCAATACACGTTCGGCACCATTGCCAAAGGGATGAATCGTAACCCCATCTGAACCTACCGGAGCCGATGCTGCAAGCTCGTTCATTTCTTCGTATGAAGCGACCTTCAGATTGTTCATGAGCCATCTGTACATAATGCCCGCCCCATTGATACAGGCCATTTTGCCGATGCGGGTATTTTTGACGGTATAATTGACGTGGGCAAAATTATTGACCCGTGCACTTTCCTTGACCGAAAGGTTGTCGGTAATGGCGTACATGACCCCGGAAGTTCCTCCGGTCGCGGCCACTTCCCCGGGGTTGAAAACATTCAATGATAGCGCATTATTGGGCTGATCCCCGGCACGATATAAAATTGGCGTGCCCTCGGCAAGTCCCGATGCTGCAGCCCCTTCTTTCGAGACTTTTCCTTGAACGGAAAAAGTATCCTTGACTTCGGGGACCAGATCTTCGTCAATGCCATAATAGTCCAAAAGCCAATCGGCTATGGCGTTTTTTTTGAAATCCCAAAAAATACCCTCGGAAAGCCCTGAAATTGTGGAACAGATCGTATCGCTCAACTTATAGGCAACATAGTCGCCCGGGAGCATGAATTTGTATATGCGCTCGTATAGTTGAGGTTCATTTTCTTTGACCCATTTCAATTTGGAGGCGGTAAAATTTGCAGGGGAATTCAATAGTTGCTCCGCACACTTTGCGTTCCCCAGATCGTCAAATGCTTTCTGACCGACTTCCACTGCACGGCTATCGCACCAAATAATGGAATTGCGCAATGGTCTTCCATCTTTGTCAACAACGACCAGACCGTGCATTTGATATGAAATTCCGATACCTGTTATTTTTTTCGGGTCGATATCATTTTCTGAAATCAGTCTTTTGGTGGCAGTGCAGATATGTTTCCACCAGTCATCGGGATGTTGTTCGGCCCAACCGTTCTGAACGGCGATCATGCCCATCTCTACATTGGGCTCGTTAATTACGGAAACACTTTTGCCGGTTGCCGTTTCCACCAATGCCGCCTTTATTGACGAGCTGCCCAAATCATAACCGATGGAATACATAGAATGGAAGAATTAGAAAGGTCAAGATATTGTTTTTAGACCGATGATACAAACACAAAACTTTCCAATTTCAATTAAATTCGGTCATGAATTTATGTATGTTTAGATTAACTTTGGCCTTGAACCTTGGGTTTTTTGATGGGTTCATTTTTTAGTAAAAAACTTTAGGGCCCTGAAAGGCCTTATGAAATATTCGAGTAAAACGCACATATGCGTATCGTTGAATCAAAGCTTTAATTTCATTGAATTTTAATTAATGCCTAAAGTCTATTAATGCGGCATAATTAATTTAGAATATCCTCGCTAAAAAGTGAAAAAAAAAATCACACTAAAACATATTGCCCGCGAACTGGAAGTTTCTGTTTCGACCGTATCAAAGGCGTTGAGAAATAGTGACGAGATCGGCAGGGATACCAAGGAGAAAGTTCAAGCCTTTGCTAGACTTTACAACTATAAGCCGAACAACATTGCCATTAGCCTCAAGAATAAGCAGACCAAGAATATCGGGGTAATCATCCCGAATATTGTCCACCACTTTTTTACTACTGTTTTTAGGGGAATCGAGAAATATGCGAGCGATAGGGGATATAACGTAATCGTATGTGTTTCAGATGAATCGTTCGATAAAGAGGTGATCAACATGGAAATGCTGGCCAACGGAAGCGTTGACGGTTTTATAATGGCCCTATCGGGTGCAACACAGCGACAGAACGATTTCAATCACATTACAGAGGTGATGGGGCAAGGAATCCCGGTCGTTCTTTTTGATAGGGTCACAGATCAAGTAAATTGTGATAAGGTCGTCATCAATGATAGGCAGATTGCCTATGAGGCCGTCCTTAAATTCTTGGCGAATGGTAGGGAACGTATCGCCCTCGTTACGAACGAGAGCTATTTCAATGTGAGTGAAGAGCGTGCAAACGGTTACATAGACGCTTTGAAAGACAATGGCCGTACTATTAATGAAAACTTGATTTTGACATTGGCCTATGATCATATCGATGAGAACGTTATTACAGGTTTTTTTGAGAGAGAGCAAATAGATGCGGTGCTGTGCGTTAATGAAATATTCGCTGTATGTTGCATGGGAATTGCCCAAAAACTTGGTTACAAGGTGCCTGAGGATATAGCCTTTATCGGCTTTACCGACGGAATATTGTCCAGGCACTCGCGGCCTTCATTGACCACCGTGGCACAACACGGCGAACAAATGGGCGAGATGGCCGCCAAACTATTGATAGAAAAAATTGAGAAAGAGATCAATGATGAAGATATGGAACAAGAGACTTATCGAACCGAGATTATTAAGGCTACAATTATGGAGAGAGATTCAACCGATAACTGATTAATAAATAGATTGTAAGAATGAACAAAACCGGATTTATATTCGATTTAGACGGTGTAATCGTCGATACCGCCAAATATCATTATTTAGCCTGGAAAAAATTGGCGGACGAATTAGGTGTTGAATTTACTGAAGAAGACAACGAACGCTTCAAAGGGGTAAGCCGTAAAAGATGTCTTGAGATTTTATTGGAAATGGGGCATATCGATGCCACACAACAACAGATCGATGCTTGGTTGTTCGAAAAAAATGAAGATTATCTATCTTATATTGACCGAATGGATGAATCCGAGATATTGCCCGATGTGCCAAAAGTTCTCGATTACCTAAAAAGAAAAAAAATACCTATGGCTCTCGGATCTGCAAGTAAGAACGCCGAACCCATTCTACAAAAAGTAAGCTTATTATCGTATTTTGATACGATTGTCGACGGCAATTTGGTGACAAGGGCAAAACCGGATCCAGAAGTGTTCTTGATAGCAGGAAAAAATTTGGGGGTCGAGCTTGAAAACTGTGTTGTCTTCGAAGATGCCTTGGCCGGAATAGAAGCGGCCAACACTGCAGGAATGACCAGCATAGGAATTGGAGACCCCGCTGTCTTGCTCCAGGCAAAGTACAATTTTACCGATTTTACCCAAATCGATTTCGAATTTCTAGATTCATTGATCGATAGGTAAATACAGAATTTAATGATTTTCGACTCTTTTTGCTCACAATCAATAAAATGTGGACTTGAAAACTAAGAATGGAACCAAAGAGTACAATTAATATGGGATTCATTGCCAATCGCAGATCGGTTGGGGGCGCTACTGACAGAAATTAAATCATAGATTTCCCAATTTTATTGTATTGGGTTCCGCTAACTTTTTTTGGTAAAAATTCCATAAAAGAACTAAGTTTAAGAATTAAATCAAGAAACTGAAAATATCAGATCGATAATCCGGTTATAAAACATTAAACACAGTGATCTATGAATCAAGACTATATCAAACCTGACGAATGGTCTATCATTGAAGAGGGCTTTGACAAAGAAAATGTAAAATCTTCCGAAAGTATTTTTAGTATTGGCAACGGCGCCATGGGGCAACGGGCCAATTTTGAAGAACAATATTCAGGGGATACTTTTCAAGGCAGTTATATCGCAGGGGTCTACTATCCTGATAAGACCCGGGTAGGGTGGTGGAAAAATGGTTACCCCGAATATTTTGCGAAGGTATTGAACGCACCCAACTGGATCGGCATCAACGTTCTGGTCAACGGTGAACCGTTAGATTTGAATACTTGTAAGAAAGTCGACGGTTTTCGAAGGGAACTCAATATGAAAGAAGGCTGGTACCAACGAAAATTCAGGGCCGTTACCCCAAATGACATAAAATTGGACGTGAACGTAACCCGTTTTCTTAGTTTGGATATCGATGAGGTCGGGGCCATAAAATATGAAATCATTCCTCTTGATTCGGATTCCGAAATAACTTTCATTCCTTATTTAGATAGTGGCATTACTAATGAAGATACCAATTGGGACGATAAATTCTGGAATACTACCAACGTACGGTCAGAAGGTGCTCAGGCCTTTATCGAGTCACATACGTTAAAGACGAACTTCGGCGTATGTACTTTTATGGAATCCCGTTTGTTCTTGCAAGATAGAATGGTCGAAGAAGAGATCTCCGAAGAACAAAAAGAGCTATGGGTTGGGCATCGATATACGCTGAAAGTAGGGAAAGGACAGACCGCCACACTTCATAAATTCGGGGGCTATACAGTTTCCAGAAACCATAAGTCAACCGAATTGGTCGATGCGGCAAAAAAAGTATTGCAGAAGGCGACCGACATTGGTTTTGATGAATTGCTGGCTAAACAGAAAGCGTCTTGGGGCAAGATTTGGGATATGAGCGATATCACCATTGAAGGCGATACCAAGGCGCAACAGGGTATACGGTTCAATATCTTTCATTTGAACCAGACCTACTTGGGCAGGGATTCCAGATTGAACATCGGCCCCAAAGGCTTTACAGGTGAAAAATATGGAGGCAGCACCTATTGGGATACCGAGGCCTATTGCATTCCGTTCTACATGGCGACCAAAGACCAAAAAGTCGCCAGGAATTTGTTGAAATACAGGTACAACCACTTAGAAAAGGCCATTGAAAATGCTCAGAAGCTGGGCTTTTCGAACGGTGCCGCACTATATCCCATGGTGACCATGAACGGTGAGGAGTGCCATAACGAATGGGAAATCACCTTTGAGGAAATACACCGCAACGGCGCCATCGCCTTCGCTATCTATAATTATTATCGATATACCGGCGACTATACTTATATTCCTGAAATGGGGCTAGAGGTATTAATAGGTATTTCAAGGTTCTGGCACCAAAGGGCGACCTTTTCGCAACAAAAAGAGAAATACGTTATTCTGGGCGTTACCGGGCCGAACGAGTATGAGAACAATGTCAACAACAATTGGTATACCAATTATTTGGCCAAATGGTGCATTAATTTCACTGTTGAACAATTGAATAAGGTCAAAGATGGATATCCAGATGATTATAAAAGAATCGTAGGCCTGACCAAATTGAACGATCGTGAAATAGGACAATGGCAAAAAGTGGCGGACAATCTATATTTTCCATACTCAAAGGAGAAGGAGGTTTACCTGCAACAAGACGGATTTTTGGACAAAGAATTGATTACCGTTGCCGATCTGCCAAAATCACAAAGGCCTATCAACCAGAAATGGAGTTGGGATCGTATTTTACGATCGCCCTATATCAAGCAGGCCGATACACTGCAAGGTTTTTATTTGTTCGAATCCGATTTCACACTTGACGAACTGGAACGGCATTTCGATTTCTATGAGCCCTTTACCGTACATGAATCTTCATTGTCGCCCTGTGTTCACAGTATTCAGGCCGCCAAATTGAATCGAATGGAACAGGCCTACCAGTTCTACCTGCGCACCTCGCGATTAGATTTGGACGATTACAACAAAGAGGTCGAAGAAGGCCTTCATATCACTTCGATGGCCGGCACATGGATGAGTATTGTCGAAGGTTTTGCGGGTATGCGCGTCATCGATGATAAACTTTCGTTCGTTCCGAGAATACCAAAACAATGGAAAGGGTATTCGTTCAAGATCAATTTCAGAAAGAGAATACTAAAGGTAATCGTTAGTAGTGGGCAAACCCGGTTCGAATTGGACGGTAAGGAAGAAATCTCGATTCGTGTCAACGGTAAACGGGTCGTTGTTTCTCCGGATCATCCAGCGGTGGTCAAAGTAGAATAGCAGAGGTATGCCATTGATCATGATCTGTTGAAAGATCCCGAAATTAACAAAGTGCCATGAACAAATATTCGATTTTATCATTGCTGTTGATTTTTGGATGCGCACCGAATATAAAAGAAACTGAGAATATGGGGTCGTTTGACAAAAAGGGCAATAAGAAAGAGGTCGTATATCAAGTTTTTACCAGACTCTTTGGCAATACTAATACTACTAACAAACCTTGGGGTACCATCGAAGAAAATGGTGTGGGCAAGTTTTCGGATTTCAATGAAAAAGCGTTGAAGGAAATCAAAGACTTGGGCGTCACCCATATTTGGTATACCGGTGTTCCGCACCATGCTTTGGTAACCGACTATACCGAATACGGTATTTCAAACGACGACCCCGATGTAGTCAAAGGTCGTGCAGGATCACCATATGCGGTGAAAGACTATTATAATGTGAATCCGGATCTTGCAGACGATCCTGAAAAGAGGTTGGAAGAATTCAAGGCGCTGGTCCATAGAACACATGGGGCCGGACTCAAACTGCTGATCGATATCGTGCCCAACCATGTCGCACGCAATTATGAAGGAAAATCGACACCCGTAGGTTCCGAACCGTTTGGCGTTTCTGATGATGTTGCGGTCGAATTTGATCGGAACAATGATTTCTATTATGTGCCCGGAGTTCCGTTTCAGGTACCTGAATGGCATAATGGTTACCTCCCTTTGGGCGGAGAACCCAATGCTATGGCAGATGGAAAAGTTAACGAAGTACCTGCCAAATGGACCGGAAACGGATCGCGCTCTCCCCGGCCCGATATGAACGATTGGTATGAGACGGTCAAGATTAACTACGGTGTGCGCCCAGATGGATCCTATGATTTTGATATGCTTCCCGAAGATTTCGATACTAAGGATTATAAGGAACATCATGCCTTTTGGTCCGATAAAGATGTACCGAAGTCATGGAAAAAATTTAAGGATATTGCGCTCTACTGGTTGCAAATCGGCGTTGATGGTTTTCGGTTCGATATGGCAGAGATGGTACCCGTGGAGTTTTGGAGCTACATGAATTCCCATATCAAAATGAAGAATCCGGATGCTTTTCTGTTGGCCGAGGTCTACAACCCTGGTTTGTATCGGGACTATATTCGAAAGGGAAAAATGGACTACCTGTATGACAAGGTAGAGCTTTATGATAGTTTGAAACATATCATGCAGGGACATGGGTGGACGGACCATATTCCCAAAGTTCAGCAGGGTTTGCAAGATATCGAACATCACATGCTACACTTTTTGGAGAACCATGACGAACAGCGGATCGCCAGTCCCGATTTTGCGGGTGACGCTCAAAAAGGCAAACCGGCAATGGTTGTTTCGGCAACCATAAGTACTTCGCCCACCATGATATATTTTGGTCAAGAAGTAGGGGAGCCGGCTAAGGAGCGTGCAGGATTCGGTAGTCCGACACGAACCTCGATCTTTGACTATGTAGGGGTGCCAAACCATCAAAGATGGGTAAACGACAAAAAGTTCGATGGTGCGCTATTAAGCGAGGAAGAAACAGATTTACGTGATTTCTACAAGCGACTTTTGAATTTTACCATATCGAGCGATGCATTGATGGGCGACTATCAAGACATACATTATTACAATCGTGAACATACTGAAAACTATGACCACAGGGTATTGTCTTTCGTGAGATGGTCCGAGAAGGAAAAATTGATCGTAATTTCCAATTTTGATGCCGAAAGGCATTATGGGTTTGAACTTAAGATTCCCAAAGATGTAATACAAAAATGGAAATTGGAAGATGGGGATTACGAATGCACCGATATGCTATATGGAAGCATGGCGCGGTTAAGAGTTGAACAGGGTATGGGTAAGATCAATGTGGGGTTAAATCCGTTGGAATCTTTTATTTTTGCCCTTAACTAAACCTGAAACGGTCATGAGGATTATTTGCGTTGTCACACTTGTGATTCTTACTTTTTCGAGTTGTACTATGAAAGAACCATTGGTTATAGGGCATCGAGGTGCAATGGGCCACGAGACGGAAAACACCTTGGCATCCATCCAAAAAGCATTAGATCTCGGGGTCGATATGATCGAGATCGATGTTTTTAAGATTAAAAGCGGGGAAATCGTGGTGTTTCACGATGAACGGCTCGAACGCCTATCCAATGCAGGTGGGCGAATCGAGGAATACAACATATTTGAGCTTAATAAAGTGACGCTCGACGGCAATCATCGTATACCGATGTTACAAGACGTTCTTAAATTGATCGATAATAAGGTGCGCCTAAATATCGAGCTAAAAGGTTCCGATACCGCCGACAGGGTCAATTTCATCGTCAATTATTACGTAAAAGAGAAAGGGTGGCAATTGGACAATTTCTTGATTTCTAGTTTTAAATGGGATGAGCTCAAGGCCATTAGGGAACTTAACCCCACAATACCTATTGCGGTACTCACCGAAGATGACCCTATAAAAGCGCTATCAATTGCAAAAGACCTCAATGCCGAAGCGATCAACCCCAACTTTAATAAATTGAACCTTGAGGTCGTGGATAAAATAAAAAGTGAGGGTCTTAAAGTCTATACTTGGACGGTCAATGATTCGACTGATATAAGGGCCATGAAAGACCTTAAAGTCGATGGTATTATCACGAACTTTCCAGAACGTGTTCGTTAATGTACGATGTCATCATTGTTGGCGGGGGAGCTGCAGGCTTTTATGCGGCAATTCATATGGCCGAGGCCAATAAAGATCTTAGAATTGCCATTCTTGAACGTGGTAAGGAAGTGCTTTCCAAAGTCAGAATTTCAGGTGGTGGCCGATGCAACGTTACCCACGGTGAATTTGACCCGTCTGAATTGGTAAAAAACTATCCTCGTGGCGAAAAAGAACTTCTCGGACCTTTCCATACCCATGGCAGTGGTGATACGGTCGCTTTTTTTGAAGAAAAGGGTGTTCCTTTGAAAGTAGAGGAAGACGGTCGCATGTTTCCCAAATCGAATACTTCACGTACCATTATCGAGTTTTTTGTTAAGGAAGCCGAGAGACTGGGAATTAAGGTTTATCGGCATAGTACGGTAACGGATTTTCGCTGTATACCTGCTAAAACCACGGACAAAAAGGACTGTCATTGGCATGTTACAACGATCAAAGGAGAATATGAGGCAAATAAACTTTTAATTGCCACGGGAAGTAGTACCAAGATATGGAATTCTTTGAGGGATCAGGGGCATACTATCGTTGCTCCCGTACCGTCGTTGTTCACCTTCAACATCGATGATGATAGGATCAAAGGAATTCCCGGCCTGAGTACGAACGTCATAGTTGAAGTGCTGGCAAGGAAAACCTTTAGCCCCAAGATAACGATCAAATTACGTAGTTCGGTTTCTGATGAACCTTTACTTCGGTCAGAAGGTCCGGTTTTGATAACACATTGGGGCATGAGCGGCCCCGCTATTTTAAAGTTATCTTCATGGGGCGCAATCACATTGAACGAACTTGGGTACCGGTTCAGGATTCGGATCAATTGGCTCCCGCAATTTCATACGGGTGCCGTTCTTCCCTTCTTGAAAGAAGTGCGTGAGGTCGAAGCTAAAAAAACTGTTTTAAGAACAAAAGCCGTTGACATACCTCGACGCTTGTGGTCGAATTTGGTCAGGGCGGCCGTTATTCCCAAAGACCTGAAGTGGGCTGAAATAACCAAGGTACAGCTCCAAAATCTGGCCGATCAATTGACCCGGTGCGAATTTAGTGTTGATGGAAAGAGTACTTTTAAGGAAGAGTTTGTGACAGCCGGCGGGGTCGATCTAAAAGAAATCGATTTCAAGACCATGCAGAGCAAACTGTTGCCTAACTTGTATTTCGCCGGTGAGGTCATCAATGTTGATGCCATTACGGGGGGTTTCAATTTTCAAAACGCCTGGACTGGAGGATATATTGCGGCGCAGGCCATCGCAGGAGATTGATCAGATCTATAACTTTGTTAAATCTCTTAAAACCTATCTTTGCACAAATTGAAATTCATGACGGAAAAAGATTTTATTTTTCGGAACAATTCGACCTCCTTGGGGGCGGGAAAAGTAAAATGGAAGGCTCCGAGCAATATCGCCTTGGTCAAATATTGGGGTAAAAAAGCAGGTCAAATCCCGGCAAACCCTTCGATCAGTTTTACTTTGGATGCCTGTTCTACGACGACCACTTTGGGTTTTGTTCCAAGAAATACCCCGTCGGATGAATTTTCATTTGATTTATGGTTCGAGGGAAAACCCATGGAAGGCTTTAAACCAAAGATTGAGACTTTTTTTAAACGAATTGAACCATTTCTGCCGTTTTTGAAGGCATATCATTTTACTATTGAAACCTCGAATTCTTTTCCCCACAGCAGTGGAATTGCTTCTTCGGCCAGTGGTTTTGCCGCGTTGGCCCTGTGTTTAATGGATGTAGAAAAGTTATTGAATGCCGAGACCACCGAAGCGTATTTGAAAAAAAAAGCTTCTTTCATAGCGCGCTTGGGTTCTGGTAGCGCGGCACGGAGTATCGAGGGCGATCTTGTACATTGGGGAAGCCATGATGGCACAATTGGGAGCTCCGATTTGTTCGGAATAAAATATCCGTATGAAGTACATGGCAATTTCAAGAACTATCACGACACCATTCTTCTGGTTGACAAGGGGCAAAAACAAGTGAGCAGTACCGTTGGTCACGAATTGATGCACGATCATCCGTTTGCCGCCCGGCGGTTCGACCAAGCGCACGAAAATCTGTCAAAATTAAAATCCGTTTTTAAAAATGGAAATCTAACCGAATTCATCAACATTGTAGAAAGCGAGGCCTTGACATTGCATGCGATGATGATGACAAGCCAGCGGTATTTCATATTGATGAAACCTGATACCCTCGAGATCATCAATAAAATATGGGCTTTTCGAGAGGCTTCGGGCACCCATGTATGTTTTACTTTGGATGCAGGGGCCAATGTTCATGTGCTTTATCCTGAAGAAGAAAAAGAAGAGGTCTATCAATTTATTCAGAATGAGCTGGTTGCATATTGCGAAAACGGACAGTATATTTGTGATAGAATTGGATTTGGGGCAAAAAAAATGTAACTTTTTTGAAGTTTCATACGTATATAGAAACGTAAACTAGAATGCCTCAGATCAAACAACAATTATGAAAGGACCCTTATTTTATTCAAAAATACTCCTCTTCGGGGAATACGGAATCATCAAAGATTCAAAAGGGCTTTCCATTCCCTATAACTTTTTTAAAGGTGCCTTGAAAACGACCGATACGTCTTCCGAGGCTGCCAAGAAATCGAATAACGGCCTAAGGGAGTTTGCCGATTATCTTGAAATGGTACAGAAGAATAGTCCGGGTTTGGTCAGTTTCGATTTCAAATCCTTAAAAAGCGATATCGATGCGGGTATGTATTTCGATAGCTCGATTCCTCAAGGATATGGTGTTGGTAGCAGCGGTGCCTTGGTTGCCGCTATTTATGATAAATATGCGACCGATAAGATTACGGTACTCGAAAACCTTACCCGTGAGAAATTGTTGAAATTAAAGGCGATTTTTGGAAAAATGGAATCGTTCTTCCACGGTAAATCATCGGGCTTGGATCCTTTGAACAGTTATTTGAGCCTTCCTATTCTTATCAACTCAAAAGACAATATCGAGTCGACCAGTATACCTTCACAAAATATTGAAGGAAAAGGGGCCGTGTTTTTGTTGGACAGTGGTTCTACGGGAGAGACCGCCCCAATGGTACAACTTTTCATGGAGAAGATGAAGCAAGAAGGATTTCGGAACATGCTCAAAGATCAATTCATAAAACATACCGATGCGTGCGTCGAGGATTTTATAAACGGCAATGTAAAGTCGCTTTTTGGAAATCTCAAGCAATTATCACATGTTGTTCTCGATAATTTCAAACCAATGATTCCCACTAAGTTCCATGAGCTTTGGCAAAGGGGTATAGACACTAATGAATATTACCTAAAACTTTGTGGCTCTGGCGGCGGAGGTTATATACTTGGCTTCACACAAGATATAGACAAGGCCAAAAGGGCGTTGCAAGGCTACAATTTAGAAGTGGTGTACAACTTCTAGAACAATCGCAAAAACATGTTGAGCAGAAAAAACAAGCTCTTGCTTTTAAAGTTGTTGAGCCTGTTTTCCGTGGTTCGCGGCTATAACATACTGATGATCGTTTTGGCCCAGTATTTGGCGGCCATCTATATTTTATCCCCTGACCTTCCGTTGCGCAAGGTGATTTTTGATTTGAACCTGTTTTTGATCGTGGCTTCCTCGGCATTGGTCATCGCATCAGGATATATCATAAATAACTTTTATGACGCTGAAAAAGACCTGATCAATAAACCTAGAAAGAGTATGTTGGACCGATTGGTCAGCCAGCGTTTTAAATTGACCACTTATTTCGTACTCAACTTTTTGGCGGTCTTTGCAGCCAGTTATGTGTCTTTCAGAGCGGTATTTTTCTTTTCGGCCTATATTTTTGGCATTTGGTTTTATTCCCACAAATTAAAACGTGTACCGTTTGTGGGTAATTTTGTGTCTGCGATATTGTCCATTACTCCTTTTTTTGCCGTCTTCGTTTACTATAAAAATTTTGAAACCGTAATCTTTGTTCATGCAGTTTTCCTGTTCTTGCTGATCTTGGCTCGTGAAATGATAAAAGATCTTGAAAATATTACGGGCGATCTTGTCCACAACTACAAGACGGTACCGATTCTTTATGGATCTAAAGTCTCTAAGATATGCATTGGTATTTTGATTCTTATGACGCTACTGCCCGCCTATTTACTGATTACCAAGTTTGATGTCGGACATATGTACCTTTATTTTATGGGAAGCAGTATTTTGTTGATCCTATCGATAACGGTACTTTGGAAATCCTCTTCAAAAAAACATTATGTATTGCTTCACAACATTCTTAAGTTTATCATCATTCTCGGGGTTTTCAGTATCTTGTTGATCGATGTCGATTTGATCTTGAACCGATTTCGGCAATGGAATATCATTTAAATGATTCTCCCGCCAAGGTAATACTAACCTGAAGCCTTGTTTAAACGTTCGATTCAATGATTAAAACTACCTTTGTAAAAATATAGATTATGGCCAGATCAGGTTCAAACAATGGTAAGCGGGCTTCAGGGAGACAGGGCGGAACGTTTCGAAAGAAAAGTTATGCCCGTGGCAATGCACCCATCAAAAAACGTGTTGAAAACGATAAAACGGTAGACCCCGACCTTATTCGATTGAACAAGTTTGTATCAAATTCAGGGGTTTGTTCAAGGCGCGACGCCGATATCTACATTGCAGCGGGTAATGTTACGGTCAATGGAAAACCGATTACCGAAATGGGGTATAAGGTAAAGTTGACCGATGAGGTTAGGTTCGACGGAAGGTTGCTGAATCCGGCAAAAAAGGAATACGTCTTGCTCAACAAGCCCAAAGATTTCGCAACAACCGTTCGCGATGAAAAAGGACGGAGAAATGTTTCAGGACTTATTTCCAACGCCTCCAAATCCCCTTTGCTTCCGATCGATAAAATGGACAAACACGCCACGGGGCTTTTACTTTTTACCAACGACGGCGATTTGACCAAGCGATTGAAAAATCCAAAAAACGGACTACGAAAAATATACCATGTCGAATTGAACAAAGATTTACGAAGTGCCGACCTGAAGAGAATCCAGGAGGGAATCGTTTTGGACGAAAGGCCCATTCGCGTTCAAGAAATCAGTTTTATAGACGATGCGCCCAAACGTGAGCTCGGCATAGAAATTTACAGCTCAAAGAACAAAGTGGTCGAACTTCTTTTTGAACATTTGGGGTATGAAGTGGTAAAGATCGACCGTGTCGTTTATGCGGGGTTGACCAAGAAAGACTTGCCCCGAGGGCATTGGCGGTATTTGACCGATCAAGAGGTGATCAATTTGGGAATGATCAACTAATCTTATCCATCTTCTTTTTTATCTCATCCAAGCACAAATTCCCCAAGCTTCCTTCGTGCGAATGCGAAATATTTCGTTTTGGCGCAAAAGTACCTTCCTGTATTTCTTGCCCCATTTTCTTATAGGCGTCGCGAAAGGGCATTCCGTTCTGTACCAGTTCGTTCAGGGTGTCCACGCTGAAAAGATAATCGTATTTGGGGTCTTCGAGAATGTTCTTGTTGACCCGTATTTCCTTTAGACTGAACGTCAAGATTTCCAAACAGGCCTTCATATCTTGAATGGCGGGAACGATAATCTCCTTGACCAATTGTAGATCTCGGTGGTATCCACTGGGCAGGTTATTGATGACCAAGGTCAATTGGTTGGGCACAGCCTGAAGTTTATTACACTTTGCCCTGACCAGTTCGAAGACATCGGGATTTTTCTTGTGCGGCATAATGCTACTGCCCGTGGTCAGCGCATCGGGAAATAAAATAAAATCGAAATTCTGGCTCATGTACAAGCAGATGTCCATTGCCATTTTTGACAACGTGGCCGCAATGCTAGCCATACCGAAGGCGGTCGCCTTTTCGACTTTTCCGCGCCCCATTTGAGCGGCAACGACGTTATATTTCATGGTCGTAAAACCCATTTCTTTGGTGGTGTATTTCCGGTCGATTGGAAAGGAACTGCCATACCCTGCGGCACTTCCTAACGGATTCTGATCTACTATTTTGTATGCGGCATCGATAAAATATAGATCATCGATCAGACTTTCGGCATAGGCTGAAAACCATAGCCCGAAAGAGGAAGGCATGGCAATCTGTAAATGGGTATAGCCCGGCAACAAAACTTCTTTGTGTTTTTCGGCCAGATCCATCAGCAAGTCAAAAAGTGCTTTCGTCTGCGACTTTATTTCCGTCAGTTCATCTTTCAGGTACAAATGCATTGCCACGAGTACTTGGTCGTTTCGCGATCGTGCCGTATGTATTTTCTTTCCGGTATCCCCCAGTTTTTCGGTGAGCAGAAATTCGATTTTGGAATGCATGTCCTCAAAGGAATTCTCAATCGTAAAGGTTCCTTTTTTGATGGATGATTGAATTTCGTCCAATTCATCGACCAATGAAGCGGTCTCTCCCTCGGACAATAATCCGATTTTGCCCAACATTTTGGCATGGGCCGTTGAGGCCATAACATCGTATTTGGCTAAAAGCAAATCCAATTCTCGGTCATTGCCCACTGTAAAATGGTCGATTTTTTTGTCGGTGCTAAAACCTTTGTCCCAGAGTTTCATGTATTTAGTAATTAGTCGTTAGTACTGAGTATTTAGTACAAAGTTTATTTCGCTATTCGCTTCCTGTTGTTTTGCTGTTTGTTCTCTTTTCTCCGTATTCTCCCTTCTTTTTAGGGCTAGGGGGTGAGGAACTTCACCAAAATTTTAATGTACAGTTCGATTCCCTCTTCGATTTCACGAACATAAATATATTCATCGGCCGAATGTGACCGTGTACTGTCGCCTGGTCCTAATTTTAACGATTGACAGGTCAGAGCCGCTTGATCCGAAAGGGTGGGGGATCCATAGGTCTTTCTGCCCATGGCAATACCCGCTTGTACCAAGGGATGGTCTTTTGAGATGGCCGACGAATTCAGGTTCAACGAGCGTTCCTTCAATTCGCATGGGGCTTCTTTCTTCAATATATCGGCGATTTCTTTATTCGTGTACTTATCATTGACGCGAACATCGATGACCAGATCGACCTGCGCCGGAACGACATTGTGTTGACTTCCGGCATTGATCTGGGTAACGGTCAACTTCACCTCTCCCAAGGTTTGGGATACCCTTTCAAACTTATAATTTTTGAACCATTGCAACACCTCGATGGTTTTGTAAATGGAATTATCGGCGTTTGGATGCGCCGCATGAGATGGGGTTCCCTTTACCACCGCATCAAAAACGACCAACCCTTTTTCGGCTATGGCAAAATCGAGCAAAGTAGGTTCGCCTACTATGGCCACATCGACTCTAGGAAGTTCAGGCAATAAACTTCTAAGACTGTTGGGACCGGCACTTTCCTCTTCCATTGAGGCGACCATCATTATATTGTGGCTCAGGTTTTCCGCTTTATAGAAATGCACGAATGTGGCAAGCAATGAGACCAAGGCCCCGCCCGCATCATTGCTGCCCAGACCATATAATTTTCCATCCTCGATATGCGGGTGAAAAGGGTCTTTGGTGTACGCCGAATTCGGTTTTACCGTATCGTGGTGCGAATTCAACAGCAGGGTCGGTTTGTTTTCGTCAAAATTTTCGTTGACCGCAATTATATTATTGATTTTCCGCTGAAACGGAATACCGAATGACTTCAACCAATTGCCAATCGCGTCGGCAGTTTTATCTTCTTCAGATGAAAAAGATTGAATGGAAATCAATTCTTTCAAGAGCTCGATTGCTTTTTCCGTTAGCACTTTTTGTTCCATCTTCATAAGGTCAGTGTTGTATACAAAGTTGTATTTGGGTCGAGCATCTTTTGGTCTCCGATGCAGACTTTATGTACATTGTTTCGAAGGGCATGGAAACAATTTTCCATTTTCGGAAGCATGCCGTCGGCAATGATATTGTCTTGCAATAATTTTTCATAGGAGGCCGAATCGATGTGTTTTATCACCGAATCATCATCATTGACATTCATCAAAACCCCTTTCTTTTCGAAACAGTAGTACAATGTCGTCTCGAAATCGATACCCATACCGATGGCAAGCTCAGAGGCAATGGTGTCGGCATTGGTGTTCAGTAACTGTCCGTGACCGTTGTGGGTCATTGCACAAAAAACAGGGGTAAGTCCGGTATTCAGCAATTGCGAGATCGTCTTCGAATTTATTCCTTCGACATCGCCGACAAAACCATAATCGATATCGCGTACCGGTCTTTTATGCGCCTGTATGGTATCGCCATCGGCACCGGTCAATCCAATGGCATTGCATTCCAACGCCTGTAGTTCTGCAACAATATTTTTGTTGGTCAGCCCGGCATAGACCATCGTGATTATTTTCAAGCTTTGGGCATCGGTAATTCTGCGGCCCCCGATCATGTTTGATTCGATGCCCAGTTCGGTCGCCAATTGGGTCGCCAATTTTCCACCTCCGTGGACCAGGATTTTCAAACCCTCCATTCGGGAAAAACGCGATAGGAACAGTGATAGCTTATCAGGATCTTCGATGACGTTTCCGCCAATTTTAATGATGGATAGTTTTTGTTTCATCCTACGTATTTAATTTTCCGCCATCAATGGTCATTGCCGTTCCCGTAATCCATGATGCCTTGTCGGACACAAGGAAAAGGGCCAAATTTGCGACATCTTCGGGTTTTCCCAATCGCTTCATCAAAGTTGTTTCTCCCGCGTTTTCGACGGCCTTTTCAGGGTTTTCAAAAGCCTTTGCGGAGTCCCATATTAAGGGAGTGTCCACAGGACCCGGACACATGGCATTTACCCTGATTTCAGGGCCGTATTCAACGGCCATTTGCCTCATCAATGCGACCGAGCCAGCCTTTGAGGCACAATAGGCCGGATGGTTGGGAAAACTTTTATATGCGGCAATCGATGCGTTGATCAAAATATTTCCTTGCTGTTTTTTTAAATATGGAATGGCATATTTTGAAAGATAAAAAATAGAGCTCAGATTTATCTCCAAGGTTTTTTGCCAATCGCGAGGCGACAGATCGACAACATTGCCCAATCCTAAAATTCCCGCATTTAACGATACAATATCCAGTTTTCCAAAAACTTCGATGGCGGTTTTCACAAGCCGTTCGTTATAGCTGGGTTCACTAACGTCCCCGGCAACGAAAAGCGAATTGTCAAGTTCATTGGCCAAGGCAGTTCCGCGATCGATATTTCTTCCGGATAAAATAAGCTTCGCCCCTTCGTGATGGAATGTTTTGGCAATGGCCTTGCCCATTCCACTGGTGGCTCCGGTAACGATGCATACTTTGTCTTTCAATGTATAGGCCATCGTATTAATTTTCCAAGAGTTTCTTTAAAACTACCTGTGCCGCATAGGTTCGATTATTCGCTTGTTCGATGACCAATGATCGTTCACTATCGAGAACGGCGTCTTCGACGACCACGTTTCTTCGTACCGGTAGACAGTGCATGAACTTGGCATGGCCCAATTTCTCATTGGTCATCATCCAATCGGTTTCTTGACCAAGGATTTTTCCATAGTGCGAATAACTGCACCAATTTTTGACATAAACGAAATCGGCATTTTCCAAGGCTTTTTTCTGGTCATGTTCGATTCGGACACTTTTGGTGATTTCGGGATTCAATTCGTAACCTTCTGGATGGGTAATCACAAAATCGGCTTCCTGCAACTGCATCATTTCAATAAAGGAATTCGCGACGGCATGGGGCAGGGCCTTGGGGTGCGGAGCCCATGATAGTACTACCTTAGGTCTTTTCTTTGCATTTTGCTCTGCCAAGGTAATTGCATCGGCCAAGGCCTGCAACGGATGGCCCACCGAACTTTCCATATTTACAATGGGAACGCTGGCATATTGTTTGAATCCGTTCAAAACCTGTTCGGCTTCGTCTATTTTTCTGTCCTTTAATCCTGCAAAGGCTCGAATGGCAATAATATCACAGTATTGCGAAACCACTTGTGCGGCTTCCTTGATGTGCTCAGAGGTTCCTTGGTCCATAATGGTGCCATCCCCATATTCCAAAGCCCAGCCTTCGCTGCCAAAATTCATGACCATGACTTCCATACCCAGGTTCATCGCTGCTTTTTGGGTGCTCAATCGGGTGCGCAGACTATTATTGAAAAACAATAGGCCGATGGTTTTTCCTTTTCCAAGTGAATCAAACTTCCTAGGATTTTTTTTCAAATCACGTGCCGCCGCGACCCAATCGGGCAATGAATCTATGTCGCTGATAGAGAGATAATTTCTCATTATTTTATTTTGGTATGGTTGCCGATGCCGTTTAAGGCATCGGTTATAAAATTGTCTTTTAAGCCATTGACGATC
The DNA here is from genome assembly GCF_042611095.1 of Meishania litoralis. Classification (NCBI taxonomy): domain Bacteria; kingdom Pseudomonadati; phylum Bacteroidota; class Flavobacteriia; order Flavobacteriales; family Flavobacteriaceae; genus Meishania; species Meishania litoralis. The sequence goes on from NZ_JBHFPV010000001.1 coordinate 1,868,193, forward strand.
CAGGTTTCTATGTTCGCTTCGCTCGCAATGGTCGCCGCCTCGATCTTCGATTGCATTCCGCCAGTGCCATGCGATGATTTTGTCATACTAATTTCCCGTGATAAATCGGCAACGCCTTGTACTTCTGCAATGGTCTTGGGCCTACCGTTTTCCAAAGATGCCTTTGTGTAGATACCATCGGTGTTGGTGGCGATCAACAGTAGGTCTGCTTCTAAAAGTGTTGCGGTCAAAGCCGCGAGTTTATCATTGTCACCGAACTGGATTTCATCGGCGGCTACGGTATCGTTCTCGTTGATGATAGGTATAAAATTATTGGCTACCAAAATATTTATTGTATTCTTGATGTTTCCCTTTGATTTGGGATTCTCAAAATCGGAATATGACAGTAGGCACTGCGAGGTGAACAGACCCAATTCCCTAAAACTTTCCTGGAACATACGCATTAAATGTGGTTGCCCAATGGCCGCCAGGGCCTGTTTGACCGATATGTCTTGGCCATTATGTTCCAATTTCACGAATTGTTTCGCCGCCGCAATTGCTCCCGAACTGACGATAATAAATTCATAACCTTCCTTTAAAAGGGCTATTTGTCGGCCTATATCCTCGATTTTTCCTCGGGATATTTGGTCGGTTTCCTTGGTCAGGGTGTTAGATCCTATTTTGAGTAAGATTCTTTTTTTGGACATTGTTTTGGTCATTGGCTGAACGCAGTATGCTTTATTATTTCTAATTTCTTGTTGTCGGTCTCTTGTCTCATGATTCTACATTTTTTATTTACTTCATTCTGAAATCCGAACGCTGCATTTCTAACCCTTTAATTTTCCTCATTTTTTTAACTTACCATCAACCATCAACCATCAACTCCTTACCTGGCCATTTCCTTTTACGAACCACTTGTTCGTGACCAAATGCTGTAAACCTATTGGCCCACGTTGATGTAATTTGTCGGTACTGATCGCGAGTTCCCCTCCCAGACCGAATTGCCCCCCATCGGTAAACCGGGTCGAGGCGTTGTGGTAGACGGCCGCCGCATCGACCGACTCCATAAAGGTCTGCGCGGTATCGTTATTCGCTGTTATTATGGACGCCGAATGCCCACCGCCATATCGATTGATTTTGGTCACTGCATCTTCCAACGAAGATGCTTGGCCGATAACGATTTTGTAATCTAGAAATTCCTCGAACCAAATTGTTTCGTCCGTAATTTCTTGGGTACCGTCCATGCTTGAAATGGTATTGTCCGCAAAAATCTCCACCTTGCTCTTTTTCAGTTCCTGAATCAGATGTTGCAAGAATTGATGTTTTCTTGGCAGGTCGGTGGCGATCAACACTTTGTCCAACGCATTGCATGCCGATATTTTGGTCGTCTTCGCATTAATGATGATGTCCGATGCCATTTGCAGATCGGCTTCCCGGTCCACATAGACAAAATTGTTCCCCCGTCCGCTTACGATTACAGGACAGGTAGCGTGTTGCTTGACAAAGGCAATCAATTTTTCCCCTCCGCGCGGAACAATGAGATCAACTTTTTGAGTCGGTTTCTCTAGGAAAACCTGGGTTTCGCCCCTATCAAATTGCAAGTAGGTTACCCAATCGGTATCGACATTATGTTCGACAAGTGCGCTATGCCATAATTCGATCAATGCCAGATTACTGTTCAAGGATTCCTTACCGCCCTTAAGCAAGATTTTATTGCCGGATTTGAAAGCGATACCCGCCGCTTCGATAGTTACGTCGGGGCGGGACTCATAAATAATCAATACCGTACCGAAAGGTGCGGTCTTGTTGCTGACCTGCATGCCATTTTCATGCGTAAATTGAAAACGCTCGACCCCTAAAGGGTCGTCTTGACTTGCCAATTGCCGCAATGAAACGATCATTCCATCGATTTTGGTATCATCGACCTTCAGGCGATCGCGCATGGCCAGATCATCGCCCGAATAACGTTGCATATCGGTTCTGTTGGCCGCTAAAATCGTCTGCCGATTCTTAGCGAGCAATGATGCCATCGTTGTGAGAACGGCATTGCGTTGGCCGATTTCAAGTATGATGCTCATTGCAATTCCGTTTTTAGGGCGTTGAAAAATATATCGATATGGGCTTTCGTGATATTCAATGCCGGAAGTACCCGAAGCACGTGTTTATCATTTGCCCCGCCCGTAAACAAATTTTGATTGTGGATCAACTTCTTTCTGAGGTCGGCAACTTCGAAACCTGTGCTGAGCGCAGTCGAAGTATCGAATTCAAGACCGAGCATCAACCCCCTGCCCTTTACGCGCCTAACTTGGGGGATTTCTGCCGCTAACCCTCGAAAATAAGGTTCAATTTTTGCGGCATTTTCGATTAATTGTTCGTTTTCCAAGACTTCTAAGACCGCCAAGGTCGCGGCACATGCGAGATGGTTTCCGCCAAAAGTGGTGCCCAACAGTCCGTGTGAAGCTTTAATACTTTCGTGGATCAAAATTCCGCCCACCGGAAAGCCGTTGCCCATGCCCTTGGCAATACTGATGATATCCGGTCGGATGCCATGATGTTGAAAACCGAAGAATTTTCCAGTTCTGCCAAAGCCCGATTGTACCTCATCGGCAATCAGTACCACATTGTTCGTTTTGCAAAGTGTGGTGATATTTCGATAGAATTCTGTGGAAGGTTCGTCCAAACCGCCGACACCTTGTATGGCTTCTAAAATAACGGCGCAAACGTCCCCTTTTTCGATTTCCTTTTGAAAAACGTCCAAATCGTTGAAAGGCAAGAACGTTACTTTTTGCTGCCGATTGATGGGGGCATTGATTTTCGGATTATCGGTCGCGGCCACGGCCGCCGACGTTCTGCCGTGAAAACTGTTTTTAAAGGAAATGACCCTTGGTTTTTCGGTATGGAAGGAAGCCATCTTCAGCGCATTTTCGTTTGCCTCGGCACCCGAATTGCACATAAACAGATTATAGTCGTCACAGCCCGAGAGTCGACCGAGTTTTAAGGCCAATTCTTCTTGCAACGGATTTTTTACAGAATTGCTATAAAACCCTAGCTTGTTCAATTGATCTTTCAACCGCTTTACATAATGCGGATGCGTATGTCCGATGGAAATGACCGCATGGCCCCCGTAAAAATCGAGGTAGGTCTGGCCTTTGTCGTCGATGACCTCGATACCATTAGCCGAGACGGGGGTTACATCGTATAGCGGATAAACGTCGAATAACTTCATTTTTTGTGCTTTAAGCCAAGTGTTTGATTTTTTATAATTGCCCCTCCCGGATCCTACTGATTTTCTCGAACGAAGCCACAATTCCCTGTATCAATGAAGAGCTGAGCCCCTGATGTTCCATCTCGTTCAAACCCTGGATCGTACAACCTTTCGGGGTCGTAACCTTATCGATTTCCTCTTCAGGATGGTTTCCGGTTTCGATCAACAAACTAGCCGCACCGTTACAAGTATGCATGGCCAGTTCTTGTGCTTCAGTGGCATCGAAACCCAACTGTATGGCACCTTGGGTGGTCGCTCGTATGAGGCGCATCCAGAAAGCGATTCCGCTTGCACAGATTACTGTAGCGGCCTGCATTTGTTCTTCTGGCACTTCCATGGAATGCCCCATCCGGTTGAAAATGGCCTTGGCCAAGTTGATCTTGCCCTTTCCTTTTTCATTGCTGCATACACAGGTCATCGACTTGCCGACCGAAATCGCCGTATTGGGCATGCTTCTTATAATGTGATGTTTGGCTCCGATAATGCTTTCGATCTTGGCGATACTAAAACCGGTTATCGTCGAGATGATAACATGTTTGGTCTTCAAAAGGTCTTTGATGTCGACCAGAATCGCTTCGAGTTGGCTGGGTTGTACCGCGAATATCAAGATCGTCGACTTTTTTACCGCTTCGCGGTTGTCTGACGTAATGATAACATTGCCATATTGTTCAAAATTGTACAGTTCAGCGGTATTTCTTTTGGTCAGATAGATGTAATTCGACCCTTTTGAATTCAAAATACCCTTAGCAATTGATAATCCTAAATTTCCGGCACCTATGATGGCTATTTTCATTTTTTCGTTGTTTCTTGACCGTTGTTGGTAATTTATCGATATGCTCTTTAAAATACTCCAGCCTTTAATTTTAAACCTGCGGTTTCGTCAAAACCGAACATCAAATTCATATTCTGAACGGCCTGCCCCGATGCACCTTTCAATAAATTATCTGTGGCAGATGTAATCAGCAGTATATTGTCGTGTTTGTGCAAATGAACATGGCATTGGTTCGTATTCACCACCTGTTTTAAATGAATCGGTTCTTCGGCCACGTTAGTGAACGGTGCATCGGCATAAAAGCTCTCGTACAGTTCAATGGCCTTCGCTTCGCTTCCGGTAAATTTCGTGTACGCCGTTGCCAGAATGCCCCTTGTGAAATTTCCACGATTCGGCATGAAGAACAATTCTCCCGAATCGTCTTGCAATGATTTCAAACTTTCATTGATTTCCCCCAAATGTTGGTGCGTAAAGGGTTTGTACCAGCTCACATTATTGTTCCGCCAGCTGAAATGGGAGGTCGCCGAAGGGCTTACACCTGCACCTGTACTACCGGTCACGGCATTGATGTGAACATCCTGCCCCAGTAATCCGGCTTTTGCCAAGGGCAATAGGGCCAATTGAATCGTAGTCGCGAAACATCCGGGGTTTGCGATATAATCAGCTTTTTCGATTTCCGTTTTTTTCAATTCCGGGAGTCCGTAGACGAATTCTTTTCCTTCGAAGATCGAATCTTTCTTTAATCGGAAGTCATTGCTCAGGTCGATGATTTTTGTGCTATCGGAAAAAAGGTTTTCCTTTAAAAATTTAGAGGAATTACCGTGGCCCAGACATAGAAAGACTACATCGATATTCGGATTCACCCGTGCGGTAAATTGCATATCGGTCAACCCTAATAGATCGGGATGGGCCGAGGAAAGTTTTTTTTCTGCCCGGGTGGTGCTGAATACAAAATCGATTTCGGCCTGCGGATGGTTTAAAAGAATTCGAATCAATTCGCCTCCCGTGTATCCTGAACCTCCTATGATGCCTACCTTAATCATGGTTTTGGTTTACATGGTTATAGATTTTGCCCGAGTTGGAAAGGATCTTTATAAAACCTTTTGCATCATCGGCCGTCCATCCTTTGTTCATTTCGCCATAACTACCGAACGAAGCGTTCATCAGGTCATGCTCCGATGCGATTCCGTTCAATCGGAATTGAAACGGAAACAGGCCGACGAATACATCACCTGAGACGTTTTTTTGGGTATCTTTCAAAAAGGCCTCGATATTTCGCATTACCTCATCGAGATAGTTTCCTTCGTGCAGTAACATTCCGTAAAAATTGCCCAACTGCTCTTTTTGATATTGTTGCCATTTGGTCAAGGTATGTTTTTCCAAAAGATGGTGGGCTTTTATAATGATAAGCGAAGCGGCGGCCTCAAAACCGACCCGGCCCTTGATACCGATAATGGTGTCGCCGACATGAATATCTCGGCCAATGGCATATTTTGATGCCATATTGTTGAGCTTTTCAATATTGGCGACCGGTAAATCCTTTACTCCATTTATGGCGACCAACTCCCCTTTTTCAAAGGTTAGTTTCACTTCCGAGGGTTCCTTTTCCTGCAATTGACTGGGATAGGCCGAATCGGGCAACGGTTTTTCGGAGGTCAGGGTTTCTTCCCCGCCGACCGAAGTACCCCAAAGCCCTTTGTTGATTGAATATTTCGCTTTTTCCCAAGAATATTCGACCCCGTTCTGTTTGAGATATTCGATTTCGGCCTCCCGGGCCAATTTGTTATCGCGAATCGGTGTGATGATCTCGATTTCAGGAGCGATGATCTGGAAGATCATATCAAATCGTACCTGGTCATTACCCGCACCGGTACTGCCATGGGCGATATATTCGGCGCCCAACTTTTTGGCATGGTTTACGATTTCAATGGCCTGTACGATCCGCTCGGCACTAACCGAAAGCGGATAGGTGTTGTTTTTCAATACATTGCCGAAAATCAGGTATTTAACGACCTTGTCGTAAAAGGTTTGTACGGCATCGATAGAGGTGTATGACCTTGCCCCCAATCGCAATGCCTTTTCTTCGATGTCGGTGATTTCCTCTTTTGAGAAACCACCGGTATTGACGCTTACGGCGTGTACCTCAAAACCTTTTTCTTTTGATAGGTATTTGGCGCAGTACGAGGTATCCAACCCACCGCTATATGCTAAAACTAGTTTTTTCATGTGTTTATTTTTGTTGTTTTTCAACCGTCGCGCTTCGACAAGCTCGGCGCGGGAATGCAACCCCTGTCTGCCGGCGGGCAGGTTTGGTTTAAAATAATCATTCCGGTGTGTTTAGTGATGACCTTAAACATGTCGGTCTCATTTGGCCTTTTTCTTTAGGAATATACTTTCCTTGATACTCTTTAGTCGCTGGAATGTCTTGCCATTGAGTTTTTTAACATTTGCCGTTTTTTCTTTCGAATTTGGATCATAAAGCATGCCCGTACAGAGACACATTTTCTGTTCTGTACGTGTCAAGACATCAAAATTCTTGCAGGTTTGGCAGCCTTTCCAGAATTCAGGGTCATCGGTCAATTCTGAAAACGTTACGGGTCTGTAGCCTAGTTCATAGTTGATTTTCATCACGGCCAGCCCAGTCGTAATCCCAAAAATTTTCGCATTTGGAAATTTACTGGTAGAAAGTTCGAAGATTTTCTGCTTGATTTTTTTTGCCAGGCCTTGATTTCTATAATCTGGATGGACGATCAAACCCGAATTGGCCACATATTTTTCATGCCCCCAGACTTCGATGTAGCAAAAACCCGCAAATTTATCACCGTCAAGAGCGATTACGGCATTGCCGTTCTGCAATTTTTTGTGGATGTACTCAGGTGTACGTTTGGCAATTCCCGTACCACGTACCATTGCCGATTCAGCAATGGTGTCGCAAATTTGTTGGGCGTATTTAAAATGTGATTCGTCAGCAATTACAATGTTCATTGCTACGTTGTTTTAGTTAAAAATTCTCAATATGGTCTGTCGAAATTGCGGAAATGGACTCACCTATTTCCATAGAAGTAGCGCACCCTTACGGGCGACGACAACGTGGGAAGAACGGACGTGCGATAAAAACGAATATGTAATCTTGTCCTTGCATTGAGAGTCAAATGTACAAATTAAATTTTATCGACATAATTCAGGACTTAATTTTATCGAAAAAACGGTTTTTGCTTGTTCAATTTGAGTATTTCATAGGATAGGAAAGCAAACACGGCAATATATTCAATGGCCAATAGCCAAAGGTTTTCCTTAAAATCAGTTTGGGAGTATGCATAATAACTGAGAATGATTGCCGCCGACCATATAATGGGAAATCGAAATTCGGTAAAAATGCAAAGCGTCAAAAGAAAAATAACATACCAGGGGTGTACCGTGGAGCTCATTAAATAGTACAGGGTCAAAACCCAAAGCATGGCCGCCAACAATGTTTTCAGGTTTTTATCGACCTTAAAGACGGTGAACACCAACACAAGGATTATGGTGATATATGGGGTGACATTACCATAACTTTTGACGAACTCCCATGGTTTTTGGTCATAGCCAATGGCAATCTTCTTCATGATATTGTAAAGGCTGGCATTGAATTCAAAATTTGAGAACCATAGTCCCACCGTCTGCGAATAATTATCGATAAAATTGGAGGCGTAAAATGGAGATAATAGCAGAAGGGAAACCGCGCCGACCACCAAATAGAACAGCATGCTTTTTTTAAATCCGAGGTATTTCAGGAAAAGTGGAAGAAATAACAAGGGCACCAATTTTATCGAAATGGCCATGGCATAGGGAATTCCGGCCCAAACCCATTTTTTAATCGATAGCAAGTATAGGGCCCATATAAAAAAGAAAAGCATGACACCCTCGAAATGAAGGTTTCCGGTCAACTCGATAATCACCAAGGGATTTAAAAAATACCAAAAAATCAAGTGGGGAGACTGGTTGAGGTTACGCAATAATTTTCTTCCGAAATAGAAAATGCCGATATCGGCGATTATGATCAAGACCCGCATAACCAATACGGAGCCCATGACCGATTTTCCGCCCAAAAGGGTGGCCATCGCAAATATGATCTGGTTCAAAGGCGGGTAATTGCTGAAATGGCGGGCACTGAGTTCGCCCATGCCACCATAAAGCTCCTTTGCATTGGCGATGACCAAATCTTTTTGCTCGATCAAAGTGTCGGGTACCGCCAAGTATGGATTGACAAAATTCCGCACCAGTTCACCGTCCCAGATAAAGCGGTAGAAATCTTGCGAAAGATTCGGTTCTGCCATTAGGAATGCCAACCGAAACAGTACCCCTATGACAAGCAGCAATTTAAAATTCCACTTTTCGAATTGTATCAATTTGAAGCAGAGAAAAAACAAGGCAGCGCATAGGGTCAATAACTTGATAAAGTCGGTACGTTCGAGATGATAGGCGAAAGTATAGTATAAGCCCAGACAAATAAACGCGAGCACCAATGAAACCTTATGAAGTTTTAGATATGTGACAAATCGGTTGGGCATCCGGTGGGTTTCTTAGCAACCGAAAAAATAAGAAATTAAAGTGGAATATTCTCATTTCATTTCTTGCTTGTCCAAAGAAACGAAACAAAGAAAGGATACTTCTTCGTAGGAATTTTTGCTCCGTTGCACATCGCAAAACCGATTTCGAAACTCGGCCGTTCAGTGGAAGGCGGAACGAGTACCATCCGAGCTTTCTCAATCTATTCTTCGAAGAAGACACTCCAGGCAACAAACATTTTTCATTCTTTGAAATTCACATCTCCGAACACCTAAAAGAAATTATTGAGGAAGCTACAGATTTTCAATTTTCATGTTACACGCAAACTGAAAACAATCCATTTACTTAGCCATGACAAGGTGGTTTTTTTTGTTCTTTTTTTAAAAGACCGTTTGATCACCTTGCAAATCAAAAAGCTTAATTGTTGCACATGGGATAGAACCCAAAATGATATATGTCAAATGATCAAAATAAGAGAAATTGAAATAAACTTTTCTTATTGGGAATGGTGGCAAGTAATTCTCGGACTTATTGCCATTATTATATTATTAAAAGTGAGTCCAAAGGAAATTCATAAGGAGGTAAAAAAATCATGAAGATTTGGGCAAAGAGTTAAAAACCCTTGTCTTATGCCCTCGCCGTCAACGACTTGGTAAACACAAAACCAAAACCGAGGAACAACATCATGTGGAATGGAAAGAGTCCGAAATCATCTAGCGGTATCGCACTGTACATACCAAAGAGGAAATAGACCATTAGGCCGAACTCGAGAATCATGTTGGGCGATAGCTTTTTGGCGAGATATTTATTGCCTTTCCAGCTTTCGGTAATGCTGTTGATATTAAACTTCGGCGTTCTCACGAACTCACTTCGCTTGCCCATATGGCCTTCTAAAACAGCAATCGAATTATGTAGCGAAAACCCTAAGGCTACGGCGAAAAAGGTAAAAAAGAGCTTTATGTAGTCCACAAAATTGTCAAAACTACTGCCCTGAATACTTTTGTAGGTGAACCAATAGCAAACAAAAAGTATGATGGTACTGACAATAAAAAAGTTGAGTGCATTGAAAAGTCCATCGAACTGTGGGTAGGTATTTTTAATATACATGGCCGGAATGCTCAGAACGGCTACCAAGAAAACACATAAAAACATAGAACTGTTCAACAGGTGCATGACACCGTGGAACTTGGTCTTGAACGAAATGTTCTTGGCGCTGATCACGCTCCAAACCGATTTTCTGAAGTTTTCAGCACCACCTTTGTTCCATCTGAATTGTTGTGACCGTGCGGCACTGATTACGACCGGAAGTTCTGCAGGGGTCTCGACATCTTCCAAATACTTGAACTTCCAATTTTTCAGTTGGGCACGGTAACTTAAATCGAGGTCCTCGGTCAAGGTATCGCCCTCCCAGTTTCCGGCATCGAGAATACATTGCTTTCTCCAAATACCGGCCGTACCGTTAAAATTGATAAAGTGGCCCTTTGAATTTCTTCCGACCTGTTCAAGGGTAAAATGGGCGTCAAGCGCAAAAGCCTGGATTTTGGTCAGCACAGAATAATCTCTATTGATGTGGCCCCAACGGGTCTGTACGACACCAATTTCCTCATCCTTGAAGTAAATAACGGTCTTTTTCAGCCAATCACTGTCCGGTAAGAAATCGGCATCGAAGATGGCGATAAACTCACCTTTGGCAATTTTAAGGCCTTCTTTCAAGGCACCGGCCTTAAAGCCTTGTCTGTTTTTCCGGCGAATGTGGACAATGTCAAGGCCTGTATTCTTTAATTCTTCGATTCTTTCGGCCGTCTTGATTACGGAATCATCTGTAGAATCGTCCAAGACCTGAATTTCAAGTTTACTTTTTGGGTATTCGATTTTTGAAATATTGTCCAAGAGCCGTTCCATTACATATTCCTCGTTGTAGACGGGTAGTTGGATCGTTACAAACGGAATCTCTCTTGGATCCAAAAGATTGTATTTTGGCGCATTTTGGTTTCTTCGCTTATTACCTAGATAATTGACCAAAAGGTTCAGCTGGGCAAGACTATACAGAAAGATCAGTAAGAGCGAAATGCTATAGATCGCGAGGATGATGTATATAATTGTTAGTCCCATTTTATTTAAAGCTATATTTAAATATCCACCCTAAAATTTTAATGCCTGCAAATATACTACCTTTTACGGTACCTGATACTTTTGAAATGCCAATTCTTTTCTTGTAACGTACTGGCACTTCGGTATATGTCAATTTTTTCTTTAATGCCTTTAATTGCATCTCAACGGTCCACCCATAGGTTTTGTCATCCATGCCCAATTGAAGCAATTTGTCGTACTTTATGGCTCTAAACGGACCGAGATCGGTAAATGTTGCCCCAAAGAACAATTTCATAAGCCTGGTCGCCAACCAATTACCGAAAACCTGTTGGGGCGTCATGCTCCCTTCTTCCCTAAGGTGCTTGACACGGGCCCCGATTACCAGGTCTTTGTCGTCTTCTACGATCGGTTTCACGATTTCGATAAGCTCTTCTGGATAATCGCTATAGTCTCCGTCAATAAATACGATAATATCGGGTAGTTTGGACTGTTGCGCGACATAATTCATTCCGCAAAGGCAGGCATAACCATATCCTTTTCTATTTTCGGTAAGCACCGTTGCTCCTGCATTTTGGGCGTTTTGAACGGTTTGGTCGGAAGAGTTGTTGTTGACAACTATTATTTCTGAAACGATATCTGGAATTTCATGAATTACATGGGCAATTGAATCGGCTTCGTTGAAGGCGGGTATGATGACCTTGATGTCAGGGAAAAGTTCGAATGCTGCAGTCATTATTTCAAGTCTGAAAGTGCATTTTCTTTTCTAAAACTATTAAGATCATACCAGTCTTTAAGTTTTCTTCCATTTCGATATTTCGAGGCAGAGGTAATGCCGGTTTGGTCATATTGTATGCAATAGCCATTTTTTTGACCGTTGGAAAGCTGGCACTTATAATCCAATCTTCCGAATTGGTCATAAAACAACCACCAATCGATCTTTTGGCCTTTTTTGTAATGTCCCTCTTTGCTGCGAACACCTTTTTCAGAAAAAAAATACCAATATTTTTCCCTCAGATCCTTACGGTAATGGCCCTGCTCGGCCAATTTTCCATTTTTATGATAGAATTTCCAGTACCCTGTTTTAGAACCATTTTTCAACCAACCTTCGGCCTTCGGTATACCGGTCTGGTAATACTCTTTAAAATAATGACTTTTTTCTTCGCGAGTGTTTCCGAAGAAAAGGAACAGTGTTACCGTAATAAGTACTTTAACGGACATCGACTTTCTTGTTAATGGTCAATTGGTCGAATAAATCGATCGCAACTAACTGACTGATTCTTTGTTCGATATTAAAACCTATTTTTTATTGACCAGTTGCATCAGGTCAACATCATTGCCCAATAGAACTTCGTTCGAATTGATACGTCCCTCAAGAGGCCCATTTTCCAATTTCAGTACCCCTCGCGGACATACGGCAGAACAGATGCCACACCCCACGCAACTTGCCCGAACAATATTTTCGCCTTTCTGGGCGTAGGCGCGCACGTCGATGCCTTGCTCACAATAGGTAGAGCAATTGCCGCACGAGATACATTGTCCGCCATTGGTGGTAATGCGAAAACGTGACCTGAACCGCTGTACGACACCTAGATAGGCTGCAAGCGGACAGCCAAAACGGCACCAGACACGGTTTCCGAAAATGGGATAGAACCCGGTACCGATAACACCGGCGAAAATCGACCCGATGGCCAGGCTATAGGTGTTCTGAACACTTTGCGTTTTTATCCCCAGAACGGTTCCCGATTCGGCAAAGAAGCTGTACAGGGTCATCGCGGTCATGACAAGTGCAAAGACGAGCACGCCATGAACCAACCAGCGTTCTATCTTCCAGGCAAATAATGACTTGTCTGAATGTTGGCGGTACGGGTCACCTAAAGTTTCAGCAAGGCCACCGCACCCGCAGACCCATGAACAGTACCATCTTTTTCCGAAGAAATACACCATGATCGGTACAATGACCAAAGTCAATATAATTCCCCAAAACAAGATAAAAAGGCCAATTCCGCCACTGTTCAAGAGCGATTTTAAATTCCATTGAAAAAAGAAATCATAGTCGAGCGGAAAGGCATTTTTAAAATCATAATAGGGCATTTGAAGCCGTACCATGATCTCTGGAACCAAAAAAGCGAATACGATTTGAAAGAAAAGCACCGAAGTCGTGCGCACCATTTGGTATTTGTTATGTCTGTATTTGATGTACATGCGTACGGCCATAACGACCATGACGACACAGTACATAAATCCATAAACGAACCAATGCCCCGCAGGGTTCCCGCTTAGGGCCTCGCTGATTGGATCGACCAGATACGTCCAGTTCACGGCAAACTCGGGACGGAAATAGAGGATCAGGTAAAACGTTACCAAAAAGATAAAGACGGACCATGCAATCCAACCTCGGTTCGTTGCATTTTCATGATAAATACCATTGTTTTTTATTCCTTTTTTGCCCAATAGGATGACATTGGGCAGAATGAAAAGAAGTGCTCCGATGATTCCGAGCCCGAAGGTCAGAAACCACATCAACCCTTTGTTTTGTGGAATAAAGCCGCTACCGGATTCTTTTCCGATAAGCACGGCCATATCATGTGGATTGGTATATATAACCTTCTTGTATTCTTTATTTTTTCTATGCGAAATGTTCGCCGATTCGACTGCTTCCGAAATCGTTGCAGATAGGTCTGGCATACCCGTAAACTCCTGACCTATTACCCTATCTTTTATAGATTGAATAAAGAGCTCGCTTTTAACCCCTTTATCGGATACGATCTTATCAAAGGTTGGGGTGTTCAATTGGAAGGTACCCATTAAAGGCAGGGCCGTAAAAACGCCCAATCCGATCAGAAAGATTACAAGGCCTATATTTTTAAGTGCTTTCATCGATAAATGATTTTTCGATTATTACTCTATGGTCGATTATTTTGCTTTTTCAAAAATTCGTCTCCAACTTTTTTTCTTGGGGATGATGTTCGTACCAAATTCTGAATTGAACTTTGATACGATTTCTTTTTCGTATTGTGCATAGAATTCCGGGTCGAAATTGGCATCTTTCAAAAATTCCATAACATGATCGATATTTCGTTCTTCGGTCAACCAGCGGTCAAAGATTTCGTGTCGCATGCGAATTCCGAATGAATTGATGCCCAAAAATCTTCTGGTGTTTTTGTCAAATGCCACTGTTATACAGCAATAATCTTTTGGGTGGCGCCAATGAAAATGTCTCTCGTTTTCTTTCATGTTTTTTTCGCTGAAAACCCAGCCATAGGTCTGGTATTCGATATCTAGAAATTTGGCCGAGTTGAACCAATGACCAGGATTATAAGGTCTTCCATTTCCACAAATGGTCTGCGCCACCGTTTCGCCCATCATTCTCCCGGTATACCAGACCGCTTCAACGGGGCGACGGTTTCCGATAGCTTCATGCTGTTCGGCGCAGTCGCCTATGGCATAAACATCAGGAATATTGGTTTTTAAGAAACGATCGACCTTTACGCCCCGGCCGAGTTCGATACCCGAATCCTTAAGAAAAGCGATATTGGGAGATACCCCAGCGGTCAAACCAACCACATTGCATTCAATGGTGTCGCCTTTATCGGTAATGACAGCTTTTGCCCTTCCGTTTTCATCTGCGCTGATTTCGGCCAAATTGGTCGACAATCGCAAATCGATATGATGCTCCAAGATATGCTCGTTGATCATCTCTGACTCTCCCTTGGGCAATACACCGTTCCAAAAACTACTTTCACGAACCAAAAAAGTGACGGGTATATCACGACTTCTCAGCATCTCGGCAAGTTCGATTCCGATGAGGCCGCCCCCGACGATTACCGCCCGTTTGCAAACTTCTTTATTTGGCGCGTTGATTTCCAGTTGGTCGAGATCCTGTTTTGAATAGAGTCCTTGTACGCCGTCCAGATCTTGTCCCGGCCAACCGAATTTGTTCGGTTTTGAACCCGTGGCGATAATCAGTTTATCGTATGGTATTTGCCTCCCATCCTTTAAAACAAGATTTTTATCCTTGTGGTCGACCTGGGTTACATAACCCTTGACCAAATCGATGCGGTTCTTTTTCCAGAACCAGTTTTCATAGGGTTGTGTATGTTCGAACTTCATGTGGCCCATGTACACATACATGAGCGCAGTGCGTGAAAAGAAGAAATCGGTCTCTGAGGATATGATGGTAGTTTTTTTGTCAGAAAGTTTTCTGATGTGCCTGGCCGCGGTGATTCCGGCAATGCCATTTCCTATGATAACGATATGCTCCATTTAAATGTTTTGAAGTTTAAACCTCTGTCGCGATTAAAGGTAAGAACTTAATTCTTTAACAATAGATTGGGTTCGTTATAGATCTGTGATACTTTTTAATGTCATTTGCGTTCTAAAATGGCCCGGATTTTGAAACTGTAAGATTGTCTTGCACAGTTCGACCAAGAAGGCGTTGATTTCATTAATATGCGCTAAGATGAGAAAATCTATTTTTTTGGTATTGTTTTGTTTTTTAGCCCTATCATACGGCCATGCTCAGGGCACATCGGATTTTTTTCTTAGTGCCGATACCTTTTTAAAGACCCATGTCAAAGACGGACGGGTAGATTACAAAGCCATTAAGGATAATAGTTCGCAATTGAACGAGTTGTTGGATATGGCCGAAAAAATAGCCCCTAGCAGTAAAAACAAAGAGGAATATCAAGCATTTTGGATCAATGGATATAATCTTTTGGTGATTAAGGGCATTGTTGAGAATTATCCCCTAAAATCCCCATTGGATGTCAGCGGTTTTTTCGATAAGACAAAACATACGATAGCGGGCGAAACCATTACATTGAACGATATCGAGAACAAACGCCTACGGGCGGTTTTTCCTGAAGAACCGCGATTTCATTTTGTTCTGGTCTGTGGGGGATTGGGCTGCCCGCCGATCATTGCATCGGCCTATAAACCCGAGACGTTGGACGCTCAATTGGAAACCCAGACCAAATCTGCCCTGAATGACCCGAATTTCATCCAAGTAAATAAAAATAAGGTAAAGATCTCACAGATTTTTGAGTGGTACAAGGGTGATTTTACCCAAGACGGGCAAAGCCTCGTTGATTTCATTAACAAATACAGATCTGAAAAACTACCTGAAAAGGTCAAAGTGTCTTACTATCCCTATGACTGGTCGTTGAACGGCTCAAAATAAAATTAAGTTTCAATTTTAAATAGTATCATGAATATAAAAAAAGGAAACCTATTTCTTCTAATGGCACTTTTGGCCGCTTTGAATATCTTCTCGCAAGATGACCCCAATACGACGCAAAGACAAAGTAACATTCAACAATACACACCTTCAAAACTGATCGGTAAGGGCCAATGGGATCTTAAATGGTTCAACAACCTTTATACCGAGACAAGAAGTACTTTTGAAATAGGTAGAATTCCCAGAGCTACTTTTTTTACCTCGACCCTTGAAACTTACACGGGAGTTGGCGAAAATAAAAGATGGAATATCGGTGCCATTGTCGAAGTACGGAGCAATGTCGTGAAAGACCGGTCGGCCTTCGATGTTTTCAAGTTCGATGGCGATGAGGGTACGGCGCGTTCGGGAATCACCTCGATCGCCCCGTCGGTTAAATTCGTTCCTATTGCGTCGATCAGTAATTTTTCGATTCAAAGCTCCTTTTTTATTCCTCTTGTGGATAATGAGACCGAAAACGGAGTATTTCTAGACCAGAAGGGATATATCTGGCAGAACCGTTTTTTTTACGACTACACTTTTTCTGATAACAAATGGCAATTGTTCAGCGAGCTGAATTCAGAATTGAGTTTCGGTAAGGCCGGTGAGAGTTTCGCCAACAATAGTTTGAATTTGACCCCCGGTCTTTTTTTAAGTTATTTTCCGAGCTCGAAATTTACGGTTCTGGCCTTGGCGCAGCATTCACAACGAATCGACTTGGGCAATAACTTTTCACAAAATTATACGGCAATGGGAGGGGGTGCCAAATATCAGTTGTCAAGCGCACTTAACCTGGAGCTGCTTTACACCAATTTTCTGAGAGGTAATAATTCAGGCCTTGGACAAACTTTTAATCTGGGCCTCCGTGCTATTTTTTAACGATACGGCAAAATGGCCTATTTTAGAAGTCCAAATGCTTTCAATGAAAAAGATTGCCCTTCTAATATTGTGTATCCTCCAATTTTCTTGTTCCGGACAAGGTGTTGGGAAAATCAACGGAGTCAGTTTTGTGGCCTCCCGGGAAGAAGTGGCCCAAGGGCATATCGATGAGGTGGTCAAAGTTAACGCGAACCATGCGGCCATCATGCCTTTTGGCTTCATTAGGGATGTCGATTCGCCAAATATTGTTTTCGATACCGATAGGCAGTGGTTCGGTGAGACCAAAAGGGGTGCCCTGCAGTATATCGAAATGTTGCATAAAAACGGAATCAAGGTTATGCTTAAACCCCATATATGGATTTCACATGGAGAATTTACCGGAACCATGGCCATGAAATCGGAGGAGTCTTGGCAGGCACTGGAAGCTTCCTACGAAAAATTTATTCTCAATTATGCCCAGACCGCGCAAGAGGCAGATGCCGATATATTCTGTATCGGCACCGAATTGGAACAATTTGTAAAAAACAGGCCGGGGTACTGGAAACGGCTAATCCGAAAAATTCGGGAAATTTATAAAGGAAAGCTCACCTATGCGGCCAATTGGGACGAGTACGCCAGAACCCCTTTTTGGGAAGATTTAGATTACATAGGTATTGATGCTTATTTTCCCTTGTCTGAAGAAATAACGCCTTCTATCGGGCAATTAAAGTTGGGCTGGAAACCTTGGAAGGAAAAAATCGCTGCACTTTCAGATGAAAAGAACAGGCCTGTACTTTTTACCGAATATGGGTATCGCAGTATGGACTATACCGCCAAAAAACCTTGGTTGGTGGATCTTCATGATGAAAAGGTAAATTTGGTCGCCCAGGCCAACGCCCTTACGGCAATTTTTGAGGAATTCTGGAAAGAGGATTGGTTCGCCGGGGGTTATGTCTGGAAATGGTTCATCAGGCACAAAGAAGTAGGCGGCGACCAAAATAATCGTTTTACCCCGCAAAATAAACCTGCCCAAGAAGTCCTTAGCAGATATTATAGATCCGAATAGTCGGCTTCGGCTTTCTTTTTCGTGGTTCTTTTGTAGAGATCAAAGGCTATCTTTGAGGCCATAACCATGTAATCCGGGTTGGGTACATTAAAAGTGCATGATGTTCAGAACTTTTCTGTCTTACTTACTATTTCTCATTACTTGCTTTTGTACGGCACAACAGTCGATAGTGGATGATTTGGGCTTTGCCGGGGCAGAAAGAACAAGGTCTGATTTTCTTCAAAGGCTTGTCGAGACAAAGACAGGTATGGTTTTAGATTCGGTCCTTCTTCAGAAAGATATGGAGCGCTTGAAAAGATTGCCCGCAGTCGCCCACGCCTATTTTGAGGTTTTTCCCGCTGGTGATGGAAAAAATAGGGTGGTCTATCATATTGAAGAAAATTTTACCCTTATTCCTTTTGCGAACGTATATACTTCCTCGAACGGCGAGTTCGCATTTCGGGTAGGTCTACAGGAGTTCAATTTTTTGGGAAGGAACATTACATTGGGCGCATTTTACCAATATGACGTTTTCAATTCCTTTGGGGCGCAGATCCGCGCTCCGTACCTGTTCAGCAATAAATTGGGTCTCGAACTGAATTTTAAGGACCTGACCACCCGTGAACCCGTTTTTTTTGATGATGCGACTGCGGATTATCGGTACAATAACAAAGGTTTTGAACTTATGGGGCTTTACGAAATGAATTTCAAAAATCGGTTCGAGCTTGGCGTCAGCTTATTTAACGAAGACTATGCATACCTTGATGGTGCTATAAGTCCGAATGTTCCACAGGAACTCAATGTCGATAAACACCTTTTCAAACTTATCTATCAATATGATAATGTGAAATACCACTATCAATACTTAGATGGGTTTCGAAGTAGCTTGAACCTACAATACGTAGGGAGTCAGAATGAAAACCTACCGGAATTCGTGATCGGTTTCAATGATTTTATTTGGTTCGAGCGTATTGGCCAACGCGGTAACTGGGCAAACCGTTTACGATTGGGCCTTGCCAGCAATATGAAAACCCCTTTCGCACCCTTTACCGTTGATAACAATATAAACATCAGAGGGGTAGGCAATACCATTGACCGAGGTACCGGCGCCATTGTGCTCAACAGTGAATACAGGCATACTTTGATCGACGACAACTGGTTCGTGCTACAGGGCAATGTCTTTGTCGATGCCGGTTCTTGGCGAAATCCTGGGGGTGATTTCGGCGACTTTGGCGACGATGACAACATTCGCGTATATCCTGGTCTCGGTTTGCGGTTTATCCACAAGAAGATATTCAATGCCATTTTTAGGGTAGACTATGGGTATGGCATAACAAAAAATGCTTCCCACGGCATCGTTTTTGGAATTGGGCAGTATTTTTGATAATCTTTGTGTAGAACAATTTTCATTTTCAGTGCTATATAAAGATTTTTGCTTCGTTCTTGTGCTTTCCATTTTTGGGATAAACCTGTCTTTTTCCCAAGATTCATTGATAACGGTTACGGCCGAAAAGGGTGATGGTATTCTTTCCTTGTTGCGTAAACAAGGAATGAATCCTTATGAGCGATATGACGACTTTATCGCCATGAACCTAGATAACCTGCGTGATAGTGTGCATCTCTATGAAGGTAGGATATACCGTATTCCCTTTATTGAGGATGACAGTGTCGTTGTTGTCGATTCGCTTGAAAGACAGGCCAAGGAAATCAAGAAAATAGAGGGAGAGTACCACTCGATTTTTGGAGAGGGCAATGAAACGGTTCTCCCAAAGAGCGAAAAGCTCAAAGGAGCGGTCTATTATCTTGTGTCGGGCCATGGCGGTCCTGATCCAGGTGCAATGGCCAACTATGCGGGCAAGGCCATTGCCGAAGACGAATATGCCTATGATATTACGTTGAGATTGGCCAAGGAATTATTGGCCCATGGTGCGACCGTGTACATAATTATTCGCGATGAAAACGATGGCATTCGCGACGATCGCATTTTAGAAATCGACCATGATGAGGTGGCCTACGGAGGCAAGACAATACCATTAAATCAATTGGCGCGGTTGAAACAACGGGTAAACATTGTGAACCAACTTCACAGAAAACATCTTGGGCAATTTCAACGATTAATCGTAACCCATGTCGATAGCCGCAGCAAAGGACAGAATATCGATGTATTCTTCTATCATCATGAAAAGAGCAAGAACGGAAAGAAATTGGCCGAAAGTATTCACAAGACCTTTCAGAAAAAATATAAAAAGTACCAACCGAACCGAACCTATACGGGTACTTTCGAAGATCGGACTTCACTCTATTTGGTCAAAAAGACCCACCCTGCAATGACCTTTATAGAAATCGGAAATATCAGGAACAAGAAAGACCAAAGAAGAATTTTGGATCCCGATAATCGCCAGGCACTTGCCAAATGGATTTCAGAAGGTGTTCTTTTGGATTTTGAAGGAGGCGAGATCGGACCGATCCGCTAAAACCTTGTTTTCGTTGACGCGATATTATAAGGCAATTTTCCTCTGATAATAATCGTATAGTTTTTCAGGCCCTTCGCCCAGATAATTTTTCAAATGAATAATGCCAAAATGATATTGCAGGCGCAGCATACCTTTTTTACGGTATTTTCGAGCCGAGGTCTTCACATATTGGGGCAATATCATGAAATCGGTTTTTGAATAAAGTCGCGCTACAAATTCGACATCTTCGTAAATAATGTAGGCCTCGTTGAAGCCGTTGGTCTTTTCGAAAAGATCTTTGGAAATAAAAAGGGATTGGTCCCCACCGCGGCAAATCGGATGGTTGATCCTGGTAAACCATGCAAAAAACTTCAAGAAACGGCTTTGGCTATCAAAGCGCATTCTGAAACAACCGGCCTCGCTTCCATTTTTTTGGGCCTGTAAAATACGATATGTGAAGTCCGGCGGTGGAAAAGTGTCGACATGTAGAAAATAAAGTAGCTCTCCAGTAGCAAATTTGGCCCCGGTATTCATTTGTTTGGCACGCCCTTTTTTCGATTCGATTACAGTGGCCCCAAAGTTTTTTGCA
Organism: Meishania litoralis; assembly: GCF_042611095.1. Lineage (NCBI taxonomy): Bacteria > Pseudomonadati > Bacteroidota > Flavobacteriia > Flavobacteriales > Flavobacteriaceae > Meishania > Meishania litoralis. The sequence continues at coordinate 1,889,005 of NZ_JBHFPV010000001.1, forward strand.
ACAGTTATCGTATCATCGTTACTGCCACCATCAACTACCAAAATCTCCCTGACCTCACTTTTTGAAGTATGTTGGCCTAAGTACTCCAACAGACGACCAAGATACATTTCCTCGTTGATAACAGGAATTATAATACTTATCATAGAGTAATTGCAATTGCTAACAGCACCCGCCACCATCATAGTGCCAAGTACTTTCACTTATATGTATTTCATCACTCGCCTTTGCCAGGGCGGCCGCCGTTTTGTCGCAGACCGCCAAAGGTTGGTTTTGCAACAGCACATGGCCATTGTTGTCATCGAAGTATTCGGCATCACCATAATAGATGGCCGTTTTGCCCGTAAAGATGCAAGGGCCATCGGCAGGCATGGGATCTTTGATCGCGGCGATCTCGATAGATTCAATAAATATCAGTTCTTCCGTCGGGTAATGGTTGGGTGATAGCACCCTGTACGACTTTCTGGCCCTGATCTCGATCGTGCCGAACCCGGCATCGGTCAAAACTTTTACATAGTCTTTTATCGGAATGCTACCGCTCAGGCAAAGTGCCCTTAGCCTGTCATCATTTCGCAACGTTTCGTTCATGGGCTGTTCACAGGTCGGATCGCTCATCACCAGACGGCCATGGGGTTTGAGCACGCGGTACATTTCGGCCACCGCTTTTTTTAGGTCGTCCATTTTGAAAATATTGAACAAGCAATTTTGTGCGGCCACATCGATACTTTCATCTTCGATCGGAAGATTCAATGCATCGCCCTTGACCAAGTTGACGAACTCGCTTTTGAACCAATCATTCTCATCTTCGGCGACCTTAAAATTTTGTCGTGATGCCTCGAGCATTTCATCGACGGTGTCGACCCCTGTAACACCTCCTTTTTGCCTAGAAAAGTAAGCAAATTGTAAAAGTTCCATGCCACCGCCAACACCAACGTACAGCACCTTGGGGTCGTTGACCAGATCTTGGGCGGAGACCGTGCTTCCGCAGCCATAGTTCATTTCTTGCATGATTTTCGGAATCGAAAGCCCCGGAAATTGCCATATCGGATTGGTCGTACAGCAGAGCCCTACATCAGGGGTCAACGCCGCTTCTTTATAAAGATTATTGGTCGCTTCTAAATAGCTCATATTTCTTTGATTAATTCTATGAATAGTTTTATCATGTTAGGTTCGGTACTTCCGGCTATTTCGATAATTTCCTGAATATTGACCGGTTGCAGGTTGTCGGGGTCACATTCATCGGTCAAGACCGAAACGGCTACGATGGGTAGTCGTAAATGATTGGCAACAATTACTTCGGGTACCGTACTCATTCCTACGGCGTCGGCACCCAATATTTTTAACATGCGATATTCTGCCTTGGTCTCCAACTGTGGACCGACTACCGAAGCATAAACGCCGCTTTTCAAAATGATACCTTCCCTTGTAGCTATTTCCTTTAGATGTTTACGCATTTTTGGATCGTAGGGTTCGATCATATCAACAAATCGATCTCCGAATTCCGCAACATTTTTAAAGGCCAAAGGGGAACCGCCCTGCAAGTTGATGTGATCCTCGATCAACATCATCTCTCCCTTTTTATAATCCAAGTTGATGGCCCCGGCTGCATTCGAAATGAACAAGCTCTCAATGCCCAAGAGGTGCATGACCCGTATAGGATAGGTGACATCCATAAAATCGTAACCTTCATAAAGATGAAAGCGACCTTGCATAACCACTACTTTTTTATTGGCGATGGTTCCGTAAATAAGTTTACCGGTATGGAATTCGACCGTCGCCAAGGGGAAAAAAGGAATGTGGTTATAATGGGCCTCTACCGGATTTTCGATTTCATCTACCAACTTGCCCAATCCCGTGCCCAGTACGATTCCGATTTCAGGTTTGCCGAAGCCTTTTTGCCTAAGGTAGGCGACCGATTCTTCCAAGTGTTGTTTTGTTATTCTCATAGATGTTTTAAAAATGGTTGAAAAGCCGCAACATGCGAAATATCTTCATACCTGTCGATATCGTTGCGTACCTCTTTTATATATATGCTTTCTCCTTCCAAATCATTGATGGTATCTTTATAGACCGTGTCGGCACCCCATTTTTTATTTTGAAAAATTATGGGGTTGAATTTTTTCATTCCCAACATATAATACCCTCCGTCGACCGCTGGGCCGATCACATAATCGGAATGGTCCAGGCCCTGAAAGGCATCTTCGATATCGTTTTGTACAAGATCGAACATATCGCTTCCGATGATGCAGATTTTTTCGAAACCCGAGGCGAAACCTTCCTCAAAGGCGTGGGCCATTCGCTCGCCCAGATCTTTGCCTTGCTGTTGCTTTTTATCGTATATCAAATTGTCCCAAATATCATCTTCACGCACCTTGACCGAATAATGCACCTGTTTTGCGATATTGAGATTCGATGTTATTTTAACGGTATGGGCCAATAGAAATTTATAGACTTGAAGTGCCGCTTCATCGCCAATGGTCGCTGCCAATCGTGTCTTGCACTTGCCCAATTCAGGATTTCTGGTGAAAATTATGAGCAGGCTTTTGGAGTTGACAAAACTGAGGTGGACCGTTTTTTGATCTTTTTCATTCTTCTTGGAAAGGATAAAACCCATATTCGGAATTTTGTTTTCAGACCAGGTCTAGGGTTCTAAAACTTCTTCTTTGCCGTAGACCTTCTCGCCCTTGGTCAACAGTTTGCCCCAATGCTTACTAAAGGCATGCACTTTTTGGGTTTCATTGTCCGTGCCATCATATATCGGAAAACCCTTGTTTTTCCATTCGAAAATGCCGCCATAAAGGTTTTTGACATTGGTGAACCCCGCCTTCATTAACTTTTCGCCAATATTCTCAGATCTTACCCCAATGGAGCAATAGACCACTATTTCACTTTCTTTATTATTCGGTAATGGCTTTGAAAGTGAATCGATATTGAAAGTCTTATGACCTACCCAAATGGCATTTTTAAGATGGCTGACCTCGAATTCTTCCCTTTCCCTTGCATCCAACAAAAGTATATTTTCACTTCTCGCAAGTTCCTCGACGTGTATATAAGGAACACTTTCTTTATTGAACCTTTTCAAGACCCTGTCTAGCTTCTTCTGTGAAAAAGTGTTCGGGCAGAAAACCAAGAGAAGTAAAAAAAATGAAAGAAAACGCATGTTCGTCACATATTAAAGCGATAAAGATACTATTTTAGGGGGGCTTGAATGAAAAGTTCGATAACGTTTAATGAATAGGATATGAACATTAAGGATGCCTTAAAGTTCTGCTTTCTTGCTTTATTGATATTATCATGTAGAAATAAGAAAGCCCAAAAAGAACCGACCGCTAATACGATTAAAGTGGAATATTACTCAGAACCCCACCGTCCGCAATTTCATTTTACACCTGAGGAAAAATGGATGAACGACCCCAATGGTCTTGTATATAATGACGGAATTTTTCATCTTTTTTATCAATATTACCCAGAGGACATCGTTTGGGGCCCCATGCATTGGGGGCATGCTACAAGCGAAGATTTGATTCATTGGAACCATAAACCCATTGCCCTGTTTCCTGATGAGCATGGGTATATTTTTTCGGGAAGTGCCGTTCTCGATGAACAGAACACCTCGGGATTGGGCACGGAAGACAATCCGCCTTTGGTCGCCATTTTTACCTACCACAACTCGGATGCAGAAAAAGATGGCCGAAATGATTATCAGACGCAGGGGATCGCTTATAGTCTCGATAACGGGGATACATGGACGAAATATGAGGGCAATCCTGTAATCGGTAATGATGGAATAAAAGATTTCAGAGACCCCAAGGTTTTCTGGCATGATAAAACAAAACAATGGAAAATGCTTTTGGTGGCCGGAGACCATCTCCAAATTTGGAGCTCTTCGAATTTAAAAGAATGGAAAAAAACAAGTGAATTCGGCAAAGAACAAGGGGCGCATGGTGGCGTTTGGGAGTGTCCTGATATGTTCGAGCTCCAGATCGAAGGAACCGATGAGACGAAATGGGTACTGTTGATAAGCATCAATCCCGGGGCGCCAAATGGTGGCAGTGGTACGCAATACTTTATTGGAAACTTTGACGGCAATACTTTTACCTCAGATCAGAAATCGAACCGTTGGATCGATTGGGGCACTGACAATTATGCCGGAGTGACTTATAACAATGCGCCCAAGGACGAACGAATTTTTATCGGTTGGATGAGCAATTGGAACTATGCAAATCAAACTCCCACGGAAAAATGGCGTAGTGCCATGACCCTGCCCAGAAATTTGGCCTTGCAAAAAATCGGGGATAACCTTGAATTGATCAGTTACCCAATCGAAAACTTTGAGAAGGTCGTCACGAAAGGTTCGAAAAAAGAGGTCGTCATTGAACCTGCCCATAAAGAAGTTGTTCCATTTAAAGGTTTACAGCAGTCCGATATGCGGTTTACAACTTCTTCCAGAGATTTTCAACTGGTCTTCAAGAACCAAAATGAAGAAAAACTCATTATGGGTTTAGATTCAAAAGTAGGTGAATTCCTTATAGATCGAAGTCGATCGGGAAAAATCGATTTTCAGGAAGATTTCACAAACATTATGACAATGCCGGCCGATAATCTGCCAGATGGCGAAGTCGAGTTTCGGATCGTAACCGACAGGTCCTCCGTAGAAATATTTATCAACAAAGGCCAATATAGTATGACTGCCCAAGTATTTCCGAATACGGATTACGATGAAATGGTCATAACCAATACTTCCGATGCATTGATGAAGTTGAACAACTTCGGTATTGCCGAGGTGAAGGGTGTTTGGTAACGGTTTATTGCGAATGATAGGCGTTTTCGGTCATTTCTCTGGCCAAGGATTCAAGATCGATTCCCAAAACCTCTTTGTTCACCCTCAATATTTCGGTACTCAGGTCAACAGGTAATTTTGAAAAACCGTCTTTTGCGCCGAGAATCATTCCCGCCACGGCGGCTACTGTATCATTATCACGACCGTAATTGACGATAAATTGCATGGTTTTTTCAAAATCGCCTTGGCCGAACTCCAGAGCGGTGACCAATATTTGCCAAATCTCTCCAGAATGGAAAGGAATTGCCTTTTCCTCTTTTTCCAAGAAAGAATACACCCTGTTCTGTTGTACCCACTCTTCCGTCGAATATGGAAAACCTTGTGGCATTCTGAGTTCTTTCAAACCATTGGTATCTAGTGAATCATGAATTTCGATTTTACGTGCGACCAAAACGGTTCGTCGTGATGCATCCAGAATGTTTTGACTGATACGACCGACCAATCTACTGTTCTTATATTCCAATGGGTCGATAAAAATGGCCGTATTCAAGATCGAATCGATACTTTGGGAATACATGGCGGTATTGGTCATGGCGGCCACGAGGCCCGAAATATCCTTGGCATAGCCAAGGTCAAAAAGTGAATGGTCGTAGGCAATCCGATAGGCGTATTCGGGGTTTTTTGACAGCAGACCGAACATGGGAGTGTAGAGCTGCCCTGCACATGACATTTCACCGCCATAGAAGCGGTGCATGGCCTTTTGGTATTCTGTCGCATCTTTTTGATAGGCCAAGGCGACCCGTGCCCATTCTTTGATCCAATCGATTTTTTCCATCCGAACGTCCAAAATATCCGGGTTTTTGTTCGATTGGGCATCACCTAGCTCTTTGGTTAGGGAAACGTAATAGTCTGTAATGAAGTCCGCAAAGTTCTGCGGGGTCAAATTATCATCGAACCGCGAAAAATATTTGACCATAAAATATTTCCAGCGGGTGTCGTCAGTGGTCGACCCGGCCACTAGGTTATTGTCCCAGGTGCCTTCCGGCGATTGTACGCGCACGGCAGGGGTTAACCCGGTAATGTACCCGTAGTTTAGTTGTATTTCGTTTCTATGCCACATTTCGGTAGAGGCCCCCATGGCATCACCGATTGCCGATCCAGCCAGGGCGCCCAGCACCTTATCGTAATATGTATCTTGATCTAAGTACTTAGTATCATGCCCATAGACCTTCTTTTCGGGCGAAGGGAGATTTATCTCTGAAGCGGTTTTCTTGCATGAAACAAGAAATAAAATAATGAACAACGCGTGAAGGAAAAAATATTTTCTCTTGTTCATGATAAGATCATTTTTCGTGCCTTCTTTAAAAGTTTTGCCTTTTCTTCAAGGGTTCTTTCAAGCGGAAGTTGGGCAAGCCCGATCAACCTTCTCATAATTTCGATGCCCGCGACTTGGGCCACTAATTTTTGATCAACGCCACCGTCATATTGCAAAAGAATTTGTTTCAAGAATTTTTTCTTTCCCGTAGTCATTATCATATGGGCCGCCATGACCCCTAGATCAAATTCGGCAAATCCTACGAACCCAAATTCGGGATCTATAACATAAAGGTTTTCGGTTTCGGTCATCCAGCTTCCGGGATAGTAATCGCCGTGGATCAGCGTATTGCCCTTTGAAAGGTAGCGCTTTCCTATGTTTTTGATGACCTTCTTCAAAGCCGCATCCTTTTTATAGGCCATCGACAATTCTTGTAGCCCCGGTTGAATGTCGCTCAAAGAAAAACCATTGCCTTTCTTAAAGGGTAGCGAGAATATATGTTCGTGGTTCAACTTGCGCATTGCAAAGTTTTCAGGAAAATCTTTCGGTGGTTTTGTTCGATGGATTATCCTGAGGATGAAAATCAATTTTTGAAGCATCTTTTTGTTGACATCCCCATCATGATAAAGTGAAATCATGTCTTCGCACTTGCCAAGATCTTCTAACAACAAGAGGTGATTTGTGGCGTCATACCCTAAGATTTTAGGCATGTGCGCATGAAGCGCATTGTTTTGGATTATATCATAAAACTTGTATTCAACGGCGATTCTGTCCAACGGTGCCTCTATTTGTTTGTATTTCTCAACATAGGGGCGCGATTGTTTTAGAATAAATGACCGTTGATCCGTAATGATGCGAAGGACCACGTTCATATTGCCCTCACCGGGTTTCTCCAAAGATTTTATTTGCTCCTCCGAATGTAGCCAACCTTTCGAAATTAGATAATCTTGAAGATCTTTGAGTTTGGTATTTAAATCGAATAGAATCAAGTCGCTTGGTATTATTGCAGTACAATATAGTCCCAAAACAAAAAAATCCTTACGATATCGTAAGGATTTTTTGTGGTACCTCCAGGAATCGAACCAGGGACACACGGATTTTCAGTCCGTTGCTCTACCAACTGAGCTAAGGTACCCTTACCTACTTTGGCGACCTTGATACATCGCTTAAAAGGGCTGCAAATATAATTTCAAATTTAGGATTATCAAACAAAATCGCTAAAAAAGCCTTCGTTTTTTCAGATGCTGTTCTGAATTTACAGACCTTTGCCCCATGAACCTTATTATAGACGTTGGAAATAGCCGTGCAAAGTTCGCGGTATTTGAGAAAAATGCCCTATTGTTCGATTCTACCGTTGCCATCGAAAAAGTCGCCTTACATATCAAGGACCTTTTTAATAGATTTCCTAGAATTAATAATGCCATAGTCTCTTCGGTAGGTAGTTTGGGTGAAAAAGATTTTGCTGTTTTATCGGTTTTTTGTCAGGTTCATGTCTTGAGCCATAGCTCAAAGTTTCCTTTCAAGAATTCGTACGCCACGCCCCAGACCTTGGGAGTCGACAGAATTGCCCTGGCAACGGCGGCTTTTTACGAGAATCCGAATGCCAATACCTTGGTGCTCGATGCCGGTACCTGTTTAACTTATGATATGATAAACGATTATGGCGAATATCTGGGAGGGGCCATTTCGCCCGGGTTGAATATGAGATACAGGGCATTATCGGAACAAACGTCAAAACTACCTTTGTTGGAGCCTGAAGAACTGTTGGACTTCATTGGTAATTCTACGGAGACCAGCATTCACAGTGGGGTTTTGAACGGTATTTCTCTCGAAATAGACGGAGTTATCGATCAATATCGTTCCCGTTTTTCAGATTTAACAGTTATTTTAACAGGTGGTGACAGCCAAATTTTGTCTAAACGGTTAAAAAATACCATCTTTGCCCATTCCAAATTTCTCCTTCTAGGGCTCAATTATTTGCTTGAATACAATAAGAAATAGATGGTAAAAAAGATTGGTTTTATGCTGTTGTGCCTTGTCACTTCGGGCTTGTGCGCACAAGAAGGTTCCGTTTCGCCTTATTCGTATTTTGGTGTTGGGGATAATCGAGCGAAAGGTACCGTTGAGAACCAGATGATGGGCGGCATTGGTTTATTTGCCGATAGTATTCATATAAACCATAAAAATCCGGCGGCCTTGGGCAAATTGGGTGTTCAGTTTGGTGAAGACTTTGGAATTACCACCTATGCCGCGGGGGTGTCTCACAAGATGCTGCGCCTTAAGAGTTATACCGAACAGCAAAGTGCAACATTGACCAACTTGGAATATTTGTCGCTTGCTTTTTCCCTTAAGAAAGGATGGGGACTGGGCTTTGGCGTCATGCCCTATTCTGCAGTTGGCTATAATCTGGCCTCGGTGAGCAATGATTCTTTGGTAACGAACCGATATGAAGGTACGGGCGGGCTCAATAGGGTTTATCTTTCCACGGGCTATCAATTTGCCAAAAATTGGAGTGTCGGGGTTACGGCCAATTTTAATTTCGGCACACTTGAGTATACAAGAATTCAAGGCGTCGATGGGGTTCAATTCGGCACTTTGGACGAAAGGACCTCTCGTATAAACGGCGTCGATTTCAACTATGCCCTGAACTATACACCGATTTTCAAGGACAAATACCAATTGGTTGCCTCATTTAGAATTAATACCCAAGCGAATCTGGCCGCGGAGAATAACAAAAAGGTCGGCTCTTTTTCCTTGGTCAACGGTCAAGATATCGAAGTGTTGAATGTGGATCTCGATGCGCAAGGACTTCGTAGAACAGAACTGAAGATTCCGACTACGGCCACCTTTGGCCTTGGTTATGGTGAGCACCGCAAGTGGTTCGTGGGTGCCGAATATAGCTTTCAGGGCATGAGTTCGTTTTCAAATGATTTTTTGGGTGTTGAAAATTTGGAATATAAAGATGCAAGTTCTTTGGCTTTGGGCGGGTTCTATATACCAAATCAAGCGGCTTTTGACGGCTATTTCAATAGGGTTGCCTACCGTGCCGGCATAAGGTTGGACAAAACAGGTATGGTCGTCAACAATACCGATATAAACAACTTTGGCATAACTTTTGGACTTGGGTTACCGTTAGGAAGAACTTTTTCAAATATGAACCTTGGTTTTGAATTGGGTAGAAGAGGTACGACCTCGGCCGATTTGCTGGAAGAGAGTTATTTTAAGATCAATATAGGAATGTCTTTCAACGACCAATGGTTCAGAAAGCGGAAGATAAATTGATAATTGATAAAAATTTAGTACATTGACCACGCAAAAATTATAGTATGAAAACGAAACTTTACTTTACGGTTACGATGCTCATGGGATGCATGTTAATGGGCAATGCCCAGGCACAGAACCCCGAATGCATGACGAACCTTTCTATTTTTTCAGAGCATGCAAAGGTGAAAAATTATGATGCGGCCTATACCCCATGGAAAATGGTCTATGAGAATTGCCCTGATGCCAATTGGGCCATTTACGCCTATGGCGAACGCATTTTAAAGTATAAGATCGAAAAATCCTCTGGTGCCGATAAAGATGGATTTATTAACGAATTGTTCGGTGTTTGGGACAATAGTGTAAAATACTTTCCGAAGAAAGCCAATAAGGCCAGTGTTATCACCGACAAGGTACTTCTAAAGTATGATAACAAAATGATTTCCGACGATGAGATCTACAATATGTTGGGTCAGGCTTTTAATGAAGATAAGGCCAATTTTAATAACCCAAAAGCCTTATATATGTATTTCTCGAGTTTGGTAGATTTGCATAAGGGGGGCAAAAAAGATTTGCAAGAGGTTTTTGATATATATGATGGTGTTACCGAAAAAGTAGAGGAGCAGATCAAAAAATATAACGATGCGCTTCCCAAACTTTTGGAAAAGGATTCTTTGGGCACGATAACCTCTAAAGAAAAGAAAGTGTTGAAAGCCGCTTCTACAAATTCTGAATCATTTGGTAAAATAGCCGGAAGTATCGATTCGAAGTTGGGAGACTTGGCCAACTGTGAAAACCTGATTCCACTATATCAGAAGAATTTTGAAGAGAAGAAAAGCGATGTGGTATGGGTTAAGCGTGCGGTCGGAAGAATGTTCAGTAAAGAATGTACAGACGATCCCTTGTTCAGTCAAATGGTCGAAGTACAGGCAAAATTGGATCCCTCGGCCGATGTATATGTTTACCTCGGTACACTTAAGATGAAGAATGGTGATTCGCAGGGGGCTTTGGCAGATTTTGACAAGGCTTTGAGCCTTGAGACCGATAGCTATAAAAAATCGAACATTGCCTATAAGGTTGCCGTAATCAACAGAAGAAAAGGCAGCAAATCTACGGCTAGAAAATATGCCCAATCTGCAATCGATTATAATTCGGGTAATGGCAAGGCCTATTTGTTGATCGCCAGTCTTTATGCGAGCAGTGCCAATGATTGTGGTGGCACACCTTTCGAGAAAAGGGCTATGTATTGGAAAGCCGCCGATATGGCAAGTAGGGCAGGTCGTGTGGACCCATCATTAAGTGGTAGTGCAAACCAATCGGCTGCCAGTTATAATGCGAAGGCGCCAACGAAAGAGATGATTTTCTCTTCGGGCATGGCGGGCAAGACCGTATCGTTCAACTGCTGGGCAGGGGGCAGCGTAAAAGTGCCGAACTTATAAGATGATAGGCCCTTTTCGAAATAACTTTAAGAGCATTGCCATGATTTTTTTCATGGCAATGCTTTTTTTCTGCTGTACCGACAATTATAAAAGAGTGGGAGAGGAGGCGCAAAAGAAAGTATATCCAAGGGGAATTGCCGAAAATTCGGTATTGACCTATAGCGAATTGATCGAACCTTTGGAGGGTGAAGATACCAAACCTGCCAAGAATATTGCCGTTTTGAGAAGTCCGATCGCTTATAACTATGAAAATCTAGTGTTCCCCTATCGGTTGTTTCCCGAAGGTCTCGAGGTCGATTTCTTTGATGAAAGGGGAGAAAAGAACAAGGTAAGGGCAGACTATGGTATTGTTTATTCGGCCACAAATTTGATAGATTTGCAGGGCAATGTCGTTCTTGAAACCCCTGATGGAAAAAAATTGGAAACTCCGCAACTTTATTACGATCAAGATAACCAATGGGTGTTTACGCAGGAGGTCTTCAAGTTCACCAATCCCGAAGACGGTACCATAATGGACGGTAAGGGAATGGATTTCAATAAAAATCTTAGTTTTCTAAGCGCGCACAAGACATATGGTCTAATGAGCATTAAAGAAAAATGATCATGGGAAAGTATTTAAAGTTTACGATCTATTTGAATCTTATTATTGCCGTATTATCGGCCATGATGGCTTTCAACCTTTGGAATTCAGATAGAAGTCGGGCCTACATATTCGTTTTTTTGGCCGTAATAACCACCTTCATGTTTTTCTTTAGAAGGTTTTATTTCAAGAAGTTCGAACAACGAAAGCGAGATAACCAAAACTGACCGTGGATATCTCACTACTTATCATAATTCTTGCATTGGTGTTTTCCGCTTTTTTTTCAGGAATGGAGATTGCCTTTGTCTCCGCCAATAAAATCCATATCGAAATTGTAAAAAAACAAGAAGGGTTCTTGGCAAAAGTCTTGACCAGGCTCACGAAAAAGCCTTCAAAGTTCATTGCCACCATGCTTATTGGCAATAATATCGCATTGGTTATTTATGGTTTTTTTATGGGCGAGATTTTAATGGAATGGTTTGCTGGTCTGTACCCAACGTCGAATTCTTTTTTGAACCTATTGCTGACAGACTTCAAGTTATTGGCACAAACGGTTATATCGACCCTCATAATATTGTTTACAGCTGAATTTCTTCCCAAGGTACTTTTTCAGATTTATGCCAACAGTCTCCTTAAAATATTGGCTTTTCCTGCTTATTTGTTCTATTTGCTGTTTTCCTTAGTTTCCGATTTTATTATCATGGTTTCCGATTTCATCCTTAAAAATGTCTTCGGAACTTCTGGCGATGAGGTACAACTTGCATTTAGCAAAGTGGAATTGGGCGATTATATAACGGAACAGATGGAAACTGTCGAAGAAGAAGACGAGGTCGACTCCGAAATACAGATTTTTCAAAACGCCTTGGAGTTTGCCGCTGTCAAGGCCCGGGAAGTTATGGTTCCAAGAACCGAGATTACGGCCGTCGAACTTCACGAAACGCCGAAAAATCTGGCCAAACTGTTTACCGAAACGGGCTACTCAAAAATACTCGTCTACAAAGACACGATCGACAATGTCATCGGTTATGTACATTCTTATGAACTTTTTAAAAAACCGAAAACGATCAAAAGTATATTACTTCCGGTCGAATTTGTGCCCGAAACGATGCTGATCCACGATATCCTTAATGTGCTGACCAAAAAAAGAAAGAGTATCGCTTTGGTGCTTGATGAATATGGCGGCACATCCGGACTTATGACCGTAGAGGATATCGTCGAGGAGCTTTTTGGCGAAATCGAAGACGAGCATGATTCGACCGATCTTTTGGAGGAACGAATCAATGCGACGAGCTATAAATTTTCGGCAAGGCTCGAAGTTGATTATATCAATGAGCAATACAAGTTAGACCTTCCCGAAAATGACGAGTACGAAACTTTGGGAGGGCTTGTCGTCAATGAAACGGGCGAAATTCCTGAAATGGGGTCTGAAATAAAGATTGGCGATTTTCTTTTTACAATTTTAGAGGTGTCGAACACCAAGATCGATTTGGTCTCTTTACAAGTGCTTGAAAAAGATTGAGTACATCTGACTTTTCGAAAATTTATGGTTGGTGAGCAAGTTATGATATAAAGATGTTCAAGTGCTTTGATCGTAGCGAATTACTACGTGATTGCAAGCGTAATAAATTTGAACAGGTGAAAAGAAAATGGTAATTTCGCCAACTGATTTTAAACAATCCGAATAATGGCAATTTTAGAGAATATAAGAAAGCGAACCACGGTCTTGATATTGATAATCGGTCTCGCTTTGTTCGCATTCGTTATTTCTGGCGTATTCACGAGTGATTTGACCGGAGGCGGAAAAGTAGGTTCTACGGTGGCCGAAATAAATGGCACCGAGATTTCCATCGATGCGTTTCGCCAAAAGGTCGATATGGCCTCTAGAAGACAAGGCCCGTCTTTATCGACCATGCAGGTCGTTAACCAAGTTTGGGACCAAGAGGTGCGCAATGCGATTTTGGCCGAACAGTTCGAAGACCTAGGAATCGATATTGAACGCGACCAGATAATGGACTATATAAAGAACATTCCGTCGTATGCACAAAGCCCGCAATTTCAGAATGAGAGCGGTGTATTCGATGAGAATAAGTTTAGGGAATTCATAGCCGAAATGAAGATCAACAATCCGGCGCAATACGCGCTTTGGTTGCAAGATGAGGAGTCTATCATACAGAATGCAAAGCAAGAGGCCTACTTCAATTTGGTAAAGGCCGGGGTCGGGGCAACCTTGAAAGAAGGCGAGTTGGATTATAAATTGGCCAATACCAAAATGGACATCAGGTATGTTAAAGTTCCGTTTTCATCGATTCCAGACAGTACCATCAATGTGACCAAGAGCGAGATCTCAAGTTATGTCAATGCCCACAAAGATGAATTTAAGCAAGAAGCGGCACGTGACATTCAATTTGTCTATTTTGAGGAAAAGCCATCTTTGGCCGACGAAAAGGCCATAGAGGAAGAAGTCACCAAATTACTTGACGATACTGTTGAATATAATGCGCAGACCGATAGAACGGATACTATTGCCGGCTTTAGAAATACCACTGACATGGCCGCTTTTTTAGATCGCCACTCAGATACCAAATTCGATACCATATACAGGGCGAAGAAAGATTTGCCGGCCAGTTTTGCCGATACCTTGATGACGTTACGAGTAGGCGAAATCTATGGTCCGTATCGTGATGGCAATTTTTATAAGATTTCCAAAATGGTCAACAGAAAACCGAACGGAACGGTAAAGGCTAGTCATATTTTGATTACTTACGAAGGGGCCACAAGGGCGAATCCAGATATTAAACGTACAAAAGAAGAAGCTGAGGTAAAAGCCAAAGATTTACTAAAGGAGGCGTTAAAAAAAGATGCCGTTTTTGTTGAATTGGCTCGAGATAACTCAGATGGCCCTTCGGCACCGAATGGTGGCGACCTAGGCTATTTCCAGCAAGGGGTAATGACACCCAAATTCAATGATTACGCATTTGGTAATCCAATTGGAAAAATAGGTTTGGTGGAAACCGAATTTGGTTTCCATATCATAAAGGTCGATGACAAACAAGATATCGTTCAGGTCGCCACTTTGACACGTGAGATCGAACCATCTGAAGAAACAATAAATACCCTGTTTACCGACGCGACCAAATTTGAAATGGAATCGATTGATTCCGATAAGGCATTTTTTGATTTGGCCAAAGAAAATGAATATGCCGTGATGCCCGTGAACAAGATAAAGGCTATGGATGAGAACCTGCCCGGTCTTGGTGCTCAACGGGCCATTGTACAATGGGCGTTTAACAGTGACACTAAGTTGGGTGATATCAGAAGATTCAACATTAACAATGGTTACGCCGTTGTTCAACTTACGGCCAGTTACGATGAAGGTTTGATGTCTCCGGAAGATGCTTCGGCCACCGTATTGCCCAAAATACGTAAAGAGCGCAAGGCAGCACAGATCATTTCAACGAACAAGGGCAAATCGATGGATGATTTGGCCAAAGACAATAATGTAAGTGCCAGTACCGCAACAGCTTTGGCGGTCAAATCGCCTACCATTCCGGGATCTGGAAGCGAACCCGTCGTGGTTGGGACGGCCTATACTATGCAAGAGGGTGAGACCTCTGGCCTTATCGAAGGGCAATCGGGTGTTTTCATGATTACGGTAACGAAGAAACAAGAGGCCCCAAAACTCGATAATTATAGCACTTTTGCCAATTCACTTCAGTCGGCCAATGCCTCTAAGGTGAATACGGCCGTCTACAATGCACTTAAGGAAGCTTCTGAAATTGAGGATAAAAGAGCCACTTTTTATTAGTAATCGAAGTTAAGAAAGAACCATTTGGGAATAGGGTATGATCGTTTCATACCCTTTTTCTTTGAAATAATCGGGTGTCCGGTTATCTCCGGTAGCCAATATAAAATCGCCTCCCCAGGCCCCTAGACTTTTTATAGCCCCTGAATAGTCAGAAAACAATTTTTCGCCCACGGGTTTGAGATTGAGCGCTCGAGACAGTAAGTCTTCGTGTTTGGAGATCAACTCTTCGAAGAGGTTTAATTTTTTACATTTAAGTAGTTGCAAAGAAACGTCAGAGAGGCTATTGATCAGTTCTATTTGGTCGAAATGTTTTTTTCTATAGTCAGCAATGCCCTCGCGACTGTTTTGCTTTTTGTTGAGATGTATGAAAAAAAGACGGTCCTTGAATGGAGGGTCGTAGTGAACGACTTTTGTTTTAGGACGCGAATCTTCAAGCCAAAACAACACTGGGGAATCATTTTGGGCACAGGCGATGTCATATCCACTACCTCCAAAGGTTTTTGCTAATAATGCATAGGGATCTACGCCCGACCATTGCGCGATGTTATTGATTAGGGTAGATGAAGTGCCGAGTCCCCAATTTTGAGAAAATGTAAGCTTTGTTTCAACTCTTAGTCCACCAGGCTCTACTAAAAATTTAGGATTCAAACCTTTTGCTTGTCGCAGTATTGCGATCAAGGTTTTTGATATTTTGGCATCGGAACTTGAAACTTCGGCGAACGACAACAATTCATAACGACCTTCGAACCAAATATTTCCTTTTTCATCAATACTCTTCCAATGTAGCATTGCTGAATCCTCTTCGGTCACATTCAACGATTGGCCAAATTTGGTCGGCACCGCTAAACCCTTTGCCCCATCTAAAATGGCATATTCGCCTGATAACAAAAGCTTCCCGTTGCTGTAAAAGTTTTTTGTCATTTGCCATTTCTCAAGGCTTCAAAAGCATCGACCACGGCACTATGCGAGGCAGTATGGTTTTTGAAGTGTTCGGTCAGGTTCTTTTTTTCTTCTTGGGTGGCGCCCAATTGATTAAGAATGTTCAACAGGTGCATTTTCATATGGCCTTCTTGTATGCCCGTTGTAACCAGCGAACTTACCGCGGCAAAGTTTTGTGCAAGGCCGGCAACGGCAACAATTTGCATTAACTTTTCAGCCGTAGGCCTTTGTAAGATTTCGAGGGCCAGTTTTACCAAAGGATGAAGTGAGGTTAGTCCGCCGACCGTGCCCAAAGCCAAGGGCAATTCGATCCAAAAATGAAAAATATCACCCCTGATCTCCGCATGGGTCAGGCTGGTATATTTTCCATCTTTGGCGGCATAGGCATGTATTCCCGCTTCCACTGCCCTAAAATCATTGCCCGTGGCCAATACGACCGCATCGATACCGTTCATAATACCCTTGTTATGGGTTACCGCCCTATGGGGCTCGACCTTGGCAATGTCGATGGCCCGTACCATTTTATCTGCGAACGCTTTCGGTGAAATCGAATTCGGAACTTTTAATTCTTTGACAGGGCAACTGACCTCTGCCTTCACAAGGCAATCGGGTACATAGTTGCTCAGAATGCCCATTACGATTTCGATATGCTTTTCTTTTTCGGTAAATTGACCAAAAAGTAGCGCTTGTTCCTTAAAGGTTTTGCCAAATTGTTCGAGGCATGAATTGATGAAATTCGCCCCCATGGCATCCAGGGTTTCAAAAGTACAGTGCAACTGATAGTAACCCTTTATTTGAGCCGTCTTGTCGCGCAGTTCAATATCGACTATACCTCCTCCGCGCCCCTCCATATTTTTTGTGATCGGCCTTGCATCGGCCCTTAATTTTGGTTTTACCTCGAGGAAGAATTTTTTAAGTTTCGATGGATTGCCGTAATAGTTAAAATGTACCTGCCCTATTTTCTGGGTTCCGAGTACGACGGTCTTGAATCCGCCGCGATCCAGCCAAAATTTAGCGGCCCGACTGGCCGCTGCAACCACCGAGCTTTCTTCAATGGCCATTGGAATCGCGTATAACTTGCCATTTATCAAAAAATTCGGCGCAATGCCAAAAGGCAGGTAATAATTGGTTATCGTGTTTTCGATGAACTCATCGTGTAATTTTTGAAGCTCGATGTCCTCGTTCCAATAGTTTTTCAAGATTCTTTTTGCGGCCTTTGGATCGGGGGTGAAGTTGTTGGCCAACCAATCGATTTTTTCTTCTTTGGTCAGTTTGGAAAATCCTTCGATAGGCTTTGTCATAAAGTACTTGGTTTCGTGATAAAGATAAGCATAAACCTGAAAAAGGGACTCTTATGTTCGCTTGACCCCTTATTGTATTTTAATGGTAAAGGTTATATTATCTGCAAAATTATCACTAAACTTGACCGATTTAATCCAATTTTTAACAAACTAATGCGAAAAATAGTATTACTGGGTTTTATAGGGGTCTTTTTTTTGACATCTGCACATTCCCAAAACAAACAAATAACCGTAGAAGATATCTACCAAGGCACCTTTGGCACCGAAGGTCTTGACGCCCTGCGATCGCTCAACAATGGCAAGGAATATACTGTTTTGAACTATGACCGTGTAAGTAAGGCAAGTTCGATCGACATGTATGATTATACCACCTTGTCCAAAGTCCGGACTATAGTTTCTTCGGCAGATTTGAAAGGGGTGTCTAACTTCACCTCCTATGAATTTAGTACAGATGAAAGTAAAATTCTTTTGGCCACAGAAGTCGAGTCTATTTTTAGGCGTTCTACTTTGGGCGTTTTCTTCGTTTATGATATTGGCTCAAAGACCGTAATCCAAATCTCGGATTCGAAAATTCAAGAGCCTTCACTATCGCCTGATGGCACCCAAGTTGCCTATGTTCTTGATAATAATATTTACCTTTTCAACATAGCCGATAAGACCACGAAACAATTGACGACCGATGGCGTCAAGAACAAAATAATCAATGGTGTTACCGATTGGGTCTATGAAGAGGAGTTTGCTTTCGTTCGGGCTTTTGAATGGAATTCCGATGGTACCAAAATCGCGTTTCTTCGCTTTGATGAGACCGATGTTCCCGAATTTTCCATGGATGTCTATGGTGCCGAACTCTATCAAAAGCCATATGTGTTCAAGTACCCGAAAGCGGGCGAGAAAAATGCGATGGTGACTTTGCACACGTACGACCTTTCTTCGAAAAGTATTTCGAATGTTGATTTGGCCGACGCATACTATATTCCTCGAATAAAGTGGATGAAAAACCCCGATCAACTAAGTGTACAGACAATCAACCGTCATCAAAACCATTTACGGTTGCACCGGGTCAATACAAAAGACAATAGCATTGATCTGTTATTGGAAGAAAAAGACGAAGCTTATGTCGATATTCACGATAACCTTACTTTTTTGGCCGATGACAGTTTGATATGGTCAAGTGAAAAAGATGGATGGAACCATATTTATCTGCATGATAAGAACGGCCGATTGGTTGAACAGGTTACCAAAGGCCCTTGGGAGGTAACGGCCTATTATGGCTATGACCCTAAAAAAGACAAAATATACTATCAATCTACCGAAAATGGTTCTATAAACAGGGGTGTTTATAGTGTTTCCAGTAATGGTAAGAACAAAAAGGAATTGGCAACCGCGTTGGGAACTAACAGTGCTGATTTCAGTGCCGACTTCACGTATTTCATCAATACTTTTTCAAGCGCCGCCACACCGCCTGAATATACATTGCACAGGGCGTCGAACGGCAAAAAGTTGAAGGATATCAAAGACAATAATAACCTTCTTAATAATTTAAAAGGTTATGTTACCTCCCCAAAGGAATTTTCCACCATAGCCATCAATGGTAACGATTTGAACATGTATATGGTCAAGCCCAAAGATTTTGATGCCTCTAAAAAATACCCGATGTTAATGTTTCAATATAGCGGTCCGGGATCACAACAAGTTGCGAACCGATGGATGGCAGCCAATGACTACTGGCACCAGATGTTGGCCCAAATGGGCTACATAATTGTGTGCGTCGACGGTAGGGGCACAGGTCTTAAGGGTAGAGACTTCAAAAAGGTCACGTATTTGAATTTGGTAAAGTATGAGACCGAAGACCAGATCTCCGCTGCCAAAAAGTTGAGCGAGCTACCTTATATCGATGAAGAGCGTACTGGAATTTGGGGTTGGAGTTTTGGCGGGCATATGGCCACAAATTGCATATTGAAAGGCAATGATGTCTTTGAAATGGCGATTGCTGTGGCACCGGTTACAAGTTGGCGATTCTACGATACCATCTATACCGAGCGATTCATGCGAACACCTGAAGAGAATCCGAATGGGTACGATGACAATTCGCCTTTCAACTATCCTGAGCTTTTACAAGGAAAATATTTGTTGGTACATGGATCTGGTGACGATAACGTTCACGTACAGAACAGTATGCGAATGATCGAGGCATTGGTTCAGGCGAATAAACAGTTCGATTGGGCGATATATCCTGATAAGAACCATGGCATTTATGGCGGCAATACCCGAATACATCTCTTTACCAAATTGACCGATTTTGTAAAAGAAAACTTGTAATAAACCAATCATAAGATCTTATGGAAACCAAAAATGAATATACCGATCAAGAGCAAATGTTCGGCCATCCCAAAGGTTTGTTCTATCTCTTTTTCGCCGAGCTGTGGGAACGTTTTAGTTTTTATGGTATGCGTGCCTTGCTTACCCTTTATATGGTCAATGTTATCTTCGAAGCATTGGCCGAGCGCGATTTTGCAACGGCCGCGGTTTATGCTTCATACGGATCGTTGGTGTATGCATCAACGGTGATTGGGGGCAAAATATCAGATCAGATTTTGGGTATGCGCAATTCCATTTTTTTAGGAGGCATATTGATGGCCCTTGGGCACTTCGTTCTGGCCATTGAGAACAATATGGCGTTCTTTTTGGCCTTGTCGCTCATCATCGTTGGTAATGGGTTTTTTAAGCCGAACATCTCAACTTTTGTTGGCACTTTATATGAAAAGGGAGATCCCAAAAAAGATTCGGGATTTACGATATTTTATATGGGAATCAATATTGGAGGCTGGGTAGCCCCGCTCTTGTGTGGTTGGTTGGCGGCAAAATATGGATGGCATTATGGTTTCGGTTTGGCCGGAATCGGGATGCTAACGGGACTTATATTTTTCTGGAGCGGTATCAAAAAGAACGTTTTTGGAAATCGAGGGCTTCCTCCTAATGAAGAAGTAATGGACAAAAAAATAGTTGGAATTCCGCAAGGTATTCTTGTTCCGATCTTGGCCGTTATGGCCGTACCTTTGATAGCTTTTCTATTGTCCTCGTACGAATCTGTCGCAACAGAGGGTATGTTCGCCGGCCAGAATATAGTAAATGTCATATTCACGGGTATTGGTATTACGGTTCTCGCGTACTTGGCCTATATCATGTACAAAGCTTCCCTTGATGAGCGTAAAAAATTATTCGTTGCAGTGCTGCTTACATTTTTCATGACCATTTTTTGGGGATTTCATGAGCTTTCGGGGAGTGTAATAACACTCTTCGCTGCAAGAAATATTGATTTGGAGGGAATAATGACCGCCGCACAGACTAATTCTTTGAACTCAATGTTCATAATAATTTTAGCGATTCCTATTTCAATGATGTGGACATGGTTGAGCAAGAAAAAATCGAATCCAAGAACCCCTTATAAATTCGGTTTGGGATTGTTGTTCGCTGGAATTAGTTTCTATGTTTTGGCGATTAGCGGAGCAAGTGCCAACGACAATGGTTTAGTGCCATTTGCTTATCTTTTGTTGATGTATTTTCTGCTTTCTGTCGGTGAGTTGTTCATGTCACCGGTCGGCCTTTCGAAGATGACCGATTTGGCACCTCTGCGCTTTATAGCCTTTATTATGGGGGTTTGGTTTTTATCATCGGCTTTTGCATTTCAGATTGTAGGGTTTATTGGCAAACAATTGGCAATCGAAAGTACTGACAAGAACATTGGGGGATTGGAAACCTTGGGTGTTTACACCGATGGTTTTATGTTAATAGCCAAATATGCGCTAGGAGCCGGATTGATTGTGCTCGTAACATCTCCATTGATTAAAAAGCTGATGGGCAAGATACATTGATTATGGTATATCAATGAAGTAATATGCTCCCTTTTCACCTGTATAGTGAAAGGGGAGTCTTCTTTTTTTACAAGTCGTTCTCCAGCGTTCGATATCGCTTTTATAGTTGCTTCCGTCGGCGATCAAACTTTTAGGGTGCAAAGAATCGATCAGTCTTTCAAGATTAATTTTGGGTGATTCGGTAAGTACGATGTAATCCATTGGTTCAGAGGTCGGGCCATATACTCCAAGACTGTCGATAATCAACAAATTATTGCCCCTAAAAGAATAACTGTTCTTCAGTTCTTGATATCCAACGGAATCGATTCGTTCAGCGACTTTATAATCGGCGGCCAAGCGGGCCGCTTCGTTTTTTTTGTTGGTCATAAGGGTCAGTCGATTTCCATTATGGTGCATTAAAACAGAATTACGGGTTTGATGCGCCAATATCAACTTTGTCGTTCGGGCGGTGCGATGAGAGGTACGGAGCATCCAAAGTTGGAAACCGATAACCAAGGCCAATAGGGTCGCGGCTCTTTTAAAGGATACTTTTGTGCTTATCATAAGTAGATAAAACATAATCGCGTAGACCAATAGCAATTGAACATGATCAAAAGAAATGTCCTTAAAAATAAAAGCTTCGCGTTGGGCGACCCATTCGACGACCTTATTCATTGAACCAATGGCAAAATCATAGATTTTGACCAACGCATCGGGCAGTATATTGAAAAGGGAGAGTAAAATGACCAAGATACCAAGACCTAAAATCAATCCTAAGAACGGTACGATCAAGAGGTTCGAAACAAAGAAAAGACCAGGAAACTGGTGAAAATAATAAAGACCGATAGGCAATACCCCTAACTGAGCCGCTATACTAACCGACAATAATTGCCACACTTTTCGAGTAAACCAATTCTTGGGATGCCATAATTTCTGAAATAATGGATAAATTCGAACAATGGCAAAAACAGCGGCGTAACTCATTTGAAACCCGACCTGGAACAAAAGTTTTGGGTCATAGACCAATAAAATGAAAAACATCGAAAGGGCGAGAATGTTGAAAGTATTGCCCGGTCTGTTCAAAAATAGGGCATAGGCCACGAACGTGAACATGGTGACCGCCCTGACAATAGAAGCGGACAAGCCTGCTAAAAAGGCAAACCCCCAAAGCAACAGAAGCGTAACTATTAGTTTAATGGTTTTTCCCTTGGGTAGATATTCCAAAGGCCTTAACAAGAACTGTAGTAGAAATAGCAAGATACCGATATGCAATCCCGATACGGCTAAAATATGAACGGCCCCTGCATTTTTATAGTTATTATAAGTCTCTACCGATATATCGTGGCGCTGCCCCAAAAGCAACGCCTGTATAATGGCCAATTCTTCATTCCCAAAATCAGAGGTTTTCAATTTTGAAATGATCTTATTTCGAAAAGATGCGGCCACCCCATAAAGTGTTGGCGATTGATTTTTTAAAACGATATAGTTACTATTATTCAGTCGTAACTGATGTGAAATGCCTAGATTTTTAAGGTAATTTTTGTAATCGAATTGATGTGGGTTCAAAGCAGGCCCGATTTCTTCGGCTTGGCCAAAGGAAATGAGTTCATCATCCACCTCAAATGGCGACACTGCGGTATCTTTGGGCAAACTCAGTAATACTTTTCCTGATGCTCTATGGTTTTCGAGACGATGTACTTCGGCAATATAGCGCGCTGAAAAGGTGGTAGGTTTCATGACCTCCAAAATCTTCAATCGCCATTTTACGTCATAGCCTGAAATCCGGTATGAATAATGATCATCATAATTTTCGGGCGTCGCCAGTGATATTGAAAGCACGCCTAAACTAATAGTGGTCAAGAAGACCATGATTGCGAACAGATGTGCTTCTTTTCTTTTGTTCCTAATGAATATCCACCCCAATACGGCAAGGAAGAAAACTGTCAAGGTAGAAGAAATGATAATTCCAAAATGTAAATAGTGACCCAAAAGAATACCTAAAATGAGGTATATCGTCAATTTTACCGGGATGAATCGGAATAGCTGCATCGGGTCGGTTTACGCCCTAAAGTAGGAAAAAACAAACAATTTTAGAGAACGCGGGTCGCCTTGACGAAAGCGTAGTTCCAATATCCTTCCCGTAAAGAAGAAACGATGACACCCCTTGAAGTGGATGCATGAATGAATTTTATGTCATCACCTTCCACCGCAACGACCATGCCCACATGATTGATACGTCTTTTGCGCTTACTGGTCTTAAAGAACAGAAGATCTCCCTTTTTGACTTTATTTATTCGAATTCGGCGACCTTCCTCGGCCATTTGATACGAAATTCGCGGCAATGCTATATCATGCTCGCCGAAGGATACGTAAAGCAGTCCGGAGCAGTCCATTCCCTTTTTTGTGGTACCTCCATATTTGTATCGGGTACCTGAATAGGTAAGAGCCGTATTGATGATCTTGTCGGCGACAGGGCCGTTAGGTGACGAATTGTCTTCATGATCCGATTCATCGATTTCGACGGTCTTTGATTCGGATGCCTCGACAGTTACCTTTCGGGTTTCGCCAAAGGACTTATTCTTGCTGTACGAAGTCTTCTTTTTATAGGTACCACAGTTTACTACCAAAAGACCCAAAAAAATATAAACGATTTTTCGCATTTTAAGGACGTTTTAGGCATCCTTCCGTTTCAAAATTAAAGAAATTATTTAGAGAACCCATCTTGACTTTTTCCTACAGGCCAAAAATTGCTCTTTTGATTCTGCTTTTCGTCATGTTTTCTTTTCGTAGCCCAGATATGCAATTCAAGAATGTTTTCGATCAGTCTCAAAATGGCCGATTTTCGCTAAGATCAAAAAAGTCAAGGTGGGTTCGTAAAAGATTTTGTGGGGCCTGGCAATTAATGCTTGATATTCTCAATGATCAAGCTTGCCGTTTTGGTACTGGCACCGGGCCCGCCCAGTTTTTCGGACAGTTCTTCGTATGCTTCCACTTGCTTTTTTCTATAAGGATCCCCAAGAATTTTCTTCAATTCGACCTTGATGTTTTGGGTGTTCAATTCGGTTTGGATCAGTTCTTTGACAACCTCTTTTTCCATGATCAGATTTACCAGTGATATATAGTCCAGGGTGATAATGCGTTTGGCGATTTGATACGATATCCAATTGGCGCGATAACAGACCACTTGTGGTACTTTGTAAAGTGCGGTTTCCAAGGTGGCCGTACCGCTGGTCACCAATGCGGCATCGGCCACACTTAGAAGGTCATATGTTTTGTTCGCAACAAAACCGACATTCGGATTATCTAAAAAAGGGGTGAAAAAATCACGCTCCAGACTGGGGGCTCCCGCTATCACGAACTCATATTCCGAAAAATCATCGACGACCGATAGCATTAATGAGAGCATTTTTTCAACTTCCTGTTTACGGCTTCCCGGAAGTAGGGCGATAATCGGTTTTTCTGGATCCAAATGATTTTCGGATCGAAATTGTTCAGGGTCGGGCCTTGTTTTTTGTGAGATCGCATCTATTAAGGGGTGCCCCACAAAGTGTACCGGAAAACTATGTTTGCCCTCGTAAAATTGCTTTTCAAAGGGAAGAATGACATACATCGCATCAATATCTCTTTTGATATCATTGATCCTGCTTTCTCGTGAGGCCCATATTTGGGGTGAAATGTAGTAGTTGGTCAAAAAACCATGTCGTTTTGCCCATTTGGCAATTCGAAGGTTAAAGCCTGAAAAGTCTATAAAGATGATTACATCGGGCGAACATTGGGCAATATCGGCCTTGCAGAAAGCGATATTTTTTTTGATGGCACCAAGATTTTGAACGACTTCCAAGAAGCCCATAAAGGCCATTTCCTTATAATGCTTGACAAGTGTTCCACCTGCGCTTTGCATGAGGTCGCCCCCCCAACAACGCACTTCGGCGTAATTGTCTTGAGCCTTTAAGGCCTTAATCAGGTTGGAACCGTGCAAGTCTCCGGAAGCCTCACCGGCGATGATGTAGTATTTCATATTAAAATACTTTGTAGCACAAAATTATCAGGGCCGTCATCAAAGTGGCGATCAAGACGCCTTTTGCCCGCTGGTCTCTCTTGATGCGCAAAAAGCCAAAAAAAGCGCCGAGGTTCAATATGGCGCCCAAGGCGAGCAGGCTTCCTATATGTCCCTGTTGCACGGCGGCTTCAAAAGTTTCAACAATTCCCAAGTCCGAAAATAGAAGAATGTACAATAAAGTTCCAACGGTATTGGCGATTATGCCAACGGCAATGCCAATGATCAATTCCTTCCTATTCATTTAAATTCCACGTGTTTAGGTTTTGTATCGCATGATGGGCAGTGAGGTCGAATTGGGTAGGCACAACCGAAATGTAGCCGTTGGCCAAGGCCCACTCATCGGTATCTTCGCCTTTATCAAGTAGTTCGAACTCGCCGGTCAACCAATAATAGTCCTTGCCCATGGGACTCGTTCTGTGGTCGAATTTCTCTTTCCAATTCGCGCGTGCCTGTCTGCATACCTTTATACCTTTGATGTTTTCTTTGCTCAATTTCGGTATGTTTACGTTTAGTACCACTCCTTCGGGCATACCCTTTTTCAACGATTGTCTTACTATTTTTTTGATTGCGGGGCCGGCCTGTTCAAAATCGGCGTTCCAAGAATAATCGAGCAAAGAAAAACCGATGGCCGGAATTCCTTCGATGCCCGCCTCTATGGCCGCGCTCATGGTTCCTGAATAAATGACATTGATCGAAGAGTTCGACCCATGGTTGATACCGCTGACACAGATATCGGGCTTTCTGTCTAAAATTACCTGAAGCCCTAGCTTAACGCAATCTGCGGGCGTGCCGCTACAGCTATATTCTTTCGGAGCGCCGTGCAGCTGGTCTACCGTGACCTTGGTTGAGAATAAAGTGTCATCAATGGTTATGGCGTGGCCTTTGCCAGATTGCGGACTGTCAGGGGCGACGACCACGACCTCTCCCAAATCACCCATAAAACGTATCAATGCCCTCAGCCCCGGTGCTGTAATTCCATCATCATTCGTCACAAGAATCAAGGGTTTCGACATACGGTATAATTTTAATGGTAAAAATACGTTTTAAAAAAGATATCGCCTTTCCGGCCATTAACAAAAAATTAATGAAAGAAGCTCCTTGCTGGCATGGTTTTTTCAGTATATTAGGGAATCGAACGATATGGGAGACCCATTTGGACTGAAAATCCCGGGCGATAAGATTTTAATAAATTAAAAATAACGGATGAAAAGGAATTTGGCCTACGCATTGGTTGTAATGCTCATAGCTGTAGCTTCGTGCAGCTTTACTAACAAGACTTTTGAAAATGACGATAAGGACAAATTATTGTTGGATCTTATTACCTATGTGCTAGAGAAAGGGCACTATGAGCCTAAGGACATCGATGATGATTTTTCAGTAAATGTCTTTGAAGATTTCATCGATATTATCGACCCTACAAAACGTTATTTTTTAGAAAGTGACATAAGGGAGTTCGAGAAGTATAAATACCAGATAGACGACCAGATCAAGAATACCGATATCACCTTCTTTAACTTGGTCCATGAAAGATTGGTGCAACGAATGGGCGACGCGAAACAAATCTATAAAGAGATTTTAGAAAAGCCCTTTGATTATGCCCAAAACGAAACGATCAATATCGATTATGATAAAGAGCCCTTTGCATCTTCACGGGAAGATTTGAAAGAACGATGGAGAAAGCAATTGAAATATGCCACTTTGGGCAATTACGATGCCAAGATGACCGTGAACGGACCGGATTCTGAAACTGGGACCGATTCTGAAAAACCGTTAACTGCCGAGGAAGCCGAATTGGAGGCGCGACAATATACCGAAAAGACTTTGGACGAGTTTTTTGATTTCATCGATGACCTTGAAAGAAAAGATTGGTTCGTGCAATATATTAATACCATCGTTGATGAGTTCGATCCTCATACCTTGTTTTTCCCTCCTGAGGAAAAGGACAAGTTTGACATGAATATGTCGGGTAAATTCGAAGGAATCGGCGCGCGACTACAGAAGAAGCCCGAAGGGGCAAAAATAGTGGAGATCATTTCAGGTGGGCCGGTATGGCGTGATGCACGGCTTGAGGTCGGAGACTTGATCTTGAAGGTGGGCCAAAAGGGTGAAGAGCCCATCGACATCGTAGGTATGCGCCTTGACGATGCCATTAAGATGATCAAGGGCCCTGAGGGTACCGTGGTAGACCTCACCATTCGCAAGGTAGATGGCTCTTTGGAAATTGTTTCATTGACCAGAGATGTGGTCGAGTTGGAAGAATCGTATGCAAAATCTGCCAATATCATAAAAGGAGACCAGACTTTCGGTATTATCAATCTGCCCAAGTTCTATGTTGATTTTGAGGACTATAGTGAGCGTAATGCCGCGACCGATGTGGCCAAGGAAATCGAAAGATTGAAAGAGACCGGGGTCGAGGGCCTTATCTTGGACTTGCGTGACAATGGTGGTGGTTCGCTGAAAACCGTGGTAGAAATGGCGGGACTGTTTATCAAAGACGGCCCGATCGTTCAGGTACGATCGAACGGAAAACGAAAAGATGTTTATGACGACAAAGACGAGCGTATTCAGTGGGATGGCCCATTGGTTGTATTGGTCAACGAGCTGTCCGCTTCGGCTTCTGAAATATTGGCTGCCGCTATGCAAGATTACAAACGTGCGATTGTCATTGGCAGTAAACAAACCTTTGGAAAAGGAACCGTACAGAACGTTATTCCTTTAGATAATATAGTACGAAGTAATGAACACGGAGACCTAGGGGCCATTAAGTTGACCACACAAAAGTTCTATCGTATCAATGGCGGCTCTACGCAGCTTGAAGGGGTGAAGAGCGATGTTGTGGTTCCGGATCGTTACAGCTACATCGACCTAGGTGAGCGTGATCAAGAGAACCCCCTTAAATGGGATGAAATCGAACCTGCCAACTATGAAGTATGGGACGGTTATATCGATTATGAGCAGACCATTGCCAACAGCAAGAGCCGCATGGCCAAAAATCCGCAGATCAAATTGATCGAGGAGAATGCCAAATGGCTTAAGGACGAACAGGATGAAACCGAGATTTCATTGAACTATGAGGTCTATAAAACCGAGGACAAGAAAGATAAAGAAAAATCGAAATATTTTAAAACGCTATCGGATTACGATTCACAGTTGACGTTCAAGTCGCTTAAATATGAAGAAGAACTGTTTACCAAAGATTCGGTCTTGCGACAAAAAAGAGATCGTTGGCATCAAGATTTAGCCAAAGATGTCTATGTCGAAGAAGCGGTCAACGTACTTCGGGATCTCAAGATCAACAATATCAAGAACGGCAAGTTGGCCAGTGTAAAGGGATAATAATCCCAATAAGATTGTCAAATAGACCCCGGCGTAAATACGTCGGGGTTTTTGTTTCTGGTTCGATTTTGGAAATCTTGTTCGACGCATTTTTTTTGACAAATCAGCGCGCTCGACTTTTGTAATAAATGCTGGTGCCCTTGTGACCGATATTTGATTTACATTTGACCCATGCGAAGCAGCGATAAGAACAGAATCATTTATACAGGTTTAATGTTGTTATGTATAATCGGGTTCTGGGTTTTTGAGAATTTCTATACGCCCGATAGCTATTCCAATACCAAGGAGCGTTTTTCCAAAACTAAAATACCGACTTTTTTCATGCCAAGTTCGACAACAGGTGCCATTGTTGAGCATGAACATTTCATACTCTCGTACAACGAACCTTTTGAGCAGGCCGAATGGGTGGCCCATGTTTTGAAAAAAGAGCATTTGACCAATGACGACAGAAAGCGGCCCTATTTTATCGAAGACCCAAAGGTAAGGACAAAGTCCGCCGATTGGCGCAATTATAGAGGTTCAGGGTTTGACCGCGGACATTTGTGTCCGGCCGGTGATCGTAGGTTTTCAGAGCAGGCCTATAATGAGACTTTTTATACAAGCAACATAAGTCCGCAGAATACTGATTTCAATGCCGGCATATGGAACCGACTTGAAATCAAAGTTCGTCAATGGGCCAAACAATACGGAACGCTTTACATCGTTACCGGAGGTGTCTTGGAAGCAGGTCTTCAAGAAATCGGAGACGAAGATGTCGACGTACCCAAATATTTTTACAAAATCATAGCAAGGGGAAATCCTGAAAGCTTAAAGGTCATCGTGTTCTTAATGCCAGGCGAAGAGCGCACTCAACCACTTGAACAATTTGTTGTTTCTGTCGACACGGTCGAAGCGATGACAGGTATCGATTTTTTCGAAGATCTTAATGACGAGCAGGAAGCCGAATTGGAAAGTCGAATAGTAACCGACAACTGGAAATTTTGATGTGAGGCATTAAATGCCTTCCTTGAGTCTGTTCGAGTCCAACTTCAGAAAAATAAAGAGTAGGGCGGTGAAACCCAACATACTCGACCCCCCGTAACTGAAAAAAGGCAACGGTATACCGATAGTCGGTAGTAAACCGATGACCATACCGATATTTATAACGTAGTGTATAAGAAGTATTGATATTACGCCATAACCGAACATGCGGGCAAAATCTGTTTTTTGCCTTTCTGCCAAATGAACCAAGCGCAGCAGTAAAAAAGTAAAAAGCAATACCACGGTCGTCGTGCCTATAAACCCCCATTCTTCGCCCACAGAGGTAAAAATATAGTCAGAGTGTTGTTCGGGCACAAAATCTCCTTTGGTGCGGGTTCCTTCTAGAAAACCTTTTCCGAAGAATCCACCAGATTCGATGGCTTTTTCAGATTGGTAGGTATTGTAGCCGATACTCTTTCTAATACTTTCAAGTTTTGCCGGGTCATTTTCCAACCGTAACCAAAGACTGAACCTGTCGCGGTGACGTTGTTCAAAGACATTGTTGAAAACGAAATTTACCGAAAACGAAAAAAGGATCGCAATAACCGTGAATGCGAACATTGGCAAGATGCGTATTCTTGATTTCTTTTTTTTCAGAATGAGAAAAAGTGTCAGCAGCAACACCAAGGTAATACTTACCCATATTGTGCCAAATATCAGGGTCGTAATAAAGACTAAAATTGCAATAAAGGCGATACCGAGATAATATAGGGGCAATCCTTCCCTGAAGATTACCATGACCAAGGCAAAAAAGACCAGGGCACTACCTGGGTCAGGTTGTGGAATGATCAAAAGCGCAGGAACCAAAATAATCAATAAAGCATAGAGTTGATCTCGCCCCTGTCTTATATCGGTCTGGATGTCACTTAAATACTTTGCCAGGGCCAAGGCGGTCGCCGCCTTTGCAATTTCAGAGGGTTGAAGGTTGAAAAAACCAAGATTATACCAAGAAGTCGCCCCGGCTATCGTTTTGCCGAATACGAAGAGTCCCAAAAGCAGAATTAGTGATATGACATAGAACAGACTTGCGAACCGCTCATAAAAATTGGCTTCAAGGGCTAGTATGACCACTATGGCCACCAGACTGGCGCCTATAAAGAACAATTGCTTTCCGTGCAGGGTATCAAAATCAAAAATGGACGGAGCGGCTTCATCGAACGTACTTGAGTAGATACTTACCCACCCGATGGTTATCAATGCTAGATAGATGAAGATTGACAGCCAGTCAATACGCTTGAGAATGCTCTTACCAGACATATTCGTTGATCTTGAACTCCTCGCCACTGTAGGGTTTGGCATATTCGTGTTCCAAGGTCTTTTCCAACATTCTCTTTTCGAGGTCTTTCCTTGTAATCTCGCCTTTCAAATATTTTTCGATCAACAATGATGCGATATGACCTGCATATCGGGCACCATAATAACCGTTTTGAATGTATACCGCAAGTGCGATTTTTGGTTTGTCGACCGGGGCAAAGGCCACGAAAACAGAGTTATCGGTCAATTGCGTCTTCACACTGTCTATTTTCATGAAATTTTCGACGGTACCGGTTTTTCCCGCTATTTCGATATCGGGTATTTGAATCCACTTCGCAGTACCTTTATCATAAACATCCGCCATACCTTGTATTACCGGTTCGAAATGATGCTTGTCGATTGTGGTCTGTTTGGGTTCGACGAAATCTGGAATACTGATTTCCTTGCCATCGATTTTTTTGAGGATGTGCGGAGTATAGAAAAAACCTCTATTGGCGATTGCAGCGGTCATGTTGGCCAACTGTAAAGGTGTTACGTTCACCTCGCCTTGGCCGATGGCATTGGAATAAGTCGTGGTGGCCGACCATCTGTTGTCGCCTTCACCATACCATTTGTTGTACAGTTCGGTGCTTGGTACACTACCGGGCCTGCCCGTATAAAGATCCGAGCCTAGATATGAGCCTAGCCCGAAGCTTCTGACATGTTTTTCCCATACATCCATTGCTTGGCTATTTGATGGAAACTGCTCGAAAATCTTTTTGTACGCACCTACAAAATAGGCGTTGCAAGATTTATAGATACCCGAGTTCAGATTTCTGACACCTCCTCCGCAATGACAGCCTTTTTTACTTCTTCCGATAAAGAAACCATGATAACATGTAAATTTTGTCGATGGGGTAATGGCACCCTCTTGCAAGGCAATCAGGGCATTGATGGCCTTAAATGGTGAACCGGGACTCTTTTCGAACGATATCGAGCGGTCAAATGTCGGTTTCGAGATCGAATCATAATGCAGTTTGCTGTAATTGGCCGATCGTTGTCGCCCGACCAAAAGTGATGGGTCGTACGTTGGCCCTGAAATCATGGCAAGAATTTCTCCTGAGGAAGGTTCAATGGCAACTATGCCGCCCCATTTGCCATGCATCAATCGCTCACCATACTCTTGTAGGGCCTTATCAATGGTAATGTTGATTTCGATACCTTGCTCAGGAAGCGTGTCCAAAGCACCATCTTTATATGGGCCGATATCTCTATTGAAACGATCTTTCTGAATATATTGTACGCCCTTGCGACCCCTCAATATATCTTCGTACACCTTTTCGACCCCGGTTCTGCCGGTCAGTTCTCCTTGCACGTAATACGGGTTTTTGGCAATATCGCGTTCATTGACCTCGCTGATATAGCCCAAGACATTTGCGGCACTGTTGGTATCGTAGTAGCGCAGTGAACGTTTTTGGATGTAGAACCCTTCGTAATGCCTCATTTTTTCCTGCAGGCGGGCATAGTCTTCCTTTGAAAGTTGATGTACCAAAACCGACGGAAGTCTTGGTGAATATACCCTGGCCCTATTTAAGGTCTTGATGAATTTTTCCTTCTCGATACCCAAAAGCTTGCAGAATTCAAGTGTGTCCAAAGGCTTTACCTCACGGGGTATGACCATCACGTCATAGGCAGGTTGATTGCCCACCAACAATTCTCCGTTACGATCATAGATGTAACCTCTTTCCGGATAATCATAAATGGCCTTGATGGCAGGATCTTCCAATACCTGATCGGGAGAAAAACTGAATATCTGTAAATATGATAGACGACCTATAAAGGTTATGCCAACTATGACAATTATGGATGACAGTAGAAATTTTTTCATCTAGGATGAAATTTTTGTTTGACTTTAAGGGAAGTAAAAATACCTCCCGACCGTTGTGATTAATACACCTGAACATCAGAAAATATGTCGTTCCCTATTTCGTTTTTCACTCCTTTTTGGTACTAAAAAGCGAGCCGAGCAGCAAACAGAGTACCAAGGAGGCCAAACCTATGGAAACTACTTTTTTCAATATTAGCAATATGTTGGCTAAACTGAAAATTTCCAAAGTAAAGAACACGGCATGGTGCACTATAATCAATAACGCTAAAAAAGTAAATTGTTGTACCCTAGTGGCGTTGCCCAGCTTAAAATTTTGAAATTCATAGTTGACACCGAAGACAAATCTCATAATGGCAGGTCTAAAATAGGCGATCGTTACCGTTGAGGCAGCGTGTATGGCCATCGTGTCCGAGAAAAAGTCGATTGAAATTCCCAACAGAAAACTTAACCCTATGAAAACCGCTCGGTTCTCTTTGATCGGATACCAGTATAAAAACATGATATAGACCATTGGGTTGATAAAGCCAAAGAAATTCAACCGATTAAAGACCAATACCTGTACCAGGACCAAAAGTATAAAACGCGCGATATTTATGAAATAGTTGTTACTGATCATCGCTTTTGGTCTCGGTTTGCAATTTGATAATCTCTTCCTGATTCTTGTTATAAACGATATAGATGTGTTTCAGGTCGGTCATATCGTTGAATAGGGCAACATCAATGGTGTATAGGCTTTGCGAGTTGTTCAGGTCGAATTTTTGTATGGTACCTATTGGAATATCGGCAGGGAATATAGTGCTCATGCCCCCAGTTACGATCGTATCGCCTATGGTGAGATTCGCCATTCTTGGAATGTCTATCAATTGAACGACATTGTAGTCTTTGGTATTCCATACCAACGAGCCAAATTGATCTGAATTTTTGATCTTTGCGTTAATGATCGAGTTCTCATTCAGGATACTCTGGACCGTTGCGAAGTTTTTGGATGTATTCTCCACGATACCCAAGATGCCATGATCCGTGATAACGCCCATATCAGGTCTGATGCTGTCTTTGCTGCCCTTGTCGATCGTAATATAATTTCTCGGATTGGCATAACTGTTCTTGATGATTTTGCCAGAGGTGATGGTATAGGTTTTTTGAACGGAATCCAAATCGACAGAATCTGTGGTCTTAAGATTGAAAAGGCGGTCTCGTAATCTTTTGTTTTCCTCGATCAGTTTGCGATTTTCTTCACCCAGGTCGAAATAGGTAAAGAAACTGTTGGAAGCCTCATAGATATTTCCCGAAATCCAGTTGCTCGAGTTGAAAAAGCGTGAGTGGTGATACGAATGTGATTGAATGGTAAAGGCTAGGGAGACCGTCAACAAAAAGATATAAAGAAGAAAGTTCTTATATCGTATGATAAAGTTGATGATCTGCTGCATGCGCTGTTCGGTTTAAAATAACCTTTTCTGACTTGAGCCCTTTATGACAAAGTACCTACCAAGATATTATTTGATAAGGATGCTTTTATACCGCTCCAAATTTTTCAAGGCGATTCCCGTACCGCGAACAACGGCTCTTAATGGGTCTTCGGCGATGTATACCGGAAGGTCCGTTTTTTGTGACAACCTCCTATCAAGGCCGCGCAACATAGACCCGCCGCCAGCTAGATAAATTCCCGTATTATAGATATCGGCGGCAAGTTCGGGCGGGGTTTGCGATAATGTCTCCATTACGGCATCTTCGACGCGAAGAATCGATTTGTCAAGGGCCTTGGCGATTTCGCGATATGAAATCTGTACTTGCTTTGGTTTCCCCGTCAGCAAGTCCCTTCCTTGAACCGATTTCTCCTCTGGCGGTGTCTGAAGGTCTTCGGTCGCCGATCCTATCTCGATTTTTATATTCTCGGCCGTGCTCTCACCAACATACAAATTATGTTGGGTACGCATATAGTAAATGATATCGTTCGTAAAGACGTCGCCCGCAATTTTGACCGATTTGTCACATACGATGCCACCTAACGCTATAACGGCGATTTCGGTTGTACCGCCACCGATATCAACGATCATATTTCCCTTGGGCTGCATAATGTCCAAACCGATACCGATGGCCGCGGCCATCGGTTCGTGTATCAAATACACTTCTTTTCCGTTCACGCGCTCTGCGGATTCCTTTACGGCCCGCATTTCAACCTCGGTAATGCCCGAAGGAATACAAATTACCATTCGCAGGGCGGGTGGGAACCATTTTTTCTTTAATGCCGGAATGTTCTTGATGAACATGTTGATCATCTTTTCAGAAGCATCGAAATCGGCTATTACCCCGTCTTTCAAGGGTCGTATGGTCTTTATGTTTTCATGGGTCTTGCCCTGCATCATGTTGGCTTCTTTGCCCACCGCGATTATTTTGCCAGTGATACGGTCTCTGGCAACTATCGAAGGACTGTCGACAACGACTTTGTCCATATGAATGATGAGGGTGTTCGCAGTACCTAGGTCGATAGCGATTTCCTCGGTCAAGAAATCAAAAAATCCCATTTTTAATTCGTTTGGTTATGTTACATGTATGCGTGGGGTGCATTTCATCGACAAAAGTAGTGAAATTAATGCTTGAAATGACGTGTTCCGGTCATGACCATCGCAACTCCATTTTCGTTACAATAATCGATACTCAACTGGTCCTTTATCGATCCGCCCGGCTGTATAACGCTAGAAATACCGTTTTTATGCGAAATTTCGACGCAATCTGGAAATGGGAAGAAAGCATCGCTGGCCATAACGGCGCCATCTAGGTCAAAATTGAACGATTTTGCCTTGTGTATGGCTTGATTTAGGGCATCGACACGAGATGTCTGTCCGGTACCACTTGCACATAATTGCTTGTTCTTGGCAAGAACAATGGTGTTCGACTTGGTATGCTTGCATAACTTGGAGGCAAAAATAAGATCTTCAAGCTCCCGTTCTGAAGGTTCTTTTTCGGTAACGTATTGTAGCTCGGCAACGGTATCGGTCTTAAAATCCTTGTCTTGGACCAAAACCCCGTTCAGGCAGGTCCGAACCAACGTGCCAGGCAATTCTATCTCATTTTGAATCAGGATAATACGATTTTTCTTTCCCTTTAAGATTTCCAACGCACCTTCAGAGTAAGAGGGTGCTATTACCACCTCACAGAAAAGTTTATGTATTTCATCCGCCGTTGGCACATCGATTTCAACATTACTGATAAGTATGCCGCCAAAGGCCGAAACGGGGTCGCCAGCAAGTGCATCAACATACGCCTGCTGAATGTTTTTACGTGTTGCAAGTCCGCAGGCATTGTTATGTTTCAAAATGGCAAATGTGGGATCGTCATTCTTGAACTCGCCAATCAAATTGACCGCGGCATCTACATCGAGCAAGTTATTGTACGAAAGTTCCTTGCCGTGGAGTTTGGTGAACATAGCTTCAAAATCACCGAAGAAAAATCCCTTTTGATGCGGGTTTTCCCCATACCGTAACACGCGGCCTTTGGTCTCGCTTATCTTGAGTACGGCCTCTTCGTGCCCTTTGTTGAAGTAATTGAAAATGGCCGTATCGTAATGCGATGACACGTTAAAAGCTTTTGCCGCAAAACGCTTACGGTCTTCGATGGTGGTACTTCCATTTTTTGCGGAGATCAATTCCAGAAAATCGGAATAGTCTTCCATCGAGGAGACGCAAAGAACGTCTTTGAAATTTTTGGCCGCGGCACGGATCAATGAAATTCCGCCGATATCGATTTTTTCGATAATATCTTGTTCCGAGGCTCCACTCGCTACTGTTTTTTCAAAAGGATAAAGATCGACGATCACGATATCCAATTGCGGGATATCGAATTCTTCCAATTGGGCGACATCGCCCTCATTGTCCTGTCGGTTCAAGATGCCTCCGAATACCTTCGGATGCAAGGTTTTGACCCTGCCTCCCAAAATGGAAGGATAGCTTGTCACCTCTTCGACGGGTATCACATCAACACCCAGTTCTTTGATGAATCTTTCGGTTCCGCCCGTGGAGTAGATCGTAATTCCCAGTTCTTGAAATTTTTTTACAATGGGCTCCAAACCGTCTTTATGGAATACCGAAATCAAAGCCGATGTTGCTTTTTTAACGCTCATTTTTACTTGCTTAAGGGTTTGTTATTGAGCCAGTAAAAGTAATTTTTTTGGTGGTAAAAAGCTTGGCAGGTTATCAACAAAAAAGGGAAAGTTTTAAAGAATTTCGGCCACTTTGGCGTTTACGAATTCAA
Source organism: Meishania litoralis (assembly GCF_042611095.1). Classification (NCBI taxonomy): domain Bacteria; kingdom Pseudomonadati; phylum Bacteroidota; class Flavobacteriia; order Flavobacteriales; family Flavobacteriaceae; genus Meishania; species Meishania litoralis. The sequence continues at coordinate 1,926,058 of NZ_JBHFPV010000001.1, forward strand.
GAAATCGTTCATCTTCCACGCTGAATGGATCGGGCGTATTGGAATCTATGTCGATCTGGCCGATATTTTTACCGTCTACGAAAAGGGGAACAACGATTTCGGCCTTCACCGTAATACTACAGGCGATATAGTTGTCTTGTGCACTTACATCGGGCACTACGAAGTTTTGATTACTAACGGCAACTTGTCCGCAAATACCCTTTCCGAAGGGAATAATTGTGTGGTCGGTCGGTTCTCCGGCATAGGGCCCCAATTTTAATTCCTCTTTGTCGCCGTTTTTGAAATAAAAACCTACCCAATCGTAATAGGGTACTGCCGATTTCAACAGTTCGCAAATAGCTTTCAAACGATCATCAATTGTCTTTTGAGGAGTATCTAAAATCTCGATAACATGCTGTTTTAGGTCTTCGAACATTGATTTTGATTCTAGTGGATTCGACGGCAAATTTAAGATAATTTATGTCCTAAATTTTCGTTAATCAAAGTACCACCTTATATAGTGGATTTGAATATTTCCTATTTTTGTGCCGATGAAGGAAACCGTACACAGACTATTCTCCATATTGATGGCCATGTTATTATTGGTTTCCACCACGTCATGGGCGGTTGACAAGCACTATTGTATGGGGCATTTGATGGATGTGTCCTTTTTTGCGAATGCCAAGGATTGCGGAATGGATATGACGCCTTCCGACGAAACCTCCAAAACGGAAGAGAAAAGCTCATGCTGCGATGATGAGACCATGGTCGTCGATGGTCAGGACAATCTAAAAATATCGGTGCAAGATATTGATCTGGGCCAACAATTCTTTTTGGTCTCCTTTACGTATTCCTATTTAAATATTCTAAGTCCCATTGAGGAACTCCCAGTTCCCAATGAACATTACCCGCCTCCCATACTCGTCAAGAACATTCACCTACTCGACGAGGTCTTTCTTATTTGATCACTATTTGTTTAATCGTTCCTGTGCACCAGGAAAGAACCCTTTTTTGATCCAAAACAGGCAATAGGGTCGGTTTGTAAAACGAAAAAACGATTTCCTCCCTCGAAGAAATCAAAAACAATAGTAATCATGAAACACACGTATAAAATTACCGGTATGACCTGCAGCAATTGTGTTGCGTCGGTCACTGAAAAATTATCAAAAGTCGAGAATGTCACCGGTCTCGAAGTGAACTTAAAAAGCGGTGAAGCCGATATTTCCATGAAAGAGCATATTCCTTTAAACATGCTTCAATCGGCACTTCCTGAAAAATACACAATTAGTGAAAAAAACGGGTACGTACCTGAATCTCTGGTTGACGACTTTGGCAATAAGTCGAAACTTCAGCAACTGAAACCATTGCTGCTCATATTTCTTTACTTATTTGCGGCCTCCTTTCTTTTGAACTACGGCGATTGGAATACTTCTGAAGCCATGCTTGATTTTATGGGACTTTTTTATATCGTCTTCAGTTTTTTCAAGTTGTTGGATCTCAATGGTTTTCCTGAAAGCTTTCGTATGTACGACCCGCTGGCAAAGGTGACACCTTTTTATGGATGGATTTATCCTTTTATAGAGTTGGCGTTGGGGCTAATGTTTTTGATGCGATATGAAATTACTATCGCCTTGATTGTCACATTGGTGGTTTTAGGGATAACCACAATCGGAGTTACAAAGACCTTAATGGATAAAAAGAGCATTAGATGTGCCTGTTTGGGTACCGCTTTAAAGCTGCCGATGACCGAAGCGACGTTCATTGAAAACGCGATTATGTTGGTCATGGCCATTACCATGATCTTAAAACTTGTTTAAACAGAGAAGATGAAAAAGTATATAGCAATGGCCGTAATGGCGTGTTCGACCTTTTCCTTTTCGCAGGACAAAGTAGAAGGTATGGTAATGGAATCAAATACAGAGAACAAGCACATAGGCCTTTCGGGTGCGAATGTGTATTGGATGGATTCTCAAATAGGCACTATCACGAATGAAGAGGGGTTGTTCAGTATTCCTTATTCCAAGGAATACAATAAACTGATAATCAGTTATATAGGTTTTGAATCGGATACCTTGACGATTACCGAACCCAAGATAGTACACCATTGGTTAAAACCTTCCAATGAGTTGGATGAGGTCGTGGTGCAGAAAGAGCGTGATGCACTTCAAAAAACTTATTTCAGCACCCAAAATGTGGTTACCGTAAACAGCGCAGAGCTTTTAAAGGCCGCCTGTTGCAACTTATCAGAAAGTTTTGAAACGAATCCTGCGATCGATGTCAATTTCAACGATGCCCTGACAGGGACCAAGCAGATCCAGATGTTGGGCCTGACGAGTCCGTATTTATTGATAACGCAAGAGAATATTCCCATGGTACGTGGCGCATCGCAGACCTATGGCCTCACTTTTACCCCGGGAACATGGGTCGAGAGCATACAGATCACCAAAGGGGCCGGGAGCGTGGTGAATGGATATGAAAGTATTTCGGGGCAAATAAATACCGAACTCGTTAAACCATTGACGGACAAAATGGTCTTCGTGAACGGCTATGCCAATAGAAATGGCCGTTTAGAGCTTAACACCCACCTGAACAAAAAATTCAGCGATAAGTGGAGTTCGGGCCTTTACATTCATGGCAATAGAAGGGATCATAAGGAAGATGGTAATGAAGACGGTTTTTTAGATGCCCCTTTGGCCAATCAGATAAATATAATGAACCGTTGGCAGTATCAGAATCCAGAAACGGGTTGGGTCAGTTTTTTGAACCTACGGTTTTTGAACGATGAAAAACAAGTGGGTCAAACCAATTATGACCCAGATACCGATAAATTCTTGGCCGATGTTTGGGGCAGTGAAATCGATACGCGACGTATTGATTCTTCCATTAAGTTGGGATATGTATTTCCGGAACTCCCTTTCCAGAGTTTTGGTTTTCAGGCCTCTTATAGTAAACATAAACAAGATTCATATTATGGACTCAAGCGCTATGATATTGACCATGAGAGCGTGTATTCGAACCTTATCTTCAATTCGATTATCGGAGATACCCGCAGCAAGTTCAAAACAGGGCTGACCTTCGCTTACGATGGATACCAAGAATTGGTCAATACCCAGAATTTTGAAAGGGATGACGCCTCGGTAGGGGCTTTTTTCGAGTACAGTTATGAGAATCTTGAAAAATTAAGTCTTACGGCCGGATTACGCATCGATTCGCACAACCGACTGGGAACGTTTATTACCCCAAGATTACATGTTCGATATACGCCTTGGGAACGCGCCAGCTTAAGGGGTTCTTTTGGAATGGGTAGAAGGGCGGCCAATATTTTTGCCGAGAACCAACAACTTTTCGCCACCTCGCGAAGCGTTCAAATTTTGGATGCCGGTGGAAGTATCTATGGACTTGATCCCGAAGAGGCCTTGAATTTCGGGTTCAGCTTTTTGCAAGGTTTTACTTTTCTGACAAGGCCGGGCAACATTTCATTTGATTTCTATAAGACCGATTTCAAAAATCAAGTAGTTGTCGATTGGGAAAACCCTAGAACGGTTACTTTTTACAATCTTGAAGGGAAGAGTTATGCAAACAGTTTTCAAGTGGAGGTCGACCATGAGGTTTTGAAAAACTTGGAATTGCGTACGGCCTATAAATACTATGATGTCAAGACCGATTATCGTTCGGGCAGTTTGCAAAAACCGTTACAGGCCCAACATCGTTTTTTTGCCAATTTGGGCTACAAGACCGAGGCCAAGGAGAATGGCTCACAATGGAGGTTCGATTATACGATCCACACATTGGGTGAACAGCGCTTGCCGAATACCGACGTAAACCCACCCCAATTTAGATTGGGCGGATTCGCAAATGGGTATAGCTTGATGAACGCACAGGCTACAAGGGTATTTTCCGATCAGTTCGAAATTTATGTAGGCGGTGAAAATTTGACTAATTTTAGGCAAACGAATCCGGTTTTGGGTGCCGATAATCCCTTTGGCGCAAATTTTGATACCAGTATCGTGTATGCACCGATAATGGGGCGTATGTTCTATGCAGGCTTTAGATATAAACTTTGAAAAATAAATCGATAAAATTTAAACAGATGAAGACAACATTCTTGACAATTGCAATACTACTTTTCTCCTTAACAGTTTTCGCGCAAGAGAAAAACAAGAAAATCAACATGGAGGTCGATGGCAAGTGCGAAATGTGCAAAATGCGCATCGAGAAAGCGGCCTTGGGCGTGAAAGGCGTGAAATATGCCCTTTGGGATATTCCTTCGCACCAACTTTCGATGGTCATTGATGAACGGAAGACCGACCCTATGAAGATAAAGACCGCCTTGGTCGAAGTCGGCCATGATACTAAGGAATTAAAGGCGACCGATGAAGCCTATGCCAATGTGCATCCGTGCTGTAAATATCGTGAGAATGATACAGATGATAGTGACACACACTAAAAACCAAAAGCTGCGTTCTTTTGGAAATAGTGGGTAGGCTATGAATTTTGGGCATATCGATGTCAATATAATTGTTCAAAAGTAGGTTCATAAAATTATTTCCGCCTATTTAATACACGGAAATAAGAACTAATTTTAATTGAAATTTTAAACATTTCAATCATGGCAACAGCAAAGAAAGCAGCTCCAAAAGCCGCCGCCAAAAAAGCCGCTCCTAAAAAGGCAGCGACCAAAAAGGCACCAGCGAAGAAGAAATAATCTGTTTGGGGGGCTTATCAGATAGGTCCTTTAAGATTCTAAGATCGAACCACTCGTGATTGACGGGTGGTTTTTGTTTTTGGCGACTTTCAATAAAACAAAAGCCGCTTGGAAAATTGGGTTCCAAGCGGCTTTGAAGTGTTTTAAACCGTCGACTTACATCATTCCGGGCATACCGCCGCCGCCCATAGAAGGGCCGGCCGGTGCATCTTCTTTGATGTCGGTCAAGGCACATTCGGTGGTCAAGATCATTCCGGCGACCGAGGCGGCATTTTCCAATGCTACCCGTGTCACTTTCTTGGGATCGATGATACCAGCTTTGAACATTTCAACGTATTTTTCAGATTTTGCGTCATAACCATAATCGGCTTTTCCGTCCAAAATCTTGGCCACTACTACAGAACCTTCGCCACCTGCATTTTCAACGATGGTGCGCAATGGAGATTCTATGGCACGGGCCACGATCTGTAGTCCGGTTTCTTCATCAGCGTTTTCAACCTTGACTTTTGCAAGCGCAGATTTTGCCCTTACCAAAGCAACACCGCCACCGGCAACGATTCCTTCTTCGACGGCAGCTCTTGTTGCGTGAAGCGCATCATCGACACGATCTTTCTTTTCTTTCATTTCGACTTCAGAGGCGGCACCGACATAAAGTACGGCTACGCCACCGGCCAATTTGGCCAAACGTTCTTGAAGTTTTTCACGGTCGTAATCAGATGTGGTCGTTTCGATCTGTGATTTGATCTGGTTGACACGAGACTTGATATCCTTTTGAACACCGCCGCCGTTGACGATGGTCGTATTGTCTTTATCGATGGATACTTTCTCACAGGTACCCAACATGTCAAGTGAAACATTTTCCAAAGAGAAACCGCGCTCTTCAGCTATTACGGTACCTTTGGTAAGAATGGCGATATCTTCCAACATCGCTTTTCTGCGATCACCAAAACCAGGTGCCTTAACTGCGGCGATTTTTAACGACCCCCTTAATTTGTTTACTACCAAAGTGGCCAATGCCTCGCCATCGACGTCTTCGGCGATGATCAACAACGGTTTTCCCGATTGTGCCACAGGTTCCAATACCAGCAGCAAATCTTTCATTGCAGAGATCTTCTTGTCGAACAAAAGGATGTACGGATTTTCAAGTTCCGCTGTCATTTTTTCAGAATCGGTCACAAAGTAAGGAGAAAGATAGCCTCTGTCGAATTGCATTCCTTCCACTACATCTACATAGGTATCGGTTCCTTTGGCTTCTTCAACGGTAATAACGCCTTCTTTGCCGACCTTTCCGAATGCCTGGGCTATCAACTCGCCAATGGTCTCATCGTTATTGGAAGAAATTGCGGCTACTTGCTTAATCTTTTCTGAAGAATCGCCGACTTTTTTGGATTGTTTTCCCAAATTTTCAACAATGGCCTCGACCGCCTTGTCGATACCTCTCTTCAAATCCATTGGGTTGGCACCGGCGGCAACGTTCTTCAATCCTTCTTTAACAATAGATTGTGCCAAAACAGTGGCGGTGGTTGTTCCGTCACCGGCCAAATCATTGGTTTTCGAAGCAACTTCTTTGACCATTTGAGCACCCATGTTTTCAAGGGCATCGGCCAGCTCGATTTCTTTTGCAACAGTTACCCCATCTTTGGTCACCTGAGGTGCACCGAATGATTTGCTAATGATCACGTTGCGACCTTTAGGCCCTAAAGTAACCTTGACCGCATTGGCCAAGGCATCTACGCCTCTTCTCAGGCCGTCGCGGGCATCAATGTCAAATTTTATGTCTTTTGCCATAATTATTGTTCTTTTTTATTTGTTTCCCCAAATTGTAGGGATGATTTTAATTGTTCTTTGTGTTTTGAAATTTTCGATTAAAGCGAAGCGAAATATTAGATGATCGCAATGATATATTTCTGTTGCATCATTAGGTAATCCTTGCCTTCCCATTTTAACTCCGTTCCACCGAATTTTTCGTAAATGACACTGTCACCTACTTTGACACTGATCGTCTCGTCTTTTGTGCCCGGTCCGACGGCAACGACTTTACCTTTTTGCGGTTTTTCCTTTGCAGTATCCGGAATATAGATGCCGGAAGCAGTTTTGGTCTCGGCCGCCATAGGCTCAATAAGAATTCTATCCGCCAATGGTTTAATACTAACTTTAGCCATATTGTTTAGTTTTTAAAATTGATTTTAAATTTCCCGTATGTTCGGGCATAAATTGTGCCAGTTCAAAGAAACTGACATTTTGTAAAATGAAAATGCCAGCTTGTCATTTTGGCTGGCATTTTTGATATGATGGATCGTTGATTTAAAGACTGTCCGTGGGGTCTGCCTGATCATTTGTCGGGGTGGCAGGCACCTCTTCAGGTACACTTTCGGGCACCGTTTCAGGTACTACGGTCTCAATATCGTCACCGTTCAGCAATTTAGAATCGGCATCACCAAAATTGCCTTTCAACGCAATGTTCGATGCCAATATCAGAACGACCAAAAGTATGGCCAAGGTCCATGTGCTTTTATCTAGGAAATCACCGGTCTTCTTAACCCCGCCCACGATTTGGGTGCTTCCTCCACCAAATGAAGAAGACAGGCCGCCGCCTTTAGGGTTCTGGACCATGATGACCAAAACCAGCAGGAAGCAAACGATGATAATAAGGATCAAGAATATTGAAAATGTACTCATTACTCTCTTGGATTTTCTTTTCGAATTTTTTCTATCGCCCGAATTCGGTCTGCAAAGAAACCACTTTTTTCCGGATATTTCAAACTTAAAATTTTGAATGCTTGTATGGCCTTTTTGTACTTTTTCTGTTCTAGATAGACCTTGGCCAAAGTCTCGGTCATCAACTCATTCTTGTCCAATTTGACCGAGGTCGAAATATCGACTTCAGAGCTGCTGCCTTCTCGGGGAATGATTTTAGGATTCTCTTCCAAGAACTTATCGATCAACTCGAATTTTTTCTTTTTAGAGTTTTCTTCCTTAGGTAATATTCCGGAATCATTATCCGAAGCCAAATCATCAACCTTCTTTATCTTGTCTGAATGCCCCGAACCTGAATCTTGCTTCTTTAAAGAGGTCAATTGTAACCACTCGCTGAAAGAATGTTTTTCGTTCTTGGTGAACGCTAAAGGTCTGCCCAATTCAAGTGAAGCAACCACATCATCCTTTTCGATTTGCTCATTTGTATTTGTGTCAGAACTTTTCGATTCGACCGACAACGGTTCTAAATCCGAATCGGGCTTCTTCGGCATTTGTTGTGTCGGCCTGTCTACAGAATCAACTTCGTTTTCTGTAGGTTCATCGTTGTTGCCAAGAATGGTCTTGGCTATGTCGTTCTGAAGAAATTCTTCAGAGGTTATGAAATCGAAAAGTACGTCCCTATCGGCAGTATATGCGGCTGCCACTTTTAAGGCGTTGTTATATTTGAAACTGTTTGCGTTTTTCAGGCCTTTAAGGTGCAGGGCCCTGGCGGCCTGAAAATAAGGGTATTCGTCAATGACATCTTCAAGCTGCGCGGTTTGTTCGGTTGAAACCACTTCATCTGGATGCTGTAACAAATATGTGAAATCCTGTACTTTCATGTCATGATCTGACTACCAATCGGCCAATGAGGCATTAAAAATATCCTGTGTGATCCTTTCGAAAATCACTTCATGTGCCTCATCCTTTACCGATGATAATTGTGCTGCCGCGGGGTAGTCGTAAAAGAAAGAAAAACGTTGGTCAAAGTCGGCATCTTCTTTGGTGTTGTTATAAAACCTGACTTTTACCGCGATCGACAACCTATTTTGGGCCGCGGTCTGTTGCGCGGTTGCACTCATTGGCGAGATGCGATATTCGACAATTTCACCCTCATAAACAAGGTCGCCGCCCGAAGCTACCAAGGTCAAACTCGACTGGTCTTGGATCCTGGTTTGAAGCGCTTGTGTAAAATCACGGTCCATGCCCGGTTCAAATATGGATCCCGGACTTTGCGTGGCATAATTTTGAAAATAGTCTACCCGAAAAGTCTCTGCCGTACCGACGTTGCCCCCTGTGAAATTATAGGCTCCACATCCAGAGATCATACTGACGGTCAAAAAAATAAAAATGGCCTTAACGTTTCTCAAGATTTTATAATTTTTAACACCTAACACCTAACACCTAACACCTAACACCTAACACCTAACACCTAACACCTAACACCTAACACCTAACACCTACAAATCGTACTGTTTTATCTTCCGATAGAGCGTACGTTCAGAAATACCCAACTCGGCCGCCGCAGCTTTTCGCTTTCCTCGATTACGCTCCAACGATTTTTTGATGAGCTCTATTTCCTTTTCATGTAAAGATAGGGTTTCCTCTTCCTCTATTTCTTCCGCAAAATGATACTTGTCCTCTTGTTGTATATGCTGAGGAACCGGTTCTACAGGCGGGTGGTTCGGTAGTTGAAGTACTTCGGTTGCCACTGTGTCCTCCACGTTGTCGTCGACAGTATTTTTCTTGTCGTTGCCGTATATTTTTTGGATCAAGGTCTCGTTTTCTTCTTGAACCTTCTCTGAACTATCATGCTTCAACAGTTCTAAAGTGAGCTTTTTCAGATCATTAAGATCACTTTTCATATCAAAAAGCACTTTGTACAATATTTCACGCTCTGTGCTGAAATCACCATCTTTCTTATTGGTGCCCACCACTGCCGGTAAATTCGAGCTACTTGCAGAGGGTAGATAGCCGTTCAAAGTGATCGCCGAGATATTCCTGTTCTCTTCTAGAACCGAAATCTGCTCGGCAATATTTCTAAGTTGACGGATGTTTCCGGGCCAGCGATAACGCAATAGCAATTGAATGGCGTCGTCATCCAATCGAAGTGTCGGCATTTTGTACTTCTGCCCAAAGTCGGAAGCAAATTTTCTGAACAATAAGTGAATATCATCTTTTCGCTCGCGCAATGGGGGAATATTGATTTCGACCGTACTCAATCGATAATAAAGATCTTCTCTGAACTTTTCTTTCTTAATGGCCTCGAACATGTTTATGTTGGTAGCGGCAACGATTCGTACATCGGTCTTCTGTACCTGTGAAGAACCGACCTTCAAAAATTCGCCGTTTTCCAAAACCCTAAGCAATCGCACTTGGGTGGTCAATGGCAGTTCGCCGACTTCGTCAAGAAAAATGGTTCCGCCATCGGCTACCTCAAAGTAACCGCTTCGGGTCTGAGTCGCTCCGGTAAAAGCACCTTTTTCGTGACCGAAAAGTTCACTATCTATCGTGCCTTCGGGAATTGCCCCACAGTTTACAGCGATATACTTGGCATGTTTTCTGTGCGACAGGGAATGGATGATCTTGGGAATGGATTCTTTGCCGACACCGCTCTCTCCCGTCACCAAAACAGAAATATCGGTCGGGGCGACCTGAATGGCTTTTTCAATGGCACGATTGAGTTTTACATCGTTGCCGATGATTTCAAAACGTTGTTTTATTGCCTGTACGTTTTCCATTGATTGTCTTTCACACTTGTAACCGTGCCCTTGCCTTCAACTGAAAGTACTTGGGCCAAATTTTTGCTTTAATTATTTTTTGAATACCCCATGGCCTTGCCGATCAACGTGGCAGAGGTACAACTATCCATTCGTACCATTACGAAATCGCCCACTTTATAATTTTCCTTGGGAAAGACCGCTACCGTATTCTGCGAATTGCGGCCCATAAAATGGTCGTTTGATTTTTTCGAGACCCCTTCGATGAGCACTTCTTGAACTTGGCCCAAATGTTGTTCGGTACGCTCTTGGCAATGTTTTCGCTGTAGTTCAATGATTTCAGATAGCCTTCTTTTTTTTGTTTCGAAAGGTACAGCGTCTTTCAATTTTCTGGCGGCCATTGTGCCCGGTCTTTCAGAATAGGCGAACATGAAACCGTAATCGTATTTTACATATTCCATAAGCGATAGCGTATCTTGATGGTCTTCTTCGGTCTCGGTCGGAAAACCAGCTATCATGTCTTGTGAAATTGCGCAATCGGGAATAATCTTCTTGATATTGTCGATAAGTTCGAAGTATTCTTCGCGAGTGTGCAAGCGGTTCATTTCCTTAAGAATGCGATCGCTTCCGCTTTGCACGGGCAGGTGAATGTAATTGCAGATGTTCTCAAACTTGGCCATGGTATGGATTACGTCCAAGGTCATGTCCTGCGGATTCGAAGTCGAAAATCGAATGCGCATTTTAGGTTGCGCCGAAGCTACCATACCCAAAAGGTCAGAGAAATTGACGGCCGTCGCCTTTTGCATATCGGACGCTTTGACAAAGTCTTTTTTCAACCCACCGCCGTACCAAAGATAACTGTCGACGTTCTGGCCCAGTAGCGTAACCTCTTTAAAACCTTTTTTCCATAGATCGTTTACCTCATTAATGATAGAAAGTGGGTCGCGACTCCGTTCTCGGCCCCGTGTAAAAGGTACGACACAAAAGGTGCACATATTGTCGCAACCGCGTGTAATGGTCACGAATGCCGTGACCCCGTTCGTATTTAACCGCACCGGCGCGACGTCACCATAGGTCTCTTCCTTTGAGAGTATGACGTTCACGGCGTTTCTACCTTCATCGATTTCTTGCACGAGGTTCGGCAGGTCTTTGTAGGCATCTGGCCCGACGACCATATCGACGATTTTTTCCTCTTCCAGCAATTGGCTTTTCAATCGTTCTGCCATGCAACCCAGAACACCCACCTTCATATGGGGGCGTTTTTCTTTTACTGCATTGAACTTTTCAAGGCGTTTTCGAACGGTAAGCTCTGCTTTCTCGCGAATCGAACAGGTATTGACCAGTACTAGGTCGGCATCTTCGAGGTTGTCAGTAGTATTGAACCCTTCATTGGCCAATATCGAGGCCACGATTTCACTGTCCGAAAAGTTCATTTGGCAACCATAGCTTTCGATATAAAGCAGGCGCGTGTTCTTGACATTATCCTTGGTCGACAATGCAGTGCCTTGAATCGATTCGTTTAGTACCTTCTCCATAAGCCGCCATTTTCTTGTAATCAAATGGATGGGCAAAGATAGCATTATATTCAAAAAAGTGACATTATGACAGTTTATTTTAGAACTATTTTAGCGTTTATGGTTACCTTTAATCGAGTAAATCAGCGGCTATGAATTTTACAGCGGTTAATGAACGAATACTATCGAGCAGGAGTTTGGATTTTGGCAGCATCTTTGGCCGATCCATCGAATTGTTCAAAAAAGTGTGGTTGCAAGGTTTCATAACCTTGTTTTTAACATTTGTGACCATAATACCGTTTTATGTGCTCTTTTATCTACCCCTGATCGGGGCTGGAATATCAGACCCGGAAATGGTACGAACAGAAGAGTTACCACCGGTAATTCTTGTATTGATGATGTGTTTGTTTCCTATTCTGTTAATGGCAGTGATGACCATTGCGCTGGCATTTAATGCGGCTTTTTTAAGGATATGCAGACAAAAAGATTTGAGCGAAAATGGTCGTGAGGATTATTTCCATTATTTCAAAAAGAGGTATCTGGGCAAATGCCTTGTGCTTTCTTTAATGATGATCGGTCTTGGTTTTTTGGGGATGCTGACATGTGGGGTCGGGCTGATCTATGTAATCGTGCCTTTGTATATCATGCCCGCTTTTTTAGCCTTTGACGAAGAATTATCACCGATCGAGATTGTCAAGGCCAGCTTTTCATTAGGGAATAAAAATTGGTTGACCGTTTTCGGATTGGTATTTTTGATGGGAATTTTAGCTGAACTGGGCATACTGTTATGCATAATTGGGGTTTTCTTTACCGCAATGCTCGCTAAAATACCTGCCTATTTTATATATAAGGATAGCATAGGCATCTCTTTTAACGATTAGTCTTTCGTCGAGTTTTTTGAATTCTTGCGCAACTGTTTTGGGTCGATGACATCTAGTAAGAAAAGACCAAAAAAAAATTGATTATGAAATGAGTATAAACAAATTTAATTTTTTGCATTACGACCGAAATGATTAAATTTTTTATGCGAAAGCGCAGTGGTTGATCTAAGCAGAAAAGTTTTGTTTGATTATTTACTCAACAAAAATTTTTAAAGAGATGAAAAAGAAATTTTTATTCGTACTGTTTGTAGCTTCCCTTGGGTTATTATCATGTGAAAAAAATGATGACAACAAATATGCCGATTATCTTGTGGCCAGACCCTTAAAGGTCAGTATGGCCGAATTCAAGAACGGTGTTGATGTAATCGCCCCCAAACCCGTTGAAGAATCGGGTAAAATTTATGCCTATCAAAATTATATTTTTGTTAATGACAAGTACCGTGGCGTTCATGTAATTGACAATACCGACCCTAGTAATCCCAAGAAGATTTCCTTTATCAAGATTGCCGGCAATGTCGATATTTCCATAAAAGATGATTATCTATATGCCGATAGCATTACCGATTTGGTCGTACTTGACATATCCGACATAAACAACATTACCATTGTGAACCGTTTGGATAATGTGTTGCGAGATAATGTTGTGTGGCCCGCCGAGGCCGATATTTTTGAAAGTGAAAATATTGATTACGAGAATGAGATTATCGTTGGTTGGGAAACGGTCACCGAACGAAGGCTTATTTCTGAATATGAGAAAAATATTTTAAGGGGAGATGTTTTCGCATTGGCAGAGACCGCAAACGATGCGTCTGTTGGTCAAGGCGGTTCGCTGGCAAGATTTAAGATTGTCGAAAATTATCTTTATGCGGTCGATAGCCATAATATCAATGTATTTAATATAGAAGATCTGGAGAATCCGCAAGACCTAGAGGATGTTTATGCCGGATTCGACATTGAAACGATTTTTAACCGTGGCCAACATTTGTTTTTGGGTAGCATGCGAGGTATGTATATCTATGATATTTCTTCACCGGCCACACCGACATTTGTTTCCGAATTTCAACATGGCACAGCTTGTGACCCGGTGGTGGTCGATGGCGATTACGCCTATGTAACGCTTCGGGGCGGTAATTTTTGTGGAGCGACCGAAAGTGGACTTTTCATTGTCGATATTTCGAACATTGGCAATCCTGAGTTGAAGATTTCCTACCCCATGGACGGACCCTATGGACTCGGAATCAAAGATGAAAAACTTTTTGTCTGCGATGGTGATTCTGGTCTAAAGGTTTACGACAAGACCGATGTTGAGAATTTGGTGGCCTTGAACCACTTTGAGAACATCAACACCTTCGATGTAATTCCTTTGGAGAATTCACTTCTAATGGTAGGTGAAGATGTTTTATATCAATACGAATATTTAGAGAGCGACATCGCCTTGATGAGTACGTTGCAACTGAATTGATACAATGTTTGAATTGTCTTTGTTCAACGCCGACAAGTTAAGACTTTGGGCAAAATCGATTTTGGTTTTGCCCATTTTTGTGATTTCTTGTGACGATTTTGACGATGCAACCGATCTTGCCGTAAACGATTATTTGATTTTCGGCCACTTTTATGGGGAGTGCTCTGGCGAAGGTTGTATCGAGATATTCAAGCTCGAAAACGGTTCCTTGTTTGAAGATACACAAGATATTTATCCCAATGCCATTTCTTACTACAGGGGTAATTACATGATCTTGAATGTTGACACCTTTAATGGCGTCAACGATTTGACGACTTTTTTTCCGTTAAGGTTATTGGGCGAAAATGACAGGATAATTGGAAGGCCTGATGCAGGTGATTGGGGCGGACTGTACATCGAATACAACGTCAATGGAACACGAAAGTTTTGGCTCATTGACCAAAAGAAGGATAATGTTCCACCATACCTACATACTTTCATTGATAAGGTAAATGAAAAGATCCGTTTCATCAATAATAAGGGCAGATGTGGTTTGGCGCCGCAATCGGGAAACTGTGAGGCGGCGATACCGAAATATTACTACGACCCACAAGATGGGGAATGCAAAGAGTTTATCTGGGGAGGTTGCGATGGCGTAGTTCCGTTCCACACCTTGCAAGACTGCCGCGAATGCCTATCGGACTGATTGCCCGAACCTTTAAAATTGAAATCTTTCGCCTTGCACACATGCGGTTTTAACGCCCTTTAGAGCAGGGCTTTTTTATTCCATATATATTAAGGTATAAGTGCATATTAAAATTTTCGTATACATTTGTTCCCTCAAAAACCGATGAATGGCCAAGAATTTAGTGATAGTAGAGTCACCTGCAAAGGCAAAGACGATTGAAAAATTTTTAGGAAAAGATTATAAGGTAGAGTCCAGTTTTGGACATATTGCCGATTTGCCCTCTAAAGAACTGGGTGTCGATGTCGACAATAATTTTGAACCGAAATATATTGTCGATAACGAGAAAAAGGCCTTGGTCAAAAAACTTAAGGACCTGGCAAAGAAAGCCGAGACCATTTGGTTGGCCAGTGATGAAGATCGTGAAGGAGAGGCTATCTCATGGCATTTGGCCGAAACCTTAGATCTTGATAAAAAAAAGACGAAAAGAATCGTTTTCAACTCGATTACCAAATCGGCGATTCAAAAGGCGATAGATAATCCGCGTGATATAAACTATAACCTTGTCAACGCACAGCAGGCACGCAGGGTGCTGGATCGTTTGGTGGGGTATCAGCTGTCGCCCGTGCTTTGGAAGAAAATAAAACCGGGACTATCGGCAGGACGAGTGCAGTCGGTCGCGGTACGCTTGATCGTTGAGCGCGAAAGGGAAATTGAAGCGTTTGCTCCAGAGGCTTCCTTCAAGATTTCCGCAGAGTTCAAAACGAATGACGGTAGTGTGTTCACCGCAAAACTTTATAAGACATTTTCGTCAAAGAATGAGGCTGAAGCTTTTTTGAAACAGAATATCGGGGCCAGCTTCACAGTTGCCGAACTTGACAAGAAACCTGCTAAAAAATCACCTTCGGCACCTTTCACAACCTCTACCTTACAACAAGAAGCCTCGCGAAAACTCTATTTTTCAGTTGGCCGCACCATGCAGGTTGCGCAACGTTTATATGAAGCAGGTTTGATTACGTACATGAGAACCGATAGCGTGAATTTGTCGGGCGAGGCTATAAATGCCGCCAAAGAGGCCATAATATCCAACTACGGAAAAGAATATAGTACGGTACGTAATTTCAAGGGCAAATCAAAAGGGGCCCAAGAGGCGCACGAGGCCATTAGGCCGACCGACATCAATAATCAAACCCCTTCGTTGGAACGTGATCAGGCCAAGCTTTATGAATTGATTTGGAAACGAACCATTGCCTCCCAAATGAGCGATGCACAGTTGGAACGTACCAACGTAAGGATCAAAACGAATACGCATTCCGACGAATTTACCGCCAATGGCGAAGTAATCAAGTTCGATGGATTTTTAAAGGTTTACATGGAAGGCCTTGATGATGAAGATAAGGCCGAAGAACAGGAAGGTATGTTACCTGCCATGAAAATAAACGATGCCCTTACCAACAACTACATCAGCGCGACGGAACGTTTTTCGAGACCACCTTATCGTTTTACCGAGGCATCCCTTGTTAAAAAACTTGAAGAACTGGGTATCGGAAGACCCTCGACCTATGCACCTACCATTTCTACAATACTCAATAGGGGCTATGTCGAAAAAGGAACCATAGAGGGCACTGAAAGAAAATATACTCAATTATTGTTGAAATCGAACGAGGTCAAAGAAAAGACCTTGACCGAAATGGTCGGTTCCGACAAAGGAAAAATGGTGCCCACCGATATTGGTATGATCGTGAACGATTTTTTGGTAAGCCATTTTGCCAATATTCTCGATTATAATTTCACGGCCAAAGTTGAAGAAGATTTTGACGAAATTGCCGAAGGCAATGAAGATTGGCAGAAGGTGATGAAAGATTTTTATAAAGACTTCCGCCCTAATGTTTTGGATGTCGAAGAGAATGCCGATCGTGCCAGTGGTGAACGGGTTTTGGGCGAGGATCCGAAAACCGGAAGGCAGGTTTCGGTACGTTTGGGTAGGTTTGGCCCGATGGTCCAGGTCGGTACGGTCGATGATGAAGAAAAACCGTTGTTCGCGAGTCTGTTGCCAGACCAGTCATTGAATACGATTACTTTCGAAGAGGCCATGGAACTCTTTAAACTCCCTCGTGATCTTGGGGTTTTTGAAGGGGAGGAAATTGCGGCTAATGTTGGCCGTTTTGGACCTTATGTGCGGCACGGAAAGAAATTTGTTTCGCTGCCAAAAGGAGAGAATGCCATGGAGGTCACATTAGAAAGGGCAATAGAGTTGATCAAGGAAAAGCAGAAAGCCGATGCGCCCATTGCAGCATATGAAGGTAAAGACGTGGTCAAGGGCGTTGGTCGTTTCGGGCCCTTCATTAAATGGGACGGCATGTTCATCAATGTGAACAAAAAGTATGATTTTGACAACCTCACGCAAGCCGATATCGAAGAACTCATCGAAGCCAAAAAGCAAAAGGAAATAGAAAAAGTTGTGCAAGACTGGCCTGAAGAAGGCATTCGCATTGAAAAGGCGAGATGGGGCAGACATAATATCCTGAAAGGCAAGGTCAAGGTAGAGCTTGCCAAAACGGTCGATGCCTCAAAAATGACCTTAGAGGAAGCCAAGGCCTTATTAGAAAAGAAAGCGCCCAAGAAAAAGGCCAAGACGAAAAAGTAACCTATCTTTTGTAGGCTTGTGCGCCGCAGATAATGGAATCTTACCGAACAAAGGATAATCGGCAAAGGTCGTGTTCTATTTTTGTTAAAATAGTTGTTGACAGTTTGAAAGAATCATAGGCGATTTACGTTGCTCCTTATGCCTTAACCCAATAACTTTGTAACAAAGAACCTGACAATCATCTTTTATGGCTTATGATTTTTTGGTCCCTGTCGAAGACAAAGTTTTGGCCCATTGTGAACTTCTACCGCCACAGGCCTTGGGTAGACATATCCACGCCCATACCACCAAAGACGGGCTCCCTGTACTGGCATTGGCATCTTTGGCCATTCTTGGGGTGAAGGAATCAAGAAATGCCTTCGAGAAAAAGCCCGATAAGCTCGATACCTCAGGTATTCGTTTGCAGTTATACAAATTGATGATGGGCAATTGGAACTCCAATATTATCGACATGGGTGATATTGAGGAGGGAGAATCGGTCGAGGACACTTATTTTGTAGTAAAGGAAATCGTAGCCGGCCTTTTGGAAGAAGATATTGTTCCTGTCATTATAGGAGCCACCCAAGATATTACTTACCCCGCCTATCGTGCTTTCGATGGTATTGTCGATATGATCAATCTGGTGGCTATAGATAGTCGTTTTGACTTTGGAATTGACGATGAATTGATTTCCTCGCATTCGTACATGAGCAAGATTATTACCGACAAGCCGAACAATCTTTTCAACTTTTCCAATATAGGGTATCAAAGTTATTTCAATGCCCAAGAGGAGCTAGATCTTATGGAGCGCCTTTTTTTTGATGCCTATAGGTTGGGCGACGTCGCTGCCGATATTGCCTTGGCCGAACCTGTGCTCAGAAATGCACATCTGGTAAGTTTAGATCTTAGGGCCGTTCGGGCAAGCGAGGTAGGGTTGCCAAATAGCTTTTCCCCAAATGGTTTTACGGGGCGGGAAATCTGTGCAATAGCGAGATATGCCGGTCTGAGCGATAAGGCAAGGGTATTCGGCATTTATGAAATGGAGAACGGCAATCAATCAAGTCAGTTGATCGCTCAGGTCATTTGGTATTTCATTGAAGGGTTCAACTTTCGAATTTCTGAATCCCCATTGACCCACAAAGATGACTTCACAAAATATACGGTGCCAACTGAAAATGAGCAGTTGGTCTATTATAAGAGTCATTTCACCGATCGGTGGTGGGTAGAGGTTCCTTCTGTTTTGACTTCACATACTAAACCGGGTCTGCCCGCGTTGTTACCATGCACCGAAAAGGACTATTTAGACGCATGCGACCAAAACATTCCTGACCGGTGGTTCAAGGCCTATAAGAAAGGGTTTAATTGAACATAAAATTTTTTAAGGGATAATAACCTCCGATACAATATTTTACTCAAATCGAAGTTTTAGAGAGTAGAAATGCTAATTGTGTTTGCAGTTATAACCATAATCGAAATTTAACCTAAAGTATGAAGAAGCTATTGTTATCATCTATAGCGTTTGTTTTTTTGCTCACGAGTTGTGGGTCAAAGACAAAAGGAGAACTAGTTGGGGCCAAAGGCAAGAAATGGTATCCGGAGAAGCCTTACGGAATGGAGCTGATTCCCCGTGGATCCTTTATCATGGGTAAGGCCGAAGAAGATCAGGCCAAGGTTCTCAATGCCCCCACAAAGACAGTTACAGTACGCTCGTTCTATATGGACGATACCGAGATTACGAACAGTGAGTACCGCCAGTTCGTAGAGTGGGTTCAAGATTCGATTGCCAGGACCAAATTGGCAGAACTTGCCGATCAGTTAGGTTTGGGCCCAGAAGATGGCGGAATCGGTGAATACGCATACAAAGATGCTGATACCACAAAATTATCGGTATATGATAAATATATGTTGGATAATTATGTGGGCATGGGCGATAATTTAAATGAGGGTAGAGCACTCAATAGGGACCAAGACCTGATATGGGATATTTCAGATTATCCAGATGAGTATTATACCGAGGTGATGGATTCTTTGTACATACCTGAAGAGGAGTCGTACAACGGTCAACGAACTATTGATGTGACAAAATTAAAGTACAAGTATAGCTGGATGGATATCGAGGCTGCCGCTAGGGCAAAGACCGGAAGAAGAAAAGATTTCATCCGTCATGAAGAATTGGAAATCTATCCTGATACAACGGTATGGATTCGAGATTTCGAATACTCTTATAACGAGCCCATGCACAACGATTATTTTTGGCATGATGCATACAGCGATTATCCGGTGGTAGGGGTTTCATGGAAACAGGCCAAGGCCTTTTGTAATTGGAGGACCAAGTTCAAGAACGACGACCAAAAAAGTCGCGGTAAACAATTTGTGAACCAGTTCAGGCTGCCTACCGAAGCCGAATGGGAATATGCCGCGAGAGGTGGTATCGAAGGTGGCACCTATCCATGGGGCGGGCCTTATGTAATCAGCGACACGGGTTGTTTCATGGCCAATTTCAAGCCACAGCGAGGTGATTACGCTGCTGATGCCGCCTTGTATACGGTAGAGGCCAAGTCGTACGAACCGAATGATTTTAACCTTTACAACATGGCCGGTAACGTATCTGAATGGACGAATTCAAGCTATGACCCAAGTTCTTATGACTACGTGTCGACAATGAACCCGAACGGGGGTGATGGCAGCAATTCCAGAAAAGTGATCAGAGGTGGTTCTTGGAAAGATGTGGCGTATTTTCTTCAGGTGAGCACCAGAGATTATGAGTATGCCGATTCGGCCCGAAGCTATGTAGGCTTTAGAACAGTGCAAGATTATATGGGAGAAGAAGATTCCACACAATAAAAAATACAATACTAATAATAAATACACCCCCCTCCGGAACCTTCCGGAAACAATCAAATTTTAACCAAATACTTTTAATAAACTTAAATTAAATTCTAAATTATGGCACAGTCAAAATCAACAAAGAAACTATTCAACATGGCCTATGGCCTTGGTGCGTCCGTGGTAATTATCGGTGCATTGTTTAAAATCCTCCACTGGGAGTTCGGCCCTCTTACAGGTGGTCTGCTTCTTGCGGTAGGTCTTATCACAGAGGCACTTATTTTTGCGATCAGTGCTTTCGAACCGGTAGATGACGAATACGATTGGTCTTTGGTATACCCAGAATTGGCCGGTGGTGCTTCTAACGGAAGAAGCAATGAGATGGCAGAAATCAAGGAAGCCGAAGCTTCATTGTCCGCTAAATTGGATAACCTATTGAAAGAAGCCGGTGTCGATGCCAGCTTGATGGAAAGCCTTGGTGACAGCATCAGAAACTTCGAAGGTGCGGCCAAAGGTATCGCCCCTACAGTCGATGCTATGGAGTCTACAAGAAAATATTCAGAGGAAATGGTTCAGGCGGCCGCCCAAATGGAATCTTTGAACAGCTTGTACAAAGTTCAATTGGAAAGTGCCAGCAAACAAGCTTCGGTAAACGAGGAAGTCGTACAGAATGCAAGCGCCTTGAAGGATCAAATGAGCTCATTGGCTACCAACCTTTCTTCTTTGAACGGAGTATACGGTGGAATGCTTTCTGCAATGAATAGAAACTAATTGGATTTAGTACAATAAACCCAAATCAAATTAATAATTAAATCTAATTAGAAAACATGGCAGGAGGAAAGCAAACGCCACGTCAGAAGATGATCAACCTTATGTATTTGATCTTCATCGCGATGTTGGCCTTAAATATGAGTAAGGAAGTTCTAGCTGCTTTCGGAATAATGAACGAAAGGATGGAAGCTTCTAACAGCAAGACAATGGAAAGCAATGAGGCTTTCTTGGCAAGTCTTGAAACGAAAGCATCTGAAGATGCGGCCAAATATGACAAGCTTTACAAAGACGCCCAGAAAATCAAGCAGTTGTCGAAGGACTATTATGATTATTTGGAAGGTTTGAAGCAAGGTATGATGGAAGGGGTCGAAGACCCTAAAGACTACGCCGTAATGGATAAATCGGATTGGTTGGACCAGAAGTTTTTTCAAGGCGACCAATTGGGTGAAGGCGGTAAAGAGTTTATGCAGCGCATCAACGATTACCGTACGCAAGTTGCCGCTATCGTTCCACAGGGAATAAAAGCTTCAGTCAATGATCGTTTTGAAACCGGCGATGCCAATGGCAAAGTTGAAAAACGTGACGGAACCAAGCAAGATTGGATCAACTACCACTATGAAGGGTTTCCTTTGGTGGCCTCGTTGGCCAAGTTGACAGCGCTTCAATCCGATATCAAGGCAACCGAAGAAGATGCTTTGAAAACGATGTTGGCCGGTGAGTTGACCGAACAGGTTTCATTGAAGAATTTTGCAACTTCTTTGATGGCCACTAAGTCTGCCTTTTATAGCGGAGAGCAGTACGATGGTAAAATAATCATTAGCAAGACCGACAAAACGTCGACTCCCGTTAGGGCCGAACTGACGTTGGACGGAAGAAAATTATCCGATGGAAAAGATTATCGTTTGGAAGAAGGAGGCGTTAAAATGTTGGTCGGTGCAGGTGCTCCTGGTGACCATACTGTTGAAGGTACTTTGTTCTTCATGCAAGATGGTGAGGAAATCCCTGTTCCCGTTAAGAATACATTTGCTACCATAAGCAAGCCTAATGCCGCTTTGATAGCCGCCGACAAGATGAACGTTGTTTATCGCGGTGTGGCCAACCCAATGTCGATTTCGATTCCCGGTATACCTAATAACAAGGTTCGTGCCTCGGCCCCAGGTTTGAAATCGGTCAGCGGAAGCAAATATGTAATGAACCCACAACAGGGAAGAACGGTAACGATTACGGCTTCAGGTACATTGCCTGACGGCCAAACGGTATCCTCTAAATCCGAATTTCGTATCAAGGATATTCCGCGACCTTCTGGTACGGTTAGCAAACAAGCCGGAAACCTTGAGTTGCCGAGAAACAACTTGGAAATCGCTACCATCGGTGCGATGTTGGAAGACTTTGATTTTGATTTGAACTTGGCCGTTAGTGGATTTAAGTTCAAGGTGCCAGGTCAACCAACGGTAGCCGTTAATGGGAACAAGCTCGACTCAAGGGCCAAGAATGCCTTGAAAAGGGCCAAGCGAGGTGACGCGGTTCAGATCTTTGACGTAGAAGCTTATATCACTAATAATAAGAGTTACAAATTGAAGAAAGTATCTCCTATTGTAGTGGAGATTACAAACTAGTAGTATTAATTGACCGGACGGCCTTAGAAGTCGTCCGGTAATTTTAAATTGAAATAAACATGAATTGGAAGAATGTTTTAATAGTCGGTGCGGTTGCATTGTTGCCGATTTCCATGATGGCCCAGGCGAATATCTTGAACGCCAAGAAGCCCGAGGATATCGGTAAGAAGACAGAGGCCCAAAAGGCCATGGACAATGACGCTCCTTTGGAGTATGGCTATGTCGATGATCGCGACATCCTATGGTCGAAGACCGTTTGGGAAGTCATCGATCTTGATGAGCGTGTCAATTTTCCGTTGTACTATCCTACGGATACCATAGACATCGGGGCCGATAGAAGGTCATTGTATGACGTGCTGATCAAGAACGTTAAGAACGGAAAACTTGAAGTTTATGCCGATTCGTATTTCACCGACAAGCGAAAGTTCAATGATTTACAGGCTACCTTGCAAAGCGTAGATACGACCGACTACGGTTATGAGCAGCTAAATGCAGGCGAAGCTCTTTCCGCCGAATATGTCATCAGGCGAGATCTTTCTGCCGCCGATATCGAAGAATACCGTATCAAAGGTATGTGGTACTTCGACAAGCGACAGGGAGAATTAAAATATCGCTTGTTGGGTATTGCCCCAGTGGCTCCCGACGTAAACTTTATCGGTGATGAGTCGATGGATCCGGATCAGAACAAAGTAGAACTTTTCTGGGTATGGTATCCTGACGCACGGCAGATTTTACACGAAGCGAAGGTGTTTAACCAACGTAATTCGGCACAGCCGATATCATTCGATATGTTGTTGAACGCAAGACGGTTCGGAGCGATTATCTATAAAGAAGATAACGTACACGGTGACCGGGCGGTAAACGACTATATTGCCGACAATGCCTTGTTTCAACTATTGGAAGCCAATAGGATCAAAGAGGTTATTCGAGATCGTGAACAAGATATGTGGGCATACTAGCATAAAGAATTCCAATTCAAATATTTAAAAAAACCTGACATTTTTAGTCAGGTTTTTTTGTGCTTAAAAGTTAATCGACAAATATTGGGTCGCCAACAGTTTCACCTCCCAGTGAATAGCTTGAAAGATTTTTTTTTGTCATTGGAGCGAAATTTTAGTGACAGGGAGTGCGATACCCTCCAATTTTTTACCTTTGCCCAATGCTTGATTATCTTATTGTCGGCTCCGGTTTGGCGGGAATCTCTTTTGCAGAGACACTGGACCGAAACAATAAATCGTTCAAGGTAATCAGTGACGATTCACAAGTCTCTTCAAGTGTGGCCGCCGGATTGATCAATCCGGTGATATTAAAACGTTTCAAACTTGTATGGAAGGCCAAAGAACAGATGGCTCTGGCCAGGCTTTTCTATCAAGGCTTGGAAAAAAAACTTGAAATTTCGCTTTATTGCCCAATGAAGGTATTTCGTCGTTTTATATCGGTCGAGGAACAGAATCTATGGTTTTCGGCTTGCGACAAAAACGGGTTGAGGGAGTTTTTGTCAGACCATATCCATATGAATGCCAATGCTTATATTGACGCCCCGTTTGGTTTCGGCGAAGTACAACAGACCGTAAGGGTCAATACCCAAATGTTGATTTCGGCTTATCGGGAATATCTACTAAACAGGGGATCGCTGCTGTGGGAAAAATTCAATTTCGACAAATTGATAATACATGAAAACCATATCGAATATGGATCGGCCAAGGCCAAACAGATTGTCTTTTGCGAGGGATTTGGCATTAAAGAAAACCCATATTTCAACTATCTTCCCATAGCCGGTAACAAAGGTGAATATGTATTCGTAAAGGCACCTGAATTGAAATTAGACCAAGCCATTAAATCTGCCATATTCTGTATACCTGAAGGGAATGACATCTATCGAATCGGGGCAAATTACGACCGATGCGATGAAACAAATGAACCGACGATCAAAACAAAAAAAGAGCTTTTGAAAAAGTGGGAATCCATTTTTAAATGTTCGTACGAAGTTATTGACCAAATAGCCGGTATACGCCCGGTGGCAATCGATAGAAGGCCGGTGATAGGCAGGCATCCGAAATACAATAATTTGTATGTTCTGAACGGCTTCGGTTCGAGGGGAGTACTGATCGCACCTTATGCGTCGAAACAGCTTTACGGCCACATTGAAAATGAAGAACCGATAGCTACCGAAATGTATATCGCACGTTTTAATAAAAAACACTACTCCGGTTGAACATCGGTGGCCTTGGAGTCATACTTCACAAATATGTTGATCCATATATTCCGCGAAGTACGGATGATTATGGGCAAAAATAGGATCAACGTGCCCACGATGGCTACGAAGGTATATCTTAATGAGGTTCCCAAGAACAAATATGAAATAACGAATGCCGCGACCGCAAAGGCGATTCCGACCGCATAACTGACGTACATCGCCCCATAAAAAAATGACGGTTCTATCTTATACTTGGTGTCGCAGCGTGAACACCGATCGTACATTTTAAAGATATTCGTCAGGTTATAGGGGTTCTTGTCGAGATACATGCTCTCTTCATGGCACTTGGGGCAAGTTCCTGTTAAAATGCTGTAGAGTTTGTTTCCTTTTTTTAACATTTGCAAATATTTTTGCAAAGGTAAAGCATTGCAAGGGCAATGAATGTGACTATTATTACAAAGAATGCTGAACGTCCATAATCTTTCCGTTTCCTTTGGAGGCGAATATCTATTCCAGGAAATATCATTTCGTCTGAACGGTGGGGATCGTGTCGGGCTGATCGGTAAAAATGGCGCCGGCAAGTCTACATTGTTAAAATTATTATCGAAAGATATGCCGTTCGATTCAGGCACGATTGCTATCGAGAAGGAAATCAAAATCGGTTTTCTTCGGCAAGATATCGATTTTGAGCAGGGTAGAACGGTATTGCAAGAGGCCTATCAGGCCTTTCATGAGATAAAACAATTGGAGCAACGCTTAGATGATATCAATCAGCAATTGGTCGATCGCACCGATTACGAAAGTGATTTTTACCATCAACTGATGGTCGATCTGAACGAAGTTACCCATCGTTATGATATTTTAGGAGGATACAACTATCAGGGCAATACCGAAAAGATACTTCTAGGGCTTGGGTTCAGCCGTGAGGATTTCAATAAAAGAACGGACACTTTTTCGGGCGGTTGGCGTATGCGAATTGAACTGGCCAAACTTTTATTGCAAAGTAATGACGTGCTCTTATTGGACGAACCTACGAACCATTTAGACATAGAATCGATTATTTGGTTGGAGCAATTTTTGAAAAACTTTGCTGGCGCGGTGGTCATCGTATCGCACGACAAAATGTTCTTGGACAATGTTACCAATAGAACGATCGAAATTTCATTGGGCCGCATTTACGACTATAACAAACCCTATTCCAAATATCTGAAGTTGCGGCAAGAGATCAAGCAGCAACAGTTGAACGCTCAAAAGAACCAAGAAAAAGAGATACAACAGGCCGAAAGATTGATCGAAAAGTTCAGGGCAAAAAGCACCAAGGCCTCAATGGCCCAATCGATGATCAAAAAATTGGATAAGATGGAACGCATCGAGGTTGATGAAGATGACAATGCGGTCATGAACGTTCGCTTCCCAATTTCCATAACACCAGGAAAAGTAGTAGCTGAGATCGAAAGCCTAACAAAAAGTTATGGTGACAATTTGGTATTGGAGAACATAAGCCTGCTCATCGAACGCGATAGCAAAACGGCCTTTGTTGGCCAGAATGGACAGGGTAAATCGACTTTGGCGAAAATCATTGTAGGTGATTTGGATTATCAAGGGCATTTAAAGCTAGGCCATAATGTGCAAATAGGCTATTTCGCCCAGAACCAGGCCGAATATCTAGAGGGTTCGAAAACGGTTTTGGATACCATGGTCGATGCCGCTAACGAAAAGAACCGCAGCAAGGTTCGCGATATTTTGGGATCTTTTCTTTTTAGGGGCGATGATGTGGAGAAATACGTAAAAGTGCTTTCAGGAGGCGAAAGAAACAGATTGGCCCTTGCTAAAATGCTCTTGCAGCCTTTCAATGTCCTTGTTATGGACGAACCAACTAACCATTTGGACATTAAATCTAAAAATGTGCTCAAACAAGCCCTGCAAAATTTTGAGGGCACCTTGATTCTTGTGTCTCACGACCGTGATTTTCTGCAAGGGTTGACCAACAAGGTATACGAATTCAAAGACAAGAAGATCAAGGAGTATTTAGGCGACATCGATTATTATCTTGAGGAAAGAAGTGCCGAAAACTTCAGGACCATTGAAAAAAAGGAGGAAATGACGAGTAGTTCCGATAGAAACGACCTCGATAAAAACCAGGGAACTTCTTTTAAGGACCAGAAAGAGATCAAATCACTGAAGAACAAGCTTAGTTCGACCGAAAGCAAGATAGCCATACTTGAAAAAACAATTGCTGAAATAGATCATGAATTGCTCATGAACTATGATCAAACCATCGCCCGGCCGCAGTTTTTTGAAAACTATCAAAAGAAAAAAACCGATTTGGAAAAACTCATGGAAAATTGGGAAACTATTACTCTAAAGATTGAAGAGCTATCGAACTGACCTGATAATCACAGGATGATTTTTGCTTTACAACATAAAACGTGGTTTTCACAACAAAAATGGGTATTTCACCGATTATTATTTGAATTTTATCTATAATATAGTAATATTTGTAAGTAAAATCTGAATAAATGCGAGTTTTAAAATTCGATTTCTTGAGATAACGATTATAATAGGCTTATGAAAAAACTACTTGCTTTTTTTGCGCTGTGCCTGGTTATGACGCCCTTAGCTTTGGCAAAGGTTCCTAAGGCGGAGAAAAAGGCTTTATTGGACTTGTATGAAAGTACCAATGGAGACCATTGGATAAAAAAATGGAACCTAAACGCACAGGTTTCCGACTGGTACGGTGTTAAGGTTGAAGAGGGCCATGTTATCGAAATAAACCTTTTCAGGAACAATTTGATGGGCGCCCTGCCTAATAGCCTTGGAGCTTTAAAGCACCTTACCAAGCTCAATCTTGCCTTTAACAATATTACCGGCGAGCTACCTGAAGGCATTGTTTTGTTGAGTAATCTTGAAGTACTTAAATTGGAGATGAACAAGATCAAGGGAGAGATTCCTGAAAGTATCGGCGCCATGGAAAATCTTCAAGAACTTTCGTTGTTCAACAATTTTCTTTCTGGAAACATACCCGAAGGACTCGGAAATATCAGTAATCTGAAAATATTGAATTTATCAAGTAATTCACTTTCCGGAGAAATTCCCAGTACATTGGGAGATTTGGTGCAGCTTGAAAGCCTTGGGCTTTTCGAGAACGATTTATATGGATTCATACCACGGGAGATGGGTAATTTGGTGAAGATGAAAGAACTCGTACTTGCCAACAATCGATTGACCGGTGCCATTCCGGAAGAGTTTGGTCAATTGGCCAGCCTGGAGGTGTTTCAGATCCAGAACAACCAATTCAATTCTTTCGAAAATTTAAAAATGATGGATTCGCACCAATTTTTGGTATTCGACTATGATGATGATAATAACAAAAATGACTTCAAGGACATAAACTTTAGCAAGACAAGAATGGCTGACACGAAATTTGAAGACGATATTGACAATGATTGAGCGTCCATAGAATATTGAGGTCCAAACAAAATTCGATTGAAAGGGATAGCCATGGGCATCCCTTTTTTGTTTTGCCGACCTTACTTTATTTAAGATATATTTAACTAAAGGCGCTTAAACCAATAG
The DNA here is from genome assembly GCF_042611095.1 of Meishania litoralis. Lineage (NCBI taxonomy): Bacteria > Pseudomonadati > Bacteroidota > Flavobacteriia > Flavobacteriales > Flavobacteriaceae > Meishania > Meishania litoralis. The sequence goes on from NZ_JBHFPV010000001.1 coordinate 1,954,331, forward strand.
TTAGTTTTGTACTCTAATCCAGGGCCAACCTTAGCATTACATGGACAAAAGAAAAATAATACTATCTTTTTTAGGGGTACTTTTAATTATTGCCTCGATATACGGGGCAATTGCCATTGTCAATAGTAAGAACATGCCCAAACCACGACCTGAAAAGGTCGTTAAGACCGTTTTTGTCGATACGGTCAAGAACGGCATCGTAGATATCGTTGTGCCGGCCAATGGAAATTTGAAGGCCAAACAACGGGTTGAGCTTTACTCAGAAGTACAGGGTGTATTCAACCAAGGGAACAAACTTTTTAGACCGGGGCAGCAATACGGGATCGGAGAAACAATTATAAGAATCGACGCGGACGAATATGCCGCCTCTGTGCAATCCGCTAAAAGCAATCTTTACAATCAGATTACTTCAATAATGCCTGATTTACGCCTAGATTACCCTGAGATCTTCGACAAATGGCAAAAGTACCTGAATGGTTTCGATATGGCCAAGGGCACGCCTAAACTTCCTGAAATGATTTCGGATAAAGAGAAGTATTTCATCTCAGGTAGGGGTATTTTGACGAGCTACTATAATGTTAAGAATCTTGAACAGCGTCTGGCCAAATATAGGATCTCCGCACCATTTAATGGAGTGCTGACCGAAGCTTTGGTCACTGAGGGATCATTGATTCGTTCGGGGCAGAAACTGGGCGAGTTCATCAATACCGATGTCTATGAATTAGAGGTTGCCGTTAGCAAGACCTATAGCGATTTGCTCAAGTTGGGCGAGAAGGTCGAACTCTTGGATTTAGAGGGTGATAAAACCTATATAGGTGCTGTATCCAGAATCAATGGTAATGTCGATCAAGCCTCACAGACCATAAAGGCCTTCATTGAAGTAAAAGATGAAAGCTTGAAGGAAGGAATGTATTTAGAGGCGAATTTGAGCGCTAAAAAAGAAACTGACGCCATAGAGGTCGATCGGGGCCTATTACTTGAAAATGATAGAATTTTTGTTGTTAAAGACTCGGTCTTGGACCTTATCGACGTAAGGCCGGTTTACTTCTCGAACAAAAAAGTAGTCCTTAAGGATGTGCCCGAAGGCATTACAATAGTCTCAAAACCTGTTGTAGGTGCATATGCGGGCATGCTGGTCAAGGTTTTTGGCGAATAAACATCGATACTGGAATAATGAGGAATATCATATCCTATTTTATAAAGTACCACGTAGCCGTAGACGTTTTTATTCTGGCGTTCTTCGTTTTTGGAATTTTCGGTGCCTTATCGCTCAACTCTTCATTTTTTCCTCTTGTAGACTCAAAAAACATTTCCATTAGTATTACCTATCCTGGGGCATCTCCTCAAGAGGTCGAAGAAGGTATTGTTCTAAAAATTGAGGATAATTTGAAAGGTCTCGAAGGCGTAGACCGCGTTACATCGACGGCAAGGGAGAACAGTGGTACTATAAACGTGGAAATTGAAAAGGGAAGGGATGTCGATTTCATGCTCCTCGAGGTCAAGAATGCGGTTGATCGGGTGCCTTCTTTTCCTACGGGTATGGAACCGTTGGTCGTATCAAAATTGGAAGCCATTCGGCAGACCATAAGTTTTGCCATAAGCGGCGATGATGTACCCTTGGCTACCTTGAAGCAGGTAGGCCGACAAGTTGAAAACGAGTTGCGCACCATCGATGGTATCTCACAGATTCAAATGTCCGGTTATCCTCAAGAGGAAATCGAGATTGCCGTAAACGAAAACAGTTTATTGGCCTACAATATGTCATTCAATGAGGTGGCACAGGCTGTTGCCAATGCCAATATTCTGGTAACCGGGGGCAATATCAAGACTGATGCCGAAGAATATTTGATTCGTGCCAATAATCGTTCCTACTACGGTGATGAGCTTTCCAATTTGATCATAAGGGCCGATGCTTCGGGCAGTGCGGTTCGTTTGAAAGACGTTGCCATTATTCGAGATCGTTTTGCCGAATCGCCCAATGCCTCTTATTTTGATGGTAATCTCGCCGTAAGTGCCTCAATAACAAGTACGAATACCGAAGATTTGATAGGTGCGGCTGAAAAGGTCAAAGAGTATGTCGAAGACTTTAATCAAAAACACAATAATATTAAGCTCGATGTGGTCAGCGACCAATCTAAGACCTTGACCCAACGCACTGAGCTGCTGACCGAAAATGCCATTATCGGAATGATATTGGTGTTGGTGTTCCTATCGTTGTTTTTAAACACTCGACTGGCTTTTTGGGTGGCCTTTGGACTACCGATTTCTTTTCTGGGAATGTTCGTTTTTGCGGGCCAGTTCGATGTTACTATTAATGTGCTTTCGCTTTTCGGTATGATTATCGTTATCGGTATTTTGGTCGATGACGGTATAGTAATTGCCGAAAATATATATCAACACTATGAAAAGGGTAAATCACCCATTCAAGCCGCAATAGATGGTACCATGGAGGTTATTCCTCCTATAGTATCGGCCATAATTACGACGGTACTGGCGTTTTCAATTTTTCTTTTTCTTGATGGTCGAATAGGGGAGTTCTTTAGCGAAGTGTCGGTCATCGTTATACTGACCTTGGTCGTTTCTTTGGTTGAGGCCTTGATTATTTTGCCCGCTCACTTGGCACATTCCAAGGCTCTTGCACCTTTGGACCAAAATCCAAAGAAGGGGTTGGCAAAAGCCTTTGCCAATTTAAGGGTAATCAACGAAATGGGCGACCGTTTTATGATGTGGATGCGCGACAAGCTATACAGCCCTGCCTTACGGTTTGCCCTACGTTATAAGATTTTGACCTTCGCTTTTTTTATGATGGCTTTGATATTGACATTTGGATCAATGGGAGGTGGGATTGTCAGAACAGCGTTCTTTCCAAGAATAGCCAGTGATAGGGTCGCGGTCGAACTTTTGATGCCCAATGGCACCAATGAAAAGGTCACCGATTCGATTATTGGCCTGATCGAGGAAAAATCGGCTATCGTTAACCAAGAACTGACCGAGAAATATTTACAGGGTTCCGGAAAAGAACTTTTCGAAAATACGATACGGATCATTGGTCCGGGTTCATCGGCGGCCACTTTGGTAATCAACCTACTACCGGGTGAAGAACGGCCCGATGCCATTAGATCTGATATGGTGACCAATCGGTTGCAAGAACTGGTAGGCCCGGTTATCGGGGTCGAGAGCCTTATTTATGGTTCAGGAGGTAATTTTGGGGGCAGTCCGGTTTCGGTATCCCTTCTTGGGAATAATATTCAAGAGTTGAAAGCGGCCAAGGCCGAATTGAAATCAAATTTGGAGAACAATGCTCTTCTGAAAGATGTTGCCGATAATGATCCAGCCGGTATCAAGGAAATAAGGCTACAGCTTAAAGAAAGCGCTTACTCATTGGGATTGGATTTGCGAACCGTGATGAATCAGGTCCGTGCCGGTTTCTTTGGAACTCAAGCCCAGCGTTTTCAGAGAGGGCAGGATGAAATCCGTGTTTGGGTACGCTATGATAGGGAAAACCGTTCCTCGATCACCGATCTTGACGAAATGCGCATTACAACACCCACTGGCAGTAAGGTGCCCTTAAAAGAAATTGCCGACTATACCATTGAAAGAGGAGACGTTGCGATCAACCACTTGGAAGGGCAACGTGAAATACAGGTGTCTGCCGATATTAAAGACGATAAGACGACAAGTGCTACGGATATTATGGCCGAGATCCGTACCGAGATCATGCCAGATATACAATCGAAATACCCGACGGTAACCGCTTCTTACGAAGGGCAGAACCGTGAAGCCAATAAGATGACCGCTTCGTTAAGGGTCGCAGGTCTTTCGGTACTTTTATTGATTTATATCACTATTGCCTTTACCTTTAGAAGTTTTAGCCAGCCTTTGTTATTGCTTCTCTTGGTTCCTTTTAGTTTTACCGCCGTGGCCTGGGGCCATTGGATACATGGTTTTCCGGTGAATATTCTTTCAATGTTGGGCATCATAGCACTTATTGGTATTATGGTAAACGATGGTCTTGTGCTGATCAGTAGATTCAACGGCAATCTTCGTGAGGGTATGAAATTCGATGACGCGATCTTTGAGGCGGGCCGTTCGAGGTTCAGGGCCATATTTTTGACATCGGTAACGACCATAGCCGGATTGGCACCCCTTTTATTGGAAAAAAGCAGACAGGCTCAATTCTTGAAGCCTATGGCCATTGCCATAGCGTATGGTATTGGCTTTGCCACTGTTCTGACATTGTTGATGCTACCGATATTTCTGGCATTTAATAATCGAATAAAAATGAGCGCGAAGTGGTTGAAAACAGGCGAAGATATAAGTAAGGAAGAAGTCGAACGCGCCATTAAGGAGCAGCAAGAAGAGATGCATATGCAGATCAGGGCGCCTCATTCATTGAACGGTAGTAGTCACAAAGAGCCATCCGATACTTCGAAAAGCACCAAAAAAACTTCCTTAGAAACTGAAAGCGAAGAATTGTAATGAAAAAAATTGAATTGCTTGCCCTCTTCATATTCTTGATGGGCCAAGGGATGGTCTTTTCCCAAGAAAAACTATTATCCAAAGATGAAGCGGTAAGTATGGCCCTTGAGAATAATTTTGGGATAAGGGTGGCCAAAAATCAGGTTGAAATTGCAGAGAACAACAAAAGTGTACTTAATACCGGTTTTTTGCCTACGTTAACAGGCAATGCCGGGGCAACCTATCAAAGAGATGACAACACCATTGAATTTCCTGGACAGATTAATGCGGATGGATCTCCTAGGGCCGATGTTCAGATCTATAAAGCCGAGGCACAACGGTATAATTCTTCGCTGAACGCAAATTATGTGCTGTTCGATGGGCTGGGCCGTTTTTATAATTATAAGCGTTTAAAGGAGCAATATCAGCTAAGTGAGCTTCAGGCCCGGGAAACCATTGAGAACACCATGTTGCAGTTGTTCAGTGTTTATTTTGAAATTGCTAGGCTCACCGAGAACGAAAATGTTTTGAGAGAGGCTTTGGAAATCTCTACCCAACGCATCAAAAGAGCCGAGTATGCCTTTGAATATGGTCAGAACACCAAGCTAGATATCTTGAACGCCCAGGTCGATGTAACCAATGACAGTATAAATCTTTTAAGTACAAGATTACAATTGGCAAATACAAAGCGAGATTTGAACGTAGTGCTGAACCGTAGTCTCAACGAGTCATTTAAGGTAGATACTTTGGTCAACTTTATACCAAGACTTCAACTTGAAGAATATATGGCCCAGGCCAAGTTGAACAATGTGGCGTTGTTGCAGACCGAGAAGAACTTGGCCATCAATGCCTATGATATCAAGGTGAACAGATCGGGCTATCTGCCGACATTGGGTTTGAACGGCGCCTATGGTTGGAATTTGAATCAATCTGCCGCCTCGGCATTTTTTCCGGGCACAAATAATGAGAACACCAGGAATTTCGTTTTGGGCGCTAGTCTGACTTGGAATCTTTTCGATGGGGGAGGTACGACCGTACGGGTCAAGAATTCGAAAATAGCCTATGAAAATCAAGAATTGTTAAAGGAGCAGGTAGCGTTGGAGGTCGATCGTGACATTAAGAATGCAATGGCCATTTATGAGAATCGATTAAACGTATTTGAGATTCAAGAACAAAATGTGATTACCAACCAGAACAATTTCGAACGATCAAAAGAACAATTTCAACTGGGCAGGATCACTTCGATAGAATTCAGGCAGGCCCAGATTAACCTTCTAAATGCGCTTACCAATAAGAATTTGGCCAAATACGACGCCAAGTTGGCCGAATTGCAATTGCTTCAATTGACGGGACAACTCTTGAACGTCGATTTTTAGTCTTTCAAAACCATGTACGAGCATTTTTTTCAATGCCCTTATTGTTGGGAACAGATTTCGATGCTTTTGGATTCGTCGATACCTCTTCAAACTTATGTTGAGGACTGTGAGGTGTGCTGCAACCCCATTGAGGTAACACCTCGCTTCGAGGCTTCGCAGCTGATTGGCTTTGAAATCAGGGATATTGGGCAGTAGCAGCCGTTAATCCATTATTTTGATTTTCCCTCCAAAAACTTTGTTTTTGTCCACTTCCTTAGGGTTGCCATAAATATAGATCGTTCCGCCCGCCCTGACTTTGGCCGTGACCTTATCTGTAGCATTTACATCGGCCCTACCGCCTGCGTTAACGGTCACGGTCGTTTGTTCGGTGTTCAATTTCTCGTTGAAGACCTTGCCCCCTGCATTGGCCACCACTTCTTGGGTTTTGGCGTTGCCTGTCAGGGTTATTTCGCCACCTGAAGTCGATTTTATCTCGAGTTTGTCAATGTTGACCTTGAGGTCGACCTTGCCTCCTTCCTGTACCGCAATTCTTGAGAAATCACCGGTCAAGGTATCTTCGGAATTGATTTTGGCATTCTCGTTCGAATCTATGAGACTGAGGTTTTCAGTATAATATACTTTGGCCTCTATATCCCCTCCATCCATATGATTGCCCAATTCCATTCTGATTTTCAAAAGGCCATTTTTATTGGCTACTTCTACTTCATCACGATCCTCTCCGCTAATCACGACCTTATTTTCGCCGCTCTTTATCAGTATTACCTGAATTCGGTCAAAAGCCTTTATTTCTGTAAATTTTTCGAGTTCTACGGTAATCTCTTTCTGTGCGAACATGTTGAACGAGATCAGCCCCATCAGGAAAATCAGTATACTTTGTTTCATTTTGATTGATTTTTGCTTGTATAAATTTAACAAGAAACGTTCCAAATGTAATAATTGTGTGCAAAACTTGCATATGGCTTTCAAAATTGATGCTTACAATGAACAAAAGTTTCTTCAAGCCACTGTAAACAGGGCATCGGGTATTAGCATATGGATTTTGTGCGATACGGGAAGATAGAATTAAATGTATAGATTAGCCGACCAAATTGATTAAATTGCGATACTTAGTAAAAACTTAAAACTCAATTTTTGAAAAAATCCGCTGTCGAAAAGTTCTGTGGCTATAGCCCGTTAAGATATGCCTTTCTCGGAATGCTTGTTCTTGGAATAGCCTGCAAAACGACCAAAGTTGTTGAAGAGTCTACTTCAGGGCAAACAAAGACCGAAGAAGCCCGCATGGTCGAGACCTATTCTGAAACAATTCCCGAAACCGACATATCCATTGACATGGTCAAAATACCTGAAGGAAGTTTTACCATGGGAAGTACGGATGCCGAACCGGATCGAAAGGCCGACGAAGGACCGCAGCGGGAAGTGACCCTAGATGCTTTTTGGATGGGAAAATACGAGGTTACCTGGGATGTGTTCGAACTCTTCTTTAAACAGAACCAAAAATTGTTTCAAAATTTAGAAGCTGAGAAACTCCAGGGCATCGATGCCATTTCCCGCCCAAGTCCACCTTATGAGGATCCATCATATGGTATGGGCAAAGATGGCTATCCGGCAGTGAGTATGAGCACCTATTCGGCACTGGTATTCTGTAAGTGGTTAAGTAACATGACCGGAAAATTTTACAGACTTCCGACAGAGGCGGAATGGGAGTATGCGGCACGAGCGGGTACTGAAACGGCCTACTCGTTCGGAGATAATCAAGACGAGATAGACCAATACGCGGTGTATTATAAAAACTCAGGTAATAAATATGCTCAGGTGGGCAGTAAATTACCCAATGCATGGGGATTGTACGATATGCACGGCAATGTTGCCGAGTGGACGCTCGATGAATACAAAGAAGATGCCTATGCTACGTTGGACACCAAAAATCCTTGGGCCGTGCCAATGGTAATCCATCCAAGGGTCTATCGGGGTGGGTCTTGGGATGATGATGCTGATAAATTACGTTCTGCCGCGAGAACGGCATCAAGTTTGAGACAGCAGAAAAGGGACCCCCAGATACCCAAAAGTTTTTGGTGGTTTACAGATTCGAACTTTGTCGGGTTCCGATTGGTAAGTCCGGTAGTTCAGCCCAGCGAGGACGAACAAAAGAAATTCTGGCAAAAAGTGCTCGATGAATAATGTAGAATAAAAAGCTAAAAGAATGAAGCAAAATATAGTAGTGGTCTTTTTCATGTTCGTTTTGGTCGGACTCACTCCGCTAATGGCCCAAGAAACATATGGGTTGTCCTCTGAAAGCAAGCTAACGATAGAAGGTACTTCGACGGTCCACGATTGGACGGTCACGGCAAATACCATACAAGGTAAGTTAAGGGCTCAGGGAACTTCGCTCGAAGAAATCGAATTCCAGGTCGATGTAGCCGATATTAAAAGCGAGCGTGGTGCGACCATGGATAAGAAAATGTACAATGCGCTAAAGAAAGAAGAACATCCCAAGGTACTATTTGTACTCAATGAAGTAAAAGGTCAAAATGTGCTATCAGGTACTTTGACCATTGCCGGCAATGCCAAGAAAGTCGATATTGAATGCAAAATTTTGGCTTCAAGTGATGAGGTCAAGATTTCCGGAGAACATCGAATTGCCTTGAAAGATTTCAATATTGAACCTCCGACGGCCATGTTCGGGCAGGTTATCGTCGGTGATGATGTTACGGTCAAGTTCGATTTGGTTTTCAAAAGTGAAAGCTGAACGAATCGAAGGCAGGTTACATTTGCTCAAGAATTATTTCTTAATTGCACTATTTTTGGTCGTTTTTACGACGAGCGCGCAGATTCGCTTCGAGTATGAAGGCCAAAAGATGGGTACGCAGATTCGACTGGTATTTTATGCCTCGGACCCAGTAGTGGCAGACTCCGCTTCGAAGGCTGTATTCTCTAGAATCGATGAACTCAATACCATCTTAAGTGATTATCTCGAAGATAGCGAACTGAACCAATTATGCCAACGACCCAAACAACCTGTCAAGGTTAGCGGCGATTTGTTCGAGGCCCTTTTTGAATCCGTGGAAATAGCCAAGAGCACCGAAGGGGCGTTTGACATAACGGCCGGACCCCTGATCCGATTGTGGCGAGATGCGCGAAAATCTAAAATACTTCCGAACAGCAAGGAAATCAAAAAAGCACTGAAGGTTGTCGATCATCGCAATATTACTTTTTTAGGGAAGGATGAAGTCAGACTTGAAAAGGAAAATATGCAACTGGATCTGGGTGGTATCGGAAAAGGCTTTGCCGCCGACGAGGCGTTAGAAGTTCTTAAGGCCCATGGAATCTATTCGGCACTTATCGATATGGGAGGGGATATTACCGTGGGTGACCCCCCACCTGACATGGAATACTGGACACTTGCGTTTTACTATTACGATAAAGAGGGCAAGGAAGTTGCCCAGAAGATAAAACTCAAAAATCAAGCAATTGCCACTTCGGGCGATCTTTACCAATTCTTGGAAGTAGATGGCATACGCTATTCGCACATTGTGGACCCCAAGACCGGTATGGCATTGAATTCACGAATTCAGGTCACGGTGATAGCCCCGAAAGGAACCCTTGCCGACGGCTATGCATCGGCCTTTAGTGTTATGGGAATAGGCAAGACCAAAGAAAAAATTGATCAAATCAGGGGTCTCAACGCATTTATTGTCGAACAAGCGCCGCACAAACATCTTCAATGGATTAGCGATGGTTTTCAGGGATTCTTTCTTACGAACTGATCATTAAACGTGCTCGTCGATTTCTACATGATACTTTTGATCGGAAATCACTAACTTTAGAGAATGCGTTCTAGGGAATAAGGGTATGAAGCAAAAAATTGGAATCGTTGCTATCTTGGTCGCTTTGATAGTGCTGCTCTACGCTTTTAAAAGTGGGGTCTTCAATTCGGCAAAAGATGATTATATAGGTATGGTGTTGCCGAATAAGGTCGATTATAATTTTCATATCAAGCCGATACTTTCCGATAACTGCTACACATGTCATGGGCCTGATGCCAATAAGCGCAAGGCGGGTTTTAGACTTGATGTGGCCGAAGATGCCCATTCTGAACTTCCAGAAAACCCCGGAAGATTTCCCATTGTGCCGGGCAAGCCGGGCAAAAGTGCAATTTATGAGCATATCATTTCCGATGACCCGGATATGTTGATGCCGCCCCCAGACTCAAAACTGGCCCTGAATTCCTATGAGAAGAAACTGATCAAAAAGTGGATCGAGCAAGGTGGTAAATTTGAAAAGCACTGGGCTTTTAAGACTCCTGAAAAAAGTAAGGTTCCAAATACCATAAATATTGAATGGCCACAAAACGAAATCGATGGCTTCATCTTGGCCAAACTGGAGGATCGTAATTTGGCCCCTTCGCCCAAGGCTGGTACCGAAACTTTGATTCGAAGGATAAGTTTGGACCTTACCGGGCTTCCGCCAAAAAGAAAAGTTGTGGATGATTTGATCAAAAATCCTTCAGATAAGTTATTGGAAAAGGTAATCGATGAGTTTTTGGCTTCCCCCGAATATGGAGAGCGAATGACCCAGGCTTGGCTCGATCTGGCGCGTTATGCCGATTCGCACGGTTACCAAGATGATAGTTATCGAAGCATGTGGCCTTGGCGCGATTGGGTAATCCATGCCTTTAATGAAAATTTGCCGTACGATGAATTTTTGACCTGGCAATTGGCAGGCGATATGCTTCCTAATGCGACGAAAGAACAGATTTTGGCCACTGGTTTCAACCGCAACCATCCCATTACTCAAGAAGGGGGTGTCATTCAAGAAGAGTACCGTACCAACTACGTCTTAGATCGTACCAATACATTGGGCAAGGGCATTTTGGGCATAACCTTGGAATGTGCACGGTGCCACGACCATAAATATGATGCCATCTCGCAAAAAGATTATTTCAGTCTTTTCTCATTTTTTAATCAGGTCGATGAAAAAGGGCTGCAGATGGATGCCGTTCAGGCGGCCAATCAAAAGTTTTATGCCGACCCGCCCTACATCACAATTTCTGACAAGGAGACCGAAGACGTACTTTCTTTCGTCAAATTGGAAAAAGGAAAACAGATCAACGTGATGGTGATGAACGATTCGGCCCCCAAGACTACGTTTATACTGAATAGGGGCGAGTACGACCAACCGACCGACTCGGTCTTGCCCGGTACCCCTGAAACTATCTATCCCTTTCCCGAAGGTCTTCCACAGAATAGGTTGGGGCTTGCCCAATGGGTAACCGACAAAAAAAACCCTCTTACGGCAAGGGTTTTCGTTAATCGAATATGGGGAATGGTATTCGGTCGCGGCCTTGTGGAGACAGCCGAAGATTTCGGTGTGCAGGGAAGCCTGCCCACACATCCTGAACTTTTGGATTGGCTGGCCGTTGATTTTATGGAGCATGATTGGGATATTAAATATCTTTTGAAAAAAATCATGCTTTCGGCTACCTATCAGCAAAGATCGGAACTTACCCCTGAACTCAAAAAAACGGATCCTGAAAACAAATTACTGGCCCGTGCACCAAGATTTAGAATGAGCGGTGAAATGATACGCGACTATATTTTGGCCTCGAGCGGAATTTTAAATCGAGAAATCGGCGGGCCTAGCGTAAAACCGTACCAACCCCCTGGTTTATGGGAGGAAACAAATGCTGGAGGTAATCGCGGCATACTAACGACTTATGTGCCCGATGAGGGCGATAAACTTTACCGACGGTCATTGTACACTTTTTGGAAACGTACGCTACCCCCGGCAAGTATGACCATTTTTGATGCTCCTACACGTGATTTTTGTGAAGTACGCCGACAAAAAACAAATACACCTCTACAGGCATTGGCGCTTCAGAACGATGTGCAGGTTTTGGAAGCTGCCCGGGTCTTGGCGCAGACTGTGATTGGCGAAAAAGAAAATACGAGAGAAATGGTTGACGAAACATTTCGGTCGATCCTGATCAGGAAACCGAGCGTGGACGAACTAGAGCTTCTCGAAACCTATTATACCAATGCCTGGGCAGATTTTGATGCTGACAAACAAAGTGCGGAAAAACTAGTTGTCCAGGGTAACTATCCCGTCGCGAAAACCGACCCTGTCAAGACCGCCGCCTTGATGTTGACGGCTCAAGTCATATACAATTTGGATGAAACCATAACCAAAGAATAAGATTATGGAAGAAGAAAAAACGAAATCGGAAAACCCTCTAAAGGTCAATCGCCGACATTTTTTCTCACAACTTAGTGTGGGGATCGGTTCACTGGCCTTGGGTTCCCTGTTGATTCCTGACCTATTTAAGAATAATACCGGACAGGTAGCTCAGCAAAAATTAGGGATTCCACATTTTGCCCCCAAAGCGAAACGGGTCATTTATCTGTTTCAGGCCGGGGCCCCATCCCAATTGGAGACGTTTGATTATAAGCCCGTTTTGCGAAAGCGAATGGGAGAAGATTTGCCTGAATCGATTCGCAATGGCCAAAGGTTGACCGGTATGACCGCAGGGCAGGATAAATTCCCTTTGATGCCCCCCAAAGTGAATTTTCGGCAGCATGGCGAAAGTCGTACTTGGATCAGTGATTTTTTTCCTCATATAGCGAAAATAGCAGATGATATTACAGTAGTTCGCAGTATGCATACCGAAGCGATAAACCATGATCCGGCCATAACTTTTTTTCAAACAGGAAGCCAGATTTCAGGTAGGCCCTGTATGGGATCTTGGCTGAGCTATGGTCTGGGCAGCGAGAACAAAAATCTGCCATCGTTCGTTGTTTTGACCTCTAGGGGAAAGGGAAATAGCCAAGGGCTATATTCCAAATTGTGGTCCAGCGGTTTTTTAGATTCAAAACATCAAGGTGTTCTTTTACGCTCAGGTAAGGATCCAGTACTTTATTTGAACGACCCCGAGGGCATTTCGCGAGCTGACAAAAGACATTTGTTGGATCAGGTTTCTTCATTGAACAAACTTCACCATGTAGAAACGGGCGATGATGAAATAGAGTCTCGTATTGCCCAATATGAGATGGCGTATCGCATGCAGATGTCGGTTCCCGATGTGATGGATGTTTCGAAAGAACCCGAATCGATTGTCAAATTATACGGTGAAGATTGTCAAGTGCCCGGTACATACGCCGCCAATGCGCTGCAGGCGCGAAGATTGGCGGAAAACGGGGTGCGATTCATTCAATTGTACCATCAGGGATGGGACCAGCATGGCAATTTGCACAATGAAATGGCAGGGCAGGCAAAGGATGTAGATCAGGCTTCGGCGGCTTTGGTAATGGATTTGAAGCAACGTGGAATGTTGGAAGATACGTTGGTCATTTGGGGCGGTGAATTTGGCCGTGGAAATTATTGCCAAGGCAAATTCGACCCCGATAATTATGGCCGTGACCATCACCCCAGGGCCTTTAGCATTTGGATGGCCGGTGGTGGAATCAAACCCGGACTCAATTACGGCCAGACCGATGAATTTGGTTATAATGTGGTCGAAAACCCTGTGCATATCAATGATTTTCACGCCACCCTTATGCACACCTTAGGTCTCGATCATGAGCAATTGACCTATAAATATCAGGGCAGACGTTTTCGTTTGACCGATGTGGCCGGTAATGTCATCAATGATCTCTTAGCATAATCTATGGCCCATACTTCAAAAAATAAATGGGTGGATTACACCATTTTCGGACTTTCCGTTTTCTTGATTTTCTGTCTGGTTTTTGAAAAGTATATCGAATTGCCCGTTCTCGTCGCTTGGGTCGGTCGTTGGCATCCCTTGATATTGCATTTTCCGATTGTCCTCCTATTGATTGCCATATTTTTAGGATTGACGGGAAAGAACATTCCCAGGTCATTATTGGTCGTTGCGACCTTGACTGCCCTGATTACTGCTATCTCTGGATTTTTTTTGGGAAAGGAATCTACGAACAAAGGGGATCTGTTGTTTTGGCACCAATGGCTGGGTGGGGGTGTGGCCCTGCTTGCGGCCGTTTGGTATTGGGTGCATGGCATGCAAAAAGGCAAAGACATTGCCGCCAAGATATTACAGGTAATTTTGGCGTGCTTGATCGTTTTTACGGGCCATTATGGCGGCATGGTGACCCATGGCGAGGATTTTTTGGCGCTTCCGGCAAAAAGGGAAGATGAAAAAATTCCTGACAACCCACTGATTTATGAGCATATCGTGGGGCGGATCTTGAAGAATAATTGTGTGTCGTGCCATAATCCGAATAAGCAAAAAGGACAGCTTTTGATGACCAGTCTGGCCGATTTAATGAAAGGGGGCGAAGTTGGTTATACAATTGTTCCCGGTGACCCCGAGGCCAGTGAACTGATACGAAGGATACACCTTCCGGCAGATGAAGAGGAACACATGCCCCCGGATGGCAAAAAGCCATTGGAAGCCTATGAAATTGAAATACTTGAACGATGGATCGCCTTGGGTGCTTCCGACACCCTAAGATTGGATCATTTGAAAAATAACGAACCCCTGGTGGCCTTGGTCGAAAAACTTATGGAACCCGATCCGAAGAATCAGTGGATAGACCTTCCCAAAGTTGCCGACAGCACCATATTGAACTTGTCTTCCGATTATCTCACCATAAATAGGGTCGCCAATGATTCTGATGCGTTGAGCGTTACCGCCTTTCTGCCGCCTGAATATGACCCCAAATACATTATGGATCTGCAAAGGGTCGCACAAAATATTGTGGAGCTTGACCTTAGTGGATTGCCGATCGGCGAAAAAGAAATGGCAGTTGTCTCGCAATGCGTTAATTTGGAGTGGTTGGAACTGGATCGTACACTTATTTCGGATGCCGAGATCGATAACTTGAAAAACCTTGCAAAACTTCGGTTGTTAAAGGCCTACCGAACAAACATAGGCGACAAAGGCATTACAGTATTGAAAGAAATGCCCAAGCTAGAGCGGCTTTATTTATGGGAAACCAATGCCACACCGCAAATATTGACCGATATAAGGTCGAAGAGACCTAACCTTCTTATCGATAATGGCATTGCCGATAGTTTGAAAACTTTTTTTGTGAAGAAAGATTCCGTTATCTTGAATTAACTTTTTGTTGTTGATTACGAGCTGAGTGCATTAAGTTTTACGTCAATGCTTGTTAACTGTGCAATTTGGGGATCTAACAATAAAAACTATAATTTCTATTTTCTTCTGACAACAGAATAGCGGAGACACGGTTTTGTGATTTGAATTACATATGGTAATATCATTTTCGAATCTATTTCAAGCCAATTAGATGTTTTTTATTGCTTATACTTTAAACGCAATTCTTAGGGTATCAATTGTGCTCACATTTCAAAATCAATAAGTCCAATAAGAAGTTCGTATTAAGATATTATACCGATCAAATTGATATTGGCACTGTTAAATTACTTATTGGCTTTCAATTCCTATTTTCTATTAATGATTGAGGTAGTGCATATGTAAGGCATCATCTGGCCACATTGATTTAATGGCCCGAATCAATTAAAATAACAATTTCTTAATATATCTATATAATTAAACTTTCTTTAGTAATAAATAATAGATGACACTATAAGTAAGTAAATACAGCAATATTTTAATAAAAGAGACGTTAATCGATAATATCATACATTTTAACGGTAATTCTTACAGAATGAAGCAACTTACTTATTTCCCTAGAAAATCTAAATTTTCAAAACTGCTATTATTTTTTGCGAGCACCTTTGTTTATTCGCAGGCAACAGACCTTTTGGTAATTGATTCCGATTATTCTAAAAAAGAGCAGCTGTTGTCCCAAGTGTTCGAAGTTCAAATTTTATATCTCGATTCAGAAACGAACCCGTGGACTGATATTCGCGAAGTGCTTTTGGCCGAGAAATCGATTAAGACGGTCCACCTTTTTACCGATGCCACTTATAAAGAAATAAGAATGGGAGGCATTACCTATAACATAGATACGCTTAACGATGAATTTGAACTAGGCATGTTGGAGGGACTCTATCAGGGAACCAATATTCAGCTACTTATCTATAATTGCAATCTTGGATCTAATGCAGATGGACTTTCGCTCATTAAAAAAATCAGCGACCTATCCTATTTCAACGTTGCGGCGCCCACGAAATGCAATTCCGTTTTCACTCCAGGTTTAGAATTTGATTACACCGCCATGGACCTGCCCGTTAACAGTTCAATACTAAAATAGAATAACCGACCATGAAACAAGTTTTACAAAGTATCTTTTCATTTTTACTGCTATTTTTTTTGTCAGGGGCTGCTAGTGCCCAAACAGTTGACATGACCGTGCAGCAGGGGCCCAATATAGATGTTATGGTAACTGTTGGATCGGCTGATGTTGATCTGACTACCTTTGAGGATGACCTTGAACAAGCCATGTACAACAAAGGAATTCCATTAGGCAAATTACGGGTAGAGGCTTATCAACGAAGCTCCATTTCTTCTGACCAGGCCGATGCCGGTGATATTTTCAATAGCTGGAACATCATGGATTTCAACGGTGCCGAACCACCGAATCCGCACAACTATTTGAGCAGCGCCGGTGGAGGTGCCTATAACGGCCCTTATTTCTCTTTTGATAGCGGGTCGAATCAAATATTGGCAGATCCTGTAGCAAGAAACTCGGGCAATTACGGTGTAGCCATGTACGATCCTACCGGTGATGTGTCTGACGGGACCATCTCGGCGACATTCGGGCTCTCCGGCGCACCATATACGCATGCCGAAGTAGGCTTTATCTTCAGAAAGGTCGATAACAACAATTTTTACGCCTATATCATAGATAACCACACCGCATGTGGTAATCTGAGTAATTATGCCAATGGCGATGGTTATCCGGCGGAAGCAATACTAAAAAGGGAAAATGGGGTTACCACGATTTTGGCCGTAAACACCAATAGCGGAAGAACGGGAACGGCTCCTTATGGATGGGATGAAAATCGATCCGATATGTTCGCCGCATTCTACAATGGCCAGAAAATCGATTTTAAAATAGAAATGTCGGGCAATGACATCAAAGTTTCCCGAAGGGGCGGCGGTGGAAATGCTGGAACGGATTGGATCCAATCTTTTGATATTACCGATACCACTTTTCCTTCAGGAAGCTACGGCTTCTATGTGCACGAACAGCAAAATGCTTATTTCAAGGATATAAACATCGAAAAACTAGAACTCCGGGCTTTTAAGGATGTCTTGCGCGAACCACAATGGCGGAACAGTGCCCTTCGTTTCAATGTAAACCTAGATGATATTGAAGTCGCCGATTTTGACAACGATCAAGATTTGGCCGAAATATTGATGCGGACCATCAACGAGGACATACATTATATAGGTTGGGGAACCAATGCAAACCAAACACAGTTTGAACGCTTCATTGTACAGAACAACAATCAGGGAATATTCGTTAATAGGGATAGTGGTGGTTGGACAACGTGGCTTGACGAAATGGCACAATATATCTATGAACAATATCAGTTCGGAACCGTAACCGCCGGTGAATATTTCATTGCCGGCACTTCCGTTGAAATCGATGTTGACCCGGCAGAAATGAAGGCCAATACCGCCAATGCCAGCTACCCAAGCGGTAGATGGAAGATAACGCATGACGAAACTTTTTTCCCGAACGACGAGGGACGTGTATCTTGGAGCGGACTTTATCTTGAGGATGTTCCCGAATATTATGAAAAGCCGGGAGAATATTCTTTCACGTTTGAAGATTTGCCTACGGCGCCCACGACCTTGTATTTTCATAGGAAACCTGTTGCAAGTTTCACCTATAGCGCCGCTACTGGCGTATTCAACAATACCTCCTATGATTTAGACGGTGGCTCTAACAATGGTATTTCACAGAACATTTGGAAATGGAAATCTGTAGATGCCGCATCTACCGATGATTGGACTACCGGGGTTTTCGATAAAAACTCCGTTCCTGACGGCGAATATCTCGTAATGCTTACCGTACAGGATTACCAAGGGACGTGGAGTAGTCCCACAAGCGTATTCATTGAATTAGATGGTGGCGGTTCTGCCGGCAACGAGGATCTTCCGGTATCTCAATTCAATATTCAACCCGACCAATTGTTCACATATTCAGGAAGTATGTTCATCAACATTGCTAACAATTCCATAGATCCCTATGGCCGTACGCTGGCCACTGAAGAGTGGATCGTTACCCAAAGAACATATGACAATGACGGCAACCCTTCCGACACCGAAATTTATAACTCAACTATCGAAATGACCGATTTTTCGGCCTACAATACCCTTTCCGCAGACTACATTATTAGCCTAAGGGTACAGACCGATACAGGTGTTTGGTCAGAACCTTTCTACCGAACCTTGAACATTACACATGACACTACAAATCCCACAATTGCCGCCACTCCAGAAAACGGTGCCATTGACACCAATACGGATATTCTGTTAACGTTTCAAGACGAAAATAGTGGTAGTGGTTTCGACGTACAACGATATGTATTGGTTCAAGATGTAAATCCACCGGCATCTGGTGCCGCCAGTTGGAGTTCGTGGAGCAACAGCCAATCAAAAAATGTATCCTTTTCGAACGGAGGAACCGGATGGTACATACATGCAGAGGCGAAGGACAACGCGGCGAATACCCAAACCGCTACCTTTGGGCCATATGACCTTACCCTAGTGGTTTCTGCAGACGATGATCTCGCCATTGTCGACGAAGATTCGGTTACCGATCCCATAGATGTACTGTATAACGATGTTTACGATAACAACAATTCGCCCTTGATTACCATTATTACACAAGGAACCAAAGGTAATGCCGTAGTGAATGGAAGTAATCAAGTTATATATACTCCGAACGAAAACGAAAACGGCACCGATGTGGTAGTATATGAATTGGACGACTCGGGTACTAAGGTAACGGCCAATATAACAATTTCCATCACCGCAATAGACGACGAACCGACTGCCGTAGCCGATGATTTTATATTGGATGAAAATGCGACCCTTAACGAAGACGTATCTGTTAACGATATTGAGATTGACGATGACGACAGAATATATTACCTGGTAGATTCACCAACCCATGACGCCTCATTCTCCTTTAATGGTGACGGTTCGTTCACTTATGTACACGATGGTGATGAATCAAGTACGGATTCTTTTACCTATAACTTTGAAGACGCGTTTTCCTTTTCCGAAACCGTAACCGTGACCTTGAACATAAACCCGATCAACGATATTCCCACAGGTGGAGACGTTTCAATAGAGGCCATTGAGAATTTACCATATACGTTCGCCGTGACCGACTTCATTTTTTCTGACGAGGATCCCGGTGATTCCTTCAATGGAATACAAATTATTGCATTGCCTTCGAATGGAACATTGACCTATAACGGTTCTGCGGTGCAGACCAATGATATGATCGATGATATAACTTTATTGGGGTATACGCCAAATTCGAATGAATTCGGCTCAAATTACACCTCATTTTCCTTTAAGGTAAAAGATGGGTCAGATACTGTCAGCAATGAATCCTATACGCTGAATATTGATACCTTGGAGGATACTGACGGAGACGGTAACCCTGATATACAAGATACCGATGACGACAACGACGGAACACCCGATACGGAGGACAATTTCCCCAAAGATCCCAATGAGGATACCGACACCGACGGCGACGGCACGGGCGACAACGCCGATACCGATGACGACAACGACGGAACACCCGATACGGAGGACGATTTCCCCAAAGATCCCAATGAGGATTCCGACACCGACGGCGACGGCACGGGCGATAATGCCGATACCGATGACGACAATGATGGAACACCCGATACGGAGGACGATTTCCCCAAAGATCCCAATGAGGATGCCGACACCGACGGCGACGGCACGGGCGACAACGCCGATACCGATGACGACAACGACGGAACACCCGATACGGAGGACGATTTCCCCAAAGATCCCAATGAGGATGCCGACACCGACGGCGACGGCACGGGCGACAACGCCGATACCGATGACGACAACGACGGAACACCCGATACGGAGGACGATTTCCCCAAAGATCCCAATGAGGATACCGACACCGACGGCGACGGCACGGGCGACAACGCCGATACCGATGACGACAACGACGGAACACCCGATACGGAGGACGATTTCCCCAAAGATCCCAATGAGGATTCCGATGCCGATGGAGATGGTATTGGAGACAATACCGATGATGACGATGACAACGACGGTGTTACCGATACTGACAATGACGGTGACGGACTTGGGGACAACGTGGATACCGATGACGATAATGACGGTATTTCGGATGATGAGGACGATTTTCCAAACGACGCTTCGGAAACCATTGATACCGATGGCAATGGAATTGGAAATAATTCCGATACCGATGACGATGGCGACGGATATTCGGACGAAGTTGAATCAGCAGAGGGAAGCGATCCCTTAGACGACCAGAGTATTCCCTTGGATACCGATGGGGACGGTATTCCAGACAATAACGACACCGATGACGACAACGACGGCGTAACAGATAGTGCTGATGCGTTCCCCACCGATAAAGAACCTTCTTTGGTACCTGCTCAAGCTTTTACGCCCAATGGCGATGGAAACAATGATGCTTGGATTATTCCAGGAATCGACAACTATCCAAATAATAAGGTAACGGTATATAATCGATGGGGCCATAAAGTCTTCGCCACTATCTCGTACCGTAATGATTGGGAAGGTTTCTACAAAGACAGAAGGGAAAAACTACCTGCGGGCTCGTACATGTATATAATAGACCTAGGGGACGGTAATGCTCCCCTTCAAGGTTGGATTTTCATAAACTATTAACCGAAAACTAAAGATACAATACCCTTAAGACATGAACATAATCCATAAATTACGGTTATCGATCGCGGTAATTCTTCTCTCCTTTACGGCCGTTGCCCAACAAGATCCAGGCTACACCTTTTATCGCTATAATATGAATATTTATAACCCGGCCTTTACCGGAAGTTCCGAGGGCCCTGAGTTTTCACTGGGAGTCCGAAGTCAGTGGGCTGGGATCAAGGGGGCTCCTGAAAGCCAAAGCGCAATCTTTGGCATGCCCATGGGCAAAAACATCGGCCTAGGGGTTTCAATTCTAAACGATAGAACTTTTATAGAACGGCAAACATGGCTGGCCGTGGACGTCTCTTACTTTATTGAACTAGACGAAAAACACAAACTTTATTTTGGTATCAAGGGAAGCGCAAACTCCTATGATGCCAACACCGATGGTCTGATCACCTACGGTGTCGGTCAAGATGAAAACTTGGTGAATTACGACAGTCGTTTTACGCCAAATATCGGAATCGGGGCCTATTTAAAACATGACAGATACTTCATATCGCTATCGGCACCAAAAATTCTAACTCCCAAACGGCTTCAAGAGAGGGATGGCAATGCATACTTGGGAGTTGACCGTATGCATGCCTATTTGAGCGGGGGCTATAACTTCAAGCTAAGTAAATCGTTAAACTTGGAAACTATGGGGATGCTTCGGTACGTAGATGCTTCACCCTTGTCTTTGGAAGTAACGGGCATTTTTGATTTCGGCCAACGTTTCGAAATCGGGGCTTCTTACAGATACGATGAAAGCATAAGTGGACTGTGCTTGTTCAATATCAGCAGCGGATTCAATATAGGATACGCATATGAAACCTCGGTACAGAACTCGATCGATGGCCTAGACAATAATACACACGAGCTTTTCATGAATTTGAGACTTTGAAAAAAGA
This sequence comes from Meishania litoralis, assembly GCF_042611095.1. Lineage (NCBI taxonomy): Bacteria > Pseudomonadati > Bacteroidota > Flavobacteriia > Flavobacteriales > Flavobacteriaceae > Meishania > Meishania litoralis. Next base: position 1,975,951 of record NZ_JBHFPV010000001.1, read on the forward strand.
GGTTCGAACGTTCATTGATATAATGTAAGTCTAAAACCTTAACATGACTTTCAATTATTTTTGCAAAAAACAGGTCGTTACTTTCATAATTTTGAATTACTGCTTTTTTCCAATTGTTTTATTGTCAAAAGTTGGCCAATTTCCAAGTATTGATTGTCCGTGAGTTGTTGTCAAACTCAAAGGTATTTAAAAAGTATAAAAAAATGTTGCATGGTTATCGGTTGTTTTTTAAGTATTTGTAGTTTTTCTTTCTCTGTTCAAACCATTAAGGGTAATTATTAAAAACACTAAAGAAATTAACTCAAAAAATATTCTTAACCAATACCATTCTTCCCAAGTGTTTAAAACCGACTTCAATTGATTTGTATCAAATGCTTTTGTATATAATATTTGATTAGTTTCTTCAAAGTAGATGTATAAGATGACAATAATCAAAAAACCAAATAAAGCCGATACGATGCAAGATTTTAAAGGCTCCGACTTTTTTTATAGCAATAAATACTTAGGCTAACAGGAATTAAAACAGCTATAATGGTTAGAAAAGTATGGAAACTGACTATCAAAGATCCAAATGCAGTGTAATAGTCATAAAATTCTGCTTTGGATAAAGATTTCCAATATGGAACCAATAAAATGACCCCGCTAATTTTCTATTTACACACTTTATGAGATAGTCCTAGGATTTGGGACTTGCAGCACGAAATATGGTTTCGCTCGCTTAAATCCTTTATGCAATTGTAAATGAATCACTAGCTTTCAATCTTTAAGAAGTACTCTGATGGGACTGTTCCCATCAAATTTTTGAAAGATTTATTAAATGTTGTTTTGGAGTTAAAGCCTGCTTCTTGAGCCAGACCAAAAAAAGTGAGTTCCTTGGCTTTATTCGTTTTTGCTAAATCAATAAATTCTTTTATTCGATAATAGTTTACGAAATCAAAGAAGTTCATTCCAATTCGTTCATTCAAAAGGCGTGCTAAATCGGGATTGCTAATACCTAGCATTGTCGCCAGTTCAGCCTTCACCAACCTACTGTTCAAATACGGCTTTTTGGCAATCATCATTTCTTCTAGCTTTAACTTTAAATCGTTCAAATCTTGGCTGTCCAGTTTCGATTGACTGTATTTTTTTTGAGTTAGTTGCACGGCTCGTATTCGGAACAAGTCAGGTGCAATCATTCCATAATAGGCTATAAAAAGAATAATGAAGGTAATAGCCAGCCAAATGAATTTTCGAGCTTCGCGCTCAAAGGCTTCCGGTCCAAAAAGGCTTCCGGTATAAACCACTATCCAGACCAATAGACAGACTCCTATCGCTATCAAAAAATTGAAGAAGAACTGTATTTTAAGGCTATAACTCAATTCGTTTTTCAACCTTTCCTTAAATCGGACAAATTGTCGCAGTCCCAAGAACCAATAGGTACAATTAAATAGTAATCCAATGGCCACTAGAACATTTACAATGGCATATAATTCCCCTGTTTGTATTCTGGCAACAATTACCTCATTCGAAGGCACTATAAAATAAAAAGTAACAAAAAGTATGTAGGCGATACCCGGTAAATAGTGTACCAAATCTTTTGCCGTAAAACGTGTATTGGTTAATGACGACTTTGTAAAAAGATATACGGTCGAACCAAAAAGTAAAATTGCAAACTCTGAAATAGTGATCAGTCTAAAATTTTCTCCGAAGACCTTAGTCGTATACAGAACCCTACCCAATAAACCGAGGAAAAGTACCAATATCAAAAAGACGATATACCCATTACTGTTTTTACGGTTTTTCGCAGAAAACGAATACACCGACAATAGAAATAGGCTTAGAAAAAAACCAAAATACACCAACTGATTTGCGAATATTTCCATAACCTAAAGAAGGCTGGCAAGTATAAGGTAACTTGCCAGCGTAATTATTTATTTAATAATAAATTGATTCACGTTCTGTATTCCCTTTTTTTCCATTTTCATACTTGCCTTTGCGAAAGCATCAAAGGCCACTCTATCCTTCCACTCGGTTAATACAACGTAATCGGGTTTATACATGTATCCTACAGAAGACATGGCATCATTTAGTTCTAACATTACTTTGCCTCCATTGCTTTTGGCCTTGTTTAGCCATTCTTTCTTAAAGTTTGTAAAGCTATCACTACCATCTTTCCAATAGGCCGTAGCTACGATTACCTTATCCGGATTAATATCAAAGGAAATGTCTTTGTCCATTTCATAAAAAGCTAAATAAAAAGACGACCACATAGCTCTTCTCTGCTCATGAAAATCGGGTACTTCTATAGTAATCTCACTTAAGAACTTCTTTCTGCTGGCTAAATTTTTCCATTTGCCGAAAACAAAAGAGCTTGGTTGATAACCACCTTGTAGAGTCTCTGTCACTGCCAACAAAGGTTGAGGCTCGTATCCTGTTTTTAAAGCAAATGCAAAAGCCGTCTCCTTATATTTTGGGAACAGTTTGCCCATTTCAGGTTTTCCTGTAAAAAGCAAAATATCAAGAACCTCCCCCTTTTTAAAGGACAACGTCTTTGATTGTGCGTTCACTAGTGTTCCAGCTAAAAATAAAGCAATTACTAAGAGCATTGATTTTGTTTGTTTCATACTATAAATTTTAAGTTTTAAATTAATCCCGCTAATGTAAAATGGACTTAAAACGGAACAAAGAAAAACGCCTTGCTATGGGTTCGTATACGGTATACACCCATGTTTTATAGGAACTTTAGGCTTAAAGAGATTTCAGAAAGGGAACGATATTTTCTTTATAATTGGTTCCGATGGGGATTTCCATTCTACCGATTTCCACATCGTTTTTAGTGTAGGCCGTAATTTTTTAGGTGTTTACAATATAAGATCTGTGCAATCGAACAAAACGATTGTCTACACGGTTTTCAAAAGCCGAAATACTTTCTTTTACCATCAAAGGCTCTTGTTCTTTTAAATGGATTTTGATATAGTCTTTAAGGCTTTCTACATATTCGATATCATCAAAAATAACCTTGATCTGTTTTTTGGCTTTATTCACAAAAAGAAAGTCGTTCCGACTAGTGGGTGTTGCCTCGAAATCTGTCTCTGGGTTTTGTACTTGTTTTAAAAACTTCTGCACCCCCTGAAAGAAGCGTTCAAAAAAAATGGGTTTTAAGAGATAGTCCAGTGCATTGAGTTCAAAGCCATCCAAGGCATAATCCCTGTAAGCGGTAGTGAAAATTACTTGAGGTTTGTGAATCAGGTTTTTAAAAAAATCGGTCCCTTTAAGAAAGGGCATTTCTATATCTAGAAACAAAAGGTCTATTTGCTCTTTGCCCAATATGGAACTTGCTTCAATAGCACTTGTACAAGAAGAAACCAGTTCAAAATCGGGCATTTTGTCAAGATACCCTTCCAACAATTCCCTTGCCAAAGGCTCATCATCTATGATAAGGCATTTGTAACTCATGCAAGATTCAGTTTAAGATTGGCCGAAAAGGAGCTGGCCGTGTTTTCTATAATCAAATCGTACGCCTTTGGATACAGTAGTTCCAATTGCTTTTTTATATTGGCAAGCCCAATAGGTTCTCTTTTCTCCTTTGTATCAATAACTTTTGGTTTACTGTTCTCTACCTTAAACAGTAACCGTTCTTCTTTTTTTGAGATATTGATGTCAATGTTCGCTTGATTCATTTCATTGGCCACACCATGCTTGAATGCATTTTCCACAAAGGTCAGTAATAATAGGGGGGCCACTTTTTCTCGACCTGTTACATTTTTACTGAATGAGATTTTTACTCTATCAGCATATCTAATTTTCTCCAGGGACAAATAGTTTTCTATAAGTTCGATTTCTTTATTGAGTGAGACAAACTCATCATTACAACGATATAAAATATAATCCAGAATTTCTGATAGCTTCTGAATCACCTTAGGGGTATCGTCAGATTTTTTTAATGCCAAAGCATAGAGATTGTTCAAAGTATTAAATAAAAAATGAGGATTTAACTGATTCTTCAACGCTGCCAACTCTGCAGTTTTCTTTTGTTCGTTCAGCTTTAGCAATCGCTGTTTTTCCACATATAATTTAAATACCAACAGCAGTAATGTGGGATACAATAAATACAAGGATTTTGACACAAACTCACTAATGTTAGTCAATCTTCCCAAGAACGAAGCGTCATCAAATCGCTTCACATAATTAGCATAGGTACCAGGAAAGGTTGGCTCAAAATAGTAAATGAAAATCAAGTTGCATACAACATAAAAAACCAACAAAGTGGCGGTTATGGCAAGCACGAAGATTTTATTTTTTCCTTTGTTGAGCAAATACTTAATTAGGTATTCAATAATGATATAGGCCAGTAGAATTTGCAGAACTACGCGAATACCAAAAGTGATAAATAATTCGGAAGAGGTGGTGTAGTACCAACTGGAAGTAGCCGCTGAAAAAGCAAAAATGAGCACTCCAAAAATCAAATATTTGAATTTTGAAGCTTCTAAATACCCCTGTATTTGCTGTAGCATTAACATCTTATTTTTTATTAAAGATAATTCCTTTTTAGGCGGCTATCATACTTTAGATGACGAACGGGCAGTAACCGATGACCAATAGTCGTTTCACATCGCCTTAACGACTTGTCATTACAAATGCATCATTTGACAACGTTGGTTGCCTCTTTGAACACACTTCGCCTAGTGAGCCGTTCCTAACGCTAGATTCGCCCTAAAGTAAAATATTATCCTTATGAAAAATCACATGTACCTGTTGCTGATATCTTTCTTGATGATGGCTTCGGCATCTTACGGGCAAGGCGAAATCGAGGGTATCGTTTTGGACAAAAATACTCAGGAACCCATACCTTATGCAAATATCATTGTTAAATCACATGACAGCTTAATTACTGGGGCGATTACAGACGATACGGGAAAATTTACCCTATCCAAAATAACTATGGGAAGTTATACTCTTGAAATTCAATATATTGGTTATAAAACCGAAGCGAAATCGATTGTACTCAATGAAGAAAGCAAAAAAATCAACCTTGGCATTATCAATATCGAAGAGGATGCCGTTGCCTTAGAAGCGGTTGAAGTATCTGGGGAACGCTCTACTATTGAACAGAAGATTGATAGAAAGGTCATTAATGTGGGGAAAGACCTCACTACTGCTGGAGCTTCCGCCAGCGATATTATGGGGAATATACCATCTGTAAGTATTACCCAAGATGGGGATCTGTCTTTAAGGGGCAATGAAAATGTTCGTGTACTGGTTGATGGAAAACCTACCAACATTAGCTCGCGTGAACTGCTACAGCAAATACCATCTACATCCATAAAGACTATTGAGCTCATTACCAATCCTTCGGCAAAGTATAACCCTGAAGGCATGAGCGGCATTGTCAATATCACGTTAAAAAAGGATGCCAATTTAGGTTTTAACGGTTCTCTAAATATAGGATTTACCTATGGCGAACTTGTACGTTATAATAATTCTCTAAGTTTAAACTATAGAAATGGGAAGGTTAATTTTTATGGTAGTTATGGAAATAGATTGGGCAAGGGCGTAACTAACGGATTTATTAATAGAAATGTTGAACGTACAGGCCAAGATATTTTAAGTATTGCTGACCGTACATCGCACCTATTCAAATTTGGAGCGGATTATTACATTAATGAAAGAAATACATTTTCTGTATACACCAACCAGAACTTTTTTGATGCGGTCACGAATGCGGAACGAAACATTACTTTTTTAGATATTCCTGATGCCGATTTCAATCAGTTTGATCTGACCGATAGAGGTAACACTAATGCTTCTTACAATATAGATTTTAAGCATGAATTTTCTAAAGAGGGGCATTTCATTGAACTCGAGGTAGATTATAACACCTTAAAAAGCGACACCGATAATGATTTTGATTTTAATTTTAATGGTAATACACCTCTAGCCAATTATGATGAATTTATAGATGATACCAGTACCAATACGACCATAAATCTAGATTACGTAAATCCACTTTCAGACAATACTACTTTGGAAACTGGTTTGGAAACCCGTTTAAGACGAACAGAAAACACCTATACAACAGATAGAGCGGATTTCAATAATTCAGATTTTAGATATAATCGATATATATATTCCTTTTATACCACTTTTAGCCAAAATTTTGGAAAATGGCAGTACAACCTTGGGGTACGGTTAGAAGATTATAATGTAGATACACAGTTTAAAGAGGTCTCGGAAGAACCATTTAATTTTACGGACAAGCTCTTTAATGTTTATCCATCAGGATTTTTAAAATATACGCCAAGTGGTGAGGGCAAGAACTCCTATCAATTAAGTTTTAGTAGAAGAATTGATAGACCGTCCTTAAATCAAATCAACCCTATTCGTCAGCTTAGTACGCCACAATTGATTCTTTCAGGAAACCCAAGTTTAGTGCCTCAATTCACCAATTCCGTAGAGCTAAATTATACTAGAAGACTTGAGAAAGGAAATTTCACATTTGGTGGTTTTTACAGAAGAATTAATGACGAAATCAATAGAAGAGGATTCTTTGATGAAGACAATCCAACAGTATTAATTGTTGACTATGACAATTTTAATAGCAATGATGCATACGGACTTGAATTGTCCGCTAGCTATCGTCCAACCAATTGGTGGAGTCTTAACGGAAGTTTTGAGGTGTATTCTAGAAGCCAGAAAGGCTTCATCGAAGGTGAAAGTGTCGAGGTAAGCAATACCTTGATGAACACCAAGTTGAACAACAGTTTTAAAGCCACGAAGGACTTAACCCTTCAACTGTTTACTTTTTACAGTGGAAAGCAAAGTGTTTTGCAGTATGATTTAAAGGATAACTTTTTCATGAATATCGGCGCGCGATACAATTTTGCCCAAGGAAAAGGAACGCTAAGTTTAAACTTTAATGATATTTTCGGAACACAGCGTTTTGCATTTGAAACTTTTAGAACCATAATACAAGAAGGTCAGTTCAAACGCGACTCACGTTCCGTAAATTTAGGGCTGGCCTACCGTTTTGGTAGCGGAAAAAATAAGAGTATTAAAAGAAAGAAAAGGGATAAAAACGAAAAGGCAGATAAGCTATTATAATTTATAACTAAATTTATTTTCCTCCAGACAAACTTTTTTAGAATTAAGTATTAGTGCAGAAATGAAAAAAAATAAAGGGGCAACGGTATTTATTATTGGAATGATGATTATTATACTTGTGCTAACAGTTTTTAAGGATGATAAAATGTTACAGTATAGTGCTTTGATTCTTGGATTAATAGTCTCGATATATAGCGTGTATATATCTAAAAAATATTGATAGAATTTGAATGCGCACACACTTAAATTTTGAGCAAATAGGATGTAATGGCTTTTTGAAAGGTGGTATTTTATTCTATTAGGGTAGCGTTTCTGTTAAAGTTGTATAGAATAGTGGACAAGACTATTTTGTACCAAGGACTTCGAACCGCTCTAGTAGGTTTGAAAATAGCTTTTTCAACTAAGGTCTGAAGATTCCTTGTGACGGTGGTTCATGACGGCCTTGCCAAAGAAACATATGGTCGAGCATTCATTCCACCCTCAAAACCTTGATGGCCTTCCTTCAACATTCCAAATTGAAACGAAAAAGGAAAAGGAGATGCTCGAAAACAGATTCAAGCTCATCGAAGAGGTATTGGAAAAGCGCATTTTTGAAGTAGGTGCGGAAAATGGGGAGCATCCGTCTCTTGTTCCAAGCTTGTGTGTGAAGTATCATGATAACAAGCTGTTTTTTGCTAGTTCGAACAGGCATGCCGTTCCATTTCCTTTGGGCCGATTGCCCCTCCCTGAGAATATGGGCAATTATGTATCCACGAGATTCGTCTGTAAAACCACTTGATACTCAAAAAGCTATCTGAACAGTCCTCCGAGAATAGCTCCGAGCTGACGGCATCTGCCATTTTCTTGCCATGATATTTCCGAAACTTTATGAAACAATGAACCCTGTTTATAAAAAGCAATATGAAAGTGTTACTCTGGCTTCCTATGTAAAGAATGCGGAACGGATGAACGCCCCTTTCGAAAAATACCCGAAAGACTATATCGCATTTTCAATGCGAAAGGTTTCTATTTCATAAAGGTAGAAAAAGGTTTCGAGGTCAAGTCCATTTACACGGACAACCGAACGAGTTACCCATTGCCGAAAAGAACAAGTCAATATTTGAGTTCTATACCCAATCTTAACATAACATTGCAGGGACAACGAACCGTTATCAATGGACTCATCGAGGAGGGTAGCAACGTTCTCAAAAACCTATGGGCGGGTCATCTCATGGAAAGGGGTGTCTACGATAAGGTCGCCTTTATACTGACCAGTGAAAAAGCCTATCCGAACCTGCATCGAGAGATGATGCGGCGCCATATGGACAATGAGCTTCGGGAGTGTATGAGCCAGGTAATCAAACTAAAAACAAGTATCCAACAAAACCGTTTGCTTAGAAAAGGGGTTTACGCCGTTAGTTCGCTCTTGGGAGGTAGCAGCAATAAAACCGGAGAGATGTACAATGGGTTTAAGGACGAGTTTACGGTTTTTACACAATATAAAGGGCATGGTCTAGGGTTTTGATATTAATTTAGGATGCGGTTATGAGATTTTGCGCCCTTACGGGCGTTTTTTTGTGGATAGGGAGAAGAAGAGAAAAGTACAATTTAAGGCCAAAAAGAACCATATTAACCTATATTACCCCAATTTTTGAGTGCAAATAAAAAAGACTTTAAAGAAATTAATCCTTAAAGTCTTGATATTCAAGTGATCGCGACAGGATTGTTTCACTTCCTTGGCGCTCCGTTTTGAAAACCACAAAAGGAAACATTTCGCATTTCCAAAAAAAAAAGCGAGCTTCATTTTTGAAACTCGCTCATATTTCCACTTTTTTGTGGTTTATCCGTGATCGCGGCAGGATTGGATATCCTTGGCAATACATGTTGCAAATACAAAAACTCGCAGCTATCGCTGCCGGCCCTTTATTTTTGTCCGAATCCACAAACAAGTTTGGGCTTCTTCCAAAAATAAAGAACCACGCCTTGAGGCGTGGTTTTGTGAGTGTCGTGATCGCGGCAGGATTCGAACCTGCGACCGTCTGCTTAGAAGGCAGATGCTCTATCCAGCTGAGCTACGCGACCATTTTCAAATGCGCGTGCAAACTTACTAAAAAATATAGATTCGAAAACCGTAAAATACGGCAAATTATCGAAGTATTTCGATCAATTCGTTGCGAATGAAACCACTTGATCAAGCATCTAGAAGTATCTCAAGGATTTGAATGGCCGCCTCTGGTATTTTCGAACCTGGGCCAAAAATGGCAACGGCACCCGAATCGAACAAAAATTGATAGTCTTGTTTGGGTATTACGCCGCCTACGATGACCATGATATCTTCCCTTCCGAAAAACTTAAGCTCTTCTATCACCTGCGGTACGAGTGTTTTATGTCCCGCGGCCAGTGATGAAACGCCTAAAATATGCACATCATTTTCCACGGCCTGTTTTGCCGCTTCTTTTGGGGTTTGGAACAAGGGGCCGATATCTACATCAAAACCGAGATCGGCATACCCCGTGGCGATTACCTTTGCCCCACGATCATGGCCGTCCTGTCCCATTTTGGCAATCATAATGCGTGGTCTGCGACCTTCTTTTTCGGCGAATCGGTCGGCCATTTCACGAGCTTTTTCAAAGCTCCCATCATTTTTGATTTCTTTTGAATACACTCCAGTAACGGATTGAATTGGTGCTGTGTGCCTGCCAAATGCTTTCTCCAGGGCATCGCTAATTTCTCCCAGTGTTGCCCTTGCCCTAGCGGCCTCTATGGCCAAAGCTAACAAATTTCCTTTTTCCTTTAGAAGTTCGGTGTCAGCTTCGGAAGTCGGGTAAGTTACATATCGGTGTTCTTGATTTTCTTCCAATACAGTCGAATCCATTTTCATCCGGGCAGCTTCCTCCAATTGTTTTAGACTGGCATGGACTTTAGTATTGTCGCGCGTGTTTTTTAAAACGTCCAATCGCTCGATCTGCTGTCGCCGCACCTCATTATTGTCTACTTCCAAAATATGAAGTTCATCTTCTTCTTCAAGTTGATATTTATTGAGGCCGACGATTATATCGCGTCCGCTATCTATTCGCGCCTGTTTTTTTGCTGCGGCTTCCTCGATTCGCATTTTAGGGATTCCGGCTTCGATTGCCTTGGTCATTCCACCTAATTCTTCGATTTCTTTGATATGCTCCCATGCCTTTTGACAGAGTTTTTCCGTTAGAGACTCCACATAAAAGCTTCCGCCCCACGGATCTACCGTCTTTGTTATTTTGGTTTCCTCTTGTAAAAAAAGCTGGGTATTTCGGGCGATACGAGCTGAGAAATCGGTTGGGAGGGCTATGGCCTCGTCCAAGGCATTAGTGTGCAGGCTTTGTGTTCCACCGAAAACCGCTGACATGGCCTCAATGGTAGTTCTGGCGACATTGTTAAAAGGGTCTTGTTCGGTGAGGCTCCATCCACTGGTCTGACAATGGGCCCGTAGGGTCAAAGATTTTTCATTTTTCGGCTCGAATTGCTTGACGAGTTTGGCCCAGAGTATTCTTGCGGCGCGCAGTTTGGCGATTTCCATGAAATGGTTCATGCCAATGCCCCAAAAGAATGAAAGACGTGGGGCGAAACTATCAATGTTCATCCCTGCCTGCAGCCCTGTTCTAATATATTCCAAACCATCTGCCAAGGTATACGCCAATTCGATATCTGCCGTAGCACCAGCTTCGTGCATGTGATATCCTGAGATACTGATACTATTGAATTTGGGCATTTTTTTGCTGGAATACTCAAAAATATCCGACACGATCTGCATTGAAGGTTTTGGCGGGTAGATGTAGGTATTGCGAACCATAAATTCTTTCAGGATGTCGTTCTGTATTGTCCCTGCCAAGTCTTTGGGCGATACCCCCTGTTCTTCTGCCGCAACTATATAAAAGGCCATTATAGGCAATACGGCACCGTTCATGGTCATAGAAACCGACATTTCTTTTAATGGAATGCCATCAAAAAGAACTTTCATGTCTTCGACCGAGTCGATGGCGACACCTGCTTTGCCAACATCGCCAGTGACACGTTCATGATCGCTGTCGTACCCTCTATGGGTCGCAAGGTCAAATGCTACCGAGAGTCCCTTTTGCCCTGCGGCCAGATTTCTTCTGTAAAAAGCATTGCTTTCGGCCGCTGTTGAGAAACCCGCGTATTGTCGGATCGTCCAGGGGCGGCGAACATACATGCTAGCGTATGGGCCACGCAGGTACGGAGGTATACCGGCGGCAAAATTAAGATGTTCTGTTTGCCCGATATCGGCCATGGTGTATTTATTATGAATACGAATACCCTCGGCGGTTTCAAAGACTTGATCTTCAATTTTTAAATCTTCATCGCTGCCCTTGCCATCTTCAAGGGAACACTTCAATTCGATATGTTGGATGTCTTTTCTACTCATCTACTAAACGTTTCTGCTCCATTTTTTCGGCCAATCTTTTTTCAAGAATGGGCTCGATAAGGGTCTTACGTTTGTTTGTTCTTACAAATGGGTTAAGCTCTATATCATTCTTCATCAGATCGTTTAGATTTTGATACTTATTGGATCCTATCAAAATCTCTTTTTCGCCGTCGATTAGATCTTGCTCTTTTTTTGCACTTTCCCTAATTTTTTTTTGGATGGTATGGTTTTTCAACTGTTTTAAAAATCCGCCGCTCGCCTCAATATCCTTAAATAGTGTCAATGCTTTTTCCGCTAACTGCGAAGTCAGCGTCTCGATGTAATAACTTCCATCAGTGGGATTAGCTACGTTGTCAAAATAGGACTCGTTCTTTAGGATCAATAATTGGTTTCGCGCAATGCGCGTTCCAAATTCATTGTATCTGTGATAGATTTCGTCATAAGGTAAATTTACGATCGTGTCAGCCCCTCCTAAAATCGCCGACATGCACTCGGATGTCGTGCGTAACATATTTACATTATAATCGTATAGTGTTTTGTTTCTCCTTGAAGGGGTGGCAACAATTTGACAGTTACGGGTTAAACCGTATTCACTGCTAAGCGATTTCCAAAGTATCCGCATAGCCCTCAATTTGGCTATTTCAAAGAAGTAATTGGATCCCACGGCCATTTTAAAAACGATTCCGTGGTCGATTTTTACCAATCCATGATTCAAATACTCATTGGCATGGGCAAGGGCGTAGGCCAGTTGTTGAACCATATTGGCACCTGCATTTTGATATATCGCTGCATCTACGCTAATTGCAGTATTCGGTTCAATATGCGAAAATCTTGAAACGATATGCTCAAGGATTTCATGGTCTTTTTGCAGGTTATAAAACCAATTTCCACTTCTGGCCAAGTGTCCGATGATGTCTAGATTTATATGGAATTGCCCTGTTGACTTTTGTTGAAAATCAAGTAATTGGTCTACGTATTCAGAAGAAAGAAACCTTAGATCAAAATGAACAGGAACGAGGTTCAGGTCAATATTTCTAAGCAGTTTATCAATTTTGATTTCTTCGGAAGTAATTTCAAAAACTAAACTTTCAGCTCCTTTTTGCAGAATATCCAACGCCCTAAGGTTTGAAGTTTTGGCATCGGCGGTAAAGATTTTCTGGCCAATCTTCCAAGGGCTGCTCGTTCTAAGGTTGGATCGTTGTCGTTTTTTTAGGTCTTCACTATGGTAAAATGGCTTGACCTTTATGCCTTCAGGCGATTCCCATACCAAAGTGTTATTGTAATCCGCTCCCTTGAGGTCATATTGGATTTTTTGTTTCCAAGCCTTGGCGGATACTTCATCGAATTCTTCAAATAACCGAGATGCCATATACAAAAGTAACCAACTCTCAATTGATGTGAAATATTATAGCGGTCAAGTCGGTAAAACTTTATGTGAAGAAAGCATTTTTTTATTTACACCAAGGCACAAGCAAGTTTAGCTTTTCCATAAATATAAAAACCAGATGGATGCCTATCCGGTTTTCTTTGTAGCGGGGACTGGTCTCCCTTCGGCTGCGCTCAGGGTAAACTTCTCGTCCAGTCCTTAGATCTTTTTCCGGAGGTCATGCAATAAAAAAGACCTTACTTTAGTAAGGCCTCAACTTTGTAGCGGGGACTGGACTCGAACCAGCGACCTTCGGGTTATGAGCCCGACGAGCTACCTACTGCTCTACCCCGCGATGTATGTCGTTTGTTTCTTTTAGAAACGGGTTTTTCAAAATGTTTGCCCAGTTAAGTAGGTACTTCATCCTGAGCGTAGTCGAAGGGTACTGCTCTACCCCGCGATGTATGTCGTTTGTTTCTTTTAGAAACGGGTTTTTCAAAATGTTTGCCCAGTTAAGTAGGTACTTCATCCTGAGCGTAGTCGAAGGGTACTGCTCTACCCCGCGATGTATGTCGTTTGTTTCTTTTAGAAACGGGTTTTTCAAAATGTTTGCCCAGTTAAGTAGGTACTTCATCCTGAGCGCAGTCGAAGGGTACTGCTCTACCCCGCGATGTGAACCGCAAATATACGATGGTTTTTTAGTTATTTCAAAAGAATGCCCGAAGAATATTTTTAAGTCGATACCGTCAAAAAACCATATTATTGCATTATGGATGCAATCAATGATTTTCTTTCCGCCATGTTGCCCTATACCGAATGGGCCATGTTGATTCTCTTGATAGGTGGCGGTTTGTTCCTCGCCTTTTATTCGAAGTTTTTGCCCTATCGCTATTTTGGCCACGCCATAGCCATTACATCGGGCAAATATGATGACAAAGAGGCAAAAGGCGATGTTAGTTCTTTGCAGGCATTGTCCTCTGCCGTGGCGGCCACAGTTGGCTTGGGCAACATTTCGGGGGTGGCCATTGCTATTTATATGGGCGGTCCGGGCGTGATTTTCTGGATTTGGATGACGGCCCTCTTGGGTATGGCCATCAAGTTTTACTCCTGTAGTTTGGCCATTATGTTCAGAGGGGAAGATTCCGAAGGAAGTTTGCAAGGTGGCCCCATGTTCTATATAACCAAAGGTATGGGTCAAAAGGCAAAACCTTTGGCCATTTTCTTTTCAGTTGCGGGACTTTTTGGGTTTCTTGGAGTATTTACTGCCAACCAGTTTACCCAAACCTTTATGAATGTCGTGAAGCCAAGCGAAACATTATTCGTAATGACCGAGTTTAGTTGGAAGTTGACAATCGGTATTGTTCTGGCCATTATTACATCGTTCGTCATTTTTGGGGGCTTGAAAAAGATAGCCAAGGTGGCCACGGCAATCGTGCCTTTTATGGTTATGGTATATTTTTTGGCCGTGGCCATTGTAATGGCTATGAACGCATCTGAGATTTTACCTTCGTTGCAGTTGATTTTTACCGAAGCTTTCAATTTCGACACTGCGGTGACTGGTGGCTTCTGGGGGTTGGTCATTTTGGGTGTCCGTCGGGCGATGTTCTCCAACGAAGCAGGTTTGGGCAGTGCGCCTATGTACCACGGCCAGTCAAAGAACGACGAACCCATACGGGAGGGCCTTGTGGCGATGCTTGGTCCGTTCATAGACACGATAGTGGTCTGTACGCTTACGGCCGTGGTCATCATTTTGAGTGGGGCCTATCTTGAAGCTGAGAGCAATGGCATTATTATGACCTTGATCGCCTTTAAGAAATCGTTGTTCGGGGTGGGTGATGTTCTTTTGATGATCATTGTGACGGCCTTTGCACTTTCGACCTTGTTTACATATTCGTACTATGGGGTCAAGAGCCTTTCTTTTCTGACCAATGCCAAGACTGGCCGTTATTACAACTGGTTTTTTGTGGCCACGATTGTGTTGGCCGCCGTAGCCACGGTAGATCTGGTCATCAACCTAATCGATTTGGCGTATGCCTTAATGGTAATACCCAACATGATCGCTGTACTTTGGTTGGCCCCAAAAGTGAATCGGGCCTCCACGGCTTATTTCAAAAAACTTCGCAATGAAAGCACATAGATCTGGTTTTGTGAACATTATTGGCAACCCCAATGTGGGCAAATCGACCTTGATGAATGCCTTTGTGGGGGAAAAGTTGTCGATCATCACCTCAAAGGCCCAGACCACAAGGCACCGTATTCTGGGCATCGTCAACGGTGATGATTTTCAAATGATTCTTTCTGATACCCCGGGAATCATAAAACCCGCCTACGAGTTACAGTCTTCGATGATGGATTTTGTGAAATCGGCCTTCGAAGACGCCGATGTACTCTTATACATGGTAGAGATAGGGGAGAAAGCCTTAAAAGATGAAAAGTTTTTCGAGAAAATAAAAAATAGCAAGATTCCTGTTTTGCTGTTGCTCAATAAAGTGGACACTGCGACTCAAGAATTGCTCGAAGCGCAGGTGCAGTATTGGCAAGAACAACTTCCGAAGGTAGAACTGCACCCGATTTCCGCCTTGACCAATTTTAATATAAAGAATGTTTTTGATAGGATAATCGAATTACTTCCAGAAGCCCCGGCCTATTACCCAAAAGACCAGTTGACCGATAAGCCCGAACGTTTTTTTGTCAATGAGACCATCCGCGAGAAAATATTGATGCATTACAAAAAGGAAATTCCCTATTCCGTGGAAATCGAAACCGAGGAATTTTTTGAGGATGATGACATCATTCGAATGCGATCGGTAATTATGGTCGAGCGCGATTCGCAAAAAGGAATCATCATTGGCCATAAGGGTAGTGCCCTGAAAAAGGTAGGGGTCGAGGCGCGAAAAGATCTTGAAAAGTTCTTCGGAAAACAGGTGCATATCGAACTCTACGTAAAGGTGAACAAAAATTGGCGCAGCGATTCGCGGCAATTGAAGCGTTTTGGTTACAATCAAAAATAAGACCTGCCATTAGGTTCATTGATTGAAAGGGTTATACGGCATTATTCCTCTTATTTATCCGATAGCATTTATCTATCCTACTTCATTTGTTTTTCTGATTTTTTGTTGGGGCCGTTCAAAAAATCCAACAAAATATTAACACTTTCAAAACTTTGTCTATATTTGAATTTTCGATAAAACGTTCAATTTTATCGATGAAATGCACAAATCCCTCGAAATTAATGAAAAACATAGTCATTTTCGGAGCTTCAAGTCATGGTAGTGTCGTGTTGGATTGTTTAGAGAAAGAAGGCAGGTATAGAGTGGTCGGCTTTGTAGACTCTTTTAAAAGAAAAGGAAGTTTTCAAAATGGATATGAGATATTAGGCACCGAATATGACCTTCCGTATTTATGTGATGTCCACAATCTTTATGGTGGAATAATCGCTATTGGCGATAATTTCCTTAGAAAACATATTGCGGACAAGGTCAAAAAGGTCGCCCCTGATTTTAATTTCATTTCAACGGTACATCCGACGGCCCTACTCGGCAAAGATATTCGATTGGGCAAGGGTGTCGCGGTACTTTCGGGTGCTATAGTCAATACCAATTCAAAAGTTGGTGATTTTTGCATTTTGAATACCAATAGTGTTTTGGAGCATGATGGTGTTATGCAAGCCTATTCGAGCCTCGCGCCAGGAGTATATACGGGCGGTAATTTTCGTTTAGGTAATTTTTCGGCAATTGGTCTTCGCGCCAACATAATCGACAACATAACCGTAGGGGAACATACCGTGATCGGTGCCGGTTCTTTGGTGGTTAAGAATATAGGGCCGTTTGTTGTGGCTTACGGAGCACCGGCCAGAGTTGTGCGTCAAAGAAGCAAAGGCGAAAAGTATCTTTCAGGTGAAAAGAATAAATATGTTCGTAGCGCACTGAATTGAACGAATTATGTTACATGTCCTTTACGGTCCTTGGCTTCATACAAATACCTTTTCTGCCATAAAATAGTTTGATTAACACTAACTTTGCGCCGTAATTATAGTTTTATGGGCGCTATTGTAGCTATTGTGGGAAGGCCGAATGTTGGGAAATCCACTTTTTTTAATCGTTTGATCCAACGTAGGGAAGCCATAGTCGATGCGGTAAGTGGGGTTACCCGTGATCGACACTATGGAAAGAGCGACTGGAATGGCAAAAGTTTTTCCCTTATCGATACGGGCGGGTACGTGCTCGGTAGTGATGATGTATTCGAACTGGAAATCGATAAACAGGTCGAACTTGCCATAGACGAGGCCGATGCCATAATCTTTATGGTAGATGTAGAGGCCGGGGTTACGGGTATGGATGAAGATGTGGCCAAATTGTTGCGAAGGGTCGACAAGCCTGTTTTCTTGGCCGTAAACAAGGTTGATAACGCGCAGCGGGCCGCCGATTCCGTCGAATTTTATGCGCTCGGACTGGGTGAATATTACAATCTATCGAGTATTAATGGGAGCGGTACGGGCGAGTTGCTCGACGCATTGGTCGAAGTGCTTCCCGAAGAAATAGAGCAAGAAGAAGAACTTCCACGGTTTGCCGTGGTCGGAAGACCTAATGCGGGAAAGTCATCATTTATCAATGCCTTGATCGGTGAAGATCGATATATTGTAACAGATATCGCAGGTACAACTAGAGACAGTATCGATACCAAATATAACAGGTTCGGTTTTGAGTTCAATTTGGTCGATACCGCCGGAATTCGCAGAAAGGCCAAGGTGAAGGAAGATCTAGAATTCTATTCCGTGATGCGTTCTGTGCGCGCCATTGAACATTGTGATGTTGTTTTGTTGGTGCTTGATGCGCAGCGGGGCTTCGATGGGCAAGTAGCCAATATTTTTTGGCTGGCGCATCGTAACAACAAGGGTGTCGTAATTTTGGTCAACAAATGGGACCTGGTCGAAAATAAAGAGACCAATACCATGAAGCGGTATACCCAAAAAATAAAAACGGCCATCGAACCCTTTGTCGATGTGCCGATCCTGTTCATCTCAGTATTGACAAAGCAACGCATTTTCAAGGCCATTGAGACTGCTGTTGAGGTTTATGAAAATAGGAATAAAAAAATCGTGACCCGAAAGCTCAACGATGTCATGTTGCCCTTGATAGAGAACTATCCGCCACCCGCGTACAAGGGGAAGTTCGTTAAGATCAAATTTTGCACCCAGTTACCGACACCTTATCCGCAATTCGCATTCTTCTGTAACTTGCCCCAGTACGTCAGGGAACCCTATAAGCGGTATCTCGAGAACAAGATTCGTGAAAATTTTGATTTTAAGGGCGTTCCGATTTCTATTTTTATTAGGAAGAAGTAGGTTTGTTAGGTGTTAGGTGTTAGGTGTTAGGTGTTAGGTGTTAGGTGTTAGGTGTTAGGTGTTAGGTGTTAGGTGTTAGGTGTTAGGTGTTAGGTGTTAGATGTTAGATGTTAGGTGTTAGAAAGAATACCTGCATTTACCAGCCCCCCGAGGCACCGCCACCGCCAAAGCCGCCACCTCCAAAACCGCCGCCAAAACCGCCGCCAAAACCACCACTGCCGAATCCGCCTCCGCCGCTGCCAAAGCCACCACCAGATCCACTGCTGCGACCCATATTGCTCAGAATAATAAAGTCCCAGATGTCGAGCCCTGAAGAACGTCTTCCACCGTTGCGACCTCCCCCACGTCGGTTTCGTCTAGACAGGATGATCAGTATTACTATGAAAATGATGATGGGTAAAAAAGCACTGAAGGGAAAACCTCCGTCTGTGTTTTCGAAAGTCCGCTCTTCTTTGAATTCACCGTTCAAGACCTGAAATATGGCATCCGAACCTTGGCTAAGGCCAGAGTAGTAATCATCTTCTTTAAATCTGGGTACAATGACATTTTCGATAATGCGTCGTGACATGGCATCGGTAAGGTTTCCTTCGGCTCCATAGCCTGTATTGATGGCAATTTTGCGGTCATCCTTGGCCAAAAGTATCAGAACGCCATTGTCTTTACCGGCTTGGCCGATTCCCCATTTTTGTCCCCATTGGGCCCCCAAATAGGTAATTTCCTCACCCTCGGTGGAACTGATGATCGCAACCACTATCTGAGTTGAAGTACTATCGGAATAACGTATCAACTTTTGCTCAAGGGCCTTTTCCTGACCTTCGGGAAGCAAATCGATATAATCATAGACGCTGGTTTGAAGGGCCGGTTTTTCAGGTATTTTGAATTGGCCCAAACCTAAAGCAGGTAGCAATAATACTACTATAAGGAAAAAACCGAACACGAATTTTTTACCAAACATAATACGTGCTGAATTTCCCTGCGCTGAGAGGGTGTGGTAACCGATTAACCTTTTGATACTTCATCGCTCAGTTCGTTTCGATCGTCATGTTGCCATGGAAAATGCGCTTGTAGCTCATTGCCGGCCATCAATATGCCATCGATTATGCCCTTTTTGAAATTTCCTTTTTGAAATTGATCTTGAATGACATTTTTGGTACTGTTCCAAAAGCCCTTGGGTACGACGCGATCGATACCATTATCGCCACAAATGGCAAACTTGCGGTCGTTTACGGCCACGTAGATCAATACGCCGTTTTCTTGCTTGGTATTGTCCATCTTCAATTTATGGAAGACCTCTTTGGCCCTTTCCATAGGGTCAAGACGGGTGTGTGCCTCGATATGTACACGTATTTCGCCTGAAGTATCTTTTTCGGCCTCCAAAATGGCAAGCACGATTTCTTGCTCTTCTTCAGGGGTCAAAAAATCTTCTACCCTTGACATGCGATCAGTCAAATTCGAAGTTCACATCAGGAGCGTTTTCAGATCCTGGATCAGCTTTGTAACGGGCCATTTCTTTAAATCCGAAAAGGCCGGCGAGAAGTTTGCCCGGAAATTTCGTGGTATGCACGTCATAGATATTGACTTTTTCATTGAAACGGTCGCGGGCCACATTGATGCGATTTTCGGTCCCTTCGAGCTGTGATTGCAGCTCTAAGAAATTTTGATTTGCCTTTAGCTCGGGGTATCGTTCGACGACGACCATCAATTTGCTCAAGGCCCCTGTAAGTCCACTTTGTGCTTCTTGAAAAGCGGCCATATTCTCCGGCGTCAAGTTATTGGCATCGATATTCGTCGAAGTAGCTTTCGCCCTTGCCTCAATGACGTCTGTCAAGGTGCCCCGTTCAAAATCGGCCGCGCCCTGAACCGTTTTTACCAGATTACCGATGAGGTCGTTTCTACGTTGATAGGCACTTTCTACATTCGACCAGGCCGTTTTGGCATCCGCTTCGTATTCGACGGCCGTGTTGTTGAAGCCAACGGCCCATTGGTATAGTCCGACCGCTATCACGCCCAGAACTATCAATACAATCAATCCTTTTTTCATAATAGTGAAGTTTAATGTCCTTCCCATTGCTATGGGAATTCTTAGTGTTTATTTAATGTTCAATTATGCATATCATTAGTTGGTAATTTGCTCAAATCGTTACATTCTGTTGGAGAAAAATTTGAAGTAAGGCCAATATTTTGACCTTTAGGCATTCAGTGATCCACCTATAATTGCTCCTTGATCTTCATCAGCTCGGTCTTCACTTTTTCAAGTTTTTGAATAATATCGAAATTTGAAAGTGTCTTTTGCCTGTTTTCCTTAAGGTGGGTCTTGGCCCCTTCGAGAGTAAACCCCCTTTCCTTGACCAAATGATAGATGAACTGAAGGTTTTTAATGTCTTCAGGAGTAAATTTTCGATTGCCCTTGGCGTTTTTTTTTGGTTTTAACGCATCGAACTCCTTTTCCCAAAAACGAATCAACGAGGTATTGACACCAAAAGCCTTGGCCACTTCGCCAATTCCATAATAACGCTTTTCCGGTAGTTCAACTTGCATTAATCGAGTGATTGGTTTTCTTGGTTGGCATATTTCAACATGTTCTCGAACTCCTTGGCGCTCAAACTGCCATAGTAGAAATTGATAGGGTTGATCCTATCTTCATCTTTGCGAACCTCGTAGTGTAAATGTGGTGCTTCCGACCTCCCGGTACTTCCGACAAAGCCAATAAGGTCGCCGCGCTTTACCTTCTGTCCCTTTTTTACATTGTATTGGCTAAGATGGGCATAGAGACTGACGTAGCCGTACCCATGATCTATCCGTATGTGTTTTCCGAATCCTGAAGAATTGTTGTCGGCCCTTGTGATTTTACCATCTCCCGTGGCATAGACCGGTGTGCCCTTGGGGGCTGTAAAGTCCATTCCCCAATGCATTTTCCTTGCTTTGGTAAAAGGATCCGACCGCCAACCAAAACCGGATGCCATTCTTGTTAAATCTTCATTGTTCAAGGGTTGAATGGCCGGTATTGCCGCCAAAAGCTTTTCCTTTTCGGCCGCCAAAATCGTAATCTCGTCAAGCGATTTTGATTGGATCGCCATCTGCTTTTTGATGATATCCAATCGTTTGGTGGTGCCAATGACCATTTCAGAGTTATTGAACCCTTCAAGTGACCGGTAGCGATTTACACCGCCAAATCCAGCACGGCGTTGTTCTTCAGGAATCGGGTTTGCCTCAAAGTACAACCTGTATATGTTGTTGTCACGTTCTTCGATGTTGGCCAAAACTTCTTCGATCTGCCCCATTTTTTTGTTCAAAATCTCAAACTGCAGCTCGTAATTCTTGACTTCGCGTGCCAAAGAAAGTTCTCTCGGGGTATTGATGAGGTTGGTGTTCAATAATAGGATCAACGATAAAAGGCCAAATAGGAACGAACCCAAAACAAAAAATGCAATATTTCGGTACCGTCTCGATTTTTTGGGTTCTATCTTTCGGTACGAAAGGGTGTCAGGATCGTAATAATACTTTACTTTAGACATGAAGGTATTTTATCCTATTTTTGTGCTTCCGTTTTAACAGAACAAACAAATATAAAAATTGTTTCGCTTAAACCGTTAAAATTTACAAAACCTTACCATTTTCTATGAACTCCAAGGAAATCAGGACACAATTTTTGAATTTTTTCAAGGAGAAAAACCACAAGATCGTGCCCTCGGCGCCGATGGTCATAAAAGATGATCCCACACTGATGTTCACCAATGCGGGAATGAACCAGTTCAAGGAGTTTTTTTTGGGTAACAGTACTGCAAAACACTCCAGGATCGTCGATACCCAAAAATGTTTACGTGTCAGCGGTAAGCATAATGACCTGGAGGAAGTGGGCAAAGACACCTATCACCATACGATGTTCGAGATGTTGGGTAATTGGAGCTTTGGCGATTATTTTAAAAAAGAGGCCATAGAATGGGCCTGGGAACTGCTCACCGAAGTGTTGAAGATCGATAAGAATAGGCTGTATGTCTCTGTTTTCGAAGGAAGCAACGATGACGATGCACTTGCTATGGACCATGAGGCCTTTGATTTTTGGAAGGCCATTGTGCCCGAAGACCGCATTATTTTAGGAAATAAGAAAGATAATTTTTGGGAAATGGGGGACCAAGGTCCTTGTGGACCGTGTTCAGAGATTCATGTAGATATCCGCCCTGAAGAAGAAATGGCGAAGGTTTCGGGGGCTTCACTGGTCAATCAAGACCATCCGTTGGTCGTTGAGATCTGGAACCTCGTATTTATGCAGTACAATCGTAAGGCAAGCGGGCAATTGGAGCCACTACCATCGAAACATGTCGATACAGGTATGGGCTTTGAGCGCCTCTGTATGGTGCTGCAAGGGGTGAGGTCGAATTATGATACCGATATTTTTACCCCTATCATTCGCGAGATCGAGACTATAACGAGCTCAAAATATTGTAATCAAGAAAAAACCGACGTCGCCATTCGCGTAATCGCCGACCATATACGTGCGGTCTCGTTTTCTATTGCCGATGGCCAACTGCCGAGCAATACAGGTGCGGGATATGTGATCCGAAGGATTCTAAGGCGTGCCATTCGCTACGGGTTCACCTTCTTGAATACAAAACAGCCCTTTATGTATCGCTTGGTCAAGGTATTGGCCGAAACCATGGGCAATGCTTTTCCTGAATTGAAAGAACAACGCCAGCTTATTGAAAATGTCATTAAAGAAGAAGAACATTCTTTTTTGAAGACCTTGGAACAAGGACTGGTGCTTCTCGATACGATAATACAAAAGAACAAGGGCAACGAAGTTGACGGGCGCAAAGCTTTCGAATTGTACGATACATATGGCTTTCCCATAGATTTGACTTCCTTGATTTTGAGCGAAAAGGGCCTCTCGCTCGATGAAGAAGGTTTCAACTTGGCCATGCAGGAGCAAAAAGACCGTTCAAAATCGGCTTCCGAGGTTTCCAAAGAAGATTGGGTCGTACTCTCCGATGATGCTGAACAGGAGTTTGTAGGCTACGATGTTTTGGAAGCTGATGTAAGGCTGGTCAAATACCGAAAAGTGACCTCAAAAAAAGATGGTGAGCTTTATCAGCTGGTATTCAATCTGACACCGTTTTATGCCGAAGGGGGCGGACAGGTCGGCGACAAGGGTTATCTCGAAGTTCAGAACGGTGATGTGGTGTATATATTGGACACGAAGAAAGAGAATAACGAGATCGTGCATTTTGCGAAGAACCTTCCCAAACATTTGAACGGAGCGCTCAAGGCAGTTGTTGATAAAAAACAGCGCGGGCGAACCGAGGCCAACCACACGGCAACGCACCTGTTGCACCAAGCGTTGCGCGAGATTTTGGGAAACCATGTCGAACAAAAAGGCTCTGCCGTACATTCAAAATATCTTAGGTTCGACTTTTCTCATTTTGCCAAATTGACGACCGATGAAATTCGTGCCGTGGAGAATTTTGTAAATGCACGTATCGATGGGCAATTGCCCTTGCAGGAAAAGCGAAATGCACCTATGGAAGAAGCCCTGGCGGAGGGTGCAATGGCACTTTTCGGTGAAAAATATGGCGATACGGTTCGTACCGTGAGGTTTGGCCAGTCGCTAGAATTGTGTGGAGGAACGCACGTAAAGAACACTGCGGATATTTGGCACTTCAAGATCAGATCGGAAGGCGCCGTGGCCGCGGGAATCCGGCGTATAGAAGCGATTACCTCCGATGCTGTCAAAGAATTTTATTTCGAGAACGACAGAACCCTCTATGAGATCAAAGATTTGTTGAACAATGCCCAAGACCCTGTCAAGGCAGTACAAACCTTACAGGAAGAAAATGCCAAGCTTAAAAAAGAAGTCGACCAACTTTTAAGGGACAAGGCCAAAAATCTTAAGGGAGATTTACAAAAAGAATTACAGGAAATCAATGGAATAAGATTTCTTGCCAAAAAAGTCGACTTGGACGTATCGGGCATCAAAGATCTGTCTTTTGAAATGGGAAGCAACGTTGACAATCTGTTTCTACTTTTTGCGACCGAGCAGAATGGCAAAGCCTTGTTGTCTTGCTATATTTCAAAAAACTTGGTTGCCGAAAAAAACCTGAATGCAGGCAACATCGTGCGCGAACTTGGAAAATACATCCAAGGTGGTGGTGGCGGCCAGCCTTTCTTTGCCACGGCGGGGGGCAAGAATCCTAGTGGTATTGATGAAGCTTTGAAGCGGGCAAAGGATTTTTTGTAATCCATGAAACTTCAGACCCATATTCCGCTAAACAAGGCTGAAAAGCCTATTGATTATGATAGCAGTATACTTCTACTTGGTTCATGCTTTTCGAATAACATAGGTCAAAAATTTGGATATTTTCAATTCAGGTCGGCTCATAATCCATTCGGTATTTTGTTCCATCCCAAGGCCATAGAGAATTTGATTGCCAAATCCATAGCTCAAAAAGAGTATTCAGAAGACGATATTTTCTTCCTCAACGAACAATGGCATTGTTATGATGTGCATTCCGATTTGAGTGACGCTTCAAAAGATAGGTTGGTACAAAAGTTGAACAAAGGCCTTACAGGGGCTTACCAACAAATAAAAGAGTCTACCCATGTTATCGTTACATTGGGCACATCGTGGGTCTATCGTAGAACCGATGCAGGTCGAATCGTGGCCAATTGCCATAAAGTTCCTCAAAAGGAGTTTGAGAAGTTACTGTTGTCAATAGATGATATCTCGAAGAGTTTGCGAAATATTATTGATTCGATCCGAGTTGTGAACCAAAAAGCCCTCATTATTTTTACTGTCTCCCCGGTACGCCACTTAAAAGATGGATTTACGGAAAATCAACTGAGCAAGTCTAGGCTGATTTCAGCGATACACGATATCCTTGGAGTTCCCCCTTTGGGGGTTAAGGGGCTTTCCCCCTCCTTTGGAGGGGGTCGGGGGGAGGCCTATTTCCCCTCATACGAAATCATGATGGATGAACTACGCGATTACCGGTTCTATGAAAGCGACATGGTACACCCGAATCAAGTGGCGATCGATTATATCTGGGAAAGGTTCAGGCAATCATGGATTTCAGAAAAAGCCTATCCCGTGATGGAACAAGTGGATGCCGTTCAAAAGGGATTGGCACATCGACCTTTTAATGCTGATTCGCTACGGCATAAAGAATTCAGGAAATCCCTCGAAGGGAAAATTACGTATCTTAAAGAACGATATCCCCATATGATATTCTATCAATGAAGAAAGTACTGGCAGGAGCGTTGATTACCTTGGCGGCCGTTTTGGTCTTTCGTTCTTGTTCCAAGGGCAATGAAGAAAAATCAATACTTCAAGAGAACTCGATGCTGATCCAACAACAGATCGAGAGTGTTTCAAAGCTGATCGTGACCGAAGGCCATTTTTCCGAAGTTTACAATTACAAAGATTCGCAGCAACTTTTCGGCCCATTGATCACTGCCGATAAAAAGGCCTTGGTAGTTGTCAATGCCGAGGTCACTGTGGCTTATGATTTATCAAAAATAGACTTTCAGATCGATGACACTGCCAAAACGCTGCGGATCAACAGAATTCCCGAACCCGAAATAAAGTTGAATCCTGATTTTGAGTACTATGACGTAACCGCCGATTATCTCAATCAATTCAACGCTGCCGATTATAATACGATCAAAAAGAATGTCAATGCTTCCTTGATGCGAAAGGTCGAGGCATCCTCCCTGAAAAGAAACGCCCAAAACCGCTTGATCGGCGAACTTCAGAAGTTTTATATTTTGACCAATTCCATGGGGTGGACTTTGGAATATGATGATGAACCGGTCGGTCAAAACTTCATGCAACTATTGCCTAAAGACTAGGGCCAAAATGGCGATGATTCGAAAACCATGGATTTTATTTTTTACCTTAATTGGAAAATAAACAACTATGTCTTTGAAACAACAGCACAATAGAAGAAATTTTTTAAAATCGACAGGGTTATTGGGCGCAGGATTATTGGTTCCCAATATCAATTTGGCTTCAAATGGAACAATTGCCATGAATGATGGCATACATCAATTTGGAAAACGCGAAGGATTCACGGATCAGATAAGTATTTTGGTTTCAATGATGGATTGGATGCGGGCTACCGTGTTGAGGTCAGTTGACGGGCTGTCACAAAAAGAACTCGATTTTCTGTTGGATGAGGAGTCAAATTCGATAGGTGCCATGTTACTTCATCTAGGTGCAACAGAGCGGTTTTATCAAATTCATACTTTTGACGGAAGGGCTTGGGGCGATTTTGACAAAAAGGATACGGATCAATGGGAGGTCGCTAGCCGTTTGGGGCAAAAGGGCCGCGAAATAATCAAGGGAAACCCTCTTTCATATTATACCGATAATCTTGAGAAGGTGAGAGAACGAACGAAGAAGCTACTTAAAGAGCGCGATGATAGTTGGTTAATGGAATCGACTATGTTCTTTGGCAATGAGCCCACCAACAACTATTGCAAATGGTTTCATGTGGTCGAACATGAATCGAACCATAATGGGCAGATAAAATATATCAAAGGTAGAATGGCCTAACTATTCCATTACTTTTTTTACCCATTTTATATATTGTTTCCAGTCGTAATCGGTGACATCATGTTTTCCTGTGCGAATGTGATAGGCCACCGTATTCTGTATCGGCGTATTTACCTCTGGCATTTCTATCGTATCAATGCCCGTTTTGCCAAATAATCTGTAAACAGCGGTTGCGTAATGTGCCGATAGAAACTCGCCTTTGGGGTCGGCCCATTCATCTTCTTGGGCACTCGCCACATAAAGCGGCCGTGGCGCCATAAGGGCCAAAAGTTGATGTTGGTCAATGGGTAACGCCTCCTCATTGTTGTTGTATGCATTGAAATTATCGCAGAACCAATGCGGAAAACTCTCATTAATGCGGCCAACGGTTTCACCGAACCGGCGTTTTGAAAGCGCGGCA
This sequence comes from Meishania litoralis, assembly GCF_042611095.1. Classification (NCBI taxonomy): domain Bacteria; kingdom Pseudomonadati; phylum Bacteroidota; class Flavobacteriia; order Flavobacteriales; family Flavobacteriaceae; genus Meishania; species Meishania litoralis. The sequence goes on from NZ_JBHFPV010000001.1 coordinate 2,003,091, forward strand.
CCGCCACAACCCGAATCATTACTGATGACCGCGGCAAAACGATCGTCCATTGCACCGGCCCAAAGTGCGGCCTTTCCTAATCTGGAGTGGCCGAATACAATAACCTTGCCCACAGCACTGTCTTGCACGAGATAATCCATGGCACGGCTCAGGCCGAAGGCCCATGCGGCAATGCTTCCCCACTCATCGGCTTTTGGTTTTTCTTGTCCTGGTTCATAAAACAATTGGTGCAATCCATCCGAAAAATCGTTTTTATCGGGATCTAGTTCACCATAATAAATGGTAGCCAAGCCCATGCCCGAAGCAATTATGTTGGTGATATCCCAGCGATTAATCCGAACGCCTCGTGATTTTTCGGTCGGGGTATTGTTATCGATTCCAAAATCTTCATTGTTCATAGACCATGCCGATGTAACGATTACGTTTTCATCACTGGTCGTAGTATGATTTCCATAGAAATTAAGGCCAAGGAAAAGAGGAACTTTTTCAGTGGTTTTCGGTAAATACATCAAAATGGTAAACGATAGTGATTTTTTGTCTTTTTCCAGGGTGACCTGCACTTGTTTTCTATGAGCCGTTCCGTTAAAGGCATTCGTATTTTCTTCGATTAGCTTGAAGGAAATATCATCTAGATTTCCAGGAACCTTGCCATATACTTCATTTTCAAAGAAAGCAAGCAGTTCTGGGCGCCTAACTTTAGACCAAGCCTTTTCATTTTCGATTTTAGTTCCGCTATAGGATGTCAATGGATCCGGAACGCTGAATTCAGGAACTTTGGTTTCATCATAATTGGGCTCAAATTGCGCAATGGCCATGGAAGACATGATTGTAAGGAAATAAATAAAAAGAAATGATTTCATTAATACCGACTATGGAATTAGTGTTTCTAAGCTACAAAACTTTTTGCCACCAAGGCTACACCGTCATCTATAAGTTGGCCCACTTTAGGGTTGTCTATTTTCACAGTTTGAAGATGCGATAAGATTTCATTGGCAAATACAATATCGCCATTGGTCTTGGCCAGTTCATAGAGTTCTACGGGCAGCAACCAGTCCAACGTATGGTTTTCCTTGACTTCTTCAAAGACCTTATGGCGTGAGATGGTGGTGTTCGTTCCTTCCCGAAACTCCCTGATTTGCCGATATAATTGCTCTAACTTTATTTTCTGACTATCTTTTTCGGTCTTTATGGTCGTGCTGCTCAATTTGTGGGTGACCCTATCAAAACTGTTCAGATCGGCAGGGCCGTTGAAGGCTGAGACAATACGCTCGCCAATGGCCATATTATAAAGTTCGTCATTTGATTCGAACAGTACTTTGTCGTTATGCAGTACTTTGCAGTTTTTCATAGTGACCAAGATTATCTGCCCGCTGAGGTTACGGGTACCGGTAATAATATGTCCGGTGACCATAATATTTCCTTCGAATTCTAGCGAAACCATTTCTCCCTCGTAAATATTATAGGCTTTTAGATCTCGGGGACTCATATCTTCTATGGCCAGGTTAATGCCCTTTAATTTACCGATAGGGCTACCAAAGCCCGTGGAATGCCTTTCAACGCTATGGCCCACCAGTTCCTTTTCGCGATAGGCAAGTGCCGTTGGCCCCTCCGTTTGAAAAAATACCGGTTTGCCCTCATGGGCGATCATACTTTTGAAGTTTCCTGAAATTTGAAGACCAGTACTTAATTCAATCGTGCCCAACTCTTTTGAATGGATCAATTTTTCGAGCCCGGAGAATCCGCCTTTGCGCAGGGCCATGGTATTCGCAAATTCTTCCAATACCTGACTTAGAAAAGCAAAATCGGGAGTTACGAACAATTGAGGCTGAGGTTTTGTAATATCGAAAGCAGTGCGCGCCGCCTCAATGGAATACGGAATCTTTTTGACTTTGTCGGTCATGCACCAAGCACTTTCACCGATTGAACTCAGTAGCCCTGCCCCATATATTTTAGGGTTTTTGACCGTGCCGATCAGCCCGTATTCCACGGTCCACCAATGAAGGTTTCGTATCAAGGCGATTTCACTGGGCTCACCCATGTTTTTTTGTAGTTCTTCAATATGTTCTTCGGCCTTGTCGATCTCGACCTTCGGGGTGCCCGATGCTTCTTTTATGATAGAAAGATGCCTGACGGCCTCGTAAAGTTCAAAATCTTTGGCACTTGAAATAGCCTTGCAGCCTATTTCCCCGAATCGTCTCAAATACTCTGCATATTCAGGGTTGGCGATTATGGGTGCATGACCCGCCCCTTCATGGATAATATCGGGTGCCGGGGTATATTCGATATGTTCGAGTTGGCGTATATCTGAGGCGATTACAAGCACATTGTACGCTTGAAATTCCATAAAGGCGGACGGTGGTATAAAACCGTCAACTGCGACCGCGGCCCAACCGATTTCCTTTAAAATGCGGTTCATGCCGTACATATTAGGAATATGGTCGATCGAGATGCCCGTTTTTTTAAGTCCGTCCAAGTATGACCGATGGGCGACCTTGCTCAAATAATCGACATTTTTTCGCATCACATACCGCCATACGGCTTGATCTATCGCCGAATACTCGGTATAGTTCTGAGGTTTTATATACTGCTTTAAATGTTTGGGAAGCTTGTCTAATATGGCATTACTTTCGTATGTCATTTTCTGTGCATTTTTGCAGACTAAAGGTACGAAAAAAGCCCTGACGGTAACGTCAGGGCTCATACTCGTTATCGTAGAAAGACTTTATTGGTTGGCCGCCACGGCATTTGGCGGATAGGCCTCAAGTATCTGTGAAACGAATTCGCGAATTCGTTCTTCTTTCTTTTCAATATTCGAAATATTGTTCAGGTTGCCAACGCCCTTGCCTTGCCAGACCAATTCTTTGCTCTTAGAATCGATAAGGTCGATGTAAAGTGAACCTTCGGTACGGGTGCTGACGTTATTGCCATAGTACCCGGGGCCCCATCCACCCCAATACCAAGGGTTCCAGCCCCAACCAAAAGCACCGCCCCAGTAGTTGTTGTATATATCTACTTGTTCTTTTTCCTTCGTGAAGATGCTGATCAATATGTCGGGGTTCTCCGATTTGACAAAACCTCTTGAGCTTAACTCGGCGTCGATGGCCCTTAAAATCCTCTTTTTATCCAAATCCGAAATTTGGGCCTTGTCGATTCCTGTTTTGTAAAACGCGTACGATTTATAGTTGTTGAAGTTCGCCTCGCGATCATAATCAGAGAGTACGCGCACCGAGGCGCAAGAGCTTAAAAAAAGCAAGACCATCATCGGTATTGCCAAAATCTTAATCTTTTTCATAACCAAAGTTTTTTATGTAATGGAGTATCTATATGTTGTAAAATAATTCTCAAAAATCATGCCGAGATTCACTTCTTTAGCTTTGGGTATTGGTCTTTGGATCATAGCCATACGGGCAATGCCTGCAGCCACTTTCGCAGCAATGACCTCTTTTTAGATGATACTGTTCTGTAAAGACGCGAAAACCTTCTTTCGACATATAGTAATCTCCCTCTTCAAGTGGAATGAACTCTTTCATACTGCAATGCCTTCATGTAAAGAATCTTCTAAAATTACTTCAATTCTGTTAATAAGCATATTTTGATTTTCTTAAAACGTTGAATTTCTAGGGGTCAAACGATGATTTTAAAGAATTGGTACAATTGTTGGCAACATATACGTGCGGGCATCAAATGGGCGGCTTTAACAATTATCTTTGAATATGTTCGTTTAAATACAGGTCTATGGTTTTGGTCTTTAAACATTTCTTCTATAAAAATTATGTAGGGCTTTCGCTTTGGCCTTTCATTTTTCTTAAGAATGACGCCCTAAAAAACGATGCCGTACTTGTGAATCACGAGAAGATCCACTTAAAGCAACAGCAAGAATTATTGATATTGCCGTTCTATGTGCTGTATATTTTCGAATGGCTCTTACGGTCCCTTTATTATTTGGATAGCTATAGGGCCTATCAGAACATTAGTTTTGAACGTGAGGCCTATCAGAACGAAAGAAACTTGAACTACACTTCTGAACGAAGGACTTTCGGTTTTTTAAAGTATCTTTTTTATTAAGTTAAAGGGATAGTTTGAGACCGGTCAAAAACCAATATGTAACACTGCCGATCCTTACGGAAAAACAACTGACCCTTTGCATCAAAAGGGAAGATTTGACCCACCCCCTAATTTCGGGCAACAAATACCGCAAACTCAAATACAACATCGCTACGGCCAAGGACCAAGGCTTCGACACGCTTTTAACGTTTGGCGGGGCATATTCCAATCATATTGCGGCTACTGCCTATGCCGGAAAGTTGCATGGCCTTCGGACCATTGGGATAATCCGTGGCGAAGAACTTGAAGTAAAATGGAAGGAAAACCCGACTTTGCGGAAGGCTTCAGAAGATGGAATGCATTTTAAATTTGTTAGTCGAGAGGTTTATCGCCAAAAAGAATCCCACATTTTTTTGCAACTTTTGGAAAAGGAATTCAGAAACTTTTACCTGCTTCCCGAAGGTGGTTCGAACGCCTTGGCGGTAAAGGGTTGTGAAGAAATACTCGATGCTGAAGACCGTGATTTTGATATTGTCTGCTGTGCCGTGGGTACTGGCGCAACCATCGCGGGGATCGCCAATTCAGCAACATCTGAACAGCAGGTTTTGGGCTTCCCGGCGCTCAAAGGTGATTTTTTAAATCAAGATATTCGTAAATTTGCCCATAAGGAGAATTGGAAATTGCTAACGGAATATCATTTTGGCGGGTATGCAAAAGTGACGCCAGAACTTGTTCACTTTATTAATGATTTCCGTGAAAAGACCCATGTTCCCCTAGATTCCGTTTATACCGGGAAAATGATTTTCGGGATTTTGGATATGGTCAAAAAAGACTATTTCCCTCCGAAAACCAAAATTTTGGCCATCCATACCGGAGGGCTCCAAGGTATAGCGGGCGTGAACCAAAGATTGAAAATGAAAAACCTACCCTTGATCCACGTATGATGAAGAAATTGCTATTGTCGGTGATATGTGCCACACTTCTGATTGGCTGTAAAGTAAGGCAAAGTGTCTCCATGAAGAAAAACAACGGTCATTCACCCAGGGCGACCGTGAGTAAGTCGGATCAAAGTAACAATGACTCCGACGGTCTTTATGAATTGCCCGAGGATTCGGGCGAATTCGTTCATTTTGAAGTTGCCTCGATCGATGAATATATCGATACTTTTTCCGAAATCGCTCAAATGGAAATGAAAGCTTACGGAATTCCGGCCAGTATCACGTTGGCGCAAGGATTGCTTGAAAGCGGATTCGGAAGGGGCGCACTGGCCCGGAAAACCAATAACCATTTCGGTATTAAATGCCATACAGGTTGGGAGGGTGATTTCGACCATCATGACGATGACGAAAAAGGGGAATGTTTTAGAAAGTACAATCACCCCATGTATTCGTACAGGGACCATAGTGTTTTCTTGTCGGGCCGCAGTCGTTACGCCTTTCTTTTTGACCTTCCCAGCAATGACTACAGGGCATGGGCGAAGGGTTTGCGCAAGGCCGGGTATGCGACCGATAAACGGTATCCACAAAAATTGATTGCCTTGATCGAGCAACACGGTCTACACAAATTTGATGCCGATGTGGTCAAGCAGGGCTATGGGCGTGTCGCCGCGGCCCAAGTTGCCGAAAATAAGCCGCGGCCTACTAAGGTAGACACCCATATTGTAAAGCGGGGCGATACCCTATATTCCATTTCGCGAAAGTATTCGGTTTCTGTCGATGACCTAAAGCGGTTGAACTACATGTACGATAACAACATTTCTGTCGGCCAAGAATTAGTGGTAAAGACGGCAAAATTCAATTAGCCATGATTTATAAACGCAGTAGTGCCCTTTTCGCAGAGGCCAAAAGCTATATCCCCGGGGGGGTGAATTCTCCGGTGAGGGCCTTCAAGGCGGTGGGCGGGGACCCGATTTTCGTAAATGAGGCCAAAGGCGCCTATCTCTATGATGAAGACGGTAATCGGCTCATTGATTATATCGCCTCTTGGGGCCCTTTGATTTTAGGTCATGCGTATGAACCGGTAATCAATGCGGTCATCGAGAAGGCCAAAAAAGGGACTTCGTTCGGAATGCCTACTGAAATTGAGACCGAACTGGCAAAATTGGCCGTATCGATGGTACCCAATATCGATAAGATTAGGTTCGTGAACAGTGGAACCGAGGCCTGTATGAGTGCCGTTCGCTTGGCCCGTGGTTTTTCAGGTAAGGACAAGATCATCAAATTCGCCGGATGCTATCATGGCCATTCCGATTCGTTCTTGATACAAGCGGGTAGTGGCGCTGTCACTTTTGGAAGTCCGAATAGCCCTGGAGTCACCCAAGGAACCGCAAAAGATACACTATTGGCAAATTATAACGATCTCGATAGTGTCGAGGCCATTGTCAAGGCGAATAAAGAAGAAATAGCCGCGATCATCATCGAACCTGTTGCCGGAAATATGGGATGTATCGTCCCGAAAGATGGTTTTATGCAAGGATTGCGAAAAATCTGTGATCAAGAGAACATATTGTTGGTATTCGATGAAGTGATGACGGGTTTTCGCTTAGGCAAAGGAGGTGCACAAGAGGCACTGAACATTAATGCCGATATTCTTTGTTTCGGGAAGGTTATCGGTGGCGGTCTTCCCGTCGGGGCATTTGCGGCGAGAAATGAAATAATGGATTATTTGGCGCCTGAGGGGCCTGTATACCAAGCTGGTACACTTAGCGGAAATCCGTTGGCGATGAGTGCTGGCCTGGCCATGCTCACCGAGTTGAATGCGCACCCTGAGATATTCAAAAGTTTGGCCGATAAGACCGAATACCTGCACAAGGGCCTTGATGAAGTATTGCGTTCAAAGGGAATACCCTATCAAATCAATCGTTTCGGAAGCATGATCTCGGTACACTTTACCGAAGAGCCTGTCGTCGATTTTCAGACTTCCGCCAAAGGAAATAATGAAACGTTCAAAAAATACTTTCACGGCATGCTGCAAAATGGTATTTACCTACCGCCAAGTGCTTTTGAGAGTTATTTTTTGAACGATGCTTTGACCTATCATGATTTGGATGAGACCGTAAATGCGGTTAACTCTGTTTTTAATGAGTAGTGCTATTGCAGTATTGCCATTTTTTCTTTTTCTTCATGCATGAACAATCTCTTCTTCTGTTTTTGGGTGAGAATCTCTTTAATTTTTTCACTAGCTTGTTTGTCTAGTTTTTCTAAGAGAAGATTTTCCTTTTGTTCATCATATTCGGTGTACGACGATTGCTTGCGATGTGGCCGCTCTTTATACCTATTTCTTTGCTTGAATTTGGTATTTGCGAGTTTCTTTTGTTTTTTGATCTCGTAATCCTTGTAGATTTGGTATGCTTTCTTTTTCTGCTTCCCTTTATTAAGATGCACTACTTCATCCAATCGCTGCGTCTTCTCCTCGACTACTGATTCCAACTTTTCATAATTGATATTGCCATATGAATCTATAGGTCTCCCTTGCGCATGAAGGAACAAGGAATGGGCAAATAACAAAACGCCAATTACCATAAAGATCTCTTTTTTCATTGTAAACCAAAATTTGTATAAAATTAGAACGCTTTTTTTGTTTAAAAAGTGTGGAAAACTATATGGGGTCCTATCAGTAATCAGGTGCATTTCTTTTTTGATATAGTTTTTTCTCGCTCAAAGTGAGAGCTTAGATTTTTATTTATTATTTGGACAAATGAGGGTATGCAATAAGCATCTGAGTTAAAATTCATTGTTTTAACTGCTGAGTTTGTAGTGAAGATATTATACTTTTCTATATGCGGCTGCTATAGAATTCGTATAAAATTACTGATGGTGCAAAAGTGGAAAAATCATACCTTGTAAGACTGCATATATGTTTTATAATACATATAGAACCATATAGAAGTCTTCAGTAACGTTAAAAACCAAAAAAAAACCGTCCACAATTTGCGAACGGCTTTTCATCAACTAATCAACCAACCTATTTTTGTTTGCCCTCTATTCTTTTGTGCTTCATTCTAGGTATGCCCTTTTTATGTTTTGAATAATGATGTGCCATTTTCTGCCATTTATCGTATTGTTCGGGCGATAGTATTTTCTTGAACTTTTCTTTTTGGGCAATTTGACGGTCGAGGCGTTCATTTTGCATCGCAAAACGCTCTTCTTGCGTTGGCTTCTTACGTTCTCCATCCTCTTTCATCGCTTTGAGTTCGTCCATTTTGGCCTTGCGTGCTTTGGCATTTTCAAGGTTCAGAGTCTGTATTTGCGATTGTTGGACTTCGGTAAGGTCGAGGGCCAAGGTCATTTTCTTGGTTTGAAGGGTAGCTATTTGCTCCGGGGTGAAATCTTTCATACCCTTACGATGAACGTTCCCTTCCCTTTGGGCGAGGCCGACGATACCGGTCAGTAGTAACATTGCCATTATTATTTTTTTCATAACGTAAACTTTAAATGATTTATACCTAAGATGTCATGACGGGGAGATGGTTTAATCCATTGCATGAATTTGACACTTTTTTAACACAGACAGTATCGATACAAATAAAAAAGGGCAAGGATTCTCATCCTTGCCCTCTTGGGGGTAGTAGTAGGTCGTTCTTATTGAATATTTTGATTCATTGTTTCTATAGTGATCTGCTCGACATCGGCTTTTGCCAGTTCGTTCACATCAGAAATTATACGCTGTGAAGCCGATACGTTATAATAATAGGTTATGGTGGCGATCACGAAACTTGCGAAATACAGTAAACTTTTAGTTTTATATGACATGACGTTTGGTTTTTAATGCTGAAGCTAAATTAGACATTACCCTAACCCAAAAAAGGGCTTTGTTGCGAAACGGTACTAATTAGATGTCAAATGTATCATAGTTGTGGAATACCGGTTTTTTTCATCGGATTTATTTACATTTTGACGTAGAACCTATAAAAATGTATGCATTTGATTGTTGCGAACGAATCTTTTTTCGAAGTTTCGATTTGATTTAAAATCGATTTAAACATCTTTTTTAGAGTTGGATTGTAACATTTTGTTTTTTTATCAGTCTTATATATAGAAAATCTCATTTTTCAATTAGCGAATTAGTCAAGATAAAGCTGTCATAAACCTATGGCAGCTTTATTTTTTATCGACCAACTGCAAAAACCTCGATGAACGGTAAATATTTTTACAGGATGTCTTGGGCCCGACAAAAAAACGTCAAAATTTTGGCTGTAAAAGTTTGCCAAAGAACTTCAATAAATATTAATAAAAATCAGGTCGAATTACGAAGTTGATAACTTCCGTATGTTCTAATTGCGAAATCATCGATTTTCGATTTTACAAGAAACCCCTTACAAAGATGCAAAACAATAAATAACGTTCTAGACGTTATACTATCTCATATTTAACAATAGAAGTTATGAAAAAAATGGAACTTGTATCTGCGGCTACCGTTGTACTTTTGTTCGCTTTTGGAGTTTTTGCCAACAACAATATACCCGTTGAAAAAGAACTCGATATCAATTCGATTATTATAATCGAAGAAGAGGTCGATATCGACCTTGGTTTCGATACGCAAGATTATTTGCCTGCAGATTTTAATGCCTATGCCTATCCATATGATGTGGACGGTTTCAATTACATTGAAGAAGATGATACCGTTATCTTGGATTTTGATCCGAAGGAACATCTGCCCGAAGGTTTTGACCCGTATATAAAGACGAAGAAGTAAACTTCTTTATTTGAGTTAGTCCAGATAAAACCTCCATTTTCGAATGGGGGTTTTGTTTTTAAAAGAACATCGGAATTACAAATTGAAACATCAGTATCAATAGTGCTATCGCTATCAAGTTAAGTATTGCCCCTACACGTGCCATTTCACTTACCTTGACATAACCGCTGGCAAATACGATTGCATTGGGCGGCGTAGCCATTGGCAGCATAAAGGCACAACTGCTTGCCATGGTAACCGGGATCAATAGATACAAGATGGGTACTTCCAAACCTATAGCGATACCGGCGACCACTGGGGCCAGTACGGCGACCAATGCCACATTGCTCATCAGTTCGGTCATAAAGAGCATGAGCGTTATAAGAAGAACGGCGGTCATCAAGATACTGATATCGCTGTTGGCAATCGCACTCGAGACCATATCGACTATTCCGCTTACCGACATACCTTTGGCGAGTGCCAATCCGCCCCCAAAAAGTATCAAAATGCCCCAGGCCAGTTTTTGGGTGTCTTTCCAGTCGATGATAAAATCTCCCTTTTTAAGATTATAGGGAATTGAGAACATGGCAATGGCCCCCATCATGCTGATCATGGTATCGTTTAACTTTAATCCTGGTAAATAACTATTGATGACGGTTCTAAAAATCCAAAGAAAAACGGTAACGCCGAATATGGCCAAGACCATTTTTTCCTTGCCTCCCATTGGGCCTAATTTTTGTAGTTCATCGTTGATCACTTCCCTTGAGGCGGCAAATTTGAGTTGTTTGTTGGGGAACATCCATTTGGTCAGTACAAGGTAACTGATCCATATCATTACCGCCGAAAAGGGTACCCCTATGACCATCCATTTTAAAAAGGAGATTTCAATATTGTATTCGTTTTCAAGCAGTCCGATCATTACCGAATTCGGTGGCGTGCCTATTACGGTAGCAATGCCGCCCGCATTGGCCGAGAATGCAATACCCAACATTACGCTCAGGGCAAAGTTTTTATCACTTTTGGTAAAACCATCCTCGTCGTTCACCAACAGACCGATGACCGACATGGCAATGGGCAGCATCATTACGGTGGTCGCCGTATTGCTGATCCACATGCTCAAAGCCGCGGTCGCGATCATAAAACCCAACACGACTTTATTGGGGGCCGTGCCCGTTAATTTAATAATACTTAGTGCAATGCGTTTGTGTAGATTGACCTTTTCCAAGGCCAGGGCCAGAATAAAACCACCAAAGAAAAGAAAGATGATCGGACTCCCGTAGTTGGCACCGACATCACCGACATCCATAATTTTTAGGATGGGAAAGAGCAGCAACGGTAACAAGGCAGTGACCGATATCGAAACAGCCTCGGTGATCCACCAAACGACCATCCAAACGGCAATGGCCATGACCGAGTCACCTTTTTCAGAGACCATCTCGAAAGGTAGGTTGGTGAGCACCAAGAAAAGTATCGGTCCGAGAAACAGCCCCGCTTTTTTACTGAAATTCATTTATAAACATTATCGGCCCTAAGCTATGTTTTTTCTTTTTGTTTTGGAAATGAAAAAGTCAGATGTATGATGCTAATGTGCGAAGTACCGGGCATGGTACATCTGGCCTTTTTCAATAAATAATCGAATCCGACGGAATGGGCGGCAACTCGTAGTTGCCGTAATCTACAGTTATCTGTCCGTCGTTCAATGTCTTTATTCCCTGAGATTCGGATTTGGTTTTATAGAGATAGATTTTTTTCAATTTTTTGAAGCCGGAAAAATCGGGTAAATGGGTTTCCTCGAATTTGGAGGCCGTAAGGTTTATCGACTTTATATGTTCAAGTGATGACAGTTGTTTGATGTTTTGTCCTGTAATCGAGGTATTGTCGAGTTTCAAAATCGTCAGGTTCGGAAGTTGTGTCAATTTTTCGAAAATGGCATCGGTCACTTGGGTTCCGCCCAGATCCAATTGGGCAATCTGTGGAGCTATGGAAAGCAGATTCTCGAAATCGGCATCGGAAAAAGCGGGTTTGTTGATGCAGGAAACGCTTAAAAAATTCGAGGATTCACTGATAGGATCGACATGAACGCCAGTTTCTTCAATAATTTTTATACTGTCTTGTGAAGCGGCGGTTATTTCGATATCGGGATAATCATTGTCCAAATTTTGGGGAAAGAACGAAGTGAACAGTTCTTTGGCCAATCCGTTTTCTTTTATGGTGCCCTCGAACGGGTGTCCGGCATCGATCCAGGCACCGAGTAATATTATTTCCTCTTTCGTCGGTTGTCTTTTACCTTCGGGAGGCATATGGTTGTCGTCATCATTTGGTAGCTTCATACGCGTGAACACTTCGCTTTGGGAAGCATCATTGGCTACGACTACTTCTCCGTTTTCTCCTCCATTTAAAATGCCTTCCTTAGAATGCAAAAGTAGTTCGCCCTTTGTCTTTTTTGGATTATGGCAACTGACGCAATTATTGTTCAGAATCGGTTTGACCACATCCTCATAAAGCAAGGCTTCCTCCCAATTGTCTTCATTGAGTTTGATTTGTTTTTCCTCGAAGGTTTCGTAGCCCAAGGCCGATTTAATGTTATTGGGTAGGGGTTCAACAAGATAATCCTCCCCGTGGGTAATATTTCCACCTTTGTGCCCGGTAAAGGAAATCAAAATGAAAAAGACGATCGATAAGGTGATTGTGGGAGTGCGTTCCAAAAAAGAAAAAGCTTTTGTTCCTTCTGATTTGGCGTACATCAAAAATGAGAATAGGGCCGTGGCCACGCCACTCCATAAATGCCATTTTACCGTATCGAAGGCATAACCTTCGCCCGTATACTGCAAATATCCGGTAAGGCAGGCTACAACTGCGGCAATGCCTCCCCAGAGATACGCTATGGGAATCAGTTCGCCATACGTTTGTCTTTTTCGGTCGTACCATTGAAGTAACAATCCGAAGACGATGAATCCGATGGGTAAGTGGACTATGATAGGATGTAGTCTGCCCAAAAGTTGTTTTAGAACGTCCATGATACCGTAAACTTATTCAATTTTTAGACGTTCTTTTAAGGTTCTCATCATATAAATGTTCGCTTTCCATTGATCGGCCACGGGCATGCGGGTATAGGGTAGGGTTGGCATATAATCCGCCGGGCCGAATTCAGTTGTTATGGTAAAGACATCTCTTGTTTTCCATTTTTTTCTGATGATATTTTCCCAGATATCCAAATGTCGATCAACGGCCTTTTTCCATTCAGGAGCTTCGGGATCGTTCACCTGTGGCCCTTCGGCGTGGCCGATCCTGGCATGGATGTGGTGAGAACGGTCTATGATTTCCTCCAATTCATTGTCCTGATTTTGCAACAACGATTCGTGCACGACCATCCAATGGCTGATATCCAAGGTCAATTTTAGGTCGGGAATCTTTTGCACGTATTTTTTTGTGTCCGGCAGATTGTAACTAAACCGGCCGCGGTGGGTTTCATGGTAAACGGGAATGTTGTTTTCTTTGGCAATATTATTGGCCGCATCGATAAAGGCCCTGTTCTGCTCAAAGGTAAAAAAGTCGCTACCCGTATGGCAATTGATATACGCAGGTTTCCAGGAGATCAAGGTCTTGAAATGTTCGGTATAGGCTTTGAGACTTTCTTCGAAGGGAAGCGATTTGTTGGTACCGTTCAAAAATCCGACTTTGAGCCCATACTTATTTAAAGCCGCCTTTAGTTCTTCTTGGCTTTTTTTATCGGAAGGAAACCAGGTTTCGAGTCCGTCATATCCAGAAGCTTTTGTTTTTTCACAAAAAGCGTCCCAGGAAATATTTCGGCCCCAATCGGTCTGGAAGAATTGCAATTGTTTTTTTTCTTGGGAAAAAGTGGTTAGGTAAAAAAATGTGAATGTGACTAGTAGTAGTTGTTTCATTAAGTTGGTTTTGATTTTTTCGAGACTTGCTCTTTTTGACCAATATGACCTAAAAATGGTAGATCAATTCATTTTCGATGATAATGGTTTCATATCATTACGCCAAAATCTCTTTGATCACCTCGCCCTCTACATCGGTCAGGCGAAATCGTCTTCCCTGAAATTCATAGGTGAATCGTTCGTGGTCGAAACCGAGTAATTGCAATATTGTGGCATGAACGTCGTGCACCGATACCCGGCCTTCAATACCCGAAAATCCGATGTCATCAGTTTTACCGTGAGAAGCACCTTTTTTGATGCCGCCACCGGCCATCCACATGGTAAATGCATCACCATGATGATCACGGCCTTTATAGGCCATTTCTTTATTGCCCCTGTTTTCTTGCATGGGCGTACGGCCGAATTCGCCGCCCCAAACGATCAGGGTTTCATCCAACAGTCCTCTTTGTTTCAAATCGAGGATCAAAGCGGTTATCGGTCTATCGATCTCACGACATTTGTTGCGAAGGCCCATATCGATGGAGCCTTCGCGAATGTTACCGTGGGTATCCCATCCCCAGTCGAACAACTGTACGAAACGCACCCCGTCTTCGACCAACTTTCTGGCCAAAAGGCAATTATTGGCGAACGATTCCTTGCCAGGTTCGACCCCGTACATCTGTTTGATATGCTCAGGCTCGTTGTTGATGTTCATGACCTCGGGTACGGCAATCTGCATGCGATATGCCATTTCGTATTGATTGATCCGCGCCAAAATTTCGGGGTCGGCATATTTGGCGTATTCCTCTTTATTGATTTTGTTTATGGCATCGATAGTATTTTTTTTGAGATTTCTAGAAACCCCTTTAGGGTCTTCAATATATAGAACGGGATCTCCTTTGGATCGGCATTGCACCCCTTGGTAGACCGATGGCAAAAACCCGCTGCCCCAGACACTTTTTCCTGCGTCGGGGGTGTTGCCCCCTGAGGTCAGTACAACAAACCCGGGAAGGTTTTGATTCTCGGAACCCAGTCCGTAGGTTGCCCAGGCACCAATGCTTGGTCGGCCCAATCGGGCACTGCCCGTATGCATGAACAGTTGTGCCGGCCCATGGTTGAACTGATCGGTGTGCACGGCTTTCAAGAATGCGACTTCATCGATTACCTTTTTGAAATGGGGTAGAAAATTCGACACCCAATTGCCCGATTCGCCCTCTTGCTTGAATTCGGCCTGTGGCCCCATCAACTTGGGCGTACCTTTGATAAAGGCGAATTTTTTTCCTTCCAACAACGATTGCGGGCAATCTTGTCCATCATATTTATGAAGTTCGGGCTTATAGTCGAACATCTCCAATTGGGAAGGAGCTCCGGCCATGTGCAGGTAGATGACCGATTTTACTTTTGGGGCGAATGGAGGGGGCAAGGTAGCCAAGGGATTTAGGTCACGTTCGGAAAACGCCATCTGCATTTTCTTAGCAGGCTTGCTCAACGGATCGCATGCCATAAAAATGGAACTCAAGGCGAGTCCGCCCATACCTTGGGCGCAACTTTTTATAAAATGCCTTCGGGTCTTGGCCTGCACCTCGCGTGCCAATTTTTCTTGGATCAGTCTTTCGATTTGGTCTTTCATCAAGCTTTCGTTAAAAATTCATCCAAATTCATTATGGCATTGGCCACTATGGTCAACGCACTCAATTCCGGTGTTGGGCGTTCCTCCAAATGCAGGAACATTTCGGTTGCTTCGTTATTTTTGGCAAACTCGGCCAACGAATTTTGATACAGATCTTTCAATGCGTTCAAAGTCATAGGTTCGATTGCCGAAAAAGTGGCATTCTCATAAGCTTGGGCAATGCTTTTTTCGATATTATCGGCGACTTGTGAATTCTTTGCCAATTCATAGGCGGCCTCGAGAAATACAGGGTCGTTGAGGGTTACCAAGGCCTGTAAGGGTGTATTGGTCGGCGTTCTTCGGATTATGCACACCTCGCGACTGCCCGCATCAAAGGTCAGGAAAGAAGGGTAGGGACTTGTGCGTTTCAAATAGGTGTAAATACCCCTTCTATAACGATCTTCGCCCTTGCTCTCTTGCCACTTGTCACCATTGTAGACTGTTTGCCATACGCCCTCCGGTTGCGGCGGCATGACCCCCGGACCGTACATTTTGTCGCTCAATAAACCGGATACGGCCATGGCCTGATCACGAATGGCTTCGGCGCCCAAGCGTATTCTCGGTCCTCGGGCGTATAGTTCGTTCTCTGGATCTAATTGGTACATTTCAGGAGTGCTTTCCGAACTTTGTCGATAGGTACCCGATAGGGTAATTTCCTTCACCAGCGATTTGATGCTCCAATTGTGTTCGTTCATAAAACGCAACGAAAGCCAGTCTAGCAGTGCCGGGTGCGAAGGTGGTTCAGATTGCGACCCGATATCCTCTATGGTCGAAACCAAACCTCGCCCATAAATCTGATGCCAGACCCTGTTGACCAGTGTGCGTGCGGTCAAGGGGTTCTTTTTGTCAACGATCCATTTTGACAACCCCAATCGATTTTTAGCCCATTCTTGATTCCATGTGTTCAAACTTTCCGGCGTGCCAGGTTGTACCGTGTCGGTCTTGTCCAAAAAACTACCTCGATTGAAAAGTTGCGTCGTCCGTTTCATATAATCGGGATTCTCTGACATAATGGGTACGGTTTCGGTCTTTGCATTCAGAGCGTCCGTAAACATGGTGTTAATGCCGGCCCATCCGGGTTCGTCCTTACCGGGAATGTCTTCGATGAAACCTACCCAATAGAGATTGAGAATGTTGATCTCTTTCGCAATGGCGTCGTTCTGGGTCTCGAGATAGAGGTTGGTTTTCTTGTCTATTTTTTCAAGAGGAAACCGCGAAGTTACCAGCCCATCTGATTTGTTCAATGTGAATTGTGCCAAAACCCTGCCTTCGGCATTCTTTTCACGAATCGTCATTTTGGTACCGTTGTAATGCGAGCGATAGTTCAGATATACAAAACCGGCATTTCGCGTATGGGCATCTTCCATGATGAGGTTGCCGTCATCCCAGAAAACCACTGAAGCATGGTCGTCATAGACGCTGTTTTTGAATTCCTTGAAAAAATGCGATTTATAGACCGGTTCGGTAAACCATAAGAAATCTTTGTAGGTCTTCAGTGATTTTTCATTGCCATGTTTTGCGACCCACTCGATAACCTTATCGACTTTCTTTTGTTGTTCGGGGGTATAGAATTTCAACAAGGGCGATTCACTTGGAGTGTCCTCATCCCGGGTATTATTGAAAAAGGCCATTAGATTGTAATAGTCTTTGTGCTTAAAGGGGTCATAAGGGTGGCCGTGACACTGTACACACTCCATAGTCGTGCTTTGCCACACCGAAAAGGTGGTGTTAATACGGTCGATGACGGTGGCCACGCGATATTCCTCGTCATCGGTACCGCCTTCGTCATTGTTCATCGTATTTCTATGGAAGGCCGTGGCGATCAATTGGTCCATCGATGGGTCGGGCAAAAGATCTCCGGCCAGTTGCTCGATCGTAAACCGGTCATAGGGCATATCTTGGTTGAACGCTTTGATCACCCAATCTCGGTATTGCCATATCGATCTGCCCATATCCTTTTCATAACCTTTTGAATCGGCATATCGCGCCAGGTCGAGCCACCAGGTCGCCCATTTTTCGCCATAGGTTTTTTGTGCCAAAAGACTATCGATATAGGCTTCATATGAAAGATCACCTTCTTCAAAGCGTTTTAATAAATCAGGATTAGGCGGCAACCCGGTAATATCCAATGCGGCTCTTCTGGCGATAATATTTTTCTCGGCCTGATGGTTGGGAGTCAACTGATTTTCATCCAATTTGGCCAAAATGAAATTGTCGATATCGTTTTTCAGAAAATCGGAAGCTTCTTCAGGGGCAAACCCCGCTTCTGCGGTAATTGCCGGAACCCCGACCTTTTCAGGAAGCGAATACGCCCAGTGCCCGCCCCATTCTGCACCTTGGTCGATCCAGCGGGTAAGCAAATCTATTTCCTCGTCAGATAATTTTGGATGTTCATAGGGCATGCGAAGTTCGGGGTCATCTTCGTGCAACCTTTTGATCAATTCACTGCCAGAAGCGTCCCCGCGTATTATGGCAGGTTTGCCAGATTTGGTTTCCGCGAAGGCATCTTCCTCGAACAAGAGGCTAAAGCCACCATTCTTTTTGACCCCGCCATGACATGAAATGCACTTATTATTGAGAATAGGCTTTACCTGAGTGCTGAAATCGACCTTTTTAGAGGAAGAAGAGCAACTTTCCGTCAAAATAATTGCCAGCAAGCAAGCAACACTAAAATAACTTTTTACAACCAATTTATTCTTCATGGTACACTTACAGTTTGGCCTTGATTCCACTCATAAATATAGCGAATTTAAAGGGTATGTAAAATCTGGGCCAGGTCGGTTGGCCAAGATTTTTGCGAAAACCATCAAAATTGACAAAACGTCGTTCTAACGCTTTGGTTCAAACCGAATAATTTTGCCGGGTTTTGCTTGTACAGAGATGATATCACCTTCGATCATTTCATATTCTGAAGTACACTTAAAGCTAGTTTTGGAAAACGGATTTTTCAATTTCAATTCGCCACCTTTTTCAGATCGTACCTTTATTTTTTCTATGGTACCATTTTTTAAGACGGCCGAAACCAGAAAGGCACCCTCTGCTCTTAAATTTTCAAAAGAAGCATTTTTCCAATCGACCGGAATAGAAGGAAAAACATGAACCGCTCCCGTATGGCTCTGTAACAACATTTCTTGAAGGCCGGCGGCAAAGGCAAAATTTCCTTCCAGGGTAAAGGGGCGATAGGTAAAATCGGAATATCCTTTTCCTGATTGGTCGCCATTGACATGAAAACTGTTCGGTAAGCAAAAACTCGTCGCGAATGTTTTCAAGGCCTCGGCCGCACCGTTTCCGTCAAAGGCCCTGGCCTTCATATTCGCAAGCCAGCTAAAGGAGTAGCCGACCCATTGCGAAGAACCTATAGCATCTAAAGTGTTTATGGTCCGCTGGATTGCTTTCCTGTCATTTTCGCCCTTTGAAAAATCAATGATTCCCAACGGATGGTACCCGATCTGGTGTGAAAAATGCCGATGTGATTCTTCGTACGGTACGCCAGGTGCAAATAGGAGTCCGGTTTTATCATCGATGGCCAATGAGGGCCATGCTGCACGTAGTTTTTTCCATTTGTCGGCTTCTTCATTTTGGCCGAGCTCCGCGGCAAGCTCCGCGGCTTTTTCGTATGTCCATAGAATCAAGGCCAAATCAAAATTGGTGGTTTCGCCGAACCACGCTTCCCTACTGTTGTTATGGATTTCAGGACTCGAACTTATGGGCAGTTTTCGTTGTCCATTTTCATCCTTCTTTGAAATGGCATCGAGGAAAATTGCGACATCCTTTATCCATGGGTAGGCTTTTTCCTTTAAAAATTTCTTGTCCATGGAATAACGCCAGTGCAGGTAAAAATGATGAGCGAGCCAGGCCGACACGGTAGGGCCGAAGGAATATTGGATCCATCCGCCCATAGGTTCTCCGGTCAAGGTGGTCACACCGGGCACGTTGATACCCTCAGCTTCATAATAGTCGGAAGTGTATTTTTTGAAGCTATCTCGATACTTCCACAACCAGTTTATGAAGCCCGTTTCCTCGGTCAGGTGATTGCCCGAATAAGCCGGCCAATAGCTAAGTTGCGTATTGAGATCGTGATGAAAATCGCCTTTCCACGGGGGCAATTTTCCGTTGTCGGCCGTCCAAACCGCCTGCAGCGAAATCGGAGGTGCCATAGCACGCGCTACCGAACCAAATTTGTATTGTTCGAGATACCATTGTTTTTCTAAAATTTTGTCGGGAATTGCCAAAGACGATTTTGACCAAAATTCATTCCACCAAATATTATGGGATTTGAAGGCATTTGTAAAACCTTGTTCTTTTTGTTGAAGAACGATATCCACGGCCCGAGATGCTTTTTCGGAAGTATATTCGGCACTGATGCTCCAAATTCCGGTAAGGGATTCCGACCTCTTTTCCTGTTCCGCGTGAACTTGATATTTGAAGCCGCCCCATCCCTCTTGAAGATACGTTGCTGAATTGTCGTTTTTTGCGCTTTTTCCTTGGGGATATGCGAGCCTTCGAAGATCTTGGCCGGTCACAGGGTTGTCCTCAAGACTTTCTCCCGGGGTATTATAGGCCGGGGGGATCAATTCATAAGGCAATGATTTCGCAAGACCCTCAAAACGATACCATCCCGTGGGTTCGGTGGCATGAACGAAGGTCAAAAGTCGCACTCCGTTTTTCCACTTGACCTCGCAAATGGCATTTTTTATGTACAGATGTACATAGGCCACTTCTCCCAAAGATGAAATATCGAATTCCAGGGCCGCTCCCGGAATTTTCGAAGGCGCCGGACTTTTATCGTAGGGGACATCGAACCGATTTTGTACTTCTTTATAAGTGTCTTTTTTCCATTGTTCGTACACCCAGCTGTATTTCCATTCGGGGGTTTTGAGATTTTCCATGGGGCGAAGGTCCCAAAGGTCTGCACGATCTAATGAAAATCGGAGATTGCCTTCTTTTTTCCAAATGAGGGCACCCAACAGACCATTGCCCAAAGGGATGGCCTCGTCCCAAGTGTCGGCCAAATTTTCAAAGTGCAAGTCGTGGGGCGATTCTTGAAGATCGAT
Organism: Meishania litoralis; assembly: GCF_042611095.1. Classification (NCBI taxonomy): domain Bacteria; kingdom Pseudomonadati; phylum Bacteroidota; class Flavobacteriia; order Flavobacteriales; family Flavobacteriaceae; genus Meishania; species Meishania litoralis. The sequence continues at coordinate 2,023,415 of NZ_JBHFPV010000001.1, forward strand.
CGGGGTTTGCCCGAATAGATTGCAGGTAAAAACAAAAATGAATAGGGTCAGAATTTTGCTCAGGTAGTCCATACCCTAAACTAATGACAATTTGCGAAACCGCAAACACTTATTGGGTTATAGTTGGTTAGGGATTCCTCTGGGACTCGAAATGACAAAGCAAAGACTTTTGTCATTCCGAGCGAAGTACAACGGAGCGAGGAATCTCATACAATATGCTTAATCTTTGTTATTTTACAACTATGTTCAGAGGTCAAGGTTATCATGTTTATCATGTGTACATAATAACGAACAAGAATCGAACGGTTCTTTACACTGGAGTTACCAATTATCTGGCCAAGCGATTATATCAACATGTCGAAAATGCAAAGACGGGCAAAAAGACGTTTACCGCAATGTATAAATGCAACCATCTATTGTATTATGAAAAGTTCGAATGGATACATGATGCCATAGCACGCGAAAAAGAAATCAAAGGTTGGCGTCGCGAAAAGAAGGTCGCTTTGATAAAAATAATCAACCCCGAATTGAATTTTTTGGAATACCTGTTTCCCTACAACGCTCATTGAGATTCCTCCTTTGTCGGAATGACAAAAATTAATCAAAGGTGAGAATTTCTACTCGTCGGAATGACAAGTTTTAAGAACCAAGTTCCACAACAAGTCCTTCATCGGTCTTTTCGACTTTGGCCAAATTGTTCTTGGTCAGCTCTTTAATGGACTTGTCCCATTTTTTATTCGAAAGTCCCGACTGTTCCTTTAAAGCGTTCAAAGGAAGTTTTTCAGCTTTTTTCAAAGTCTCAAAAACCATTTTGGCGTCGTCGCTAAGATCCATTTGTTTGCGCTCGGGTCGCATCTGTGGGAAGAACAACACCTCTTGTATCGATGAATTATTGGTCAATAGCATGACCAAACGGTCGATTCCGATACCGATGCCCGAGGTCGGCGGCATGCCATATTCAAGTGCGCGTAGAAAATCTTGATCGATGAACATGGCCTCGTCATCACCTTTTTCCGAAAGTTTCAATTGTTCTTCGAACCGTTCGCGTTGATCGATAGGGTCGTTCAGCTCTGAATAGGCATTGGCCAATTCCTTGCCATTGACCATCAGTTCGAAACGTTCGGTCAGGGCAGGATTCGAGCGATGCTCTTTCGTCAACGGACTCATCTCCTTAGGGTAGTCGATGATAAATGTAGGCTGAATGTAGTGGTGCTCGCATTTTTCGCCAAAAATCTCATCGATGAGTTTGCCGATACCCATGCTGTCATCGACTTCGATGCCTAGATTTTGGGCCGTCTTTCGTAATTCGTTTTCATTCATTCCGGATACGTCGATACCCGTATGTATTTTGATGGCCTCCAAGATAGGAACCCTTGGGTAAGGTGCCTTGAACTCGATTTCATGTTCGCCCACCTTGACCTTGGTGCTTGCGTTGGCATCGATGGCCACCTTTTCAAGCAATTGTTCGGTCGTGTCCATCATCCAATTGTAATCCTTATAGGCCACGTAGAGTTCCATTACCGTAAACTCGGGGTTATGGGTACGATCCATTCCTTCGTTGCGAAAATCCTTTGAGAATTCATAAACCCCATCGAATCCGCCAACTATCAACCGTTTCAGATAAAGTTCGTTGGCAATGCGCAAATACAAAGGAATGTCCAGTGCATTGTGGTGCGTTAAAAACGGACGTGCCGCGGCACCTCCGGGAATGGGCTGTAAAATGGGTGTTTCGACTTCTAGATACCCCTTTTCGTTATAAAATTCGCGAATACTGTTGGTAATCTTGGTGCGTTTGATAAAAGTTGCCTTGACCTTCGGATTAACCGTAAGATCGACATAGCGTTGACGGTAGCGCAACTCTGGATCGTTGAATTCGTCATATATGTTGCCCTCGGCATCTTTTTTAGGCAGCGGTAAGGGTCGGAGTGACTTGCTCAGCAACGAAAAGTTTTTGACCAAAACCGTTTTTTCCCCGACCTGGGTGGTGAAAAGTTCGCCCTCGACGCCGATGATATCGCCAATGTCGAGCAGCTTTTTATAGACTTCGTTATATTGGGTCTTGTCTTCTCCCGGGCAGATTTCGTCACGGTTGAAATAGACCTGTATACGGCCCTCGCCATCCTGCAATTCGGCAAAGGAGGCTTTTCCCTGAATTCTGCGCGACATCAGCCTTCCGGCAATTACCACCTTTTTTCCTTCGGAATAATCATTTTTGATACTCTTTGAAGTGGCATCTACGGGGTAAAGAGCAGCAGGGTACGGGTCGATGCCCATTGCCCGTAATTTGTTCAGTTTTTCCCTTCTTACGATTTCTTGTTCCGAAAGTTGCATTTGATGTTAAATTAAGGCTGCAAATATAGGCAGTCTCGGTCAATCTTTCAATCTAGGGGAAATAATAGGGCCAATTCTTTCCACAAATAATTTGTAGGCTTCTTTAGAAGGATGTAAACCATCGTTCGCAACCAACTCGGGCCTTTCAAGACCCTCACGGGAAATGTCGGTAATATTTATGAAATGTACTTGAGAATCTTCGGCAACCTTTTTGGCAAACGAATTATATAAATCGATTTCGGCGGATATTTTTTGCCTATCCCGGTTTTTTCCAAAAGGTGTAAAACCCCAATCGGGAATCGAAACTACGATTACCTTGGCCGAATTGCCATTTGCCAGCTTGATGGCATGTGACAATAGCTCTGGAAATTCTTTCTCATATCTGGCAAACGGAATATCTTGATACTGATTGTTGACGCCGATCAACAGGGTCACAAAATCATAGGAAGTTTTCAAATCGGCCGTTTCGATGGCGTCCAACAAATTATCTGTGCGCCAGCCGGTTTTAGCCAAGATCTGGGTCTGCACCTTGATTCTCAAACTTGCCTCAAGACTTTTTTCAAGCTGCTTTGGGAAACTTGATTTTGAGGTAACACTCTCACCGACGGTATAGCTGTCACCGAGCGCCAAATAAGAATAGGTCGGCCTTTCTACCTCAAAATTGTCAGGTTTTTCGAAAGAAACCATTTGATCACCTGACTTCGAACAGGAGAAAAAAATCAATATGGTAAACAATAACTTGCCCATTATCTTATCAAAGGTATTTAAACTTGAAACTACTTGCGTAATTATCTGTAAAAGGTTTGGTTTTTCCCAGTTGAACCTTATCAAAGATAAACCGTCGAAAGCGTAACAAAAAGAATGATCTTGCGTCATATATGTACATCAATCATCAAAATTCCAAATCAATGAGTTTTATACGAGTTATACTAGCTATACTTTTTCCACCTCTATCTGTCATTGGCAAGGGTTGCGGGTCATTTTTGATCGTGCTGTTGCTTACATTCTGTGGATGGGTTCCAGGGGTTATTGCCGCTTTGGTAATTTTGAACAATCCGAATTGAAACCCTATTTAAATTTTACAATAAAGTTGTTTGCAGAAGATTTTCCGAAAGTTTGCATTACCGAAAAATCTTTTCCCCTGCCCTAAAGGGGGGATTTTTCTACCTTTGACCATCCGTTCAAATTGAGTTTAAAAAGCGAAAGCATTTTTTGCTGTTCCTATTTGAATCCTAATGGGAAAAAATAAAAATTTACTGAAGGAAGAAGGAATGCATGCCGGGGCTTCGGCCGATAAATTTGCCTTTGCTGCCTTTTTGAGAAAGGTAGAGACCCCTCAAGAGAAGAAATTATGGAATTTTCTTTGCAAAAGACCCAAGGATTTGAAATTTCGAAGACAACATCCATTCGGTAAGTATGTTCTTGACTTCTATTGCCATCGCGCAAGGTTGGTCATTGAGCTGGACGGCGGTCAACATAAGTTCAACATCGAATACGACAAAGACCGGACTAGGGTCATCGAGGACCATGGATTGAAAGTAGTGCGTTTTGAAAATTTTGAAATCGACAATAACTTTGAAGGAGTAATCAAGAAAATTGAAGCTTTTCTTGGATAGTGCCAGTCGATTTTTCCTCCCTTTAGGGTTGGGGAAATGAAAAATCGGCGACTTTATTTTTTGAAGTACAAAATTGGTCAATGAAACAAAATAAAAAAGTACAGGTTCAAGACTTAGGATTGATGGACTACAAGGAAACTTGGGACTACCAAGAATTGCTTTTTCAACGTACCGTCGATATAAAAACAAAGAATAGGAGGGAAGCGGAACAACAGGAAACCCCCAATCATTTTTTGTTCGTAGAACATCCACATGTGTACACTTTGGGAAAAAGTGGGGATATCGAGAACCTTTTGGTCGATGAAGGGGTTTTGCATGAAAAAGGAGCCAAATTCTATAAGATCAACCGGGGAGGCGATATTACGTACCACGGACCGGGGCAGATCGTGGGCTACCCGATTCTTGATCTTGACAATTTTTTTACCGACATTCACAAATACCTCCGTTTATTGGAAGAAATGGTCATTTTGACCTTGGCCGAATACGGACTTAAAGGAGAGCGTTCGGAGGGTGAAACAGGAGTTTGGCTCGATGTGGGCACTCCCTTTGCCCGAAAAATCTGCGCTATGGGCGTGCGCGCCAGTAGATGGGTTACCATGCACGGTTTTGCATTGAACGTAAATACCGACCTGGGGTATTTCGATATGATGATTCCTTGTGGAATCAAGGACAAGGCGGTTACTTCCCTAAATGTGGAATTGGGGAAAAAGGAAATCGACATGACCGAGGTAAAACAAAAACTATTAGATCATTTTGAAGTCCTTTTCAAAGCGAAGATCATAAAAGAAAAAACCCCGGTCTGAGCCGGGGTTTTTTCTTTTATGACAGCACGATTATCTACTGAACTTCGTAAGCTCGGTAGTGCTCATGAGATTGCCATTTTTTTTATAAGTTTCTTGCTTTACCATTCCCACGCCTTCGGCCAACCACAGTTTCGAAATCATTTCTTGGGTCGCTCCCATGGTCTTTGATCGTGTCGTTTCGGTAATCACATAACAATCGAATGTTCCTGCGGCGGTTGTAACACTTTCTTTGCTTTTGACCACTCTTTCTGTCTGATCGACCTCCATTTTCATCTTAATACCGCTCATGTTCATCGAAACGGAAACATTCGCATCATCCAGCTCTTGTCCGACCTTCAAATTGTTCGGTAATTCGATGTCGGTACCTGAAATATCCATTTCAACCCCCATATCGGTATATTGTTGCATCATTTGAGACGGAAAAAGGGATTGATAGTCAATTTTGACCATATTGCCGTCACATGTAATATTGTAGGCGGTACTGAAAACTTCTTTTCCCTTTTTATCGACATACTTTAAATTGAAGGTCGCATTGGTAGCACCACCGTTTTGTGAAACATCTGATATCTTATAGCTCGTTATGCCCTCGGTCTTTCCTTTTTTATCGGTATTGGTATATTCAAAGGTAGTGCCCTCTATCATCGGGTAATATTTGCTACAGTTATCTTGTGCCGTAATCGAGATTGTTCCTAAAATCAGTGAAAAGATGAGTAATGCTGTTTTTTTCATTTTCAAGTTCTATATATAAGATTATTGTTTGATAAATTCCACGCGTCTATTCTGGGCTTTTCCTTCGGCGGTGCTGTTGTCGCCCACAGGTTCAGATTCTCCTTTACCTGCTGTTGCCAGTCTATCGGCAGCAACGTTATAAATTGTGACCAAGGTGTTTTTGACAGCTTCCGCCCTTTTTTCTGAGAGTTGCATGTTGGTCGAATCGTCACCTTCTGAGTCGGTGTGCCCGACTATTTTTAGATTCATGCCTTTTTCTTGTGCAAGAACCTGCGAAATCTGTCTTATTATTCCCATGGATTGAGGTTGTATGTTCGACGAACCTGAATCGAACAAAATGCCGTTAGTTGATATTTTTCCTTCGGTGATTAGTTTTCTCCTAAGATCTACACCGCCCTCGGCAGCTTTTAGGTTTTTTAGAAAGAGCCGTTCTTTTCCGTCCTTAAAATTGATGACTTCAAATTTTAGGGAAGTAGGTGGGGTCGCCGTGGGAATCATTCTGGGAATATCCACATATTTCTTTTCGTTCACCCAAAGGCGAAAACGCTCTTTGTTCACGGCTATGGAAACGTGAGGTTGGTTGATAACATCCTGACGAATATCTCCTTGGATATTATTATTGATGTCTCCCCTTTGATTCCGCACATGAAAACCGATTGGGTGATATTGACAGAAGGGGATATCCACACTGGCGAAATTACCTTTTTTAAATAGATTGTCGTCGGTAAGAATAACCCGCAGAATGGCCGTGGAAGCGGTTTTTTTATCAAGACCGGTGGCCATTACGTCAAATTCTATCGTGTACTCTTCTGGCAAACTAGGTATGTCTGGAACGTAATATGTGCTGTAGCCGGGTACTAGGGCAAACCACTTCTCCGTACCTTGATTGATGGTTACTACTTCACCGGAACCATTGGTGTTCCATTTACTAGGAAAGTCCCCGATAAAGTCATTTGAGAAGTCGTCGAAAAATAGTTGGTTGTCACCGGGCACAAAATCAAATTTGCTATATACCGAAATTGTTTTTGGATTATCGGTTGACATTGGTTCCGTTGAACCTCCAGGGTCATTCGTATCGGTGTTCTGTCCATTACCACTAGGTCCTTTGGTCGAAGTCTCATTTGGGACAGGATTCTTTTTTTGTTTTTCCTCTTGGGACCCGGGTTCAAGAATACTGTCCAGTACTTGATCTGTTTTTTCGGTGGCCTCTTTTTCAACACGTCGCTCAACGGCCCGTTCCGCGGCCTTCTCGGCACGTTTTCCCAATTTTTTCAAGAACTGACCATTTGCATCTGGAGCATAGGCGAAGATAAAAATCATAGGAAGCCCCATTTTCAATAGTTGGGCGATTTTTTTCATTTTGATGTTTTTTGCATTTTGTGGGTAATAAGAATAAGTGTTTTGCAGTTCGGTTTCGATTTCATGCAATAATCCATATCAAGTATCTTGATCGACTTTTAACGGTATTGTCTTTCATAGGTTAACATTAAGGCGAATCAAAAATTAGTATCGTTTGTCTTAAGCCCTCCAAAATAGCAAAATCAGTGTAATCATTCTGGCAAGGTTGTATCAGTTGTCGCAAATTTTGTACAAAGTGTAATATTCATTATGTAATTAGTCCATTGTGTAAATTGTCAAAGAATTGGTCTGATTTTTTACAACGACCTCCAATCTTCTATCATTGTCGATGTCGGTCAAATCGATAGCAGAAATACCGAATATGGGAAAATTGGGTATTAGGTTGGCTTGACTGTCGAACAGATAGACCTTTTGGTTCTGTATATCGGTTACGCTGACATATATTTTGTCATAGATATAAAAAATCTTTGGCCTACTATAGACCCCAAGATCAAGCTCGACCTTTTTGCCTTTAATGTTCAATATATTGTCATTCATGTAAACTAAAGTGTTCAGGGTGGCATCGAGACCGTGGTCGGGGTTTAGGCCGAGGTTTGTTCTTTCAAAATTTCCTCTCGAATTTATTTGATGTAAAATTCCTTTCTTATCGGTGACGGTGAATTTGTTTTTATAAAGGAAGGTTCCGTTTTCTGAAAAATCGATTTTGTCACTTACCCTGACCCTTACATCGCCGACCCGATTCAGAATTTTTAAGATGCCACCTTCCATTTGAAAGACCAAATGGTCTTTGTTGCCGATGACAATATGCTTTGGAGCGCTTATAATCGGCGCTTCGGCACGTGTATATTTGAACCCGGTTACGATTTGTGCCTTGCGATTGTACATAAAAACCTTTTCGCCTTGTGTAACTACGAACCGATAATCCTTTTTGCCCTCGTAATCGAACACGGCCAAGGGGTTGAGGTTGCCACCTTCGTATTTTAAAGTAAAGGGCCTTACTTCTTTGCCATTGCGGTCGAGGATCAAAAATTGATTGTTGGTAGTGAAGGCCAATTGTAGACGACCGTTCTTGTAAATATCGACTTGATGTATTTTCCCTTGTATTTTTCCTTCCAATTGTTTTTTCCAAAGAATTTTTCCGCTTGAAGAAATCAAATAGAGTTTGTTCGTGACATCTTGTACGACTACCTCTTTTCGCTTGGTATTGTGATTCATTACGAATTGTGGTTCGTTTGCAAGTGTCGTATCTAGGGCAACATTGAAAATCGGCCTTATGGTCTTGATGTTGCTCGGGGCCACAATTCTTTGGGCGGAAAGATTGACATGGTAAAAATCGCCACCGGTAACCACTTGGGCACCGTATGCATACCCATCAAGTTTGGGGTCTTTCAGGTCTTTATGAAGATTGTCTATGAAATTGTCTTTCGATAGTTGTTCGATTTTATCAGGGTTCGACACGACAAGTATATTGGCCGCGCCCCCCAGATTTTTGCTCGCCTCGGTATAAACAGGATTTTTATCGAAGGTGCTTCCTTTTTTATAGCTTGAAATGATGGTCTGTAAAACTTCTTTTGTCCGGCCAAAAACAAATACATCATCAAGTACGGTACAAAATTTGGCATTGAAATCATCGACGAGAGGCTCAAAGGCCGTAAACAGAAAATCACCCTCGTTGAGCTCTTGAATACCGTTGCCCTGATAATCGACAATATCATTTTGTATGGCCCCTAAATATCTTAAGAGTTCCTCAGAACCATAGGTCTTCAGCAATACTACTTTTTCTGTATTCAAATAGACGATTCCAATTTCTTCTACCGTATTGAAAATGATATTATCCTTGGCGGGTTTGTTGAGGTAATTCGATCGGTTGGTTTCAAAAACGGTATGGTCGTCAAAAGTATATGACGAAATGCCATCTGATTCGAGAGGGGCTATGAAAGGGGTGGTATTGCGAAGTGCTTCAGTTCCCTTAAAAAGATTCAGATAATTCGGTAACGAGTCATTGGCAATGGCAATGCCGTTTAAACCAAGTAATTCACTGCCTATGTCAACATCAAAGTAGATCCAGTCCGCAAAATCGGAAACCGAAATTCTTGGCACATCCGATACGATCTGGTCCATCAAAAGATCGCTTTGTTCAAGATTGAAGAATATGTTTAAAGGCTTTTTTTTGTCGGCGATGCCATACAAACGCTGAAAAGTAATGTTCGGTCGGCGATCTTCTACATCTTCCAATGTTTCGTTCAAAAAAGAGGCCGATGAACTGACAAAGAGCATGTCATCTGCCAAGGTGCTGAATACAGCCTTATCGTTCATGGTATATTTATGTATTGTCCGATTTCCAAAAATCAATTTTTCGGCGTATTTGGCGCGTAGGCTGTCGACACTGAACATGTCAGACAGATGCTCTGAAACGAAAAAAAACTCGATACTGTCTTTTTCGGTTTCCGAAAAAACCAACATTCCGGTTGATTTCGCGTCGATCTGTTCTAGAAAAGCAATTTTATCTACGATGGATTTATAGGGACCAAGGTTTTCGAATCTCTTGATAAAATCGTTGACTTCAAGACTATCGTGAAGCGAGGAAAGACCGTTGATTTGTATTGCGGCAAGTGCATTTGCTCCTACATATGCCGATAGAGGAATATTTTTCTGGTCTTCCCTGGCGCAGTTAAAAATCAATAAAGTCAATAGAAAAAACAAGCCCTTGAGCTTCATGGCGGGTATTTTATATCAAATTTATGACATTAACTTTTTTTAAATAGGGCCGGTGCTGAAACTTTATAAACTACTATATCAACTTTTTAAAGAGCCGGGCAATTATTGTCCGATTTCTTATAAGTCAAGCGAAGTTTGCATAGGTAACTGTCTGAAGCTTTTTCTGTGGTGCTTGGTCAATCCATATTTTCGAATGGCCTCACGATGCTCTTTTGTCGGATAGCCTTTGTTCTTCTTCCAATTATACATGGGGAATTCTTCGTGCAGGCGTTCCATGTATTCATCGCGATAGGTTTTGGCCAAGACCGAAGCGGCGGCAATGCTCATGAACTTGCTATCTCCTTTTATGATGCATTCATGGGGAATATCTTGAAAAGGCTTGAAACGATTGCCGTCAACTATGATGAACTTTGATCGTATCTGCAATTGGCCAATGGCCGTATGCATGGCCAAAATGGAAGCGTTCAAAATATTGATTTTATCGATTTCCTCAGGAAAAATATGGGCCACCCCAAAATTCAGGGCCTTTTTTTCGATGATCGGACGGAGTAAAGTTCTTTTTCTTTCCGATAATAATTTCGAATCATTCAGAACCTCATTTTCAAAATCTTTCGGTAAGATCAATGCAGCAGCGGTTACGGGGCCTGCCAGACACCCCCTTCCTGCCTCGTCGGTTCCAATTTCATCTATGTAAGTGTGAAAAAGTCTCAGCACGGATCGTGAAAAATTGATGTATACGAATATAGGCCAAACAAGGGCGATAGAAAAGAACAGGTTTGCGAACCATTATGGCACTCTTGCAAAAACTTTCACATTTGGTTAGCAACAAAAAAATTAACTTTGTCGGTGATGATTTTATTTTGACGCTTTGCCGTAGGCAGTTGCCAAAATTAATGATCGAGTTAATCACGCCAATGGGCGTGACCTGTATAATGCCAATTTTGAAAGGCCATCATTCGTTTCGATGAGATATTTCCTCCTACCGCTATTTGTTCTGATGAATATTTCGCTCTTCGCTCAGGAGGATTCAATTCCTAGGACCAGAGTAAAAGATACTTCCGAAATTTTTGAGAGGAAAAGACAACTTGGCAATAAAAATAAACTACCGGGCAATGAAATAACCATTAAAGATTATAAGATTATATCCTACGCCAGCGATACCACCTACCTTGACACCACGTTGACCATTAAAAAAGAATACAAGTATAACTATTTGAGAAGGGATGATTTTGAGCTGATGCCCTTTTCGAATGTTGGGCAACCCTATAACAAACTGGGGGTCGATTTTGAAAGGACTAATCTTTACCCTTCGTTAGGTGCAAGCGCCAAACATTATAATTATATCGAGAAAGAAGAAATAGCTTATTATAATGTGGCGACACCCATGTCAGACCTCTTTTTCAAGACTACTTTTGAGCAAGGTCAGATGCTTGACGCCATGTTGACCTTCAACACATCGAGGCGTTTCAACTTTTCAATAGCCTATAAAGGTTTTCGTTCATTGGGTAAATATCAGATCGATCAAGCGCAATCGGGCAATTTCAGAACCACATTAAATTACGAGACCAAGAATACAAGATATAACCTTAGGGCCCATATTGCCGCTCAGGATATCGAAACTGAAGAAAATGGAGGGCTGCCGAACAAGGAATTACAATTTGAATCAGAAGAATCGAATTTTAAGGACAGGTCGAGAATCGATATTAGATTTGCCGATGCCGATAACAAATTGCTGGGCAAACGCTATTATATGGATCACCGGTATAAGTTGATCAAAAAAAATAAAGATTCTTCGAGCGTTGAAAAAACGTCATTGGCCCTGACCCATAGATTTAATTATGAGACCAAGTTCTATAATTTCACGCAGACGGCGGCAAATGCTTTTTTTGGAAGTTCCCTTGTTTCATCAGTTGATGATCGAATGAACTTAAAGATAATGAACAACGAGTTCGGCCTGACCTTTTACAATGCAGTTCTAGGAAGACTTGAAGGAAACATCAGTCTCTACAATTACAATTATTTTACGAACAGCATATTGATAACCGAAACCCAAACCATTGAGAGTAGGTTAAAGGGAGAGGAGATTGCCCTGGGCGCCAACTACTCAAAAAATATCAAAGGGTTTAATATTGAAGGTGCGGTAAAGTATACGATTTCGGGTAAGCTCACGAGGAGTATCTTGGATGGATCGGCGAGCTACCAAATTAATGAGGGAAATAAACTTCGGGCCGCGATACATTCTTCGTTTAGAATGCCAAACTTCAATTTCTTAATGTATCAAAGTGATTATACCAATTATAATTGGCAGAATACAGAGACTTTTAAAGAACAAAGTGTAAATAGTTTGCTATTCGAGATTGATTCGAAGTTTTGGGGGAATTTGGCCGCTAAATATTCAAGATTGGGCAACTATACTTATTTTAAAGCCGATACCGATATACCTATCGAAGAGGGAGGGGAAGGGGCTAACATTAGACCTTTTCAAGAAGGCAGCGGGGTGAATCACCTAAAGGTAAAATATAGCAAAGAGTTCAATGTCGGTAAGTTTGCATTGAACAATACAATAATGTATCAGGCCGTTTCCCAGTCCAATGACGTGTTGAACGTTCCGCAATTGGTGACTAGAAACACGCTGTATTTCTCTTCGGATGTATTTAAAAAAGCCATGTATTTGCAAACGGGCATTACCCTTAAATACTTCACTTCTTATAATATGGATGCTTACAGCCCGGTGCTTGGGGAGTTCTTCACTCAGAACAATGAAAAATTAGGAGGCTATCCACTTTTGGATTTTTTTATTAATGCAAGGGTTCAACAGACCCGTATTTACTTGAAGGCCGAACATTTCAACTCTTCATTTGGCAAGCCTAACTTTTATGCCGCGCCTGATTATCCTTATCGTGATTTTGTAATTCGATTTGGTCTGGTCTGGAATTTCTTTTCATAGTAGTATTCTTTGTTGATGTTTTGTGGTCTACAATATAAAGTACTAAAAGTTGATTTGCTCAGGCAAGTAAGAGTGGCGATACAGTTTATTTAAGTTATCATTCATACTTATGGCGGTTATCATCATTGCCGTAAGTCGAACTTTTGGCGTCCTATTTTACAAATTTTAGCTGATAAACAGAAAGTTGTGTAAGGTGTCTTTGGCGCTATCGTAGCGAATATGTCGAAATCAATTAGACAAGAAGTTTGTGATATAGTCCTGATTTTGTTCAGAATCAAAAAAATAGTTTAATTCATAGCATTGATTTCCAATTACTTGTAATTTTTCTTGTTAATAACTTCAAAAAAAAATAAGTATGTATTGTGTAAGCAAAAAAACCGTCCTATATTTGCACCCGCTTTGGGGATATGGCGATTGTCTTTTCCTGGGCGTCCTGGGGTTTTCCCCATGTTTTTGGCAAGT